>NZ_AUGS01000005.1 GCF_000422785.1 Pseudovibrio exalbescens DSM 16456
CGGATGGGCGTGCGTATATCTATGGATGGCAAGGGACGGTTCCTCGACAACATCTTCGTCGAACGGCTGTGGCGCACGCTCAAATACGAGTGCGTTTATCTGCACGCCTGGGAAACCGGCTCACAGGCCAGGGCCGGTATCCGAAAGTGGCTGGACTTCTATAACCGGAAACGCCCCCACTCCGCCCTTGGCGGCAAACCGCCTGCCGTGGTCTATTGGCAGCGCATCGAACAACACCAACCCGATCAGCAGATGCACAGTGTAGCTTAATTTACGCCTAAACCTGTCCAACGGATGGGGAGTAGCTCAGATTGAAAAACTTCTCGAAGAGAATACTGCGGCTAGTGTTACCTATGCTGCTCTTGAGTGCCGTTTAGCTATTGAGAGAATTTGTTATGAGCGCCTCCGATTGGCACATGATTACATTTCTCACGATGACCTCAGGAAATGGCAGCCTAGTCACATAGTGAACACGCTCATTAATGAAGTTGACCGCAATGCTGCGGAGACAGTTAAGGTTTATATTGGTCGAGAGCCTGTACCGGAAGATTCACTACCGTTAAATCGTGAAGATTACGAAGCGATGCAGTTCCTTCCCTTGGGCACCCAAGTAGGCTTTGAGCCCAGCAAGCTAGGCAAGCTCTGGAACGCTCTTGCCAAGCTCGCTCTGCATATCGGAATCCCGACTTCGAAAGACGTAACCGTCAACCAATACGGTGACGTAGAAAAAATAGCGTGCAAGGTCCGTGAGGCCCTTGCAGAAATAAGGGAAGTTTCCGAGGGCACATTGGCGTTCGTTGGCATCGGTGGACAAGAAGTTTCTTTTGAATGTAGTTGTGGTGCAAAGAACAAGCGGCGGCTTGAACTTTTGAATGACGGCCAGACTGTCAATTGCATTCGTCCCAACTGCAATGAAAGCTACAAATACGAACAGGCTGACATGAGCTTCGTACGCAGAGTTTTTGAAGTCGTTTGTAGTTGTTGCAATTATTCAAATAGTATTCCTCAAAATATAATTGATAAACTCCCTACAAATAGAGCTTATCTTTTGATTTGTTCCGGGTGCGGGGAGAATAATTATTTGTCATGGGAGCTCAATGTGGTGCAGAGAACCATGCCGCTTACTACGGATTGATGCGCATATTAATTCCAAAGATCCATTAAGCCGCGCTGCTGTTTTTCTTGTAAACATGTATTCTGCTTTGATCTTCGCGTTTCTGTTGATGAGCGTATCGGGCCAGGTCTGTTCCCTGATGAAATTGAACTAGTTTTCTACCATTTACTGATCTCAAGGTTTCCTGTCTGAGAGAGGCAGGGAGCTCGACGTGTTGTGGCACGTCAATCCACGGTCCATGTCGGCAAACGTGCCCGTGTGAACTTACAGTCACCTTTCAAGTCCATCCCTGCCACTTCCGCACAACCGAAGGCTGTGAGGCGGGGACTCTATGGCATAGCTTGTGAGGAACCTCAATGAACCTATTTGGGGAGACTGCTGCAATCGAAGTTGAGCCGCTTGCGCCGTATCTGGGTGGAAAACGACAGCTGGCAAAACGCATAGTAGGGCGGATCAATCAGATCCAGCATGACACATATGTTGATGTCTTCTGCGGCATGGGTGGTGTGTTTTGGCGGCGCACTGTGCAGGCCAAAGGCGAGGTGATTAACGACATCAATCGCGATCTGATTTTGCTTTATCGGGTTCTGAGAAGTCACCGGGAGGAGTTTTTGCGCTCGTTGGAGTTCTTTCCTTCCAGTCGCGCTGAGTTTGAAGCGCTGAAAGGGGCGGGACTTGACCATCTCACCGACATTCAGCGTGCTGTGCGCTTTTACTATTTGCAGAAACTGGCCTTAGGGGGTAAATCGTCTGGCCAAAGCTTTGGGGTGAGCATAGAGCGTCCATCTAGGTTTAACTTGGCGCAGGCCGAGCGCAACCTGAGGCGTGCATCAACGCGCTTAGCTGGCGTTACAATTGAGTGCATAGATTGGCGCGATTGTATAGAGCGCTATGACAAGGAATCGACATTGTTCTACCTGGATCCGCCTTACTATGGCGGTGAGAACGACTATGGGAAGGGTGTCTTCAAACGAACGGATTATGAGGAGATGGCTTTGCGACTTGCAAGGATCAAAGGACGCTTCCTGCTGTCACTCAATGATGTTGGGCCCATACGAGAAGTGTTCTCAGCCTTTAGTGTGGAACAACTTCAGATCACCTACACCATTGCGAAAGAAAGCGGGAAGCGCGTTTTTGAGCTACTCATCGGGAATTGTTGTGGCGCGGCTCGTATTCGGTGAAATTTTTTTCCCGCTAGATTGTTAACAACATACCAAGGCCACACTTTGGTGTATGTCAGCGAAACGGAAATTCTCTGTTGTGGGTAAAGAATTCAAATCATTAAAAAACTTTTTGTTTAATCTTACGCTTGGTGTTTAGTGGTGAATATTACACCGCAGGAGTACTACCATGGCGCGTCCCAAAACAAGCAAAAGAATTGTGCGGATTAGTATAAGTATCGACGATCGACATTATCAGGAGTTGCGAAGAATTGCAGATAATGAGGAAGTATCTCTGGCTTGGCTTGTAAGGCGTGCAGTTGCTGATTTTCTTGAACATAACGAACCATTGGATGAACAGATTGTTTCTTCAACGAAAGTGTTGGGTCGATGAAAAAAAGTGACCTTCCCTTTGGCAGTGAGTTCTCTCCATCTCAAATTGAATTACGTGCTGTACTGGAGATGGCACAAACCCATGGTGGCGATTGGAAGTCTTTTGAGGAAGCCGTTCGCATTGCATATTTCGAAGACCATAATACCAGCGAATACAATCGCAAAAAACTCGCAAATAACACCAAGCTGGGCATGATAGCTTACGGGCTTATCGATAGAGAGGCTAACTTGACCGATTTTGGTCAAGAACTATTCATGCTCAAGGACGACGAGGTTCGGCTTTACGAGCGGTTTGCAAAACATATCCTTTTGCACCTTCACGGGATGACGCTTGTTCGTTGCATTCAGGATATGGTGGCGGCAGGAGAAATCGTAAACCTGACCACGCTTAGGGAAGGTCTGGCGGCTCGGGGTGTTCACTACCCTTCTGGTGGAAAACATCCGAGCATGATGCGGCTTTGGCTTTCAAAAGCTGGGGTATTTGTTGGAAGCCGCTGGCAAGTCGATCCTTTCCGGACTGAAGCAATACTTGGCCTTAACCCGGACGAATTCGAAGTGTTGGCTGAGTTTACCTCTGAGCAACGTGCTTTTCTGCGCGCTTTGGCCAACACTGGAAAGATCGAGCCGCAACCGGCGAATGAGATTGCGAAACTCGCTGCGGCGACTTACGGCGTAAAGTTTCCAGAGAAGAGCCTGCCGAAGCTCGTGCTCAATGCCTTGGTAGATTCGGGTTACATTTTCGTGGAGAAGACAACGTCCGGTCGCGGAGCAAAACCTTTCCATGTTGCGCCAACAAAAAAATTAATTGCCGATGTGGTTGAGCCGCTTCTAGAACAGCTAAAGGGCCAAACCGACCCAAAGCTTTTGAAACTTTTGAGAACACCACTATCAGGAATTCTAGATGAACTCGAGGATGACAACCGTTACAAGGCCGGCTTAGCACTCGAAGCTCTAGCCTTCAAAATAATGCGCCTACTCGACATGACGTACGTAGCCACACGACTTCGAGCAAATCAGACTGGCGGAGCAGAAGTTGATTTGGTTTTTGAGAGTGCTCGCTTGGTGTTTTCACGTTGGCAAGTACAGTGCAAAAACACTGCAAGAGTCTCTCTTGATGATGTTGCCAAGGAAGTCGGTATCACACACTTTTTGAAAAGTAACGTTATAGTTATCGCTACAACTGGTGAAATTGGTGTCGAAGCACGCCGATACGCGAACAAGATCATGGCTGATTCAAATCTTGCTATTGTAATGCTGAATGGTGCGGATCTTTTGGAGATTGGAGATCGTCCTACAACAATAATTAGGTCTTTCGAGCGCGAGGCAAGGCACGCTATGAACTTAAAAAAGCTTGAACTCTAATGGAGGCGAAAATGACAAAAACAAAGCCTCTGGCAACTTATCATGAAACAAATCTAGGGCGCATTTATCACGCCGATAGCCTAGATGTGATGAAGCGCCAGGAGACTGAAACGGTAGATCTCATCATGACGAGTCCGCCATTCGCGCTGACTCGAAAAAAGGACTACGGCAATGAGCAAGAAGACACTTATCTTGATTGGTTTCGAAATTTCGCGGTGGAGTTTCAACGCATCTTAAAAAAAGACGGTAGCTTAGTTATCGATTTGGGTGGCGCATGGAAACCTGGATTGCCGGTTCGAAGCCTATATCATTTTAAGCTGTTGATTATGCTATGTGAGGAGTACAATTTTCACCTAGCACAAGAATTCTATTGGTGGAATCCTTCTAAGCTGCCTACACCAGCTGAATGGGTTAATGTTCGACGTATTCGCGTCAAGGATGGAGTGAATACTGTCTGGTGGCTGTCCAAGTCTCCTTGGCCTCGCGCAAGCAACAGGCGAGTTCTGCAACCTTACAGCGACAGTATGAAGACGCTATTGAGCAATGGCTATAAGGCAAAGATGCGTCCTTCTGGTCATGATATTAGCGATAAGTTCGCTATCGATAATGGTGCATCTATCCCGCCAAACCTGATCGCTATACCGAATACGGAAAGTAACAGTGGCTATCTGCGCTATTGTAAAGATAATTCTATCAAGGCTCATCCAGCACGGTTCCCTGCGGCGTTGCCTGAATATTTTATTCGCATGGTCACCGATCCTGACGACGTGGTACTCGACCCGTTCGCGGGCAGTTGTGTAACTGGAGAAGTTGCAGAACGTCTTGGACGGAAGTGGGTTTGCGCCGAACTAATAGAATCGTATCTTGAAGGTGCAAAAGGACGATTTGTTCAGAAGGTTGAGTTGCCAAAGGGAAAAGCTCAAAAGAACGATGAGAGTGGCTATTACCGCATCCCGCACCCTGGTTTGCTGTGGAATGGCGTTGATGAGCGAGATAGCGCGCCCCTTCCTGAGGATGGTGGCAGGCAGCGTCCGGCTAACATAAGTAAATCAAATGTTTGCAGGGACGACGTGACTATCATAAAAACAGCAGAATAGTGAAATGCCCCGGTTAAAAAAATCTACACTTCTGAGGATTTTTGAAAGTGCGTTGCATAAAAGCGGAATAAGCTTCTTGCGATTATCATCTGAGATGGAGCATCCGGCCGTATATCAGCTTGTTAACTACGTAAACTCATTTCGTTTGCGTGTATATATCTGGAATCTTACTTTCGGCGGACGTATACAGCTTCCGGATGAATGGCGCATTCAAGTAACTGGATTACCTGTAGTTCGTGGCGGTCAACAATTCGTTCCAGACATTGGTGGAAAAACGGTGATTCTTGGCTGGTGTGAGGAGTTGGAGGTTTTTGCAGCTTATGACATTAGGAAGCATCTTGGCATCCTTGGTGGTTCACCTTCGATTCAAATTCGGCAACCAGCTTTAGAAAAGGCGCGCATCAACGGTCTAGCCTCGCACTTCAAGGGGGAGGAAGAAGTTGCGTTTGCTATAAAGCCGTCCTATATGGCCGCGTATCTCGAAAATATGGAAGATTTACATGCCTGCGGATCTTCAGAGGAAGCGTTGAGAATCCTGGATGAAATTTGCAAAGATCCGAACAAAGTAAATGAAAAGGATATTCAAGATCACGTTCCTGAATTACGACGATGGGCAGTAGTCTCAACGAAAAAAGCTCTCCGCGATGCAAACTTCAAAGATCGCGTTTTAACAGCCTATTCACAAACGTGTGCTATGTGCGGCGTGCAACTTCGGCTTATCGACGCGGCGCATTTACTTCCAGCAGCGCATCCTGAAAGCACTGATGAGACGAGTAACGGAATTGCCTTGTGCGCTCTTCATCACCGTGCATTTGATTCAGCATTGGTAACGTTTGACGTTGATTACCGCATCCACCGTAACCTTTCAAAAGAACGTGAGTTGGCGAACTCGGGTCTTGATGTAGGGCTTGCAGGGTTTTCTGAAAAATTGCTTCCTCAGATCAACTTACCCCAAAATCTCAAAGATCGGCCATCTTCGAAGTATTTAGAGAAAGTCAATGCGATGAGAGGTTGGGCAGTCTGATTTGTCTAATTACTTTGTCGCTTGAACATATTTAGGTATCTATTGTCAGGACGTCCCTTAAGCTCTTAGAGCCTGATTTAAAAGTAGTTGAGTGATATCAACGGGTTGTGATTCAACCGTCTTTGTCTAGAACATGGAGGATCGAATGCCCTGTGATGATATCACTCGCCGACTGCATAACCGGGACCATCTGCGTTATCCAACTGATTTGATGGACCCTGAATGGACGATTTTAGCGCTGCTGATCCCTCCCGCCAAATCCGGTGGTCGGCCGCGCAGGACCGAGATGCGAGGGTAGTGTCAAAGATTTTTCGCACTTTCGTTTTCAGGCGACGGCTCCGTGGGTTTGGTGTTGCTCCTGGTAGAGCGGTTTCATGTTCATGTACTTGCGGGAAGACCATTTGCCGGCCGCGATGTGCCTAAGCCTGGCTGCGGCCAGGTTCAGGCATGATTGACCGTCCGGGAATGCTCCGACAACTCGAGTTCTTCGCCGGATTTCCTTCATGATCCGCTCCAGAGGATTGTTGGTCCTGATCTTGCGCCAGTGGCTGTCCGGAAAGCCGTAATAGGTCAGCGTCTCACCGATACTCTCTTCAATGAGATCTGCCGCCTTGGTCATGCGCCGCGCCGCAGGTCCGCGTCAACAGCTTCGGCCTTTTCTTGCGCGGCATTTGGTTGTTTTCACTGTGATGTCGTTTGCTTAGGAGTTCGTAACGCGTCACCCAAATTAGGGTTGAGCAGAATCGCTACTGAAATCTTCAGCATTGTCATTGGTACCTATCTTATCAAGTTCCACTACGCCGAACACAACTTGATAAACGTCGTACATACACAAAATGTAGAGGGCTAAGATCCACAAAGCCGATGCATTTACAATTGCAATCGTAGTTGAACAATCTTCATTCAAACCCTTAACAAATAATAAGACTATGGTGATAGAAAAGCCCCAAAAAATGTACCAAGCGTTGTCCCTGATCTCTTTCTTCACCTTGTCGGCTGCGTTCTGAATGTTGTGATTTCCGTTGAACCTTTCTCTCACCATTCTGTTTAACGCGAGATGTAGGTTCGCTACGCTAGCTAGCGTTACAGTAAGTACAACAGCCATCAATGCGATGAGTTCATGACTAACAAATTCATTTAAGAACGTGTTCTCAGACAGCCAATGTTCTCTACTAACTAACATGCACGTTAGAATGACACCTACACCGATTAAAGTGATCCACTTAATCACTTCTCCCCCCAAACAAAAGTAAAAATAATCCTAAGATCTTAGTGGGTTCGCATTGCCGTGGCATTAGCGATTCTGGTACTTGTTTGCTTTTTTTTGAATTGCTTGAGTTATAAATTTTTTTCCTTCCGGCCTTTAGGCTCGCTGACCCCGGGCCTTCTGCGATATAGTCTATTGCCTCTTTGACGAAATCACCCTCGGGAATAAGCGCGCCATCTTTATTCTTTACAGTGTACTCCGTACTTTGTCCGTTATTTTCCTTTACTACTTCCTTATTAAGCTTGCGCAGGGCGTCCATTCCACGTAAGCCGTTCGGTGGGTAAAACTCAAACTTAAGTTCAGTTATTTGGCCCTTGTACTCTTGAACTGCTGCCCAAAAATCATTTCTATCAGAGATAAAAGCGATGTCGGTATGCCAAGATATTTTTTTTCTATCTCTAACTACATGTTCCAACATTGATGAAAGAATAGATTTTGGAGATCCAACATCCGATCTCTTTTCGAATGCAACGATTTGTTTATCTGACGCTGTATCAATACATAAAAATGAGGCTTTGTAATGCTCTGATTTTGTGAGTGCAAACTGGCTTTCAGGGCCAGCATTAACTGTCTCTACAACAGGCTTACCTACAAGTCCTGATAGAAGATTGCTGTCTTCGGGATCTTTATAAATGGGTACGTATGAGTACTTCGTACCCATATGAAAGAAATCTTGCCGTTTTGAAAACGCCTCCTTTAGATAATCCTGTCTAGAAATATCTGGCTCTTTGCGATCAAGCGTAGACACCAAATCGCCGATAGCTGGGATGCTGAGAGAAAGTCTTAGGTATTCAAATGTTGCCATGTCGTCATCGATTGAGTTAAATTATTTTTGTATTTCATAAACTTTAAATTGCAAATTGGGAAGCACTAACTCTTTGACTTTTGTCAATAGTCCTCACGAGATGAACTGCCTTTTAGCGTTCCTCATGTTAGCATGATCGCAGGATGTACACGGTATCGCTGCAAGGTTTCTGCACCACAATGTCTCAGGCCATAAGGGGCCTATAAAGTGCTCGGGGGTTATCCGCGAGCACAGGCCTCCGCTCCCAAAGCAACTGCGAGACAGATAAGGAGACGGCTGCCGCTGTGGTTGGGGCACTGCAAACAAGGCAGCTGGTATTGTTGCAGATAGCATTGGGAAACGCTGACCTGCAAGGCTTTTTCAGGAAGGTGATTTTAATGAACTGGGCCGCTGGTGATCTGAAGCATATTGCCGTCACCAACGCAGCACCGAGACCTGAACACCCGACTGCGGTGAGGGCAAGAAACTTCCTAAAAGGTACCGAGAACTAGTCCAAACCAAGAACATATTTGTTTGGGTTTTGTTTGAGAAATGCCGAAAATTCCCGTTTGTTCCTTACATGTTCTAACATGAAACTGCGAGATAGCTTCGTGGGGAAAAGTGCACTGGTGGACAAAAAAGCCTTGAAGTCCAGCGCTTAGGTGGGTATCTACGCGGTCAAGGACACGTGGCCGAGTGGTCGAAGGCGCTCCCCTGCTAAGGGAGTAGGCCCGGAAGGGTCTCGAGGGTTCGAATCCCTCCGTGTCCGCCACTTCTTCTCTGCACTCTCCCACAAAACAAATGGTTTCAAAGCGTTGCCCAACTTGTGTGGCTTCGGAGTCCTGTTTTCGCGCGCTCATGAATGCCCGAGCGTCGTGCGTGCTTGCTGTTTCTTCCTGTTACCCGCGCCCGCCATTTGCGAAAGCTCGCAGGTTTCAAGGATTGGCGCATGAGTTTGATCACTTCGGCCTCGGCGAGACCATGGGCCAACTGGATGGCCTCGAACGGCGTGTCATCACGCCACGCCATTTCAATGATTTCAGAGCGCAGCTCTGGTGCCAGAGTTGCCATCATATCCCGCTCTAAAGCTGAAAACGACTAACGCCCTATCTAGGGTGGGCTTATGGATGTCGAGGTCTGCAGCCCTTGAAAATTGCTTTTTATTTGCGTTTTGTAGCGTGCTTTCAATTTACTCCAAGTTAAATGTAGTTGAAGTTTTTTCTCCAATTGACATAGTTGAAGGCTAGAACGCTCATCATTGGCAAAAACCCGCCGGTTTGCTTGCCAGATGCGATGCTCAGAGTGATGGATCAGACAGGGGCGCCGGTGAGAAAAGCCTTCGACATAGGAAACAAGGCAAGACCCCCTTGGGTATGGGTGGTGGTGTTTGGCGTTGCCTGTATCTTTATTGCAGGCGCTGCGAAGGCCAGAGAGCAAACATCGCTTTCCGTATTGACCCGAAATGGGCCAGCCATCGCGGGTCCCGCAGTGGTCCATGCCAATGCTTTTTCCCGTGATCATGAAACAACCGTGGTTGTTGACGTGGTTCACCTTGAGCATCTCTATGACGTGGTCATGGTGGATTTCCTTTCAGGCCGTCATCCCGCTGATGTACTTGTGATCCCGGCGACCTGGGTCCCGGATTTCGCCGCCTTTCTTTCTGATGTGCCCGCCTGGTTGATCCACGGGCCTCATGCCGGTGGCATCCACCCTGTGTACCGCCGAACGATGATGGGGTGGAACCAGCGCTGGCTTGGCGTAACGATTGACGGCGATCTGCAAATGGGCGTTTTTCGTCGTGACCTGTTTGACGATCCGCAAACGCGTGCTGACTTTGAGGCCGAGTTCGGGCGAACGCTTCAGCCGCCCCAGACGTGGCGGGAGTTCAATGAGCTGACGCGTTTCTTCAATGGCCGCCTTGATCCGTCGGGGCGGCCTTTGCTTGGCAGCCTAGAAGCCTTCAAGCAAGAGGATCAGGGGCTGTGGTCGTTCATCAGCCGCGCCGTTGCATATGGCAGCCATCCCAATTATCCCGGTGCATTTTTCTTTGATCCTGTAACCATGGAGCCGAGCATCAATTCTCCGGCCTGGAAGCGGGCTCTGGGCGAATACATGGAAGCGTTGAGCCATGGCCCCAATGAAGCGCGCTTCATGGGCGGCAATGATGTGCGCTATCGGTTCGCGGAAGGACATGCGGCGCTGGCCATCGGCTGGCAGGATATTGGGATTTTGGCTGCGGACTGGCCGTCGGCAATCGGGGCGGACAAGGTCGGTTTTTTTGCTCTTCCGGGAAGTCGCGAGGTCTGGAACCCGGTAACCGATCAGTGGAATGCCTTGCCTCGTGCGCGCTCTGTACCGTACCTGGCCTTTGGTGGATGGGTCGCCGTTGTTCCGGTCTCGACCAAGGATCGGAACCTGGCCTGGTCGTTCGTTGCCGAGTTCGGATCGCCGGAAAACAGCGCTCTTGATACCAAGGTTGGCGTTAGCGGCATCAATCCGTACCGCGCTGCGGAACTGACGAACATTGAAGGGTGGCAGGCTGTTCTCGGGGAGGAGGGGGCTCAAACCTATCTAGACATCAACAGGCAGGCCTTGAATGATCCAGCCCTTGTTGCCGAGCTGCGATTGCCCGGATATCAGGCCTACATGGAGGCCCTGACCCATCAGGTGGAGCGTGCGCTCAACGGCATGATCAGTGTGGATCAAGCGTTGGATACTGCAGCGGCTCAATGGGAGCAGATCACGGATCGTTTGGGGCGTGACAGCCAGCGCCGGCACTACCAAGATGCAATTGGATATATGGAGAGCGAGCCGTGAGGTCATTGGGTGTACAGGCCAAATTGCTGCTCATTCTCGCTGTTGCTGGTGGGGCTGTTCTGCTCGCCATCGCCATAGCCGTCTGGACCATGTTTGCGTTGCGAGGGGATGTAAAACAGGTCACGGAAACAGAGTTGCCCAAAGCGGCCAGCGCCCTGCGTTTGGCACGGATTGGGGAGCGGTTGCAGCGGCGAGGGGAAAGCCTGGTCGTTGCACGCAACAGAAACGACAGAGACACAATCCAGTCTTTGATTGGGGTAGATCTGGCTGCCATGCGAAGTGAGCTGATAGCGTTGCGCGATGTTTTGCCGACAGATCGCAGCGGCGAGGAGGCGATTGTGGCCTATTCGACCCAGTTGGCGGAGGAACTGACAGCGCTACGCTCTGGACTTGAGCGCCAGACAGCCTTGGAAGAGCTGTTGGTGGATCGTCGAGAAGCGTTGTTGAGGCGTGAAGAACAAATCCAGCAAGCGCTCGGCCCGCCACTGCTGGCGGTATCCTCCATCTTGAGCCGGGTCAACCAGCCTGCTCCGGAACAGGTCACCCGATTTGCAGTTCAAAACCAAGGGGCCTTGATTGATACCGAGCGCCATTTGAAAGCGGCGATTGTTCAGATCCTGCTGACAGAGCGGGCAACTTCGCCGCAGAACGTTCGGGATCGGCTTAATCAGTACCGGCGGATCATGAGCCAACTGGAGGTTGCTGTCTCGCAGTTGCCTTCAGGTCTGCAGCAGGCGGTCGTGGTGGACCTGCCGTTCTTTCGAGGACAGTTGGCGGCCAACGGCTTTTTTGACATCAAGTTTGATGTGTTGCGCAGTCTTTCCTTGTTGCAGGCGTTTCTGGAGTCCACGCGCGCCACCGCAGACGATCTGAAGCGTGCCGTTGATCAGTTCATTGCGCGTGACCGCGAGGCCATTGCAGGGGCAACAGAGCGAATTACGACCTCATTCGCTCAGCAAACGCTGCAATATCTCATCGGCTCCGTTCTTGTTGTCTCGCTTCTCATCTTGTCGGCCTATCTAATGTATATCCGCCCGCTTGGTCAGCAGATCGTGGGCGTGAGTTCCGCTATGCGCCGCTTGGCGGACGGTGACGGCAAAGTAGTGCCGCCCGGACTGGACCGCACAGACGAGGTGGGGGAGCTGGCGCGATCCTTCATGGTGTTCAAGGATGCCATCTCTCAGCTTGAAGTCATGGATAAGGAGTTGGCGGAGCAGTCGCGGCTGATGGTTGCGACACTGGACAACATGAATGACGGATTTACCGTTTTTGATTCCGATGGGAACCTTTTGGCCTTCAATCCGCGTTTTCTTGACATCTACGGCTTGTCAGCTGCTTTTATCGAGCAAGGAACGCCGATAAAGCGCATTCACATGGCATTGGCGCGCAATGGTGTGCGGGTGTTTGCTGCTAATGGTCAAGAGGTGGGGTTCAGTAGCTTGCGTCATGACCGAGGCCGGTTGAACAAGCGCTATGAACTGCATCTACCCTCGGGCCATGTCATCGAACTGCGGAGTAATCCTGTGCCCGGTGGTGGTTTCGTTACCCTGCACATGGACATGACTGAACGCGTTGCCACGCAGAACCGGGTCTGGCATGCACGGAAAATTGAAACCATCAGCCAGCTGACAACTGGTGTCGCGAGCGAATTGAACACCCTGCTTGCCGTTGTACTGGGCAATTTGAGATTGCTTGAACGAAGCGCCGGCGCCGTTAATCCCGAGTTGAAGAGTCGGGCGCTCAGCGGTATTGCCGCTGGCGTGCGAGCTGCACACCATGTGGCGCGGCTTCAGGCGTTTTCTCGCAAACACAAGTCAGAGCCGGGCTTTGTGGATCCGGCCACGGTTATTGAGGACTTGTGGCATTTGCTCTCTTACATGGTGGGGCCAGACATCCAGTTGAGCGTCGATTGCGATGAGCAACCTCTCGGCATTCATGTGGACCGGGGGCTGTTGGAGACGGCCATACTGAACCTTGCCATCAACGCCCGAGAGGCAATTACTGGGGAGGGCATGCTGCGTATCTCTGTTTCTGCTGCGGCTCACGACAAAGTGCTTCTGGAGGTTCAAGACAGCGGCAAGGGCATGCCGACACATATTTTGCGAGCCTTGGCGGATCCGCAAGCGAGTTTGCGACCAGCCGAACATGGTGTCGGTTTTGGGTTGAGCATGGTTTATGCCTTTGTGGCGCAGGCAGGCGGCACCATTGATATTACCAGCGAAGATGGGCAGGGCACCGAGGTGCGGATCTGGTTTGACCGTGTTGAGCGCCCGGACATGCCCGCCCGCACGGACGCGCAGGTGCCTCTTGGTAACGGGGAAACTGTTCTGGTTGTTGATCGGGACCCGGCGCTGCTTGAGGTGAATTGTGCTCTGCTGGAAGAACTGGGTTACAAGGTTTTAACGGCTACTAGTGGGGACGCGGCCATGGTGTTGCTGGGCTCCCATCCCGAAATATCGATGCTCTACAGCGAGGTGGAGTTGCCTGCGCCCTGGACGGGCGGTAAACTGGCGGAAGCGGCAATCGCTCAGGTGCCGCGCTTGTCGGCAGTGCTTGTCAGTGCAGAACCATGGCAGCGGAACACCTGCAATTTCAGATGCTTGATAAAACCGGTTGCAGTGGCTGATCTTGCTGCGGCCTTCCGTGATGCGCTCGGCGAGCCGGTTACTTCACAAACTGCAAGAAATTCATAGGGCCGGTTTGAAGGGCTTGTCTCTCCCGTTCCGTTAATCTTTTTGTATCAATTCAAGACATTTCCAGATGCAAAATGCGGAGTGACGGTCCCGAGGAGTGGCCCAGTTCCACGGCGTTTGTATCGCTCATGAACGCTTGTTTTCCGGCACACGCACAGCGTGCGGGCGCTCGCCATCTCAGACAAACTTGCAGCTTGGTAGCTGCGGGTGAATGGCTGCGCTTCTATCGATTTTGCAAAAAACGCCTTTCCTCCTGACTCGCAAAAGTGCTTGAAACACAAAGGAAAGCGCGAATTATTCAATGTCATCAAAATGAATTATTTCACGTTAAGTCGTTGCGAAGGCGTTTTTACTTGGATGACACAAATCTTACACGGTTAAATAGAGAAAAGACGTCATGAATTTGTAATGAATCTATGGCTTTTCGTGGCTCAAGTTAATCACGAGTTAGGATTTTGTTGTGATCCAATTTGAGGCCGTTAGAAAAGAGTTCGGAAACCACGTTGCTGTCAAGGGTGCGTCCTTCACAGTCGACAAGCCCCAGATGATCGGCATCATTGGCCGCTCGGGCGCTGGTAAATCGACGCTCTTGCGCATGATCAATCGTCTGACGCCGGCGACCTCCGGACGCATTCTTGTCAACGGACGCGATATTTTGGCCCTCAAAGGCAAGGAAAAGCGACGTTGGCAGCGCGATTGCGCCATGATCTTCCAGCAGTTCAATCTGGTGCCGCGCCTTGATGTGCTGACAAATGTCATGCTCGGGCGATTGAACGATCATGGCACAGTGACAAGTTGCTTGAAGCTGTTCACCAAGGAAGAGCGCATGCAGGCGCTTTTGAAATTGGAGCGTTTGGGCATCGCGGAAACCGCGTTGAAGCGGGCCGAGCACTTGTCTGGTGGGCAGCAGCAGCGCGTGGCGATTGCCCGGGCGCTCATGCAAAGCCCTGAGATGTTGCTGGCAGACGAGCCCATTGCGTCTCTTGACCCTATGAATGCGCAGGTGGTGATGGATGCGCTGAAAGCGATCAACACCGAAGACAAACTTACTGTCATCTGCAATCTGCACACCCTCGATACCGCCCGCAAATACTGTGACCGTGTAATCGGCATGCTGCATGGCGAAATCGTCTTCGACGGTCGGCCGGACAGCCTGACCACGGACGTGGCGCGGGAGATTTACGGTGCTGATGACAGTTTTTCCGAAGCAACCACTTCTACTGCCCTGAACGTTGGAGCAACGTCAGCGGTAGCGTGATGGCCGACCCGCAGGTCACTGAATGCGGGAACGCACGCCTTGGCAAGAGGCAGATAATTGACTTGTCGTTGAGTTAACTTGGAGAGCTTACCAATGAACTTCGCTGCTAAACTCGCTGCAGTTGCCGCTGTCAGCGTGGCTGCCCTCGGTTCGTCCGGTGCCCTTGCGCAGGACTCCACCATCACTGAATTCCGCATCGGCCTGCTGGGCGGTGAGAACGAAGCAGACCGTCTGCGCAACAACCAGTGCCTGGTTGACCGTTTTGAAGAGCTGCTGGGCGTTCCAGTGAAGCTGTTCCCGGCAGCTGACTACGCTGGCACCATTGAAGGTCTCAAGGGCGGTAACCTGGACTACGCCGAGCTGGGCGCATCCGGTTACGCAGCTATTTACCTGGCCGATCCGGAAGCTGTTGAGCCGGTTCTGACCACCAAGCAGGTTGATGGCGCAACTGGTTACCACTCCATCATGGTATCCCGTTCCGACTCCGGCATCGAAACTCTGGAAGACATGAAGGGCAAGCGTCTGGGTTACGCTGACCCGAACTCCACTTCCGGCTACCTTGTTCCTTCCGTTGCTTTCGACAAGATGGGCATCAATGCGGATGAGTACTTCGCCTCCGCTACTTTCTCTGGTGGTCACGAGCAGAACGTTCTGGCTGTTGTGAACGGCGACGTTGATGGCGGTGTTACCTGGTCTTCCGGCGTTGGTGAGTGGGAAGAAGGCTACACTTCCGGCAACCTGCGCAAGATGGTTGACAAGGGCATGATCGACATGACCCAGCTCAACGAAGTATGGCGCTCTCCGCTGATCCCGAACGGTCCACTGGTTCTGCGCAGCTCCCTGCCACAGGACGTGAAGGAAAAGATCATCGCTTCCTTGAAGGATATGGTTCAGGACGATCCAGAGTGCTTCTACTCCGCACAGGCTGGTGAATACGCTGACTACGTCGAAGTTGACCACTCCTTCTACGAAACCATCGTTGAAGCGCGTCGTCGCAAGATCGAAGCTGCAAAAGCCAACTAATCATTCTTGAGGTAGCGCCGCGTTTCTCGCGGCGCTCCTTTTGTATCTGGCCTTGCGAGGCCAACTTTGTGTTTTCAGGAGGTTTCCGGTGGCTCTAGTCAATGCGTTCAACGCATCGCCCCACCTTGCCGAAATTGAAAAGGACTACGAACGCGTAGCCCGCCAGCGCACGACCTACACCTTCTTGTTGCTGCTGGTTTGTACCATTTCCATATTCGGCGGCTTTTATGTGGCAGAGGAAGCGAACTCGGGCAGCTTCTGGGGAGGGCTAAGCAGTTTCTGGGACTATCCCTATGATATCTTTGCAGGAGCCTATGAGCGGGGGTGGGGGTTGTTTTCACTGGCAGCCAAATACTTCCCCTATCTGGTGGAAACCATCAATATCGCCATCGTCTCGACCCTGATCGGCTTCTTCTTCAGTTCGATCCTGAGCTTTTTTGCCAGCCGCAATCTGATGACCAATTCTCTGGTCGTCATGGTCGTGCGCCGTTTTCTGGACGTTACCCGTGCGTTTCCGGAGCTGGTCATTGCCTTGCTGTTGGTACTTATTTTCGGGCCATCACCATTGGCGGCAATCATGGCCGTGACGTTCCATACCATTGGCGCGCTGGGCAAACTCTTTTCCGAGAGCAACGAAAACGCAGACATGAAAGCCGTTGAGGGCTTGCGGTCCGTCGGTGCGAACTGGGTGGAGCAGATGCGTTTCGGTATCTTGCCGCAGGTTTTGCCGAACTTCTTTTCCTATGCGTTGTTGCGACTTGAGATCAATGTGCGCGCCTCGGCCATTCTGGGCTTTGTAGGTGCGGGTGGTCTGGGTGCGGAACTCAAGATGGTGGTGGACTGGAATTACGGCGCCGACATCTTCGTGATCATTCTGATGTTGGTGTGTGCCATTACCGCCATTGACTATTTCTCCAGCTGGGTGCGCCACAAGCTTGTGGGCGCGACCGGTACACTCTAGGGGCTGAACTTCATGGTAACTGTTAGCGGTTTTGAACAGGCCCGGTTGGAAGACCAGTACGCGGGCGTCATTGAACGCCCCTTGGCTCAACGCCTCATCGCGCCTGGTGTTGTCATTGCAATTCTCGGATATCTGGTGATTTGCTTCTTTGCCTTCGATGTGCCGGGCGTGTTGAACAAGGCGCGGATGGATATGGCACAGCTGTATGCGCTGGATTCCTATGCCCACAAGGATCACGCCAAGCTTTCATTCCGCAAGGCTGATGAGGGGTTTGAACTGTCGCTGGAAGGAACGCGTCGGGCACGCTACGACACGCCGCCTGCTTGGTTCCAGAGCAACGGCGCGGAAAGCCGGATTGATCTGGCCGGCGATGGTATCGTCGCCTTTGATGGCCAATCCATTGTCACCTACACCCATCCTGACTATGACGAGCCGTTCCGGTTCCGTGTGGGCGGCGGAGACTATCCGGTCTATCTGGGCAGTGTTACGCCGGAGTGGTTGGGGGATAGTGGCAAGCAAATTGATGCGCGCCCAAGCCTTTACAGCCGCATTTGGATCACGCGCAGCAAGATTGAGGTTCACCGCTACGAAAATGGCTGGGAGAACTTCTGGTTTGGTTTCAACTCGCCCTTGAGTGGGATGAGTATTGGCCAATTGACATCGCTAGCCATGTCCAGCGATCGCATCGAGCCGGAGATGTCCAACCTTAGCTTCATTGCCTCGGAGTTCTGGAACAACCCGGAATGGCAGCATGGTGACATTTTCTATGCCTTGCTTCAGACGCTGATCATGGCTGTGGTTGGCACCTTGGTTGCCGGCATCATTGCTCTGCCGCTGGCCTTTGCAGCCGCCGCAAATGTAAATCCGTTGAGGGGCGTAAGATTTGGGCTGCGCCGAATTTTCGACTTCCTGCGCGGTGTTGATACCCTGATCTGGTCGCTGATCTTCATCCGGGCGTTTGGTTTGGGACCTCTGTCCGGTACGTTTGCCATTATCTTCACCGACAGTGGTACGTTCGGCAAGCTGTTTTCAGAGGCTATTGAGAACGCAGACCGGCGTCAGGCGGAAGGGGTACAGGCCACCGGTGCCTCACCAATCCAGAAGTACCGTTTTGGTGTGTTTCCTCAGATCCTGCCGCTTTTCGTATCGCAGATGCTGTATTTCCTGGAGTCGAACACTCGATCGGCGACGGTCATTGGTGCGCTGGGCGCTGGTGGCATCGGTCTGAAGTTGCTTGAAACGATGCGGACCCGTCAGGATTGGGAAAACACGGCCTACATTATTGTGCTGGTAATTGGTCTTGTGATCCTGATGGACAACATGTCCGGCTGGCTGAGGCGCAAACTGATCGGCGATACCGAAGGCTGAGATTTCTTCAAGCTGTCTAGGCATTGGGCCCGCGGTGGAGACATCGCGGGCTCTTTCATTTTTAAGGGCCGTGTTAGGCATATGCTCACCATCTTTCTAACCGCCTTGTTAAGGGATCCGTGATTACGTAAGGGAAAGCGCTCCGTTGCTGATCAAGAAGAGCGCGAGTACAGGTGCGCACTCACGATGGATCCCAATTGTTGTTCTGCTCCCATGGCTACCGAGCGCAAGCCTCGGAGTTACCTGCTTTGGCTGTTGGGCGGGGCCGGAACGATTGTCTTGATGTTGGTTTTGCAGCTGGTCACCTTGTCCCTCGTTCAAAACTACACGCAGGAACGGGCCTATCGGGCGCTGTTGGACACCATGCGCTCAGAGCTGCTGGTCGCATTTCATGTCGTGGCTGATCAAGGCACCTTGCCCCGTTTTTTGACGCGACTTGAGGATGAAGACGGCCTGTCAGTCTCCACGACTGAGGGGCTTTTGACGATCCACTCTTACCCGGTGGATTTGGAGGTGCTTGAACGGGAAGGTCATTTGCTTTTGGACGGCGAGGTCTACGAGCCTTTGGAAGGGTTTCATCTACACAGGGAAGATGTATTTGATCGGCTGCTCGGTCACAGTCACCCGCACAGTCATGGTGATCGGTTGTTTCTGCCGGCTGTCATGCCCCTGGTTGTTCTGGAACGGCAACTGGCTGAACGGATCAACACCAGCCTGCGATTTTTCTATCACATGGGCGGTGAAGACAGCGCGACTTCCTTGTCCGTTGCGGTAGTGTTGCCACTTCGTGAACCCATAGCCATTGCCATTACAGACCGCATCGCTGGGCAGGTTCAGTGGGAAAAAGAGCAGAACGCCCTGTTTATCCTCTTTGGGCTTTCCTACTTGCTGATCGGCCTGGCAGGCTATGCACTTTATCGGAACAAGATTTTGCAAAGTGAAAGTGCGCTTGAGCAACTTGACGCGCAATGTGATCTTAAAAATCAGCAGTTGGAGGCGCGTGCCGAAGAGGCGCGCTACAGGGAGACGCAGCTCAAAGCCTTGCTCAGCAGTGTCAGCGACGCCATTTTGACGGTGGATGGACAAGGCGTGATCCAAACAGCCAATCGGGCGGCCTTGGGCTTGTTTCGCAGTGATGTGGATGGTTTGATCGGCACGCCTCTCGTGGATCGCATTCGCCCTGAAACCGTGCATTTGCCTGCGTTGTTCTCCGATGGGTTCACGGAAGAGCAGGAGGCAAGCCTTTTCGCAAGGCGCCATCAATTCGATTATACCCACAGCAATGGCGAGATCAGCCATTTGGAATTGCGGCTGAGTGACTTCTATTTGCGTGACGGACGTTATTTTGCATGCCTTCTGCGCGATGTCACAGAACAGGTAACGGCTCAAGAAGAAGCGCGGCGGGCTCAGAACCAGCTGTGGCAAGCCATCAGTCACTTGCCCGACGCCTTCGTGCTCTATGATGCCGATGATCGGCTGCTGATATGCAATGAGCGCTATCGCGAGCTCTACAAGACCAGCGGCGACTTGTTCGAAATCGGGAACACCTTTGAATACATCGTGCGAACGGGCGCGGAGCGCGGCCAGTATGATCTGGACGGCATGAGCGTGGATGAATGGGTGGCCGACCGCATGGCGCGTCACCAGCTTAGTGAAAGCGAGGTCATCCAGTTGCTCAATGACGGTACATGGGTGCGGGTAACCGAGCGGCGGACACCTGACGGTATGACCGTTGGTTTTCGAAGCGATATCACTGAACTCAAACAGCAGGAGGAGGCTGTCAAAGCACGGGAAGAGGAACTGCGATCCATTATTGCCACTGCAATGGACGCGATTGTTGGGGTTGATGCCAATGACCGCATCATTGAGTTCAACCGCGCAGCGGAGGCTCTGCTTGGCTACAAGCGTGAAGAGGTGCTTGGCAAAGAAGCCCACCGCCTGTTGTTGCCGAAAGAAGAATGGTCGCGCTACTTTATGGTGATGAGCGCATTGAAGCGCTCAACCTCCCCTGAATCCGCCGGAAATCGTCGTGAAGGGGTTGTGCTTGACCGCGCCGGCGAAAAACTGCCGGTCGACATCTCCATGAATGCGGCGGTGCTGTCTACTGGATCACGCTTTTATTTCTTCCTGCATGACATTCGCAGCCGCAAGCGCGCTGTTGAGGATCTGACCCGTGCGAAAGAAAACGCAGAGGCGGCCGCCAGAACAAAGACTGCGTTCCTTGGCATGATGAGCCATGAGATCCGTACGCCGCTAAGTGCTGTGATTGGCTTTCTGCGCATGTTGGAGACTGATCAGCTGGATGACCAGCAGCGCACTTATGTCAACACGTCGCTTGAATCTGCTGAGGCTCTTCTGGGTATCCTGAATGACATTCTGGAGCTGTCCAGGCTCGAAGCGGGCCAATCCGAGGCCAAGCGAGAGGTGGTCAACCTGCGCCACTTGATCGAGCAGGTGCGAGACTTGCTTTTGCCGCGTGCTCAGGAAAAAGAGTTGTCGCTGACAATTGACATGGCTGAGGATGTACCTGAGGACCTGATGACAGACAGTGGCCGGGTTCGTCAGATACTGATCAATCTGACAAATAACGCCCTCAAGTTTACCGATCAAGGCGGCGTGACGATCCGGGCGGAAAGCGCTGGGTTGACACAAGATGGTCTGTGTTCGCTGCGTCTGTCCGTTATTGACACAGGTGTCGGCATTGCACCTGAGCATCAAAGAACGATTTTCTCCCATTTCTCCCGCACACCGTCGGCGCAGGCGTCGGACCCAACCGGGGTGGGATTGGGGCTGGCAATCAGCAAAGAGCTGGTCGAGGGGCTGGGCGGGCACATTGGTCTGCAATCCGCCGAAGGCGTGGGAAGCGTTTTCTGGGTGGAGTTGGAGGTATCCCTACCGCCGAAAAATCTGGCAAGTCCCACTCGTTCTCAAAAGGCGCCCGAGACACCAGCCGTCGCGGCTGGGGACATGCACTTCCTGGTGGCGGAAGACAACGCGCCCAATCGCATGGTGTTGCGCAAGATGCTGGAGGCATTTGGTGCCAAGGTTACGGAAGCCGAAAACGGCCGACAAGCCATTGATTACCTGACTGACCCTGACGAAGATCCCGTGGACGCTGTGTTCATGGATGTTTCCATGCCGGTCCTGGATGGTATTTCGGCCACACGCGCCTTGCGTGATCGTCACGATCTGTTGGCCTCCATCCCCGTAATCGGTTTGACCGCACACACGTCCAAAGAAGATCACGACTTGATGTATGCGGCCGGTTTCACGCGTGTTCTCACCAAACCGATTTCTCGGGAGAAGCTGGAACACGCATTGCAGGACCTTATGGCCCGATTGGGCGGGCTTGCAAGCGGCCAGCCCGGTGCGCCTTCTCTTGCCAAGGTCTATCAACTGCCAGTTCGCCCCCATTCTGGTCCAGTGCCACCTGTGGTCACACTTCCACAAACAGGGAGCGGAACGAGCGGAGAGGCGGGCAGTGTGCGCCTTGAAGATTGTCTCATCCGGTGCCGCACGTTGATGCAAGCGCCAACCATGAACAAGGCTGATGTGGAAGACCTCTGTACTGACGTTTACACATTGTGCGCCCAGCTTGAAGCTGAGGGCGTTCGCCTTATCGCTGAACAGCTTTCTGATGATTGCTGGGAAGCGGTGAGCGCCGACGAGGAGAGTTTGGCTGGCGAAAAAGCGGATTTGTGCCGTCAGTCTTTATATACGCTTGCCAAGGCCCTGGAACAGTTTCGGTCGCGTCTTCCCGACACTGATGAAGATGTGGAATCGCCGCCGGATCAGTCTCGAGCGACCTAGCTGGTATGTGCCTGACGCGCTGAACGGGCGTGGGTTGTCAGGAATGGTTCTGCACATTCCGATACATGACTGAGTATACAATGGCTCGCGCGTATATCACGTCAACTTCTTCTGGTTGAGTTCAGCGGTAGCAGATCAGGCAAGGCTTGCGTGTCGGCCTTTCCGAGATGAACGTGCTGTGTGCAGCGGTTTGATCTGCGCCCGATCCTCAGGTGCGCGCCCGTTTGAACTGAAAGTCTCCCCGAAAACTGGTATTCAGCGACCCTGCGACAAGATTTGCGTTGAGCATTCTGGGTCAAATTACTTCAGTCATCCATTCAGGCGGGGGGTGAGGCTCACCCCTCGTGATATGGTCTGGCGGGTGAGATGTGTCTTTATGGTCACATTGGTTTTTTGTGTATTAAAACTGCCTAAGTCTTCCTTCCAAAATCGAAAGGACGCTCCTAAACATGGTGGTGCCGAGTGAGGAGCGTGCCTTTGTGCGCGTAGGTTATGGGGTGGGGACCCCGGCGCTGCATCTCTCACTGGTAAACACTGAAAACAGATAAGCAAACGGCTCTGTTTCGAGCCTTTGTTTTGTCTTGCCTATTAGAAAGTTTGGAAGGTCAAAATGAACTTCAAGGCACTTATGCTTGCAACGGCTTCTGCCGCTGTTGTGACCTCTGCATCTGCGGCTGATCTGCCGATGGTTGCCGAGCCAGTAGACTACGTGCAGGTTTGTGACGCCTATGGCGCTGGTTTCTTCAAGATTCCGGGCAAGGACACCTGCGTGAAGATCGGCGGTCGTATCCGCGGTCAGTTCATCTCCGACAACCTGAACAGTGATCATGACTACGACGACAACGCGTCGTATGTTCGTGGTTATCTGTACCTGAACACCATGACAGACACCGAAATCGGTCTCATCAAGACCGTGACGGAAATGTACAGCGAGTTCAATCAGGCTGGCGATGAAGAGATGAAGGTGGATGACGCCTACATCCAGTTCGGTACCGCTTATGGTGACCTGCTGGTTGGTTACGCCGTGTCCAACTTTGATACCTTCACCGGTTCCACTGACATCGGTATTGTTGACCGTAACTTCTCCGATACCGATACGCTGCAGGTAACCTACCGCAAGTCACTGGGTAATGGCTTCACTGCCTCCTTGTCTTTGGAAGACTCATCCTACCGCGAAGGCGGCGACAACGAATACGATGTTGTTGGTGGTCTGAAGTTGTCTCAGGGCTGGGGCTTTGCGCGTTTGGTTGGTGCCTATCACCAGGTGAACGACACCAATAGCAATGCGGCCATTGTGGGTGATGAAGAAGATGGTTTTGCAATCGCAGGTACCATCGGCATCAATCTCGACATGATCGCTGCCGGCGACGAGCTTGTTTTTGCTGCGACCTATGCTGATTCAGCTGCGCACTACGTAAACGCAGATACTGACTACATCGATGGTACCCTCGATTCATGGGATGCCAAGGGCTATGACGCGTTCTCCATCGGTGCAGGCTTCACTCACTACTTTACGCCGGAAGTTGCTGCGTCCATCGACGGTTCCTACCTGAAGGTGGATGATGCGGACGACTACGAGCGTATTGCAACGACCGCCGCTCTGGGTTGGTATCCGGTCTCCGGTCTCGTGATTGCGGGTGAAGTTGGCTACGTTCATCAGGACGATGATGTCGACACCTTCAAGGACGGCACCGACGACGATTACCGCGTTGGTACCCGGATTCAGTACACCTTCTGATCCAACAGGTCCCAATCGGGAATTTTACGAGGGGCGCGCCAATGGGCGCGCCCCTTTTTGCGTGCTGCGCCGTCTGTGATGCTGTCACTCAAGGCCCATCAGGTCATTGTGGGCGCTTCTTGTGGTCTCTGGTGTTGGGGCAGGTTCGGTCATGATTTTGTTCTGAGGCTGAAATCTATTCATTTTTGGTGTGTTGTCTTCAAACGCAATCCAAGGTTTGTTAAAGGATTCGAGGCAGCTGAAAACCCTTCTCAAAAGAATGAACGTCAAACAATTCTCTTTTTACAAATAGTTGCTTGAAATGTGTCTCTCTTACTATTGGTTGCCTATTTCATTCGCTGGTTGTGTTGGGCGAATTATACGTTTGTTAACTCTGTTGTCTTGATGCAACACTGAATTTTCATGTGATACTATTTGCTGTTTTTGCTGTGCCGCTGCCTTGCCCGTTCGATGCGGTTGGGGCATCACTGTGCCTGCGAGATGAAAATATATAATCAATTGTCGATGGGAAGGTTCTGTCGAAATTGGTTTTGGGGCTCTCGTGGGGCATTCGGGGAAACGCTCGTCCAAACAGCGACACAACCTCGGCCCTCTATTTGTAAACAAGACTGATAGAGGTCAGGACTTATGAAATTGAAAGCACTTCTGCTTGCAACTGCCGGCGCAGCCGTTGCAACTTCCGTATCTGCAGCTGATCTGCCGGTTGTAGCTGAGCCAGTAGACTACGTTCAGGTTTGCGACGCTTACGGCGCAGGCTTCTTCAAGATCCCGGGCAAGGACACCTGCCTGAAGATCGGTGGCCGTATCCGTACACAGATCGTTTCCGACAACCTGGATTCCGACGCTGACTACGACGACTACTCTGCATACGCACGTGGTTACCTGTACCTGACGTCCATGACCGACACCGAAATCGGTCTGATCAAGACCTACACCGAGTTCAACAGCGAGTGGAACCAGGACGGTGGCGATGGTTCTGTTGATGTGGGTGACGCTTACCTGCAGATCGGCACCAACTTCGCTGACGTCATCATCGGTCGTACCACTTCTTTGTTCGACGGTTTCACCGGTGCAGTTGATGTGGGCGTTATCGGCCGTAACTGGTCTGACCAGGGCACGCTGCAGTTCGCTCTGACCAAGTCCCTCGGCAATGGCGTCACCGCTGCTGTTTCTGCTGAAGATTCTTCCTACCGTGATGGCGACACAAACTCTGCCGACTATGTTGGTAAGCTGGGTCTTGCTCAGGGTTGGGGTTCTGTTGAAGTTGCTGCTGCTCTGCACGACACTGTAGCTGGCGCTGTTGACAACTACGGTTATGCCGTACGCGGTACAGCAACCGTCAACCTCGACATGCTGGCTGCTGGCGATGCATTCGTATTCCAGGCTGCATACGCTGACGCTGCTTCTGCTTACCTTGGCAAGTCCACCGCTGCTTGGGATCTGGCTGGCGATGAAGCATGGGCCCTAGGTGCTGGTTTCACACACTACTGGACTTCCGAAATCGCGACATCCATCGACGGTTCCTACCTGTCCAACGACGATGCTGACTACGACCGTTGGGCAATCGACGGTTCCGTTGGTTGGTACCCGGTTTCCGGCATGGTTGTCGCTCTGGACGGTGGTTTCGCATCTGAAGATGCAGCCGGCGTTGAAGCTGACGAAGCCAAGATCGGTGCACGTGTACAGTACACGTTCTAATCTGACTTGATTGTCTGATTAAAGAGGCGAGGGCGCTCCGGCGCTCTCGCTTTTTTGTGGTCTGGGCGGCGAGACAACAAATGCAACGAGTCAAATGCAGAGTGTTGGTCTGTTCTCTTTTCCATGCCGCGATGGGAGTCGCGATCTCGAATGGGTACGCACCCTCTTTTCCAGCGCGATGGCCCCTGTGAATTATTGGCTGATTTTGGCCATAAATCTGAAAACCGGCGTTTATGTGATCCTTATCACATTTGGGCGCAGCACTGACTAACCAAGACCTCTGAAAATCCTGCAAAAATACGCAATAATAACTATTTTTGGTGAGTTGTGAGGCTGCATTGTGCCAATATTGCCACACTGAATTATCGATTAGCGATTATATTGATCTATCTGCCTGAAAATATTGTGCTTTTCCTGCAACATCAAAATCTTGGTGGGCTATTTTGACCCCTTCTGAAAGGCTGGTTCAGTTGTCTCAGTGCCTACTCAGGTGCATTACAGATTTCGCAAGTCAGTTGCCCATGGTCGGACCGGGGCCCGCGAAGGTTGCGGATTGGTCCGGGGTATCTGTTCTTCTTATGGGGCACTAGGGGAAACGCTCGTCCAAACAGCGACATAACCTTGGCCCTCTATTTGTAAACAAGACTGATAGAGGTCAGGACACATGAAATTGAAAGCACTTTTGCTTGCAACTGCTGGTGTAGCTGTTGCAGGTTCCGCATCTGCAGCTGATCTGCCGGTTGTAGCTGAGCCAGTAGACTACGTACAGGTTTGCGACGCTTACGGCGCAGGCTTCTTCAAGATCCCAGGCAAGGACACCTGCCTGAAGATCGGTGGTCGTATCCGTACGCAGATTGTTTCCGACAACCTGCAGGACAACGACGACACCACCAAGTACAACGATTACGATGCGATTGCTCGTGGTTACCTGTACCTGCACACCATGACTGACACCGAAATCGGTCTGATCCGTACCGTTGCTGAAATGTACAGCGAATGGAACGAAGAAGGTGGCAGCGCAATGAAAGTGGACGACGCTTTCATTCAGATCAGCAACAACTTTGCTGACGTTCTGATCGGTCGCGAAGCTTCCATGTTCGACGGTTTCACCGGCGCGGTTGATATCGGCGTTGTTGATCGTAACTTCTCTGACCAGGGCACCCTGCAGTTCTCCTTGACCAAGTCTCTGGGCAACGGCGTTACCGCTGGCGTATCCGTTGAAGATTCGTCTTACCGTGACGGCGACAAGAACTCCATCGACTTCGTTGGTAAGATCGGCATTTCTCAGGGTTGGGGTTCCTTCTCTGTTGCTGGTGCAACCCATGCGATTGCGGATGAAGCTTCCGTGCGTGATCGCTTCGGCAATGCAGTCGTTGTTGGTAGTGATGAATTCACCCTCGAGAAAGACAGCAGCACCGGTTATGCTGTTCGCGGTACGGCAACGATCAATCTGGACATGATTGCTCCAGGTGATGCATTCGTATTCCAGGCTACCTATGCAGACTCTGCATCCAGCTACCTGAACGCTTCTATCGACAGCGGCTTTGCTGGTGACCTTGCAGCTGGTGGTGTCTCGATTGACAACGGCATGTTGGATGTCATTGGCGCAAAGGGTTACTCCCTCGTCGCAGCATTCAGCCACTACTGGACTCCAGAAATCGCCACCACCATTGATGGTTCCTGGATGAGCCTGGAAGCTGACTACGACAAGGGTGGTTTTGCGGTTGACGCTGACCTAGACCGTTGGGCTGTTGATGCTTCCATCGGTTGGTACCCGGTTTCCGGCATGGTTATCGCTCTGGATGCTGGTTTCGCCAACACCGAGTATGATCCGGCTGGCGCTGACTCTGTAGACTTCGACGAAGCCAAGGTTGGTGCACGTGTTCAGTACACGTTCTAATCTGGTCTAATCGACTGATTGATAAGGCGGGGGTGCTTCGGCGCCCCCGTTTTTGTTTTTGCAGTAGTGCAAATCACCCAGCTAAGGGGTTCTAACTCCACAAACGCCGCGGGAACTATTCAATTTCGGTGGGGTTTATTTCCACAATACCAAATAGAGTGAGTTTTCTCGGGCTCAGGTTTTTTATTGACCTGCGGTGTGGGGATCAGGCTCTGCCAACTCCTGATTTCAATGCCGTATAGGTCACCGCTAATTCTATAAAATATATAATCAAAACAATAGGATATACTGAATATTTGGCGTGTGGGCAGCCCGGCGCTGCGGCAACTATTTCCTAGGGGTTCATACGCAGATGCCTGGCGGTTTTGATTAGGCAATTGCGCCAGCAAGCAACCGGACCGCGCTCATGGGTTGTGTCCTAAATGACACAGCAATTACCCCTTTGTTTTTCAATAGATATAAATTCGCAATTACAACCTTGAAGGGATCGCCGCCGTGATGCATCAACAGTGGCGTTGTCGCGGCAGGCGAACAGGATCATTTCACCGGGGGCGGTGAGGGGCACGATCCCGCCAGCGCGATAGCAGGGGTTCGAGAAAGATGAAGGCTGCTCCAACCAGCTTTCAAACCACTTTCTCTCAACAAATAGAGACTGATAGAGGTCAGGACACATGAAATTGAAAGCACTTTTGCTTGCAACTGCTGGTGTAGCTGTTGCAGGTTCCGCATCTGCAGCTGATCTGCCGGTTGTAGCTGAGCCAGTAGACTACGTACAGGTTTGCGACGCTTACGGCGCAGGCTTCTTCAAGATCCCGGGCAAGGACACCTGCCTGAAGATCGGTGGTCGTATCCGTACGCAGTTTGCTACAGACAACCTGCAGGATAACGAAGGTGACAAGTACGAAGATTACTCTGCATATGCAAAGGGTTATCTGTACCTGACGTCCATGACCGACACCGAAATCGGTCTGATCAAGACTTACACCGAGTTCAACAGCAAGTGGGACCAGGCGGGTTCAGGCAAGGTTGAAGCTGGTTCTGCTTACCTGCAGATCGGTGCTAGCTATGCCGACATCCTCATCGGTCGTACGACTTCTCAGTTTGACGGTTTCACCGGTGCAGTTGACGCGGGCATCATCACCCGTAACTGGTCTGATAAGTCCACCCTGCAGTTCGCACTTGCCAAGTCTTTCGGCAATGGTGTGACGGCTGCGATCTCGGCAGAAGACTCTTCCTACCGTGATGGCGACACCAACTCTGCTGACTACGTCGGTAAGGTCGGTATTGCTCAGGGTTGGGGTTCCTTCGAAGTTGCTGCAGCTCTTCACGACACCGTTGAAGGCGCTGAAGACAACTACGGTTATGCCGTACGCGGTACAGCAACCATCAACCTGGACATGATCGCAGAAGGCGACGCGTTTGTATTCCAGGCTGCTTACGCTGACTCCGCTACTCATTACCTCGGTGCAAACGAAGTGCTGAAGGGTCTCGTTACTGGGTATGACGACGCTGAGCAACTGGATGCAGAAGGCGTAAAGGGCTTCGGTCTTGGCGCTGGTTTCACCCACTTCTGGACATCTGAAGTTGCGACTTCCATCGACGGTTCTTACCTGTCTCTGGAATCTGACCTGGCATCCGGCAACTACGACATCGACCGTTGGGCAATCGACGCTTCTATCGGTTGGTACCCGGTTTCCGGCATGGTTATCGCGCTTGACGGTGGCTTTGCTAACACCGAATACGATGCAGCTGGTACTAACAACGACGTTGACTTCGACGACGCCAAGATCGGTGCTCGTGTACAGTACACGTTCTAATCTGGTTTAATTACCCGATTAAAGAGGCGAGGGCGCTCCGGCGCTCTCGCTTTTTTTTGTGTCTTATGGTGCTGCGAGAGCTCAAGGACGGCCCAGTGGGCACGAGCGGTGTATCACACAGGACCTCCACGCCTTTTTAGGAGCAATGAGACAGGCTCCATAAGAGGCATAGCTGCCCTCAGCAAGCCGCCCCAGAGGTTAAGCGCTGCCTGAGTGTTCGCATGGCTCTAGCTGTATACTGAGCCTG
Organism: Pseudovibrio exalbescens DSM 16456; assembly: GCF_000422785.1. GTDB lineage: Bacteria > Pseudomonadota > Alphaproteobacteria > Rhizobiales > Stappiaceae > Pseudovibrio > Pseudovibrio exalbescens. Next base: position 29,532 of record NZ_AUGS01000005.1, read on the forward strand.
CTTTTTCTCAGGCTATCTTGGTTCTTCCAGCCAAGCCAAGTGCTCGTGAGTGCCGGTGCGGCGAGGCTGATCATACAAGCTTTATGGGCTTGTTTGCTCTCGTGACGATCTCAGTTGGCGCGGCAGGGCGGCGGCTGTGTATGCGCTAGAGCGACCGTGGATACAGCAAAGCAATCCCTCCTATTTGCCTGACTTTTATCAACAATGCTGAAATCAAGGGAGAGTCTCCGCGGCGCATCTCAAATGCAACTCGAATGTGTTGATGGACACTTAATGTATTTTGCATTCAGATATATCAGCATGCATTAATCAGATATATTAGGTATTTGTAATTTTTATATAAAATCGATTGTATATCACATATGATTTTGTAATACGTAAATATGCTAATGACGCAGAGAAAAATGTGATATGCGCATGTAATTACGTTGATGAAATTCCTATTGAATATTACTTGTTGCTTTTTTGTTACATGGTTTTCGATGGAATAAGCGAATATCGATTTTAATGATGTAAATATTTGCAATGTAAATCTTGCTGATGCATCACAGTGGAGCCGGCGCCGAAGAGCGCGAGCAAGTCGCCAGGGGTGGTGACGGGGCACGTCTCGTAGATCGGGCTGCGCTGGCAAGTGTCTGAGAACGAGTGTTTTTCTTGTTTCAAACACTTCACTAATTCATCAAATAGAGACTTTTTGAGGTCGGGTATAATGAAATTGAAAGCACTTATGCTTGCAACCGCTGGCGCAGCCGTTGCAACTTCCGCTTCGGCAGCTGATCTGCCAGTTGTTGCCGAGCCAGTAGACTACGTACAGGTTTGCGACGCCTATGGCGCAGGCTTCTTCAAGATCCCGGGCAAGGACACTTGCCTGAAGATCGGTGGTCGTATTCGTACGCAGATCGTTTCCGACAACCTGAACGACAACGACGATACTACCAAGTACGAAGATTATTCTGCCTATGCGCGGGGCTATTTGTACCTGACATCCATGACCGACACCGAAATCGGTCTCATCCGCACCGTAACCGAGTTCAATGGCACTTGGGATCAAAAGGCTGGCAGCAGCGTTGGTGTTGATGATGTTTATCTGCAAATCTCGGGTAACACCGCTGACATTTTGATCGGTCGTGAGAGCTCCATTTTTGACGGCTTTACAGGTGCCGTCGACATGGGGATCATTGACCGCAACCTGTCGGACAAGTCAACGCTTCAGGTAACCTTGATGAAGTCGTTCGGCAATGGCGTTTCCGCAGCCTTGTCTGTTGAAGATTCATCTTACCGTGCTGGTGACAAGAATTCCGCCAACTTCGTCGGTATGCTTGGCATTTCACAGGGTTGGGGTTCTTTTGAAGTCGCTGGTGCTTTGCACAATCCAATTGATAACGGTGCCTTCGGAATCCCCGGTGGAGCTGGTGTTGCCGGTAAGGCTGAAAATGACTACGGATATGCAGTTCGTGGTACCGCGACCTTCAATCTGGATATGATCGCTCCGGGCGACGCCTTTGTCTTCCAGGCAGCATATGCGGATTCCGCAGCTTCCTACTTGAACGCCAACGCGGATGACTTTGGTTTCGTTGATGTAAACGGTAAAAAAGCCGGCGCAGCGTTCCTTGATATGCTTGGGGCCAAGGGTTACGCCCTCGGCGCTGGTTTCAGCCACTACTGGACCCCTGAAATCGCCACCTCCATTGATGGTTCCTACGCCAGCTTGACATCTGATTTCCTCGGCAGTGACATTGATTGGGATCGTTGGGCCGTGGATGCGTCCATCGGTTGGTATCCGGTTTCCGGTATGGTCGTAGCTTTGGAAGCTGGGTTCGCCAATAGCGATCTAGAGGTCGATGGAGACTCTGTAGACTTCGACGAAGCCAAAGTTGGTGCTCGTGTTCAGTACACCTTCTAAGGTTGCCTGAAGATTTTCCGGGGGCTGTGTGGCCCCCGGTTTTCCCCGGTGCACATGCCCAAAGGGGATCAGCCCTTTTCATAAGACCTGGTGGTAGTCACCCAGACTTTTTGAGAATGGCTTCGGGCCAAACTGAAAAATATCATGAGTTCGTGACGTATGGCACAGATCCGGTTCATGATTTGGCCCTATTACCTTGTATAGCTCTTCTGATTGGAAATTCGTGTCCTGACCTTCCAATCAGTCTCTAAGCCCGGTGGTTCCAACCCACCGGGCTTCCCCTGTTCCCGCAGGGGCCTGTACCCCGCAGGAGCATAGAGACCTAGAGCCCGGCTATTTCTGCCAGCGGCCCTCCAGCCGCAGGTATTTGATCTGTCAAATGACGCCCCGCGGTGCAATGCCTTCGACAGGTTCAGCGCGTTTCACGCCAACGCGATCTGTTTTGTGGGCGCTCCGGCCGTTCTTTAGCTTCACGCAGTCGCATGAACGGACCATAACCCCCCCAAAAAACTGTGCCAGCCTTTTCCGCGGACCTATCGCATCTACCGCACGTTCTCTTGGCTTGCTGCCATATTCAGCCTGAAAAACAGACTGATTTCCAATCCGCTCCTTGAGCTTCTACCCGTGGTATTTGACCTACTGTAGTTTCTAGCTCTCAACGACTGGGGCTCATTTCTTTCCCCTCTGTAATGCTGCCGGTCTATTTCACCCCTTAGAGCATGGAATTGTTCGAACTGCGCATCCGCGTAATTGTCAATGCAATCGCTACTGAGTGATTTTAGTCAGTCAATTCAAGTTTGATGTATTTGGCTGCTGGTGAGAGGCGGGGCACTCTATCGCCGTGTCCATTAGGAGTCTCGCCAGCGGAAGCAGACAGAAGTGGGGCACTGCATGTTACGTGGAACGATTTTTCTGCCGTTGGCGGTGATGGCTGTAACCGGCGCTGATGTGCGGGCAGCAGACTTGCCGTGGGACGCGCCGGCGCAGGTTGAGCCGGTTTCCTATGTTCAGATTTGTGATCAGTATGGCGCGGGATATTTCGTGCTGCCGGGTACGGACACCTGCTTGCGTGTGTCCGGGCGGGTTCGTGCGGATGTACAATTCATGAATTTCGGTAGCGCGCCCAGCAACTGGTCTGAGCGGGACGAAAATGATGTGCGTTTCCGTGCACGTGGCTATGTTTATCTGGATGCGTTTACGGAGACGGAGTTCGGTCTGTTGCGGGCGTACAGTGAAACCACGTTCACATCAGACAGCGATACTGTGCGGGATGCCGATACGTCCAGCGATACGGTGGTGGAGCTGGAAACCGCCTATATTCAGTGGGGTGGATTGACTGTGGGGCGCACCCAGTCGTTCTTTGATTTCTTTACAGGTGCAACCTACGGCTCGGTGGCCCGTAACCTTTCGGACGACAAGGTTTGGGTGGCCGCCTATACCGGGTCTCTCGGGGGACCCCTGTCGTTTTCCATCGCTGCGGAAGACATTTCCGAGCGTGTAAACGGCACTTTTGATGCTGTCACCACCACAGATGGCGCTGGTGGAAATCGCTGGCCTGCAGGTGTGGTGGCCTTGCGCGCGGCGCAAAGCTGGGGCACGGCGCAGGTCTCCGCTGCTGTTCAAGAGGCGCGTCCCTTGTCTGCTGCCGCGCAAAGCGAGGTTGGTTTGGCGTTTGGCGCAGGTGTTTTGTTCAACCTGCCCATGTTGGCTGAGGGAGATGCGCTGGCTCTGCAGGTCCAATATGCGGAGGCTGCGCTCTCCTATATTGGCGCGACGGATGTTTTCGACAGCTACTATGACGGCACAAGAACCCGCAAGACCACGGGCTGGGCCGTTTCCGGTGGCTTTACCCATTACTTTACCCCCACCATCCGAGCCGACTTTGACGCCAGCTATGCGGATGTCGATACGCCGCGCGGTGCGCCGGATCAGGACTACCGGCGCTATGCGCTGGATATGGATGTGGCCTGGACGCCAGTGCAGGGCCTCGAATTCGGCGTGGATGTTGGGTACGCCAACAAGAACCCCGACAATGAAAAAGTCTCGGAAGAGGCAAGTGCCATTCTTCGGGCGCAGCGCACCTTTTAAGGTAGTGCGTAGGGTGCGTGAGGCCTGAGGGCTTCAAAGGGGCCGGGAAACTGGCCCCTCTTTTTATTGGGGGGTCGCCTTGTCCGCGGATGCCGGAGCCGCGGTCTCCTCGTTGACGGTCTGGAGAAACCGCAGGATCCGTTCTTGCACCGCAGTGCCCCAGAGAAGGGGAGCATGCCCTTCAAAGGCGACAGTATGCAGGTCCATTTCCGGATGACGCTCCTGCATGGCGTTGGCGGTCTTCTCGCTGAGCAAGGGTGAATTGGCACCTCGGATCAAGAGGTGAGGCTTTCCTTTTAGCGCATCGAAAAACGACCACATTGCCTGCGGGGTGGGGAGCACGGCATCCTTTACGGCATGGCGCAGATTAGGGTCGTACGACAAGCGCACCCCCTCCGCAGTTTCCTCATAGGTTTGGGCCGCTGCATCCAGCCAATCCTGCTCAGTCATCGCGGTAAATGTCTTTTGCTGCTGGGCCTTCAAACGTGCGGCTGCTTGAGGCCAGGAGGAAGCCGTCATGTGCCGACCTATGGTCTCGCTGATCACCTTTAGGTGGTCGTGGGCCAGTTCGGGGCCAATATCATTTAAAATGACGGCACGCACCCGATCCGGCTGTGTGGCTGCCAGTCCGACGCCATGCAATCCGCCACGCGAGGTGCCCAAAACCACATAACGCTCAATGCCAAGGGCGCTGAGGCCATCTTCAATGTCCTGCGCTTCCTGAGCCATGTTGTAGGTGGTGGGATCATCAGCATAGCCGGACAGGCCGCGCCCGCGATAGTCCATGGCGATGACATGATGTCCGGCTGCATGAAGTCGGCAGGCGAGACGATAAAAATCCCGGCTGTTGCGGGTCAGGCCCGGCAGGCACAAAACAGGGTAGCACCCCTCTGATCGATTGCCCCAAAGATGGGCGGAGAGGGACAGACCATCCCGTGCCGTCCACTTGAAGGGACGAGCCCCTTCAACGGTGAGAATGGTGCGGTCAAGATGTGCATGGGTTAGCATGGCTCCTCCGGTCACCGGCGTCCTGACGGGTGAAAGAAAGGCTACACCCTAAACAATGCCAGTGTGATGACCCAGAGTATACAAAACCCTGCAAAAAAGCGCAGCGTGCTTAACCGCGTGTCAAATCCATGGTGATTGCCAGTGGTTTGTTTTCCAGCTTGTGTCTGTACATCTGCAGGTTTTCCGTGATGCGCTGGACATAGCTTCGCGTCTCGCCGTACGGAATGAATTCTACCCAGTCCACGGGGTCCACCCGCGGATCACGGGGGTCGCCAAAGCGCTCGATCCACTCATGGACCTTGCTTTTGCCTGCGTTGTAGGCGGCAAACGTCAGGATGTACGATCCGTCGAATTCTTCGACCAGTTCGCCCAGATGCGCGGCACCCAGCGTTGCGTTATATGCCGGATCGGAAGTCAGGCGCGACGTGCGGTACGACACGCCGATGTTTTTTGCAGTTGCTTTTGCGGTGCCAGGCATCAGCTGCAACAGCCCCAGAGCGCCAGCGTGGCTTTTTGCTCTTGGGTTGAAGGCGCTTTCCTGCCGGGCAATGGCGTAAACCATGGGTTTTTCAACCCCGCGTGTGATCCGTGTTTGCGCCGGAATAGCGTTTGTCGGGTACGCCAGTGTACTTGCTGAAGGGCGCGCCTCGTAGGCCAGCTTGCCCACCATGAGTGCCCACTGGTGCAGGTCTTTCGATTCCGCCAGTTCCGCCAGTTGTCGAACTTGCGCGTTGGTCGGTAACGTCCGGGCAAGATGCTGGTAAAGCAGCAGGGTATCATTGTGATGACCGGCGGCATCCATCCGGCGGATGGCGCGCACCATGTCGTTGTTGTTGAAGGCCTGACGGTCCTGCGGTGTGATTTGCGGCAGAGGCGGCACTGGAATTTGCGTGATGCTCAGTTTGGCAAGCGCCAATTGTCCATAGTAGGCCGTATGATAGCTACCTGCCTTTTGGTAGCTTGCAATGGCGCCATTAACATCGCCGGCGGCTTCACGGGCTCGTCCGACCCAATAATGGGAGCGCGACAGCGTTATGGGCGTTTCGGCCACTTGCGCGATGTGGCGGAAATGCGTCTCCGCCTTGCCGGGGTTGTTCAGGAACCGCAGGGCATACCATCCCGCATGCCACTCGGCTTCCGTATATTCCAGTGGGGACTCGGCTGCATGGTTGGCCGCAATGTCATAAGCCAGCTGCACCTTGCCAATCTCGGCCATCTGGCGGGAAACAACGCGCCTGTGGTTCCACCATTCATCCGGATCATACAGTTTGCTTGCATCCGTTGGAGCTTGCTGCAACAGCTTGGCTGCTGTCAGATAGTCCCCTTTGGCGCGGGCAATCTCGATCTTGGCAAAAAGGACGCCGGGATCATTGCGCATGGAACGGGGCAGGTTGTTGAGCAGTTTTTCCGCATTGCCGTTGCCGCGGATCTGGGCGATGCGGGCCTTCACATAGGCCTGTTCATCTCGGGAGAGCTTCGCGATCAAGCGCTCGGCACCTTGTGTGCGGTCCCGGTACAGGTACATTTCAACACGCGCGCGGTAGTCTTCTCGCGTCAGTACTCTGGAAAAGGACGAGGCCAGATCGCGCTCCATGTCACGGTCAAGCAGTTCCTTGTGCCAAATGGGCTGGATCAACTTGCGAGCCGCACCATTGTTTCCGACAGCGAGATTGGCCTTGGCCAGCGCGATTTTGCCCTGAAGGCTTTCGGGAGCGGTGCCACCGAACGCTGTGATGATGTCTCCAGCGGGCAAGTTGGCGGCAGCCAATGACGCTTCAGCTCGGGTACGCGCGATCTTTGGTGAAGGCCAGTGCGGTGCGCTGGCGGCAAACTGGGTGATGTTCTGGGTCGGTACCTGCGGGCCGCCAGCGACCATCAGTCGCCAATCGACAATACGCCGGTCCAGATTGTCCGGCATGCGGTTGCGGGCCGTCAGAGCCTCGTTGATGCGTCCGGCATCGATATCATCCAGCACGGCAGCCAATTGGGCAGCTGGTGTTTGGGCGTCGGGCACATTGTATTGTGCGCCCAGTGTCTCGGCTTTGGCGCGGGCGTGCTGCTGCGGTGTTGCGGCTGGTGTGATTTCTTCCTGAGCCACAAGCGCCATCGGATCAGCGCTGCCAGGTTTATGCGGCGGGGTGGCCGGTGCATAAGCTGTAGCGTACGGCGATCCGCCCGGCGCAGGTTGGCTTTGGCGTAGCGGGTTGGGGGCAGGGACCTTGGTGATCTCGGTCCACTCCAGTTTGAGGGCGTGGCTCGGGGCCGCACCAGCAAAAAGAAACACAGCGGCGCTGACGCTCGCAAGAAAGCTTCTGCTTATAGACATGGGTGGATCGGCCTTTTGGTCACTCAACTCGATACAACTGGACCCTCTTCCCGCAGGCAGGACCATATTCGCGAAATTTTCTGGTAATCTGGAAGGTCTATCAAACTGGTAAATGAAGGTTTAATTATGGCTCCATGCATCTAGGTGTTCTTGCTTGTGACCGAACAAGAAAAATCAGCACAAAACCCAAAACGAATCTTATATGACATTGCGTTGACCATTGATGAAGGTGTACGGGCTAAGTATGGTGCAGCGCCTTTGTTTGACCAAGGGTCGCATTTGGGAATTTAAGAGAACTGCTATCCAACGAGGAACCTGATATGTTTAAGGGATCAATCACCGCGCTCGTCACTCCAATGCGGAATGGTGCCGTGGATGAGAAAGCCTTCCAGGACTTTGTGGATTGGCAGATAAAACAGGGCTCCCACGGGTTGGTGCCGGTGGGCACCACCGGCGAAAGCCCAACGTTGACTCATGAAGAGCACAAGCGTGTCATTGAGTTGTGCATCGAAGCTGCGGCAGGTCGTGTGCCGATCATGGCCGGGGCGGGCTCCAACAATCCGGTTGAAGCCATCGATTTTGCCAAGCATGCGGAAGCCGCCGGCGCTGACGGCCTGTTGTCGGTAACACCTTACTACAACAAGCCGAACCAGGCGGGCCTCAAGGCTCATTACAAGATGATTGCAGCGGCGACCAAGCTGCCGATCTACATCTACAACATTCCGGGGCGGTCCGTGATTGACATGAGCGCGGACACCATGGCGGAACTGTTCAACGATGTTGAGAACATTGTTGGTGTGAAGGATGCAACGGCCAATATCGCTCGCGTTTCTGAACAGCGCCACAAGTGCGGCAAGGATTTCGTTCAGCTGTCTGGTGAGGACATCACGGCTCTGGGGTTCAATGCCCATGGCGGTGTCGGTTGTATCTCGGTGAGCGCCAATGTGGCACCGAAGTTGTGCAGCGAGTTTCAGGAAGCGACACTAGCAGGTGACTATGCCAAGGCGCTTGAACTGCAGGACCGTCTGGCTCCATTGCACAATGCCCTGTTCATTGAGCCCAATCCGACGGGCGTGAAATATGCATTGTCGCTGATCGGCAAGATGGAAAACGAGCTGCGCGTGCCGTTGGTCCCGGTAAGTGAGACCACACAGGCCGAAATTCGCAAGGCCATGGTGCATGCGGGGCTGATCGACTAGGAATTTCGGGCCGGACGCAGTTTTCGGCCCGCAGAACCATAAGGAAGAAGAATGGCTGCCCAAAAAGGGGGGGCTCCCGGGCGCAAGGTTATTGCTGACAACCGGAAGGCCCGTTTCAACTACGAAATAGAAGAGGTCTTGGAAGCCGGTATCGAACTGAAGGGAACAGAGGTCAAATCGCTCCGTCAAGGCAAGAGCAACGTGGCAGAAAGTTACGCCGCTGAATATGACGGGGAAATGTGGATCTATAACCTCTACATACCGGAATACACCCAAGGTAACCGATTCAACCACGAGCCGCGCCGTCCGCGCAAGCTGCTGCTGCACAAGCGCCAGATCAACAAACTGGCCGGGGCTGTCCAGAAAGAGGGCAAGACCATTGTGCCGTTGAAAGTCTACTTCAATGAGCAGGGACGGGCGAAACTGGAAGTGGCGCTGGCACGCGGTAAAAAAGTTCACGACAAGCGCGAAACTGAAAAGAAGCGCGACTGGAATCGTGAAAAGCAACGGTTGCTGAAAAATCAGGGATAACCCGGTCTGTTCAGATCGGGTTATCCCCCTTCCTGTCTTTTATGATCCCCATTTTGAGAGTGTGTGATGGCTACGATCGTGGTTGCCTCTAAGAACCCGGTGAAAGTCGGTGCAGTGGAAGAAGCCTTTCGGGCCATGATGCCAGAGGGTGATCTGGCGTTCGTACCGGTGGAGGTGGACAGCGGTGTGCCCGATCAGCCGATGGGTGATGAGGAAACACGGCTGGGTGCAATTACGCGTGCAGAAAATGCGCGTTTTGTTCAAACGAACGCACAATTTTGCGTTGGCCTTGAAGGAGGCATCGCCGTTGTGGAAGGGCAGGCCTATACCTTCGCGTGGATGGCGATCCTGGATCAGGCCGGCACGCTGTCAACCAGTCGCTCGTTGATGTTGCCGCTTCCCTCCGAGATCATGGAAAGAGTTCAAGCTGGAGTTGAGCTTGGACATGCCATTGATGAGGTTTTTGGAACGACAAATATTAAACATAAGGGTGGAGCATTCGGAATTTTCACCGATAACCGACTTACCCGAAAATCTGTTTATGTCGACACATTGATTGCTGCGTTGGTGCCGTTCACGAACCCGGTGTTCGGTTCTGCCTGACGGAAATTTCGGAGACCGCCCCAACACAATCGGAAAACACAAAACCCCGCCGCAAAACGACGGGGTTTTTCAATGGTTTGCGCCCGGTAATAAGTCGGGCTTTTGTGTTACAGCTCGTTACCGCCGAATTTGTTGCTGCGAGGGAAACCATTGGGGGGCAGTCGGCCGGCTTGTCCCCGGTCGCCATACCAATCCTGCAACTCTTCAAGGGTTCGGCTGAATGTGCGTCCGGAGCTGTCGAGCCAGGTCAATCCTTCGCCACCGTGGAAGGCTTTGGCGTCAGAAATGCCGCCGTCGCGGTAGCGCTGCAGGCGTACACCGCGGCCACGCGTCATCTCGGCAATTTGCGAAAGTGGGAACACCAGCAATTTGCGGTTCATGCCGATGACAGCAAGGTGGTCGCCTTCCGCCGGTACGCAGAGCTTGGCTTCGCTGGGCGCCGTAACATTAAGAACCTGCTTGCCTTTTCGCGTGTTGGCGATGACGTCGTCTTCTTTTACGACAAAGCCGCGCGCCTCGTCTGTTGCCACCAGAAGGCGACGGCTTGGTTTGTGAACGAACAGGCTGAGAATGTCTTGAGACTCGTCCATATCCACCATGAGGCGCACCGGTTCACCGTGGCCGCGCCCGCCAGGCAGCTTGTCGGCGCCCAGTGTGAAGAACTTGCCGCCGGTGGTGAACGCCAGTAGCTTGTCGGTTGTTTCCGCATGGAACGACAGTTTCAGCTTGTCCCCCTGCTTGAAAGAGAGCGTGGAGACGTCCTGAACGTGGCCTTTCAACGCGCGAATCCATCCCTTTTCAGAGAGGACAACCGTGATGGGTTCCTTCTCGATCATGGCTTGCTGGATGTCTTCCAGATCGCGATCATTGGCGGAGCCGAAGTCGGTGCGGCGTTTGCCCAGTTCAGTTTCCGGGCCATAGGCCTTGCCGATTTCTCCAACCAGCTTGGAAACGCGGTTCCAGAGCTTCTTTTCCGAGCCAAGAAGGGCAATCAGGCTGTCCCGTTCCTTGGAGAGCTTGTCATGTTCCTTGCGAATTTCCATTTCTTCGAGTTTGCGCAAGGACCGCAGGCGCATGTTCAGCACGGCTTCGGCCTGTACATCTGTCAGTCCGAAGGCTCTGATCAGCTCTACCTTGGCATCATCTGCTTCGCGGATGATGCGGATAACTTCATCAAGGTTCAGGAAGGCAATCAGATAACCGTCAAGGACTTCAAGGCGATGGTTGATCTGGCCGAGGCGGTAGTTGGAGCGCCGGACGAGGACTTCCTTCTGGTGCTCAAGCCATTCTTGCAGCACGGCCTTGAGGCCCATAACCTTGGGAACGATGCCTTGAGACAGCACGTTCATGTTCAGCGAGAACCGGTTTTCCAGATCGGTCAGCTTGAACAGCGAGGCCATCAACAGCTCGGGATCAACGTTTTTGCTGCGCGGAACCAGCACAAGGCGCACATCCTCCGCCGATTCATCGCGGATGTCTTCCAAAAGTGGCAGTTTGCGCGCCGTCAACAGCTCGGCGATCTTCTCGATCAGTCGTGATTTTTGAACCAGATAGGGGATTTCGGTAACCACGACCTGATACGTGCCCCGGCTGCCTTCTTCCTTGTGCCATTTTGCACGTACGCGAAAACTGCCCCGACCGGTCTTGTAGGCTTCCAGAATGGAGCCGTTGTCGCTGACGATGGTGCCGCCCGTTGGGAAATCCGGGCCTTTGACGAACTGAAGCAGCTCTTCGGTTTCAGCCTCAGGTTTGTCAATGAGGTAGCGACTGGACTCGCACAGCTCATGGACATTGTGCGGCGGAATGGAGGTTGCCATGCCCACCGCGATGCCGGTGGATCCGTTGGCCAACAGGTTTGGGAAATTTCCTGGCAGAACAACGGGTTCCTTGTCGAGACCGTCATAGGTCTCGCGGAAGTCCACCGCATCATCATCGAGTCCATCCAGGACCCGTTTGGCGACATCCGTCATTCGAGCTTCGGTGTAACGCATGGCGGCGGCACTGTCGCCGTCAATATTGCCGAAGTTGCCTTGACCATCGACCATGGGATAGCGAACAGAAAAGTCCTGTGCCAGACGCACCAAAGCATCATAGATGGCCGCATCACCGTGAGGGTGATATTTACCCATGACGTCACCGACAACACGGGCACATTTCTTGAACCCGGCCCCGGGATCAAGCTTCAACAGGCGCATGCCATAGAGAATGCGGCGGTGGACCGGTTTGAGGCCGTCTCGCACATCCGGCAGCGCGCGGTGCATGATTGTTGTCAGAGCGTAGGAAAGGTAGCGCTCCTCAAGCGCGTCCTTCAGCTCAATCTGTTCCGGGGCGTCGTCGCCAGTCAGTTCTTTTCCCATTCGAATGGGTTAACGTGTGGGCCGTAAACTGGCAATGGTTCTGCTTCAGTGACCCACGGAAAACTGCAGGATTTGGGGATTTCTTGCGGTTCGCTTTTTCAGGTCCTGCAGGGAAATACGCAGGTCTCAGGCCACTGTGTCGGTTTTTCTCGCCCAAGTGGTGAGGAAGCTGTCCCGCGCTACTGGCCATGTCAGACCGCGGGGTTCATAGACCCATCGGAACAAAAAGTATCCCGTAATGTTGAAGGCCGCCTGAACATCCTCGGCGCACAAGTCCTGCGTTGCTGTCTCGCGCAGTTCCGAGGCCTTCATGAAGGTGGGCAGGGGGAATAACTTGGCTCGGTAGGGTTCGCCCGCTACCCGGCAAACGGCCCGGCCCGAGCGGGGAGAAACCCAGATCAAATCGTCTTGAGTACCAGTTGCGGCGCATTCAGACAGATCCAATCCGAACCCCAGCTCATTGAGCAGGCGCAGTTCAAACCGTGCAATCAGGGCGCCGGCCAGAAGCGGGTCTTCCAAGTTGTCGAGAATGACATCGAGAGCGTGATAGAGGCGAGGGTGAGGGTCTCGCTCTGGCAAAAGACGCAACAGGGCGCACAAGGCCTGCAGGCCGTGAATGGACAGGGCGCTTTGCATCAGGTGGGCGGCCCGCAACTGAATGGGCTCCACATTAAAGTTGCCCAAGTGCTCATCAAGGCGAGCGCGCCAGGTCAGGGACAGGTGATTGCCCAACTGCAAGGCAGGTTGCTGCCGGCGGGAGCGGCCACCGCGCACCAAGCCAAGGCATCGGCCCCGATCAGGCGTCATTACCTCAAGAATGAGGTTGGAATCGCCCTGTTTTCGGGTGCCGATGACGATGCCTTCTGCCGACCATTGCATGGAAAATCGGCGCCTCGCCGTTAGTTGGACGGGAAGTCCAGACCCATGTTGCGATAGCGCTCGGGGTCATCGGACCAGTTTTCACGCACCTTGACGAACAGGAACAGGTGGACCGGTACCTCAAAAGCTTCCATGAGCTCTTCACGCGCCTTTTGGGAGATGGTCTTGATGGTTTGGCCACCCTTGCCCAATACGATGCTTTTCTGGCTGTCGCGTTCGACGTAGATGGTCTGTTCAATGCGAACGGAACCATCCGGCTTTTCTTCCCAACTATCCGTTTCCACGGTGGAGATATAGGGCAGTTCCTGATGCAGCCGCAAATATAACTTTTCGCGGGTAATTTCTGCCGCCAGCATGCGCAGTGGAATGTCGGAGGCCTGATCCTCAGGATATAACCAGGGGCCTTCAGGCATGCGTTCGGCGAAGTACTTCAGAATATCCTGAGTGCCGCTGCCGCGCAGCGCGGACACCATGAAGGTATCATCGAAAATGGTGTACTCATTGGCCTTTTTGGCCAACTCAAGGAGCTTTTCGCGCGGTGTCAGATCGATCTTGTTCAGGATCAGCACCTTGGGCAGGCGGATATTCTGCAGTTCCACGAGGATCTTTTCGACCTCGCTATCGATACCGCGCTTGGCATCAATGATAACGGCGACAATGTCAGCGTCACGCGCACCGCCCCACGCCGTATCCACCATTGCCCGGTCCAGGCGGCGCTTCGGTTTGAAAATGCCCGGTGTATCGACAAAAACAATCTGAGCCTTGTCTTCCATGGCAACACCGCGGACGATGGCCCGCGTGGTCTGCACCTTGTGCGTGACGATCGACACCTTGGTGCCTACCAAATGGTTGAGCAGGGTCGATTTGCCTGCGTTGGGAGCGCCAATCAGGGCCACAAAGCCGGCATTTGTATCGGCCTGCTGCTCCGAAAGGGCCTTGAATACAAAGCCGTCGTCGTTTTGATTGTTTTCGTTTTCTGTCATTGTTTCTCTAAGAGTTCCAAACGCCTTCACGGCGTAAGATCAGTTCGGCGGCAGACTGCTCCGCAACCCGCTTGGACGCTCCGGTCGCTTCGCCTGGTTCGATGCCTTCCACACAGACGCGGATATTGAAAACCGGCGCGTGGTCTGGGCCGGACCTGTCAATCACCTCATACACCGGGGTAGGGCGTCCCTTTGACTGGGCCCATTCCTGAAGCGTCGTCTTGGCGTCTCGCAACGGTCCCTTGTAGGATAGCATCCGATCCGAGAAATGCGTCCTTATAAATTCGTTTGCGGCATCAAAGCCGCTGTCGAGGTAGATTGCCGCTATGACGCTCTCGCACATGTCAGCCAGCAAGGCGGTTTTGCCGCGGCCGCCGCTCTGCGCCTCTGAATCGCCAAGGCGCATGTGATCGCCCAGCCGGAGGGCTCGAGCTACATCAGCACATGTTTCCTTTTTGACCAACTGGTTGAGGCGGCGAGCCAACTCGCCTTCCTCGGCCTTGGGAAAATGGCTTTCCAACATGGTGGCAATGGCCAACCCCAGAACGCGGTCTCCCAAGAACTCAAGGCGCTGATAGCTCTTGAGCGTGGCTTCAGATGCTGGCAAAGCGCTGGCATGAGACAGCGCTTTTTCCAGCAAGGACTTGTCCTTAAAGGTGTACCCAATTCGCTTTTCGAGCGTTGCGTCCGTTACCTTTTTCTTCCTTGCGTTCATAATTGAACTCAAAATCTCCGTTGTGTCAGCAGTTAACAGCTCAAAGCAGATCGCCCAAGCGGTCCCACCTTACTGACCAAGGCCATGTCCAGACCATCCATGCAGGGGTTCCTTCTTCAATCGAGAAGAAGATGATCTCGGCGCGGCCAACAAAATTCTCGTAGGGCACATAACCCACCGCGTCCAGCACGCGGCTGTCTGCCGAATTGTCGCGGTTGTCCCCCATCATGAAATAGTGACCTTCTGGGACTTTATAAATACCTGTGTTGTCGTTTGCGCCATTTTCCGTCAGGTCGAGCGTTTGGTATGTCACGCCGTTTGGCAGGGTCTCCAAATAGCGCGGTACGCGGCGCGTATTGCCAAAGCGATCTGTCTCAATGAAATCGTCAATCCGCTCCCGCTTCACCGGAATGCCATTGATGTGCAATACGCCATCAATCATCTGGATTTCGTCTCCCGGCAGGCCAACGACGCGTTTGATGTAATCGGTCGAGTTGTCGGTTGGCAGTTTGAATACCGCCACATCACCGAGTTTGGGCTCTGCGTCCCAAATGCGCCCGGAAATCGGTGCCAAACCAAAAGGGAAAGAGTATTGGCTGTAGCCGTAGCTGTATTTTGAAACAAACAAATAGTCGCCAATCAGCAGAGTGTCCTTCATGGAGCCCGAAGGAATATTGAATGGCTGAAACAGAAAAGTGCGAACGATCAGTGCTAAAAGTAATGCCTGTGCAATGACTTTAATAGTCTCGTAAATGCCGCCGTCCTGGGCCTTTGTCTTCTTGGACACGCTCATATCAATCCTTACTGCCGGGGAATCTCGCCAAGCCCAGAGATACTTGGTGAGTCGATGCAAAACAATGACACAGTATTTGGAAGCACTCTTAGCCTTTTGAATGGCACTGTGCAACGTGAAGTCAGCTTTTCACAGATACGGGTTGCGGCCAGTCGCGCGGCCAGGCTGTCATGACAACAAAGGCCTGAGCGAGCGGATAGTCGTCCGTGATTGTCAGTTCAATATGTGGAATGAAACCTTCAGGCACCATGGAGTCGAGCCGTGCGCGCGCGCTGCCCACCAGTTCCAGTGTCGGCTTGCCGGTTGGAAGATTCACAACACCCATTTCGCGCCAATTGACGCCCATGCGTATACCTGTGCCCAGTGCTTTGGAGCAAGCTTCTTTTGCTGCAAAGCGCTTGGCATAGGAGGCGGCCCGTTGGGCACGGCGATCAGATTTTTGTCGCTCGATTTCCGTAAAGACCCTGTTGGTGAAACGTTCGCCAAAGCGTTCCAGTGTCTTTTCAATGCGGCGAATATCGCACAGGTCGCTGCCGATCCCGATGATCATGGTTTCTCACTCCGTTTCTTGGCGTTCATCGTGTCGGGTTGGTGCACGGACCTAGTGGGTGTGGTCCTGTTCACTCTTGATCGCATTCAAAGGGTTGCTCTTCAAAGAAGTGAGGGCCAGAGCCTTGTGCTTGATCTGTAGACGATGACGACGGGTCTTTTGATAGCCCGCCACGCTGATGCGCACAATGATGTAACAGACAAAGGCTGCGAGTATACCCAATGGGATGGAGCCCACCAGCATGGGTTTGATCAGTGGCCAGAGCGCCTCGAGGGACTGCTCCCAGAAACCGTGCGCCAACATGCCCTTGGGGTGTGGTGTGTGCGTTGGCGTGCCGTACAAGATCCAGGTTCCCAACTTGTAGGTAGAGGCCCAGATGAATGGAAATGTAAGCGGATTGCCGACGGCGGTGCCGATGGCTGACGCAATGATGTTGCCCCCGATTGCAAAGGAGATGGCAGCTGCAATGACGAAATGAAACCCAAGGCAGGGGGTAAAGGATGCAAAGGCCCCTGCGGCAAAGCCCAGAGCCACAACGTGGGGGCTTGCGCTGAGGCGCAACACGCGTTTGGAAAAGTATTTCGTCGACCGTACCCAACTATGCCGCGGCCACACGGCTACGCGAAGCCGTTCCATATGGCTGGGTTTCTTGCGACGTTTGAAAAGCATGGGCCTTACGTGTCCAAACCGGAGGCACGGCTAGTGGCCGGATGCCACATTGCCGGTAACGATGGCTGGTATTTCTTCCAGATAACGAGGGACTTGATCAAGAGCATAAGCGGGTACCTGCATATCAATCAGCGAAATGATCGGAAGCTCCAGATTGGCCTGCCCGTTGGAGCGATTAATCACACATGCGACCCCTACAGCTTCCATTCCCCAGCTTTCCAAAGCGTGAATCGCTTCCTGGCTCGAGGCTCCGGTGTTGACAACATCTTCAACTATCAACAAGCGGGACTTTTTCTCCAAGTTCGGTCCCACCAGTTTCAAACTGCCGGCTTCCTTTTCCAGCCATGTGCTCGGGCATCCCATTTGTCGGGCAACCTCATGCCCCAGTACCATGTTCGCTCGGCTTATGGAAACCACACGGTCAAAACCAGTTAGTTTCTGGCTGTGCAGTTCCCGACACAGCAAGGCACAAAGTGCCTGCAAGTGACACGGGTACATGAACAACCGGGGACGATCAATCAGCGTAGGACTGCTTAAACCCGACGGAAGAATGAAGTGTCCATCCACAACTGCCCCGATTTCTCGGAGCAGCTTCAGTGCGTCTTGATCGGTCCCGGTCATTTGGCATTCCTTTTTGTTCTTTTTTAGCCGTTGACCCTCACTGCCTGGGAGACGCTCGGTTTTGAGCGCAGTTGATTGAGGATCCGGTTCAGGTGCTTCAGGTCCCAAACCTCCAGATCTACCAGCATCTCATGGAAGTCGGAGGCCTTCCTAATCATTTTCAGGTTATCGATGTTGCCGGAGCAATCGCTGATGACCTTCGTGATCGTGGCAAGGGTTCCTGGTTCATTGACCGCCAGAATACGAATTTGGGCGGGGAAGCGATCCGGATCATCCGGATCTATATCCCAACGCACATCAAGCCAACGGTCTGGCTGGTCGTCAAACTCTTTCAGATCTGGCGACTGAATGGGATATATGGTGATACCGACGCCCGGCGAGAGGATGCCTACAATTCGATCACCCGGTACTGCTCCGCCGTTGGGTGCGAAACGCACGGGAAGGGAGCCAGACAAGCCACGGATCGGGATGGAATGATCTGTGTGTTGGCCGTCCTCGGGGATCTTGAACTTGACCGACGCGCCTTTGTCGACTTCAAACCAGCCCTCCGAAGCAGAGCCGGCCGGCAAGGTTTCCACTGCGCGTTCGGCCTGACCATTGGAGCTGAGCTCTGGATAAAGCGATTTGAGAACGTCTGAAGCGGAGATTTCACCCCGTCCAACGCCGACAAGCAGGTCCGTTGTGGTTTCACAGTTGAAGTGGGCCAGATACGGCTCCAGTTCAGCTTCCACAAATGGTTTTTCACAGCGCTCGAAGGCACGCTCAAGAATGTGTTTGCCCAGCCCGCCATATTGCTTCTTGGCGGAGGCTCGAGTGGCACGTCGGATCGCTGCGCGGGCCTTGCCGGTGACAGCGATGTTTTCCCAGGCGGGTGGCGGGGTTTGTGCCTGAGAGCGGACGATTTCGACCTCATCGCCATTGGTCAATTCGGTGACAAGGGAAGAAATGTGACCGTTGATCTTACATCCAACACAGGTGTTGCCCACGTCCGTGTGAACAGCATAGGCAAAGTCGATCGGTGTTGCGCCCTTGGGAAGAGCGATAAGGCGGCCCTTCGGCGTGAAGCAGAAGACCTGATCATGAAACAGCTCAAGCTTGGTATGCTCGAGAAACTCTTCCGGCGTATCGCCCTGTGAAAGCATGTCGATGGTGGATCGCAGCCAGCCATATGCCCGCGAGTCCGTAGACAATTGGGAAATGTCGCGCCCACCTGTCACGCCGTCCTTGTACAGGGCGTGTGCCGCAATACCGGCCTCGTTGATGCGATGCATGGCCTGAGTGCGGATCTGCAGTTCAACACGCTGGCGCTTTGGGCCAACAACGGTGGTGTGAATGGACCGGTAGTCATTCTGCTTGGGGGTGGAGATGTAATCCTTGAAACGCCCGGGGACGCAGGGCCAGGCTGTATGAATGACACCAAGAACCCGATAGCAGGCTTCTACCGTCGACAGAATGATGCGAAAACCATAGATATCTGAAAGCTGCTCGAAGCCGAGTGACTTCTGTTGCATCTTGCGGAAAATGGAGTAGGGGCGTTTTTCGCGCCCGGTCACGGTCGCGGTGATGCCCCGTGCCGCCAGACGCTGCGTGAGATCGGTCTCAATATCCGCGATCAGGCTTTGGTTTTTGGCGCGCAGCTGTTCCAGGCGTTCACTGATGGTCTGAAAAGCTTCCGGGTAAAGAGTTTCAAAAGCAATATCTTCGAGTTCTTCCCGAACTTCCTGCATTCCCATGCGCCCGGCAAGCGGGGCATAGATTTCCATGGTTTCTTCCGCGATGCGTCCCCGTTTGTGCTCCGGCATGTGGTGCAGGGTGCGCATGTTGTGCAACCGGTCGGCCAGCTTGACCAGCAAAACGCGAACATCATCGGCAATGGCAAGAAGGAGTTTGCGAAAATTTTCGGCCTGTTTGGCCTTGCGGGATTCCAAATCAAGCCGTTTGATCTTGGTGAGGCCTTCGACCAACTTGCCGATTTCCTCACCAAACATCTTGTCGATTTCGGCACGGGTTGCATCCGTATCCTCAATGGTGTCATGAAGCAGAGCAACCGCAATGGTCGCGTCATCCAGCTTCATGTCGGTCAGGATGGCAGCAACTTCCAATGGATGGGAAAAATAGGGATCACCAGACGCACGGGTCTGGCTGCCATGCTTTTGCATGGCGTAAACATAAGCCTTGTTGAGGAGCGCTTCATCCGTATTCGGATTATACCGGCTTACGCGCTCAACAAGTTCGTATTGACGCATCATGTTCGTGCCGCTCAAAAATTCTTTGTGAAGCTTTGGCCGGCACCGGAAAGAAAGGGCGCCGACACTGCCGGCGCCGACATCAAGCTAACTATTAACTCAATAGTCGTCGGAACGCTCTGGTGGGACAAGACCTTCAAGGCCCTTGAGCAGATCTTCTTCCGTCATGCGGTCGAATTCCACTTCGTTGTCATCCACTGCGTTGATCTGAACGGCCTGCGGGTTGGACGGAACCATTGGTGCTGTTTCTTCTTCAGGTTCGTCGACCTCAACGAATTTTTGCAGCGAATGGATCAGGTCTTCCTTGAGGTCTTCGGGGCTGACGGTCTGGTCAGCAATCTCACGAAGCGCCACTACAGGGTTTTTATCGTTATCGCGGTCGATTGTCAGCGGGGAGCCGCTGGAAATCATCCGGGCGCGATGGCTGGCAAGCAGCACGAGCTCGAACCGGTTTTCGACCTTGTCGATGCAATCTTCGACGGTCACGCGCGCCATGCGAACACTCCATTTTTGAGGAAAATTAGTTGCACTCTCATAGTTGGGTTTTTTGCGATACGCAAGACCCGCTCGAGGTCTTTTCGCTACAATGACTAAGAAACACCCTTGCGTCAATCCGGACGCATGCCTTGAGAGAACCTGATCGATTACCGTTAGCACAATATTGCCACAAGAGTGCGACAAAAGGCATAAACAAGGTTATTTGTATCGCGTTTGTGACATAAATGAGCTTATCTCATCATTTTAGAAAAGGTGGTTGACAAATGCGACTTATTTTTTGCGCCGATTTGAAAATTTTTCACCCTTAAATTGGCTCGATCCTGTGAATTTTACTGGTATGCGCTCTACAATTTTTATTGTGCCTAGATTACGGTCTCAGGCGTGAGTCGGAAGGCATTGGCCAAATTTTAATAGGTATCAGTGCATCTTTACGTGGCGTCAATTGCTGTGCTTTCCGAAGAGGAGCATGGTGGTTTTAAAGAAGATGAACTGCATTTGGACAGGTTAGTCCATCATAAACCCACTTTTTTCGATAATATTATTGTTTGTCTGGAGTGGGTATTATGAAAAAATGCATATATTGATTGTGGCAGTGGTTGCTGTGCAGCGGAAAGGTTAAAAACAAAATGTTCGATCCCCGCGAGAAGGTTGCTTTATTTATTGATGGCGCAAATCTTTATTCGACCGCGAAGGCGATTGGATTTGACATCGATTACAAGCGGCTGTTGAAAGAGTTCCAATCTCAAGGGTATTTGCTTCGTGCCTACTACTACACGGCATTGGTGGAAGAACAGGAATACTCTTCAATCCGACCATTGATCGATTGGTTGGACTACAATGGCTACAAGGTCATCACCAAGCCTGTGAAAGAGTTCGTGGATTCAACAGGTCGCAGGAAAATCAAGGGCAACATGGATATCGAGCTTGCCGTTGATGCAATGCAGATGGTTGATCATGTGGATCATATCGTTCTGTTTTCCGGTGACGGGGACTTCCGGTCTCTGGTTGAAGCGTTGCAGCGCAAAGGGCGCAAGGTATCAGTCGTCTCTACTCTTCAAACCCAACCGCCGATGATCGCGGATGACTTGCGTCGTCAGGCGGATCATTTCATTGAACTTGCTTCTTTGATGCAGCGGGTAGGGCGCGACCCGGGTGATCGTCCGCAGCAGCGGAACGATGACGATGATCTGGATGACGATTACTGAGTACTGGGCTGAGGCTGATAATGACCTATCGGCCTAACTA
The DNA here is from genome assembly GCF_000422785.1 of Pseudovibrio exalbescens DSM 16456. Classification (GTDB taxonomy): domain Bacteria; phylum Pseudomonadota; class Alphaproteobacteria; order Rhizobiales; family Stappiaceae; genus Pseudovibrio; species Pseudovibrio exalbescens. The sequence goes on from NZ_AUGS01000005.1 coordinate 50,746, forward strand.
CAATGAGCCGCCTTCAGACTGTTGCGTCTGTGGGCGGCTTTTTGATTTCAGGTTGAAACACAAGAAGTTGTACCCCGACTGGTTCAATGCGCCTGTACCCGATTTCGCCGGTGCGAAGCCAAAGGTGATCATTGTTGGTCTGGCTCCGGGGTTGAGAGGCGGGAACCGCACGGGGGTCCCTTTCCAAGGGGATTTTTCCGGTCGGGTGCTGTCTCGAGCCTTGGTTGGTGCGGGGTTGGCCAGGTATCGCGATCCTCAGGACCCGGATGCGGGGATTTGGCCGGATCACGTTTGCATAAGCAATATCGTTCGCTGTGTTCCGCCGCAGAACAAGGTCAGAATGGATGAAGTCAAGGCCTGTCGCGGGTACTTTCTCGAAATGCTCTCGGCTTATGCGGCAGTTCCTGTGATTTTTGCAATTGGGCGGCTAGCTCATGAGGCGGTTATTCGGAGCTTTGGACTATCGGGCCGAGATTATCCGTTTTGCCATGGATCGCGCGTGGCCTTGCCCGATGGGCGCTGGTTGTTTTCCAGCTATCATTGCTCTCGATACAATATTCAGACGCGCCGTCTTTCTGAAGATGAGTTTTGTGCGGAAATCAGGACCGCGGCTACCTTAGCCTTCGGCGCCTGCCGCAAACCTCAGTCTTCGGGTTGATCCACACGTTGCCAACCATATGCGCCAAGGTGTTCCTGCGGCTGAAAGCGCTCCTTGTATTTCATCTTCGGTGAGCCTTCGACCCAGTAGCCCAGATAGACATAAGGCAAGCCAAGCTGTTGGGCGCGCACGATGTGGTCCAAGATCATGAATGTTCCGAGGCTGCGCGGATGCTGTTCGGGATCGAAGAACGAGTAGACCATGGAAAGCCCATCACACATACGGTCCGTCAAGGCGACGCCACAAAGTGGTCCTTCGCCTGTTCCGGTGAGGAACGTATCCGGGCCCCGGCGGCGATATTCCACAACCGCAGTGTTGACGTGCGTGTCCTCGATCATCATGGAATAGTCCATCACGCTCATTTCTGCCATGCCGCCATTGCGATGGCGGGACAGGAGATAGGAGCGGAACAGATCGTACTGTTCGGCACTAGGACCGGGCGGCATCTCGGCACCGATCAGGTCAGCATTGGCTTTCCAAAGACGTTTGAATGATTTCGTCCAGCGAAAATCGTCCACGCAGACCCGCACGGACACGCAGGCCCGGCAGTTTTCACAGGCTGGGCGATAGGCAATGTTCTGAGATCGACGGAACCCACCTTGTGTCAGGATATCGTTCAAAGCCGGAGCGCTGGGGCCTACAAGGTGCGTGAAGACCTTGCGTTCCTTGCGGTCCGGCAGATACGGGCATTCGGAGGGAGCAGTCAGGTAAAACTGAGGATTATCAAAGGGCTGTCGTGTCACGCACCCGCTCTCCTTGCTCCAGAGACTTTTCTAAAGACTATAATACCATGGCGCGATCAATGAGAAGGTCAACCATATGATAATCGCAAGTGGGGTGCCTGCAACTATGAAATCGCTGAAGCGATAGTGACCAGGTCCCATGACTATGAGGTTGGTCTGATAGCCGATCGGGGTGGCGAACGAGCAATTGGCCGCCATGATCAGGCAGACGATGAAGGGCTCCACCGGCGCACCGGCCCGATGAGCCATATCAATGGCAATGGGTGTGAACAAAACGGCCGTTGCATTGTTGGACAACAGATTTGTCATGATTGCGACGACAGCGAACAACAGAGACAACAGCACAGCCGGAGAATAGCCATCTGCGACGTCAACCAGATAGCTTGCGATCAGAGAGGCACCGCCGGTTGCTTCCAATGCAAGTGATGAGGCAATGGCCGATCCGATCAAGAGGAAGATACGACTGTCGATGGTACGCAACGCTTGCCGCACGTTGAGGCAACGGGACGCGATCATGCCAAAGGTTGCACCCACCGCAGCGACAACGATCGGAACAAGGCCAGACACGGCCAACGTGATCATGGCAGCGAAAATGCCAAGTGCCCGGCGGGCGTAGCGCCGTTGTGGGACTTCAATAGTTGACCAGTCAAGCAATAGGACGTCGCGATTGCCGCGCAGTCGGTTGATGTCCTCACGGTCTCCGCCAATCAAGAGCACGTCTCCCGATTCCATGCGTATGTCGCTCATGGGCATGCGTGGCATGCGGCTGCGCCGTTGCAGACCTGTGACAACGCAATTGGTTTCCGCATGAAAGCCTGCTTGGGCTATCGTCCGGCCAATCAACCGTGAGCCGGGAGCAACAACCGCTTCTGCAAGGGCCAGTGTCCCTTTTGGCAGGGGGGCATTCTCCACCTCCTTGCGGTCATCGTCCGATGATGTGGGTTTGAGCAGAGGTTGGCGGTCGGTCAAGGCCTTGGTCAATGTGCTGCGGGTCGCCGCCACAATGACGGTGTCGCCGGGAGATAGCACGACGTTTTCAAATGGGGGGAGCAAGGGACGTTCACCGCGCTGCACGAGGCGCACGGTCATGTCTTTCAACTCAGGAAACAGACCTGCTACCGCCTTGCTGCCCACCAGGGGATGGCCGAACACGATCGGGATTTGAGCAATGAACTGCTTGCCGCTTTGACCCTGAAACTCCTCTGCCATTGTCTTGCGCGGCTTCAAAATGCGCGGCATCACGAACAAGACGTAAATGGAGCCTACCGCTGCTAGCATCAGGCCCAGACGCGTGAAGGTGAAAAATTCGATCATCACCTCACCGGTCTGGTTGGCAACATTGGCAACCAACAGGTTGGTGGATGAGCCAATCATGGTTGTCATGCCGCCAAGTATCGTAATGAAGGAAAGGGGCATGAGAACACGGGCCGGAGACCTGCCATGGGCAGCGGCTATGGCTGTGAGAATGGGCAGTACCATGACAACAACCGGTGTGTTGTTGAGAAAGGCACTCATCAGGCCGATGAGGATCATCAAAGGCCCGGCGGCCAGCCATTTGCGCTTTTGAGTCAGCTTCACGATGTACTGTGAGGGCGTATCCAGTGCGTCGGTCTGGAACAGCCCCTGACCGACAATCAAAAGCGCGATAACAGTGATCAGGGCCGGATTGGCAAAGCCGCTCAAAAAGTCTGCCGGATTGAGCAGGCGTCCCTCATACTCTTGCGGGAACACAAGAAACACCAGCATCAGCGCTACGACCTGGCCGAGCGCTACGATCTCAATCGTGAACCTTTCGATCGCATAGAGAACGATTGTCGTCCCAATGACCAAGAAGGTCAGGATCATTGGTATCTCTGAAAACCCCATCGTGTCCTCGTGTTGCGAGTCATCAACCCCTATTCCTAGTTGGTATTGGGGTGGAGGTCACGAGACAACTTGAGGAGAGGTTAAGGTGTTTTACCGTCTTTCCACTGAGGAATTGATCACGACCGTACCTAAAATGATGTCGTGAAGCAGGCGCTTGCGATCGCTGAACAGCGAGACAAGCAGCACAAGCGGGGTCAGGAAGGTCATGGAAAACCAGAAGAGCAGGGCATGGATCGCTGCCAGAAGCGGATAGGGCATGGTGCCATTCGTGAGGCGCATCTCAAGGCCCATGGCGCGCATGCCGGGCGTGGCAGCATTGGGTCCACCCAATGTAAAGGCAGTGTAGGCCAAAGCCACACATTGCCAAAGAATCGGCAACAGCAACCAGCCCAGACCCAGGGTGAAGATGCCAAGTATGAAGACCAGCAGCGAAGACAGAGCCGTCAGGATCAAAATAGCCAAGACATCGATGCAAAAGCCGAATATGCGCCGGGTGCGGACCCCGGAAAACAAGGTGCGGCTTGTATACGGATCGATTGTGGATTGAATGGACATTGTCTCGGGCTTCTCGAAGTCAACGGTTTGGCAAATGGGTTTCGACTAGAGGTAAGCGGTGGTGTGCCACATTTCAATGCAACACACTACCGTTTCGGTATCCTGGCTCAGTTGCGGTGCAGATCGCTGCCCATCAGATGGCTCACGCTGATACCTTTGTCTTCAAGGGCCTTCACGATTGTATCGGCATGGGCGCTCCCGCGAGTCTCCACTGTCACATCGAGTGTGGCTCCTTTTGCGGGGACATCGAGAAACAGACGGTGGTGAGAGACCTCTAAAATATTGCCACCCAAATTGCCGATCAAAGTGGAGATTTCTCCCAATATACCGGGGCGGTCGGGAATGGTGCAGCGGATCGACATGATGTTGCCGCTACGCACCAGCTCACGCAACATGATGGAGGTGAGAAGACGCGGGTCTATGTTGCCACCACACAAGACGAGCCCTACCTGCTTGCCTTTGAAGCGTTCCGGCTGTGCCATTACAGCGGCCAGACCGGCAGCTCCTGCTCCTTCGGCAATGGTTTTTTGCTGCGTGAGATAGGCATTCACGGCCTGCTCAATCTGGGTTTCCGAGACGATAATGATGTCATCGACCAGGTCCTTGGCAATTTGACGGGTAAGCGTGCCTACTCTGCGTACAGCGATACCTTCTGCGAGTGTGTTACCCCCGATTGGGCGGTCCAGACCTGCCAGCGCGTTGTGCATCGATGGAAACAATTCGGCTTCGACGCCAATGATTTCAATGGAAGGCTTAAGCGCCTTGGCGGCGATCGCCATTCCCGCCACCATGCCGCCACCGCCGATCGGGACGACAAGAACATCGAGATCCGGCTGATCTTCCAGCATTTCCAGCGCAATGGTCCCTTGTCCAGCAATTACCCATGGATCGTCATAGGGGTGCACCCAGGTGTAGCCGTGTTCCTTGGCAAGACGGTCAGCTTCTTCTCGGGCGTCGTCAACGGTTTCACCAGCCAGAACTACGGTCGCGCCATAAGCCTCGGTGGCCGATATTTTCACGTGTGGCGTGTGTTTGGGCATGACGATGACCGCCGGAATGCCAAGGCGTCCGGCGTGCAGAGCCACCGCTTGGGCGTGATTACCAGCGGACATGGCAATCACCCCTTTGCTCTGCTCGGCTTTACTCAAGCTCAGCAGCTTGTTCAGGGCGCCGCGCTCCTTGAATGCATTGGTGTCCTGCATGTTTTCATATTTGACGAAAATGCGCGTGCCTGTGAGGACATCAAGATGGCGTGCCGGCAAAAGCGGGGTGCGCAAGACAGCGCCTTCAATGGCTTTTGCGGCCTGTCTGATCGCATCGATTGTAACGGGTGAGGACATGGGGCAATCCATACCGGTGCGAGGTCAGGCCTGAAGGCACCGTCTTGTGTGTCGGGGTGTTATTGCTTGAGCTTACGCGCAATTTCGAGGGCGAAGTAGGTCAGGATTCCGTCTGCTCCTGCGCGTTTGAAAGCGGTCAGGCTTTCCAGGACTGCCCGATCATAATCGATCCAGCCGTTCTGGGCCGCGGCGCAGATCATCGCGTACTCGCCTGAGACCTGATAGGCGTAAGTGGGCACGAGGAACGTGTCCTTGACGCGGCGCACGATGTCCAGATAGGGCATGCCCGGTTTGACCATGATCATGTCCGCCCCTTCCTGCAGGTCCAATTCCGCTTCGCGAAGGGCCTCATCGGTGTTGGCGGGGTCCATCTGGTAGGTGCGCTTGTCACCACGCAACATGGCGTTTGTGCCTACTGCATCGCGGAACGGTCCATAAAATGCTGAGGCATATTTGGCAGAGTAGGCCATGAGTTGGCGCTCGGAAAAACCATTGGCGTCCAGCGTTTCTCGAATGGCGCCGATGCGACCATCCATCATGTCGGAAGGTGCAATGACATCGGCGCCGGCTTCTGCCTGCACCAATGCCTGCCGACACAGCTGGTCGACGGTCTCGTCGTTGACGATGGTGTCTCCGCGAAGCAGCCCATCATGACCATGGCTGGTGTAGGGGTCCAAAGCGACATCCGTAATCAGTCCGACAGGAATGCCCTCGGCCTTAATAGCCCGCAGCGCCTTGCACATGAGGTTTTCGGGATTGAGTGCTTCCGACCCGTCGTCGTCGCGCAGTTCATTGGGCGTGTTGGGAAAAAGAGCAATACCGGGAATACCAAGCTTTGCGGCTTCTTCAGCCGCGCGTACGGCACGGTCCACGGTGTAACGCTTGACACCGGGCATGGAACTGACGTCTTCCACATGGTCGTGCCCGTCAATCACAAAGATGGGCCAGATCAGATCGTTCACGCTCAGCTCGTTTTCTCTGACGAGGCGACGCGACCAATCACTCGACCGGTTGCGACGCATCCGCCGTCCACCCAGAATATCGGTGACATTTGGAATGCGTGGCTCTTTCATCTTCTCTGCCCTTAACGAAAAACTGTTTGATAGATATGGAGCGCGGCATCGGGTTTGGTTAAACCAGTGAATGCCCGCGAATAGTGTTTTTGCAGATAGCATAGGCCAGCGGTAGGATTAACCTCAAAAGCTGTTTTTTTTGCACTACTTCGATCATTTTTTTCCGCCAGACCCCCTCTATTCTGCACTGATATATGTGCTTCTATATGCGAATTGACGCCGCAGCGCCGGGTGCTTACCGATTGCGCAACGGGTTGCTTCGGCTGATGGATAGTAGTTTGGGAGGGCTGCGCCGATGGATTTTCAACTAACGGAAGAGCAAACCGCCATTGCTGATATGGCCTCTGCGTTTTCCAGAGACGAACTTGCGCCTCATGCAAAGCAGTGGGATGAAACCTCTTTCTTTCCCGTCGACACGCTGCGCAAGGCTGCTGAGCTGGGAATGGCGGGACTGTATGTACCTGCTGATGTTGGCGGTTCTGAACTGGGGCGGTTGGACGCCGCCTTGATCTTTGAGGAGCTTTCAAAAGGGTGCACCTCAACGGCGGCGTTCCTGTCCATTCACAACATGGCAGCGGGCATGATCGATCGATTTGGAAGTGAAGACCTGCGCCAGAAATTCTTGCCACGCATGTGTACAATGGATCTTATCGCCAGCTATTGCCTGACCGAACCTGGATCCGGTTCCGATGCAGCTGCGCTGCGTACCAAGGCCCGGCGAGAGGGCGATGAATATGTGTTGAACGGGTCCAAGGCGTTTATTTCAGGGGGCGGCGTATCGGATTTGTATCTGGTGATGGTTCGAACCGGGGAAGACGGGCCCGCCGGCATTTCCTGTGTCATCGTTGAAAAGGGGACGCCCGGTCTGAGTTTTGGTGCCAACGAAGAAAAGATGGGGTGGCGCAGTCAACCAACGGCGCAGGTCAATTTCGAAAACTGCCGAATTCCGGTAACCAATCGCATCGGTGAAGAAGGAGATGGCTTCAAGATTGCCATGGTCGGGCTGGATGGCGGGCGCCTGAATATTGGTGCCTGCTCGTTGGGCGCAGCGCAAGCCTGTCTTGATCTGGCGGTGCAATACATGGGAGAGCGCACGCAGTTCGGTCGTCATCTGAATCAGTTTCAGGCTTTGCAGTTCAAGGTGGCTGACATGGCGACGGAACTGGAGGCGGCTCGGCTGTTGTTGCACAAGGCCGCTTTCCTGTTGGATGCCAAGGATGCTCGTGCGACAAAAATGGCTGCCATGGCCAAGAGGCTGGCTACGGACACAGGCTTCAAGGTTGTGAATGAGGCTTTGCAATTGCACGGCGGCTACGGGTACTTGAAGGATTATCCGCTGGAGCGGTATCTGCGTGACGTGCGCGTCCATCAAATTCTGGAGGGTACTAATGAGATCATGCGTCTCATTGTATCCCGCGAGATCTTCAAGGAAGCTGGCCAGTAAACGGTAACGAACCAGCCAAACAAATAACGGAGCGTGAATGACGATGACGGATGAGGTCCTGTTCGAGCGAAAGGGCCATGCGGGTCTTATGGTCTTGAACAGGCCGAAAGCACTCAATGCCCTGACGCATGATATGGTCAAGGCCATGTACACTCAACTGTGTGAGTGGGAGCTTGATCCAGAGGTTCGCCACATTGTGATCAAAAGCAATAGCGAAAAGGCGTTTTGTGCAGGGGGCGACATTCGGCAAGTGGCTCAGGCGGGGCCTGAAAAAGCTGGAGAGACTGTCCAGTTCTTCGCTGACGAGTATCGCTTGAATGCCCGCATGAAATCTTGCACCAAGCCTCTTGTTGCGCTGATCGATGGCATTGTCATGGGCGGTGGAGTAGGCATTTCTGTTCACGGCCAATATCGGGTCGGGTCGGAGAAAACGATGTTTGCCATGCCTGAGACGGGTATCGGCTTTTTCCCAGATGTGGGTGGGGGGTACTTCCTGCCCAGACTACCCAAGGCGATCGGGTATTATTGCGCGCTGACAGCAGAGCGGCTGGGCCAATCAGACTGTCTGTGGACCGGCATACTGACCCATGCTGTTCCCGGCGAGCGGTTTGCGGAGCTGGAGGCGGCTTTGTGTGAAGCGCAAGAGGCTGGGCCGATTCTCGACAGTTTCGGGGTAAGCCAAGTTGGCGAAGCGCCAATCGCTGCAAAGGCTGATCTGATCGAAAGCTGTTTCGGTGTTGAAAGCACTCAGCAGATTTTCGAAAACCTCAGCATGCTTGAAGCGGGTGAGGGGGCTGAGTTTGCCCACAAGACGCTCGAGGTATTGAGCGGGCGGTCTCCAACCAGCATCGAAGTGGCCTTCCGTCAGTTGCAGAAAGGCGCCAAGCTATCCATGAATGACTGCATGATCATGGAATACCGCATTGTCTCGCAGATTTTGCAGGGGCATGACTTCTATGAGGGGGTTCGTGCGGTGTTGATTGACAAGGATCATGCACCAAAATGGCAACCGGCGCGCATGGATGAGCTAAAAACAGTTGATGTTGAAGCCCATTTCATGCAACCCAAAGGGGGCGACCTGGTTCTTTAGGGCGCACGGATTTGATTGATACCGGGCCATCAGGACAACTACATGCGAACAACGTTCCAGCATCTGGTTCACAAGGGACCATCCTTTATTGGCATGCTGCATGTGTATTTGCGACTGATGGCCCTTGTCATGTTGGGCGCTGGGCTCATTCACTGGGCCCGCATTCTGGGCGCTGACACCTGGCGTGGATTGATGTTCCAAGACATGCCGACCGAATGGCAAAGTGCGGTGGTGTTCTTTGCCGTTCTCGACCTCATAGCGGCCATTGGCTTGTGGCTATTGGCCAGCTGGGGAACCGTGATCTGGCTTTTTCGCTCACTTTGTCAGGTGGTAATGCACACCATCTTCTCTGATATCTTCGGGCGCCGGCCGTATGAAATCGCTTTCTATATGGGGGCGATCGCAGTTTATTTGATCCTGCTGTATCTCTCAGAACGGTTCAGTTCCGACGGTCAGACACAAAGCTGATACTCATCCTCCTTCATCGGCACTATGCGGCTAATGTAGGGCTGCACAGACTACGGTTTTGTGCGGACACTTACGCGGCGTTTATTTTCCTGTGCAGGCATAAGGGGAGGAAAGTATGTCTGACAACTCACTGCGGATTGCGTTTGTCGGTCTTGGCAATATGGGTGGTCCCATGGCCATTAACCTCGTGAAGGCGGGGCACGAGGTATATGGAGTAGACCTTTCGGAGACGGCCTTGCAGCGCCATAAAGAGGCTGGGGGAAAGTGTGCAGAAAGCATACCAGAGGCTGTCAAAGATGCGGATGTTGTAATAACAATGTTACCCGCAGGGAAGCATGTGCGTGCTGTTTATACGGGCGACGAGGGCGTGCTCACTCATGCAGAGCGTGGCACGCTTCTGATCGACAGTTCAACAATTGATGTTGATACGGCACGTGATGTAGCGGGTGAGGCTGTTGCAAGTGGCATGCATATAGTGGATGCTCCCGTATCAGGTGGTGCTGTCGGGGCGCAGGCGGGCACTTTGACGTTTATGGTCGGCGGACCCGCAGAAGCGGTGGAGCGGGCGCGGCCTCTTCTGGATGTGATGGGCAAGTCCGTTGTCCATGCAGGAGATGCCGGAGCTGGCCAAGCGGCAAAGATCTGTAACAACATGCTTCTAGCGATCTCCATGATCGGAACGTGTGAAGCATTCGTTCTTGCAGAGAAGCTGGGTCTTGATGCGGCCAAGCTGTTTGAGGTCGCCTCCACGTCTTCGGGGCAGTGCTGGTCGTTGACCAGCTATTGTCCGGTGCCGGGACCGGTTCCGACATCGCCTGCAAACAACGATTATAAGCCCGGCTTTGCCGCAGAAATGATGCTGAAGGATTTGGGACTGGCGAGACAGGCTGCAGAGAGCTTTGGCGCAGCGACGCCGATGGGGCATAGAGCAGCTGAGCTTTACGAGCAGTTTTGTAATCAAGATGCCGAAAAGAGAGATTTTTCCGCAATTATCCATTTTCTGCGTCAAACAGGGTAAACAGATTATTGCCGGAGTGTGCAACGCGTACTGTGCGAATTAAGAATTTGTTCAGTGTATCTCTTAAGCGGTTCTTAGAGTCACTGGAGTAAATTTGCTTCAAGTGCGGAACAAAAATACGACTTGCACGGCAATATGGACATGAGGCGCAACCAAATGGTCAATACAAATAGGGCAGTCGAAGTCCTGCCGCAGGAAGAAGAAAAGGCGGAACTGAAGCCAGCTTATCTCGAGGCACTGACCTTGATTGAAAGACTTCACCGGCGACTTCTCGACGTGATCAAGGACGAGTTCGATCGCATGGGTCGATCGGACGTGAACAGTGTGCAGGCGTTGCTCCTGTTCAACATCGGCGATTCCGAATTGACCGCAGGCGAGTTGCGTACGCGTGGCTATTATCTTGGCTCCAACGTTTCTTATAACCTGAAGAAATTGGTGGAGACCGGATACATCAACCATGAACGCTCGCGCATGGATCGGCGCTCGGTTCGCGTCAGCTTGACAGACAAAGGGCGTGAAGTGGCTCAGATTGTTGATGATCTGTATGGTCGCCATGTGCTCTCCATAGAACAGGTTGGGGAGTTGGGCACCGACAATCTGGTGGAATTGAATCGGTCACTGCGCCGTTTGGAGCGTTTCTGGACAGATCAGATTCTTTACCGGCTGTAAGCACACTCCGGATCCCCATGCAAAAACGCCGTTCCCGTCGGGAGCGGCGTTTTTGCATGAGCGGACGCATCTGCGGGTGTTGGCTGTGGTGGATGGCGTGAGTAACGTGCCGTTCAGACATGAAACAGCCATATTGCAATGGCTTTCGATGAAGCCATGAGCTGCTTTTTGGGGGCACCGTGAAGCAGCTGTTTGCATGCACGATTGATAGATCAGGGTAAAGCGCTGGAATATCTGGCAGCAGATCTACGAAGTGTTGGCGTGGTTACCTTTTTGTTATAGGGCTTCCGGTAGTGTCATCGAGAAACCTAGAGAATTTGCAGAATTTGGAGAGCTATTCGTGTTGAGCCAAGTCGTTCAAACCCGTCGTCGCCGACTTTTGTCACTGCTGTGCAGCGCTGCGGTGTTGATGAGTTTAGGGGCTGCGTCCGCTCAGGTGCAATCCGGTTCGCAAGAGGAACCTTTCAGCCCGCCTTACACTAATGTTCCCTCCGGGCCTCTGCAGTTTGTCGATGGTACCGAGTGGCAGGACAGCTTTGACGGTGCGCCGGGCAAGCTGTCAAAGATGGACCTGCAAATCCCGACCATCAATGAAAGCACGGCTGATTACATAAAGGGCGCGATTGCCAAGTACCAGCAGATTGTGGTGCAGGGCGGATGGCCTCAGGTGCAGGCTACTGCAAAGCCTCTTCGCATGGGCATGCGCCACGACAATGTTTCGGTTTTGCGCCAGCGCCTGATGGTTTCCGGAGACCTTTCACAGGCAGCCGGCTTGTCCAATACCTTTGACAGCTATGTAGATGCAGCGGTTCGCGCTTTTCAGTTGCGTCATGGTTTGACGCCGGATGGCGTGGTGGGTGAAAGCACCGTGAAGGCGCTGAATGTTCCGGCAGCAGTGCGCTTGCGTCAGTTGCAGAAGAATCTGGAACGCGTTGATGAACTCGCGCCAAAGCTGGAAGGTCAATATGTTCTGGTGAATATTCCGGGCGCGACCATTGAGGCCGTAGATCAGGGGCACGTGCGCTCTCGTCATACCGCTGTCGTTGGGAAAATCGATCGGCAGACGCCTATTCTGGATTCGGCAATTCACGAGTTGAATTTCAATCCTTATTGGACGGTGCCCGTCAGCATCATCCGCAAGGACCTGATTCCGCGGATGCAGAAAAATCCGAACTACTTGGCTGAAAACCGCATTCGCATCTTTGATTGGCATGGCAATGAACTGCAGTGGCAAGACATCGACTGGCAAACGGATGAGGCCACGCAGTATCGTTTTACCCAGGATCCCGGCGACGGAAACTCCATGGGAACTATGCGGATCAACTTCCACAATACTCATCAAGTGTATCTTCATGATACGCCGGAGCAGTCCTTGTTCGGCAGTGGGTACAGATTCCACAGTTCCGGCTGTGTGCGGGTTCAGAACGTGCGCGAATTGGCGACGTGGTTGCTGTCTTCAACTACGCCAGACTGGGATCGGGCGCGCGTAGACCAAGCGATTCGCAGCGGCGAGCGCCTGGATGTGCGCATGAAATCGAAAATTCCGCTACACATGGCCTACATAACAGCATGGGCAAATTCCGATGGCGTGGTGCATTTCCGTGGCGACATTTACAATCGCGATGGTTTGACAGCCGCCAGTGCCGGAGGGCTTGAGAATCCGCTGAACTGATAGAGTGGGCATAGCCTCAGGCGTCGATGGTGTACCGGGAGGGTGGGTGTGAGTGACCGTGACACAATCTACTTCGAAATGCGGCCAATGGGTCGGTATGTAAAGGTTAGCGCCATTTGCGGGCGTACAGGCGTTGAAGTCTCGGTGGTAGGCGATGCTCAAGCCACTCAGGCGCATTTGCAATCCCTTGCGAAGCAAAAGTTGAAACGGCGTCTTGAGCGAGAAAAGAGCGCATAAATTCCGCGCAAATTCGGGTGATGACCATTGTTGCCCGGCTATATCTGCAGGGGTGACCCTTGGTTTGCACGGGGGACTGTGATAGCACGAGTGCTCCCAGACCCGTAGCGTTGCGCACGTGCTGCTGAGGTTTCAGTGGAGGTGCCGCGTTTTGCGACAAACTAAAGATGAGGCCTATCAATGTCCCTGACAGATACCAAAGTGAGTACACCCTTGTACCCTGACTTCTTTACAGGTTCATTGGCCGAGGGCGACAAGGAAATCTTCGAGGCGATCAATCTGGAACTCTCTCGTCAGCAGAACGAGATTGAGCTTATCGCTTCCGAGAACATCGTCTCGGCTGCAGTCATGGAAGCCCAAGGCTCCGTGATGACTAACAAATATGCTGAGGGCTATCCCGGTCGTCGCTACTATGGCGGTTGCCAGTACGTGGATATTGCGGAAGAGCTCGCCATCAACCGCGTGAAGCAGTTGTTTGGCTGTGAGTTCGCCAATGTCCAGCCCAACTCCGGTTCTCAGGCCAACCAGGCCGTTCTCATGTCTCTTTCCAAGCCGGGTGACACGCTGCTGGGCATGAGTCTGGATGCTGGTGGGCACCTGACGCATGGCGCAGCACCCAACATGTCCGGCAAGTGGTTCAATGCTGTCCAATATGGCATCGATACCGACACCGGTTTGATTGATATGGATGATGTGGCCAAGATGGCTCGCGAGCACAAGCCGCAGATCATCATCGCAGGTGGTTCGGCGTACTCCCGTCACATTGATTTTGCTGGCTTCCGTGCCATCGCGGATGAAGTAGGCGCTTATCTTTGGGTGGATATGGCTCACTTTGCCGGTTTGGTTGCCGGTGGTGTACACCCTTCGCCGTTCCCGCATGCACATGTTGCCACGTCCACTACTCACAAAACATTGCGTGGTCCACGCGGTGGTTTGGTGCTGACCAATGATCAGGCCATTGCAAAGAAGATCAACTCCGCGATCTTCCCGGGTCTTCAGGGTGGGCCATTGATGCATGTGATCGCGGGTAAGGCTGTTGCTTTTGGCGAAGCGCTGCGTCCAGAGTTCAAAACCTACGCCAAGAACGTTGTCGAGAACGCTCAAGTGTTGGCCGACACGCTCAAAAACGGTGGTTTGGACATCGTTTCCGGCGGTACGGACACCCACTTGATGCTTGTGGATCTGCGTCCGAAGAACCTGACGGGTAAGGCAGTCGAAAAGGCTCTGGGCCGGGCAAACATCACCTGTAACAAGAATGGTGTACCGCTTGATCCACAAAAGCCGACCATCACCTCAGGGATTCGCCTTGGCACACCTGCAGGCACCACGCGCGGTTTCGGGACCGATGAGTTCCGCGAGGTGGGCAAGCTGATCCTCGAAGTTCTAGATGGACTGCGCGAGGCGGGCTCAGATGAGGCTAATGAGGCCGTCGAAAAGGCGGTCAAGGAAAAGGTCATCAAGCTGACCAGCCGTTTCCCGATCTACGGCGGTTAAGCAACGACTGGAATTGACGGATTATAGGAGCAAGCGCCGATGCGTTGTCCGTATTGTGGGGGCGAAGATACTCAGGTGAAGGATTCTCGGCCAACCGAGGATAACACCGCCATTCGCCGACGCCGTGTGTGCCAGACTTGTGGTGGGCGTTTCACAACGTTTGAACGTGTGCAGTTGCGTGAACTGACCGTTATCAAGCGCAACGGTCGGCGTGTGCCCTTTGATCGTGAAAAACTCATGCGCTCTGTTTTGATTGCGACGCGAAAGCGCCCGGTTGAGCCAGAGCGCATTGAGCGCATGGTGAGCGGTCTTGTACGCCAATTGGAAAGCTCTGGTGAGAGTGATGTGATGGCGGAGGATATCGGCCATCTGGTCATGGAAGGGCTGAAGGCGCTCGATGATATCGCCTATGTGCGGTTTGCATCTGTTTATAAGAATTTCCGCGAGGCCAAGGACTTCGAAGCGCTGCTGGATGAACTCAGTGATGGGGAAGCAGACCCTTTACTTATGCCCAGAAGCGATTAAGTCTGTTTCATCGTTCTAATTTAAATCGATGAGGTACAGTCGTGCCAGTTGCTGCTTCCGGCCCCGCTACCACGGGTGATCCCAAACAACGTGAGGTTGACGAGCGGTTTATGGCGGCCGCGCTGTCTTTTGCGCAGCGCGCTCAGGGGCGCACCTGGCCGAACCCGCCTGTCGGAGCATTGATCGTACGCCAGCAGGAAGGGCAATCCGTCATTGTGGGGCAGGGGGCAACCATGCCTCCCGGTGGCCCTCATGCTGAGGTTCAGGCCCTGCGGCAAGCTGGTGAAAGGGCGCGTGGTGCTACAGCCTATGTCACCCTGGAGCCTTGCGCCCATCATGGACGTACTGGACCGTGTGCCGTGGCCTTGGCGGAGGCCGGTATCGCCCGCGTGGTTTACGGCCTCAACGACCCCAATCCACTTGTTGCGGGAAGCGGTCGAGAAATACTCGAGGATCACGGTATCGACGTCGTGCAAGGGGTGCTGGAACCGCAGTGCCGGCAAGCAGTGCAAGGTCACCTGACACGCATTGAAAAAGGACGACCGCATCTGCTTCTGAAAATGGCGATCTCTCATAATGGATTTATCGGTCAGACCGGAGAAGGGCAGCTTGCAATCAGCAGTTCATTGAGCAAGCGCCTCGTCCATGGCTTGAGGGCGCGGATGGATGGCATACTTGTGGGAATTGGTACTGTTCTTGAGGATGATCCTGAACTGACCTGTCGCTTGCCCGGCATGATTTCTCACTCGCCAGTTCGCATTGTCATGGACAGTCGGGCCCGTTTGCCTCTGAACTCCAAGCTCGTAAAATCCTGTCAGGACGTGCCCCTGTGGCTTCTTGCGGGGGAAGATGCAGAGGAAGATCGGGTAAGCGCTCTTGAGCGGTGCGGGGTTACGGTGATCAGCAGCAACTGCCTGCGCGATGGACATGTTTGTCTTGATACTGTTCTGTCTGCCTTGTATATGCGCGGCCTGTCGCAGGTTATGGTTGAGGGGGGAGCCCACATTGCCCGTGCCATGTTGGATGAGAATGTCATTGACGAGGCCCTTATCTTCAAGGGACAAGGGACTGTGAGTGCAAGCGGCTTGCGGCCATTCCTGAGCGAGGGTATTGAGGCATTGGACCGTAGCCGGCGATTTATTAGGCGTGTCGAGCGCCATAGTGATGGGGATACGGTTCTGCACTATGGTCGAATTGAGGAGTTCGTTTAAGTGTTCACTGGCATTGTTACCGATCTCGGGCAGATCGTCGCCTTGGAAGATATTGCCGCAGGTCGGCGGGCGCGTATTGCATGCTCTTACGATCCAGCCTCTATCGACATCGGAGCCTCTATCGCTTGTGGTGGCGTATGCCACACCGTTATTGCCCGGGGTGAAGACGATGGGCAGGCGTGGTTTGAGGTGGAATCGGCTGCTGAAACTCTGGCGCTGACAACCGTGGCTGACTGGAAAGTGGGTGATTCAGTGAACCTTGAGCGGTCTCTGGCCATGGGCGACGAACTGGGAGGGCATTTGGTGCTGGGGCATGTGGATGGTACCGCGCGGATTGTCGAACGGACCGAGCATCCTGACAGCGTCTACTTGAAGTTCGAGTGCGCCCCCGAATTTGCGCGGTTCATTCCCAAGAAGGGCTCTGTGTGTCTGGACGGTACATCGCTGACAGTGAATGAAGCGGATGGAAACACTTTCTCGGTTTTCCTTATACCTCATACACTTGCCGTTACTACTTGGGGGAGTCGACACAAGGGCGACAAGGTGAATCTTGAGGTTGATATGATGTCGCGATATGTCGCGCGACTCGCAGAATTCACAGTGTAGTCGAATTGGCGCATCTGCGTCATCAAATTGTCTGGACAAACCACCTCAGACGTGGTTCCTGACCAACAGTTTCACCAGTATAGAGAGAGCACCGCCATGAGTGTCGTTCCACATATCCTCGTGATTGAGGCCCGGTTTTATGAAGAGCTTGCGGATGCACTTTATGAGGGAGCCGAGGAGGCTCTTGATCGTGCTGGTGCCAAAGTCTCTCGAATTGCAGTGCCGGGTGTTCTTGAAATTCCTGCCGCACTGTCGATGGCACTTGCTGCGATGGAGAACGGAGACGCCGATTACGATGGGTTCGTTCTTCTAGGCTGTGTCATTCGTGGTGAAACAACTCATTATGATATCGTCAGCAACGAGTCCGCACGCGCTATCATGGAATTGACGATCGATGCTGCCGTGGCAGTGGGCAATGGTATTCAGACCGTTGAAAATCAGGAACAGGCCTGGGCCCGCGCAAGCGTTGACAAGAAGAACAAGGGTGGTGCCGCAGCCGAGGCCTGTCTGGCCATGATCGGCATTCGCGACCACTTCGGAGTTTAAGACAAGTATCAATGACTCACGACGACAATAACAATAAGCACGTCGAAGTCCGTCCAGCGAACAAGCGGGGCGCGGCGCGCCTTGCTGCTGTGCAGGCGGTCTACCAGATGGAAGTTGCTGGCACGCAGATGAACGATGTGCTGGGCGAGTTCGAAGCTTTCCGTCTTGGCAAGGAAATTGACGGCGATCAATACCGGGAAGCTGATGCGGCCTGGTTCCGTGATCTGGTGATGGCGGTGGTTGAAGACCAACGTGTGATCGATCCTCGCATTCATCAGGCCTTGTCGGATGATTGGCCGCTGAAGCGTATCGATGTGACCCTGCGGGCTATCTTGCGCGTTGGGGCGGCGGAATTGTTCCGCAAGAAAGATGTGCCAGCCCGAGTGATCATCAATGAGTACATTGATGTGAGCAAGGCGTTTTTCGAGCATGATGAAACACGTCTGGTGAACGGAATTTTGAACCGTCTGGCGCATGAACTGCGCACTACGGAATTTGATGATGCCCCAAAGGGGGGCTGATTGATGACTGATCGTAAGTTGGGCGAATTTGAGCTGATAGAGCGCTTCTTTGCGCCGCTTGCGACGGGCCAAGGAGCGGCAGGTCTGAAAGATGATGCTGCCGCTTATACCCCGCAGCCTGGTCATGACCTCGTGATCAGCAAGGATATGCTTGCCAGCGGTGTGCATTTCTTTCCGGACGATCCGCCGGAAGCAGTCGCCGCGAAAGCACTGCGGGTCAATCTTTCCGACATTGTATCAAAGGGCGCTCGGCCAACCGGGTATGTCCTTGGCCTTGGTCTTGGCGCTGACATGCCAGAGAACTGGGTCGAGCGGTTTTGTGCCGGCTTGGCTGCGGATCAGGAGCGCTATGATATATCCTTGCTCGGTGGAGATACCATATCCACGGGGGGCAAGATTGTTCTTTCGGTCACGTTGTTTGGTGAAATGCCGTCCGATGGCATTGTGCGGCGGACGACTGCCCAGGCCGGCGATTTGATTTTTTTCAGTGGCACCTTGGGCGACTCCTCGCTTGGCCTTCAATTGAGGCTGAAGCCGGAGCTGGCAGAGATCTCAGGTCTTTCTCATGAAGACCTTGCGTATCTCAAGCAGCGGTATTTGTTACCCGAGCCGCGCACCGCAGGTTATTCGGCAGTTGCCCGGTTTGCGGCTGCATCAATGGATGTATCGGATGGGCTTGCCGCTGATTTGGGCCACATGTGCCGCGCCGCTGGTTTGATCGCGGATGTGACTGTTGAAAGCCTGCCATTGTCTGGGGCTGCGAGGCGATGGTTGGAAGCAGATCAGAACATTTGGCCCTGGATCGTCTCTGGCGGTGATGATTATGAGCTGTTGTGCGCTGTTCGACCTCGTGACAGAGATGCTTTTCTTGCAGCCATGAGGGAAACGGGAACGCATGTAACCGAAATAGGCCGATTTGGTTTGCAGGATGATGCGGATCCGGGGGTGCGTTTCAATAAAGGCGGCACGGTCGTCGCTGTTGAAGGCCCCGGTGGCTATCGGCACGTTTAACCACAAGTCTATGAGAAAACCCTGAGATAAGGGTTGTTGCTTAGATTGTATCGTCTAGTGTTCTTGCCCGAAGAGGAGAGAGGACATCATGACGACCCTCGTTGAGTCTGCAGGGCATATTGACGATCAACTGGCGCGACGCAACGCGTTGTTGCTGGCAGTTGCGCAATCTTTGGGCGGATCATTCGCTACAATCATTTTTGCTACCTCTGCCATTCTTGGAGCCAGTCTCTTGGGGGCGGACAAATCGCTGGCAACTCTACCCGTAACCGCATTTGTTTTGGGGACGGCGCTTGGTACGCTGCCTGCGGGTGTGATCATGCGCCATTATGGGCGGCGGTTTGGCTTTGCCATTTCCATGTTGCTGGGCTGCGTGTTCGCGCTTCTTGCAAGTGCCGCAGCTTTTTGGGGCAGTTTTTATCTTCTGTGTGTTGCTACTTTGGGGACGGGCCTTGTTGCTGCCTTCGTCCAGCAATTTCGGTTTGCGGCTGCCGATACGGCCAGCGACGCATTCAAGCCAAAGGCGATATCCTGGGTGCTGGCGGGCGGAATAGCGGCCGGAGTCATTGGACCGCAAACGGTTATCTGGACCAAGGATCTATTCGAACCTTTCATTTTTGCCGGTACTTATCTCGCGCAGGCCGGTCTTAGTCTGGTTGCCTTTGTGGTTGTGCTGAACGTGAAAGTACCCTTCGTCAAGCCAAGGGAAGCCCTTGATGTACCAAAAGGGCGTTCGTTTGCACAAATCATGCAGGATCCCCGATTTTCAGTGGCGGTCCTGTGCGGGATGATCAGTTACGCCGTGATGAGTTTGGTCATGACGTCGGCGCCGCTTGCCATGGTTGCATGTGGCCTTACAGAGACAGATGCTGCACTGGGCATACAATGGCACGTTGTGGCAATGTTCGGGCCTTCTTTCTTTACCGGGAATCTTATTGCCAGATTTGGCGCTCTAAAAATAATGGGCTTGGGATTCGCGCTTTATGTGGTTTGTTCGCTGGTTGCGCTCACCGGACTGGAGCTTTGGATATTCTGGAGTTCACTTGTTTTACTTGGCCTTGGCTGGAATTTTTCCTTTATTGGGGCCACGTCTTTGCTGACTCAATCGTATCGCAATGAAGAACGCAACATGGTTCAGGCGGTGAATGACTTTCTTGTCTTCGGTCTGGTGGCGGTTGCTTCTTTTTCCTCAGGGGAGCTTTTGCATTCATTTGGCTGGGAGACCGTGAACACTATGGTGTTCCCGTTCGTTGCGGTGTGCCTGATTGCGTTACTCTGGCTTGGTCTTAGAGAGAAAAGCGAAAGTATTGCATGAGAAAAGTCGGGGATGCCTACGTGATGTCAACATACGTGTTACCTAGGACTACCCCATAAAACATTCTTGACGGATAGTTCCAGCCATATACCGTCTTTCTACGCAGTACTTACTAGGAAAGACGGTACTTGATTTGCTCAAAAGCACGCTATTAAAGTGGCAATCTAACCCTAGGGGAGGGTAAATGGCTGAACTTCTAGTTACAATCGTATGCGGCCTGCTCTCAGTCGTCTATGGCATCTGGGCCATCCAGAGCGTCATGGCAGCTGATACAGGCAATGAGCGCATGCAGGAAATCGCTGGCGCGATTCAGGAGGGCGCACAGGCCTACCTGACACGCCAGTACACTACAATTGCGATCGTTGGCGTGGTTATCTTCGCCATTGTTGCGTTCCTTCTGTCCATTCCGGTTGCCATCGGCTTTGCTATCGGCGCGATCCTGTCCGCAGCAGCCGGTTTCATCGGCATGCTTGTATCCGTGCGCGCGAACGTGCGTACAGCGCAGGCTGCTAGCCAGAGCCTTGGCGCTGGCCTGAGCATCGCCTTTCGTTCCGGTGCCATCACCGGCATGTTCGTTGCCGGCCTGGCACTGCTGGGTGTTGCTGTCTATTACTACATACTGACAGAAATCATGGGGTATGCCGGGACGTCGCGCGCTGTGATTGACGCGCTCGTTGCTCTTGGCTTTGGTGCATCCCTGATCTCCATCTTTGCCCGTCTTGGTGGTGGTATCTTCACCAAGGGTGCGGACGTTGGCGGTGACCTTGTAGGCAAGGTGGAAGCCGGTATTCCGGAAGATGACCCGCGCAACCCGGCCACGATTGCCGACAACGTTGGCGACAACGTGGGTGACTGCGCCGGCATGGCTGCCGACTTGTTCGAGACCTACGCGGTAACGTTGGTTGCAACCATGGTGTTGGCGGCCATCTACTTCGCGGGTTCTGACGTTCTGCAGGCCGCCATGGTCTATCCGCTGGTAATCTGTGGCGTTTGCGCCGTGGCGTCCATCGCGGGCACCTTCTTTGTGAAGCTGGGTCAGTCCAACTCTATCATGGGTGCGCTTTACAAAGGCTTCATCGCGACGGCGGTCATTTCCCTGATTGCGCTCTATCCGATCACCTCATGGGTGTTTGGCGGAATGGATGTGGTTTTGACCCTGCCAACCGGCTTTAGCTTCACACCCATGGCGCTGTTCCTGTGTGGTGTCTCCGGTTTGGTCATTACCGGATTGATCATCTGGATCACCGAGTACTACACCGGTACAGGCTTCCGTCCAGTGAGGTCTATCGCGAGTGCCTCTCAGACAGGTCACGGTACCAACGTGATTCAGGGGTTGGCCATTTCAATGGAAGCGACTGCGCTGCCTGCAATCGTCATCATTGCCGGTATCATTGTGACCTTCCAGCTGGCTGGTCTGTTCGGTATCGCCATTGCGGTAACGACGATGCTGGCATTGGCGGGCATGGTTGTGGCACTGGATGCCTTTGGTCCGGTGACTGACAATGCCGGCGGTATTGCGGAAATGGCGGATTTGCCTGCTGAGGTGCGCGACACGACGGATGCGCTGGATGCAGTGGGTAACACCACAAAGGCAGTAACCAAAGGCTATGCGATTGGTTCTGCTGGTCTGGGTGCTTTGGTGCTGTTTACTGCCTACACGCAGGACCTGAAGTTCTTTGCGGCAAATAGTGATCAGTACGGCTACTTTCAGGGGGTTACCTCTGAAACGCTCGACTTCTCACTCTCCAACCCGTACGTGGTTGTCGGGCTGTTCTTCGGTGGTCTGTTGCCATTCCTGTTTGGCGGCATTGCAATGACTGCCGTTGGCCGTGCTGCAAGCGCGGTGGTTGAGGAAGTTCGTCGTCAGTTCAAGGAAAAGCCGGGCATCATGAAGGGCGAGGAGCGTCCTGATTATGGCCGCGCCGTCGACATGCTGACGCGCGCTGCGATCCGTGAAATGATCGTGCCGTCACTGCTGCCTGTTCTGTCCCCAATCGTGTGCTTCTTCGCCATCAATGCCATTGCCGGTAAGGCAAACGGCTTTGCGGCGCTGGGTGCCATGCTTCTGGGTGTGATCGTTACCGGTTTGTTCGTGGCCTTGTCCATGACCGCTGGTGGTGGTGCCTGGGACAACGCCAAGAAGTACATCGAGGATGGAAACTACGGTGGCAAGGGTTCTGACGCCCACAAGGCTGCTGTAACCGGTGATACGGTTGGCGATCCTTACAAGGACACCGCTGGTCCTGCAGTCAACCCGATGATCAAGATCACAAACATTGTGGCTCTGCTACTGTTGGCAGTTCTTGCTCACCAGTAAGAAGCAATCGTATCTGTGAGACTTCTAGAAGGCGGCCTTTGGGTCGCCTTCTTTTTTGGGTGGAGGGAAGCCATGCGCCGGCGCCGTTATTGGCGGTATATGCAAGATAGAAGAAGCCGCTGCTTGTGGGGGGAGGTCACTCCCATCCCATCTTCCTATTGGTTCTCGCGGGCGTCTATTTCAAAACCCTATCCTCACAGCTTGGCGCACAAACAGCGCGCAAATGAGGTGCTTTATTCCAGTTCGCATTGAGCAAAAGGAAAACCCCGCCACCGTGGAGCGGCAGCGGGGTTCAGATCGGGTCTTGTTAATGTGGTGGCGTATTACAGGCCCAGTGTCGGGTTCTGTGCTCCGCGCAGGATCTGCGTCAGGAAGCCGTAATCTGCACCACCAGTCCGGGTCTTGCGGTTCAGGTAGTCAACCACGCGACCGTCTTCCATACCGAAGTTGGCGATGTCACGCACAAAACCGTCCTGATCGAAATAGACCGCGACGACACGTTGATCCACGACGTCCGGCGCCAAAAAAGCTGTGGTTTCGGTCTTCTGAGAAATGTAATAATAGGCTTCTCCGTTCAGGTTGGATGTGGTGGATGGAGATCCCAATAACAACTCCACCTGCTCACGGCTTGAGCCGACCTGAATTTCCGAGAGGGCGTCTGGAGAAATCACCTGCCCGTGATTGAGTGTTGTGGTGAAGCACCCCCCAAGCGGCAGCGCCAAGCAAGCCAGTAGTGCCGTACGGCGAACAAATGCAAACATTCCAAACATCCCGTTGGCTTGCAAACCTCGGTGTGCCCCCTGTTTGCAAGCGATTTAAATTTTCCTTGTTTTTGTGCCTAGCGCGTGGCAGGCAACAAAGCAACTCCGGATCGCAAATGAGGTCTCATGATCTTTGGCATTTTTAGGCGTCGCGACGATTCGTCAATTCGAAGTGTTTACAGGCAGATCGTGGCACAAGCGCGCCAGCCCCATTTTTATACAGATCTTCGCGTTCCCGATACCTCGGAAGGGCGCTTCGAGATGATCGTTTTACATGCGTTCCTCGTTTTTCATCGGTTGCGGAACGAGGGGCGTGAGGCTCAGACCTTTGCTCAGCAGGTGTTTGATCTGTTCTTTCAGGATATGGATCAAAGCATGCGTGAGTTGGGTATTGGGGATGAGGGGGTTCGCCGCCGTATTCGTGCCATGACAGAGTCGTTTTACGGACGGTCTTCTTCCTACAGTGAAGGTCTCGTCACCGGAAACAGGAAGGCCTTGAGTGAAGCCCTCCTCAAAAATATCTATGGTGGGCATGAAGAGGTTGTTGCAGCTGAGCGCCTTGTAGACTACATGCAGCACTCCTTGAAGGTTTTGCAGCAACTGCCCGAAACCGAGATCCGCAACGGCCACGTTGCCTTTGCACCGCTTGACCCTCAAGCCCAGAAGAAGCAGTAGATCATGAGCATTGCACCTTATCCGTGGCACTATCCCTTTTCCCTCGCAAAACTCGGGGAAAAACCTATCAGATTGACCCTTGAACTTGATGAGGCCACGCGCGAACAGTTCAAGAAAACCTATGAGCTTCTGGAATTGCCGGTGTTCAAGGCCGACGTCGAAGTACGGCGGTGGCGCAAGGCGGGTGTTGCCGTAAAGGGGAATATCATCGCAGAAACCGTTCAGTCCTGTGTTGTGTCCCTGCAACCGGTGACCACGCAGATCGAGGAGAGCTTTGAACGAACCTTTTTGCCGGAGGATGATGGTTCAAAGCGGCGCAAGTCCTCACAGGATGATCTGGATATTGAGGTTGATTTTGAAGCGGAAGATCCGCCAGAGAGTTTTTCCGGTCAGCAGATTGACCTTGGGGCTGTTATCTGTGAGCAGTTTGCGTTGGGCTTAGATCTGTATCCGAAGGCCGAGGGCGTTGAGGTGGAGGAAGCCTATCAGCCGAACCCGGAGGAAGAGGAAGCCGAAGATGAGCGCGAACCTTCTCCGTTTGCGGCGCTGGAGGCGCTGAAGAAGGACTTGAAAAACTAAAATCGGGTCGGGCAGCCAAAGAGATGTTGCGTGTTGTCATGAAACGGGTATCTTGCGCCCGCATGCTGCATCTCAACACGGACCCGGTGATCAAACGCTTCACAGCCTTTGTTGTGCGGTGTGTGCAAGACGTAACAGGATTAGCGACAGCATATGTCTGGAAAGATTAGGATTTCAGTTGATGCCATGGGCGGTGATGCCGGCGCCCAGACGGTTATTCCGGGTGCCGCCATTGTGCTGGAGCGCTGCCCCGACATCGAGTTTTTGCTGTTTGGTGACAAGGCCGTAATCGAGCCTTTGCTGGAAAACCATCCGCGCTTGAAGGAATGCTCCCGCGTTTTTCACAGTGATGTGGCCATTGAAATGGACGAAAAGCCCAGCCAAGCCCTGCGCAAGGGGCGGGGCAAGTCGTCCATGTGGCAAGCCATCGCTGCGGTAAAGGCGGGCGATGCCGATGTTGCGGTTTCCGCTGGCAACACCGGTGCCTTGATGGCCATGTCCAAGTTCTGCTTGCGAACCATGTCGGACATAGAGCGCCCGGCCATTGCTGCGATCTGGCCAACCATGCGTGGTGAGTCCATTGTTCTGGACGTTGGGGCTACCGTTGGTGCCGATTCACAGCAGCTTATCGACTTTGCCATTCTGGGCGGGGCCATGGCCCGCACAATCCAGGGCATTGAGAAACCGACGGTTGGCCTGCTCAACATCGGTGTAGAAGAAGTCAAAGGCGTGGAAGAGGTGCGCAACGCCGGGCGTATGTTGCGCGATCTGTCGCCTCCTAATCTACAATATGTCGGCTTCGTCGAGGGTGATGATATCGGCAAGGGTACCGTGGATGTTGTCGTGACTGAAGGGTTTGCTGGCAACATCGCTCTCAAGACCGCAGAGGGTACTGCCAAACAACTTGCAGGATATCTGCGCGCAGCCATGTCGCGCACGATCTTTGCCAAGATCGGGTATCTGTTTGCCAAAGGCGCCTTCGATCGCCTGCGCGCAAAGATGGATCCGCGCAAGATGAATGGCGGCGTTTTCCTCGGGTTGAACGGCATTGTCATCAAGAGCCACGGCGGAACAGACGGCGAGGGCTTTGCCTCAGCGGTCGAACTTGCCTACGACATGGCCAAAAACGAACTCATAAAGAAAATCTCCGAGGACATCGGGGACTATCATCGCGGCAAGATCACGACCGCTGATGAAGGACTGGAAGGTTGATCGTGAACGCATTTCGCTCTGTAGTTCTGGGCTGTGGCAGCTATCTGCCGGAAAAAGTTCTCACCAATGCTGATCTCGCCGAGATGGTTGATACCTCGGATGAGTGGATTGTCCAGCGGACAGGCATTCATCAGCGCCATGTGGCCGCTGAAGGAGAAGTAACCTCCGACATGGCAATCAAGGCCGCACAGGCCGCGTTGGAGAATGCAGGTGTTGATGCTTCGACAATCGATCTGATCATTCTGGCGACATCCACCCCGGACAACACCTTTCCTGCTTCGGCGGTGACTGTTCAGGCCGGGTTGGGCATTACTCATGGCATGGCATTTGACGTTCAGGCGGTGTGCTCTGGTTTTGTTTATGCCGTGACTACTGCGGACGCTTACTTGCGCGGCGGTCTTGCCAAGCGCGCATTGGTAATCGGCTCGGAGACGTTTTCCCGCCTTTTGGACTGGAACGACCGAACCACATGCGTTCTATTCGGAGATGGGGCCGGGGCGATCGTGCTGGATGCAGTTGAAGGTGCACCGGACATCAATGAAAGCGGTGTTCTGACCTGCCATCTGCGTTCGGATGGTCGCCACAAGGAAAAGCTTTACGTGGACGGAGGACCTTCTTCCACGCAGACCACAGGTCACCTTCGCATGGAAGGGCGTGAGGTTTTCAAGCATGCTGTGGGCATGGTCACTGACGTTGTCGAAGCTGCTTTTGAAGCAACCGGACTTTCCGCGGATGATTTGAACTGGTTCGTGCCCCATCAGGCCAACAAGCGGATCATCGACGCCTCCGCCAAGAAACTGGGTATTGCTCCGGAAAAGGTGGTTGTTACGGTTGGTGAACATGCCAATACGTCTGCGGCTACAATTCCGCTCGCGCTTGATTCTATCGTCCAGGCCGGCAAGGTGAAAAAGGGTGATTTGATCATGCTGGAGGCTATGGGTGGTGGCTTTACATGGGGTGCAGTTCTGCTGCGCTGGTAAATTGGCGGCTTCATGGGCCCTAATGAGCGCTGAGGTTGCGTATAAGCTGTTGACCAACGCGAGGGAAGACAATACCGTATCCCCTTGAGAACTATCTATATTCCCAAGAACCTGTGCGGTGAAGGAGGGTACTATGGCTGGTCATACGGTAACCCGTGCTGATCTGTGTGAAGCTGTCTATCAGAAAGTGGGTCTGTCACGGACCGAGTCTGCCGAGCTTGTCGAGAAAGTTCTCTCTGAGATTTCGACCAGTCTTGAACGTGGCGAATCCGTTAAACTGTCTTCGTTTGGCTCCTTTGTGGTGCGCTCGAAAGGTGAGCGGATCGGGCGTAATCCCAAGACCGGAGAAGAAGTGCCGATTTCTCCCCGCCGCGTGATGGTTTTCAAGCCGAGCAACGTTCTGAAACAACGGATCAATGACGCGCTCGTAGAGAGTGATTGATCCTATCTCCCACTCTGAAATCCCGAGATTGAGCGAAGTTAATCGTGCATAAAAGCGCTGACGCCTTCCGAACCATCAGTGAAGTGGCAGAGCATCTTGACCTGCCTCAGCATGTGCTGCGTTTCTGGGAAACCCGGTTTACACAGATCAAGCCGCTGAAGCGGGGAGGCGGTCGCCGCTACTATCGCCCAGAAGATGTGGAGTTGCTAGCGGGCATTCGTCATCTGCTTTATGGCGAAGGCTACACGATCAAGGGCGTGCAGCGCATCTTACGGGAGCAGGGCGCTCGTTTCGTCATGGAGATCGGACAAAATCCTGCGGCCCACACGGCTGTTGGGATCGCTACCCAACCGCAACAGGCGCAGTCGTCGGCACCTGCACCGCGCCAGGACGCTAATCCGACTCCGGTTTCACCATCTTATTCTGCCCATCAAGAGCTGTCGTACAGCCAACAAGATGGCGATTTGTTTGCTGCAGATGACACGGAACTTGAACAGGGACCGGTTCATGATCAGCCCGCTGCGCCTTCCTATCAGACGGAACCGGAAGAGCCTCTGCCAGCCGGGTTGTTGTCTGATACGGATGATGAAGAGGACAGCGGATCAGCGCCGTCAGCCTTGCGTTTCATGGATCGGTTGCGCGGTGCAGATCGCGCGGGTCAGGATGAAGCGGGACGAATGACGAAGGAGGAGGTTCGCCTCTTGCAATCGACATTGTTCGAGCTGCTGGAATGCAAACGTATGCTCGATCAGGCGCGATAAATCACGCTACAGCGCCCAGACGTGCCCAATAAGCAAGAGCACTACAAGGCTGGTTATTCTTATTCGAAGGGTCAGGTAGCTTTGTGTGATTGCGGCAGCTTTGGCGAGTTTGAAGTCCACCAGCAACAGCCCTGCAAATACCAACGCCAATACAGAAAGTGACAGGACGTCTGGAAAGATCAAAACGCTTATCCAGATCAGAATGGCAGCGCAATTTGAAATGATTGCCACGGCAGAACCGATCTTGTCACCGAACGCGATGAAGATTCCCCAATGACTGCCCGCCAGAAATGAAGCAATAACCGCACCGTAGATCAGGCTGACCTTGGTTGGCGAGCCCAATAAGGGCAGGTTGTTCACCCCGAGCAAAACAGCAAGTAGCATGGCTGCGAAAGGCAGGGCACCGGCGTAAGTAAGCGCGTTCACGAGCAATGTGCGGTCGGTCATCATCGAGCTATCTTCGTTCTTCGGCACCGCTGAGAGCAATACTTCACTTCTTCCCAGCAACTCTTCCATTTTCGCCGCCAGGAAAATGGCCTGCCGCATGTCATGCAGATTTTCTGTGGCAAGTTAGATTTGCTGTGAGATGTCATGCTGGCGTCTACTCTTCATACTCCTGTTTGAAAGAGTGGAGCAGTTGCCAAAGATAGCAAGGTGTGCTTGAGACACTTTTAAGGTGAAATGAAAATGTGGTATTGCCTCTTGACGGTACATATGTACCCAAGCGCACTTCACTAATTTCATGCTAAGTCATTGATTTTAATGGTCGGGCAGGCCGGATTTGAACCGACGACCCCTTCACCCCCAGTGAAGTGCGCTACCAAGCTGCGCTACTGCCCGTCCATGTGAGGTGCATCCTGTATGATCGGATGCCCTTCTGCAACGCTCTGTGCGATTGCATGAGCGTCTAGTTACCTGCTTCATCTGATTTGATCAAGACAGAAGATGTGCTGGAGTGCGAAGCTAGTGGAAAACGGCGGGCGGATTGGAGGGCCGACTCCGTTGCAATAAAGGCCCAAAGCCCGGCAAGGATCAGATAAAAGTGACGCCAGTGGTTGGTATCGATCACTAGACCAGCGATGGTGTGAACGAGAAAGGCGCTGAAGAAGCAAATGACGTATTTTTGATAGGGGCGAGGTTTGACCAACAGTGGTGTGGCCTTGACCAATGTAAGCACGATGAGTGTGGCGTATGAAAAGCCGCCCAGCCAACCGTAGGTGGTAAAGCTCTTCAGATAGACATTATGTTCTTCCTCAGGGAAGATCTGTGTGAACCCACCAATACCCAGCCCCAACGGGCGCTCAGTCACCATCTGAAACCCAATGAGATGACGCGCGAAGCGGCCAACGCGGGCAGCATCATAGTCCTGTACCAGTTTTGCGCGCTGGAAAAACATGTTGGCGATCTCGTCAATACTCAATGCAATGGCCAACAGAGCCACCATGGTCAGAAAGACCAGTCCGAGCAACCCGAGCATTTTCGAGCGCCGGCTTTTCAGCGGTTCGTTGACGAAAGTCAGGAGAAAGACCAGGCCGCCGGAAAGCAGCAGCATGCCCCATGCCGCCCGCGAAAAGCTCAGGAAAATACCAAGCACCAGTACAGCCAGCAGCACAAGGCGGACCTTCGTTTTGGAAAGTGGTTTGGTAAGGATATCGTAGGTGAGCAAAAGAGTGGGCAGTAGCAAGAACGGACCGTAAACGTTTGGGTCCTTGAATGCCCCTTTGGCACGTCCATACCGCGTGAAAGCTTCAAACGCACCCGGCATAAGGTCTAGGTAGCCTACAATTCCCGCGATAGCCGTTAACAAGCCAGCGAATATATAGGCCTTCTCAATGGTGTGGAGGCGTCGCAGATCCTGGGTCAAAACCGCAACAAACAGAAAGGATGAGAGAACGAGGAAGGTAGAGATGGCGATATAGCGGGCTGCCACCATGACATCCGAAGAGACCGTAATGGCCAGCATTCCGCCCGCACACCACAGGCTGAGGAAGATGAACAAGGGGCTCTGCGCACGCCGGAGCTCCATTCCGGCAAAGGTCCACAAACAGATGAGGCCCAGCACCAAAAGGTCATAGGGTGATGGTTCGATCATGACGAGGCCACTGATGGCAATCAGCGCGAACAACGCCCACCGTGCTGGCGCTTCGTGATTGAAGCGCAGCACCCAATGTGGCGCCAGTGTCGCTGGCCGCATATGGTTGCTCGTCGAGGTCAATAGGCGTTCTCGGTATTGAAGAGGCTGAAGGGCGTACGCAGCAGAATGTAGAGATCGAGCCAGACCGACCAGTTTTCGATGTAGTAGATGTCGTGTTCTACGCGTTTCTGGATTTTCTCCTGCGTGTCGGTTTCGCCGCGCCACCCCTTGATCTGGGCCCACCCGGTGACGCCGGGTTTCACCTTGTGCCGGGCGAAGTAGCCATCAACCACCTGCTCGTAAAGTTCGTTGTCTGCACGGGCAGCCAGCGCATGTGGACGGGGACCGACCAGCGACAACGACCCACCCAGTACGTTGAAAAGCTGCGGGAGTTCATCAATGGATGTCTTGCGAATGAAACGGCCAACTCGGGTCACGCGGCTGTCGTTTCTGGTCACAAGCTTGGCGGCGTTCGCGTCGGTCTTCTCGTGATACATGCTGCGGAACTTCAACACTTCGATCAGTTCGTTATTGAACCCGTATCGCTTCTGCCTGAACAGGACAGGGCCGGGGCTATCCAGTCTGATCGCCAGCGCCGTGATCAGCATGACGGGCGAGAGCAAGGCCAACGCCAACGCAGCGAAAAGCAGATCAAAAACACGCTTGATGATCGTATCCCAATCCGTGATCGGCTTTTGTGCAACGTCAACGAAGGGGACAGTTCCGACGAAAGAGGAAGCGCGTTTGCGAAACTGAAGCTTATCCGTATGTGCAGATAGACGAATGTCCACCGGTAACACCCACAGAGTGCTCATGAGTTGCAAGATGCGCTTTTCTGCCCGCAAGGGGATGGTGACCAACAACATGTCAATGTGAGCAATGCGGGCAAATTCCACCAAGTCCGCAACTGTGCCCAACTTTGGATATCCAGCAACGGAAGGCGGAGAGCGATCATTGCCACGGTCATCAAATATCCCGCAGATATCAATGTCATTGAAAGCCTGGCGCTCCAGTTCCGCGATCAGTTCTGCAGCCGCGTTACCGCCTCCGATCAATACGGCACGGCGGTTCAGGCGACCTTCCGTCATCCATTTGCGTACCAGCCTGTTCAGTATCAACCGGGCTACCAACAAGGCGCCAACGCCATACAGGAACCAGTTTGACAGGAAGGAGCTGGGTATTGCCTCCGCAGGCACCAAAAGCAAGCTCAGAGCAATCAATCCGGCGAACACAAGTGCCCAGGCCACGCCCAATCGCGAGAGTTGCTCCCCTGAGCGGCGCATAAGTGTTGTCTGATAAAGATCAGCGATCTGGAACAGGACAATGGCCATTATGGGCGCGGCAACGAGTGCCCCGGCTGTCATTGGATCCGGCAGGCTGTTGCCGCTGGTCAGGATGTAGGCAAGATATCCGCTGCCCATGGCGCATGTGGCGTCCATGAGGCGAACCGATCCATCAAGCACCTTGCGAGAAATTGTATTCGTACGCAATTCCTCCGCGACACGCCGGGCGTCATCGGACAGGTTCGCGTGCGATGTGTCGGTTCTGTTGTCATTTGGCCTGCCTGCAGGCACCGTTGCTTTTAGTTCTGAATGAAGTGTCATTGCGGGCGACCTTACTGAGAGCTGGCGGAAGACGAATGGCGATCGGCAGACGTCTGTTTGCGTGTCTCAAGTGCCGATGAGGGGGAGAGTAGGGCCTTGTAAACGGCAGTTATGGAATCCGCCATATTGTGGCAGGTAAACCTGCGGCGTACTGACTCCTTTAATTGGTTGATCTCATGAAGATATTCAGGGCGGCGTTCGATGGCGTGGCTCATGGCCATTGCCAGAGCTTCCTCATTTCCAGCTTCAACGAGAAGCTGTTCATGCCCCCTGTAAACTTCGGGTATTCCACCTGTAGCGGTTGCCACAAGCGGTTTTCCTGAGGCGAGAATTTCAAGAAGGACATAGGGGAAAGCTTCGGCCCGCGACGGCAAGACGCCAATCCGGCCCAGCTTCAGGGCGTCACGCGCCGGCAGACGGCCCGCAAAGAAGACATGCTTTTCCAGTCCCAATTCCTTGACCTGATGCTGGTAGCTTTCTGCATCCGGACCATCGCCTACGAGCACAAGAGTTCTGGGTATGGAGGAGCGTTCATTGAGACGCTTGAGTGCGCGAAGAAGAACGTCCACACCTTTCAAATCCCGAAGTTCGCCGATGAACAGAAAATCACAGGCATCTTGCGCACAGAGGATCGGAGCGAACTCATCCTCTTGCAGCCCGTTATAGACAACCTGAGAAATGCGGGGCGGCACTCCGACCTTTTTTTGGTAGGAAGTCTTTTCAGACTGGGAGACAAAACATACAGCGTCGGTCATGGGGCGCAGCATTTGCTCCAGCGTGAGATAAACCTTTCCTATCAAGGTGGATCTTGAATAATGCAGGCTTCCCCCGTGTGGTGAGTAAACTCTTTTGATGGGGGTCGGAGTGAGGGCTGGAGCAAGCCGGGCATACACCCCGCCCTTGGCGCCGTGGCCATGCACCACATGAGGGTTGAGCTTGCGCACGATGCGCAGTGTTGCCCACAGGGCCGTCATATCACGTGGTGATAGGCCTCTTGGCATTGGAAATCGATGAATACCGAGAGCAAAATCTGCTAGGGCTGCGGAGAGCGTCGCTTCGGCAACGTCTCCTCCCGTGGAGCTGTCGCACACAAGGCCCACCAAATGCCCTTGCTTGGACTGTTCGCGGGCCAGGTCGAGAACATGCCGCAAAGCGCCGCCGACTGGCGCGCGCAAACAATGCACTATCTTGAGCTTGAGCCCTGTCATTCCCACCCCGTTTGTTTGGAACTGGGCGGTGCAGCAATGCCCAGTTCTTATAGCTAGATAAAAATATCTAGTCTAAAGGCATGGGATTCGCGTTAATTTTTACGGAAAACAAAGGGTTAACGCTGGTGTTTACGCAAGGACAGGGGCTCGTCCGGATTTGCGTTAAAAAAGTCGCTCGCGAATGTAGAGCGTATCGCCGGGTTTGAGCGGATCGGTTAAGGGGACCCGGCCCTGCAGGATCTCGCCGTTGACTTGCCGTGTAATGTCCACGTCCAGTTGATTTGCACGTGGTGTGAACCCGCCTGCTGTCGCGATCGCATTTTGCGCTGTCATGCCTGCGATGTAGTTGTATTGGCCTGCGCTTCTGACTTCGCCCATGATGAACACAGGTCGGTATTGTGCCACCTCGACGGATACGTCCGGCTCTCGGATAAAGCCATTCCTGAGCCGTTGCTCGATGATTTGCGCAACCTGTTCAGCTGTTTTTCCTTTCGCAACAATACGCCCGATAAGGGGAAAGGACATCTTGCCGGTCTGGTCGATGGTGTATATGTTTGACAGTTCCGGTTGGCCGAAAACCGTCACGCGAACCTGATCGCTGGTTTCGAATGTATAAGGTTGCAGCAAGCTTTCATGAATAGCTTCGGGGGGCTGCCGATAGCCGGTGCAGCCACTTAATACAACTGCGCCCAAAACCAGCGCGAGCAGGCTTGTTTTCATTACGACTTCCCCACGGGTTTTCCGATGCACTTTGGCTCTGTTATGGTTAATAATTGTTGAACTTCGAAGGAGAACGCCCCCGATTTATCAGTAATTTTCTTGCTGAATTCTAAACGGATTTGAAGGAATTGCGTCTTTTGCTTAACTGATTGGTTACCCTGTTTATGCATTGTTTCACTTGTTAGTTTTCGCGTATGTGAAGAGGGTTCACCAGTGCCGCAGGAAGACGTTTTTCTGGATATGAGTATCCTGCTGAAGAAGGTTTTCGGTGCCATGTTATGGCTCGTGCCTTTATCAGCGATTGTCGGTCTTGGGGCCCTTGTTGCAGCGCAGTTCCTGCCGGTCAAATACACGAGTGAAGCGCGGGTGCTGATTGATACGGCAAATCTTGTGTATCCGGTTCGTAATGGCGCTGGAGAGAGCGAACGAGCGCTGCTCGACAATCAGGGTATCATTAGTCAGGTGCAACTGATCAGCTCTCGCGATCTGGCGCGGCGCGTGGTCAACGAGCTCAACCTGACGCAATCCGATGCGTTCCTGACGCAGCAGCAACCAAGCTTGGTTGATCGCCTTCGTTCCATGCTGGGCCTTGCAGCCGGAGAAGAGACAGTCAGCGCCGAGGAGAGGGCGCTGGAGAAAATGATTGATGGGCTGGATGTCTATCGTGTGGATCAGTCGCGTGTGATTTCCGTCTCGTTTACCGGAAAAGACCCCGAGCTTGCAGCTCGGATCGCCAATGCAATTGTTGCAGAATACCGCTCTCTTCAGGATGCAGCCAAAAAGGAAGCCAATGCAAATGCGGCTGAGGCGCTGGCTCCTCAGGTTGAGCGGTTGCGAAAGGATGTTGAAGAAGCTCAGCAGCGGGTGGAAGAGTTTCGGGCGAGTGCTGATTTGTTGATGGGCTCGGAAAACCGCACGTTGACACAGCAGCGCATGACTGAGCTGAGCTCTCAGGTTTCGGAAGCAATGGCGCGCCGGTCCGAGGCAGAAGCGCGCGCCGATCTGATCCGAGGCCTTCTCGAGAATGGCGGTGATCTAGAGACAGCTTCTGAGGTCTTGAACTCACAGCTGATTCAAAGATTGCGTGAGCGTCAGGTGGAGTTGCAAACGCGTATCGCGGAACTCTCAACCACGTTGTTGCCAAACCATCCGCAGGTCCGATCCTTGCGTTCTCAACTGGGCGGGTACGATCGCCAAATTCGCGCTGAGGCCGAAAAGATCATGCGTGGTCTGGAGAACGAAGCAAAGGTTGCAAATCAGCGGGTTGAAGATCTCAATGCAGCATTGGATGAGCTAAAAGCGGAAGCAGCACGTTCGGGTTCTGATCAGGTTCGGTTGCAGGAGTTGGAACGGGATGCGCAGGCAAAGGCGGAGCAACTGAACACCATGCTCGCCAGCCTCAGAGAAGCTGAGGTGTTGCAAAGTGCTGGTATTTTGAATGCGGATGCCCGTGTCATTTCTCGGGCGACACCTCCAATCGAACGGTCTGGCCTCAAACCTTGGGCTTTGGGAGCTATCCTGGGGTTCGCTACGTTGTTTCTTGGATGTGTGTTCGTGATTGTACGTGCGCTCGTCAATGGCGAAGTTCTGCGCCGCGAGCTCTACACGGTCCCACCAGTTTCCAGTGCTGAGCCAGTTGTGGCCAAGGGTCTCGAAAAGACGCGGCCTTCTGAAACTGTTGTCGAAGCATTGATGCGCCAGCGCGAGCAGGAGACCGCGACTGATGGGCAGATGGATACCGTTGAATCCTTGAAGGACCACCAGGCGCCCAAAAGCCAGGAGGCTGCGGCGGCAGAGCGGCAACCGGGTAAAGCCATGGAGAACGCTGTGGCCAGCGCAGGGGGATCAGTAGGGCGTATTGTGGTATTGAGCGTAGATAGTGAACGGCTTTCCAATCAAATAGCCTTCGATTGTACGCGTCGCATCGCCAAAACCGGTATTATGCCGCTGTTCCTTGAGGTGCGCTCAGAGACGCCCGAGTTGCAGACCGAGGATGAAACCGAATCGGCTACAGCGACCGCCAAGCCAATTGAAGGGCCTGGTTTTGCCGAACTATTGGCAGGTTCCGCCGCATTCACTCAAGTTATTCATAGGGATCCGATTTCGCGGGCGCATGTCATACCTGCGGGTGATACGCCCATCGGGGATGATGTGATCCTGGGTGGGCGATACAACCTCATTATGGAAGCTTTGGATCTGACATATGATGTGATTGTTGCCGATATCGGGCTTATTGAGCCGAGCCTGATTAGTGCCCAGATGTTGGCAGAAGCTGACCGGGTTATCGTGGCGACGGATGGTTCTCCCGCCGGTCCGGAGCTGGAAAAGGCCTTGGCAGTGTTGGAGAAGCACACGGATGCGCCGGTTGAAGTGGAACGTGTAACCCACGGAAAGCCGCATGGTCGGTTAACCGCCGATATGGCCGCCTGACAGACGTGGGTTGGGTCTTGGCATTCACTGGGGCTTTGGAACCAATCCAAGCCCCTTCTCACTTGAGCAATCAAAGGCCAATTTTGCGCAGGATGGCGCGAGCTTTCTTGTAGTTTTCCCAGAACGAGGGCGAATTGCGCAGAATACGCTTGGCTCTCAGTTTGCGGTCCCAGTAGACGGCGAGCACGCGTCCGCCGGATGATATTGGGTGCACCCAATCCTTCAAAACGGCTGGCTCGGACCAGTGTTTTTTGAAAGCTTCCTCGCCCATTCCCAGATCGAACCAGGTGAGACCTCGATGGCACATGTCTTCAATAGCTGCATGTAAAAGGACATCACCCGGACTGTGGGCCAAAGCCTCGTTGGTCTTGATTGAGGTGCAATAGCAGTAGTACCTGTCCTGCTGAATCAGGCCCAAGACCGTGGCTTGAATGTCGTCATTAAGCCACATCACGTGAACAACCGGTTCGACATCCCCCAGTCTTTCAGGGGCGGCAAAGGCCTTGATCAGAAAATCTCTATGGTTCGTCGTGTGGAATGCGTTTGGTACACCGGTCTTGAGTTCGCGAATCCGACGGTTCTCGATAGTGGCTTCAACGGCTCGTTTGCGGGCGTCCAGATTGGTTTCCGCGCGGATGAGAACAGTGCCTAACTCGGAAAGCTTACGCTGCTTCTGCCTTATTTTCTTCCGCGCCTTACTGCCTCGAGTACGAGCGTACAGCGCCTGGAAATCGTTCTCCAACTTGAAGGCGTAAAGCGGGTTGGCGCTCGTTGGCCCGTCTGAAGTTGCCAATGGATAGGGAAGACCGCCTAGATCCTCCGGCATGTTCTTGAGACAAATCATATCAACACCAGCGGTTCTTAGAGTTGTCTCGAGTCTTTCAATCAGACGTTCCGCATTCCCGTTTTGCAGAATGTTCGCGGTCCAAAGACCCGTGTTCTGATTGTTCAGGCATTCTCCCATCCAACGCGCGATGGTTAGTCCAAACCGCCTATACAGGATCAGTGGGAGCAGGAAGCTAGTGGCACCATTGAGCCGTCCAACAACAAACAAAGGGCGCGCCGCACTTTCCAGCGGGGCCATATGCTCAAGCCATGCGTTCAGCCAATGAAAGCTGTTGTAGCCACTTTGAAGACAGGTTCGTTCCAGTTCCAGCCAGTCATCGCGAATGGCGTCGAGGGAACCGTACAACTCGATCTCCAGACCCGGCGCCGGTTTGGGTTCAGGGACAGGAGAAATTGGAATGGTGTGCGACGCTTCTTTCACGAGAGAATTATGCATGAGCCGGTCAACTAGCAATTTATTAAATGATTTCAGCAAAATCTATGTATCCGATAATTGTAAATAATTGCTAATAGGTATTGGGGTTTCAACTTCTGATGGTTAAGAGAATGAGTAGGCGCGACAGACGAATTGCTTTGGCTGGCCGCATGTTGTGGTCATCTGGTTTGGCCTCTGTTCTTGGCCGCTTCACACAAGGTAAGGGGATTGTCTTCACCCTCCATCGCGTGTTGCCTCCGTCAGAGCGGGCATTTCAACCCAATTCCTTGCTTGAGATCACGCCGCAGTTTCTGGAGGAAACAATTCTTCAGGTGCGGCGCGCAGGACTTGAGTTTGTCTCGCTGAGTGAGGCGACCAAAAGACTGAAGGCGGGAGCCGATTATAAGGGACCACGATTTGTTGCGCTCACTTTTGACGATGGCTACCGAGATAATCTGGATGTGGCCTATCCGATTTTGAAACGCCACGAGGTGCCGTTTACGGTGTTCATCACCAGCGGCTTTTGTGATCGCACCAGCGAGCTGTGGTGGGTGGCGTTGGAACGGTTGATTGAAAGGCAAAGCAAATTGGTCTTGCTAGACGGGCAGCCCGTTTTGTCACTGGACTGCGCGGATATCTGTGCCAAGAACGCGGCATTTCATCGTGCTCGCGCATTCCTGATGCATGAGGTGGACGAGGCGCGCCAACGGCG
Source organism: Pseudovibrio exalbescens DSM 16456 (assembly GCF_000422785.1). Taxonomy (GTDB): domain Bacteria; phylum Pseudomonadota; class Alphaproteobacteria; order Rhizobiales; family Stappiaceae; genus Pseudovibrio; species Pseudovibrio exalbescens. Next base: position 88,604 of record NZ_AUGS01000005.1, read on the forward strand.
GATCATCCGAGAAACAGCGCATCACTATGGGCTTGATCTGAAGGCACTGGCGGCGGAGTTGGTTTTGTCTTGGGAGGAGCTTCGGGCATGGAACCGGGAGTCGCTGGTTAGTTTTGGTGCGCACACTGTCAGCCATCCGGCATTGGAAAGGTTGGATCCGGCTGCCATCCATGCTGAAGTTGCGCAGGGTGTGCAGCGAATGACCGACGAGCTGGGAAGCAAACCAACAGCCTTTGCCTATCCTTACGGTTTCGAACAAGCAGCGGACCATCGGGCCTTCGAAGTCCTGCGTTCTTTTGAATTTGATGCCTGCGTAACTACGCGGGCCGGTACGCTGACAAAAAGCTATAGTGATAAATGTTTCCGTTTGCCTCGCGTCTCCCTTAACGGTCACCATCAGAATGCACAGATGGTCAGTCTTTTTCTGACAGGGGTACCGTTTGTTCTCTACGACGGCTTGGCATGGCTGAAGAAGCGGCTGCGGAGCTAAGACCAAAGGCCCGCTTTCTCGGGCACGTAAACACGCTTACGTATCTTCCTACATGACTTGCTGCATTGGGAGCTTCAGGGAGATACACAGATGCCTCAGATTGGTGATGTAGTCATTGTCGACGGTGTACGCACGGCAGTCGGTACTTATGGCGGAAGTCTGGCGTCCATGCGCCCGATAGAGACAGGCACGTTGGTAGCGCAGGAGGCGATCCGGAGGTCCGGACTTGAAGCGGAAGAGGTCGACCATTCTGTCTTTGGACATATCGTGGCGACGGGGGATGAAGATGTATATCTTTCCCGTGCGATCGGCCTCAACGCTGGGCTGCCGCAGTCGTCGAAAGCGATGAACGTCAATCGCTTGTGTGGTTCTGCCATTCAATCCATTGTGTCTGCGGCACAAATGATTGCCTTGGGAGACAGCACTGTTGCACTGGCTGGCGGCGCAGAATCCATGAGCAACGGGGTGTATTTCCTCGACAAGGCTCGGTTCGGCTATCGAATGGGACATGGTGAATTGCGCGACTTGATGTTGGCTGCGCTTCATGACCCGTTCAAGAAAGAGCATATGGGTATCACTGCCGAGCGAATTGCCGAGCGATATGGTTTTACCAGAGAAGAGATTGACGCGTTTGCCGTCGAGAGTCATCGCCGAGCAATCAAGGCGATCGAGGCAGGCTACTTCAAGGAACAAATCCTGCCGGTATCCGTGAAGCAGGGCCGTAAACAGTTTGTGTTTGAGCAGGATGAACACGTGCGTGCAGATGCGTCCACAGAGGGAATGGCCAAGTTGCGTCCGGCGTTCCAGAAAGACGGTGTGATCACAGCCGGGAACTCTTCAGGGGTCAATGACGGCGCAGCGGCCATGGTACTTACCAGCCAGCAAGAAGCAGAAAAAAGAGGTCTCAAGCCACGGGCACGCATCGTTTCCTATGGCTTTGGCGGCGTTGATCCGGAAGTCATGGGGCTTGGCCCGGTGTGTGCTGTGCCTGATGCAATGGCCAAAGCTGGTTTGGGTGTTTCGGATATGGATGTGATCGAATCCAATGAGGCCTTTGCTGCTCAGGCAATGGCTGTTGCCAAGGATCTGGAATTCGACCCGGCAAAGGTCAATCCAAATGGAGGTGCTGTTGCTTTGGGGCATCCGGTTGGTGCAACTGGTTCCATCATCACAATCAAGCTGATGAATGAACTGGAGCGCACACAGGGCCGTTATGGCTTGGCTACAATGTGTATTGGCGGGGGGCAGGGCATCGCGTTGATCATCGAGCGGCTCTCCTGATTTCGGCCAGGAAGCTTCTTGAACCCGCAGGATTAGCGCTGCGGGTTCTTGTACATCCACTTGATGATGAAACCGGCTGGAATGGTCCAGATCAAACCTACAATGGCAAAGAAGATCAACTGGATGCCCCAATGCCGTCCAGACATTGTCATATCGCCTATGACCATTGCCACAAAGCAATAGACCACCACGAAGGTCACCAATGTGATCATTCCGATTAAGCGCCTAAGGCTGCCTGGCATCTTGCGCCCCTCCATGCCGTAATATGTATCGAAGCGGGTTTGGTCGCCTCGCAGGATTTTCCGGCTATAAGACCATTTGCCTCTGGCTCCTACGAGTTTGCCCGTATAGCCTGTGCCTCCATCCTAGGTGGCCTATATAGCGAAAAAGATCAAGTAAACACACAGAGTCTCATGGTACACGCTGCATATTCACATGATCCTGCCGGACCTTTGGAGCGCACACGGCGCCCTGTGCGTCTTTGGCTTTATTTTGTCTGTTTCATGGTCTTGTGCATGGTGGTTGTCGGTGGGGCGACACGGTTGACGGAATCGGGCTTGTCCATAACCGAATGGAAACCGATTCACGGCGTTATTCCGCCCCTGTCCGAGGCGCAATGGCAAGAGGAATTGGAAAAGTATCGCCAGATCCCTGAGTATCAGTTGATCAACAAAGGGATGTCGCTGGAAGACTTCCAATTCATTTATTGGTGGGAATGGGGGCATAGACTGCTGGGCCGTGCCATTGGCGTTGTCTTCTTTGTTCCCATGCTGTTTTTCTGGATGCGTGGCTACCTGGAACCTTGGCTCAAACCACGGTTGGTGATTGGGTTCGGTCTTGGTGCACTGCAAGGGGCAATTGGTTGGTGGATGGTGGCGTCCGGCCTTTCGGAACGCGTTGATGTGAGCCAATACAGGCTGGCAGTCCATTTGACATTAGCCTGCGTGATCTTTGCCTATTTGTTTTACATCGCACGGCTTTTGACTCCGACTGCCTTGGCTCGTGATATGGATACATCTCGAGGCAGTATTGGGTTTCGAGGGTTGGCGTGGTTGGTGCTAACCTTCGTATTTCTGCAGATCTTTCTCGGGGGCCTTGTCGCGGGACTGAATGCTGGACTGGCCTACAACACCTGGCCTTTGATGGATGGTGCCTTCGTTCCTGACGGTTTGATGGTGATGACACCGTGGTATTTGAACTTTTTCGAGAACGTGCTGACTGTCCAATTTCAGCATCGATTGGTGGCTTATTTCCTGACGGCGCTGATCTTCTATCAGGGGTATTCCGTGTTGCGTGCACCAACCAGTGCGCATCTGCGGCGCAACGCCGTGTGGCTGGTGGTGGCCGTGTTGGTTCAGGTGGGGCTGGGCATTATTACCATATTGAGTAACGTGGAACTATATCGGGCTCTCGCGCACCAGGCAGTTGCGATATTTGTTCTGGCTTTCGCCATTGAACAGGCTTGTCTGATACACAAAGAGCAGGCTCGTGTATCGCTGAGGCGCGTGCACGTTCCAGCCGCTGCGTGAAGACGAAAGCTTGCGGAAAACATATCGAAGAATAATCGCATTTTCTCATGAAAAAGGGCGCCGTTCGGGCGCCCTTTTGTACATTGGCAAAGGATTGAGCCCTTTTCTAGCGGCTTAGAGCTTGATTGAGATCCGCGATAATGTCGTTGGGGTCTTCAATGCCGATAGAAATGCGCACAACATCGGGCCCTGCGCCCGCAGCAATCTTGTGCTCATCTGTCAATTGACGATGGGTTGTCGAGGCTGGGTGAATGATGAGACTGCGGGTGTCACCAATATTGGCCAAATGGGAGAACAACTCCAGATTTTTGACCAAATTTATGCCTGCATCGTAACCGCCCTTCAAACCAAACGTGAATACAGCTCCAGCACCTTTCGGGCAGTATTTCTGTTTCAGATTATTGAACGGATCATTTGGCAGACCTGCGTAGGAGACCCATTCAACGGCTGAATGGCCTTGTAAGAACTCCGCGACTTTCAAGGCGTTGTCGCTGTGGCGTTGCATGCGCAGTGCAAGCGTTTCAATTCCGGTCAGCAGCATGAAGGCGTTATTCGGCGAGATTGCAGGCCCAAGATCACGCAAACCGAGAACGCGACAGCAAATGGCAAATGCCATACCGCCAAATGTGTCATTGAGAACGATACCGTTGTACTCAGGACGCGGCTCGGTCAACATCGGATAATTGCCAGAGGCTGCCCAGTCAAAGCTGCCTGCATCCACAATTGCACCGCCCATGGAGTTGCCGTGGCCGCCCATGAACTTGGTAAGAGAGTGCAGGACGATATCTGCGCCGTGGTTGATCGGCTTGCAAAGATAAGGTGTGGCCATTGTGTTGTCGACGATAAGCGGTACGCCCGCTTCGTGAGCCACTTGAGCAATCGCTTCAATGTCCATGACAATGCCACCGGGGTTGGCAAGGCTCTCGATGAACACCGCGCGGGTATTTTCGTCGATGGCTTTCTTGAAGCTGCCGGAATCAAGGTTTTCGGCCCATTTGACTTCCCAGCCGAAGTTTTTGAAGGAATGGCTGAGCTGGTTGATGGAACCACCGTAGAGGCGCTTGGAGGCTACAATGTTGCAACCAGGGCTCATCAGCGTGTGGAAAGCCAACAGCTGAGCTGAGTGTCCTGAGGCAACAGCCAGAGCTGCGGTGCCGCCTTCGAGCGCGGCGACGCGCTTTTCGAGCACATCTGTGGTCGGGTTGGTGATGCGTGTGTAAATGTTGCCAAATGCCTGCAAACCAAACAGAGAGGCTGCATGGTCGACATCATCAAACACGAATGATGTTGTTTGGTAGATCGGGGTTGCCCGCGCACCGGTGGTGGGGTCCGGTTGTGCCCCTGCGTGTACTGCAAGGGTGTCAAAGCCTTTTGGTGTCTCGCTCATTGGGAGTCCTCCGTAATGACCGGTTGAAAGAATGGCCCTATGGCGTGCGATCCCGAAAAAATCCGTGATGCGTGAGTGTTTTACACTCTTATGTTCAAATCTCGCCGCCGCGACTATGACTATAAATGGGCTGCATTTGCAAGCACTAGGCGATAAGTCCGCGGAAACCGGAGAGGATGGGGCAGGTGCGTTCGCGCGATCATTCACAACCCCCCGCTAACACGGCGAGGGGCTTTGAGCGGTCTTGTGAGACAGCAGGGTCAGGCGATTGCAAGACGCCTGATTTCGATTTTCGGGCAGCGATCCATGATCACCTTTACGCCTGCATTTTGCGCGGCCTGCGCGGCATGTTCATTCACGATCTGAAGCTGCATCCAGATCGTCTTGGGTTTGGGATCCAGAGCAAGCGCCTCGTTGGTGACCTCCCCAGCGGCTTCGGAGTTGCGGAAGATATCCACCATATCAATTGGCTCAGGCACATCAGCGAGCGAACCATAGACAGTCATGCCCAACAGGGTCTGCCCAGCCATACCCGGGTTGATTGGGTGCACTTTGTATCCCTTGTCTTGAAGGTACTTCATGACTTCGTGACTCGGGCGATCTTCCTTCGCGCTTGCTCCGACTAAAGCGATGACTTTTGTCTCGGTCAGAACCTGTTGAACGAACGCATCGCTATAGGTGAGTGTGCTCATGCATATGTCCTTGTGTGTGTGGTGGGGGAGGGCGGCTCAGCGATTCTGCCATTCAGGGGCGCGCTTTTGAAAGAAGGCGTTGATTCCCTCTTCAGCATCTTGCGCCAACATGTTTTCGGTCATGACCTGTGACGCATAGCGATAAGCCTCGTCCAGTGGCATGTCCAATTGATGATAAAAGGCTTCCTTGCCAATTTTGACGGTATGTGCGGACTTGGCTGCAATAGTGCTTGCGTATTTTTGAACGACGACCTCCAGGTAGTCTTTAGGGATGATCCGATTGATCAATCCGAACTCTTTGGCCGTTGAGGCATCGATGCTTTCGCCCGTCAAAAGCATTTCCATTGCCTGTTTGCGCGACACGTTGCGTGACAAGGCAACCATCGGCGTAGAGCAGAACAGGCCAATATTGACCCCCGGCGTACAGAAGGTCGCTGTGTCCGTAGCTAATGCCAGATCGCATGAGGCGACCAACTGGCATCCCGCCGCCGTCGCGACGCCGGTAACAACGGCAATCACGGGCTTCGGCAAGGTGACAATTTTTTGCATCAAGGCAGCGCACTGGTCGAATGTTTCCTTGAAAAACGCCGCGCCATTGTCTTCAGAGGCGCGTGCAGCCGTGAGTTCCTTGAGGTCGTGACCTGCGCAAAACACTTTTCCTTCAGCGCCTAGAAGAATCACGCGTACTTCGGGATCGGCGGCAGCTTCATCCAATGCGGTGGATAGCGCCTGCATCATTTCTCGCGACAAAGAGTTCATCCGCTCTGGACGGCGCATGACAATGCGGTAGACGTTTTCGTGCAGCAAGGTCGAAATCGGACCCTGAGTGCTGGTATTTTGCGGGCTGGTTAAGGCTTCGGTCATCTGGCGTCCCCCAAATCAGTCTATTGTTTGCGGCAGCCTAGCTCAGATCCAAGGGGGAGACCAACGGGTTTTAGTCGGATCTGACGCACGATCCCGTAGTCTCATTATTGGACCTTTGTTGATCTCGTAAATTTACGTAGGAAGTGGCATAGATACGCCGGACATGGGAGGAGGGGCTCATGGACCAACCCGCAATGACTGCCGCAGAGGTGACACGGTTTCTTGACGAAGTGTTTCCTCAAATGCACGCGCAAGGTCGCATATACTTTGTGGATCAGATTGTCTGGCGTCAGGCGCAGGTTCGTTGTGTTGCGGGCGAGCAGCAGTTGCGTCCAGGTGGCACGGTATCTGGACCAACGCTCATGACACTGGCGGACTTCGCTAGCTACGCAGTTATTCTGGGTAGTATTGGCCCAAGGGCGTTAGCGGTTACAACTAACCTCAATATAAATTTCTTACGCAAACCCGAGGCTGGCGTGCTGATTGCAAAATGCCGTATTCTGAAACTGGGAAAACGGTTGATTGTTACAGATTGCGAAATCGCAGGTGAGGGCAGTGAGGACCTTGTCGCTCATGCAACAGCGACATACTCAGTTCCGCCAAGGTAACGTCAGAGGTTCTTCAACAAAGCCTGAAGCATGTAAACCGAGCAGGATCACATCTTGTTGTGGGTGAGATGATGACGTTTGCGTTTTGGTCACCAGAATCAGGCTTTTAGGAACAATGCCGCGTGTTTGAAACATTGCGAGAATTGTGTCAGGGGAGGCTTTGCGGGTATGCGTCAGGCATTTCGGGTGATCGGGGCGCTTTGTTCCTTGCCACTGAAGGGGCTGAGCTGGCTCATCAGTGCCGCCTATGTAGGTTTTCTGGTTATCAATGGGTTGTTTGTACTGGCCATGCCGTTGATCTGGGATCTCTACATGGCACAGGAGGCAAGATATACGGCTGCTCTGCGCGCTACGTGGTTTTATGAGGAAACTCAATTCATCAGCATGCCGGTTGTTTTCGCCGCACTGGTCTTTTTCAACTTGCTTTTTGCCAACAGCATAACGACCACCGCCATTGGCCGCGGAAGGTGGGGGCTTTTTCAACCCGTCTCATATGCTCCGATAGCCTTGGCGGAGTTTCGCATTCTACTACGGGCACTGCTTTATTATGCCGCCGTGGCTGGATTGGACATGACTGTCGGTACCTCTGCGTGGACAGGCACCGTGCAACGTCTGGCGCAAGCGGCGTCGACCATCTTCACCTGATCAGGCTTTTGGAAGGGGCGGTGAGACCTGGCAACCAAGCGGTTGGGCAACCTTCCTGTACGTGGCGCAAGACCGGGTTGTTCAAAGACATGTCGCAGAAAGCCCAGATTTGCCGGTCGCCGATCCGCAAACACGTGTAGCTGCCAACCTCAACCCGTTTGCCGCGATTGGTGCAGTAGCATTCCGGATAGGAGTACCCTTCTTTCGCGGGCGGCGGCCGAAACGGTTCCGTTGCCATGGCTGACACCGGAATGACCGTCAGGCACATTACACTTACCAACAGAACACGCGTTTTCATGTGATCAGTATAACGTCAATTCGACGGCCCCGCTGCCACTACTTTTCCCGGTTAATGCGATGGTTTTGAACCGAACCTGCCCATAAAGCGGTAGGCGAGACGCCATTTTCAGGTTGAAAAAGTGTGGTATTATATTACCTATTTTCTAGCTGTATGATTTAATTGGCTTTTTCTGATCGATTGCCGCGAAAACGTGCTTGACGGTTCGCTACTTTGCGCGTATTACCCCAACCCGAAAAGACATTCCCCGTTTGGGGAGTGACTTGCCCGAATTTCAACTGTCCAACACGGTACAGAATAATGAAGACTCACTCTACCAAGGTGGCAGAGGTCGAGAAGAAGTGGATCTTGATCGACGCTGAAGGTCTTGTCGTAGGTCGCCTGGCGGCCTTCGTTGCAAACCGTCTGCGCGGCAAGCACAAGCCGACCTACACACCACATATCGACGACGGCGATAACGTCATCATCGTAAACGCTGACAAGGTTATCCTGACCGGCAAGAAGTACGAGAACAAGAAGTACTACTGGCACACAGGCTATCCTGGTGGCATCAAGGAGCGCACCGCGCGCGCCATCATGGAAGGCCGCTTCCCAGAACGCGTTCTGGAAAAAGCCATCCAGCGCATGATGCCGGGCGGTCCTCTCAGCCGTCAGCAGCTGAAGAACCTGCGTGTATACGCTGGCAGTGAACATCCGCATGACGCTCAGCAGCCCGAACAGGTTGACATCAAGAGCATGAATGCCAAGAACGCAAAGAGGGCTTAATAGATGTCTGAGCTGCAGTCCCTTGAGGATCTGGGCGAAGCAATCGCCCCAACCGAAAACGAAGCTCCTGTACATGTACAGAAGCTGGATGCGCATGGCCGTGCATATGCAACCGGTAAGCGTAAGGATGCAATCGCGCGTGTTTGGCTGAAGCCAGGTACCGGCAAGATCATCGTGAACAAGAAAGAGTTCAACGAATATTTTGCTCGTCCAGTGCTCCAGTTGATCCTGCGTCAGCCGATCATGCTTGCTGATCGCGATGGCCAGTACGACATCAACGTCACCGTAACCGGTGGTGGTCTGTCCGGTCAGGCTGGTGCTGTGCGTCACGGCATTTCCAAAGCGTTGACCTACTACGAGCCGGAACTGCGCCCAATTCTGAAGAAGGAAGGCTTCCTTACGCGCGACAGCCGTGTTGTTGAACGTAAGAAGTACGGTCGTGCAAAGGCACGTCGTTCGTTCCAGTTCTCCAAGCGTTAAGCTTCGGAAAATTACAAGTTTGCAAAAAGGCGCTTCTCGGAGCGCCTTTTTTGTTTCCTGCTACCGGGTTACCTCGTCTTCCAGCCAAGCTTGAATGTCTGAGATGATTTGCGGAACCATTGTTGTTCCGTCGTTTTGTTGAACGCGGTGGTTCATTCCTTCGTAGCTACGGAAAGTAATGTTTGTTTTGCCGCCTTCCTTCAGAGCCTTGGCCAGGCTGGTCGCGCCCGCCACATCCACATTGGTATCTGCGGTCCCCCATATGACCAAAGCTGGCCCCTCTATGGATTTCATCAGGCTCAGTTGATCTGTGCTGAGCATGGCATACCACCAATTGTATCCGTGAAGACTTTGGGAGACGGGGAATGGTCCAGCTTCAAGAACTTTTTGGGCGAAGGCAGTAAAACCTTGTTTTGCCTGCTGATAGCTTGCTTCGGGCATCCCAGCGCTTTTCATGTTGGCAAGCACATCATCCTTGAAAAAGCGTCCTCCTCCGTTGAGTGAGATACTGGCTGAGATGTTAACAGAGCAGGCTGCGATCATATTGGCGACAACGGCGCCTTCACTGCCTCCTAGAAGGACGATGGTTTCGTACTGGTTGCTCTCTTTTAACTGATTGATGACCTGTAAATAGTCAGAGGTGCGTTGCAGTAAGCTATCGTTTTCCATATAGGCGGCCGGGCAATCTGTGCGCTCGCCCGTTGTGTCCCAAGGCAGTTGTGAGGTGATGCCATATTTTTCTATGGTCAAGACATCTGCGCCAGGAAGAACCTGCGAAAACTGTTCGTTGATCAACGCATTGTGCACGACGCTGTTGCAATCCGAGCCTTGTATCAACACGAGCAGCTTGTCCGATACGTTCTGGTCATGGTGATTGAGGTGGAAGGTGATTTCCGAATTGTCAGGCCGTTTGAGGTCCAGCTGCGCCGCAGATACCGTTAAGGGGCACAGAACAGCAATGAAAAAACCTGCCAAGGCACTCTTGTATTGTTTCATCCAATTTCCTTGTCTCGGGTAATAGCAATCGGAGGATGCAAAGAATCGCAATGTAGACGCTGGTTGTGCTCACAATGCGACCCTGATGAGCAGCCAAGCCGTGTGTGTCAAAGCCATGCGTTTTCTAGTTCTGAAATCCGGCGCAACACTCCCGACATTCCGGAGTGTTTTTGAGAGGCCAATACTGTCACAACTAACTGCATATTGGTTCCCGCTCTGGTGAGGTCAAATTGCGCCGATTGATATCACGACTGCTCTGGGCAATTGTCTCTGGAGGCAATTCCCGCGCGCTCTTGAGGCTTTGTCTGAAACTGGATGCCGAAAATATCGCTGCACGACGACAGCTATATTCGTTGGCGCATCCTCAGTCTTCTCTTCTGTCAAAGCTGGAGAACGCTCTTGCGCTCGGGCTGGAGAGCGGCCGGTTCGCGGCGTTGGTTGAAAGAAATGGAGGAGAAAGCCGGGCCGAGTTGTTTCAGGATCTGGTCTTCTTTTCCCTTAGACCACAGGGGCTGGAAGGGGCAGGCTACTTCGTAGAAGTAGGCCTCGGCGATGGCGTGAATTCTTCAAATACCTTTTTCATGGAGCACTCGCTTGGATGGCGCGGTGTATTGGTCGAGCCCAATCCATCAGTTGCAGACAGGATTCAAGCCCGACGGACCGCGCCACTTGATACCCGTGCCGCTTGGCATAGGGATGGAGAAGAGCTGGAGTTTCTCGCTGCCGAAGGAATACAGCTATCTACATTGGTTCAGTTTGCCGAAGATGATCATCACACCCGAATTGGCAATGTGGTGCCGGTCAAGACTGCACGGCTGGAAACGGTGCTTCAGGATAAGAATGCGCCCGACCACATTGAGTTTCTCAGCGTAGATACGGAAGGCAGCGAGCTGGAAGTATTGCAGGGTATCGACTTCAACCGGCGAAGCTTTGATTTCATATGCGTTGAACACAACTTTGTTGAAGCCAAGCGCGATGCGGTCGAGGCGTTCCTGACAGAGAAAGGGTATTGTCCCATCTATCGTGAATTCTCCAGATTTGATGCTTGGTATGCTGGGAAGCGTCTTCAGTGAGCTTGCGTGATTGGCACCATGTAAAAGTTAGTTCTGGGAGAGCACTTTCTTGTGCCGCGTGCTCTTGACTAAGTTGTCGTTATCTGGTGTCCGGTCCCATGACTTGTACACTGGATGTGCGTTTCGCATTTCGGCGTGGAGGCGGATCATCAGCTGCAAAAAAGTAAACTTAGCTGCGTAAAAAGCGACTACCCCGATGACTGTCATGGGCAGGTTGTTGCCTAGCGCACCGACAACGGCGCAAAGGAGCCCGAGACCGGAGACGAAGGATAGGGCGATTGCGCGCATGTTGATCTGGCGGGGGATGGGAACTGCACGTTGGTTGAGCCAAATGCGCTCGCCAAAAGCGGCCCGAGCGTACCAGCTATTCGGGCGTTTGGGCGGGTTGAACAGGCGTGGATTGGTCCAAAGCCAAATGAAGCCGGCAAGACAGAGCAGCCCAGCCCATGCCCATCCAATGGTTGTGTGCAGCCAAATTGCAATGATGATCAGGGGCAGGGTTAGAGCGCGAGACCAAAGGCTCCAGCTACTGGTCTGGCGCTCCCAACTGCGTTCCGTCATGCCGGGTAGCTTGATCTGACCAACCGGCATTCGATGCTTGTTCTTGTAGTGAGGCTGCTTTGGTGCGCGCACTGCCTACCTCTTTGCCATGTGTCGAAACGCTGTGAGTATCGAGCACTCTGGCTAGCCGACTTGATGCCAGAGTTCAGAGGCGCACTTTAACATAGCTTCCAGGCGCGTCCTCCAAAATTTTGACACGGCGCGCACCCGGTTTTCGAGCTTTCACCAAGGTATTGTCTTTGTCGGTGATCCACTCCTGCCAATGGGGCCACCATGAGCCGGGGTGCTCTTCAGCTGTATTCAACCAGTCGTTGATGTCTCGATGCAGGCCGTCGTTGGTCCAATACTGATACTTGTTCTTGTGTGGGGGATTGACGACACCGGCAATGTGCCCGGATCCAGCCAAAACATACTCTACCGGTCCGCCAAAGCAATGCGACCCCTCCAGAACCGAAATGGCAGGCGCAATGTGGTCCTCACGTGTGGCAAGATTGTAAACGGGGATTTCAACGTCCTTGAGATCTATCTTGATGCCGTCAATTTCCAATTCGCCTTTGGCGAGATTGTTGGTCAGATAGCAATTGCGCAGATAGAAAGAATGGTTGGCTGCAGGCAATCGGGTTGCGTCAGAGTTCCAGAACAGCAAGTCGAACGGGAACGGCTCCTTGCCGCGAATGTAGTTGTTGATCACATAGGGCCAGATCAGGTCGTTGGAGCGCAGCATGTTGAAGGCCGTCGCCATCTTGCTGCCGTCCAGATAGCCCTGTTTGTTCATGCGGTCTTCGAGCAGTTTGATCTGTTCCTCATCGACGAATACTCTCAGGTCACCGGAGTGAACGAAATCAACCTGTGTAGTCAGGAAGGTAACAGTTGCAACACGGTCTTTTTGGCCGGTCTTGGCCATATAGGCCAGCGCGATGGCCAACAACGTTCCGCCCACACAATAGCCAATGGCATTAACAGTGGATTGCTGGGTGGTCTTTTGGATCGTATCCAGAGCCATGAAGATACCTTCTTGCATGTAATGCTCGAAGCTCTTCTGTGACTGGCGTTCGTCGGGGTTGACCCACGAAATGACGAAGACAGTGTGCCCTTGTTCCACCATCCATCTGATGAAGGACTTTTCCTCGTTCAGGTCGAGGATGTAGTACTTGTTGATCCACGGCGGAACCACGAGAATGGGGCGTTTGTATACCTGTTCTGTCTGCGGTTCATACTGGATCAGCTGGCAAACATCGTTCTGTGCGATTACTTTGCCGGGCGTATTGGCAACATTTTTTCCGATCTCGAAAGAGGAGGGGTCAGACTGGCGTAACTTGACCTCGCCATTCCCGGCCTTGATGTCCTCGGCCAGCATTTCCATGCCTTTGACAAGATTCTCCCCGTTGCTGGTCATGGTTTCCCTGAGCAACTCGGGATTGGTCAGGATGAAGTTGGAGGGCGCCATGGCGTTGGTAATCTGACGCACGTAGAACGCAGCCTTGTGACGAGTATGCTCATCTACATCCGTTGCGCCTTCAACAAGATGCTCTGCCCATTGCGTGGTTTGCAGGTACATCTGTTTGACGAAATCGAAAAACTGGTTTTCCTCCCATTCCGCATCCCTGAAACGTTTATCTCCGGGAGCAGGTGTAATGGTGGGTGCGCTGTCTTCGCCTGCCATGCGCTTCAGAGTGTTGTTCCAGACATGCATGTACCCGGTCCAAAGACGGGTTTGAGCTTCGATGGCGCGAGCTGGATCCTTCATCCAGTATTCGCCCACCTGCGCCAGTGTCTTTACCGCGAGACTCAGCTCTTCCGGTGTTTCATCCTGAACGCGTCCGCTCTCCCGCGGCTCCAGATAGGCTGCCAGTGCTTTGCCGCTGTTCTCTGCAATCTTTGTGAGATTGCGGGCAAACTCCTCCGGATTATTGAAAATGTATTGAAGTAACGGGTTTTCTTGCTCGTTGGACATTCGCTTCAAGTTTCCCTATTGCCAACTGCTTGACGTAAATGCGGATACCGTTCCTGCCCTGACACCTGCAGTTTTCATGCAAATGCCATCGGTAAATCCGGATTGAGTGGCGTTTCTCCTTTAATATTAAAAATTATAGGAGGTTTGGGGCCAAGGCGCGATTTGATTTTAGTTGTAATTGACGGGGCTTATTATTGTTGGGTGCTTTGCCGGGACATGGCCCAAGTAATCGATAATCCATCGATACCTACTTCATCCGTAAATTTATCGATTATAAATATTTAATGCGTATTTTATGTATTCAGGACGTCGTCGGCGTTTGCACTTCCCTCCAGTATGGGTTAAGAGCATGACGGCTATTTGAAGGTTGCAGGAACTCTCCCGCATCACCATACAGTGTAAAAAATAAAAAGTGTTTGATTGGCGGCATAGGTCGCAAGTCGTAAAACCGGGTATGAAACCGAATGAAACGCATGTGCAAACTCCTTCCTGTAATCGGGCTCTCCAGCCTATTAGGTGCCTGTGCCTTTGGCGAGTCCATGACAGTTTACGAAGCGATGGAGCCAACAGCTGCTCAACGCGCGATGGTTCTTAAAGAGAGTGAACAGGAAAGTTTGCTGACTCCAGATCAGCGAAGCGATGCAGAAAGCCAGCTTTTGGCAATCTCCGAGGAAAATGAGCGCAAGGCGCAAGAAACCGCACGCTCTGCCTCGGATATCGAGGAGCTGAAGGCGCTGGCGGCGCAAGCCGAGCAAGGCGCTCAATAAACTCTGTCAGCTAATATTCCTCTTGCAACAGATGTTGTCCAGCCGCAGCGCCCCATGCTGGCGTTGCCCTTTGGTTTGATATATTGAAATTTGCTGCTGGTTGCCTGTAAAAACTCATGCAAAAGCCGCAGACACCTGCTAAAACCCAGCCCGATAACTCAACGATTCACGCGATGAATTGCCAGTCGCTATATACGCTACTCAGAAAGTGAGGCTCTTGGCATGGACGACTTTCACAAGACTCGCAGGCTGCCGCCCTATGTCTTTGAACAAGTTAATCGTCTGAAAGCCAAGGCGCGAGCGGGTGGCGCCGACATCATTGATATGGGTATGGGCAACCCGGATCTGCCTACGCCGCAGCACATTGTCGAAAAGCTGACAGAGACGATTCAGAACCCGCGCACCCATCGATATTCCGCTTCCAAAGGTATCCCTGGTCTACGCAGAGCGCAGGCGGCGTACTACGGACGTCGTTTTGGCGTAAAGCTGGACCCTGAAACGCAGGTTGTGGCTACGCTTGGTTCCAAAGAGGGGTTTGCCAACATGGCTCAGGCGATTACGGCGCCGGGCGATGTGGTTTTGGTACCCAATCCCAGCTACCCCATTCATGCCTTCGGTTTCTTGATGGCAGGTGGCACGCTGCGATCCATCCCAGCAGAGCCGGGACCGGAGCTGTTCGAAGCGCTTGAGCGCGCCGTGATTCACTCGATTCCAAAGCCTATTGCAGTGGTTCTGTGCTATCCGGCCAACCCGACAGCCACTTGTGCGGACCTTGAGTTCTACAAGGATGTTGTGGCGTTCGCACGCAAGCACGACATTTTTGTCTTGTCGGATCTTGCGTATTCGGAGATCTATTTTGACCGGACACCGCCGCCATCCATCCTGCAGGTGCCGGGTGCATTGGATGTGGCCGTGGAGTTCACCTCCCTGTCCAAGACCTTTTCCATGCCGGGATGGCGAATGGGTTTTGCAGTTGGCAATGAGCGCTTGATCGCGGCGTTGGCACGGGTCAAGTCCTACCTTGATTATGGCGCTTTTACACCCATTCAGGTGGCGGCCACGGCTGCTCTGAATGGTCCGGAAGATTGTATTGAGCAGATGCGCGAGACGTACCGCAAGCGCCGCGACGTTCTGGTGGACTCCTTTTCCCGTGCAGGGTGGGATATTCCGGCGCCTGAGGCCAGCATGTTTGCCTGGGCGCCAATACCAGAAAAGTTCAAGAGTATTGGCTCACTTGAGTTTTCGAAGCTTCTGATTGAGAAAGCAGATGTTGCCGTTGCTCCGGGCATTGGCTTTGGTGAGTATGGCGAGGGGTATGTACGGATCGGACTGGTTGAGAACGAGCAACGTATCCGGCAGGCCGCGCGTGGTATACGCCGTTTCCTGAATGGTCCGGACACCGGTCGGGAAGATAAAGAAGAAGCGGGCGCGCAGCGCTGATCACGGTTTGCTGAAAATTCGGACAGGATATGACTGAGAGTTTAAAAGTTGGCGTAGCAGGGTTGGGTACCGTTGGGGCCTCCGTGGTGCGTATCGTCAAGAACAAGGCAAAGCAGCTCGAGAGCCGGTGCGGTCGTCCCATCGAGGTCGTAGCGGTTAGTGCACGCAGCCGCTCAAAGGACCGCGGCGTGGATTTGTCATCCATGGAGTGGTTTGATGATCCTGTGGCCCTTGCCCAAGCACCCGGCATTGATGTTTTCGTCGAGCTTGTCGGCGGAGACAGCGGCTCGGCAGAGGATAGTGTGCGGGCTGCTTTGAATGCCGGTAAACATGTCGTTACGGCCAATAAGGCTTTGTTGGCCAAGCATGCCGTGTCTCTTTCTCGCCTGGCTGAAGAAAAAGGCGTAAGCCTGAATTATGAAGCTGCTGTGGCTGGTGGTATTCCCATCGTCAAAACCATGCGCGAGAGCCTGGCCGGAAACTCTGTTTCCCGCGTTTACGGGATCATGAATGGTACCTGCAATTACATCCTGACGCGCATGGAACGCGAAGGGCTCTCTTTTGCCGAGTGTCTGGCTGATGCCCAGCGACTGGGGTATGCAGAAGCGGATCCCACCTTCGATATTGAAGGTCATGATACGGCCCACAAACTGTCGTTGCTGACGAGTTTGGCGTTTGGCTGTGAAGTGGATAGCGATGCCATTTACGTTGAGGGCATTACCTCGATCACGACCGACGATATCCGTGCGGCTGACGAACTGGGCTACCGGATCAAGTTGCTGGGTGTGGCCCAGCGCACGGATACCGGCGTGGAACAGCGCGTTCACCCGACAATGGTGCCTAAGCATTCTGCCATCGCGCGTATTGACGGCGTTTTGAACGCGGTTGCCGTGGATGCGGACGCTGTGGGAGAAGTGGTTCTGGTGGGGCCGGGTGCTGGTGGAGATGCCACTGCGTCCTCTGTCATTTCGGATATTGCAGATATCGCCCGGGAAGACGGCATGCCTGTCTTTGGACAAGCTGCGACATCTTTGGAGCCCTACACCAAAGCGCGGATGCGCCTCCATGAGGGGGGCTATTATATTCGCCTTGCTGTGGATGATCGTCCCGGTGCTTTTGCAACAATTGCAAAGCACATGGCGGAGAAGAACATCTCGCTCCAATCCATTGTGCAAAATCGCCGAGACCCGGCTCTCGCCTCAGACGGGGCCGTGGATCCGGATGAGCCCCAACCGGTCATACTCATTACCCATGAGACAACGGAACTGGCGGTACGCGAAGCGCTGGAGTTGATCGCGGCCGAAAAGGTCACGTTTGGCGCTCCGCAAATGCTGAGAATTGAAAAACTGGATTAATCCCGTACCAATACGACGGGACTATGTGAACTTCGAGGATATAGATGGCCGATAGTCAAGCGGACGAAGATTTCGTTATGGATCGAATTCTGACGCTGGAGCTGGCACGCGTGACTGAACGCGCTGCCGTTTCAGCGGCCAGATTGCGGGGACGGGGTGACGAAAAAGCCGCTGACCAAGCAGCTGTGGATGCGATGCGCCGCGAACTCAACCAATTGCCGATTGATGGTACCGTCGTCATCGGCGAGGGAGAGCGCGATGAAGCGCCCATGCTGTATATTGGCGAAAAGGTTGGCACCAAGAACGGAGCCAAGGTGGATATCGCTTTGGACCCTCTGGAAGGGACCACGATCTGCGCCAAGAACATGCCCAATTCCATCGCCGTTATTGCAATGGCACCGGAGGGGGATCTTCTCAATGCGCCGGACAGTTACATGTCCAAGATCGCCATTGGACCAGGCTATCCATCGGGCACCATCAATCTGGATGATCCGATTGAGCTCAATCTGGAACGCGTTGCCAAGGCAAAGGGTGTCGATGTTTCCGACGTGACCGTATGTGTTCTTGACCGTCCGCGTCATGCCAAGTTGATTGACGACATTCGTGCTGTTGGCGCGTCGATCTATCTGATCGGAGATGGCGACGTAGCAGGTATCATTCACACCACGGCTCCCGAAGAAACCGGCATTGATCTTTATGTGGGTATCGGTGGGGCGCCAGAAGGCGTTCTGGCAGCTGCGGCGCTGCGCTGCATTGGCGGCCAGATGGAAGGCCGACTGGTCATTACCCGCGAAGAACAAGTGGAACGCGCCAAGCGCATGGGCATTGACGATATCAATCGTAAATACACCATGGAAGAAATGGCGGGTGGCGACGTGCTGTTTGCCGCAACCGGTGTGACCGATGGCAACTTCTTGAAGGGCGTCAAGTTCGGGCGAACTCACATCACGACCCAGACCGTGGTAATGCGGTCGACGTCTGGCACCGTGCGTTACATCACGGCGCAGCACTCTCATTTGGAAAAATTCCATCTGGATTGAGTGGCGGACACTCATTGAAGTTCACAGGCGGGCGGTCCTTTCAGGGCGCGCCCGTTTGCGTTTTCCGGCGGAATCACAACACCCTTTGAAGCATGACTGACATTCTGACAACTGCGGCCGCTGAGCGGCGAACGGTCCTTGGTGTAACGCGCTCAAGTTCGGGGCGCGTGTGGCGCGAGCGGATAGATTCAATGCTTGGTTCTCAGGCGCTTGCCTTGTCCCAGCGGACTGGCCTGCCGGATGTTGTGGGGCGCGTATTGGTGGGGCGTGGTGTCGGTTTGGAACAGGCGAGCCGGTTTCTTGAACCATCCCTTCGGGACTTGATGCCGGATCCGTCCAGCTTGCAGGATATGGATGCGGCAGCAAAGCGCGTCGCTGATGCCTTGAGCGCTCGTACGCCCATGGCGGTTTTTGGTGACTACGATGTTGATGGTGCGACGTCGACCGCGTTGTTGCTGCGCTACTTCCGCACCCTTGGTGTTGATCCGCAGTTCTATATACCGGACCGCATCATAGATGGATATGGACCCAATCCGAATGCAATAGGCCAGCTGAGAAACGGCGGTGCGCAGCTTTTGATCACTGTTGATTGTGGAAGCACGTCGTTTGAAGCGTTCGCAGAAGCAAAACGTGTGGGGCTGGATGTGGTCGTACTGGATCATCACCAAGTCGGAGAGAGTTATCCGGAGGTGTGCGCGCTGGTCAATCCAAACCGTCAGGACGATCTGTCGGGGCAGGGGCATCTGGCGGCCGTTGGTGTTACCTTCTTGTTCCTTGTCGCGTTGAACCGCGAGTTGCGTCAACGCGGTGTCGCACAATTACCGGATCTGATGGGGCTTCTGGATTTGGTTGCTTTGGGTACGGTGTGCGATGTCGTGCCACTCAAGGGCTTGAACCGGGCCTATGTGGTCAAGGGACTTCAGGTCATGCATCAGCGCCGTAATGTGGGACTGGCGGCCCTCTGCGATATTTCCCGGGTCAATGGCAAGCCGTCGCCATATCATCTTGGTTTTATGCTGGGTCCGCGTATCAATGCCGGCGGACGTATTGGTGATTCTGGTCTCGGAACGCGATTGCTGATCAGTGACAGCAGGGATGAGGCCGAACATGTTGCCGCCACCCTTGAGCGATTGAATCAGGAGCGCCAGGCGATCGAAGCGGTTATGCTGGAAGAGGGCGACAGCCAAGCCTATCAAAAGCTTGACTCTCACGGAGAAGCACCTCCGGTTTTATTGACTGGCGCAGATAACTGGCATCCGGGCGTCGTCGGTTTGATTGCCTCACGACTGAAGGAAAGATACCGCCGTCCCTCATTTGCTATTGCTTTTAATGAAAGTGGCGTGGGTACTGGCTCCGGCCGGTCCATTTCAGGTGTCGATTTGGGTGCTGCCGTGCGGGCGGCGGTGGATGCTGGCATTCTCGAAAAAGGCGGCGGCCACGCCATGGCTGCCGGGCTGACGGTTCGCCGCGAGCGACTCGATGAGTTGACAGCGTTTTTTGATCAGGCTTTGGCTGAGAGTGTCGCTCATGCGGCTCGTGATCACGAACTCACCCTTGATGGGGTTCTGGCACCTGGAGGCGCGACACTGGATTTGCTGGAAACGCTTGAAAAGGCAGGGCCTTATGGGGCATCGCACCCGGAACCAGTCTTTGCTTTTCCATCGGTGCGGATAAAGTATGCGGATGTTATTGGAAAAGGTCATGTTCGTGTGACGATTGCTACCAATGATGGTCCGGCTCTGAAGGCAATCGCCTTCAAGGCGGAGGATCAGCCCCTCGGGCAGGCCCTGCTTGGGGCCCGTGGGAAATCCCTCCACCTTGCTGGCGTACTGTCCGTGGACACTTGGCAGGGACAAGCCAAACCGCAGCTGCGCATTCTGGACGCAGCAGATCCCGCCACGACCACGCTGGCTCGCATGAGCCGCGTCTGAGCGTCAGTCGCAGCGTATCTGTATCAATTGGACAGTTTTAACGTTTGCCCATCAGGTTATTGGCAAACTGAAATGTAAGGCGTTGATTTCCCTCTGGCTCAGGATGTTAGATGGGAAAGCAAGGCGGTGATTCATAATGGCAGGCGGAACAGGGCCCTGCCTGACCTAGGGGGTAGTATGGACAGTCCTCGACCCATTGAGACGACAGGTGGCCTCGGCTTGGGATTGGCACTTGGAGGTGCCAGTGGCGTCATCTCCATTCTGACGGCTGCAGCGTCGTCGCATGCTTACGGCTCACAGCTGCTGATCACGATTTCTCAGATGACCATGTTGCATGCGGGGGCATTTGTTGCTCTGGGCCTTGCTTTGGCGATCTCTCATTCCAGGCTGCTGGGCTTTGCCATCCTGATCATTTTCGCAGGACTGGGCCTGTTTTGTGGAGACTTGGCGTTTCGGTGGTTTTCCGGCACACGACTGTTTCCCATGGCAGCGCCCACGGGCGGTTTCATGATGATAGTGGGGTGGTTGTTTGTGTTTCTCGCCGGCCTTGTGCGGGTTTTGGGATTTTCGCGTCGACCACGGGCCTAAAAAAAAGCGAGTGGGGTGGGGCCCAGCTCGCTTTAAAGTTTGGTGCATCAGTAGAGGCGCGGACTAATCAGCGCCCAACTGTATGCTGCAAGGCTATGCTTGTGTGAGGCTTAAGCAGCTTCGTTTTCGGTCATCAACCCTCGGCCCTTAAGCAGGGGGGCAATACTTGGCATTTTACCCCGGAATGCAATGTAGGCGTCTTCCGGGTCCTGACGTCCTCCTGCAGAATAAATGGCTTGCTTGAGCCGTGCTGCCGTCTCCGGGTGGAACGGATCGCCCGCTTCCTTAAAGGCCTCGAAGGCATCCGCATCCATGACTTCCGACCAGATATAGCTATAGTATCCCGCTGAGTAGCCGTCGCCGGCAAAGGCGTGAGCCAGATGCGGTGTCCGGTGCCGCATGACGATCTGGGACGGCATTCCGATTTTCTCCAGTACCTGCTGCTCGAATGATTGTGGCTCGAAGGTCTCCGGATCTGCCTCGCTGTGAATGGCCATGTCCACGATTGCGGTCGCAAGATACTCGACCGTTGCAAAGCCTTGATTGAAGTTTGCTGCGGCCAGAAGCCGATCCAGCAGTTCTTGAGGTATTGGTGCTCCGGTCTTGTAGTGCACGGCAAAGCGCTGCAGTACTTCGGGTTCGGATAGCCAGTGCTCATAAAGTTGGGAGGGCAGTTCGACAAAATCCCGAGAGACGCTGGTTCCTGAAATCACAGGGTAGGTGACGTCGGAGAGCAGGCCATGGAGCGCATGACCGAATTCATGGAACAAGGTGCGTGCGTCGTCAAACGTCAACAGCGTTGGTTCTCCGGCCGGTGCCTTAGAGAAGTTCATGACATTGACAATCACGGGTGCCACCGTGCCCCGCGTACGGTGCTGTTTGCGAAAGGCGCTCATCCAGGCGCCTGAGCGCTTTGATGTACGTGCAAAGTAATCACCAATGAAGATGCCTCGGTGGCTACCATCCGCATCAAGAACCTCAAAAACCTTCAGGTCGGGGTGATATCTGTCGACTTCGTGCAATTCGCGGAAAGAAATGCCGAACAATCGGTTGGCACTGTCAAATGCAGCCTCGATCATTTTGTCGAGCTGGAAATAAGGTTTTACTTGTTCTTCATCGAGTTCATGGCGTTGCTGTCGCACTTTTTCGGCGTAGTATCGCCAGTCCCAAGGGGCAATTTCCACATTGTCTCCCAGAGAACTTGCCATGTCTTGGAGGTCCGCCACTTCTTCAAGGGCTTTGGCCCTGGCTGGCAGCCAGATGCTGTCCAGCAGAGATGCTACAGCGTCCGGTGTCTTGGCCATGGTATCGTCCAGCTTGAACGCCGCAAAGTTGTCGTAGCCCAGCAACCGCGCGCGCTCATGCCGAAGGGCAACAGTCTCCGTGATAATTTCAAGATTGTTGGTCTCACCGGGATTTTCGCCGCGGCTTGCCCAAGCTTTGAAGGCTTTTTCGCGCAGGTCTCGGCGCTTGGAAAACTGCAGGAATGGCTCAATGGATGACCGGGATAGCGTGATGACATAGGCGCCATCCTCGCCGCGATCTTGAGCCGCCTCTCGTGCCGCTTCAATCAAAAACGACGGGAGCCCAGCCAGGTCTTGCTCGTCCTTCAAGACCAGCTTGTAGTTTGCTTCATCTGCAAGAACATTTTGGGCAAATTGTGTGCCGAGGGTTGCAAGGCGCTGGGTAATCTCAGAGATCCGCTGCTTGGCCTCGTCAGAAAGAGCTGCACCGGCGCGTAGGAAGCTGGTTGTGTAGCGTTCAAGAACGCGCTCCTGTTCAGCGTCGAGGTTCAGTGTTTGCTTGGTCGCATTGAGGCTCTCGATGCGTTGGTAAAGTGCCGGGTTCAGCAAGATCCTGGAGCTGTGTGCGGCCAGCTTGGGAGCAATCTCACGCTCAGTGGCTTGAAGGGTCGGATTTGTGTGCGCCCCGGAGAGGTTGAAGAAAACAGATGCGACCTGTGTCAACTTCTCCCCCGCGGTTTCCAACGCCAGAATTGTATTGTCGAAACTTGGGGCGTCAGGGTTGTTGGCTATGGCTTCCACGTCGGCTTCTGCAACTGACAGAGCAGCGTCAAATGCAGGTCCAAAGTCTTCCGGCTGGATTTGTGAAAAAGGGGGAAGGCCAAACGGGGTCTCCCAATCCTGAAGCAGGACGGAGCTGTGCGTGCTCATATGGTTCTCCGGGTATGATGCAATTCTGTTACCCGGCAATATGGGCAGCAGCACAGCTCGCGTAAAGACTGGCAAGTCCACGGGTATGTTCGGAACATGCTTGGCCGGACTATCGAGTGGACAACTCTGCCTTGTTTTGCGGAAGTTCATCCACTGGCTTGGCCAGTGTCATCACCCAGAAATTCCGGTAGGTTCCATCCTTTCGGTTGGTTCTGGCAATGCCCATGTGCGTTACATAGGGGTTGAGAAGATTTTTGTTGTGATCTTTCGAGGTTTTCCAACCGGTCATGGCAGCGGATATCGAAGCATAGCCTGCGCCCAAGTTTTCAGCACCGGCTGCGGAGAGATAGCCGCCGGTTTGAGTGCGTTTCATCAGACTCGGGCCAGAGTGGCGCCGTGTCTTGAGCGAATCGAGACGTGCCACGTGGTCAGCCATTTCCTGAGAAACCTCATTCAAATGCGCGTCCAGTTGCAACGGGGGCAGGTCGTGTTTGGCACGCCATGCATTTGTTTGTCGCAGCGCTTCCTGCCTGTCGACGGCAACCTGATAGATCTCGGGCTCTTGTGAGAGGTCAGATAGGGAACTACAGCCGCCTAGAATGGCAAGAGCCATTAGGGCACCGAGTCCCAGCGCGCCAACAGTTCGGCGACGGGTTACATGTCCATTAGTAAGCGTCAAAGATAACAATCCCGAATTGAATGTAGAAGAAGAGTCCCTGTCCCTCAGCCTTTGTTGGAGAAAAATGGCAGTATCAAGGGGCGGGAGATACAATGTATAAATCGTCGATTGATTGGGGATAGGTTGTCCAAAATATACAAGCACTGTGAAAAATAAGTCGAATTTTAACAAAATGCCACAGTGCGCAAGTGATATGAAGTATGGCGACTCTATGGCATCTTTTGATTGATGGAACTGGCTGCAGAAGTGCATTGAGTTGAGTATCGGGAAGGTAGAGCAATATGGCCGGGGCACATACCCAAACTCAGGACGCGCAGAGTGCCGGCGCTTCAGGACAACGACCGTCCTTGTCGCCCGGATTGCGTTTGATTGGTACGCGCCTGTTTGCACCCTTGGCCCTCGTCATTTTGTGTTTGGCCGTTTTCCTTCCCGGTCAGATGTCGGTGCCGCCGTTGGATCGAGATGAACCCCGGTTTGCACAGGCCAGCAAACAGATGGCCGAAAGCGGCGATTACATCAACATCCACTTTCTTGGAGACCGTCGGAACAACAAGCCCGTAGGTATTTACTGGTTGCAGTCGCTCGCCGTGAAGGCCAGCGGTTATGGCGCTGAAGCGCCTATCTGGGTTTATCGATCTGTCTCTGTTGTGGGTGCCACACTTGCGGTTTTGCTGACCTATTGGGTTGGACTTGCAGTGATGTCGTCGTCCGCTTCATTTGTATCTGCTGCATTGATGGGCCTGACGTTTATCGTGACTACAGAGGCGCATCTTGCCAAAACCGACGCGTTCTTGTTGGCGTCAGTGGTGTTGGCGCAAGGGGCCTTGGCCCGGCTGTGGTTGGCGCGCAACAGCGAGGGAAGCAGCTGGCTGTTGGCCGCCCTGTTTTGGGTTGGGCTGGCCGTTGGTACTTTGCTCAAGGGGCCGATTGGGCTCATGATTTCAGGTTTGACCATTGTGTCTTTGTGCCTTTGGAAGCATGAGGTCCGTTGGTTGGCTCGGCTGCGTCCCTTGAGCGGTTTCATTCTCTTTCTGGTGCTGGTGCTGCCTTGGTATGTGGCGATCTATCGGGAAACCAATGGCGGTTTCTTTCTGGATTCAATCGGGCGGGATCTTTTGGCCAAGGTCGGTGAAGGGCAGGAAAGTCATGGCGCGCCACCGTTGACACACCTGCTGGCCGGCATTGTTGTCTTCTGGCCGCTTTCGGCCTTTGTGGTGCTTGCCATCCCCGGCGTATGGCGGCAGCGAAGTGCGGACTGTGTGGTGTTTGCCTTGTGTTGGCTGGTGCCGTCATGGATCGTGTTCGAGTTCGTATCGACAAAGCTGCCGCATTACACCATGCCGTTGCTGCCGGCGCTGGCACTGATGATGGGCTATGTTCTGGTGGAGCGTGGGTCCTGGCCAAAGCGTGCCGTACTGTATTGGCTTGCTGCGGGGTTGCTTGTTGCAATTCCCCTGCTGATTTTCGCTTCAAGTTTGGCTTTGCCGATCTACTTGCAGAGCTGGCCGTCTCCCCCTGGTGTGCTGATTGCATTTGTGGGGGCTGTGTTAGGCATTATGGCTGCAGTTCGTGTCAAGCAGCGGGCGATCCTGAATGCACTGTGGCCGGTAGCTGGCACATCCATTACGCTGCTATTGGCGTTCTGGGCCTTCGTGGCACCATCCCTTACGCCGATCTGGTTGTCCCCACGGCTGGTTGACGTCATTGAGGCAGGGACCTCCTGTGAAAACCCCTCAGTGATAACAGTTGGGTTTAATGAACCCAGCTATGTTTTCCTTTTGACCTCGAGGGTTACCTTGGGGAATGCTGAGAGTGCTGCATCGTTTTTGAGTACGACGCCGGCCGATCCCTGCAAGGTAGCGACGGTTGAGACGGCCCATGCTGAAGCATTCGAGAATGCGGCAAGGGAAGCCGGTGTAACCTTGAAACAAATTGGGTCGGTTTCAGGCATCAACATCAACGGCGGAGATGAGCAGGTCATAGGGGTATATCTCAACGGGGGGTAAGGCCATTACTGTAGAAACAGAAAGCCAGCATCTTTCCTATCGGCGCCATGGGGCAGGGCGCCTTGAAAGCTCGGGGCAATCCCGTGGTTTGCGCGCTCGGATACGCACGACCTTGAATGTGTTGGCGCGCCGCATGCAGCACCAGTTCAAAAGCGGCATTGCTCTTTTTCGAGGGCGGGATAGCCGAGTGGAGCGACTTCGCCATCCGTTACCTGAAGGTCATCGCCCGCAAGATCTTGCGGCTATCCTCTTGTTGTTTTGTGGGCTGTCAATGGTGTTGCTGGATGCGCACCTTCATGAGTGGCTTGATGTTGTGCCGGGTGGCTACAGCTCCTTTTTCGGCTGGGTCACGGATTTCGGCAAGTCAGACTGGATGCTGGCAGTGTCGGGTCTTGTGTTTTTGAGCTTGCTGGCGTTGAACCATGAGACCGTTTCGTATCGCGCGCGGCTAGGTCTGCATATTGTCATGACGGGTGCCGCTTTTGTGTTCGTCAGCGTGGCGACCAGTGGGATTCTTGTGGTGATACTAAAATGGTGCATCGGGCGTGCCCGACCGAAGCTTGTTGAAACCATGGGGCCTGTTCATTTCGACCCCTTTATTTTCCATGGTAAGTTCACCAGCTTTCCAAGCGGGCATTCCACATCCGTTGCCGCTTGTGCCGTGGCGTTGGCGTTGTTGATGCCCAGCTATCGCCGGTTTATTCTCGTAGTTGGGTTTTGGATCGCGGTCAGTCGCATCATGGTCGGAGCACACTATCCAAGCGATGTGATTGCTGGCGTGCTATTCGGCGGTACGGTCTCTTATATGGTCGCGCGCTGGATGGCCCGGCGGGGGATTGGCTTTAAATATACTCAAAACGGGAATATTATTCCTGCGTTTTATGGTAACTCCTCTGTTAAAGCGTGTAGATCCCTGTGGGGATTCGTCAGGAGCGCCACTTCAATACCTGTGAAGACCAAAGTTGCATAGTCATTCATGCACTTCTTCGGGTTGGTCTTCCTGAGTGCGAAATAGGAATACATGTCATGAGTGGCGGTTATGCTGTGAGCACGCCTGAAATTACTGTAGTGGTCCCCGCGAAGGATGAGAGAGACAATCTGCCATTTCTACTCGATGAAATCGCTGCGGCGCTCTCGGCCTGGTCTTTTGAAGTTATCGTCGTGGATGATGGCTCTACCGATGGTACGGCTGACGTACTGGCGGAGTATGGCCGCGATCATGGTTTTTTGCGTGTGCTGCGTCATGATCGGTCGGGTGGCCAGAGTTGTGCAGTCCGGTCCGGGCTTTTACACGCGCGGGGGCGTGTTCTGATCACCATCGATGGGGATGGTGAGAATGATCCGGCCTACATGCCTGAATTATTGGCAGCGCTTCAGGCTGGCGGGCCGATGACAGGACTGGCCGCAGGACAGAGGCTGGGTCGCAAGGCCAGTTTTGTCAAACGCGTGGCGTCCAGAGCAGCCAATCGGTTGCGAGGTGCGCTGTTGCAGGACAATACGCGTGATAGCGGCTGCGGTCTCAAGGCAATCCGTACAGAAGTTTTCAAACGGCTGCCTTATTTTGATGGGTGGCACCGTTTTCTGCCTGCACTGGTGATCCGGGAGGGCTTTCAAGTCACCCACGTTGACATAGTCGACCGTCAGCGACGCCATGGGGCGTCCAAGTACGGGATTTTTGATCGCGCTCTTGTTGGGGTTCTGGATTTGTATGGCGTGTGGTGGCTCCGCAGGCGACGGCGGTGTTTGCCCCAGATTGAGGAAGTGGTAATGGAACGACACTCCGCTCCGGCGCCGGCCGAGGAGCGAGCCGGATGATTGAAGCACTTTGGGCTTGGTTTTATGAGGTTTTCATCGAGCGCCTCGACTTCTGGATGTTCTGGGGACTGCTGGCGCAGAGCATGTTCATGATGCGGTTTCTGGTTCAGTGGCTGGCTTCTGAACGAGTTGGCAAGTCGATCGTGCCGATTGCCTTCTGGTTTTTCTCAATCGGCGGGGGCTTGCTGCTTTTAACCTACGGCATTGCACGTAAGGATGCGGTAATTATTCTCGGGCAAGGGCTTGGGCTGGTCATTTATTTCCGCAATCTGCGTCTGATCTATAAAGAACGACGCAAGGATCCGAGTTTCTAAGTAATCTTCACTCTGTGTTTCAGCTGTTTTACTCGGCCACCGCAGATCCGCTCTGCGGTGGCTTTGTATTTTTGCGTATCTTTTGTGCGTTGAACTCCGGAAAACATAGGCGACACTTGCATACACATGGGTGATGCTTGTCTCACAAATATTGATGACTTCATTCCGCTAAGTTTTATTTATGAATAATTTGTTTAAGTCTAAGTCTTTGGTTGTGGTTCGATAAGCTATATCTACCATATTTCTAATATTGCGTTGCACAAGTCATGTGCATCAGTTGATTTAAAAGCGGGCAACTTTCCTGAATTGTAGTCAAATGACTTTTGCGTTAAGCGAATATCTTAAAGTTCGATATTTTTACTAACTGTTTCCTCTTGACGGGGTCGGAAAAATGCCTTCGAATGCTTGCGCAGGGGCAGTTGAAGCCAAAGGGGGGCTTTAAGGGTACTACCTCGTATTCCGGTGGCTTCGGCCTGTTGGTCGGCGACCTGCTGCTTCTGAAAACGCATAAGCTAAAAATTGGACTAACAAAGAGGCCCAATTCTATGAAAAGCAAATACCTTCCAGTAGCACTGAGTGCCGTGTTCGGTCTCGCCGCGATGACGGCCGCATCCGCCAGCACTCTTGAGGAAGTCCAGGAGCGGGGCATATTGAACTGCGGTGTGTCGACCGGCTTGGCTGGCTTCTCGCAGATTGACGACAATGGTGATTGGCAAGGCTTTGACGTTGCCGTTTGCCGCGCAGTGGCCGCGGCAGTTCTTGACGATCCCAATGCCGTTCAGTTCGTTCCAACGACCGGCAAGACGCGCTTTACGGCGCTCGCCTCTGGCGAGATCGACATGCTGGCGCGCAACACAACCTGGACCTTCACACGTGACGCCGACCTGAAGTTCACCTTCATTGGCGTTAATTACTATGATGGCCAGGGTTTCATGGTCCCAAAAGAGCTTGGTGTTGAATCTGCACTTGAGCTTGATGGCGCGACAGTCTGCATTCAGACCGGTACGACAACCGAGCTGAATCTGGCCGATTACTTCCGCAAGCATGGTATGTCTTACGACCCCGTGCCAATTGAAACCAACACAGAAGCGCGTCAGAACTACCTTGCCGGCGCGTGTGACGTTTACACCACCGACGCTTCTGGTCTGGCCGCCAGCCGTTCGAGCTTCGAAACTCCTGCTGACCATGTGATCCTTCCAGAGATCATCTCCAAGGAGCCTCTTGGCCCGCTTGTCCGTCATGGTGACAACCAGTGGGAAGACATCGTTCGCTGGGTGCTGAATGCTCTAATCATCGCCGAGGAAAAGGGCATTACTGCCGCCAATGCGGATGAGAAGAAGGCTCAATCTACCGCTCCGGGCGCTGACACCGAAATTGCTCGTCTTTTGGGCGCTGAAGGTGAGTATGGCGCGATCATCGGTCTGGATAATGACTTCGCCTTGCGCGCCATCAAGGCGGGCGGCAACTATGGTGAGCTGTTTGCCAAAACCATTGGTGAGGACACCAAGATTGGTCTTGCGCGCGGGCTGAACGCACAGTGGACCGACGGCGGTCTGCTGTACGCGCCTCCGTTCCGTTAAGAGCGCACCTGCTTGAGAAGGCGCTGTTGCCGGAGGCCGGGGACAGCGCCTTTTTTCTAAAACAATGAAAAGAAGCGGACAGCGAATGAGCGTAGCGACATATTCTCCTGAGGAGCGGTTCCGTTTGGGGATGCTGTGGACAGATTCCCGCTATCGGTCCACCACCATTCAGACCATCGCCCTATTCCTGGTGATGCTGCTTGGCGCCTACCTGATCAACAACATCATCACCAACCTTGCGGACTTGGGTAAGGATTTCAGTTTCGGCTTTCTGTTTGAGCCCGCCTACTACGATATCAACCAGCGGCTGATCGAGTATGACTCCCGCTCGCCACATTGGCTCGCGGCCGTCGTTGGCATTCTCAATACATTACTTGTCGCAGTTCTTGGATGTGCGTTGGCAACCGTTATCGGTGTGATCGCCGGTGTCCTGCGGCTATCCAAGAACTGGGTCATCTCCAAGCTGATGGCCGTCTATATCGAGGTGGTGCGCAATGTTCCACTTCTGTTGCAGATTCTTCTGCTCTACGCCGTCTTTATCGAATTGTTGCCGCGCCCTCGGGGTAGTGAGCCCATGCTGGATGGCTTTTTGGTGGCCACGAACCGCGGCTTTTACATCCCGTCATTGGTGCTTGCTGAAACCGGCTGGATCGTTGTGTCCACCTTTGTGGTGTCGCTGGTGGGTATTTTTCTATTCCGCCGCTGGGCCCGCAAGCGTCAGGAAGAAACCGGCCAGATCATTAGAGTGTTCAGCATCAGTCTGGGAATCCTGATTGTTCCCACGGCCATTGTTTTCTTTGCGCTTGGGTCGCCCATTTCTCTGGAATACCCCGAGTTGAAGGGCTTCAATTATCAGGGCGGCATTCATCTGCGCAATTCACTGGTGGCGTTGTGGTTGGCACTATCGATCTATACCGGCGCATTCATCGGTGAGATCGTCCGCTCAGGCATTCAGGCGATCAACAAAGGGCAGACTGAAGCGGCCTATGCGCTGGGTTTGCGACCAAACCGCACGATGAAACTTGTGATCTTACCTCAAGCGCTGCGGGTCATCATTCCACCGTTGATCAGTCAGTACTTGAACCTGACCAAGAACTCTTCACTGGCTATTGCTGTTGGCTACATGGACGTGACGGGAACCTTGGGCGGGATCACACTGAACCAGACCGGCCGTGAAATGGAATGTGTGCTGCTTTTGATGGCGTTCTATCTCACCGTGTCGCTGCTGATTTCTGCGGTCATGAACAAGTACAACCAGTCGGTCAAGCTGAAGGAGCGCTAGGATGACGGATAACAGCTCCATTGCTTTCGTGATGAAAGAAGCCAAGGAGGCCATGCCGGCCCCTATCACGACAACCGGACCCTTGGCCTGGACCCGGGAAAACCTGTTCTCATCTCCTTTGAATACGGCTTTGACAATTCTGTCGCTGATTTTTCTGGCCTGGATGGTGCCGGGACTTGTTCAGTGGGCCTTTGTGGACGCGGTCTGGGTGGCCGGTTCCATTGATGAATGCCGCCAGCTTTCATCGGAAGGGGCTTGTTGGGCTGTGATTACGGCCCGATTTGACCAGTTCATGTTCGGGTTTTACCCGGAAGACCTGCGCTGGCGTCCCATTCTGGCGTTCGTTCTGCTTTGTGTGGCCTTGCTTCCGGTTCTGTGGGATGCAGTCCCGGCGCGCAAACAGCTGTTTGCTTTTTCCGCAGTCTACCCCCTGGTTGCCTTTGTGCTGCTTTGGGGTGATGGCTGGGTGTTCCAGAGTGTATCCTCAAGTGATTTTGGTGGCTTTCTGCTGACAATCATCATCGGGGTGACCGGAATTTCCTTTTCTTTGCCACTTGGTATTCTGCTGGCATTGGGCCGAAATTCGAACATGCCGTTCATCAAGATAATCTGTGTCACTTTCATTGAGTTCATTCGTGGTGTGCCGCTGATTACCCTGTTGTTCGTAGCCTCAACCCTGTTGAACTACTTCCTGCCACCCGGCACCAGTTTCGATCTCATCCTGCGGGTGCTGATCATGGTGACCTTGTTTGCCTCGGCCTACATGGCGGAAGTGATCCGTGGTGGTCTAGCGGCGTTGAACAAGGGGCAGTATGAAGCGGCGGATGCATTGGGCCTGACTTATTGGCAATCCATGTATCTGATCGTGCTGCCACAGGCCTTGAAGATTTCCATTCCGGGAATCGTGAATACCTTTATTGGCCTGTTCAAGGATACGACGCTTGTTTCCGTGATTGGTCTTCTGGATCCATTGGGCATTATCCAGCCCATACTGGCGGACTCCACATGGAATGGGTTGGTTGTGGAGCTCTATGTGTTTGTCGGGCTTTTCTTCTTTGCGTTCTGTTTTGCAATGTCACGTTATTCGATGTATCTGGAACGCAAGCTAAGTACCGGTGATCGTCACTAACGGTCCGGGACCAGAGGAAGAGCAAAGATTTGGAGAATGAAGAATGAGTGAAGCAAATGCCGCCGATATCCTGGCAGATCGCTCAAAAATGCAGGTTTCCGATACCGAGGTCGCGATTGACATCATCGGCATGAACAAATGGTTCGGCGACTTTCATGTGCTGCGCGATATCAATTTGCGCGTGATGAAGGGGGAGCGGATCGTTGTCTGCGGGCCGTCCGGTTCGGGCAAGTCCACCATGATCCGCTGCATCAACCGGCTGGAAGAGCACCAGAAGGGAAAGATCATTGTTGACGGGATCGAGCTGACGAATGATCTCAAGCGGATTGACGAGATTCGCCGCGAAGTTGGCATGTGCTTTCAGCACTTCAACCTGTTCCCGCATCTGACCATTTTGGAAAACTGTACGCTGGCGCCGATCTGGGTACGCAAGATGCCAAAGAAGCAGGCGGAAGAAGTGGCCATGCACTATCTGGAGCGAGTTAAAATTCCAGAGCAGGCCCACAAGTATCCGGGTCAGTTGTCTGGCGGTCAGCAGCAGCGTGTTGCGATTGCCCGTTCCTTGTGCATGAATCCGAAGATCATGTTGTTCGATGAGCCAACATCTGCGCTCGACCCGGAAATGATCAAGGAAGTGCTGGATGTGATGGTTGGCCTTGCTGAAGAGGGCATGACCATGTTGTGCGTGACCCATGAAATGGGCTTTGCCCGTAAGGTGGCCAACCGTGTGATCTTCATGGATCAGGGGCAAATTGTGGAACAGAATGAGCCTGAAGCCTTCTTTACCAATCCACAGCACGAACGGACACAGTTGTTCCTCTCCCAGATCCTGCATCATTGATCTGACAGATTAGTTAGGTTGCTGAGGCCCGGTAGTCTGACTGCCGGGCTTCTTTTTGTTCAAGAACGCGGTGGTGGGAGCAAGCAGTCAATGTAGTGGACTGCAATTTGATTGAGTTCTTCAGCACTCGCACCCGCGCGGGCGCGTACGCCAATCCCATTCAGTAGGGTACCGAGCATTTGTGCGATCATGGGGCGTTGCTCTTCTGGAATTGAAGCGACGCCAGCGCTTTCCCGCGACAATGCATCGGAAAAGCTGGCGTCGAGTTCCGCAAAGGCTTTTTGAAGAACTGTTGCAATTCTCTCTGAATAAAAGGCTTCAGAAGGTGCTGTACAGGCTATCAGGCAGCCCAAAGGCACTTCTATCTTATCCCCACGAGCAACGTTATTGTTTGTATAGATTGCGATGGCTCCTTCAAAGAGGTTGATGAGGCCAGATCTCGCATCAGGGGCGCTTTTCAAGGCCTGCTCGGCCATGGTTGTCATGTCTTTTACAAACAAATCCATGCAAGCGAGGTACATTTCCTCCTTGCTGCCAAAAGCTGCGTAAAGGCTCGGCCGATTGATGTTTGTTTCCTTGGCTATGTCATCCAGACTTGTTGCCGAAAACCCCTGTTTCCAGAACAAGTTCTTGATGCTTTTCAAGGCCGTGTCCTTGTCAAACCTGCGGGGGCGGCCTCGGGGTTTTGGTTCTGTCATTTATGTACCGTTTCGCAAATTAATTTGATTGTCTGTTTTATTTATGCGAAATAGTACAAAATTATGGGGCAAATGAGAAGGGTCAAGCTGTGATGAATAAACAAATGGGAACAATGGCATGGGGGCGTCGGAAGGGCCGATACAGTCTTGGGCGTTTGGCACCAGGGGAGCGTGTCGCACTGCTGGCCAATATGGCGCGCCTTCAGCTTGTTGAAGCGGGGGACCTGTTTCGTGCAAAGCTCGGGTTTTTAAAGCCGGAAGAGGCGTTCCTGGAGGAGTTGTTGCCCAAGGAAAGTCCATTGATGCGCGATGCCCTCAGCTTTGCCAGAGAAACACATTCAGAGGCTTTGCTTCACCATAGTTGGCGCACGTTCCTGTTTGGCGCGCTCTTGGGTCACCATAAAGGCTTGAGCTATGATGGTGAGCTTCTGTTTGCGGCCTGTATTTTGCATGATACCGGTCTTGCATTTGATCGCAGCACGCACCCTGAAGACTGTTGCTTCGCCATCAGTGGAGCTGAGCGGGCGTGCTCCCACCTTATTGACAAAGGGCATGGAGTTGAAAAAGCGCAAAAGGTTGGAGATGCCATTTCCCTGCACCTCAATGCTTATGTCTCGAGCCGGTTACACGGTGCAGAAGCACATCTGGTCTCGCGGGGCGCCGTTTGTGACTTGTTTGGAACCGGCCTGCGGCGGCTTTCGCCGAGGTCCGTTGACAAGATCATGGAGCGTCATCCGCGACGCGGTGCAATGAGCGCGTTGGGCTTCGGGCAAATACAACATTTGCCGGGCACTCGTCCTGCTCTCATGACGGCCTTGTCAGGCGGGAAGGCACCCAAAACACGTTTGGATCGATTTGGTTTCTGAGAATAAAAGCCCCGCAATCACAGAGTGTTGCGGGGCTTTCTTGGGAAAATGATTCTGGTTGGTTAGTCTGCGCCGGTGGCGATGGGGGTGTCACTTCGGCTGCCCCATTCGGACCAGGAGCCATCATAGACCGCGTGATCATCATGCCCTGTCAACGTGAGGGCCAGAGCAACTCCAGCGGCTGTGACGCCTGAGCCGCAAGTGCAAACGGCGCGGGTTTGGGGGGTAACACCGGCTTCCGTGAAAATGGTTTTCAGTTCGTGAAGGGGCCGGTAACAACCGTCGATCAACAGATCGCAGAGTGGAACTGACTTTGCTCCGGGCATGTGGCCGGACCGCATCCCCTCACGAGGTTCGGGGTCTTCCGCCGTAAAACGACCGCGACCTCGCGCATCCAGAATAAGGCCGGGCGCGCCGTTGACAACTTCTTGAACCACATCAAGGTCGTAGACCTTCGATCGATCCAGCGCACCAGTAAGCGTGCCGCGGGCGGGCTTGGTGATTTTATCCGTAACCGGATGTCCTTCAGCTTGCCATTTGGGCAGTCCGCCATCCAGAACATGAACGTTTTCAAGACCGAATATGCGCAACATCCACCACGCGCGCGGGGCCGAGAAAATGCCACAAGCATCATACACGACGATGGTCTTGTCGTTTCCGACACCAAGCGCCGAGACCTTCTCGATGAAGTCGTTGTCGGTGGGCAGCATATGGGGCAAATCCGTGGTCGGATCTGCAATGTACTCGATGTCGAAGAACTGCGCGCCGGGAATGTGGACTTGCCGGAATTCTTCCCTCGGGTCTCGTTGAGTAGCTGCAAGGTGGAAGGAGGCATCCAGGATCACCAGATCCGAACGTTCCAGATTGTCTCGCAGCCATTGTGTGGTGACCAGTGGGGTAACAGGCATTTTTCAGTCCTCCAGTTGAATGCGAACCCGGCGGTTTTGGCGGCCCTTTTTCTCAATCTTGGCTATGCGAACAGAGCCTATCTCCCGACTATGAGAAACATGTGTACCGCCACAGGGTTGCAGGTCGATGTCATCGCCAATTCTAATGAGTCGGACCTTTCCGCTACCAGTCGGTGGTTTTACGCTCATGGTCTTGACCAGATCTGGATTGGCAGCCAACTCCTCATCCGTAATCCATTCAAATGTGACTTTGTGGTCAGCGTCCACCAGTTCCTGAAGCTGGGTAGAAAGGGCTTCCTTGTCGAGTGTTGCTTCGGGGATATCAAAATCAAGTCGCCCGGTTCCATCGGAGATTTGCCCTCCAGTGACCGGGTAGGGCAGGATCACGGAGAGCAAGTGCAGCGCGGTATGAACGCGCATGAGCTTGTAGCGCCGCGCCCAGTCCACGTGCAGGGTAATTGTGTCTCCGACCATAGGTGCAGCACTACCATCAGCCAGTTGATGTTGAATGGTTTTTCGATCTTCGCCGTAAAAGGTATTGACTATGGTGAGCTTGGTGCCGTTACCCAATTCCATTTGCCCACAGTCGCCCGGTTGGCCACCGCCGCTTGGGTAGAAGACCGTTCGATCCAGAACCACGTTGTTCCCCTCCAGCACATCGACAATCTTGGCTTCGCATGAGCGTAAGTAGGCGTCATCGTGGAACAGGGCTTCAGTCATGGTGGCTCCTTCAGGTTGCACATCTTGTGGCTGTCAGCGTACGCCGTGTTACGCTCAGGTCAATGGAGTTGGTTTCAAGTGATGAGCTGGTCTGCTTAAAGTATTGGAGAAAACAGCTTGGCGGCCTGACACAGAATGCGAAATGCATACCGTCGGCTGCGCAGTTCCGCCAGGCCGGTCTGGCGGGCATTGTCGAAATCGGTTCGCAGCATACGTGAGGTGTCGTCAATCATCTGAGCGCCTGTGAACCACAGTGTGATCTCGAAGTTGATGTTGAAGGAGCGGTTGTCAAAGTTCACTGTGCCTATACCGGCCAAGTGATCGTCAACGAGGATAACCTTCTGGTGCAGGAAGCCTTCCTGATACCGGTAGATCTTGATGCCATGGTCGATAAGATCGTCTGCGTGGGCATAACTGGCCAACCAGACAAGGCGATGATCCGCCTTTTCCGGCAACAGGATACGCACATCTACGCCGCGCAGGGCCGCCGCATAGAGAGCAGTGAGCACTTCGATGCCGGGGACAAAATAAGGGCTGACGATCCAAAGGCGGTCGCGGGCTCGTGAAATGGTTTCAGCAAAGGCGATGGAGCAGTCTTCAATCGGATCGGCCGGGCCAGTGGGCATAACCAGAACCGGTTGATTGCCGGGAGTTTCCAGTGTCTCCGGAAGGGCCACATCCAGCAGGGAGCCTGTTGCCCATTGCCAGTCTTCTGCAAATGACAGAGCTGCGGCAATTGTCGCTGGTCCATCTACCCGCACATGGGTATCTCTCCAACGGCCGAGTGCTTTGGAGCGCCCCAGATATTCTCGTCCGATATTGTGGCCGCCAACCCAGCACTGTTTGGCATCTACCACTACCACCTTGCGATGATTGCGATAATTCAGGCGCATGGGCCCCAATAGGCGCAGCAAGCGATGGCGCTTGTTGAAGCCACTGACTTTTACGCCGGCGTTGCGCAGACGGTTGATATAGCCGCGAGACAGCGAGCGCGAGCCCACATCGTCATAAAGAAAGTAGATGGTGACACCTTCCCGGGCCTTGTCGATCAGGGCATCCGCCAGAGCCTGACCAACTTCGTCATCGCGTACAATGAAGAATTGGACGAGGATAAAATGCTGTGCCGCGCGAATGCCTTCCAGAATGGACCTGAACGTGGCTTCCCCATCAATGAGCAGGCGGCAGTCGTTGCCCTTGAGAAACGGCAGGGGGGTAATTCTATTATGTACGGGCCACGTCTCGTTGGCCTCATGGTCAATCAGAACGCCATGGCGGCGATTGACGTCTTGCTCGAAGGAACTGAGGCCACGTTGGATTTCGCCATAATCATCAAAGCGCTTCCATGCAAAGATGAGATACAGGAATGCCGTGGGAAACGGGAGGAAAAACAGGGAGAGCAACCATGCAATGCTACCCTCCGACGTGCGCCCCCACATGATTTCGCGGGACGCGCAGACGATGGCGAGGCCGTAGATGAAGGCTGTGACAAGGGCAACAATCGTTACCGTGCTGAAGAAACCATCCATGCGATACAACTCCTGCCCGCATGGATATCATATTCGACCGGGAAGGGAAGCTATGAAACCTTCGGTTTTCGTCTAAGCTTCCTCGGTGGTAAAGGGAACGGGAATATCGAGTGTGGTCTCCATCCATTTTGGACTTGGAAGGCCCTTTGATTTCAAGAAGTTGGGATTGTACAACTTGGATTGATAGCGGGTGCCGTAGTCGCACAATATGGTCACAATAGTTTTTCCGGGTCCCATTTCCTGACCCAGTCGAATGGCACCGGCTACATTGATGCCGGAGGAACCGCCAAGGCACAATCCTTCATGTTCGAGCAGGTCGAAAATGATCTCCAGTGCTTCTGCATCGGGAATCTGGAAGGGGATATCAATCGGAGCGCCCTCCAGATTTGCGGTGATACGCCCCTGGCCAATGCCCTCTGTTATGGAGGATCCCTCGGACTTCAATTCGCCGTTCTTGTAATAGTTGTAGAGCGCTGCGCCCATGGGGTCTGCAAGGCCAATTGTAATGTTCTTGTTGCGAGCCTTCAGTCCCTGGCCAACGCCTGAAAGTGTCCCGCCCGTGCCGACGGCACAGATGAAACCATCAATCTTTCCATCGGTTTGCTCGAAGATTTCAGGTGCCGTCATGGCGATATGGCCATCGCGGTTGGCGGTATTGTCAAACTGGTTGGCCCAGATGGCGCCATTGGGATCAGAGCTTGCCAGCGCCTCGGCAATTCGCCCGGAAATCTTGATGTAGTTGTTCGGGTTGCGATAGGGAACAGCAGGCACTTCAATAACCTGTGCGCCCGCAAGGCGGAGCATATCCTTCTTTTCTTGGCTTTGTGTTTCGGGGATAACAATCACACTGCGAAAACCCAAAGCGTTTCCTACCAGTGCTAGTCCTATGCCGGTGTTTCCCGCTGTGCCTTCCACGATAACACCGCCCGGTTTCAGTTTGCCCGACTTGATCGCATCCTGGATGATAAACAGTGCGGCACGATCCTTGACCGACTGGCCAGGATTCATGAACTCTGCTTTTCCGTAGATATTACAGCCTGTTATCTCGGATGCCTTGCGCAGTTTGATCAGGGGGGTGTTGCCTATGGCGTTAATAACGCTGGAATGGGCGGTCATGCGTAGCCTCGCGCACTAGCGGTTTATCCTTATGGCAAGCTAAGGCCAGAAACGCTTTACGACAAGCTACAGCAATTGGCGTCTGGCTGGCATTTTAGAAATGAGTTCTATAGATCATGTGCTTTGTAGTCTGTGTTTCTTCTCGGGGCAAAAAAGAACCCTTGTCTTGAAACAAGGGTTCTAATCAGGAGAGAGGTCTTGTTTTATGGTTTTTAATTGACCAGCGAAACCAGGGCCTTTTTCACTGTCTCTCCGTTTTCACCAGCGCGCTCCATGAATGATTGGCGGTGGAGCGGGTGAACTGGCTGTTCTTTTACAAACTCGATGGATGCGTTCGTTTGCGTTGTTTCGACGTTCTGATGCGTTACAACGATACGTTCTGCGTTCGTTTCGATACGGGCCTGATCTTTCTCGACTGTTGAACTTGTGGTTGCCAAGACCGGTGCTTCAACACCGCGAGCGCGGACGACAAGGGCCCGTCCATCAGGCAGCATGTGCGTCTCATTTTCTTGAACCTGAGAATCGTAGATCACTTCCCCATGGGCATCGATCAACTCAACCCAGATCTGTTTTTCATTGTTGAGCTCTACTTCGCCCACCCATATGGACAGGTCGCTATCCAGCGGGTCGTCACTGATGCTGTCTGCGGCCGGAGCCAGAGTGACATCAAGATAATCCTCAGGCATGGCGTAGGTGACTGCCCGGTCGCCCTTGGCGGCTGAGTTGGTGATGGATGCCGCCTCAGACGGCGAGAGCGTGATGGCAGTTGCACTCACTACTAAAGCAACTGCCAACACTAGGGGCCCCAGATTACGCAGGGCATTGGTGGACCTTCCGGAATTCCGATGGGTATTCAGCACGTGACCCTCCACCTTTGTTAGTTCTTTTTACCGCTACATTACTGCGGCTTTTCGTTAGGAGAAGCGTAAACAAGTCAGGATTAAAGACTATGGGATCACGATTGCATGAAAAAGAGGTTTCTCGCTCACGTTACTTTCGGGTAACTGGAGAAATGGTTAATATTTCACTAACGAGATGAAATGATTGCGGAAATTATCACGCAATTTTACGGTGTGAATACTGAGGGATAACGGGGATAAGGCGTTCACGAAAAAGTGAACACTGAATTTTTCCAGCGAAATGGAGAGTGCAGCTTTGAAAAATGGCTCCCCGGGCCGGATTCGAACCAGCGACCAAGCGGTTAACAGCCGCTTGCTCTACCACTGAGCTACCGGGGATTACCAGATCTGTTTCAAAAACAAGACCTTCATGTTCTGCAAACGGTAAGGAGTGGCTCCCCGGGCCGGATTCGAACCAGCGACCAAGCGGTTAACAGCCGCTTGCTCTACCACTGAGCTACCGGGGACCAGTGCGCCGTGAAGCGCGTCGTCGCCGTTTGCGTGAGGGGGTTTTATAAAAGCCGGTTCGATTTGCCAAGCCTGTTTTTATAAAAAATCCGGCGTTTGTGGACAGAAGCGCGACTTTTCTGGGGGCGCAGGTCTGCAAAAGGTAAAAAATAGCAGAAATCAGCCATTTAGCTCTCTTGTGAATAATTTAGACCGGGAAGTTTTTGTCTGCTGTATTTGTGTCAGCAGAGGTACCTAGTGCACTGTTACTGCGAAGATTTTCAGGCGCGTTGAACGCGGGTAAACGCTTCACTGCGTGCCTTCAGGGCAAAGTTGTTGTGGCTGGTCTGGCTTCCTGTTTGACCCGCCCGCCTTTGATTGTGCTTATATGCGGGTCTAACTCAAGGGGTGGGACTGGGACATGAGTAATCAATCAACACATCAAGCCGCTGGAGGAGGTAAGCCGTCCCATGTTCTGGTGACGGGCGGCGCGCGATCGGGCAAAAGCCGTTTTGCGGAGGCCCTCGTGGCTGGTGCAGGCCTTAAAAAGGTATATGTGGCGACTGGGCAGGCGTTTGATGCAGAAATGCGCTCTCGAATTGAGCAGCACAAGCAAGACCGGGGCAGTGGCTGGACAACAGTTGAGGAGCCGTTGGCACTGGCTGAGGTTTTGCAACGGGAAAGCCGCCCGGACCGGGCAGTTCTGGTGGACTGTCTCACACTGTGGTTGTCCAACCTGATGCTGGAGGACCGGAATATTGCCGAGGAAGTTGCGAAGTTGGGCGCGAGCCTGAGCTTTTTGCATGGGCCTGTTGTATTTGTAACGAATGAGGTGGGGCAGGGAATTGTGCCGGAGAATGCGCTGGCGCGGCGGTTTCGTGATGAAGCGGGCCGGTTGAACCAACACATTGCCAGCCTGTGCGAGCGTGTTGTGTTGGTGGCAGCAGGGCAACCGGTGCAGATCAAACCTTCGTTGCACCCAGCCATAAAGCTCTGAAACGTAATTTACGGGTGTCGGAGGATTGATGAAGCTATTTGATGCGCGGCTGCGCAGACAAAGTGAAGACCATTATGAGGTGGTTCGCCGCTACGAGCTATGGCGAACGGTAATCGAGTTTTTCGCTGCGGCACTGTTTGTGGTGGGCAGCGTCTTCTTTTTCTATGATGCGTTGATTTATGCCGGGACCTGGTTGTTCTTACTGGGCTCCATCCTGTTTGGGGTCCGGCCAACCATCCGTCTGCTGCTTGAATTGCGCTTGGCTCGATTGCCGGTGCCCAGGGAGTTTCGTCCCTATGGCGCCGAAGATGAGACGCCGGGCCAATGAGGGCGCGTACACATCTTCGGCCTGCGGTCATGGTGCAGGGAACGGGCTCCAACGTCGGCAAAAGCATTATGGTTGTCGGGCTGGCGCGGGTGTTCGCTCGACGAGGGCTGAGGGTGTTTCCTTTCAAGCCGCAAAACATGTCCAACAATGCGGCAGTAACAGCCGACGGCGGCGAAATTGGACGAGCACAGGCCTTGCAAGCGTATGGTGCCGGTGTTGTGCCTTCGGTGCATATGAACCCGGTGCTGTTGAAGCCGGAAACCGATCGGGGCTCTCAGGTTATCGTCCAGGGGCGGCGATTTGGAA
The DNA here is from genome assembly GCF_000422785.1 of Pseudovibrio exalbescens DSM 16456. GTDB lineage: Bacteria > Pseudomonadota > Alphaproteobacteria > Rhizobiales > Stappiaceae > Pseudovibrio > Pseudovibrio exalbescens. The sequence continues at coordinate 129,979 of NZ_AUGS01000005.1, forward strand.
CGCTGGAGGCTCGCGACTTCGGGCGCCAAAAAGGGTCTTTGCTTTCCTATGTGAAAGAGAGCTTTTGCCATTTGGAGCAGGAAGCCGATCTGATTCTGGTTGAAGGGGCCGGTTCTCCGGCCGAGATCAATCTGCGCTCAGGCGATATCGCCAATATGGGATTTGCGCAGGCGCTGGATGTACCCGTTGTACTTGCCGGTGATATCGACCGCGGGGGTGTAATTGCCGCGCTGGTTGGGACTGCTGCAGTACTGGAATCCTTTGAGCGTGATCGAATAAAGGGCTTTTTTATCAATAAGTTTAGAGGGGATCCTTCACTTTTTGATTCCGGTTTGACGGAGATAGAAAATCGCACGGGCTGGCCTAGCCTCGGTGTTGTGCCGTGGTTTGAAAAGGCCGGTGACTTGCCGGAGGAGGATGCCCTTGGACTTGATGACAGGCAGGGTACAGGCAAGGTGACCATCGCCGTTCCGGTTGTCAGTCGCATTGCCAATTTCGATGATCTGGATCCCTTGAGAATGGAGGAGCAGGTCACGCTCCGGCTGATTTATCCCGGGCAAGCGTTGCCGGGTGACGCTGACCTCGTGTTGCTGCCGGGGACGAAGTCCACCATTGGAGACCTCGCATTTTTGAGGGCACAGGGCTGGGACATCGATATTGCTGCTCATGTCCGCCGTGGCGGCCGGGTTCTAGGCATTTGTGGCGGCTATCAGATGCTGGGTCGCACGATCAGGGATCCGCATGGCATTGAAGGAGCGCCGGCAAGCTGTGAGGGCCTTGGGTTGCTTGATGTGGAGACGCTGCTCATGCCGGACAAGCAGGTGGTGGCACAAACAGGGACGCATCTTTCAAGCAACGAGGCTGTGTCCGGCTATGAAATTCACATCGGGCAAACACATGGACATGATTGTGCTCGGCCTTTCTTGAAGATTGGCGGGCGTCCCGATGGGGCGCAAACGGCGGATGGCCAAATTGCAGGCACTTACCTGCATGGACTGTTTGGCTCTGACGGGTTTCGAGCGGCGTATCTTGAAAGCCTGGGCGCAAAATCCACTCTTGCGTACTCAGCAAAGGTTGAAGCAGCCATGGATGGGCTTGCGGACCACTTGGAGCGCCATCTTGATTGCGATCGCATTCTGGCCATTGCGCGATCGCGGGGTGGCTAACGGCGCTGCCAAACAAGAAACTGATTGTTGGCGGGCATCGCGTGGTCGGCCACAAGGGACAAGCCAATGGCCTGTGCCAAGGCATCGACCGCTTCAAAGTCGCGAATGCCGCCGCCGGGATAGGTTTCCTTCAGCCAGTCGTCAAAGCGTGCGTTGCTCTCGGTTGTGAAGGCGCCTTCGTACTTGTAGGGGCCATAGAGGAACAGATTCCCGCCGGCGTCGAGCGTTGCATCCACGCCCTTGAAGAACGCTTCCACAAGGCCCCACGAGATGACATGAAGGCAGTTGCATGCATAAACGGCATCGTAGCGGTTTTGGAACAACTCGTTCTGTGTGGCCCAAGGGACTGCGGCGATGTCCAGCGGTTGCGGGAGCAAAAGGTTGTCCGGTTGGCCTTCCAACTTGAAACGTGCAGTGATGCCCGGAAGGTTGTGGGGAAGGTCGGTTGGTTGCCATGTGGTGTGCGGCAGGGCCGTTGCAAAATGCAGAGCGTGCTGGCCGGTGCCGCTGGCAACCTCTAGTACCTGCGCCTGTGTTGGCAGATGGCTGGTAAGCTTTTCCAGAATGAAGCCTTTGTTGTTATCGGCAGCTTGATTGAAAGGCAGCACGTGGGTCTCCGTTGGTTCAAAGCGGAATGGACAGCGCGACCAGAATAAGGGCCTGAATGCCGCAGGCAAACAGGAGAACTTTCAGCGCTCTCGTGATGTCGTCAGCGGTTGCGGGCTTGCGACCTGCTTTGTTGAGGAAGGCATCATCGACAGAATAACCCGGATACTGGCGCGGCCCGGCAAGGGCAATGCCCAGCGCCCCGGCCATGGCTGCTTCGGGCCAGCCTGCATTGGGGGAGCGATGGTTGGCGGCATCCTTGCGCATGACAGCAAAAGCTGTTTCCGGTCTGGCGTTGACGGCGATGGCACCTGCGCAGATGAAAAGACCCGCAAGGCGTGAGGCTGGCAGGTTGATGAGATCATCCAGCCGGGCACTGGCCCAACCAAAATGGCGGTGACGCTCCGTCTTGTGGCCGATCATGCTGTCAGCAGTGTTGATGGCCTTGTAGGCCAGAATGCCCGGCAGCCCCAACAGAGCGAACCAGACCACCGGGGCCACTACACCATCAGAAAAGTTTTCCGCGCACGATTCGATGGCTGCACGGGACACGCCAGCTTCGTCCAGAGCTTCCGGGTTGCGCCCCACGATCTGGCGGACCGTACGACGGCCAGCGTCTAGCCCTTGGTTGCGCAGGGCATCACGAACCGCGGCGACGTGTTCGTACAGGCTTTTCTGAGCAATGAGTGTTGCCCCCAGCGCCGCGATGAGCACTTCACCAAACGGAATTTCTTCCAGAAGATCTTGAAGAACATACCCGAGCACCAAGGCGCCGATGACAAGCGCACTGGCAAGGACCGCGCCGTTGAGGCGGCGAACCTGCACCGACAGATCCGGGGTGTTGAACCGTCGATCTGCCATATCAATGACCTTGCCAATCAGCGCCACCGGATGGGAGACGCGTTTCCACAGCCAGTCAGGTTCGCCGAACAGCGCGTCCAGCAACACGGCAAGTACGACAATCCAGAGCGTGTGCTCGAACAGGATCATCGCGCGACCTCCTGCATGTTGAAGGTGGCCAGTCCCTGTTCCAGTCTTTGCCACTCATCCTCGGTCGCTGGATGTCCCAGACGCAGCCAGTTTTCGGAATAGTCGAACAAGCGGGTCCAGATGTGTCTGGTAGCGAGATGGTAATGCAGATCGGCAGCATCTTCGCATGATATGAGCGTGAACAGGGGGGTCTGGCCGGTGACCGTGAAACCGGCCGCCTTTACGAGGGTTTCGAGGCGCTGGGCTTCCTCTGCCAATTGGGCTCGCATGGTTTGTTGCCAGTCATGGTCGTTCAATGCGGCGTGGCCGATCTTCAGCGCCGGGCCGGAAACAGCCCAGGTGCCGAGCCGCTCACGCATGGTGCGACAAACGGGGCCGGGTGCAATCATAAAGCCCAACCGCACCCCTGCAAGGCCATAGAACTTGCCGAAGGAGCGCAGCACCACCACGGACTCATCCTGAATGTGGGGCAGCAGGCTTGAGGCCGGGATGCTGTCGGCGAAGGCTTCGTCCACGATCAGCATGCCTTCGCGCTCATGGAGCGTTCTGGCGAGGGTAAGCAAATCTTGCGGGTTGTACTGCGCACCGGTGGGATTGTTGGGGCTTGCAACCACAACATAAGGCGTGTGCTGCGGGATCTGGTCCACAGAGGGAACAGCAGTGATGGCATGTCCGGCGCTGGCCCAGCTTTCAGCGTGAGAGGCATAGGTGGGGGAGACGATTGCAACGGATGTACGGGAGACCAACCGGGGTAATTGGGCGATCAGGGCTTGAGTACCTGATGCAGCTACCACTCCCATGGTTTTCGGCACTTGATAGGCGGTGCGAGCTGTCTCTACGAGGGCATCGTGCGCGCTGGGCGCTGGCAGGCGGGTCCAATCCTCAGCCGTAACCAGAGATGAGTGGGGATAGGCATGCGGGTTGATGCCGGTGGACAGGTCCAGCCAGTCGGCTGACGTACCACCGAACCGAGCCATCGCTTCGCTCAAATCTCCACCATGACGCATGGCGTGTCTCCTTTTTTGCGTTTCCCCGTTCCTACAGCAAAAGCCTTGCAATCCCTAGGGGATGCGCTGTGATTGGCGGGGATTTCCAGATTGAAGAAACATGGCCTCGCCGTGTTGGCACATGAAGTGATCTGACCTTGTGATCTTATCAAGGGGTTGGAACATAAAAAGAACAAGGTGCCTTGTGAAGATGGGGCGCTGGGAAGGGCCGGCACCAGCCGTGACCGCTTTTGGCGGCCCGAAAGAGGTCTAGTCAATGGAGATTAAAGCGCCCTTGGGGCCTGCAGTGTTGTGCGAGTGGTTTGCTGGCGTGTTTTTTCGCGAGCTCACGCGGGAGCAAATGCAAAACTATGGCGTGGGTGGTTTTGACAGGCTGGCTGCCGAGCTGGATCAGGCAATCGGCCCGCCCAGCGTAGGACCCCTTGAGGAAATCAAAGGCGATCTTAAAAGGTGGCAGAAAGCACCATCATCGGAGTTGGAATTGGCGGCTGATTTCGCTGCGCTGTTTTTGGCAAATGGTGTCGGGGTCGCCATGCCATATGCCTCCTTCTATGAGACAGGTGGCAAGAGACTTTTCGACAAGCCGCACCACAGAATGGCCCGGCGATTGGAAGCCGCGGGGTTGACTGTGGATGTGGACGCGCGCGAGCCTGCTGACCACCTCTCTTTTCAACTGACCTATCTGGCTGAGCTTTATCTTGCGCAACAGCCGCCGGAAACGCCTGAGGAGTTCATCAGACTGGAGCTATTGACCTGGGTGCCGAAGTTCACGCGGGATGTTGCGCCCGTGCCGACCACATACGGGTTTCACAAGGCTGTACTGAAACTGCTGAACGCATATCTGCAGCAAGCTGCACGCCGCGCATGATCCGCCCTATCGCGGCGGTTATCCGACGCTGACATTCATCAAAGTATTTTGGGAGAAGAGAGTGGAGGCCTCTGCCGGAATCGAACCGGCGTACACGGATTTGCAATCCGCTGCGTCACCACTCCGCCAAGAGGCCACCGTGTGGTGTGGAGTGGCTTTTCTGATATTTGGCGCTTTTAGTCAAGCGCTGTGGTTCAATTAATCGACTGCAATTGTGAAAAAACTCCGACGCCTAGGGATTTTACCAGTGTTTGCAGGGGCTGGTGACGTATGGGCGGGGCCGGGTTGGGCGCCCGCGGGGATGTGCAAGTTATCCCCCTTGGTTGGCAGTGGGGCATTGTTGAATCCTGTTGAATGGTTCAGGAGGGATTGGATGTCATCCACACAGCGATTGGGCTTGCCGTTTATTGCCAGTGCTCAGGCGCAGAAACACGTGACCCACAACGAGGCGTTGTTTCAGTTGGACCAGTTGGTTTCGTGTGCCGTCGAAAGCCGGTCATTGAGTGCACCACCTGCAGCGCCTCAGGCGGGGGTAGGGTATGTATTGCCTGATACAGCTTCCGGCGAGTGGGCAGGCCATGATGACGGCCTCGCGTTTTATCTGGATGATGCGTGGGTGTTTACAGAGCCTGTTGCGGGGCAACTGGTGCTGATCAAGGATGAGCGCGCGCTGGTTGTCCGAACACACACTGGATGGCAGCGTGTCAGCGTGCCGATCGGGTTGGCCGAGGTCTTGTCCGTTGGGGCCGGTGGAAGTGGTCTGGCTGTTGGCGACGGTCTGCCGGAAGAACAGTTGCATGTGTTTGGCAACAGTATTGTCAGTTCCGGCCCATCCAAGGCCGCCTCAGGCTTTTACGTGGAAGAGGAGCTTGTCAGCGGGCTGTCCGGCGCGTTTGCAGATACAGTCATGACCATTCCCGATCGGGCTATTGTCTTGTGTGTGTCAACCCGCACGGTCGGTGCGGTGAGCGGCGCTAGCTCATATGATTGTGGCATCGCCGGAGAGCGCTCCAAGTTCGGTGGGATGCTGGGAACTTCTGTTGGTTCCAGCAATGCAGGGGTGATCGGTCCGCAGGCGTTTTATGCAGCCACGCCGCTGCGGTTGTCGGCCAATGGAGGTGACTTTTCCGGCGGAGATGTGCGGGTGGCGTTGCACTACTACCGACCCGCTGTGCCGCAGACATGACAAGAAGACACGCTGCGAAAGCAGGAAAGGGCTGCAACCAAAGAAAAGGGCATATCGGTAGTTTTGCTTCATTTTTACGGGCGAGCATGCTTGTATTTGCGCGCATGGAGCGATATGCACCTACCAGCTAATCCGAATTCTTCATGAGGACGTTATGGCCGACTACGTGCAGTCCAGAACCCGTATGGTCGACAACCAACTGCGGACGAACGACGTGACGGATCTGCGGATCCTGGATGCGATGGGCAGTGTGCCCCGGGAGCGCTTTGTCGCAGATGCACAAAAGTCCATCGCCTATATCGATGAGGACCTGCCCATCAGCGAGGATGGCGCGCGCCGCATGCTCAAGCCTCATATTCTGGGCAAGATGCTGCAACTGGCAGGGATCACCCAGAATGACGTCATTCTGATCGTTGGTGCGGGCACGGGATATTCTGTCGCCGTGGCGTCCAAACTCTGCGATTCCGTGGTTGGCGTTGAAGAAGATGAAGCCATGGCTCAGCGTGCGTCCGCCACGCTTGAAGAACTGGGCATCGAGAATGCGGCGGTCATCGATGGCAAGTTGACCGAAGGCTATGCGTCGGATGCACCTTATGACGTGATTGTGCTGGATGGCTCTGTCGAATCAATTCCGCAGGGCATGTTCGACCAGCTCAAGAACGAAGGTCGTTTGGTTGCCATTGAGCAGACAGGGCCGACAGGCGAGGCGAATCTTTATTACAAGACCAAGGATATCGTAAGCTCCCGGTTTGCTTTCAACGCGAGCGGTGCAAAACTTCCCGGTTTTGAAAAGCCAAAAAGCTTCACGTTCTGATTGTCAGAATCACCAATGTCGCGTGAGGCCCGCAAATTCATGGTTAACAGACTGTGAAAACCTGGCTGTTTCCGTTTAGGAAAACTGTGGGCAAACCTGTTTCTGTGGCCTGTGCCACAAAAACCATGGCCATATTCAAGTAAAAAACCGCTGCAACCTGTCATTTGTGCCAAAAAGTTCACGATTGTTGCTCGTTCGCCTCAGGGCTTGTTTTTTTTGCGGAATTCGCATCTCCTCGGGTTTCAGCGGGCACGCGTGGGCAGTATACGTTGGTCGCAGGTGTTGGAATATTTTGGTTCGAAGCAGTGCTCCGTCGCTGTTCCTGACTTGAGGCTATAAAAGTGATTTCAAGAAAACTTCTAGCGACAGCAGCAGGCGCGTGTTTGATGGTTTCGGCGACAGCCGGACATGCGCAATCCCTTCGCGACGCGCTGTCCGCTACATATGAGAACAATCCGACACTCAACGCCGCGCGGGCTGAACTGCGCGGTGTCGATGAAAACGTTCCTCAGGCGTTGGCAGGGTGGCGACCTCAGATTTCCGTTTCCGCTAGCTCTGGTATGCGAAATGTTTCGGATCAGAGTTATTTCACCGGCAGAGGTTTTTCCGAAACCACTGTTGGTATGGCTATAACTCAACCGCTGTTTCGAGGGTTCCGAACCGTAAACTCAACCCGCCAAGCAGAGTCGATTGTGTTTGCTCAGCGTGAAGACCTGCGCGTCAGCGAGCAGACGGCGCTGTTGCAGGCGGCGACTGCTTACATGGATGTGATCCGGGATACGGGCATCGTGGCGCTGCGCCGAAGCGACTTGAAGTTCCAGGAGGAGCTCGTTCGCGCCTCCAAGGACAGGTTCAGCGTAGGGGAAGGAACGCGCACGGATGTGGCGCAGTCAGAAGCTGGTCGGGCGCGATCGCAATCGGCTCTCAATGCGGCGTTGGCGAACTTGAACACGAGCCGCGCGGTATTCCGGCAGGTGATCGGGCTGGATCCGAAAAACCTGAGCCCCAAGTCCAACGTGGCGACCCTCATTCCAAAATCCGTGAGCCAGGCCATTGCCATCGGGCAGGAAGAGCACCCTTCGATCATGTCGGCGATGCACATCGTCGATGCCGCCATTTTCTCCGTAAAGACAGCTGAAGGTACTCTGCTTCCATCGGTTGAGCTTGAGGGATCGCTACAGACGAAGTTAACGAGTTCAAATGGACGGCAGTCGGGTGCCAATGGCACACAGAATGCGGCGTCAATCTTTGGGCGCGTGACAATTCCCCTTTATCAGCAAGGAACAGAATACTCCACAATTCGTCAGGCTAAAGAAGATCTTGGGCGAACCGAGATTCTGGTGGATGTGGCCCGAGACACGGTGCGTGCGGAAGCCATTTCTGCATGGGGTCGGCTCAATGCGGCAGAAGGCTCCATTTCAGCAGCTCAGGCAGAAGTCTCGGCAGCACAGCTGGCATTGGAAGGCGTGATTGAAGAGCAGCGCGTCGGTCAACGTACAACGCTGGACGTTCTGGACTCCCAGAGTGATCTGGTTGATGCCCGCGTTACCTTGATTACAGCGCAGCGGGACAAGGTTGTGGCAGCATATGCATTGCTGGCGACTGTTGGCCGCCTGACCCATGACTTCTTGGGGCTGACCGTTCCGAAATACGATCCGCGTGAACACTATAATGCGGTTCGTGATAAGTGGATCGGCCTACGGACTCCGGATGGTCGCTGAGTTAAGGCGAATAAAAGTTGAGCCGGGGGAGCCGTGAGCTCCCCCTTTTTATTATGGATAACCATGCGAAGGCCGAGGTTTCCTGTGGGCAGAGGCGCTCTGAACTCTGTCGCGCTGTGTTCATCATTGGTCTCTATCCCTTAATATTAATTGATGATTAATTTAGGGGCTCGAGTCGGCGGACCTGACTTGAGTGATGTATTGCGAGAGACAGAGGGGGATGCCATGGGAGAAGCTTCGAAGACCCAAGAGCCTTCCATGGAGGAGATTTTGAGCTCTATTCGAAAGATCATCTCCGAAGACGAACCGGACACGAAAGCCGAGGACATGAACCTAGACGGTAACAAGGATCTCTCTCAAGACGATCTGGACAAGCTTTTCGACTCGCCAGGCGGTTTCGACATGGATACCGACGATGCCGAACCGGAAGTTGATCCAGCAGATGACGTTCTTGAGCTTACGGAGGATGTTGCCGTTGTCGAGGACAAGCCTGAAGTGGATCTGGTGCAGGGGCTGCCGGAATCCGCTGACGACGATGATGGCGACATCTCGTTTCAGGGCGCTCCCAAGGTTGAGAGTGACGACATTCTGGAGAATGTCCAAAACCGTGTAGAGGCCGATGCTCCGTCGCTGCTGTCTGAGAGTGCGAACGAGGCAGTGTCCTCCGCATTCAGTGGGCTGGCCAATACGGTACTTTCAAAGAACGCAAGAACTCTTGAGGATCTTGTTGCGGATATGCTGAGGCCCATGCTCAAATCATGGCTGGATCAGCACCTGCCCGATATGGTAGAGCGTCTCGTGAAACAGGAGATTGAACGGATCTCCCGCGGTCGCTAATCAGGACGCTCCAATTCAAACCTGAAAGCGCTGCCGGCTGGTAGCGCTTTTTTATTGCGATGGGAGTGGGCTGTACGGGCTGGTAACGGTTGACTTCGCTCAGCGCATCCGATTTACACCAGACAAACCCCGCAATTGGAAGAAAAGAAGTATGCTGGACAAGACATATGAGGCGGCGTCGGTTGAGCCGCGGATTTACGAGGCCTGGGAAACAGCAGGCGCTTTCAAGGCTGGAGCAGGGGCAGACGATGGTGCTGCAACCTATTCCATCGTGATTCCGCCACCGAACGTGACGGGCTCGCTTCATATGGGCCATGCGTTGAACAACACCCTTCAGGATATCATGGTGCGCTATCAGCGCATGCGTGGCCGGGATGTCTTGTGGCAACCGGGCATGGACCATGCCGGTATTGCAACCCAAATGGTTGTAGAGCGCCAATTGGCTGCCAATGGCGAGCCTTCTCGCCGCGATCTTGGACGCGAAGGTTTCATTGAACGCGTCTGGCAGTGGAAAGATGAATCCGGCGGGATGATCTTCAATCAGCTGAAACGCCTCGGTGCGTCCTGTGATTGGTCGCGTCAGCGGTTCACCATGGATGAAGGCTTGTCCAAAGCTGTTCTGGAAGTGTTTGTCTCGCTTTACAAGGAAGGTCTGATTTACAAGGACAAACGCCTTGTGAACTGGGATCCAAAACTTTTGACAGCCATTTCCGACCTTGAAGTGGAGCAAAAGGAAACGCAGGGCAGCATGTGGCACTTCCGCTACCCGCTGGCTGATGGCGTCACCTATCAGTATCCCATTGCGTTTGATGAGGAAGGCAAGCCGACAGAATTCGAAACGCGCGATTACATCGTGATTGCGACTACGCGCCCGGAAACCATGCTGGGTGATACGGCTGTGATCGTTCACCCCGATGATGAACGGTTCAAGGATCTTCAGGGCAAGGATGTCCTTTTGCCGCTGGTTGGTCGCCGTATCCCGATCATCCCGGATGACTATGTCGAGGTTGAGACCGGCACGGGCGCCATGAAGGTGACACCGGCGCACGATTTCAATGACTTTGACATCGGCAAGCGCCATTCCTTGGCGATGATTTCCGTCATGGATCGTGAGGCCAACATGGAGCTGGCTGACAACGAGGACTTCTTGTCCGGCGTTGAGGCTTCTGATGAGCTGACCGAGACCATCGAAACGCTTCACGGCATGGAACGGTTTGCGGCCCGCAAGCGCATTGTCGAGATGCTGGAGGCTAATGGCCTGCTGGACGAGATTGTCGAGCATGCCCACATGGTTCCTCATGGCGACCGAGGCGGTGTGCCGATTGAGCCAATGCTGACAGATCAGTGGTACGTTGATGCGAAAACACTGGCGCAGCCAGCCATTGCCTCTGTACGTGAAGGGCGCACCAAGTTCGTTCCGGCCAACTGGGACAAGACCTACTACGAGTGGATGGAAAACATCCAGCCCTGGTGTATCTCCCGTCAGTTGTGGTGGGGACACCGGATTCCGGCGTGGTATGGCCCAGAGGGCAAGGTTTTCGTCGAGAAGTCCGAGGAAGAAGCGCTCAAGGCTGCCGAAAGTTTCTATGGCAAGCCAGTAAAGCTTATGGAAATCAATGAGGCTTTGCAGGCTCACGAAGCGGGCGATGACGCAGTTGTTGCGCTTTACCGCGATGAGGATGTTCTGGATACTTGGTTCTCTTCTGCCTTGTGGCCGTTCTCCACGCTGGGGTGGCCGGACAAGACACAGGAGCTGGCTCGGTACTATCCAACTTCTGTTCTGGTAACGGGTTTCGACATCATCTTCTTCTGGGTTGCCCGGATGATGATGATGGGCAACCACTACATGAACACAGAGCCTTTTGACACGGTTTATATCCATGCTCTCGTCCGCGACGAAAAAGGGCAAAAGATGTCCAAGTCCAAGGGCAATGTGATCGATCCCTTGGCCTTGATGGACGAGTATGGCGCGGATGCACTGCGGTTCACCTTGGCTGCCATGGCCGCACAGGGCCGGGACATCAAGTTGTCTACAAGCCGTGTCGGCGGTTATCGCAACTTCGCAACCAAGCTTTGGAACGCTTGCCGCTTTGCCGAGATGAATGAATGCAAGCGGTCTGCGACTTTCGATCCTGCTCTCGTCAAGATGACGTTGAACCGCTGGATTGTCACGGAAACCAGCCGTGCCATCCGGGCTGTAACCGAAGCGATTGACACCTACCGCTTCAATGATGCGGCTGCCGCAGCCTATCGCTTTGTCTGGAATACGTTCTGTGACTGGTATCTGGAACTGGCCAAGCCGACCTTTAATGGCGACGATGAAGACGCCAAGGCGGAAACACGGGCAACCGCTGCATGGGTGCGGGATGAAATCCTGAAGATGCTGCATCCGTTCATGCCGTTCATCACTGAAGAGCTATGGGCCCGTACCGTGGAGATTGAAGGCGCCAAGCGCGACAATCTGCTGGCCTTGTCCCGTTGGTCTCAGCCCGTCGGGGAAGACGATGAAGCAGCTGCTGAGGTCAACTGGCTGATTGATCTGATCATGCAGGTTCGCAGTGTTCGGTCTGAAATGAACGTTCCGGCTGGAGCGAAAGTGCCGGTGGTGATTGCAGGTGCTTCGCAGTTGACCCAGAACCGCCTGCACATCCACGAAGCGGCGATCATCAAGAACGCACGTGCCGAAAGTGTTTCAATTGCAGATGAAACCCCGAAGGGGTCGGCGCAGATTGTCGTTGGTGAGGCAACCGTGTGCCTGCCGCTAGCGGGTGTGATTGATCTGGATGCGGAAAAGGCTCGTCTTGAGAAGGAACTCGGCAAGATTGATGGAGATCTGACAAAGATCACCAAGAAGCTTGAAAACCCGAAGTTCGTCGAAAAGGCTCCGGCTGAGGTTGTTGCTGGCGAAAAAGAGCGTGTGGTTGAACTAACCGAACGCAAGGCAAAAACCTCTGAAGCATTGGCACGTCTGGCAGCTCTCGGTTAAAGCTTTACTGCGTGCATGACGAAAATTGCGGGCGCTGGAGATCTCTCCAGCGCCTTTTCGTATTCAAGCAGGGTTATCTTGCTGCAGCCGTTTTGCCGTCCTTGTAGGCTTCTTCGGTCGTTTCGGGCGCGGAGGGAGCTGAATTGTCAGTGCAACTGGTTTTGGCATAACTGGGATAAGGGAGTTCATGGGCGCCGCGCAGGTCTTCGGCTTTGTGCTCAGCCGCTTTTTGGCGCTCCTCCGCGAGGCCTTTATCCTTTGCGAAATAGGCCGTTGTTGATGGAAGCGCGAAGCCGGACCCGTTCTTCTGGATGATGTCATAGATGGCAAAGAAGATATCTTCCTGTACAGCGAGAAAATCTTCATAAGCAGATTTGAGAATATCCGCCGCGACTTCGATTTCCAACGCTGTGCCGTTGTATCCTAGAAAACGAACACGCACGGTGTCGTCCATCACGTCCGGATGGTTGGTGATGTAGGCGCGAATATCCATAAGGATTGTGCGTAGCTGATCGGGTGTGGTCTCATAACGCAAACCGAAGAAGCGGCGCAGATACGTTCGATCCCGGCGGGTGTAGTTTACAATGCGCATTTTCGCGAGATCTGCATTGGCAACCGTGACAAGCGTGCGGTCGAGGGCGCGAACGCGCGTTGAGCGAATGCCGATGCTTTCCACCGTGCCGACGAACTCTCCAAACTGACAGAACTCGCCAACACGGACCATGCGGTCTGCGTACAAGATGATGCCGCCTATGAGGTTTTCCAGTGTCGGCTGAGCGGCGAGGGCAATAGCAAGGCCGCCAACGCCCAAACCTGCAATGACACCGAACAAGGGGATGCCGAGCCGGGTTGCGCCGTATCCCAAAAGGCACAGCACAGCGGTGATGCCGAGGATCCGGAACCCCGTCCGCAAGATGCTTGCGTCCAGCGTTTCGCGATAGCGATCTTGCGAGAGAATGGTCGCGGCGACAAAGTCTATGATCAGGTAGACTATGATCGCCAGAAGCGCCCAACTAACGGCTTCAATGACAAGGTTGAGACCAATGACCACATGGCTCGTGATATTGATCTCCTCCACGGCTAGGTATTGCAGAAGTTGTAGCGCGAGGAGTGCTGCGACGGGAAGCGTGAGGTGGAACAGCTTGCGCCGCGCGGCATGGAGTGGAACAGGCCGGCGGACGTGCCAATGCCGCAATCCAAGGAAAGCCGCAGTCAAAAGAACAGCCAGCCCGATCAGCGCGATCCATTGCCAAACGGTTTGCCCCTCATACACCTCCATCAACCATGGATCAGCGTTTTCAATCCAGACATACCATGGCGGAGGCAGGAGGTCTCCGGGGCTGGATGTATAGAATTGGAACAGATCCTGGGTGGCCCCTTGATGGGAGGGAAAGTCCTTGATCTGCTCGTAGTAGTTGGGGATGTTGGCGACAGTTTCCGGCGTGAACAGGTAGCCGCTGTTCTCATCTTTCTGCAGCGTTATACGCGTTTGAGGAAGCGTCCACCGGTCAGGCAGGTCGGGTGCATCATAGGTGTAGCTGCCGGCAGGATTGCCGGGGATTGTTTCAGGAAGGGGCAGGGGAATCCGGTCCAGAATCTCCTTCATCAGCATGATGTTTTCGAGCGCTGTTTCCTCTCGGGTGGCGGTTGGAAGGCCGGAAAAATCGAAGATCTCCTGAGCGCGGTCGAAAAGTACACGCGCCAGATCAATGCGCTGCTCGATCTGGGAATCGGTAAGAGCGCTCTCCTCTCCAAGATCGAGCAGTTTGCGGTTGGCTTCATAGGCTTCGAGAACGAGGCGATTGGCTTCACTCATCAAACTGATGAAGCTTTCAAGAGAGGCACGCGGTGAACTGGTGTCGGCAGGTGCCAAAGGATATTCGGTGAGCATTTCATTTGCATCAAATGCCCGGATATAGGCACTTGGCGGGGCAAAGTCAGCGTTATTCTCTGCAGATGCAAGGGGTTGGCTTTGTGCTTGAGGCAAACCCGGCAGCCCATGAATGATGAGTATGAAGAAACTTGCAAGGATAACCCAAGCCCGGATCCCGATGCCTTTCGTCATGAGTGGCTCCTGTGTCACAGTTACCATCAGATTCTTGGGGTAAAGTTGTAAAAGGCTTACAAAGTTGCCCCTTAAATCTAAGGGATAGAAGAGAGGTCACGATACCCGTGGCTGGGCATGGCAAAAAGTTGTGCGAAGGCACGCTCAAGTGGTTCGGTTGTACCACATGAACTGGGAATAAACCTTCCAGTTTTACAATTGCCCTTGGTTCGCCAAATTCCGACCTTTTCGCGCGGCTATTGGTTTGCTACAGCCTAAAGGCGATATCACTGGTGAATCACGAGTTTCCCGGATCAGGATAGAATGACGTTGAAAGTTTTGCGCCGCCGTTTGAGTTCAATAGCCCTAGTGGCTCTCACAAGCATGAGTGTGGGAGCATTGGCTTTGCCAGAGGATGCGCGTGCCTCCAGGATCGAAAATCCGATAGCCGTGTTCAATGGTCTGGACAAGATCACCGGCCGCATTATCGACTTCGACGTCTATATCGGCGAGACGGTTCAGTTTGGCGCGCTGCAAGTTACACCGCGGGTGTGCTATACGCGCCCGCCGACGGAAGCGGCCAAAACCACCGCTTTTATTGAAGTGGACGAAGTGACGCTGAACAACGAAGTACAGCGCATTTTTACCGGCTGGATGTTTGCAGCAAACCCAGGTGTGCATGCGGTTGAGCATGGCGTCTATGATATCTGGTTGGTGGACTGCAAGAAGTATTCCGATGTACCGCCGCCCGAAGGGTACTCCGGACCGCCTGTGGCAGATGCACCGGAATATGATCCTTTGGCCGGAGATGATTTCGAAAGCACTGGAGAGATACCGCTGCCGCCGGTGCATCCCTATCGTTAGACCTAAAAGAAGCCGGGCGCTGACCCGGCTTTTTCATGGGATTAGGGCCGCGGTTAATAGGGCTGTTCAGCAAGTTCCAGTGCCTGAGCGCCGCTGAGTTGCGGCGGGACTGCGAAAAAGGCCGCTGGTTCCTGAAGGGCAGCATCCAACAGCTCGTTGTAGAGTCCGCGGGGAATTTCCTCAGCTCCGAACTGCTCCAGGTGATCGGTAACGAACTGCGTGTCCAGAAGTGAAAAACCGCCTGCCTTCATCCGCGCCACAAGATGAACCAGTGCCACCTTGGAGGCGTCGCGTTTCGTAGAGAACATGCTTTCCCCAAAAAACACGCTTGCCAGGCACACGCCGTAGAGCCCGCCGATCAACTCGTCGCCGTCATAAACTTCGATCGTGTGGCAGTAGCCCATCTTGAACAACTCACCATACAGCCTTCGAATTTCGGAGTTGATCCACGTGCGCTTTCGTCCAGGTCCGGGACGCGCGCACCCGTCAATCACCCCTTGAAAGTCTTGGGAGGCGACAACAGTGTAGCGGTCGGACCTGACGGTTCGGCGCAATCGTTTGGGGATATGGAAATTGGAGAGTGGGATTATTCCGCGATGTTCCGGCTCAACCCAGAACAGGTCCGGGTCATCTGCGGATTCAGCCATAGGGAAAACACCGCAGGCATAAGCTTTGAGCAAAACCTGCGGTGTGATTTCAAGATGCACATGGTCGTGCCGTGCGGCCATAGTCCCTCGCCAAACAGTTCTGGTTAAGAACTATTTGCCTTCTTTCAGGAACTTTTCAAGCCAATGGATGTCGTAGGCGCCGTTGGCGATGTCCTGATTGTCGATCAATTCAGAGAACAATGGCACTGTTGACTGAATGCCATCGACCACAAACTCGCCGAGACAGCGGCGCAAACGCATCATGCATTCCACACGGCTACGGCCATGGACAATGAGCTTGCCGATCAGACTGTCATAATGCGGCGGGATCTTGTAGCCCTGATAAACACCGGAATCCACGCGCACACCCAAGCCACCCGGTGGGTGGTAATAGGTAATGGTGCCCGGAGATGGCGCAAACGTGCGCGGGTTTTCCGCGTTGATGCGGCACTCGATGGCGTGGCCCTGAAAACGCACGTCTTCCTGCGTTATGGACAAGGTTGCGCCGGAGGCGATCCGAATCTGTTCGATGACCAAATCGATGCCGGTGACCATTTCCGTGACAGGGTGCTCCACCTGAAGACGGGTGTTCATTTCAATGAAGAAGAACTCGCCGTTTTCATAGAGGAACTCGATTGTGCCAGCACCGCGGTACTTCAACTTTCGCATGGCAGCGGCGCAGATTTCGCCGATTTCCTGCCGCTGTGCATCATTGAGAGCAGGTGAGGGGCATTCCTCGAACACCTTCTGATGACGGCGTTGCAAGGAGCAATCACGTTCGCCCAGATGGATGGCATTGCCATAGCCGTCCCCCAGCACCTGCACTTCGATGTGCCGTGGCTTGCCAAGGTACTTTTCCATGTAGAGCGCGTCGTCTCCGAAGGCTGCCTTTGCCTCGGAGCGGGCCGTAGAAATGGCAGTTTCCAGCTCGGCTTCGGTCTGGGCCACCTTCATGCCGCGTCCGCCACCACCAGCAGCGGCTTTCACCAAAACGGGGTAACCGATCTGGCGGGCAAGAGCGTGCACATCGTCATCGGCGGTGATACCACCGTCAGAGCCGGGTACAACGGGAATGCCCAGATCCTTGGCCGTGGTCTTGGCCTGAATCTTGTCGCCCATGATGCGGATGTGTTCAGACGTAGGGCCAATGAAGGTGATGCCGTGCGCTTCCAGAATCTCAGCGAAGCGGGCGTTTTCCGAGAGAAAGCCATAGCCCGGATGCACTGCGTCGGCGCCAGTGATTTCACAGGCGGCCAGAATCGCCGGGATGTTGAGGTAACTGTCGCGGGCCACCGGAGGGCCAATGCAAACACTCTCGTCAGCCAGTCGCACATGCATGGCATCCTGGTCGGCTGTGGAGTGAACGGCAACAGTCTTGATGCCGAGCTCTTTACAGGCGCGCAGGATACGAAGTGCGATCTCGCCGCGGTTTGCGATGAGAATCTTTGAGAACATTACGCTTCGCCCGTTATTCAATGATCACCAGTGGTTCGCCGAATTCGACCGGCTGGCCATCTTCAACAAGAATGGAAGTTACCTTACCCGATTTTGTTGCCGGGATCTGGTTCATGGTCTTCATCGCTTCCACGATAAGGATCGTTTCGCCTTCGCTGACGGTGGAGCCAATTTCAACAAATGGGCGTGCGCCTGGCTCGGGGGCCATATAGGCTGTACCGACCATGGGTGAGGTTACCGCGCCCGGATGATTGGCCGGATCTGCAGAAACGGCGGTTTCCTTCGGCGCTGCTGGTGCGGCAACGGCGGCCGGGGCGGCATGGGCCACGCTGTGGGCTTCCACGGTTACCTGACGAGCTACGCGTACGCGCAGATCCTTTTGTTCCAGCTCGATCTCGGTCAGGTTGGTCTCATCCAGAAGTGTTGCCAACTGACGGATCAGATCCTGGTCAAACTTTGTTTCTTTCGTCATCGTTTTCTTCGTCCAGTTCGTGACGTCCAGCTCTGCGTTAAGCCATGGACTTTTTAAATACTTGTCGTTCGAAGGCGGCGTGCCCTTCCTCATCAGGCAACAGAGTCAGGTTGAGGCCAGTGCCAGCTCATAAGACCCACGTGTGCTGCCCTATCTGGCATTGCGCCCGTCCCATGAGAGTGGGGCCGCGCCAGATACACCGATAAATCATCGTGCACAAAGCCTGTCGCGCTGGCTTGTGCTGGTCATGAATCGCCAAGGTAGACAATGGGGTAGGGATATGCGGAAAAACTAAGTCTTTCTTGGGGCATCCTGTTCGGTCTGCCGGGACCAGAGTCGTCTTCCAAGCGTGGAAGATGAATCGGCGCAATTCCCCTTTTAGGTCAACCTTGATTTCAAGGGGTTTTATAGAAGTTGATCGGACGGAGGAAAAGAGTTTTGTCCGTCCGATCCTGTCTTAAAGCTTTATTTCTCGCGAAAACTTGCGGAAAAAACGCTTACGGGTTCCCCCTAGTTCCGGGCGGAGGCGATTTTTTCTTTCAAGGTGTCGTATCCAACGGCGCCAACAACCACCTCATCGCCGATGATGTAGGAGGGGGTGCCGTTCAAGCCCAACTGGCTGGCGATCTCAAATACTTCCTGAAAGGTTGCTTGAACTACGCCGGAATCCATCTGAGCTTTGACCGCTTCTTCATCAATGCCAAGGCCCGTGGCTACATCCAGGGCACTTTGCGCGTTGGCGCGTGAGCTTTGTGACAGCAGGCCTGCATGAAAGTCCTCGTACTTTTCGGGGGCTACCGCGTTAACGGCAATTGCCACCTGAGCAGCTTCCATGGATGGCTGACCCAGAACAGGGAACTCCTTGAGCACAACGCGCAGGTTGGGATCTTCCTCGATGAGGCGGAACATGTCGCCCATGGCTTTACGGCAGTAGCCGCAGTTATAGTCGAAAAACTCAACCAGCGTCACATCGCCGTCCGGGTTGCCGAGCTCAACCTGATTTTCAGAGTTGAAGATGATGTCAGACAGGGACGCAAGAGCTTCTTTCTTGGCGGCTTCTTCTTCAGCAACACGGCGCTTTTCCAATTCGGTCAACGCCTCGGTAATGACCTCGGGGTTTTCAAGAAGGTATTCGCGAATGATCTTTTCGACGTCTGCCCGGTTTTCTACGGCGTCTTGCGCGTGGGAAGCGCCGGTCAATGTCACGAGGGCCGTGGCAGCAATAGCGAAGGCCTTGCAAATGGATTTCAGCATACTTTCTCCTGTGCTCTCGTCGCTAGGGCGACGGGCGTCGATGTTTTACCGATTCCTCGAACGGACTATCGAAGATCTCTGTCTACGTTATACGACAGGATATCGTCAGCCTGTTGCCAGGATGGTGAACCGGTTTTCAATTGTTTTTGAGCGCGGGCGGCATAGCGTTGTGCGGCGCGTACATCACCGCGCTGCATAAGCCCCTTCGCCGTTGCAAGGTCGGCCATGGCTGGATCCCCTAGACGGGCGTGGGCAATGGCCAACTGACGGTACCCAAGGGCCGAGAACGGATCTTTTTGCAAGGCAGCTGTCAAAAGCTGCCGTGCTTGCGGCAGGTATTGCTTGTTCTCTGATGCAACCATGGCAAAGCCCAACCAGATCTCGAACTGAGGATTGCCGGG
Organism: Pseudovibrio exalbescens DSM 16456; assembly: GCF_000422785.1. Taxonomy (GTDB): domain Bacteria; phylum Pseudomonadota; class Alphaproteobacteria; order Rhizobiales; family Stappiaceae; genus Pseudovibrio; species Pseudovibrio exalbescens. The sequence continues at coordinate 149,297 of NZ_AUGS01000005.1, forward strand.
AAACAGGGACAGTGCCTTGCGGAACGGGGCAATGGCCTGTCCCGGCTCACCGCCTTCCAGCAAGGCTTGCCCCTTCAACTCGTGGAAATACGGGTTCTGCGGCATTTGGCTGATGAGTGCATCAATAGCCGGAATGGACTTGCGCAGACTATCGGACTTCATGGAGGCCACTGCGCGGGCATACTGGGCGGGCAGCGATTTGTCCGAGCGCGGATACTGGCGGTATACCGTGTTGCGATGGCTGGTAAAGGCCAGAAGTTTTGCACGCACCATGTCGTGCTTGAACTGCAGGCGCGAGTCCTCCGGCTTGTCATAGTATTTGCTTTTGACCGCTTTTTCCTTGAGCGCGTTGAAGCGTTGCCGGGGCATGGGGTGGCTCACCGCATAAGGGTCAGCGTAGCGCGCGGAAAAGAGGGTCTGGTCCGCCATGCGTTCGAATGTTGTCAGCATGCCGCGTGCGGATTGCTTGGTGCGTTCAAGATACCGCAGCGCGGCCTGATCGGCTGCAGATTCTTCTGAGCGGCGATATGCAAGAAAGCTGCGCTGGCCAATGGAGCCGCTGCCCATGGCAGCAGCTGCGCCCCCGCCAGCAATGCTTGAATTTCCTGTGGAGGCTCCAGCTGCAGCGGCGCCAGCGCCGAGAATCATTCCAATTACGGAGATGATTTGGGCATTGGCCGCCGCCTGGCGCATGCGAACCAGATGGTTGCCCGCAATGTGCCCTGTCTCGTGTGCGATTACGCCAATGACTTCGCTGGGGGTTTCTGCCTGCATCAGAACACCGATGTTGATGAACATGCGCCGGGAGTCAGGCACAAACGCATTGAACGTCTTGTCGTTGACCAGAATGATGTCAACCTGGCCTTGCGGCAGGCCCGCTGCCCGGAAAATAGGCTTGGCATATTCACGCAAGAGGTTCTCGGCTTCAGCGTCGCGAACCAGCGGCAACTTGCGGTTTTGCGCGTGCGCCGGACCGGCGAGCAGCGTTGGCATGACCACGGCAAGAGCTGTCGCGCAGGCCGTGATTTTGCGCGCCAGCGACGTAACGGTAGCGTTGCGTGACCCCGAGCGGTTAAGGTTCGAAAAGAATCGTTTCAGCAAAATCATGCCTTTCGACGTAGCGCAGCAGAACTGGGGCAATGAATCTCGTGTTTCCCGAATACCCGATGCCTTACCCTTCCACGGCGGCGGGAATTGGGCAATCACCCCGTGATATCGTAGCGGGCTCCAAGAATACAGAGGATGTGGAACTTGGCAATTTTTAAACCGTCAAAACGAAGTGAAGTCGACCCCTTCATTGCCATGGACGTGATGAGTGCGGCCAACCGCAAGGAAGCTGAGGGGACGCGTGTTCTGCACATGGAGTTGGGGCAGCCGGGCATGCCTGTTCCCGACAAGGTGCGGTTGGCGGCGGAAGAAGTGCTGGCGAGTGGCAAGCTGGGTTACACCGAGGCGCGGGGAATGCTTGCGCTGCGGCAAGCGATCGTTGCCCACTATGAAACGCAGTATGGGGTCACTGTGCCAGAGAGCAGGGTGATGGTGACGACAGGCTCGTCTGCCGGATTCAATCTTGCGTTTCTAGCGGGATTTGATCCGGGGGATCGCGTTGTCTTGACGGCTCCGGGGTATCCAGCATACCGCAACATCTTGAAGGCGCTAGGGTTGGTGCCCGTGGAGATTGCCGTTGGCGCTGATACTCGCTGGGCTCTAACACCGGCCCACCTTGATGCAGCACGGGCAGACGGTCCTATCAAAGGCGTGTTGGTGGCCAGCCCGGCGAACCCGACAGGCACGATGATGACCCCGGAAGCCTTGGAGGCTTTGGCGTGCTATTGCGAGGAGGAGGGGGTCTGGTTTATCTCAGACGAGATTTATCACGGCCTATCTTACGGCCTACCGGAAGAAACGGCGCTGAAGTACTCGCAAAAAGCGATTATCGTCAACAGCTTCTCCAAGTATTACTGCATGACCGGATGGCGTATCGGCTGGATGATCCTGCCCGAGGAGTTGGTCCGGCCCGCAGAACGTATTGGTCAGAGTCTCTACATTTCCGCGCCGCAGTTGTCCCAGGTGGCCGCCATGGCGGCGTTCGATGCACGAGATGGGCTGGAGGCGATCAAACAGGTGTATGCGGAAAATCGGCGGGTTTTGTTGGACGGATTAGCGGCCGCTGGATTTGATGAGGTATTGCCTGTTGACGGTGCCTTCTACGCCTATGTGGGGGTGCGCAAATTCACCAACGACAGTCTGGATTATTGCAGGCGGATGTTGGAGGAAACCGGTATTGCTGCAACGCCCGGAGCGGACTTCGATCCGGTGCACGGGGCGGGATATATTCGGTTTTCCTTCGCTGGTCCGACACAAGACGTTCAGGATGCGATGGAACGCCTCAAGGGGTGGAGCAGCTGCAGCTAAGCACCCATCCGGCGATTGAAGATCTCAAGTGTTGCTCGCCTACTACGGTCTGCACGGTGGCTCGATGACACTACAACTCATCTGAAAATGGAAAGGGCGGCTCCAAGGCCGCCCTTTTTGTATGCTATATTTTGTTGAGATCAGAAGAAAGATCGACGTTGCCACCAACCGGTGCGGCGGGGCGCATCGTTGTTGACCTCAATGCTCTGATCGGCCTTGACCGTTTCGCTGGTGACGACAGGCTCGGAAGGCGTTTTGGCTTCCTCCTTTGTGGTGTCTTCATCAGCTTTGGGCTCAATTGCTCCGTTGCCTGCCGGCTCCGGCGATGAGGCTTCTTTTGAGGTTACATCCTCGTCCACATCACCTGTGGTATCGGTGCCCGGTGTGGCAGCAGCGATGCTCTGGTCCTCATCGGCAGCTTGAGACGCTTGTGCTACCGGTTCGGGCTTGTCAGTCTGTGATCCCGCTTGATCGTTGCTTTCTGTCGCAGCTGCTGGTTCTACAGCCAGCGGTTCCTGCGAAGATACAGGGTTGTCCTCAGCGGAAACAGGGCCAGCCTCTACCTGATCGGCATCTGCCGCCTTTGCTGTTTCGGTTGCCACTGGTTGTTCAGTGGTCGCCGGCAGATGAACTTCCGGTTCCTTGATCTCTATGATCTGAACAGGCGCCGGGCGATCGAGCGCAGTTGAGTGAGCAACCTGGGCTTCTTGTCCATGGTCTGCTTCGGCGTCCGCCGCGATATCGTCGCTTTTTGCCTCGTCCGAGTCTGGTCTGGCATCCACCTTTGAGGTTTCACCGTCAGTCTCGCCTGCTTGCGTGGCAGACAGGTTCGGATCGGTGCTGGCCTGCTGATCAGCCTCAGCTGTTGTGGCTTCAGCTTCAACGTTTGCATCGTTGGCGCCTGAGGCGTTTTCATCCTGCGCGTCGGCGCTCGCAGCTACTGCCTCATCATCACCTTGTTCACGGCGATTGTTTCGACGGCTGCGACGGCCTCCTCGGCGTCCCCGACGACGGCGACGGCGGCGATCATCTTCCTGCTCGGACTTGTCGTCGCTACTGGTTTCCTGCGCTTCCGCATCTGCGGACTCATCACCGTCTGCTTCTCCGTTTTCGGAGGCATCGGTGTCAGTATCGCCGTTGTCCTGCGAGGCGGCTACGGTGTCTTGCTCGTCGTCACGGTTGCGACGGCGACGGCGACGACGGCGGCGACGGCCGGATTTCTCCTCGGCTTGGTCGGTGTCATCCTCGCTCGCCTCAACTTCATCCACTTCGGCTTCTACAACGTCTTCTTCTTCAAATTCGTCAACTGACGGCATTGAATCCGGCTGAGCGGATACAGGCAAAGCCTGCAAACGGGGTGTCAGGCTGACTGGCTCACCCCGATCAATGGAGAAATGCTCGCCATCAATGGTGTCGTCGGCCTGAATGATGACCCGCGCTCCGAACCGTTGTTCGTAGGCAATCAGGTGATCTCGTTTCTGATTGAGCACATAAAGTGCCACTTCGGATGGCGTGCGAACAATCAGGTCGTGACTTGCATTGCGCATCAGTTGTTCTTCAACAGAACGCAGTATGTGCAAGGACAAAGATTCAACCGAGCGCACAATGCCCGACCCGCGGCAATGCGGGCACACCACGCTGGAGCTTTCCAGCACGCCGGTGCGCAGTCTCTGACGAGACATTTCCAGAAGCCCGAAATGGGAAATGCGACCAACCTGAATGCGCGCGCGGTCTGCCTTCAGGCATTCCTTGAGCTTGCGCTCGACAGCACGGTTGTTGCGGCCTTCTTCCATATCGATGAAGTCAATCACAACAAGACCGGCCAGATCGCGCAGACGCAACTGCCGTGCGATTTCTTCTGCCGCTTCCATGTTGGTGGCAAGTGCCGTGTCTTCGATGTTCTGCTCGCGGGTTGCCTTGCCCGAGTTCACATCAATGGATACCAGCGCTTCTGTCTGGTTGATGACGATGTAGCCACCGGACTTGAGCGTGACTTCCGGCGAGAACATGGCATCCAGCTGTGCTTCCACGCCGAACCGGTTGAAGATCGGTACCGGATCCCGGTAGGGCTGCACGTTTTTGGAGTGGCTGGGCATCAGCATCCGCATGAAGTTTTTGGCTTCACGATAGGCGTCATCGCCAGACACAAGAACCTGATCGATGTCCTTGTTGTAAAGGTCGCGAATGGAGCGCTTGATGAGGCTGCCTTCCTCATAAACGAGGTTGGGGGCAGTGGTCGTCAACGTCAGTTCGCGAACATTCTCCCACAGGCGCATCAGGTACTCGAAATCCCGCCGAATTTCCGCTTTCGTGCGGCTTGCACCAGCGGTGCGCAAAATAACGCCCATACCTTCCGGCACGCCCAGATCATGAGCGATCTCCTTGAGGCGCTTGCGATCCGTTGGCTTGGTGATCTTGCGCGAAATCCCGCCACCACGGTCGGTGTTCGGCATCAGAACGGAATAGCGACCCGCCAGAGACAGATAGGTTGTCAGAGCTGCGCCCTTGTTGCCGCGCTCTTCCTTGACCACCTGTACCAGCAAGAGCTGGCGGCGCTTGATTACTTCCTGAATTTTGTATTTGTCACGCAGACGGCGCGCGCGTTCCGGAACGCCTTCGAAATCGTCGTCATCACCGCCCGTGTCCGAAACATCCTCGGAATCGGAGGTTGCGCGGTTTTCGTTTTCGTCGTTGTTGTTGCGCTTGCGGCGTGGTCTGCGGCGTGAACCACGACCCCGGCGACGGCGACCGGACTGGTTGTCCTGATCGTCGCTTGCCGATGCCTCTTCTTCATCGTCATCGGCGGCGTCGTCGCTGTCCTCGTCGTCATCTGAATCGTTGTCGTCGGATGCGTCATCCTCTGACATTTCCTCAGAAGCGTCAGCATTCCCGTCGGTGTCATCTTCCTCGTGGTTGCCGGATTTGCGCGCGGTTACTGCCTCCGAAGATGACTCTTCATCGGAGTTGTCAGAGTTTTCATCGTCTTCGTCATCACCCGGGGTGATTTCTTCAAAGCCGTCTTCGTCGACAGGAGCGTCCAGACTGGAAAGATCGTCGTCCTCCGAATTTTCATCGTCTTCGTCGATGTCTTCAGAGATTACGGTGTCATCATCTTCACTGCGCCGGGCTGCCGCGCGCTTGGCTTCTTCCTGTTCGCGGCGTTCACGATCGCGCTGATGGGCGGCCGCTTCTTCTGCGAGCTGGCGTTCCAGTGCTTCGCGATCTGCCTTTGGCAGCTGATAGTAATCCGGGTGGATTTCACTAAACGCGAGAAACCCGTGTCTGTTGCCTCCGTATTCGACGAATGCCGCCTGAAGAGATGGTTCTACTCGTGTAACCTTGGCTAAATAAATATTGCCGCGTAATTGCTTTCTGTTTGCCGCTTCAAAGTCGAATTCTTCAACCCGATTCCCGCGTACGACCGTCACCCGGGTCTCTTCCGGGTGGGTCGCGTCTATCAGCATCTTGTTTGCCATGAATGCAGTTCTCCACGACCCACCAGGATGGTCGGCGCAGCCGGCGCTCGAGCCTCTTGATTGTTCCGGGGGTCGCTATTGTGTCGTTGTTAAAAACTGAAGGGGAGGGGCGGCGACGCGCTGCACTCAACAGACCACTGGGCAACGCACAGGGTGCCCCGGTATCTGTAGTCAGTGTTTTCAAATTGGCGCGCATCTTGTTCAAACCGCGTGACCTCGAATTCTGTGGGCCCTGCCTTGAATGCAGGGGCCGAGCCACTGTCATGTGCCCGGCAATAAGGGTATTCCTTTGATCTCGCGTCTTGATTTTCAGGAGAGTGCCCGAAAATCGATCCCGAGGATCTCGGAGTGTTATCTACATGTTTTTGCAGACCGGATGTCTGCAAAGCGTACTCATTCCATATTCGTTTCCATAAAACCGCTTCGCGGGAGAGGCCTTCATGCTAACTAAGCGGCATACGGGGCTCCCCGGATTCGCGGTATCTGGAGACGGTGTTTTCCCTTTCGCCCAGAATGACGCGATTTTCCGCGAAAACCCTTAGGCGGGAAGGGTGATTGCTCCTTGTTTCAAGAGGCAATCAGAAACCTGACATGTTCTTTTACGATCCGTAGAGCGACTTGGCAAGTTTGGGAAAATCGAACTCTTAGTTTGACACAGGCGATTTAGTAGGGTGTTAAGGGGAAGAAAAGTGGTTAACGCTTAAAAAAGCGCGGTTTGATCACAATTTGCGAGTATCACAATCCACGATGCAATCTGGGTGTCGGGCGTCCGCTCTCGTGCCGGTGCTCATGCTTTGTGAGGAGGGGCATTTGAACTCAGACCTGCAATGCCACGATCGGGCGGTATGTGCGCAGAGGCTGAGCGCGGCGCTTTGGAGCGTCCTTGCTGGGTTTGTTGCACTTTTAATTTTTGTTTCGGGCGTAGTGCCAGCAGCAGCAATCGAGCCGCCGGAGCGGGCCGAAATTGTTGATGCGCGAGTGGCTGGCGATGACACGCGCACCCGGTTCATTCTGGATATGGACCAGGAAATCGACTACCACGTGTCTTTCATTGCTGATCCGTACCGCGTGGTGATTGACCTGCCGGAGGTCGAATTCTCTTTCAGCGACACCTTCAAGGCCGAGGGGCGAGGGTTGGTGTCTTCCTGGCGCTACGGGCAAGTGTTCGTGGGGCGCTCACGGGTCGTCCTTGATCTGACTGGCCCCGTGCGACTCGACAAATCCTTTTTGCTGCCAGGCGTACAAGACCAGCCAACCCGGTTGGTGCTTGATCTGGTTGAGGCGCCACGTGAGGCCTTTCAAAAACAAGCGGAGGAGTTTGCGCTCGGCCTGCGCCCCCAGCGCAGTGGCAAGTCTGACAGGGTCGTGACAGCAGCAGAAAAACGCAGCGATCGCATTACCATTGTAATTGATCCCGGACATGGTGGCATCGACTCAGGGGCCGTTGGCGATACCGGCACACTTGAAAAAAACATCGTATTGAATTTCGGTCGCTACCTGAAAGAGCAGTTGGAGGCGGAAGGGCACTATGCCGTACACCTGACGCGGGATGATGATCGTTTCATCCCTCTGCGTGGGCGTGTCAATATTGCCAAGGAGCTTGAGGCGGATCTATTCATCTCCGTCCATGCCGACTCCATCTTGCGCGGATCAGAAACGGTACGGGGTGCAAGCATCTATACCCTGTCGGAACGCGCGTCGGACCGCATGGCCGCAGAGCTGGCAAAGCGCGAGAACCGCTCTGACCTTCTGGCAGGCGTCAATCTGGAGGAAGAGCCGGACGAGGTGAGCGATATTCTTGTGGATCTGGCGCGCCGGGAAGCGAAGAATTTTTCCATCTATTTCGCGCGGCTGGCTGTTGAAGAATTGAAAAGCGCCACGAAGCTGATCAACAATCCGTTGCGCTCCGCCGGGTTCCAAGTGCTGAAAAGCTACGATATTCCCTCGGTTTTGATAGAGCTCGGTTTTCTTTCCAATTCGTTAGATGAAAAAATGCTAGGCTCGGACGAATGGCGCGACCGGGTATCGTCAGCATTGGTGCAGGCGATCAATTCTTTTTTCAAGGCGCGCATTGCGCAGAATGTAGAGCGCGATTAAACAGTTGAGCGCCGCCTGACACGCCGAGACGTCTCATCATTGCCATATTAGCGAGCGATGACGGGGCTCATACGAAGCGGTGCGCGGTTGCAGGTGGGGGCTGCCTACGAGCAGCACGAGTGGTACAGCCGCAACCACGCCGCGGAACGAGACACACGCACGGAATGTTTGCGGGATTTGGAGACGAGCCCGAAAGATGAAGTTTTTAGTGAGAGCTTTTGGATACTTGTTTGGCATAGCAGTGGTTTTCGGGCTGATTGCTGCTGCTGGCCTCTGGATGTATCTGAACAAGATGTCCGAAGATCTGCCTGACTTTACAGCGCTGCAGACCTACGAACCACCGGTGATGACACGCGTTCATGCCGCAGATGGCCAGTTGATGGATGAGTTTGCGCGCGAACGGCGGCTCTATCTACCCATTCAGGCTATTCCTGATCAGTTGAAAAACGCATTTATTTCGGCTGAGGACAAGAATTTCTATCACCACATTGGCATTGATCCGCAGGGCATTTTGCGTGCGGTGGTAACCAATATTCGCAATCGCGGCAGTGGCCGACGTCTGGTTGGTGCGTCGACCATTACACAACAGGTGGCCAAGAACTTCCTTCTGACCAACGAAGTGTCTTACGAACGCAAGATCAAGGAAGCGTTGTTGGCACTGCGCATGGAGCAGACCTATTCCAAGGATCACATCCTTGAGCTCTACCTCAATGAAATTTACCTGGGTGTCGGGGCTTATGGTGTCGGTGCGGCCTCTCTGATCCTATTCGACAAGTCGGTTCACGAGCTTACGCTTGAAGAAATGGCGTACCTTGCAGCGCTGCCAAAGGGCCCCGCCAATTACCATCCGTTCCGGTATCGGGATCGGGCGATCGAACGCCGTAACTGGGTCATTGATCGCATGGTTGAAAATGGCTTCGTGGAGCCTCAGGAAGCTGCAGAAGCCAAAGCCAAGCCTTTGAATGTGAAGCTGCGCTCCACCGGCACCCGACTGGCCGGGGCCGAATACTTCTCCGAAGCGGTACGCCGGGAACTGGCGGATCAATATGGTGAAGAGCGCCTTTATGAAGGCGGATTGTCCGTTCGCACATCGCTGAATCCAAAGATGCAGGTTGTTGCCCGAAAAGCGCTGATGGATGGTTTGATTGCTTTTGATCGCCAGCGGGGCAAATGGCGTGGGCCGATCACGACACTGGAGATAAACTCCAATGATTGGGGCCCACAACTGGCCGAGGTTGAGCGGCTGGACGATGTGCCGGAATGGACAACGGCTATTGTGCTGTCGACTTCCAATGAGAACGCAATCGTAGGCATTCGCCCGGAAACTCTGGATGGTGGCAAACTCTCGACAGACCGGGTTCGTGCGCGACTTTCTCTGGACGACATGAAATGGGCCCGCGTCAATGGGCGGTCGCCGCGGAACGTGCAAGAAGTCTTGAATCCGGGTGATGTGGTCTATGTGGAGAATACGGCTGGTGACCAGTACGAACTGCGTCAGGTTCCCGAGGTCTCCGGTGCACTGGTTGCAATGGATCCGCATTCCGGTCGTGTGCTTGCCATGGTTGGCGGCTTCAGTTTTGACCAAAGTGAGTTCAACCGCGCTACCCAGGCGTGGCGTCAGCCCGGTTCGGTGTTCAAGCCGTTCGTCTATGCAACAGCGCTTGACAATGGCTATACGCCGTCTTCCGTGGTACTGGACGCTCCGGTCGAGATTGAGCAGGGGCCGGGTCTGGATATCTGGCGGCCGCAGAACTACGGCGGCAAATTTTATGGGCCATCCACCTTGCGGACCGGTATTGAGCTGTCACGTAACGTGATGACAGTTCGGCTGGCACAGGACATGACCATGGAGCTGGTGTCGCAGTATGCTGAAAGCTTTGGCATTTACGACGATCTCACGCCGGTTCTTTCCATGTCGCTGGGTGCTGGCGAAACCACCGTCCTGCGCATGACCAATGCCTTTTCTATGATTGCCAATGGCGGGCGTCGGGTGCAACCAACATTCATTGACCGCATTCAGGACCGATATGGCAAGACCATTTATCGTAATGAACAGCTGATCTGTGATGCGTGTGCGACTGCCGAGTGGAACGGGCAAGAAGAGCCTGATCTGATCGACACCCGTGAGCAGGTATTGGACCCGATGACCGCGTATCAGATCACCTCCATGATGGAAGGTGTGGTGCAACGTGGTACCGCCACTTCAGTGAAGGCGGTGGGCCGCCCGGTTGCGGGCAAGACCGGTACCACCAATGATGAGAAGGACGCTTGGTTTGTCGGTTTCACACCGGATCTGACTGTCGGCGTTTATGTTGGCTATGACACTCCGCGCCGTATGGGACGGGGGGCAACCGGTGGCCGAATTGCGGCCCCGATCTTCACCGAGTTCATGCAGCAAGCTCTGGCGGGAACGCCGCCTGTGGAATTCCGTGTGCCATCCGGGTTGCAGCTGATCCCGATCAACCGGCGTACGGGCCTTCGGGCAAATCCGGGTGAGCCGGGGACCATTCTGGAAGCCTTTAAGCCGGGCACTGCACCGCCGGACAGCTATTCCGTCATCGGGTTCGAAGACGAAATCGGCACGTATCGTGAGCTTTCACCCGAGGCTGGTGAAGCGGTGATGCGCGGAACGGGTGGTCTGTATTAGACCGGAAATCCCATAGTGATGATTGCATTGGTTTTGGAGGGCGATTAATGTCGCCCTCCATTCATATGGGCATATGGACCCCTTGGTCCATGACACTAGAATAAGTAGAGAGGTATCCGATGCGCGCCGAAATGGAGGCCATCGTCGACGAAATCAAGCAGGCCATAAGCCTGCTGAGGAGGCATCTTTGACTGGGACGTTGCGCTTGTCCGTCTAGATGAACTTAACGCTCTGTCCGAAGATCCGGATTTGTGGAGCGACCCTGCCAACGCGCAGAAGCTGATGAAGGAACGTCAGCACCTTGATGACAGTATCTCCGGTATTCGGAAACTGGAGCAGGACCTGGCCGATAACCTCGAGCTCATCGAGATGGGCGAGATGGAAGACGATCAGGATGTCATCCAGGAAGCGGAAACGGCTCTCAAGGAGATGCTGGGTACCGTGAACAAGCTGCAATTGCAATCGCTCCTGTCTGGTGAGGCCGACGGTAACGACACCTATGTTGAAATCAACTCGGGTGCCGGTGGAACGGAAAGCCAGGATTGGGCGAGCATGCTGTTGCGCATGTATCGGCGCTGGGGTGAGCAGCAAGGCTTCAAAGTGGAGCTGATGGAATACAATGATGGCGAAGAAGCCGGCATCAAGTCAGCTACATTGCTGATGAAAGGCGAAAACGCGTATGGGTGGATGAAGACCGAGTCTGGCGTTCATCGCCTAGTTCGCATTTCGCCTTATGACAGCAACGCTCGCCGCCATACCAGCTTTGCATCCGTTTGGGTCTACCCGGTTGTTGATGACAGCATCAACATCGAGATCAACGAAAGCGATTGCCGGATTGATACCTACCGTGCCTCCGGTGCGGGTGGACAGCACGTCAACACGACCGATTCCGCTGTACGCATCACGCATATGCCCACGGGTATCGTCGTGCAGTGCCAGAGCGAGCGCTCTCAGCACAAGAACCGCGCGACGGCCTGGAACATGTTGAAGGCTCGTCTTTACGAAGCGGAGTTGCAGCGTCGTGAGGAAGAGGCCAACAAGGAAGCTTCCTCCAAGACCGATATCGGGTGGGGGCACCAGATCCGCTCCTACGTGCTGCAACCTTATCAGCTGGTCAAGGACCTGAGGACAGGGGTGGAGAGCACCGCGCCGCAGGACGTGCTTGATGGCGACGTGACGAAGTTCATGGAAGCTGCTCTGGCGCAGCGGGCCTTCGGTACCGGCGATCAAGTGATTGAAGACGTTGAATGATTACTCGTTGAAAGAAGAAAAAGGCCCCGGTGTTGGGGCCTTTTTTATGTCCAGGATCACGAGCGACCGAGAATGGCGGTAAGCTTGCGTCCCGCTCTTATGAACCGCATGGGGTCGCGAGGAGTGTCGTTGATCCGCGTTTCATAGTGCAGGTGAGGACCGGTAGACCGACCGGTGTTGCCCACTTCACCCAGCACGTCGCCGGTAGAAATCCGATCTCCCTTTTTGACATGCAGTTTGTGCATGTGGGCGAAACGTGTTGTCAAACCGTTGTCGTGAGTGATTTCTACGGATTTGCCATAGCCGCCGCGATATCCAGCGAACGTGACTTTTCCACTCCCGGGCGCCTTTATGGGGGTGCCGCGCAGGGCTTTGAAGTCGACACCGGTGTGCATCGCCGGTTTGTTCAAGAACGGGTCCATACGGGCCCCGAAATCGCTGGTAATGGGGGCCTGTCCCAATGGTGCTGCCAAGGGTAGTGCTTGCAAGTCTGTGAGCAGGCGGTGGCGCAAGGAGAGGGCCTGTTCGGTCTTGATCACATAGGTGTTGAAGTCGGAAAGCGGTAGCGGCTCATATGGGCCGCCCATTGCAACCTTTTCAGCTGTCGGCACATCGACTTCCAGCGTATCTGCGACACTCTTGAGAGCTTCGAGGTCTCTTTGAGCAAACGCGAGGACTGACGCCAGAACTGCCTTGCCTTGATCAATCTGGCCGCGAATTTCCCACTCAAGCGCCGAGAGATCGCCAAGGCCTTTGGGGTTCGTCTCTGGTGGTGATGTTTTTGGGCCGGGCGCGGGTATGGTCGTGGATGTTGGCCGCAATCCCAGTAGGTGCCCGGGATTCTCGAGCGGTACTGTTTCGCCGCCAACGGAGTCGGGCAGGCCGTTTTCCGCAACTGAAATGACTTGACGTTGAGCCAGAGAAGGCTTGGGCAACGGCTTTGGATTGGTGGTAAAGCTGGCGATCTGCAATCCAGTATCTTGCGCCAGTGCAAGCACCTCAAGCAGCTTCTGTTGGCGTTGTTCGAGAGTAGACTGATGGTTTCGAATGCTCTCCAGACTCTCAAGCCTCAGGGAGGCCCGATGCTGGGCCATCTGTTGTTTGGAGTTCAGCGTTTCGATGCGACCGCGTAGCTTGGTAATCTCGTCTTCGTAGCTGCGGCGCAGTTCAGCTTCCTGAAGTGCTGTCTTTGCCAGCATATCATCGCGCATCAACAGATACCCTGTTGCGGCGAAGTAGCCTACCGAGAACACCAAAAGCGCTGAGCCGGCTGCCAACGCAACTGCCGGATTGAGGGCTATGGCTTTTTCGCCTTTGGGCGATTTGACAATGATATAGTGCGGAGGCTTCCGTCCGGATCGCTTTTGTTTGCGCCACGCAGAAAGCATGGTGTCTCCTCACTGATTCACTACAGGTATCTCTCGATTTCTGATCCTCCATTTAAAGTCGTTATGGTTAACAAAGACTAACCGCCGCGTGCCTATCCGGTCAGCTTGATCAGCGGGCGATAGAAACCCGGTGTCAGACCTGCCTCAGACCGTGCTCGGTCGTTGAAAGGCGGTTTCAAAGGGCCGCGGAAATGCTTGCGTACCAGCTCGTGGAACTTGGGATCGGGCTTCAGGCGGTGGCGATCGCACATGAAACGAAACCATTTGGCTCCGAACGCCACGTGACGTTTTTCATCCCGGTAAATGGTTTCAAGAATGCGGGCCGTGCCATGGTCACCGTTGGCATTGGCCTTGGCGATCATAGGGGGTGTGATGTCCAGGCCACGCGCCTCAAGGACCAGCGGAATGATGGCAAGGCGGGCCAACAGGTCGTGCCCGGTGGATTGAGCTGCTTCCCACAAACCGTCGTGGGCGGGCAGGTCGCCATAGGCGTGGTCGAGACTGTTCAGGTGTTTGGCCAACATCGAGAAATGCTTAGCCTCCTCCAGCCCCACCTGCACCCAATCATCAAAAAAGGACCGGGGCATGGGGACACGACAAAACCGGCCGATCATGTCCCATGTCAGATCCACGGCATTCAACTCGATATGCGCCAAGGAATGGAGGAGGGCGATCTTGCCAGCCTTACCACCTATCGCTCGCTTGGGCATGTCGCGCGGTGGCAATAGATCGGGCTTCTCCGGACGACCTGGACGGTCCGGCATATCCGGATCAAGCGCTGCACGATGCAGCCCCAACCCTTTGGAAAACCAGTGCTGGGCCGTTGCATAGGCGATCCGTGATTTTTCCAGTGGATCGGCCGCGCTGACAACGGCGTGCGCACCGGATTTCAGTGACGGCACACTGAGTTCCGGTGCGGTGTTTTTTGTCTGTGTCATTCAGATTTCATCAAAGAGATTTTACAGCTTCAAGGACCGCCTCAGCGTGTCCGGGTACTTTTACCTTCCGCCAGATTTTGGCAAGATTCCCATCTGCATCAACTAGGAAGGTGGAGCGCTCCACGCCCATGTACTTTTTTCCATACATATTTTTTTCGACCCAGACGCCATAGGCTTCGCAGGTTTTTGTTTCCGGATCCGAGGCCAGCGTGACAGCAAGCCCATGCTTTGCCTTAAACTTGTCATGCTTGGCTGGTGTATCGGGCGAGATGCCTACAACAGTTGCGCCCAAAGCTTCGAACTCGCTGGCCATTTCAGTGAAGGCAATTGCTTCCTTGGTGCAGCCCGGGGTGTCATCCTTGGGGTAAAAGTAAACGATCACGGGCTTGCCTTTTTGGGCTGACAGCGCAAAGGACCCACCGCCATCGGTTTCCAAAGTGAAATCCGGAGCCGGGGCGCCTTCGGTCAAAGCTTCTGTTGGCATGATGTATCTCCTGTATTGGTGGGTGCGAAGGCGAGACCTGTCGCTTATGATGTCTCTTAAATCTAATGCAGATGGTTGTATGCACAACCTTTCGTTAGACGGTTATGATCTGTATCGATTCGAGAAGAATTCAATCGGTCGGGGACGAGGAAACTTGCACTGTTGAAGAGGTTGGGCAAAAGACGGGACCGGTTGCGCCGCCAGAAGAAGGCCAGTTGGCGTCGGCGTGCCGTGGTGGGCATCGTTGCTATTTTTCTTGTGCTTGGTCTCGGGGCTGTTTGGCGTGCGTCCTCTGGCCCTGTGTCCCTGCCATTTCTGGTGGACTGGGCGTCAACCCGGTTTGATAAAGGAGCGCTCGACCTGAAAATCGGGGCCGCTTCTCTGGATTTTTCCGGTGAAGGGACGCAACTGATCCTGGAAGACTCCGTTATATCGGTGTCCGGCACATCTGCGGCGGATGTCTACCTGCCGTATGCGGAAGTTGACCTGAACTTGTTTGGCTTCCTGCGCGGGGCTTTTGAAGTGACGGGTGTCAAGCTTGAACGCCCGAAAGCCGCTCTGCGAATCGGTAGCCGACGAGGGCCGTTGCCCAAGCTGCAAAGCCAAGTGGTTGCCATCGACAAGTTCAGCGTGTTGCTGGCGGAGGAGTTGAAACGGCGCAACCTGCAAAGTGTATCGGTTGCAAATGGCGTGGTCGCCATTGACAGCGCCTCCGGCCATTTCGAGGCTGGCGGCATCGATGCAGAATTTGAAGTTCTGAACGAGGTTTCATTTCAGATCGAATCCAGTCTGGCCGGTGAGCAAGGACGTTGGTCTTGGACCATGCGCCGCACGGTTTCTCCTGAGACCGGCGAGCGCTCCATCGCCGTGGAAATGGATGGCGTTGCAGTTGGGGACTTGTTGCCCAGCAATGTGGAGTTGCCTCTGGACAAGGGGCGGGGAACTCCGCTTTATGCCACTGCGGAAGCGCGTTTGACAGCGGCTGGGAACTTCATTGATGCCGATCTGAGGGTGAGAACGGGACGCATCAAGGTGCACCTGACCGAGGCAGATGTGAATCTTGATGAAGTGTTTTTGAACCTGAATGTCCAGCGTGATGAACGGGACATCTTCATTGGTCGCTCTTATGCCGTGCGAGGGCAGACCCGCTTTGTGTTCGGAGGGAGTATTTCGCCGCCGGTCATAAATGATGGGCAGTGGACCTTCTCGCTTGGCTCGCGAGAAGCGGTTGTTGCCCCCAGCGATGTAAACGCGCCGCCTATCGTCTTCATTGATTCCTACGTTGATGGTCGTTTGGACCTGAACGAGAAAACTGTTTTTGTTGATGCAGCACGCGCACAAGGGCTGGATGCGGATCTGAGCCTTGCCGGGTCCTTCTACTTTGGCGATGGGGGGCCGTTCATGGCGTTGGCGCTTGCCAGTCCTTCGCTCAGCGCGGCGCAGGTGCTTCAGCTTTGGCCGGTGCCTGTTGTACCAAAAACACGGCACTGGCTGGTTGAGCACATCAAGGCAGGGCGGGTTGAAAACATTCGCTTGGATCTGGGGTTGGGACCGTCGTCATTTGATGGAAATCCAGACAACCAGGGTTGGGTTGGAAATGCTGTCACGGCGTCATTTGATCTGAAGAATGCAGCTTTGGCCACACTCGACAACTTGCCCATCGCCTCGCAACTCAATGGTCGCGGTCGTATCGAGAATGAAACGCTGATTGTTGAGGCCAAAGATGGTGTCTTTCGCATGCAGGACGGCAATCTGGTAGATGTCACCGATGTGACCTACAAGACTCTCAATCTGGCCCTGCGCCCAGAAAGATCCCATGATCTGGCGGTCACTGTCGCGGGCGATGCGGATGATTTGGGTGTACTCGTCAATGCCGAACCCTTCCGGGCGTTGGACCGGATCGGCCTGGTGCCGAGCGACTTGCAGGGACGCGGAACGCTGCTCGTGAGCGCGGCTTTTCCGGTTAAGGACGACATCACGTTTGCGGATGTGGAGTGGAATGCTGAACTCAAGACAGAGAAGTTCTCCAGTAGCCGCAAGATCGGCGACCAGTTGATCAGTGATGCGGACCTCGTGGTAAAGGCTAACAAGGATCTGGTTACTATCGAGGGCGATGGCAAGCTGAACGGTTTGCAAGCCAAGATCGATCTTGAAAGCCCCATGGATGGCGTCGAAGGTGCCACGCGCCAAGGTATCGTTCTCGATGCAACAGCGCAGGCGCTCGCTGAGCAAGGGATTGATCTTCGGGAGTTTTTACAAGGTCCTCTTCAAATCAAGCTGACCGAGTCCGAGGGGACAAAGGTTTACAGCCTTGATCTTACCCGAACCCAAATCACTCTTGGTGCTGTTGGATGGAGAAAAGAGCCTGGTGTCCGTGCACAGGCCCGCTTCCGGATGCTGGATTCCGATGGCGGAAAAACCATCCATAACTTCTCTTTGAATTCTGACGGAGTTTCTTTACGCGGCAATGCCAAACTCACGTCGAGCGGCGATCTGGAATATGCTGACTTTTCCGAGTTTAACCTTCGGCCAAACGACAATGTTGCGCTGAGTATTCGCCGGGATGGTCGGCGCGGATATATGGTGAACGCTCAAGCTGCACGGCTGGATGGACGAGGTTTTTTGAAGCGGTTTACAACTCGGTCGGCAACTGGTGATGGAACAGGGGAGGCGCAAGGCACACTTCCTGAAAATGTGCCGATCAAGATCGCGCTGCAACTGCGGGATGTGACGGGGTTTGGTGGCATTCTTGCCAGTCGTTTGGACGGCACCGTTTCTTTGAATGGGGACGAGGTAACAGCGCTTGATCTGCAGGGTCGGACATCGGAGCGCAATCCTTTCAGTTTCTCCCTGGGCCCGAAAGCCGCTGGAAAGGTTTTGAACTTCGACGTGCATGATGCCGGCGAACTGTTGAAGTTTACCAATGTCTTTCGCCGGATGCGCGGTGGTCGCTCTTTTGGCGCTATTGAAATGCCGGAGATGGGACGCTGGCAAGGTCAGGGAGTGATCAAGCATTTCTCGATCACCGAGGATCCAGCCATCCGGGCGCTTGCCAAGGCGAGGCCGCGTGACTCGGCTTTCCGTAGAGGCAGAGTTGATACGACCTTCAATGCCGTTGCGCAAAGCGGTGAGGCATCCTTTAACCGTATGACCATCGAGTTCAATCGGGTCGGGGATGTGGTCAATTTGACGAAGGGCGTTCTTGAAGGGGCGCTTGTTGGCGGCACAGTTGAAGGGCAGGCCAATATCAAAACGCGCCAATTGGACATGACGGGAACGTTTGTGCCTGCTTATACGTTGAACAACTTCCTTGCCAAGGTCCCAATTTTGGGACTGGCCCTTGGAGGAGACAAGGGAGATGCTGGCTTGTTTGGGGTAACCTATAAGATGACCGGCAGTTTCGATGAGCCAAATTTCACCATTAATCCGGTTTCGGCCATCGCTCCGGGCATCTTCCGGCGAATTTTCGAGTTCGATTGAGACCGCTCAATTTCATAAAGTGAATCATGAAAAAAGGCTAGGGTCCTGAGGATCCTAGCCTTTTGCATCTAGACGTGCTTGTTTGCGTGATCAAACTGGACGGATCAGCACATGCTTTTTCTTGCCAAGGGACAATTTGATGATGCCGTCTTCAGTCAGGTCCTCAAGGGTCAGAACGCGTTTTTCATTCTGTTCAACCTTGTCGTTGACCCGTACAGCTGAACCTTTGATGTTGCGTCGTGCTTCGCCATTGGACTGACACAGTCCTGCTGTGACGTAGGCGCTCAGCAGGCCGATGCCCGCTTCCATTTCTGCCTGAGGCACTTCAATTGTTGGAAGGCCTTCAGCGCTTTGGCCCTCTTCAAAAGCCCGGCGCGCGGTTTCAGCTGCGGCCTCCGCGGCGTCGCGGCCGTGGAGCAGGGCTGTTGCTTCGGTTGCTAGGGTTTTCTTCGCTTCGTTGATTTCAGCGCCCTCAAGGCTGGCAAGTCGAGCAATCTCTTCCATCGGCAAGACGGTGAACAGTTTGAGGAAACGCTCTACATCGCCATCTTCCGTGTTTCGCCAGAACTGCCAGTAGTCGTAGGGCGATAGCATGTCTGCATTGAGCCAGACGGCCCCGTCGGCAGTCTTGCCCATTTTCGCACCTGACGCGGTGGTCAGAAGCGGGGTCGTCAGGGCATAAAACTCCTTCTCGACCATACGACGACCAAGATCAACGCCGGACAGAATATTGCCCCACTGGTCGGAGCCGCCCATTTGCAGGCGGCACCCTGTGCGTTTGTAGATCTCTACGAAGTCATAGCCCTGAAGCAGCATATAGTTGAACTCAAGGAACGACAGGTGTTGCTCGCGCTCCAACCGAAGCCGCACGCTATCGCGCTGGATCATCTGGTTCACTGAGAAGTGACGCCCGACGTCGCGCAGAAACTCCAGATAATTGATTTTCAAAAGCCACTCGGCATTGTCCATCATGAGGGCGTCGGTGGGGCCCTCACCAAAAGAGAGGAATTTCTCGAATACCTGTTTGATACCCGCCTTGTTCTGCTCGATCGTTTCATCGCTCAGGACCTTGCGGCTTTCATCCTTGCCAGTGGGGTCACCTACACGTGTGGTACCACCGCCCATCAGGGCAATGGGTCGATGACCTGTTTGTTGCAGCCAGTACAACATCATGATTTGAACCAACGAACCAACATGCAGGCTCGTTGCGGTACAATCAAAGCCAATATAGGCGGTTACAATTTCACTAGCGCACAGTCTGTCGAGGCCTTCGGCGTCGGATGTTTGATGGATGAAGCCTCGCTCATCCAGAACTTTCATGAATTCTGACTTGTATGCGCTCATTTTGGAAACCTGTTCATCGCTTGAAAGGCGCCCGCAGGACGGGGCGATTAAGTAGCTGTTCTATAGCGGAGAATGGGAGGAGTTGCATCCGTTTTTGGGATCACGTCAATAAGAGGTAGATGGTCACTATTTGAGCAGTCTTAAACTGTCAATATGATAATAATGACATGCCAATATGAAAACTAATAACGACATATTGATCATATTAAAAATACGATTTGATTCCTAAGGCAAATCCGAGTGAGTCGTTTCGCGAGCAGTCCTGTGAAAAACCCTTCCGAACCTGTCGGCGGATCCGTTAAAATGGTGCTTGAAAGACTGTCAAATCGACAGTTTGATAGGTGATAATTCAAAATGCCGGAGGCCTGCCAATTATCTTCTAGAGATGTTGAATTAGTCTTTGAAATATCAGTGAGTTTGCCGTGTATGGAGATCAGTTCCGGATGGCGAGCTCTCAGGTGGCGCGCCCAAGAAGATCCAGAGAAAGGCTAGCAATGAATAAGAAATATATGGTCGCTGCAGCTGCGGTGATGAGCGTCGCGATGATTGGTAGCGCTTCGGCGAAAGACTGGGAGAAGGTGCGGATTGCCACTGAGGCTTCCTATCCTCCGTTCGCCTATACAACGGCCTCAGGTGAACTGGTTGGTTTCGAGATCGAAATCGGCAACGCCATGTGTGAAGCTGCCAAGGTTGAGTGTGAGTGGTTCCCGGTGGATTGGGAAGGGCTCATTCCCGGTCTGATCGCGAACAAATACGATGCCATCATGGCCTCTATGTCGTCCACGGAAGAACGCAAGCAGTTCATCGATTTCTCTGAAAAGTACTATCAGACGCCTCCAGGCATTGCCGTACGCAAGGACAGCGAGATCACGGAAGCAACGCCAGAAGCGTTTGATGGCCTTTATGTAGGTGTGCAGGTAGGTACCACTCACGCCATCTTCGCCGAGCAGGAGTTTGATGGTTCGACCGTCACAACCTATCCATCTGCTGATGAATACAAGCTCGACCTTGAAGGCGGTCGTGTCGATGCCGTGATTGATGATGTGGTTGTATTGTCTGATTGGCTCAAATCTGAAGATGGGGACTGCTGCAAGTTGCTCGGCACCATGAAGCCAATTCCGGAAATTCACGGCGAAGGTGTTGGCGTTGGCATGCGGCAGGGTGAGACTGAATTGAACGAACTGTTTTCCAAGGCAGTGAAAGATCTGCGTGAGAGCGGGAAGTATCAGGAAATCGCCGCGAAATACTTCGATTTCGACGTGTACGGCGAATAATAAAAACCTTCCAGAGGTATTCAAAAGGCGCTTCTCGGAGCGCCTTTTTTATTGTGACGGTTCTCATAGGACGGACGGCGTATCCGTGATACAGGACGGCTTGAATACGTTATTCCGTATCTGCGCTGTCAGGTATCCTGCCGAATTTCAGAAGATTGCCATGAGGGTCATGGATATAAAACTCCTTCATGTTCCACGGACGGATCTGAAAACTGGAAAGCCTTGGCTGCGACTTCCCGTCTGTAGCCAAGTTTTTGGAGGAGAACTCCTCATAAAGCATATCAATGCCTCCACCTCGAACATAAAGGCTTGAGTTTTCGCAGATCTCTTTGTTCGAGCAATGCCAGAAATGGATTTCCCAGTTATCGCGGCGGAGGATGAGGGTGCTTGTATCTTCATAGATGATTTGATCAAAACCAAGCACATCCTGATAGAAGGCTCTTGTTTCGACCAGATCCAGTGAGGGTAGATTGGGCAGGACTTCGATATCACTGTTGGAGGGTGTGCTCACGCTCTGTCGCCTCGTTACGTTTCAGGATCTGCAACAGTAGGGCAGTACAGAGTGTTTTTACAGCTCGCGAGCAGTCACTAGTGAATGGTTATAAAAAAACCCCGCTCCCTTCTCGAAGGGACTAGCGGGGTTTGTTTCGTATTCAGGTTACTGGAGCGCTTGTCAGGTTTGGAAAGCTCTCGAAAGGACGCTTCTTGTTTGCTGCTCTCAGGTGAACCATTTTTACTCGCGGCCAGAAATTCTGCCGCGCAAAATACATCACTTGTTTATCTCGTGCCACTTCGACAAATCGGGGTTTAATCGTGGTGAGCGTCGGAGTCAAAGTGGCCGCTAACGGTCTGGTGGACTCATTTTGTAACCTCCCGTCTACCCCTTTAATCTAATGGATTTGGGCGGATGTTCAAGCCACCGTAACAATTCGTGATCGCTTGCCTTCAATCGTGATGCACTCACTTGAATTGGGTGTGCAAACGAAAAAAGCGGCCCGTTAGAGCCGCTTGTAGTCGATGCGGGTCAGTCAGCCCGGTCAGAAGCTGAAAACCTGAAATAGTATGTGCCTGAATCGTATGACGGGTGCGTGACGCCCCGCCTTCAATCAGGGATCTGCAGGATCAGTACAGGTCATCTTGTTTTTTTAAGAAAAAGACCGAGTACTAGACCCGGCCTTTTTCCTAGACCTAACCCTGAAGGATTAGACTGAGTAATACATGTCGAATTCGACAGGATGCGGCGTCATTTCGTAGCGCAGCACTTCTTCCATTTTCAGTTCGATGTAGGCATCGATCTGATCGTCATCCATGACACCACCGGCCTTCAGGAAGTCGCGATCTGCATCAAGGCTCTCAAGAGCTTCACGCAGGGATGTTGCAACCGTCGGGATCTCGGAGAGTTCCTCTGGTGGCAGGTCGTAGAGGTTCTTGTCCATTGCATCGCCCGGATGGATCTTGTTCTTGATCCCGTCAAGACCAGCCATCAAAAGAGCGGTAAAGGCCAGATACGGGTTGGCGGTTGGGTCCGGGAAGCGGACTTCAACGCGCTTGGCCTTAGGTGAAGACGTGAACGGAATACGGCAAGATGCAGACCGGTTACGAGAAGAATAAGCCAGCAGGACCGGAGCTTCATAGCCTGGAACCAGACGCTTGTAAGAGTTTGTTGAAGCGTTGGTGAAGGCGTTCACGGCCTTGGCATGCTTCAGGACACCGCCGATAAAGTACAGAGCGTTTTCGGAGAGATCCGCATACTGATTGCCAGCGAAGCTTGGCTTGCCATCTTCCCAAATGGAGAAGTGAACGTGCATGCCGGTGCCATTGTCACCAAATACGGGCTTGGGCATGAAGGTTGCGGTCTTGCCATAAGCATGAGCGACCTGATGCACCACGTACTTGTAGATCTGCATGTGGTCCGCCATCGTGGTCAGCGTCTGGAACTTGGTGCCAAGTTCGTGCTGTGCCGCGGCAACTTCATGGTGGTGCTTTTCCACGACAACACCCATTTCAGTCATCACGGAAAGCATCTCAGAACGGATGTCCTGACAGCTGTCGACCGGAGGAACCGGGAAGTAACCACCCTTCATGCGCGGGCGGTGGCCATGGTTGCCGGTTTCGTACTCGCTATCCATGTTGGATGGCAGCTCGGCGCTGTCCAGCTTGAAGCCGGTGTTGTACGGGTCAGCAGAAAAGCGAACATCGTCAAAAATGAAAAACTCGGCTTCAGGGCCAACGAAAACAGTGTCACCGGCACCGGATGCCTTGACGTATGCTTCAGCGCGACGCGCTGTCATGCGTGGATCGCGGTTGTATCCTTCGCCCGAGATCGGGTCGAGAATGTCGCAGAAGATCGACATGGTGGATTGGGCGAAAAACGGGTCGACGTGAGCGGTCTCAGGATCTGGCATCAACATCATGTCGGATTCGTTGATGGCCTTCCAACCAGCAATGGAAGAACCGTCGAAGGCTACGCCTTCTGCGAACATGTCTTCGTCAACCATGCCAGCATCCATCGTGACATGCTGCATCTTGCCGCGTGGATCGCTGAAACGCAGATCAACGAATTTTACGTCTTTTTCCTGGATTTCCTTCAGGACATCGCTGGCCGTTTTCATAACGTCCTTACCCCTTATATCAGCTTTTGGATTAGTCTGTGTTGGATCGCTCTCGGTTTGTTCCGAACAGCTTGTGCCGCCGGCTCCTCCCAATGAGCGAGGTTGATAAATCAGACGGCCTGTTCGCCAGTTTCACCCGTCCGAATTCTGATTGCTTCCTCGATGTTGGAAACGAAAATCTTACCGTCGCCAATGCGACCGGTTTGAGCGGCATCGCGGATGGCATCCACGGCTTTTTCGACAAGGTCGTCTGTCAAGACGATCTCAACTTTGACTTTGGGCAGGAAATCCACCACGTATTCGGCTCCACGGTACAGTTCCGTGTGGCCTTTTTGGCGGCCGAAACCTTTGGCTTCAGTCACTGTAATGCCCTGGAGACCAACCTCCTGAAGCGCTTCCTTCACCTCGTCGAGTTTGAAGGGTTTGATAATCGCTTCTATCTTTTTCATGGCCGCACAATCTCTCCGCTCTTCAATGTTCGCCCGAGGTGTCGCTGTTTTTGATTTAGAGCTTTTTTACGATCAAACTTCAGGCAAAACCGGGTCCTGCTGTTAATGGTTTGGTTACTTGCATGAAGCGTGCCAAGTTGGGGTGCTCGCTTTAAACGCCCGATATTCGGGCAGTATCACTGTTTTAAACTAAGTTATTTTCCGGGTCGCCTTTAAAAACTGAGAATAAAATAGGCGCAATGATGTTTAATTGTGCAGTTTTACCGCTCATTTGTGTTGCGACGGGTTGCTTGGTGGCGTGTCGTTGGGACTGGTTGTATGATGAGGGGTCAGTACACCCAGGAGGTTTTCATGCGTGTGATTTCGCTCGATCATATTGTATTGACTGTGCAGGATCTGGACCGAGCCTGCGCTTTTTATCGCGATGTGCTGGGTCTTGAGGAGGTGGTTTTTGGTGCCGGACGCAAAGGGTTTCGCTTCGGCATGCAGAAAATCAATTTGCAGGTTGCTACCCACGCAGCAAATCCCAAGGCAAGTGTAGAGACACCCGGTTCAGCGGATTTGTGTGTTCTGATCGACAGCGTAGAAGAGGCGATTGATCATTTGACAGCGGCCTCGGTGAAAATTGAAGAGGGGCCGGTCTACCGCACGGGTGCAAGATCGCCTCTGCTCTCCATATATATACGCGACCCTGATGGAAATCTGATCGAGCTTGCGCAACCTCAAAACGTTGTGCTTGGGCAACATAGTGAGTGAGAAAGGTGTCGGACTGATGCATGAGCTCTTGGAACCGATAGAAATGGGAAAGGCGGACCGACTGACAATCGAGGCAGGGCGGTCCGGCATGGAGCTCATGGAAAAGGCTGGGCTGGCCGTGGCCAACGCAGCCAGTCGCATGACGACCTATGAACGACGTATCGTTGTGTTGGCAGGACCGGGTAACAACGGTGGAGATGCTTTTGTTGCAGCCCGGCATCTTGTCCGCCGTGGTCATGTGGTTGATCTGTTTTTACTCGGCGCACCTGAGACGTTGAAGGGGGATGCGCGAGAGGCCTATAACGGGCTTGGCTTTGTGGCTGTTCCCATGGAACAAGCGTTTGGGCCTTTGCAAGAGCTTGGGCCCTATGACTTGATCATAGATGGTTTGTTTGGTGCAGGTTTGGATCGGCCGCTTGAAGGAGCCGCGCTTGCGATTGCAGAGGCAATTAATGACAGTCAGGCTAAAGTGCTGGCGATTGATTTACCATCTGGCCTTGATGGGCGCACCGGTCAGGTGTTGGGAGCTGCAGTAAAGGCTGATGCAACGGTCACCTTTTTTCGCGCCAAGCCAGGCCATTATATTTATCCGGGGCGCGGATTGTGCGGCGCGCTTACAATTGCGCAGATAGGAATCCACGAAACGGTGTTTCCCGAAGTGGCCGTAGCGGCCTATCTGAATACACCGGAGTTGTGGCGGGCCAAGTTGCCTCGACCATCCGAAGATGGGCACAAATATGATCGCGGACATCTCGTTGTTTACAGCGGAAGCGTGTTCCAAACCGGTGCCGCCCGCCTTGCTGCAATGTCGGGGCAACGGGTTGGGGCCGGGCTGACAACAGTTGTGGCGCCACCTGATGCGGCGCGAATTCATGCTGCACATTTCAGCTCCATCATGGTTCGGTCAGTTGAAGGTCACAAGGCTTTGCAATCGCTGCTTTCCGACAGCCGGATAAACAGTTTTGTCATTGGACCCGCTGCGGGAACAGAAGCTCAAACCAGGAGTGCTGTAGAATTGGTCGCATCCCTCAATCGGCATCTGGTGCTGGATGCGGATGCCATTTCGGTGTTCGAAGGGGCGACCAAGGCGTTGGCGTCGGCACTTCAGGGTAGTTCAGGCTCGTGTGTAATGACACCGCATATGGGCGAGTTTTCGCGATTGTTTCCGGATCTGGCGCACGACAAAAAACTCTCCAAACTGGATCAGGCACGCACGGCATCGGCAATGATTGGTGCAACGGTCGTGCTCAAGGGGCCCGATACGGTGATTGCTGCGCCTGATGGGCGTGTCGCCCTGAACAGCAACGGGAGCCCCTGGCTGGCAACTGGCGGCTCCGGCGACGTTCTTGCGGGAATTGTTGGCGGCTTGTTGGCGCAAGGCGTTGCGGAGTTTGAAGCAGCTGCGATGGCTGTCTGGCTGCATGGAGCGGCGGCGCAAAGTGCGGGGGCGATGTTGGTTCCTGAAGATCTAATTGCCCACCTGCCAAGAGCGTATGCGCAAGCTTTTGAGGCACTTTAAAATCCCGAGTTTTCGGGCAAAACGGGTAGGTGGGAGGCGTTGGTAACAAAAAAATGGGATAAAGTGCCCGTTGCCCGAAAACAACATGAGCAAGGCGGTTGACTTCCTCTGACCGAGCAATTAGTCAGCACCACAACGTTGCGGCTGTGGCGAAATTGGTAGACGCACCAGATTTAGGTTCTGGCGGGAGACCGTGGGGGTTCGAGTCCCTCCAGCCGCACCAAACCCCCGGTAATACGGTGTGCAACTTGACGACAACCGTACCCTATCGGAAACTTGAAAAGTTGAGGGCGTTGTCAAAGTTCGGTTGAAAGTCGTCCGGTTTTTTGGGTGGTTTGTTGCTGAGGAAAAATGATCCTCGCAAAATTGTTTTCCCCTGAAATAGACTGGTTCTTTCACTGAGCCGAAGGCAAATCACAGCGGATTTGCTGAGTACACGTTCTAAATTAAGGACGAAGACAAGTACCATGCAGGTAACAGAAACCCTGGCTGAAGGCCTGAAGCGCGAACTGAAGATCGTTATTCCAGCATCTGATCTGGCAACTCGCCTCGATGAGTATCTTGAAGACCTCAAGGGCAAGGTGCGCATCAATGGCTTCCGTCCAGGCAAGGTTCCGACTTCGCATCTGAAAAAGGTTTACGGTCGTCAGGCCATGGCCGAGCTGCTGAGCAACATGATCAACGAGACCTCCAACAAGGCCGTTGAAGAGCGCAGTGAAAAGCCTGCCATGCAGCCGGAAATCGACCTGCCGGAAGAAGACGCTGAACGCGTTCTGGCCGGCGATGCAGATCTGACCTTCTCCATGAAGTATGACATTCTGCCCGAGTTCGAGCTGATCGACTTCTCCACCATCGAGTTGGAACGTCCGATTGTTGAAATCTCCGAGGAAGAAGTTGACGAGCAGGTCAAGCAGATCGCAGAGAGCAACCGCACCTTCGAGCCGCGCGAAGAAGGCGCCGCAGCTCAGGATGGCGATCGCATCACAATGTCTTACCTCGGCAAGATCGACGGTGAGCCTTTCGAAGGTGGTGCAGATGAAAACGGCCAGATCGTTTTGGGTTCCGGTCAGTTCATCCCTGGCTTTGAAGAGCAGCTGGTTGGCCTGAAGGTCGGCGACGAGAAGGTTGTAGAAGTGACCTTCCCGGAAGAGTATGGCGCTCAGCATCTTGCAGGCAAGGTCGCTACTTTTGATGTCGTGGTGAAGGAAATTGCAGCTCCGGGTGAGCTGGTCATCGACGACGAAATGGCCAAGAAGCTGGGTCTGGAATCTCTGGATAGCCTGAAGGAAATCATCCGTGGTCAGATCGAGAGCCAGTACGGCGCGGCAACCCGTCAGAAGGTGAAGCGCGCGCTTCTGGACAAGATGGACGAAGCCTACTCCTTCGATCTGCCAGAAAAGCTCGTTACCACCGAGTTTGATGGTGTGTGGCGTCAGGTTCAGGCCGATATGGAACAGAGCGGCAAGACCTTCGAGGACGAAGATACCACGGAAGACGAAGCCAAGGCCGAATACCAGCGCATTGCCGAACGCCGTGTTCGTCTGGGTCTGGTACTGTCTGAAGTTGGTGAGAAGAACAATATCCAGGTATCTGACGAAGAAGTTCAGCGCGCTCTGTATGATCGCGTTCGTCAGTTCCCTGGACAGGAGCAGCAGGTCTTCGAATTCTACCAGAAGAACCCACAGGCACTGGCCTCTCTGCGCGCACCGATCTACGAAGAAAAGGTTGTGGACTTCATCCTCGAGCTTGCCAAGGTCAACGACAAGGTTGTTTCCAAGGAAGAGCTGCTTAAGCAGGACGAAGACGAAGAATAATCTTCCACAAACAATGGAAGAAATTTGGCGGAGGCTCTGGCTCAGGGCCTCCGTTTTCTTTGCAATCAGCGAGGAAACGGGGGCATCTTGAAGCCGACTATTGAAATTTCCGCAGTGAATGCTACTTAGCGGATGCGCTGGGTGTGAGAGGGGCTTCAATCCCTTTAAGAACGAGGCGACATACCTTATGTTGGGATAGTCGCTTTTTCGACTCGCAGATTGACTTTAGACCCGTCAGTGATTTGAGACGGGGGAG
Organism: Pseudovibrio exalbescens DSM 16456; assembly: GCF_000422785.1. Lineage (GTDB taxonomy): Bacteria > Pseudomonadota > Alphaproteobacteria > Rhizobiales > Stappiaceae > Pseudovibrio > Pseudovibrio exalbescens. Next base: position 177,497 of record NZ_AUGS01000005.1, read on the forward strand.
TGGTTCCGGACCACTCTTGCAAAACAATGGATGACGCATGACCGATCCTGTAGAGTACTTTACGAACAGTCTGGTGCCGATGGTTGTGGAGCAAACGAACCGCGGCGAACGCGCGTTTGATATCTTCTCCCGACTTCTGAAAGAACGCATTATCTTCGTTACCGGCCCGGTTGAAGATACGATGGCGACGCTGATCTGTTCACAGCTGCTCTATCTGGAAGCGGAAAATCCGAACAAGGAAATTGCGCTGTATATCAATTCACCGGGTGGCATCGTCACGTCGGGTCTTGCGATCTACGATACCATGCAGTTCATCAAGCCCAAGATCAGTACGCTTTGCATTGGTCAGGCGGCCAGCATGGGGTCGTTGCTTCTGGCTGGTGGTGAAAAAGGCATGAGGTTCTCCTTGCCAAACAGCCGTGTGATGGTGCACCAGCCGTCCGGTGGTTTTCGTGGACAGGCGGCGGACATCATGCTGCATGCGCAAGAAATATTGAAGCTGAAGCGTCGTCTCAACGAGATCTACGTTCAGCATACTGGCCGTACGCTGGATGAGATTGAAGAGGCGCTGGAACGTGACAACTTCATGACCGCTACACAGGCCATGGAATTCGGTTTGATCGACAAGGTTATTGAGAACCGCGATAGTCTGAATGCTCAGAACGAGGACTGATTTCCGAGGATTTGACTGTGGCACGGTGTTTGCGTGAATTCTTCACATCAAAATCCTGTGTCCCAGAATGGGTCTTAATGGATTGTTGATTTTTGCAGTCAAACTATCGGTTAATTGATCGTCGCGTTAGGGTTTCTCAATGTTCTTACTAGATCGGTGCCGTCAAACGCGCTAAGTGAGTAGGAACGCCGTTCACCCATCTGGCCGGCGACTGAATAAAGTTCAAAGTGGGGACGCATGTCCTCAAAACGATGCGGGGTTATAACTCATGAGCAAAGCCAGCGGCAGCGACAGCAAGAATACGCTTTACTGCTCGTTTTGCGGAAAGAGCCAGCATGAAGTGCGCAAACTCATCGCCGGGCCAACCGTTTTCATTTGCGATGAATGCGTCGAACTATGCATGGACATCATCCGGGAAGAGAACAAGTCTTCTCTGGTGAAGACCCGCGACGGGATCCCAACACCGCAAGAGATCAGCGCGGTACTGGATGATTATGTGATCGGCCAGAGCGGCGCCAAGAAGGTTTTGTCGGTAGCGGTTCACAACCACTACAAACGCCTGAACCACGCGGCAAAGAACAATGATGTGGAATTGGCAAAGTCCAACATTCTGCTGGTGGGCCCGACAGGGTGCGGCAAGACGTTGTTGGCTCAGACACTCGCTCGTATTCTGGATGTACCATTTACGATGGCAGATGCGACCACACTGACCGAAGCCGGTTACGTGGGGGAGGACGTCGAGAATATTATTCTCAAGTTGCTTCAGGCCTCTGACTACAACGTGGAGCGGGCGCAGCGCGGCATTGTCTATATTGACGAGGTGGACAAGATCACCCGCAAATCGGACAATCCATCCATTACACGCGATGTATCCGGGGAAGGCGTACAGCAAGCCCTTCTGAAGATCATGGAGGGGACCGTCGCTTCTGTTCCACCTCAAGGGGGACGTAAGCATCCTCAGCAGGAATTCCTGCAGGTGGATACGACGAACATCCTGTTTATTTGCGGTGGCGCGTTTGCTGGGCTCGACAAGATCATCTCTGATCGTGGGCGAAAAACTTCCATTGGCTTCAGCGCTACCGTCATGTCGCCGGAAGATCGGAAGACAGGCGAACTGTTCTCCGAACTGGAACCGGAAGATCTGTTGAAGTTCGGCCTCATTCCGGAATTCGTGGGTCGTTTGCCTGTGATCGCGACGCTTGAAGACCTGGATGAAGATGCGTTGATCACGATCTTGTCCGAACCGAAGAACGCGCTTGTCAAACAGTATCAGCGTTTGTTCGAGATGGAGAACGTAGAGCTCAACTTCCACGAAGATGCTTTGCGTGCCATTGCGCGCAAGGCGATCGAACGCAAGACTGGGGCCCGTGGTTTGCGGTCCATTCTTGAGGCGATCTTGCTGGAAACAATGTATGAGCTTCCAGGTCTGAAGGGCGTGAAAGAAGTAGTGATTTCGCCTGAAGTCGTCGATGGGAAAGCGCGCCCCTTGTACATTTACGAGGACCGTGCCGAGACCTCTGCGACCAGCGCGTAAGGGCCACATCAGGCACACAGGATTTCAGAGCGGGCGGCCCCTTTTGGAGATGGACCGCCCGTTTCGATTCAGTAAATGAGTATATTTCGGCTGAGCCGAGGTGGTGAACTTGGCAGTGATCGCTGATCACAATGCTATCAACAGTTGGCTTGATTGCGTGATTGGTGAGTGCTTGACACAGCAGTGCGGGGTGGCCACCTAATAGTCATCACCGCAATCGCGGCGGACCTGGTCAGGCTCATTTGTGAGATGTCCAGTTCCGGCCTGGATAGTTTGCCGCTTTTGGAAACTTGCATTGCGTCCCTCGTGTGCGCCGCCGCGCAAGCTGCGACCCGCACCACATGAAAGGATCAAATATGGCTGACAATGAAACGCGCCTGACTGGAGAGACGGAAAAGACGGTTTTCCCCGTGCTCCCATTGCGCGACATCGTCGTTTTTCCGCATATGATCGTGCCGCTCTTTGTAGGGCGCGAAAAATCCATTCGTGCTCTCGAAGAGGTGATGAGCACTGATAAACAGATCTTGCTCGCAACACAGATCAACGCTGCTGATGATGACCCTGATGCAGAGCAGATTTACAAGGTTGGTACGCTGGCAACGGTGCTTCAACTTTTGAAACTGCCGGACAACACCGTCAAGGTGCTGGTTGAAGGTGGTGCGCGCGCAGAGATTTCGGAATTCACTCAGCGTGACGACTTGTTCGAAGCGCAAGCAACTGTGCTTGACGAGACCGATGACAGCGAAGTCGAGATTGAAGCGCTCGGTCGTTCCGTGCTTTCGGAGTTCGAAAACTACGTCAAGCTGAACAAGAAAGTATCGCCTGAGGTTCTCGGCGCTGTAAACCAGTTGGAAGACTATTCCAAGCTGGCGGACACCATTGCCTCGCACCTGGCGGTCAAGATTCAGGACAAGCAGGATATTCTTGGAACGGTTTCCGTCGCCGAGCGCCTCGAAAAGGTGCTGGGGCTGATGGAAAGCGAGATTTCCGTCCTGCAGGTTGAAAAGCGTATTCGATCACGCGTCAAGCGTCAGATGGAGAAAACGCAACGCGAGTACTATCTGAATGAGCAAATGAAGGCCATTCAGAAGGAGCTCGGCGAAGGCGAAGACGGACGTGATGAGCTGGCGGAACTTGAAGAGCGCATCAAAAAGACAAAGCTCTCCAAGGAAGCCCGCGAAAAGGTCAATGCTGAGTTGAAAAAGCTCAAGCAGATGAGCCCAATGTCCGCCGAAGCAACTGTTGTGCGCAACTATCTGGATTGGATGCTGTCTATTCCTTGGGGCAAAAAGTCCAAGGTCAAGCATGACCTGGGCTATGCCGAAGAGGTATTGGACAAGGATCATTACGGGCTGGAGAAGGTCAAGGAACGGATCATCGAATACCTTGCCGTCCAGAAACGGGCTAACAAGCTACGTGGTCCGATCCTGTGTCTGGTTGGTCCACCCGGCGTTGGTAAGACGTCTCTGGGGCAGTCCATTGCGCGTGCCACTGGGCGGGAGTTCGTGCGCATGTCTTTGGGCGGCGTTCGTGATGAGGCCGAGATTCGTGGTCACCGGCGGACCTACATCGGCTCCATGCCCGGTAAGGTCGTCCAGTCCATGAAAAAGGCCAAGAAGTCCAACCCGCTTTTCTTGCTCGATGAGATCGACAAGATGGGCATGGATTTCCGCGGTGATCCGTCCTCCGCGTTGTTGGAGGTTCTGGACCCCGAGCAGAATGGCAGCTTCATGGATCACTACTTGGAGGTCGAATATGATCTCTCTGACGTTATGTTCGTGACGACCGCCAATACGCTCAATATTCCCGGCCCGTTGATGGACCGTATGGAAGTGATACGTATTGCTGGCTACACAGAGGACGAAAAGGTCGAAATCTCTCGTCGCCACTTGTTGCCGAAGGCAATGCAGAACCATGGTCTGAAGGATGGCGAGTTCAGCATCTCTGATGAGTCTCTGCGCAAGGTGATCCGGCTATACACCCGCGAAGCGGGCGTTCGTAACTTGGAGCGCGAGATCGCAACTCTTGCCCGTAAGGCTGTAAAAGACATTCTTACCAGCGAAAAGACCGTGATTGAGGTGGATGAAGCGCTGGTGGAAGAATATCTTGGTGTGCCGCGTTACCGGTTCGGCCAGATGGAAGACGAGGATCAGGTGGGTGTGGTAACCGGCTTGGCCTGGACGGAAGTTGGCGGCGAGTTGTTGACGATTGAAGGTGTCATGATGCCTGGCAAGGGCAAGATGACGGTCACCGGCAACCTCAAGGACGTGATGAAGGAGTCTATTTCTGCTGCCGCATCTTATGTGCGGTCCCGTGCGGTGGACTTCGGCATTGAACCGCCGATGTTCGACAAACGCGAGCTGCACGTTCACGTACCGGAAGGTGCGACGCCGAAAGACGGTCCTTCTGCCGGTATTGCGATGGCAACAGCCGTGATTTCGGTGATGACAGGCATTGAAGTGCGGCGTGATGTTGCCATGACTGGCGAAATCACCTTGCGTGGTCGGGTCCTTCCGATTGGTGGCCTTAAAGAGAAACTGCTGGCAGCGTTGCGTGGTGGGATCAAGAAAGTTCTTATCCCACAGGATAACGCCAAGGATCTCGCGGATATTCCGGACAACGTGAAAAACGCGTTGGAGATCGTGCCGGTGTCTCGAATGGGTGAGGTGCTTAAGCATGCGTTGGTGCGCATGCCGGAGCCAATCGACTGGACGGAAGAAGACCAGAAAAAGGCCGCCGAGGCAGTTGTAGCCGAAGATGATACAACCGGTATCGTGGCTCATTAATGTGAGTTGAAACCGTTTTAAGATAGACCCCGGGCATTGCTCGGGGTTTTTTTCGTTGAAACCATCCCTAAAACCGCAGTTTTCTGCGGTTTCTCACTTGATTTGCTATCCAAATGCCGTGAATGTCCGGTCAAGGAGTGCTCTACGAATCTGGCATTCCAGGTGAATTTTGGAAAGGAACAGTCATGAATAAGAATGATCTGATCGGAGCCGTTGCTGAAAAAACTGGCCTGACAAAGGCGCAGGCAGGTGAAGCTGTAGAAGCTGCGTTCGACGCTATCACTGAAACGCTCAAGGGCGGCAACGAAGTTCGGATCATCGGCTTTGGCAATTTCTCCGTTTCTGAGCGCGCAGCAACGGAAGGCCGTAACCCACGCACCGGTGAAACAATCCAGATTCCAGCTTCCAAGACTCCAAAGTTCAAGGCAGGCAAAGGCCTGAAGGACGCCGTGAACGCGTAAAGCATTTGCCGGCAATCTTTCAAAAAACCCTGTCCAAGATCATGGGCAGGGTTTTTTTTTGTTCAGCCAACATCAAAAAGTACGTTTGTTTTCAATGTTGTGGACAGTCTTGGTTTGCTTGGGTTATGCACAGAAAGGGGCGCGTTGGGGCGAAGAATGCTCTTGCCAATCGTGCCGGGGTTGGGTACATACCGCTGCATCGACGACGCGCTGAAAGGCGCAGAGATCGGGCGATTAGCTCAGTTGGTAGAGCGCTTCGTTTACACCGAAGATGTCGGGAGTTCGAGTCTCTCATCGCCCACCATTTCCAAGTGACCGGAAGCTTAATCAGCTCTCCGGTTTTTTTGTTTGCTTATCCTTTTGGTGGGATGGGCAGCTTGTTTTCCCTAAGGTTATGTTTTGTGACGCGATGATCTCATGTGCTTCATGGGTCCGCATAAATGTTGGCCGTCAACCCAAAAGCGGCGTTGGCGGTACACAACAGGTCATGCCAGGGAGGAGGGCTTGTCCATGTCAGATCAAAACACGAAGCTACAAGATTCGAGAGACAGTGGGTTTCCATTAATCAACGGCGCTTTTTGGGGAACCGTGATCCTGTCAGGGGTCGCTGCTGTGACTGTTTGGGAAATCTGGGCGAGATTTGTGACGCCGCTTTGGGTTGGAGGGCCGTTGCAAGCAGAAGCGTTGGTCCAATCCGTATTTGGCTTCAATGATTTTTTCACAGCAGAAATGATCCATCTTCTGACAGGGATCGTTGTTTTCCCGCTTGTCTATCTTTTGGTTGCCCGGCCGTTTTTGAAGGTGATCTTGCCGCAACTGCCCTGGTGGGTGATCGGTCTGGGGTTTGGATTTGGCCTTTGGGTGTTTGCCCTGTATTTCATGGCACACCTTGTAGGGGGCTCTCCAGCCTTTCTGGACTTCATTCCGTTGGTTTGGGCATCGCTTGTGGGTCACGCGCTCTATGGCCTCGTAACGGCGTTTGTAGCCCGATTCAGAGGATATTGAGGATGCAGCGGGTGGTGTCGTGACCTTGTTCAAAGTGGAGCGAACGCCGAGAGGCTTTTATCTCCCGGCGCTTTGAATACTAAAACTTTAAATCGGGCGGTACATCATTAGCTGCTTTGAAAACACCTGTACCGGCTTCCAGAGCCTGGTTAATCGGGTCGTTATCATAGAGCAGTATTTGTGCTCGGGTGACTGTTTGATCACCAGTCAAGGCGATGCCTTGATAATCCGTACAGGCGACGGCAACCTTTTTAAGTACGTTGGGGTCAGATGGAGAGGTTGAAACGGGGGCAACAACTGCTGAAAGTGGTTTCTGCAACGTGCCGGTACAGGATGCATCTTCTGTACGGCTCAGGTCGTCTTGGCTCATTAATGTCGGATAGGTGTCGGTCATGCGGCTTTCAAGGGCGCTCCGCGCAACCTCGGTTTTGAAGGCCAAATCGCGGTATAGCAGGTAAATGGTGTTGTCCACCGTGGCGACGGTGAGTGAATCCATCATGTTTTCAAGGTCTTCTGTGCAGCGGTACAGCCCTTCGACCTGCTCGCAATCCGTGTAACCAATCTCGGTGAGCCTTTTACCAAGATCTGATGCCTTGTCGCCTATGATCAGCCCATGTATGGCAGGAGTTGGTGGTGTATATGCCGCGCGGTTCTGATCTTTAGAATGGCTTCCTGAATCGGATTTGCCAACCGGAATGGTTGTCGTGTTGGTTTCGGAATCCGGGGAGGTGAGGGCAACAAGACGGGCGACCTGTTCCTGCGTGAGTTTGCCATTTGGCGTATAGCCTTGTGCTTTTTGAAAAGCATAGATCGCCGCTCGCGTCTTGCGTCCCATGATGCCGTCTGCCGTACCAGCGTTGTGGCCGAGCGCATTAAGTCTGACTTGTATATCCCGCACCTGCTCCCGGTTCTGGCTTGCTCTGGGCACGTTGCGCGGCGGCGCGGGCTGACGGGTGGCCTTGTCATATATTGTTTTGCCAATCGCACCCACACCAACGCCGACCAGAAAATCTCCAGCACCCGCGTGGGCACTTGCAGCGGGTAAGGATGCTGCCAGAGCCAGAGTGGCGGCTTTGGCCAGCCTAATGGTTGTGTTCATGTCCACTTTCCCCTGTATCTTTTGCATGCTGGAAGCCTTGTCCAGACGCTGCTCCTTGCAACTACCTAGAGTATATTACGCAGGAGCCGCATTGTCCGCGCCCATTCGCGGGAATCTGTGTTTGGGTGGCGAGGTTATGCGTCGTCGTTTTGCCGGTGTCGTGCCATGCCATTGACGATAAACGCATTCTGGGGATGTTATTCGGTTTGTTTTTCCACATGAAGAGAGTGCGGTGAGCGCGATTTGCACAGAGAAATCGCGATTATGAGAAAAATCTGAGAAACCTGTTTTGAGGGCGCTTGACTTGCGAGCGTGCACGCCGTACATCAGCGCCACCTCAGGACGACACAACGTCTTCGAACGAAGCGGGTGTAGCTCAGTTGGTTAGAGTGCCGGCCTGTCACGCCGGAGGTCGCGGGTTCGAGCCCCGTCACTCGCGCCATTCCTTTAAGGGTGTTGTGAGCTTGTGGTAAATAGTCTGAGAGCGGGTGTAGCTCAGTTGGTTAGAGTGCCGGCCTGTCACGCCGGAGGTCGCGGGTTCGAGCCCCGTCACTCGCGCCACTCATTTCAACAAAAAAGCGCGGCTTGCAGGAATGCAGCCGCGCTTTTTGCGTTTTCGGGCATTTTGGACAGAAGCGGCCCGTGAAACCTGCATTGATATAAAGAGTTTATTGTCCTGCCCCGGTTACTCTAGGTAAATACTGTTTCGCCCTCCTCAAAAAGGACTCACTGCCAGAGGTGTAGATCCTTCGTTTTTGCGCGTTTCAACTGCTAGGGGAAAACTTTATGAGGCAAGTAAACTATAATATGAGTTCAATATTCAAGATTATGTATCCAGCGGATTTCAGCGGTTTTTTGTGGGTGGGTGGTCCCTGAAAAGTACTGCGATATATTCTATATATGGGTGTATACGGATTTACTGTCCTGTAGGGTCTTGCGCTCTTGGAGGGGCTAAGTTAATCGTGCGTCCAATGCATGGCGGTGCTGTCAGCACGCGAGGTGCTCGCAACCTTCTGAGATGTGTTGACTTTTATTGATCTTGCATAATGTAGCTACCAGGCCCCTGTGGGCCAACTGCGCAGGGATGCAAACAGAGATGGAAGAGCTTTTAAGGGATTATATCCCAATCGTCGTCTTTATCGGTGTGGCTCTGGTCATTGGTTTGGCGCTGTTGATCGCGCCGTTCGTCTTGGCTTACAAGAGTCCCGATTCAGAAAAACTGTCAGCTTACGAATGCGGGTTTAATGCGTTTGATGATGCACGCATGAAGTTCGACATCCGCTTCTACCTTGTCTCCATCTTGTTCATCATTTTTGATCTCGAGGTGGCCTTTCTTTTCCCGTGGGCTGTGTCCTTTGGTGATCTGGGATGGTTTGGTTTCTCCTCGATGATGATATTCCTCGCAGTGTTGACCGTAGGCTTTGTTTATGAATGGAAGAAGGGGGCACTGGAATGGGATTGAGTCCTGAAGGAGCCCGCCCAATGGTTGCGCAGCAACCTAAGGGCATTCTGGATCCGAATACCGGCAAGCCTGTGGGCGCCGATGATCCTTTTGTAAAAGGCATCAATACCGAATTGTCGGACAAGGGCTTCCTTGTCACTTCCTCCGAGAGCCTTATCCAGTGGGCGCGCACCGGGTCCTTGATGTGGATGACCTTTGGTCTTGCGTGCTGCGCCGTAGAGATGATGCAAATGTCGATGCCGCGTTACGATGGCGAACGGTTCGGATTTGCACCTCGTGGTTCTCCGCGTCAGTCAGATGTGATGATCGTTGCAGGGACATTGACCAACAAGATGGCGCCTGCTTTGCGCAAGGTGTATGACCAAATGCCTGAGCCGCGCTATGTGATCTCCATGGGCTCCTGCGCTAATGGTGGTGGATACTACCACTACTCTTATTCGGTTGTGCGCGGGTGTGACCGTGTCGTCCCTGTAGACATCTATGTGCCTGGATGCCCTCCAACAGCTGAAGCGCTGCTCTATGGCGTTCTGCTGCTTCAGAAAAAGATCCGACGTACAGGTACGATCGAACGTTAATTTTCAGGCGCAGCCAGCGCCTTTATTCCTCATTGGTCCGAAGGACAGGAAAAGGTTCATGGACGAGACGCTCACGGAACTGGGTGACTATATTGAAGCGAAGCTTCTGGATGACCTAAGTGGTTGGTCTGTCGCCTTTGGAGAATTGACGCTGCATGTTCCCGCAGCGCGGATTGTGAAAGTACTTCGTTTCCTGCGTGACGATGCTCGATGCGGATTTGCCGCCTTGGTCGATATTTGCGGCGTTGACTGGCCAGGTAGAGAGAAGCGTTTCGATGTGGTGTATCACCTCTTGTCGCCGCGTCAGAACCAAAGGGTCCGCGTAAAGATTGCAGCCGGTGAGGGGGAGCAGGTGCCGTCCGTCGTTTCGGTGTTCTCTGGCGCTGACTGGTTCGAGCGTGAAGCCTATGACATGTACGGCATCCTGTTCTCGGGTCATCCGGACCTGCGCCGATTGTTGACTGACTATGGCTTCGATGGACATCCGCTGCGTAAGGACTTCCCGCTCACCGGATACGTGGAAGTGCGTTACGACGATGAACGAAAGCGCGTGGTGTATGAGCCGGTGCAACTGAACCAGGAATTCCGCAATTTTGACTTTCTCTCGCCGTGGGAAGGCACTGACTACGTGCTTCCGGGCGACGAAAAAGCATCGAACTGAGGCGTGTACTGATGGCTGAGGCTCAGGTTCGCAATTTTAATATCAACTTCGGTCCGCAGCACCCTGCGGCTCACGGTGTGCTGCGCTTGGTGCTTGAGCTCGATGGTGAGGTGGTTACCCGTGTCGATCCGCATATCGGGTTGCTGCATCGGGGAACCGAGAAGTTGATCGAGCACAAGACCTACTTGCAGGCGGTACCCTATTTTGATCGTCTGGATTATGTGGCCCCGATGAATCAGGAGCATGCGTTCGCCCTTGCAGTTGAACGGTTGCTGGATATCGAGGTGCCGCGACGCGGTCAACTCATCCGGGTTCTGTATTCTGAAATCGGGCGATTGCTCTCCCATTTGCTGAATGTCACCACACAAGCCATGGACGTTGGCGCGTTGACACCGCCGTTGTGGGGCTTTGAGCCGCGTGAAGAGCTGATGGCGTTTTATGAGCGAGCTTGCGGTGCGCGGATGCATGCCGCCTATGTTCGGCCCGGCGGCGTACATCAGGACCTGCCTCAGGATCTTATCGATGATATTGGAGCTTGGTGTGATCCATTTCTCAAGACCTTGGATGACATTGAAGGCTTGTTGACGGATAACCGCATCTTCAAACAGCGAAACGTGGATATCGGTGTCGTTTCCTTGGAGGATTGTTGGGCTCTTGGCTTTTCCGGTGTCATGGTGCGTGGCTCGGGGGCCAAGTGGGACCTGCGTAAAGCGCAGCCCTACGAGTGCTACGAGGAAATGGAATTCGATATTGCGGTCGGCAAGAATGGCGACTGCTATGATCGTTACTTGATCCGCATGTTTGAGATGCGCCAATCCGTGCGCATCATGAAACAGTGTATTGAAAAACTGAACATGGACTCCGGTCGAGGCCCTGTTTCGTCTACTGACGGCAAAATTGTGCCGCCGAAACGTGGCGAGATGAAGCGCTCAATGGAAGCGTTGATCCACCACTTCAAACTTTATACCGAAGGCTACCACGTGCCGGAAGGCGAGGTTTACGCCGCTGTTGAAGCGCCCAAGGGCGAGTTCGGCGTTTATCTCGTATCCGACGGAACAAACAAGCCGTATCGCTGCAAGATCAAGGCTCCGGGCTTTGCGCATTTGCAGGCGATGGACTTCCTTTGTCGCGGCCATATGCTGGCCGACGTAGCAGCCGTGCTCGGGTCCATCGACATCGTATTCGGGGAGATTGACCGATAATGTCAGTGCGTCGTCTTCATCATGAACAGCCGGAAAGCTTTGAGTTCACACCGGAAAACCTGGAGTGGGCGAAAAAAGTCATCGAGCGCTACCCGGAGGGACGGCAGGCGTCTGCTGTGATTCCAATCTTGTGGCGTGCTCAGGAGCAGAATGAAGGTTGGTTGACAGAGCCGGCGATCCGCGTGGTTGCCGATCTTCTGGACATGCCAAAAATCCGCGTTCTGGAAGTGGCTACTTTCTACACCATGTTCCAGCTTCAGCCGGTTGGCAAGAAAGCGCATATTCAGGTATGTGGCACCACGCCGTGCCAGTTGCGCGGCGCCGAAGGGCTGATCCGCGTCTGCAAGAGTAAAATTGCTGAAAAGGCCCATGAGTTGTCGGAGGATGGAAACTTCTCTTGGGAAGAAGTTGAGTGCCTCGGTGCGTGCTCCAATGCGCCAATGGTACAGATTTTCAAGGATACTTATGAGGATCTAACCGAGGAAACCTTGAGCAAGCTGATCGATGACATCGCTGCCGGACGGGAAGTAACGCCCGGTCCGCAAACGGATCGTCGGTTTGCTGCACCCGAGGGTGGACCGACGACGTTGACCGAGATCGATGATGATACGGTCGGTGGTGATCCGGCGCCGCAAATTGTTGATGGATCAGATAAGGCCTCTCGCGAGTTTGCCGGAGAGCACATCAATAAAGGTGGCAAGGGCTATACCGGTGTGCCGCATCCGGCGCAGGAAGGTGTCGACGCGTTCAATGAAGCCTTCGCGAAAGAGCAGAAGGCCAAACTTGCTGAACAAGGTGAGGGCTAAGGGATGCTGCAGGATCAGGATCGTATCTTCACCAATATCTACGGACTTCATGATTGGGGTCTGGAAGGTGCCAGAAAGCGCGGCTGTTGGTCCGGAACACAGGACATCATCGGCAAAGGCCGCGACTGGATTGTTGAGGAAATGAAGGCTTCCGGCCTGCGGGGGCGCGGGGGCGCGGGGTTCCCGACGGGCCTCAAATGGTCTTTCATGCCTAAAAAGAGCGACGGAAGGCCCGCCTACCTCGTCGTGAACGCGGATGAATCTGAGCCCGGCACCTGTAAGGACCGCGAGATCATGCGCCATGATCCTCACCATCTGGTTGAGGGGTGCTTGCTGGCAGGCTTCGCAATGGGCGCGATCGCAGCTTACATTTATGTGCGCGGCGAGTTCATTCGGGAGCGCGAGCGCCTTCAGGCTGCAATTGATCAAGCCTATGACGCTGGTTTGATCGGCAAGAACAATGTCCATGGATATGATTTCGACATCTATGTCCACCACGGTGCCGGTGCTTACATTTGCGGTGAAGAAACGGCGCTCCTGGAAAGCCTTGAAGGCAAGAAGGGGCAGCCGCGGTTGAAGCCACCTTTCCCGGCGAACATGGGTGTTTATGGCTGCCCAACGACGGTAAACAACGTTGAGTCGATTGCCGTTGCGCCGAGCATCTTGCGGCGCGGTGCTGCCTGGTTCTCCGGTATGGGGCGCGAGAACAACGCGGGCACAAAGCTTTTCTGCATTTCCGGTCACGTGGAACGCCCATGTACCGTTGAAGAAGAAATGGGCATTCCGTTCAAAGAGCTAATAGAACGCCACTGTGGAGGGATCCGTGGTGGTTGGGACAACCTTCTGGCTGTTATCCCCGGCGGATCTTCCGTGCCCTGTGTGAAGGGTGAGGACATGAAGGATGCCATCATGGATTTCGATGGCTTGAAGGAAGTGGGCTCTTCACTGGGTACAGCGGCTGTGATTGTCATGGATAAGTCCACGGACATCATAAAGGCGATCTCGCGCATTTCCTACTTCTACAAGCATGAGAGCTGCGGGCAGTGCACTCCGTGCCGGGAAGGTACCGGCTGGATGTGGCGCGTCATGGAGCGGATGGTCAAAGGCGAAAGCTCCTATGAAGAGATCGACATGCTCTTCAAGGTCACCAAGCAGGTGGAAGGCCATACCATTTGTGCTTTGGGTGATGCCGCTGCATGGCCCATTCAGGGGCTGATCAAGAATTTCCGCCCGGTTATTGAAGACCGGATCGACCAGTATGTTGCGCGCAAGCGCAGCGTTCCGGCGCAAGCGGCTGAGTGATAGGGGACGGAGAGCGATTGATGCGTAAGATCGTCGTCGACGGCAGAGAGATTGAAGTGCCGGGCGAATATACCCTGCTTCAGGCCTGTGAAGAGGCTGGCGCAGAAATTCCCCGGTTCTGTTACCATGACCGTCTATCCATTGCCGGCAACTGCCGCATGTGTCTGGTGGAAGTGAAGGGCGGACCGCCCAAGCCCACAGCCTCTTGTGCAATGAACGTCAAGGATATGCGTCCGGGTCCGAATGGTGAGCCACCTGAGGTATTTACGAAAAGCCCAATGGTGAAAAAGGCGCGGGAAGGGGTGATGGAGTTCTTGCTCATCAACCACCCACTCGATTGTCCGATTTGCGACCAGGGCGGCGAATGCGATCTACAAGATCAGGCGATGGCGTATGGTGTGGATTCATCGCGTTTTGAAGAAAACAAGCGCGCGGTTGAAGACAAATATATCGGCCCTTTGGTGAAGACAGTGATGACACGCTGCATTCACTGTACGCGCTGTGTGCGATTTACGACTGAAGTTGCAGGTGTATCGGAACTGGGTTTGACGGGCCGTGGTGAAGACGCGGAGATTACGACCTATCTGGAAAGTGCCATGTCTTCCGAGCTACAGGGCAACGTCGTAGATCTGTGTCCGGTTGGAGCGCTCACATCACGCCCGTATGCGTTCAACGCGCGGCCATGGGAACTGACCAAGACCGAGGGCATTGATGTCATGGATGCAGTCGGATCTGCCATTCGGGTGGATACCCGCGGTCGTGAGGTCATGCGGATCATGCCTCGTACCAATGAGGCGGTGAACGAAGAGTGGATTTCGGACAAGACCCGTTTTATTTGGGACGGATTGCGGACGCAGCGGCTTGATCGCCCTTATGTCAAGCGCGATGGAAAGTTGACGGCAGCCGCGTGGCAAGAGGCGTTCCAGACGGTGGCCGATAAGGTGAAGGCCGCTGGTGGCGAACGCGTCGGTGCCATTGCAGGTGATCTGGCCTCGGTCGAGGACATGTTTGCACTCAAGGCTTTGATGACATCCATCGGATCCAATCATTTGGATTGCCGTCAAGATGGTGCACAGTTGGATCCGGCTCTGGGTCGTTCAACCTACATCTTTAACAGTACCATTGAAGGCATTGAAGACGCTGATGCAATCTTGATGATTGGAGCCAATCCACGCCACGAAGCGTCAGTTCTCAATACGCGAATTCTGAAGCGTTTCCGCGCTGCCGGGATCCCGATCGGCTTTATTGGCGAGCAGATTGATCAGACCTACCCGGTCACGTACCTTGGCGCTGGCACTGATACGCTGGCGGAAATGGCATCTGGCAAGGGGGCATTCTTCGAAACACTGAAGAATGCTGACAAGCCGATGATCATTGTTGGTGAAGGAGCCGTTGCTCGCGAAGATGGTCAGGCGGTCTTGTCTGCAGCCGCTCGTGTTGCGACTTCCGTTGGCGCGGTTGGCGACGAATGGAACGGCTTCAACCTTCTGGCTAACGCGGCAAGCCGCGTAGGTGGGCTGGATATCGGTTTCACGCCACAAAATGGTGGTCTTTCTGCTGGTGGCATTCAAGAGGCGGCGGGCAAAGGCGATCTCGACGTTGTCTTTTTGCTTGGGGCAGATGAAATGGACATGGACGCATTTGGAAATGCGTTTGTCGTGTACATCGGCACCCATGGAGACCGCGGTGCGCATCGGGCTGATGTCATTTTGCCAGGCGCGGCCTATACAGAAAAGCCGGGCACTTATGTCAATCTGGAAGGTCGGGTGCAATTGGCCCCGCGGGCGGCATTCCCTCCGGGGGATGCGCGCGAGGACTGGGCGATTTTCCGAGCTTTGTCGGGTCATACAGGAGAGGCCCTTCCATTTGATAGCTTCAACGAGTTGCGTGCGGCGTTATATGAAGCTTATCCGCACCTTTTGGGTGTGGAGCAGATTGAACGAGGTGCAGCAGCTGAAGAAATTTCAAGGTTGGCCGCTGTTGGTGGTGATCTTCAGGGTTCAGCCTTTGTTTCTTCTGTGAGCGATTTTTATTTGACGAACCCAATTGCGCGGGCTTCGGCGGTGATGGCAGAGTGTTCTCAACTCGCCAGATCACGTGCACTTGAGGCTGCAGAGTAGGGGCGGGGGATATGGCAGAACTTTGGACTGACTACGGTTTGCCGCTCATCATCATGCTTGCGCAAAGTGTGCTGTTGATGGTGGTTTTGCTGCTGATCGTTGCATATGTTCTTTATGCGGACCGAAAGGTCTGGGCGGCGGTACAGATACGCCGTGGTCCGAACGTGGTGGGCCCTTGGGGGCTTTTTCAAAGCTTTGCGGACCTTTTGAAATTCGCTCTCAAAGAACCGGTAATACCTTCGGGGTCTGACAAGTTCCTGTTCTTGTTTGCGCCGCTGATAACAGTGATGCTGTCGCTGGCCGCTTGGGCTGTGATCCCTGTCGCAGATGGCTGGGTGATTGCTGACATCAATGTGGGCATTCTCTATGTTTTTGCGATTTCGTCGCTTGGCGTCTATGGCGTTATTGTCGGCGGGTGGGCGTCGAACTCCAAATACCCGTTCTTGTCTGCGTTGCGGTCGGCGGCGCAAATGGTTTCCTATGAGGTTTCCATTGGTTTTGTGATCGTTACCGTTCTGCTGTGTGTCGGATCCCTCAATCTTACCGAGATTGTAGAGTCGCAACAGACGGGTCTAGCGACCATGCTGGGCGTGCCTTGGTTGTCCATTCTAAACTGGTATTGGCTGCCGCTGTTCCCAATGTTTGTGGTGTTCTTCATCTCGGCATTGGCAGAAACCAATCGTCCGCCCTTTGATTTGGCAGAAGCTGAATCTGAGCTGGTTGCCGGTTTCATGGTGGAGTACGGGTCCACGCCATACATGATGTTCATGTTGGGTGAATATGTTTCGATTTGCCTGATGTGTTCTTTGATGACCATTCTGTTCATGGGCGGTTGGCTTCCCCCGCTGGACATTGCGCCATTTACCTGGGTTCCTGGCATCGTCTGGTTCCTGCTGAAAGGCCTGCTGGTATTCTTCATGTTCGCAATGGTGAAGGCGATGGTTCCACGGTATCGCTATGATCAGCTGATGCGTTTGGGTTGGAAAGTGTTCCTGCCGCTGTCACTGTTCATGGTATTCGCCGTTGCAACCGTGCTGATGGCCATGGGATGGGCGCCATAAGAATGTTGGAAAGCCTGACGCTGGCCGGCGCCATTGGCGCGGCGGTTGGGATGTACCTTGGTTGGTTGGACTGTAAAATACTTTGGGGTGTTTTGCAGGCTGCCATAACCAAGCGTAAACAGTCCGGGGCAGAAAGTGCGGTCACGTTGGAAAGAGCGGAACCACTGCTTCGGAAACTGATTTTTGTCATTACGATGATCGGGTTTCCCATCATCGGATTTTTCGCCGGTCAAAAAATTGCCGGTTGAGAACTGTCGTCAAGGAGAGGCTTTAGAGCTATGAGACTCGAGCAGGCCGCTAAGTCGTTGCTGTTGAAGGAGTTCGTTTCAGCGTTCTTTCTCGCAATGCGCTACTTCTTCAAGCCAAAGCCAACGATCAACTACCCGTTCGAAAAGAACCCGGTAAGCCCGCGTTTTCGCGGGGAGCACGCCTTGCGGCGGTATCCGAACGGCGAGGAACGTTGCATCGCCTGCAAGCTGTGTGAAGCAATTTGTCCGGCACAGGCAATTACGATTGAGGCCGGACCGCGCCGCAACGATGGAACCCGGCGTACAACTCGTTATGACATCGATATGACCAAGTGCATTTACTGTGGTTTCTGCCAGGAAGCCTGCCCGGTAGATGCAATTGTTGAAGGACCCAATTTCGAGTTCGCGACTGAAACCCGTGAAGAGCTGTTCTATGACAAGGACAAGCTGCTGGAAAACGGTGCGCGTTGGGAACGTGAAATTGCCCGCAATATTGAATTGGACGCACCTTACCGCTGATCAGCGTCGGGGGAGTAACCATTAGTCGCTTCGGTGCAACTCATGGCGCTGAGGCGGGATACTTAAGGACAAAGGCAACCGAAAATGGTTTTGCAGGCCCTTTTTTTCTATCTGTTTGCCGGGGTCGCCGTGGGCTCCGCCTTTATGGTGATCGCTTCGCGTAACCCGGTGCACTCAGTTTTGTTTCTCATCCTGTGTTTCTTCAACGCAGCAGGATTGTTCATTCTCATAGGGGCGGAATATCTGGCCATGCTTTTGGTCGTGGTATACGTCGGTGCCGTGATGGTGTTGTTCCTGTTCGTTGTGATGATGCTGGATGTTGATTTTGTTGAGATGCGCCAGGGGTTCTTGCAGTACCTGCCCATCGGTGGCCTCATCGGGCTGATCCTGCTCGTTGAGCTGTTGATGGTTGCTGGTGGCTGGGTGATTGCACCTGAGATCGTTGGTGAGAGCGCATTGCCGATTGCGACCGTTGGAGAAACGCAGAACATCGCGGCAATCGGTGACGTGCTTTACACCCGCTACATTTACTTCTTCCAGGCGTCGGGTCTTGTGCTGCTGGTGGCGATGATCGGTGCCATCGTTCTGACCCTGCGCCACAAGGAAGGTGTGAAGCGTCAGGATATTTCTGAACAGGTTGGCCGTACGCCGGAAACCTCCATTGAGGTTGTTCAGGTCAAGAGTGGCCGCGGGATTTAAAACTGCGCTGCAAGAGCGTGGCAAGATACCAAACATAAGCCTGATCTGGATCTCTCGCGGATCAGGTTCACTTTAAAACTTACGGGGAGCACGGCGAGGCGCCCATGGAAATTGGACTTTCGCACTATTTGTCGGTGGCAGCGATCCTGTTCACGATCGGTGTTTTCGGGATCTTTCTGAACAGGAAGAACGTCATCGTCATTCTCATGTCGATTGAGCTGTTGTTGCTCGCAGTCAATATTAATCTGGTGGCCTTTTCGGTGTTCCTTTCGGACTTGATGGGACAGATTTTTGCACTGCTGGTTCTGACGGTCGCTGCAGCTGAAGCAGCCATTGGTCTGGCTATTCTGGTTGTGTATTTCCGTAACCGCGGCTCCATCGCCGTGGAAGACATCAACATCATGAAAGGCTGAGGGACAGAATGTATTCGGCAATCGTATTCCTGCCGTTGATCGGATTTCTGGTCGCTGGCCTGTTTGGACGGGCCATCGGATCCAAGGCCAGTGAGTACATCACGTCTGGTCTTCTGATCACTTCGGCTTTGCTGTCGTGGGTGGCATTTGCGCAGATTGGGCTCGGGTCCGCCGAGATGGTCCAGTATGACCTCATTCGCTGGATTAACTCCGGGGATCTGCAGATAAACTGGTCCATTCGGGTTGATACGCTAACAGCTGTAATGCTCGTTGTGGTCAATTCCGTATCTGCATTGGTGCACGTCTATTCCATTGGTTACATGCATCATGATCCGGACCGGCCGCGTTTCTTTGCATATCTGTCGCTGTTTACGTTCGCGATGTTGATGTTGGTGACATCGGACAACCTGCTACAGATGTTCTTCGGTTGGGAAGGCGTAGGGCTGGCCTCCTATCTATTGATTGGTTTCTGGTTCAAGAAACCGTCCGCCAATGCCGCAGCAATGAAAGCCTTTGTCGTCAACCGTATTGGTGATTTCGGCTTCCTGTTGGGCATCCTGGGCACGTTCGTCGTTTTTGGTGCGGTTGATTTTGGAACAATCTTTTCCACGGCTCAGTCGGCAGTCAATGGCGAAGGGGTGGTGTTGACGTTCCTCGGCTACCAGTTGAACGCTGAAACAGCGCTTACCGTGATCTGTCTTTTGCTCTTCATGGGTGCAATGGGCAAGTCAGCGCAGTTCCTGCTTCATACATGGTTGCCTGATGCGATGGAGGGCCCGACACCGGTCTCCGCGTTGATCCACGCGGCAACGATGGTTACTGCGGGTGTGTTCATGGTTGCGCGCCTGTCGCCTCTTTTCGAACTCTCTCACGTGGCGCTGACCGTTGTGACCCTCTTTGGTGCAACAACAGCTATTTTCGCTGCGACCGTGGGCTGTGTTCAAAACGACATCAAGCGCGTCATTGCCTATTCAACCTGCTCCCAGCTTGGCTACATGTTCGTAGCGCTTGGTGTAGGGGCTTACAGCATCGGCGTGTTCCATCTGTTCACGCATGCTTTTTTCAAGGCACTGTTGTTCCTGTGTGCAGGCTCGGTGATCCACGCTGTTTCTGAAGAGCAAGACATGCGGAAGATGGGCGGTTTGCGAAAGCATATCCCTGTTACCTACTGGACCATGATGGTTGGTACGTTGGCGCTTACCGGTTTTGGTATACCGCTTACCTACATTGGTACCGCCGGTTTCATCTCCAAGGATGCGATAATTGAAGCGGCTTTCGTTGGGCACAATGCAGTTGCTGGCTACGCATTCTGGATGACTGTTGCAGCAGCGTTTCTGACCTCGTTCTACTCGTGGCGGCTGACGTTCATGACATTCCACGGTAAGCCACGGGCTTCCGCCGATGTCATGAGTCACGTTCATGAAAGCCCCTGGGTGATGACAGTGCCGCTGATCCTGCTTGCCGTGGGCGCCTTGTTTGCCGGTATGGCGTTCAAACCCGAGTTCTTCGGCGATGCATATGAGGCGTTCTGGAAGGGGTCTCTGTTCACTTCAAGTGACAACCACATCCTTCACGAGATGCATGAGGTGCCGGTATGGGTGCGACTGTCTCCATTTGTCATGATGGCTGCAGGATTCCTTCTGGCCGTGCAGTTCTATATTCGCAAGCCGGAAATGCCGAAGGCTCTGGCGGCTCGTCATGATGCTTTGTATCGCTTCCTACTCAACAAGTGGTACTTTGATGAGCTATATGAGCGTATCTTCATTCGTCCGACCATGTGGCTTGGCCGTTTCTTGTGGAAGCGCGGTGATGGAAGTGTCATTGATGGACTGGGTCCTGATGGTGTTGCCGCGAGAGTACAGGATGTAACCGCGCGGGTCGTTCGGCTTCAGTCTGGTTACATCTATCACTACGCCTTTGCGATGCTGATCGGGGTCGCCTTCTTCGTTACCCTCTCAATGTTTTCGGGCGGGGGAGCCCACTAATGAGCGATTGGTCTATTCTTTCTATTACGACCTTCCTGCCGTTGGTCGGTGTTCTCTTCATTTTGCTTGTTCGGGGCGATGATGAAGAGGCCAAGAAAAACATCCGCCGCGTGGCGTTGATCACCACGTGCTTCACCTTTGTGATCTCCTTGTTTATTTGGGGTGGGTTTACCTACGAAAACCCGGGTTTCCAGATGGTGGAGAAGCATGAATGGTTGGGTGGGGCGTTTTCCTATCACATGGGCGTGGATGGTATTTCCATGCTGTTCGTGATCTTGACGACGTTCCTGATGCCTTTCTGCATTCTGGCAAGCTGGCACAGCATCCAGCACCGGGTGAAAGAGTACATGATCGCGTTCCTCGTTCTGGAAACACTGATGATCGGTGTGTTCTGTGCGTTGGACCTGATCCTGTTCTACGTTTTCTTTGAAGCTGGCTTGATCCCGATGTTCCTGATCATCGGTGTATGGGGTGGAGCACGCCGCGTTTATGCGAGCTACAAGTTCTTTCTCTACACCTTGCTTGGGTCTGTTTTGATGCTGATTGCGGTCATGTCCATGTATTGGCAGGCCGGTACGCTGGATATTCCGCAATTGATGCAACATAGCTTCCCGGCAAGCATGCAAACATGGCTTTGGCTTGCCTTCTTTGCAAGCTTCGCAGTGAAGATGCCAATGTGGCCCGTGCATACCTGGCTGCCGGATGCTCACGTGGAAGCGCCAACGGCTGGCTCTGTCATCCTGGCGGGCATTCTTCTGAAGATGGGCGGCTACGGGTTCTTGCGGTTCTCACTGCCAATGTTCCCGCTCGCAAGCGAGATGTTTGCTCCGCTGGTCTTTACCCTGTCTGTGGTGGCCATCATTTATACTTCATTGGTGGCTCTGGCTCAGGAAGACATCAAGAAGTTGATTGCCTACTCCTCAGTGGCACACATGGGCTATGTCACCATGGGTATTTTTGCCATGAATGAGCAGGGCATTCAGGGTGCATTGTTCCAAATGCTGTCGCACGGGATCGTATCGGCTGCGCTCTTCCTGTGTGTTGGGGTTATCTATGATCGGATGCACACGCGGCAGATCTCTGCTTATGGCGGTCTGGTTAACCGGATGCCGAAATATGCGGTTGCCTTCATGATCTTCACGATGGCCAATGTGGGCTTGCCTGGCACCTCCGGTTTTGTCGGAGAGTTTCTCACGCTGTTGGGCGCGTTTCGGGCCAACACATGGGTCGCGTTGTTCGCGTGTACCGGCGTGATCTTGTCCGCGGCCTACGCTCTTTATCTCTATCGCCGTGTGGTATTTGGTGCACTGGAGAAAGAGAGCTTGAAGGCCATGCTCGATCTGAGCGCGCGGGAAAAGGTAATTCTTGTTCCGCTCATTATACTGACCATTTTCTTCGGGTTCTATCCGGCGCCTGTGTTCGACGTGACGCAAGCTTCGGTGGATGCCCTTATTACGAACTACCAGGCAGCGATTGAGCTTGGCCCGAAGGCCATTGTCGATACCGCTGCGTTGGGCCATTAAATCGACAGGACGAGCTGACACCATGCAAGCTGAGATTTTACATTTGAGCGATCTCGCCCCGGTATTGCCGGAACTGCTTCTGGCAGTGGGTGCGCTGGTTTTGTTGATGGTCGGAGCATTCGGCGGCAATCGATACACGTCGGTTGTCACCGGCTTGTGTGTGGCGCTTCTGGCCATTGCCGGATTGATGTTGATCGTTTCGCCAAACTATGGCGAAGTGTTCAATGGCTCCTTCGTACAGGATGCGTTCTCAAGGTACATGAAGATCCTGGTCCTGATTGGTTCAGGGTTCGCCATTGCCATGTCAGTGGCATACGCACGTTCTCAGAACTTTGACCGGTTTGAGTATCCGATCCTGATTTTGCTGGCGACACTCGGTATGATGATGATGCTGTCGGCAGGGGACCTGATCGCGATGTATCTGGGTCTGGAGTTGCAGTCTCTGGCTCTTTACGTTGTTGCGGCGATCAATCGGGATTCAGTACGGTCTACAGAAGCAGGACTGAAGTATTTCGTTCTCGGTGCATTGTCTTCGGGCATGCTGCTTTATGGGATGTCTTTCATCTACGGCTTTACCGGTCAAATCGAGTTCGATGCAATCGCCATGACCTTGACTGAGGAACGGGCGTCTTTGGGCTTGGTGTTCGGTATCGTGTTCTTACTTGCCGGCCTTGCCTTCAAGATTTCGGCTGTGCCGTTCCACATGTGGACTCCGGACGTATATGAGGGCGCACCGACACCGGTGACAGCATTCTTTGCGGCCGCGCCCAAAATTGCTGCGTTCGGCATGATGATGCGCGTTCTCGTGGAAGGCCTTGGCGGCGTGTTGGTTGATTGGCAGCAGATCATCGTATTCATGGCGATCATGTCCATGGCGTTGGGTTCATTTGCCGCGATTGGCCAGAAGAACATCAAGCGTCTGATGGCTTATTCATCCATCGGCCATATGGGCTACGCGATGGTTGGACTGGCGGCGGGTTCAGCTGTCGGGGTGGAAGGCGTCATTGTTTACATGACGGCGTATCTCGCAATGACCTTGGGTGCATTTGCCTGCATTTTGTCCATGCGACGCAAGAGTGGCATGGTGGAAGACATCTACGATTTGTCGGGATTGTCCAAGACAAATTTGCCAATGGCCATCCTGCTGGCGTTTATCATGTTCTCGTTGGCAGGCATCCCGCCATTTGTTGGCTTCTTTGCGAAGTTCTATGTCTTCATGGCAGCGGTCGAAGCTGGCCTTTATCCCCTAGCGATTATTGGTATTCTGACAAGTGTTGTAGGGTGTTATTACTATCTGCGTATCATCAAGGTGATGTTCTTTGATGATGCTACTGATGAATTCCTGCCCATGTCAGGGGAAATGAAGATTGTCCTTGGAGTGTCGAGCGTGGTTGTGTGCCTGTTCTTCCTTGTTCCAGGACCGATAGTGGAGGCCGCAAGCGCTGCGGCGAATACGTTGTTCTAAATGAACCAAGTAGAACAGATTTTACGCGAAAAGGGCCCGGTGCAAAATGCGCCGGGCTTTGTCATGGAATACTACAAGCGAGTTGGATCCACCAATACACGCGCTATTGAGTTGGCGCGCGAGGGGCATCCCGGACATGTATGGATCCGCGCTGATGAACAGACTTCAGGACGCGGCCGTCGTGGGAGGCCATGGACATCAGAGAATGGAAATTTGTTCGCCTCGGTTCTGTTAAGGTTTGAGGCGTTTGAAGAGCGGGTTGTGCAGTTTCCTTTCTTGGCAGCGCTCGCTTTGGCTGAAGCAGTAGAACATGCGTGTGGAACGACACATCTTGTTAAGGTCAAGTGGCCTAATGATCTTCTGATCGATGGTGCCAAGATCTCCGGAATTTTGCTTGAGAGTGAGAGCCAATCGGCCTATGGGTTCTACTTGGTCTGTGGATTTGGTGTCAATGTAACCCACCATCCAGACCTAGGTCTCTACAAGACAACGGACCTTCGCAGCTTGGGGTTTATCTGTTCGGCTGACGATTTGTTTGCGTTGCTGGCGGAGCGATTTGCGCATTGGTTGGCGATCGGTTTTCAACCTGACGGGTTTGAAAGCGTTCGCCAAGCCTGGTTGGCGCGTGCCGTTGGCGTCGGACAAGAAATCCGTGTGAGGTTGACGCAGGAAGAATTCAAAGGACGATTTATCGATCTGGATCAATTTGGTCGGTTAATTGTCAAACTAGAAAATGGCCAAACGCGCGTTGTCAGCGCTGGTGATGTTTTTTTCTCCTGATCTAAAGTAACCCGATGTGAGGGTGACAAGACAGTGGCGCCGTACAAAGTGGCCGCCCGTTCAGGACGAGTTTGAAAGGTGTAAGTGCATGTCGAGCCAAAATCAGCTCGTATTTCTTCCTCTAGGGGGTGTCGGCGAGATCGGCATGAACCTTGGGCTTTATGGTGTAGGGCCCGAAAATGATCGAAAGTGGCTAATCGTTGACTTCGGGATTTCATTTGCCGGCCCGGAGTTGCCAGGTGTTGACCTGATCCTGCCGGACATTCGGTTTCTGGAGGAAGAACGCAGCCGGATTGCCGGCATCGTAATCACCCACGCCCATGAAGACCACTATGGGGCGTTGCCGTACATTTGGGAAATGGTCCAAGCACCTGTCTATGCAACGCCGTTTGCTGCAGGTCTGCTGGAAGCCAAGTACGGTGTCGATGGCGAGCAGGTGGATATTCCCGTTACGCTTGTCAATCAGGGAGACAGGTTGAAGATTGGTCCGTTCGATGTTGAGTTTCTGACCATGACCCACTCTATTCCAGAGCCGTGTGGATTGGCTCTAAGGGCCGATGGACATTTGGTGGTTCATTCGGGCGACTGGAAGATCGACCCGACACCTGGCGTTGGCAAGGTCATGGATATGGATCGGCTGCGTGCTCTGGGTGAGGAAGGCGTTGACGCCTTGATCTGCGACAGTACCAATGCTGTTCGTGATGGCATCAGTCCAAGTGAGGCGGATGTTCAGGCGGAACTTACCGGAATCATCAAGAAAGCCAAAGGGCGCGTCGCCGTTACCACCTTCGCCTCCAATGTGGCCAGAATTCGGGCTATTGCGGAGGCGGCACGAGCTGCAGATCGGGAAGTGGTCGTGGTAGGACGATCCATGCTGCGTGTTATCGAAGTTGCGAAGGAACTGGGTTATCTGGATGGGCTTCCCGCGTTTCGAGACGAGGAAACGTATGGCCATTTTCCGCGAGACAAGGTTGTGATGATTTGTACCGGCTCTCAAGGAGAAAACCGCGCAGCGATGGCTCGCATTGCAGCAGACAATCACCGGCAGATTGGTCTTTCCGCGGGTGATACGGTTATATTCTCGTCGCGCACCATTCCCGGCAATGAGAAGGCAGTGAATACTGTCATCAACTCTTTGGTGTCCCAAGGTGTTCATGTCGTGACGGATCGTGATGCACTGGTGCATGTCTCCGGCCACCCTCGCAGAGGGGAGTTGGATCAGCTCTATAGCCTCTTGAAGCCAAGCCGAGTGGTGCCGGTTCATGGAGAGCCGTTGCATTTGGCTTGCCACAAGGACTTTGCGCTCTCTAAGGGCGTTACTGATGTCAAGATCATCAAGGATGGCGATATGGTGCGCCTTGCGCCGGGACCTTTGGAGGTGATTGATGAGGCGCCGGTCGGGATCATGGTACGTGATGGCGATCTTATCATGATGCCGGAAGAGGCCGGTGTGCAAGAACGGCGCAAGTTATCCTTTGCCGGGACCGTAGTGGTCTCCCTTGCTGTTACTTCAAAAGGGGAGATGCATGGGGACATTGATGTCGTTTTGTTTGGCATCCCGGAGTTCAATCGCGCGGGCGAGCCGTTCGAGGATTTGGTTCATGAAGCCGTCTACAGTGCGGTAATCAGTATTCCCAAGAGCCGCCGCAAGGATGTGGACGTGGTAACGGAAGCGGCGCGCCGTTCGGCGCGGTACGCAGTCGTGGAGCACTGGGGAAAGAAGCCTTTGTGTCGCGCTTTGGTGCGAAAGGTTTAACTGCCGTTTTCGGTGAGTTCTACGCGCTATAACGTATGTCTGACTGGACATCCTCGCGCAAATCTGGTCCTTCTAGGACAGTTTTGCGGGAGGATTGTTATGATCGGGCGCCTCAATCACGTCGCCATCGCCGTTTCAAACATGGAAGACGGTTTGAAGGTTTACCGAGACGCTTTGGGTGGGCAGGCTTCTGAGAAGATACCGCAACCCGAGCATGGCGTTTCAACCGTGTTCATTGAATTACCCAATACAAAGGTGGAGCTGCTTGAACCGTTGGGGGAGAACTCTCCAATCGCGAGTTTTCTCGAACGCAATGCTGCCGGTGGAATTCATCACCTTTGCTATGAAGTCTCTGATATACGGGCCGCTCGAGATAAACTGATTGGCGAAGGCTATCGTATATTGGGTGATGGTGAGCCAAAGATCGGCGCACACGGTAAACCTGTTCTCTTTTTGCATCCCAAGGACTTTCTTGGAACGCTTACTGAACTGGAAGAGATATAGGGTTTAATCGCCTGATCACTAAGGAACTAAGGGGGCGTTGTGTCGCTAGCACTCGCGTTGGCAATTTACTTCATGATGTGGTGGATCCTGTTTCTTGCGGTTCTACCATTTGGTGTGCGAACTCAGGATGAAGCCGGTGAAGAGGTTGTTCCGGGGAGTGCGGAAAGCGCGCCGGCTCGACCTTGGATGTTGCGTAAGGTTATTGCCAACACCATTGTTACTAGCGTCCTTTTTGCGGCAATCTACTATATCATCGAGTCGGGTTTGGGAACGCGCTTTATGCGTTACGCCGATCAGTTCATGTACTGAGGGTTGCGTCAAATAAAAAAAAGCAAGGCTTGGAAAGCCTTGCTTATGATAAAGTTCCGCGTCTACTTGCCTTCGTTTGCACCGTTTGTTAGTGCCGGCTGCGACCTCGTGGGTGCGCCTGAAGGCCTTCCTCCCAAGACTCAGACCGCGATGCTCACCGGGTTGTATTCCCGACGTTGTTATTGACTGGAATATAACAGGGTGACATGACTTTGTCATCATTTTGTACATAAAAGCCTAATCTTTAATCTTGCCTAAAAAACGGCCGGAACGGATGCGGTTTCGTGCATGATAAGCCGTTGGCGGGGTGTGCGTAGACGCTTTCACCTGATAAAACGCTGCACAGGTTGGCCCTTTTCACAACAGGGCTTGTTTTTTTTCAGTGGGTTTGCTTTGAGTGCCTTTCAAGTTCAACGCTAACCGAACCTCAAGAGTCTAACTGATGCGTTTGTCCCGTTATTTTCTGCCGATTCTGAAGGAAACTCCCAAAGAAGCGGAGATTGTGTCCCACCGGCTTATGTTGCGTGCTGGTATGCTGCGCCAGCAATCTGCCGGGATCTATGCATGGCTGCCGCTCGGGTATCGTGTGCTGATGAAGATCCAGAAAATCGTCGAGGAAGAACAGAACCGGGCAGGTGTCGTCGAGTTGCTGATGCCAACGATCCAGTCAGCCGATTTGTGGCGCGAAAGCGGGCGATATGAGGCCTACGGCAAAGAGATGTTGCGGATCACCGATCGCCATGAGCGGGACATGTTGTACGGACCAACCAACGAGGAGATGATTACCGACATCTTCCGGTCATATGTGCGCTCCTACAAGGACCTGCCGCTGAATCTTTACCATATTCAATGGAAGTTTCGCGATGAGGTTCGTCCTCGGTTTGGCGTCATGCGTGGGCGCGAGTTTTTGATGAAGGATGCCTACTCATTCGACCTTGATCAGGAAGCTGCGCGCCATGCCTACAACCGCATGTTTGTAGCATATCTTCGCACTTTCGCTCGAATGGGCCTGAAGGCTATTCCCATGAAGGCAGACACAGGGCCTATTGGTGGTGATCTGTCTCATGAGTTTATTATTCTTGCCTCTACCGGTGAGAGCGAAGTGTTCTTGGACAAAGATATTCTCGATTTGCCGGTTCCAGGTGAAGATACCGATTTTGATGCGGATTTGAGCCCGATCATCAAATCGTGGACTACACCTTATGCGGCGACTGACGAGATGCATGACCCGGAAGCATTCGGCGCAGTTGGAGAAGACAAACAGGTATCCGCACGTGGTATTGAAGTTGGCCATATCTTCTATTTCGGTACAAAGTACTCCGAGCCGATGGGGGCTACTGTCACCAATTCCGATGGCGTTGAAGTGCCGGTTCACATGGGGTCCTATGGTGTTGGCGTGTCCCGCCTGTTGGCCGCGTTGATTGAGGCCAATCATGACGACGACGGGATTATCTGGCCTGTATCTGTCGCTCCGTTCCATGTGGGCTTGATCAATATGAAGCCTGGCAGTGAAGCGGACGGGGCCTGTAATGCGCTCTATGAAAAACTGGAGGCTGCTGGCGTTGAGGTTCTTTATGATGACCGCGACACCAGAGCTGGAGCCAAATTTGCCAGCATGGATCTGATTGGCTTGCCGTATCAGGTTATTGTCGGTCCTCGCGGTTTGAAGAATGGCGAAGTTGAAGTAAAAAACCGTGCCACCGGCGAACGGCAGATGTTGTCCCCAGAAGCTGCCGCCGAGGCGTTGATTGCTACTGTAAAGTCACAAAGCTGATTTAACTCAGGCTAAGATGAATCGCGCCAGTATGCTGGCGCGGTTTTTATTGTCAGGGCTTAGCATGGTTGCCTGAACCAAGGCACACAACAGGGAGTGCGAGAACGGCATGACGGCTCAAACCGAAACAAACCAGCCCACACGGGCCACGCGGGCCTTTGCCCCGTTCGAGTGGATGTTGGCAGGTCGGTATTTGCGCTCTCGGCGAAAAGAGACCTTCATTTCGGTAATCGCTGGCTTCTCCTTTTTAGGGATCATGCTGGGCGTGGCTACCCTCATAATCGTGATGGCCGTGATGAATGGCTTTCGCTCCGAGCTATTGACCAAAATACTCGGGATTAATGGTCACGTTCTCGTGCAGCCGATCGACTCTCGTCTGGATGATTTTGATGCTGTGACAGCGCGTCTTGAAGGGCTGGATGGGGTGAAATTTGCCATGCCGTTCGTTGAGGGTCAGGCCATGGTGTCGGGGCCCGCTGCCGATTTGGGCGCCTTGTTTCGCGGTGTGCGCAAAGCCGATCTGGATAAACTGCCATTGGTCTCCCAGAATATTCAAGCCGGCACGCTGGAAGGATTTGATGAGGGACAGGGCATTGCCGTGGGATCCCGACTTGCCAGATCTTTGGGCGTGGCACTCGGTGATCCGATCAGAGTCATTACGCCTCGCGGCAGCATTACACCAATGGGTATGACACCTCGGGTGAAGGCTTATCCGGTGACGGCCATTTTCGAGATCGGCATGAGTGAGTATGATGGCAGCATCGTTTTCATGCCTTTCAACGAAGCACAGCTCTACTTCAACATGGAAGGGGAAGCCACCGGCGTTGAGGTTTATGCCGAAGATCCCGATTCCGTTGGTGGTATCCGTCAGGCGGTTGAAGAGGGCGCTGGACGGCCGACCTATGTAACCGATTGGCGTCAGCGGAACATGACCTTTTTCTCGGCGCTCGAAGTTGAGCGCAACGTAATGTTCCTCATCCTTACATTGATTGTACTTGTTGCTGCGCTCAACATCATCTCGGGCATGACAATGCTGGTCAAGGACAAGGGGCGGGATATTGCGGTCCTGCGCACGATGGGTGCAAGCCGCGGGGCGGTGATGCGAATCTTTGTGATTACAGGGGCCAGCATCGGAACCTTCGGTACGCTCGCTGGTGTGGCGTTGGGAACGGTTGTGTGCCTGAACATTGAAAGCATCCGACAGGGAATTTCCTGGTTGACGAGGACTGAGCTTTTCTCTCCTGAACTCTATTTCCTCTCCAAATTGCCCGCTGAAATGGACAGCATGGAAACGTTGGCGGTGGTTGGCATGGCCTTGTCTTTGAGCTTTCTGGCAACTCTTTATCCGGCATGGCGGGCCGCGAGATTGGATCCGGTGGATGCGCTGAGGTACGAATAATGAATGCACCGATGAAAAAGGGGCCTATGGACAAGCGTTCAGATCAGCGCATTTCACTCAGTCTGCGCGGCGTATGCCGTAGCTTCACCGAAGCCCATGGGATTTTAGAGATTCTGAAAGGCGCCGATCTGGATCTATATGAGGGTGACCTGGTGGCTTTGGTCGCGCCTTCTGGTTCCGGAAAATCAACCTTGATGCATATCGCCGGCCTTCTTGAGCGCCCGGATGCCGGGGAGGTTTATGTCGGGGGGCGAGCATGCGGCTCCTTAAACGATGAACAACGGACTGCTATTCGGCGCACCGAAGTTGGCTTCGTCTACCAGTTCCACCAGTTGTTGCCTGAGTTTACGGCACTGGAGAACATAGCCATACCGCAGATGATCAACGGATTGGCGCGCAGTGATGCGGAGGAGCGTGCTCGGCAGTTGTTGAAATACATGCGCCTCCAAGACCGGGAAACACATCGTCCGGCAGAGCTATCTGGTGGCGAACAGCAGCGGGTTGCAATTGCACGGGCCGTCGCTAATGCGCCGCGTATCCTTTTGGCCGATGAACCAACGGGTAATCTTGACCCGAAAACCTCAGCCTACGTATTTGACGCTCTCAAGGCTTTGGTCAAAGCTTCTGGCGTTTCCGCGTTGCTTGCCACCCATAACATGGATATTGCGGCCAAGATGGATCGGTGTATCACTTTGCAAGATGGCAAGGTTGTCGAGCTCAAGCGGGTTCCCAAAGCACGCTAAGAGTGGTCGACCTTCGAGCTTAACGCGCTGGGTTCGGTAGGTATTGGCATACCTGGCCTAAGTTGCTGCCACAGCGCTATGAATCAGACTTCCGTTGTCCGGTGTGACGCTGGTTTTCCCATACTCTCCATATTCATATAATTTAATAGCAACTGGGACGTAGTCTCTCAGCCTTGAGTTGAACGCGGCGCGCGACGGGCATAAGCCGCCAAAGCTCGCTATCGCTGGTGACGGCTTCGGGCGGATCGGGTGGCTACACTACGAAAAGCGATCAGTTTTTGCTTGGTTCCGGATTGGGTGCGCAAAATCCGCAGCAAGGTCAAGAAATTTCTCGTTCTTTTATGATCTTAGAGCACTGGTGGCAAAGGACTTGTGAGTGAGTTGCCGCGTTGTTTGTTTACCGTCTATTTACCAGAGAAGGATCCACCGGAAATCAGGAGTTGAATTAAGAGAACAAAAGTAGAACTATGATGGAACATAACGTGATTATCAGGAGTTTGGAGATGTACATCCTACGTGATCTTGCTGCGTTTGCGTCCATCGTTGCCTGTGGGTCCAGTTTTTGGGTTTGGGGACAGGTATTGGCTCAGGGTATGTGAAATCGTTTGATGTGAATTGCCGTTGGCGAGTGGTCGACTTTGGCCGGGGCTTGAAACAGACTGCGCATCCGTTATCACTGATGGGAAGAAACAATCAAAAGGTATGGTAATGTCAGGGCCCGGGTTTATCCATTTACGTACGCACTCGGCGTTTTCCTTGTTGGAAGGGGCGCTACCGCTTGGCAAGCTACTTGATCTTGCGAGCAAGGATGACCAGCCAGCTTTGGCAATCACCGATACCGGCAATCTGTTTGGCGCTCTGGAGTTTTCCGAAAAAGCTTTTGGCGCTGGCATTCAACCTATCATCGGATCACAGGTCTCCCTAAATTTCCGAGATACGGATGCAAAAGGGGATGCGGCCCTAACCGATATTGTTCTGCTCGCGATGAGCGAAGAGGGCTATGAGAACCTCATGGATATCGTATCGCGAGCGTTTCTGGATACCGAGCCCGGATATCGAGCCAATATCGGTCTTGATCGCCTTACCGCGAAAAACGCCGGCCTTATCGCGCTGACGGGATCAACATTCGGACCAATCAATCAGGCACTCCTTCACGGTCATCCCGAGGATGCAGAGCGTCGTTTGTTGAAACTCCATGAGATCTTTGCGGATCGCCTATATGTGGA
Source organism: Pseudovibrio exalbescens DSM 16456 (assembly GCF_000422785.1). GTDB lineage: Bacteria > Pseudomonadota > Alphaproteobacteria > Rhizobiales > Stappiaceae > Pseudovibrio > Pseudovibrio exalbescens. The sequence goes on from NZ_AUGS01000005.1 coordinate 209,587, forward strand.
AGTTCAAAGACACGGCTTGAGAGAAGAGGATCAGGTCGAACCGGATCTGATTGAGCTTGCATACAAAACTGGTATCCCTCTTGTTGCGACAAATGAACCTTTTTTCCCATCCGCAGATGACTATGAGGCTCACGACGCTCTTCTTGCGATATCAGAAGGGCGTGTTCTGATTGAAACCGATCGCCGACAGCTTACCTCCGAGTTTCGCTTCAAGACACGGGCAGAGATGCAGGAAACCTTCTCCGATTTGCCGGAGGCACTTGTTTCGACCATCGAGATTGCTCAGCGCTGTCATTACCGGCCCTTGAAACGCGCTCCCATTCTGCCACGATTTGCTGGTGCAGGGTCAGATCCGGAAGAAGCTGAGAAAGCAGAGGCTGCCGAATTGGCGCGCCAAGCTCAAGACGGGTTGCGAGCCCGCTTGGAGGCGCATGGGTTAGCCCCGGGATTGAGTGAGGAAACCTATTGGGACCGGCTGGACTACGAGCTTGGCATCATCACTCGAATGAAGTTCCCGGGTTACTTTCTGATCGTTGCGGATTTCATCAAGTGGGCCAAGGAGCAGGATATTCCAGTAGGACCTGGTCGCGGTTCGGGGGCGGGTTCTCTCGTGGCGTGGGCGCTCACGATTACCGATCTCGACCCGATGCGTTTCTCGTTGCTTTTCGAACGTTTCCTGAACCCCGAACGCGTTTCCATGCCGGATTTCGATATCGATTTCTGCCAGAACCGGCGTGAGGAGGTCATTCGATACGTTCAGCGCAAGTATGGACGCGAACAGGTTGCACAGATCATTACGTTCGGGACGCTGCAGGCGAAAGCCGTATTGCGAGATGTGGGGCGTGTTCTGCAGATGCCTTATGGCCAGGTTGATCGGCTCAGTAAGTTGGTGCCCGGTACGCCAGCTAATCCCATGACGCTTGCGGAAGCGATTGAGGAGGAACCTCGGCTGCGAGAAGCTGCGCGTCAGGAAGAGGTCGTCGACCGTCTGTTGAAGATGGCGCAAAAGCTTGAGGGCCTTTATAGGCATGCGTCGACGCATGCGGCTGGTGTTGTGATCGGTGACAGGCCGCTGGAACAGTTGGTGCCGCTCTATCGAGATCCCAGATCGGATATGCCGGTTGCCCAGTTCAACATGAAATGGGTGGAACAGGCCGGTCTTGTAAAGTTTGACTTTCTCGGCCTGAAAACTCTTACGGTGATCGATACTGCGTTGAACCTGCTGAAGCAGCGGGGCATCGAGGTAGATATCTCTGCGATTCCGATTGATGATCCGGCGACATACAAGTTGCTGGCCGCAGGTGACACCGTTGGCGTGTTCCAGCTCGAAAGTCAGGGTATGCGGCGTGCCATTGCGGGTATGCGACCCGACCGCTTTGAGGACATTATCGCGCTGGTTGCCTTGTATCGTCCAGGTCCCATGGACAACATCCCGGTATACAATGCGGTAAAGCACGGGGAGCAGGAACCGGATTATCTTCATCCGTTGCTAGAGCCCATCCTCAAGGAGACTAACGGCATCATCGTTTATCAGGAACAGGTGATGCAGATTGCTCAGGTGCTATCGGGGTATTCGCTCGGGGAAGCGGATTTGCTGCGCCGCGCCATGGGTAAGAAGATTGCGTCTGAGATGGAGATCCAGCGAGCTCGCTTTACGGAAGGTGCTGTCAAGCAGGGGATCGACAAGGATCAGGCCGGGATGATCTATGATCTCGTGGCCAAGTTCGCCAATTACGGCTTCAACAAATCGCACGCTGCCGCATATGCACTGGTGGCCTATCAAACTGCTTGGCTGAAGGCGAACTATCCGGTGGAGTTTCTTGCCGGCATCATGACGCTGGATATGGGTAATACGGACAAGCTGAGCGATTTTCGCCAGGAAGCTGTCCGAATGGGTATTGAAGTGGTTCCCCCGTCCATCAATCGCTCCGGTGCTCATTTTGATGTAGAAGATGGCAAGATTCTCTATGCCATGGGGGCCATCAAAGGCGTAGGCGAGCATGCAATCGAGCATATTGTTGAGGCGCGCGGTGATACACCATTTAAAGACATGGCAGATTTTGCGCGCCGCGTAAGTACTCGGGTTGTCAATAAGAGAACGCTTGAAAGCCTTATTTCTGCCGGTGCGTTTGATGAGCTCAACCCCAATCGCGCCCAGTTGATGCAGGGCCTCGATCGTGTTGTTGCGATGTCCCATCGAACGGAAGACAATGCGACCTCGGGCCAGAACGAACTGTTTGGCGGTGCGGATGCGCCTGAACCTCTGATCTTTCCGGACGTTGATCCCTGGACGCCTGCGGAGCGTCTTCAGCGCGAACACAGTGCCGTCGGATTCTACATCTCTGCGCATCCGCTCGATGAATATCAGGATTTGTTCAAAACGCTTCGTGTCCAGTTGTGGAAGGATTTTGAGCAGTCGGTGAAAGCTGGTGCGTCAGCAGGGCGTCTTGTCGGGACAGTCACAGCGCGACAGGAGAGGAAGACCCGAAAGGGGACGCCCATGGGTATCGTGCGCATGTCTGATCCAACAGGGCAATACGAAGCCTTGTTGTTCTCGGAAGGACTTGCTCAGTTTCGCGATCTACTTGAGCCAGGCAGTTCCGTTGTTTTGCTGGTACAAGCCGACTTGCGAGACGAAGAAGTGAGTGTGCGCATAAATCAAGTGGACCCGTTGGAACGGATCGCATCGCGTGTTCACAGAACACTGCGAGTTTTCATGAATACCTCGCAGCCCGTTACCAATCTGCAGCGGCAGCTCAAGTCCGGCGGTGATGGGGAGGTCAGCTGCATCATGTTATTGGATCAGGGGCAACGAGAGGTGGAAGTCAAGTTGCCCGGAGGCTATCAATTATCCCCGCAACTTGCTGGAGCTTTGAAAGCCGTGCCAGGCGTTGTTGATGTTCAAATGGCTTGAGCAGATGATGTGTTAGTCGTGCAAGGCAGTTCAGCCAAGAGGCGCGCAGTAGCGGAAACGATAACATCGTTCGCAATGGCTAGCTCTTGCGGTAAAAACGCGTTTCTTGCTATAAGCCTGTGGATCGTTGCTTGATCTCGATGAAAAGGCTCTCTATAAGGCCGACATCCCACACGCAGGGGCGAGTCCAGCCAATTTGGTTTGGTCCATCCGGTGTTTGACAGTTCAGACTGCCACCCTGCGGAGGAATAAACCGGAAAAACAGGAGTTACAGGGCCATGGCACTGCCCGATTTTACAATGCGCCAGCTGCTGGAAGCAGGCGTCCACTTTGGTCACCAGAAGCATCGCTGGAACCCAAAGATGAGCAACTACATCTTTGGTGTTCGCAACAATGTTCACATCCTTGATCTGGGTCAGACCGTTCCACTTCTTCACCAAGCCCTCAAGGCCGTGTCTGATACCGTAGCTGGTGGTGGCCGTGTTCTGCTCGTTGGTACAAAGCGCCAGGCACAGGAACCAGTTGCAGAAGCAGCTCGTCGTTCGGCCCAGTATTTTGTGAATGCGCGCTGGCTCGGTGGTATGCTGACCAACTGGAAAACCATTTCGCAGTCCATTCAACGTCTGCGCAAGGTTGAAGAAATGTTGGCCGGTGAAGCCAATCGCATGACGAAGAAGGAGCGTCTGTTCCTTGATCGTGAACGCGAAAAGCTTGAGCGCAACCTTGGCGGTATCAAGGATATGGGCGGTATTCCGGATATGATCTTCGTGATCGATACCAACCGGGAAGCGATCGCCATTCAGGAAGCTCGTCGTTTGGGTATCCCGGTTGCTGCAATTCTGGATTCCAACTGTGATCCGGACGGCATCAACTATCCGGTTCCTGGCAACGACGATGCTGGCCGCGCGATTACGCTTTATTGCGACCTGATTGCTCGTGCCGCCATTGACGGTATCGCCCGTGCGCAGGGTTCCATGGGTGTGGACCTTGGTGAGGCCGAAGAAGTGTTGGAAGAACCAGCACTTGCCGAAGAAGGCACAAGCGAAACGTCCGCAGAAACGGGCGAAGCCGCTCAGGCCTAAGGCCACTTTTCAAGAGCCGCCCGTTGCGGCTCTTGCTTTATCTTGATGTGGCGGCCTGCGCAATTTTTGCTGCAGCCGTCACATTGCAGACAAAACAAATCGGTTAGACCGCTAGGGAAGTCGGATTTCCGATTTTTTGGTTTTTAACTCCCGTCCAAGAGGCGATCTCATGAGCATTACCGCAGCAATGGTTAAAGAGCTCCGCGAAAAGAGCGGCGCTGGTATGATGGACTGTAAAGCAGCCCTGAAGGAAACCGACGGGGACATGGATGCAGCCGTAGATTGGCTGCGCACCAAGGGTCTGGCCAAGGCTGCCAAGAAGGCTGGTCGGGTTGCCGCCGATGGTTTGGTTGGTGTTGCTGCTGCCGGTACTAAAGCTGCTGTTGTTGAAGTGAACTCCGAAACCGACTTTGTTGCCCGTAACGAAGGGTTCCAGAAACTCGTCGGCGACATTGCTTCCGTTGCGCTTGACGTTGATGGCGATGTGGACGCACTTGCAGCAGCTTCTTACCCAGGTTCAGACAAGACCGTTGATGAAGAAATCAAGGAAGCTGTAGGTACCATCGGTGAAAACATGACCTTGCGTCGTTTCGCCAAGCTCTCCGTAAATGAAGGTGTTGTCGCATCCTACATTCACAACGCTACCGTTGATGGCATGGGCAAGATTGGTGTTCTTGTTGCTTTGGAATCTGCAGGCGACGCTGAAAAGCTGAACACACTTGGTCGTCAGATTGCGATGCACGTTGCTGCAACGAGCCCGTTGGCACTGAATGTTGATGAGCTGGATGCTGCTGATGTCGAGCGCGAACGTGCCGTTTTTGTTGAACAGGCTCGTGAATCCGGCAAGCCGGACAACATCATCGAGAAGATGGTTGAGGGCCGCCTGCGCAAGTTCTACGAGGAAGTAACACTGGTCAAGCAGAGCTTTGTTATCAATCCTGACCTTAGTGTAGAAGCTGCTGTTGAAGAAGCTGCCAAGGAAATCGGTTCGCCGATCAAGCTGGCCGGTTTCGTTCGCTTCGGTCTTGGTGAAGGTATCGAGAAAGAAGAAACAGACTTTGCTGCAGAAGTCGCAGCAGCTGCTGGTAATTAATTTTTGGAGGGCGCCGATTCCAGTCGGCGCCCTTTTTGTATCTAAACCTAGGTGAAGGGGTTGAAGATGTCGGATCAACTACGTTGGAAACGGGTTCTGCTTAAGCTGTCTGGCGAAGCCCTAATGGGAGAACAGCAATTCGGGATCGATCCCGCAGTGGTTGAACGCGTGGCGCGTGAAATCGCAGAAGCTGTCGCGCTTGGCGCGCAATTCGGCATCGTTGTTGGCGGCGGTAATATTTTCCGAGGGGTGTCCTTGGCAGCGAAGGGCGGCAATCGGGTCACCGGCGACCATATGGGCATGTTGGCGACAGTCATGAACTCCTTGACCCTTGCTGACGCGTTGAACAGCCTTGGTGTGCAGGCGCGCGTATTGTCCGCAGTGCCGGTACCTTCCATTTGTGAGACATTCACCCAGCGCGGCGCTGAGCGATATATGGAAGATGGCGATGTGATCCTGTTTGCCGGCGGCACTGGCAACCCATTCTTTTCTACTGATTCTGGAGCGGCTCTGAGAGCGGCAGAAATGCAGTGCAATGCCTTTTTGAAAGGCACTCAGGTAGATGGCGTTTATGACTGCGATCCGAAGTTCAACCCGGATGCAATGCGCTATGACACACTGACTCCCGGCGAAGTTCTTGAAAAGAACCTTAAAGTCATGGATGCGACGGCGATTGCACTTGCCCGGGACAACGCTATTCCTGTAGTGGTGTTCTCCATCCATACCTCCGGTGCATTGGTAAATGTGCTGCGAGGGCAGGGCCTCTTCACTGTTGTATCTGACTAAGAGACCTTGCGGGGCACTGGTGTGGTGCGGAAGGACGAATTACGTTGTACCGTACCATTCGGTGGTAACAGCTGCTGTGAATAGATTTTGAAAGAGGTTAGTATGTCGGAGCTCGATTATAACGATTTACGTCGCCGCATGACAGGCGCGATTTCGGCTTTGAAACATGAGTTTTCCGGGCTTCGCACCGGGCGTGCTTCTTCCAGCATGCTGGATCCAATCACTGTCGAAGCCTATGGCTCGCAAATGCCGGTTAACCAGGTGGCAACCGTAAGTGTTCCTGAACCACGCATGGTGTCCGTGCAGGTTTGGGACAAATCCATGGTTTCTGCCGTGGAGAAGGCTATTCGTGAATCCAATCTTGGTTTGAATCCAGTCGTAGATGGCACCGTCTTGCGTTTGCCGATTCCGGAGTTGAACGAAGAGCGGCGCGTGGAGCTGGCCAAGGTTGCGCACAAGTATGCAGAGGCTGCCAAGGTCGCAATTCGTCATGTTCGCCGGGATGGAATGGATCTGGTCAAAAAGGCTGAGAAGGCCGGTGATATGGGCGAAGACGAGAGCCATGTCGCGCAGGACAAGGTTCAAAAGATGACAGACGAGTTCATCGCCGAAGTAGATGAAGTGCTTGCCAAGAAAGAGCAGGAAATCAAGCAGGTTTGATGGGCTTGGTCCAAGGTGGTGTGCCAATGACGGCTACAGTGCAAGAGGAAACGCAGGACCGGTACGCACCGGCGGACCCGTCCGGATTGCCTCGTCATGTAGCCATCATCATGGATGGCAACGGGCGGTGGGCAGCTTTGCGCGGCCTGCCGCGCACCGAAGGGCATCGCAATGGCGTCAAGACCGTTCGGCAGATTGTTCGTCGTGCGGGCGAACTCGGTATCCAATACCTGACCTTGTTTGCCTTTTCCTCCGAGAACTGGTCGAGACCACACGCGGAAGTGAAATTTCTCATGGGCCTGTTGCGGGCCTATGTGCGCTCCGATCTGAAGGATTTGCGTGAGAGCAATGTTCGCATCCGAGTGATCGGCTCCAGAGACGGATTGGATCCCGGTATTCTGTCGTTGCTGGAACAGGCCGAGCAGGGTACGGCGGATTGCACCGGGCTTGAGTTGGTGCTGGCGTTCAATTACGGCGCTCGCGATGAAATGGTGAGAGCTGTTCGCCAATTATCTTTGGAGGTTGCGCGTGGGGGCAAGCAACCCGAGGAAATTACCAGCGCGGATATTGAGTCCCATCTCGATACAGCGGGACTCCCGGACCCTGATCTGATTATCCGAACTAGCGGAGAGCAGCGGCTTTCAAACTTCTTGCTCTGGCAGGCGGCATATGCAGAGTTTTACTTTGCGCCGATGCACTGGCCGGATTTTGATTGCAGTGCCTTCGAAGAGGCCCTCAGTTGTTTCAAGAACCGGGAACGCCGTTTTGGCGGGGTCGGTGCAGCTGTTTCCACTTGAAGTAGACCACTTTTTGAAAGCACGGGCCTTGTTCGAGAAGATAACGCGTAAGAACCCAGACCTTTTCGTCAGATTTTTGTCAGCGCTAGCGCTGGGGCCGTTTGCATTGCTTGTGTGTTGGGTCGGTGGGATTTACTTCTCGGCATTCGTGCTTGTGGCTACACTGCTGGTTTTCTGGGAATGGAATCTGATCGTCTTCAAGGGACGGCGTAGTGTCGCCTTTTATTTCGGGTTGTGTGCGCTTGTTCTTACTGCGGGGCTTGCTGAATTGCACAGTGTTGCCGCTGCCTTGATGGTTGGCGCGGTGAGTGTGCCAGCTGTGTGGGGTTTTGAGACAAGAGGAAACGGCGCATTGTTGGCAAAAGGGTTTTCATACTCTGCTGCCTCTCTGGTTTCCTTGGTTGCCATACGCCATGGCACTGTGGGTTTTGAGCTGGTTCTTTATCTTTATTTCGTTGTTTGGGGAACAGATATTGCGGCTTACTTTAGCGGGCGTACGTTAGGCGGCCCCAAATTGTGGCCTCGTGTATCGCCCAGCAAGACCTGGAGCGGAGCGATCGGCGGGTTTTTGTTCGCTGCGTTGATGGGTGCACTTATTGCTCACTTTACGGGGTTCATGAGCGTTATTGCTGGTTTCGTCGTGGCTTCGGTCCTGTCGGTGGCCTCTCAAGCTGGAGACCTATATGAATCCTCTTTGAAGCGTCGTTTCGGCGTGAAGGATTCCAGCCAGTTGATTCCCGGGCATGGTGGCCTGATGGACCGAGTTGATGGGCTTGTCTTTGCTGCCATAGCTGCTTATGTCTTCGGTGTGTTGCTTGGGGGCCAAGTGTCTGACCCCGGTCTTGGTTTGCTCGCCCTTTAAGGGCTCTGTGAGCCTCTTCTGTTTAATGGGTTGCTGATGAGCCGCCAAAAAATCATTCTTCTTGGTGCAACCGGGTCAATCGGCCTGAGCACTGTTGATCTCATTTCCAAGAATTCCGAGCGCTATGATGTGGTGTGCGTGGTGGCCAATCGCAATGCGGAGGGGCTGGCCAAGGCTGCGCGGCGCGTTCAGGCGCGTCATGCCGTTTTGAATGATGAAACTGAGCTCGACACACTCGCGGACTTGTTGAAAGGTAGCGGTATTACCGTAAGTGGAGGGCGGCAAGCCGTTCTTGACCAATGCGCCGAACCTGTAGATCTGGTTGTCTCCGGGATGGTTGGGGCCGCTGGACTGGAACCCAATCTTGCGGCCATTGGTGCCGGTAGCGATCTGGCGCTGGCGAACAAAGAATCCCTTGTTTGTGCGGGAAAACTGGTACTGGATGCCGTGAAGCGCAACAATGTTCGCCTGCTGCCAGTCGATTCCGAGCACAATGCTGTATTCCAGGTTTTTGAACGCAGTAATGCGGATCACATCGAGAAGGTGATCATCACAGCTTCAGGCGGGCCGTTTCGTCATGCCTCGAAAGAGAGAATGCGCGCCGCAACACCTGCCGATGCCTTGAAACACCCCAATTGGGAGATGGGTGCGCGAATTACCATCGATAGCGCAACCATGATGAACAAGGCCTTTGAAGTCATTGAAACATTACACCTTTTTCCTTTAAAACCTTCGCAAATCGAGGTTGTTGTACACCCTCAAAGTATTGTTCACGGTATGGTACAATACTCCGATGGGTCTTTGCTGGCGCAGATGGGGCCAGCGGATATGCGAGTTCCGATTGCGCATTGTTTAGGGCATCCAGAGCGCCTGTCGGTTGATGCTCAAAGGCTTGATCTTGCGACCTTGGGACAGCTCACATTTGAAGCGCCAGATGCGCAAAGGTTTCCGTCCATGCGCTTGGTATGGGATGTAATCGATAAGGGAGATGGCGCCGGCGCTGCGTTCAATGCGGCAGACGAAATGGCCGTTTCGGCATTCTTGAAAGAGCGCATTGGTTTTCTGGATATTGTCTCTGTTGTCGAAGACGCACTTGGGCAGATGGAGGCAAGGAATTTACTGTCACAACCGTCTAGTATTGCAGAAGTACTGCATATTGACGGAGAGGCGCGCCGAATAGCGTCCGATATCATTAGCACCATCTGAGCGCCCGCTCACAACGCGGGATGCCAGTACCAACGCTGAAAAGCATATAAGAAAGGGCACTTGATGGAGCTGTTAAGTTCGGTTCTGGGCGGAACATTGGGATACATCATTCCGTTCCTGTTCGTGCTGACCGTTGTTGTCTTCTTCCACGAGCTCGGACATTTTTTGGTGGCGCGTTGGTGCGGCGTAAAGGTAGATGCATTCTCTATCGGTTTTGGGCCGGAGTTGACCGGGCGCTTTGACAAAAAGGGGACGCGCTGGAAGCTCTGCGCCATTCCTTTGGGTGGTTACGTTCGGTTTGCCGGCGATGAAAACGAAGCCAGCGTTCCTGATCAGGATGCTCTTGCCAATATGAGTGAAGAGGACCGAAAAGGAGCTTTTCAAGCCAAACCTGTATGGCAGCGCGCGGCGGTTGTGGCCGCCGGCCCATTTGCCAATTTTCTTCTTGCTATCGTTATTTTTGCCGGGCTGTTCGGATTTTACGGCAAGGTGGAAACCGTTCCGCGCGTTGATGTGGTCCGGGAAGACAGTGCTGCAGCAGCAGCGGGTATCAAGCCTGGTGATGTCATAGTATCGGTGGATGGAACCCCGATTGCCAGCTTCTCCGATTTGCAGCGGGCTGTTTCCGTTAATGCTGGTATTCCGCTCCTGATTGGTATTGACCGTGAAGGCGCGTTTATTGAGGTAACCGCGACGCCGGAACGCCGGGAAATCACCGATCAATTTGGCAACACGCAAAAGGTTGGGATTCTCGGAATTCAGCGCAATACAACTGCAGATGATGTAACGGTGAAGCGATTTGGGCCGCTGGAGGCGGTGGCTGAAGGTGTGCGAGAAACCTGGTTCATTATAGAGCGGACAGGAGGCTACATTGCGGGTTTGTTTGCCGGTCGCGAGGATCCGGATCAGTTGGGCGGACCGATCCGTGTTGCGCAAATGTCAGGTCAGGTCGCCAGCATCGGGATTTTGCCACTCATTAACCTGACAGCATTACTCTCAGTGAGTATTGGGTTGTTGAACTTGTTGCCAGTGCCTATGCTTGATGGCGGGCATCTGTTGTTTTACGCAGCTGAAGCTATTCGGGGAAAGCCTCTCGGACCAAAAGTTCAAGAGTATGGCTTCAGGATAGGAATCACTCTTGTCCTTATGCTAATGGTCTTCGCAACTTGGAACGACCTGCGTTTATTAATAAGTCCATAGCGTTAACCCTCGGCGGTTATTGGGTAAAATTACATGGAAACCGTCGTCCTACGGTTGCTTTAGGCTGAAAACCTTGTACAAAGTTCCAAGGTGTTTCAGATTCTATCCATTTCCTCAGGTAGCGGGGGGTACCGCAAACTGGGGCAGACTATAAAGGCATAGCTTTCTATGCAGCGTATTAAGAGCCTGTCACGAATTTCACTGCTGGCGCTGACCGTTACTGGGGCAGGGGTTGCGCTTCCGGCTGATGTGTCTCCATTTGGGGCGTCTGTCGCTGAAGCTGCTGTTGTCAGTCGGATCAATGTACAGGGTGCAACCCGTATCGAAGACGATACGGTGCGCAACTACCTGACAATCCGCCCGGGTCAGCCCTTTACGGCCATCGATATCGATGAGAGCCTTACCACTTTGTACGCGACCGGCTTGTTCGCCGATGTCTCCATTTCGCAACGGGGTAGTACTCTGGTTGTGGAAGTTGTCGAGAACCCGGTAATTGGACGCGTTTCCTTTGAAGGCAACGATCGGATCAAGGATGAGGCGCTTAAGAGCGTTGTTCGTTCGCAATCCCGATCCATGCTGACAAAAGCTCGCGTGCAGTCAGACGTGCAAAACATTCTCGAAGCCTACCGGCGGTCTGGTCGCTTCCGTGCTTCCGTAGAGCCGAAGATCATTGAACGTGGCAATAACCGCGTTGATCTGGTCTTTGAAATCGACGAAGGCGACAAGACCGGCGTTTCGCGCATCAGTTTCATAGGGAATGCAGCCTTTAGTGATGGTCGTTTGCGCGATCAGATTCAGACGCGCGAAAGCGGTCTGTTGAGCTGGCTGCGGACGACGGATACCTATGATCCTGATCGTCTGGAGGCAGACCAAGAGCTTCTTCGCCAGTTCTACTACCAGCATGGCTATGCGGATTTCCGCATTGTGTCTGCTGTGGCGGATCTGGATCGCGAGCAGAATATCTTCTATGTCACCTTCACGGTGGATGAAGGAGAGAAGTACACCTTTGGCGAAGTGGATATCGAAACCTCTTTGTCTCAGGTAGACCCAGAGGCGCTTCGCCAGTATGTCCGTACGGATCCGGGTGATACTTACAACTCACTTGAAGTTGAAAAGACCTTGGAAGACCTGACAATCGAAGTGTCCAAGGGTGGGTACGCGTTTGCTCAGGTGCGTCCGCGTGGTATCCGTGATTACGAAAACAAGACGATTTCGCTGACCTATCTGATTGAAGAAGGTCCGCGCGTTTATGTGGAACGGATCAATATCCGCGGTAATGATCGGACGCGTGAATATGTTATTCGCCGCGAGTTTGATATTGCGGAAGGCGATGCCTATAACCGAGTGCTGCTTGACAAGGCAGAGCGTCGTCTGAACAATACACGTTACTTCAAGTCGGTTCGGATTTCCCGTCAGCAGGGTAGTGCACCTGACAAGGTGATTATCAATGTGGACGTGGAAGAGCAGCCAACCGGTGAAGTTTCCTTTGGTGTGGGGTACTCGACATCTGATGGTGTCATCGGCGATCTGTCGATTACTGAGAAAAACTTCCTCGGTCGTGGCCAGTTCGTGAAGGCTGCTATCGGTGGTGGTACCGAAACACAGAGTTACGAGTTCAAGTTCGTCGAGCCGTTCTTCCTTGGTCGTCGTATTTCTGCAGGCCTTGAGGTCTACCGCAAGGTTTATGAAGAAAACGATACGCGTGCCTATGAAGAGAAGACAACGGGTGGTGGCATTAACTTTGGTCTTCCACTGCGTGAAGATGAGTTGACGTTGAACCTGTTCTACAAGATCTACGAGACTGACCTGTCTCGTGATGATGTGACCGGGTTGTCGGATTGCAATAACGCCAATGAAGACGTCTCTCTGGCTGTTTGCGATTCTCTCGGTAACTATCTGACCTCCCTTGGTGGGTACTCGCTTGTTTGGAACTCGTTGGATAACAATATCAATCCGCGGGATGGTATCTACAGCAAGTTCCAGCAGGACTTTGCCGGTATCGGCGGGGACTCTCAATACATTGAAACGACCTTTGAAGGGCGTGTGTATCAGGAGTTGGTGCCGTCTTGGGGGCTTGTCGGTTTCTTGAAGGGTGAAGCTGGACAGATCGAATCTATCGGCAATCGCCTGAGGGTTTCTGATCAGTTCCAAGGCTCCTCAGATTTGATCCGCGGTTTCGAAAGCAACGGGTTCGGCCCACGTGACTCCAATGGTGACGCTCTGGGCGGCAAGTACTACGTTGCTGCGACCGTTGAGGGTCAGATGCCTGTACCGTTCTTGCCTGATGAGCTTGGACTGTCTATGGCAGCATTCGCTGATGCGGGCTCCTTGTGGGGCGTGGACAACGAGCTCAAGGATGCTATTGCCAGCGGATCTGACACGATCGAGTCCGAGGACTTCGACCTGCGCGCGTCGGTTGGTGTTGGTGTTCTGTGGCAGTCTCCGTTTGGTCCGCTGCGTGCAGACTTTGCTTGGCCGCTTGCCAAGAACGATGCCGACGAAACACAGGTATTCAAGCTCAGTGGTGGTACCCGCTTCTGATCTTGACAAAAGTGATTATAATCGGCCGCCGAAACGTTCGGCGGCCTTTTTTCGTTTGTAGGACACTATGACTGATCCAAAATTCTTTCCCGAGTGCACCCCTGTTAGCTTGAAGCAAATTGCGGAGTGGGCAGACGCGGAGCTGGTCCGCGGTGATCCTGATGCAACAGTGACGTCTGTTGCTCCGCTGGATGAGGGCGGGGAAGGCACCCTGGTCTTTATCGACAATCCCAAGTATGCGCCGCAGCTGGAAGCTGTTCACGCGACGGCTTGCCTGACACCAAAAAAGTATCTAGATCGTGTACCAAACGGTGTGGCAGCCTTGTTGGCCAAGGATCCGTACAGGAGTTTGGCAAAGGTTTTGGCAAAGATGGTGCCCGAAGCCATGGCACCGACACCAGTGATCCGGCAAGGTGGAATAAATCCCAAAGCTGTTGTCAGCGATACTGCGGTTCTGGAGGATGACGTGGTATTGGAAGCCGGGGCTGTGATTGGTGATGGCGCCCATGTGGGAGCTGGTACGGTTATTGGTCCAAATTCGGTAATTGGTGCATCCTGCCAGATTGGCCGCAACACCCGAATTTCAGCCAATGTGACCATTCAGCATGCGCTTGTTGGTGACCGTGTCATCATTCATCCCGGCGTTGCAATTGGACAAGACGGATTCGGGTTTGCAATGGGGCCTGGCGGTCACCTGAAGGTACCCCAGATTGGTCGCGTCATTATTCAGAACGACGTCGAAATCGGCGCCAATACAACGATCGACCGGGGGGCGAACCGCGATACCGTGATTGGAGAAGGAACCAAGATCGACAATCAGGTTCAGATTGGCCACAACGTCAATATTGGACGTCATTGTGTCATCGTTTCTCAAGTTGGTATTTCTGGTAGCGCCACTCTTGAAGATTACGTCGCAATTGGCGGGCAAACCGGCGTCGCCGGACATATTCGGATTGGAATGGCGGCGCAGGTTGCGGCGGTGTCAGTAGTCAATGATGACCTGCCTGGCGGCGGTCGTTATGGAGGAACTCCGGCAAAACCTGTCCGTCAATGGTTCCGTGAAATGGCGGCACTTAGCAAATTGGCGGAAAAAGACGGGAAAAGCTGAGCATTCTAGCATTTTCCATTGTTGTTTAGCCGGTCATGCTGCTGGTTTTTCCTTGTCGGCTTTGCTAACAACCGTTTTTGAAGATCCCAGAGGGTTGATTGATTGTAGTTTGAGGCTTTGAGCATGAGTGACTCTGAAAAAACAACGCTGAATAGCGCTGATATTATGAAGGTGATGGAGTTGTTGCCACACCGTTATCCATTTTTGATGATTGATAGGATTATCGAGATGGATGGTGACAACTCGGGTATTGGCATCAAGAACGTTACAATCAACGAGCCACATTTCCAGGGTCACTTTCCCAAGCAGCCGGTGATGCCAGGAGTTCTTCTCATTGAAGCCATGGCACAGACGGCCGGGGCGTTGTGCATCAATGCTCGCGATAACAATTCGAACCCGTCGCTGGTCTATTTCATGACCATCGACAAATGTAAATTCCGCAAGCCGGTGGTGCCGGGTGATCAGGTGCACTTCAATGTGAAGAAGATCCGCAACCGCGCAACCATTTGGAAGTTCGAGTGCGTGGCAACTGTTGACGGCCAGAAGGTGGCCGAAGCCGAAGTGAGCGCCATGCTCGTCGATTCAGAAACCTGAGGTTCTGATGCAAGAGATACATCCCACTGCCGTAATCGAGGCAGGGGCGGTTTTAGGTGAAGACGTAAAGGTTGGGCCATTCTGTATGGTTGGGCCCAATGTGGTATTAGGCGACAATGTTGAGTTGGTTTCTCACGTGGTTGTCGCCGGGCACACTTCCATTGGCGCACGCACGCGGATCTTTCCGTTTGCCAGTATCGGGCACCAGCCTCAGGACCTGAAGTACGCTGGTGAGGAAACACGCCTCGAAATTGGCCAAGACAACCAGATCCGCGAACATGTCACCATGAACCCGGGCACTGCAGGTGGCGGTGGCCTGACCAAGGTTGGCGACCAGTGCCTGTTTATGGCGAGTAGCCATGTGGGGCATGACTGTAAGGTCGGTAACAATGCGATTCTGGCCAACAATGCAACGCTAGCTGGTCATGTCGAGGTTGAGGATTTCGTGATTTTCGGCGGTCTGTCTGCAGTCCGCCAATGGTGCCGTATTGGGGCCCACTCCATCATCGGGGGGCTTACAGGTGTTGAGTTTGACGTGATCCCATTCGGGTCCGTAATTGGTGATCGTGCAAGGCTGCATGGGCTAAACCTGATTGGCTTGAAACGTCGCAACTACAGTCGCGATGAAATTCATGCGCTTCGCCACGCCTATAAGGATATTTTTGAGGGCGATACAGGTACTTTGCGCGAACGCGCAGCAAAGGCGCGTGAAACCTATGAGGGGCGTGAAGGTGTTCAACAACTGACGGACTTTCTGTTGGTTGAGGGGGATCGCCGGTTCTGTACGCCGAGAAAAGGTGCGGAGGGCTAAACGCCGTTATGGACGCGCTAGGTCCTATTGCCGTGGTAGCTGGCGGCGGCCGTCTTCCTGCGCAAGTCATTCGTGCAGCTGAGCTCAGTGGCCGCGAAGTTATTACCATTGCGATCAAGGGGGAGGCGGATGCCTCCCTTTCCGCATTTGACCCCGTTGTTTTAGGGTGGGGGCAGATTGGAAAGCTGTTCGACACGATTCATCAGGCCGGAGCCAAAGAGGTGGTGCTGATTGGATCTGTCACACGGCGGCCTGACTTTACCTCTATCGTTGGAGACTTGGGAACGATGCGGCGACTGCCTCGTATCCTGAGCGCGCTTGTGGGCGGTGATGACAGCTTGCTGGTGCGCGTCATGGGTATATTCGAACGGGAGGGTCTTCGCGTGATTGGTGCGCACGAACTGGCTCCGGAGCTGCTTGCGAGCGGTGGCGTCATGGCAGGCCCGTATCCGGATGATCAAGACAATCTTGCTGTAAAACTGGGCGTCGAAGCGGTTCGGATGCTGGGTGCCCTCGACATCGGGCAGGCGGCGATTGCGGTTGGTACACGGGTTGTCGCCGTCGAAGGCGCCGAAGGAACCGACGCAATGCTGGTGCGTTGCCGTGACCTGCGAGAGAACGGTCGCGTTCGGGCGAAAGGCCGCGCGGGGGTGCTTGTAAAGTGCGCCAAGCCTGACCAGGATTTACGTGTCGATCTTCCAACAGTTGGCCCGGATACGGTGCGACGCGCCCAGGCGGCTCAACTGAAGGGTATTGCGGTTGAAGCAGGAAGGGTGTTGATTTCTGATCGCGAAGAGACATTGGCTGTTTGCAATGAACTCGGCATCTTTCTGCTGGGGATTGAAGCGCGCGCGAAGGAGCCAACGCCATGAGGCAGGAACCACCCCTTTCGGTCTACATTGTGGTGGGTGAGGAGTCCGGGGATCAACTGGGAGCAGAACTGATCCGCGCACTGCGAGAGCGAACAGGAAGACCTTTGGTCGTTCAGGGCGTTGGAGGGGAGCGATTGTCCCGGGAAGGCTTGCAGAGCCTTTTTCCGCTTCAGGACATTGCCGTTATGGGGCTGTCGGCCGTATTGGCGCGTCTGCCGGCAATCGTGAAACGTGTATACCAATGCGTTGATGATGTGATTGCAAAAGACCCGGATGTTTTGCTGATTATTGATAGTCCGGACTTTACTCACAACGTCGCTAAGCGGGTGCGCAAAAAGGCACCCCATATTCCAATCGTGGACTACGTTTCTCCTTCGGTTTGGGCATGGCGCCCCGGCCGGGCACGGAAGATGGCAGCATATGTTGATCATCTCCTGGCGTTGTTGCCATTTGAACCTGAGGTCCATCGTGAGTTAGGTGGGCCCGCGACCACGTATGTTGGGCACCCTTTGATCGAGCGCTTGGATAATCTGCGCCCGAAAGATGGGGAGAGGGCACCAATGAGTGCTCAGGAGCGAACGGTCCTTGTGCTTCCGGGCAGCCGCGGTAGTGAAGTATCCCGTTTGATGGAACCTTTTGGCAAGGCTGTGGCGCGTATTGCAGAAGCTTGGCCAGACGCTCATTTTGTGATGCCTGCCGTCGCTCATCAGGAAGCGCGTATTCGCGATGCACTTCAAAGTTGGGCTATTCAGCCTGAGATTGTCATTGGAGAACCTGCCAAGTTCGCGGCCTTTCGCAAGGCTCACGCCGCTCTGGCAGCCAGTGGCACAGTCTCACTGGAACTTGCCATATCTGGCGTACCGATGGTTGTGGCATATAAACTCGACTGGTTCTTCCGCCGTCTCAAAGACATCCATCGATTTATCCCGATTGCCACAGTGGACAGCATGGTCTTGCCGAACCTTGTTTTGGGGCGCAATGTCGTTCCAGAGTATTTGGATGAAGATGCAAATGGACCGGCTTTGGCGGATCGTGTGATCTCTCTTTTGAATCAAGACAGCGTGGCCCGGAACTTACAGGTCGAAGCATTCAATCAGCTCGACAGGATCATGAAACTTCCGGATGGAGAGAGCCAGGCCGGAAAGGCAGCACAGATCCTTCTCACGACAGCTGAAAAGCGTCACACAGCCTAGGTTTGGGCCAATCTACAGGCCATTTTCTGTTGTAGTGCGTATAGAAGCGAGAACGCGTACGCCAAGCATGAGTGACGTGCAACGAAAAAAGAGGGCATGACGCCCTCTTTTTGAGTTTTATTCGAATAGTATTTTCAGCGGCGCTGGTCGATTGGCAGGTAGTCGCGCGGTGCAGCGCCCGTGTAGAGCTGGCGCGGGCGGCCAATGCGCTGAGATGGATCCTCAACCATTTCTTTCCACTGAGCAATCCAACCAACCGTGCGGGCCAGGGCAAACAGCACTGTGAACATTGTGGTTGGGAAGCCCAGGGCGCGAAGTGTGATGCCGGAGTAGAAATCGATGTTTGGATAGAGCTTCTTCTCAACGAAGTACTCATCTGACAGCGCGATCTTTTCCAGTTCCATCGCGACCTGCAACAGCGGGTCGTCCTGATGGCCCAGCTCTGCAAGTACCTCATGCGTTGTTTTTTGCATGATGCGCGCGCGCGGGTCGTAGTTCTTGTAAACGCGGTGACCAAAGCCCATGAGACGGAACGGATCATCCTTGTCCTTGGCCCGTGCGATGAACTCCGGAATGCGGTCAACAGAACCGATTTCGGAGAGCATGTTCAACGCGGCTTCATTTGCACCGCCATGTGCCGGCCCCCAGAGGCATGCAATACCAGCAGCAATACACGCGAACGGATTGGCACCGGAGGAGCCTGCCAGGCGAACCGTTGATGTCGATGCATTCTGTTCATGATCTGCGTGAAGGATGAAGATCCGATCCATGGCGCGGGCCAGTACCGGGTTCACCTTGTAATCCTCGCAGGGAACAGCAAAGCACATGTGCAGGAAGTTTGCTGCATAGTCCAAGTCATTGCGTGGAAAAACAAACGGCTGACCGATGTGGTACTTGTAAGCCATTGCGGCAATTGTCGGCATCTTTGCCACCATGCGCAAAGATGCAATCATCCGCTGGTGAGGGTCGGTAATGTCCGTCGAGTCATGATAGAATGCGGACATTGCACCAACAATACCGGTCATCACGGCCATTGGGTGTGCATCGCGACGGAACCCGGAATAAAAACGGGTCATCTGCTCATGCACCATGGTGTGATAAGTCACGCGATGTACGAAATCGTCTTTCTGTGCGCGGGTTGGCAGCTCTCCATAAAGCAGCAGGTAGCAGCTTTCCAGAAAATCTCCGTGTTCGGCCAGTTGCTCAATCGGATAGCCGCGGTACAACAGCGTTCCCTGATCACCATCAATGTAGGTGATTTTGGATTCGCAGGATGCGGTTGAGGTAAAACCGGGGTCGTAGGTAAAGCGGCCCGTGTCCTTGTAAAGCGCGCCGATGTCGATAACGTCTGGTCCAACTGAACCTTCGCGGACATTGAGGTCCCACGTTTCGTCACCGATTGTCAGTTTTGCAGTTTTGTCGCTCATATAGGCAACCCCCTTGTTAAGGTGTCCCCCGCCACTCGATCCCCAATATTGTGTACACGGGGATACATTCAAGCATCTGATGCCGACGCCGGAGGAGTGTCGTCGAGGAGTTGCTATCGCATTTAGGGTTTTCCCGCAAGCACTGGCAACTATGGCTTTTGTACTAATAGGGGAACTACCGCAGCGGCTTCCTGCCAAGTTTTACGATAGTTCCCCAGATTTTTGAGAAATTATTGCGCTACATCCCGGATGCGGGCGACAGATTCTTGCTTTCCGAGCACTTCGAGTACATCAAAAATCCCCGGAGACGTACCCCGGCCGGTAAGGGCTGCTCGCAATGGCTGAGCGACCTTACCCAGTTTGAGCTCTTCTTTCTCCGCAAAAGCACGTACCACGGCATCAGTGGTTTCTGCGTTCCAGATATCCAGAGCCTCGAGCTGCGGAGCCAAGCGACCAAGGAGTGCACGTGCATCTTCGGAAAGCAGCTTTGCGGCCTTTTCATCGAGGTCCAAAGGGCGCTGAACCCACAGGTAGCGGGCCGATTCATGCAATTCCACCAGTGTCTTGGCCCGCTCTTTCAAGCCGGGGAGAGCTGCAATGAACTTTTGGGCGTTTGCTTCGGTTTCCAACCAAGTGAGAACCTCAGCGCCATTGTCCACGGCCTTCAGGTACTCCTTGAAAAGCTCAGCGAGCTCTTCGTCATCGGTGGAGCGCATATAGTGGCCGTTCAGGTTTTCCAGCTTTTGAAAGTCGAAACGCGACGGAGACCGTCCAATTGCGTCGAAATCAAACCACTTGACCATTTGATCAGTTGAGAAAATTTCCTCATCACCATGAGACCATCCCAGCCGTGCCAGATAGTTTCGCATGGCAGCAGGCAGGTATCCCATGGCTCTGTAGGTCTCGGCTCCAAGGGCGCCATGGCGTTTTGATAGTTTTGCACCGTCTGGCCCGTGAATCAGAGGAATATGTGCCATGACCGGAGTATCCCAGCCCATAGCCTTGTAAATTAGAGCCTGGCGCGCAGCGTTTGTCAGGTGGTCATCGCCTCGGATTATGTGCGTTACGCCCATGTCGTGATCGTCTACCACAACGGCCAGCATGTAGGTGGGCGAGCCATCTGAGCGCAGAATGACAAGATCATCTAGATCCTTATTTGGGAAGGTAACAGAACCCTGGACCATGTCCTCGATGACAGTTTCCCCGTTCAGAGGCGCTTTAAGGCGTACCACGGGCGATATGCCCTCTGGTGCCTCCGATGGATCACGGTCCCGCCAGCGTCCGTCGTAACGGGGCGGCCGGCCTTCTGCGCGGGCTTTCTCGCGCATCTCATCCAATTCCTCCTGAGAGGCATAACAATAATAGGCTTGTCCTGCTTCGACCAGTTGCTTGGCCACTTCGCGATGACGCTCGCCACGGCTGTATTGGGAAACCGGTTCGCCGTCCCAATCGATGCCCATCCAGGTCAGTCCATCGAGTAGGGCTGTTACAGCCTCTTCAGTGGAGCGTGCGCGGTCGGTATCTTCGATGCGCAGCAGCATCTTGCCACCATGGCCCTTGGCATAGAGCCAGTTGAACAGGGCGGTGCGAGCCCCGCCGATGTGGAGAAAGCCCGTGGGAGAAGGCGCAAAGCGCGTGACAATGCTCTCAGTCATTTGTGATTTTTCAGTCTCTTGTGTTCAACCAAGCAAATACGGCGGAAGTCGCCAGTTTGATGGCTGTGTACCATAGGGGGCGCGTCCACCCAAGGCCTGTATTGAGTAAGAAGTTGATTGCCAGTGAACTCTTCCGCACGTAGCGAGCCAACCGACTTGTCGGCGTCCGCAACCCAGAAAAGCGAACCTACTCCGCGTTCGGGCGATGCAATGTCACTTGCTGTTGGCAATGACCCCGAAACTATCAAATGCAATAGGGTAAAAAGACATAATTACAAATATTTAAAACATTTTTTTAAACTAGAATATTGGGGTCTTCATGCGTTGATTCAAGAGATGGACCGGGACTTACAGCGTGGGATTGGGCCCTTGTGGGGTGCCGTGCTCTTCGCCGCAGGTCTCTGGTTCTACTATAGTGTAGCGTTTGAGCCTCATATCAGTGCGTCGGCCAGCATTTTCGTCCTGGCTTGCGTCGCGGCTGTGCGACAGAGTCGCCGCGGTGCGCGTGCCTGGGTACCTGCTTGCATAATGCTGATCATGTCCGGGGTCTTGTCAGGGCAGGTGCAGACCCGCCTTCATGATGGTCCGCGGTTATCCCGTGCTCTGACGAGTGATTTCGAAGGGCGAGTTGTCGACATAGAGGAACGGGAGAATGGTGTAACACGCCTATGGGTATCGTTCTCAAAGATTGATAAGCTTGAACCTTCCAGCATGCCGTCGCTGGGCCGTGTGACCACGCGCGCCCACACTGGCCATTTGAAAGTTGGCGATACGGTTACGGCTTTGGCACGTCTGATGCCGTTGCCCGGGGCTGTTTACCCGGGTGGCTATGATTTCGGACGTAGTGCGTTTTTCTCAGGCATCGACACCGTGGGCTTTACCATGGGCGACATCAAAAGGGTGGCGAGAGGACCGCCTGTTTTGGCTGCCGGTTGGTTGGAGACGTTGAGACACGGCGCTGCAAGCCGAATTCAATACCATATGGGAGATACCCCCGAAGCGGCATTGGCGATTGCCTTGCTGGTTGGTGAGCGAGGCTATTTGGAGGAGGAGGATCAAGAAGCCCTTCGAATGGCGGGGCTTGCTCATTTGCTTGCCATATCTGGCTTGCATATGAGTTTGGTGGCGGCATTGGTGTTTTTTTCCATGCGCCATGGTTTGGCATTGTTTCGAGAGTTCGCGCTCACCCATTCTGTGCATCGCTTGGCATCGTTCTCCGCCCTCACAGTTTCTACCGGCTACCTAATGCTTTCTGGCGCCTCAGTCGCAACACAGCGTGCTTACATCATGGTTGTGATCGTGCTTTTGGCCGGTGTTATGGGGCGGTGGGGCTTGAGCCTGCGCAGCTTGGGACTTGCTGCGTTTGCGGTTCTGTTGGTGGCACCTCACAATCTCATTGCGCCGGGATTTCAGATGTCTTTTGCAGCGGTAGCGGCGCTGCTTGCCGTTTATGCGTTATGGCGAGATTTTAAAGCCCGCCGAACGGTTTTACACGGGCCTTCAGCCGAGAAGCGATTTGGACGTATCCTGAAAGGCGCCTTGGCGTGGTTTGTTGCTTGCGGGGCTACCTCCTTGATTGCAGAGGCGGCTATTGGTCCCATTGCCGCCTATCACTTCCAAAAGGTTGCTCCTTATGGCCTTGTTGCAAACTTGGCGGCCATGCCCGTTTTCAGCTTCGCAGCCATGCCCTTTGGTTTGATAGGGCTACTCGCAATGCCTATGGGGGCGGAGGGGCCATTTCTTCAGCTCATGAGTCTTGCCTTGAGCTGGGTACTTTGGGTTGCTCATGAGGTGGAAAGGCTCACAGGATCCATCGGGTTCATCGGAATGGTAAGTGGTTGGGGTACATTTTTGATGGTGGGCAGCATTCTTGCCCTAGCGCTCCTGCCGGGGCGGTTCAAGGTTTTAACCTTTATACCGATCATCGCGGCAGGTGTGGCGTTTACGCTATATCGCCCGCCGGATATTCTGGTCTCCGACAATGGCCGAACGATTGCCTTTCATACCCGTGAAGGAGAGCCGCGTGTGACTGCACGCCGTGCATCATTTGTCCCATCCGTATTTCTAAAGGCATTCGGCGTTGGCGATGCAGAGTTCAAGGCGCATCGCGCTTCTGATGATGATCAGTCCTGCGATGACCAAGGCTGTGTTATGTCGCTCTTTCCAGCCGGTGGTTTGCCAAGCTCTGTTTCACAGGGTAAACCGTCAGCGCCAAGTTCAGACAATAAACGAGTCAGCCGAGTACATGGCCTTCGACTGGCCATGCCCAGAACTACAGACTCGCTCCTTAAAGATTGCCGGTTCGCAGAGATTATCGTGACAACCTTACAAGCTCCTGAGACTTGTAGCGCTAAGCTTGTCATCGATGCGCAACGCCTTGCTCGATTTGGCAGCCATGCTTTGTGGCTCGGCGTAGAGGCTGCCGAGGCCGACAGAAATAGCGACTTCAAGGTTCGCCTTGAACGTATCCAGACGTCTTACAGACCGGTCAGGCGCCCTTGGGAACCGGAGGTTGCCGATTGGGCGCGTGGTTTAGTAACTGCGGAATAAAGCCACCAGCTTACCCTGAATACGCACGCGGTCCGGCCCAAAAATCCGTGTTTCATAGTCGGGGTTTGCCGCTTCCAATGCGATGGTGCCGCCCTTCTTGCGCAGTCGCTTCAAAGTGGCTTCTTCATCGTCAACCAATGCGACAACAATATCTCCTGTCTCGGCAGTGTCGCCACGTCGGATCAACACCGTGTCGCCATCCAGAATGCCTGCATCGATCATGGAATCACCTCGCACCTCAAGGGCGTAATGATCACCTCTGCTAAGCATGTCACTGGGCATGGTTATCGAGTGGCTATGCGTTTGAATTGCTTCGATGGGCACCCCAGCCGCGATGCGGCCCATAACCGGAACTTCCACTGTCGATGCTGTCGTGGATACAGGCGCGGGATCCGACTGAGATGGAACAGCCTCCTTGCCAAGAGAGCCTTCAATTACTTCCGGGGAGAAGCCCTTGGTGCGCTGGCTTCGGGCAGGCTGCGCACTGGTCTCAGGTAGCTTGATGACTTCCAGCGCTCTTGCGCGATTGGGAAGGCGCCGGATGAACCCTCGCTCTTCCAACGCCGTGATCAAGCGGTGGATGCCTGATTTTGAACGAAGTTCAAGTGCTTCTTTCATTTCGTCAAAAGAAGGGGGGACGCCTGTTTCCTGCAGTCTTGCATGGATGAACATGAGCAATTCATGTTGCTTTTTGGTCAACATCGCCAGCTTCCCCGTTGTGGTGCCCTGTAAATCGAGTGCGTCAGTACAAAACGCGAACACAACCCTACCTGTTCCTATTGTGTTCTGCAAGGCTTAAGGCGCGGTTATTTCCCCCAATTTCCCGCGGAAGAAGGGGCTGCCAGGTTCCGTGAGCCGAGTCAGAGTGGGATGTATGGAACCTCTTTTCCTTCGGAAGCTTCCGGTGCATGAGGTGGGCGGATAATCAAGGCTTGTGATTGATGAAACAACGAAAGCATCGATGAATCTTGGGTTTTGAAAGGCTGGAGGGTCTCGCGACCACTGTCAGAGACAATGCGCGCACGCACGTAGTCTTGCCGCATGTCGTTTTGGGGCAGGGGGCTTGCGAGCGGCAGGACTGGGTGGTCTGTGGGGTTGGTGGCTGGGCTCTGGCCAAGCATGGTTTGGATCAACGGCACAAGGAACAGCAACCCGCAAACGAGGCTGGATACCGGGTTGCCCGGTAAGCCCAAAACTTTCATTTCACCTATGCTGCCCGCCATGAGAGGCTTTCCGGGACGCATGGCGATGCGCCAAAACTCAAGGTCCATACCGGCATTACCGAGGGTTTTCTGAATAAGATCATGATCACCGACGGACGCACCACCCAGGGTTACGAGTATGTCGCAGTTGAGGGTGATGGCTTTGGTAACCCTCTTGGCTATCTCCTGTTCATTGTCCGGAGCTATTCCGAGCATGACGGGTATTGCGCCCGAGCGGCGGACCAGTTCGGCTATTCCGATCTGATTTGAAGCAATGATCTGGTTGGGACCAGGGACTTGGCCGGGTTCCACCAGTTCATCCCCATTGGCAAGAATGGCGACCCGTGGCTTGCAATGGACCGGGAGCGTCGGGTGGTTCATGGCTCCGGCAAGGGCGAGGGCTCGATAGTCGAGCTGTTGTCCAGCATGTAGCAGGGTGTCGTTTTGCGAAAAGTCCAGTCCGGCGGCCCGAATGTGTTTGCCCTCGTCAACGGACTGAAGGGCATAGACCATTTCGCCGTCCCGGCGCGCGTATTCTTGAATGAGAATGGCGTTTGCCCCGTCAGGGATGGGTGCGCCGGTAAAAATACGGAGGGCCTCACCTTGTTTAAGGCTGCCTTTATAGGCGTGGCCTGCCGGAGCTTCACCAATAACCCGCAGTGGATCGTTGGCGCGGGTCGTGTCGCTTGCGCGCACCGCATAGCCATCCATTGCAGAAGCTGAGAAAGGCGGCTGGGTTCGGGTTGCGCGGACGTCTTTCGCCAGAACGCGCGCTCCGGCGTCAAGAAGCGGGACTTGTTCAATGTTGGTTTGTTTTACGTCTGCCAACAGGCTTTTCAGGGCAGCTTCGACACTAATGAGGCTCATTCCGCTGATCCTTTTTCATCCGCGAGGAATGGACCCGATTTTCCGCCAGTTTTCTCAAGGAGGCGAAGGCTCACAATTTCCATCCCCGGATCTATGGCTTTGGCCATGTCGTATATTGTCAGACAGGCTACGGAAGCTGCGGTCAGCGCTTCCATTTCAACGCCGGTTTGACCTGAGACCTTGGCTGTGACGGTAACGTCCAGCCCCGGCAACGCATGGTTTTCCGTTATATCGACAGAGACCTTGGAAAGGGGTAGGGGGTGGCAAAGTGGGATCAACTCATGGGTGCGCTTTGCTGCCATGATGCCTGCCAATCGTGCTGTACCCAGTACATCACCCTTTTTGGCGTTTCCTGCCAAAATGGTCTCCAAAGTTTGCGTTTTCATGCGCACGGACCCTGCCGCACGGGCGGTTCGCGCAGTCTGGGGTTTTTCGGAGACATCCACCATGTGGGCTTCGCCTGCGGTGTTGATGTGAGATAATTGTGACGCCGCTTTTGGCATGAATACCCCTCAAGGCAGAGATGAATCAGGAGGGGTATTCCAACGTAAATTTGCTCAGGAGTGCAAGAGTGTTCGTGTGGCGTGAGTGACATCATGTTGGCGCATCAGGCTCTCGCCAATTAGAAACGTAGTAATGCCAGCCTGTTTCATGCGTTCCAGGTCTTCCCGAGTGAAAAGGCCGGATTCTCCTACAAGCAACCGCTCGTTTGGTACCATTTCAGCGAGGCGCTCACTGGTTTCCAATGAGGTTTCGAATGTTTTTAGGTTTCGATTGTTCACGCCGACAAGGCGGGACTGCAGACGCAGGGCTCTTTCCATCTCAGGTTCGTCATGAACTTCGATCAGTGCATCCATACCCAATGAAAAGGCAGCTTGCTCCAAATCAGCAGCAAGCGCATCATCGACGGCGGCCATGATGATCAAAATGCAGTCAGCACCCCACGCGCGCGCCTCGTAAACCTGATAGGTGTCATATAAAAAATCCTTGCGCAGGGCAGGGAGGGACACCGCTTCTCTTGCTTGTTTCAGATAGTCCGGCTTGCCTTGAAACGAAGGCGTGTCGGTGAGCACGGAAAGGCATGTTGCCCCCCCTTTTTCATAGGCTCTGGCCAACTCTGGAGGATTGAAATCGGCGCGAATGAGACCCTTCGATGGGCTTGCCTTCTTGATCTCCGCAATCAAGCCGTACTCCCCAACCGACCTCTTGGCTTCCAGAGCTTTGAGAAAACCGCGTGTTGGAGCCTGCTCCTCAGCTCTCTGGCGCAGCGTAGACAAGTCAACGGTCTGCTTTGCAATCGCTATTTCTTCGCGTTTGTAAGCTTCGATTTTTTTCAGAATATCGGCCATCGCCAGACAGTCCTCTTCACGTCAGCTGTTGGAAATCCGCACCAGGTCAGACAGATGACGGCTGGCTGCGCCGCTGTCGATTGCATGGGTTGCCATATCAACACCTTGTAGCAGGGTTTCAGCCTTGTCCGCGACGATCAGTGATGCGGCGGCATTCAGCACTACGACGTCGCGGTAAGGATTCCTTTCCCCATCCAGAACCTTGCGCAGCGCTTGGGCGTTTTCCTTCGGCTCACCGCCTTTCAGGTCTTGGGGATCTGCGAGTGGCAATCCTGCATCCTGAGGCGCGATGGTGAATTCATTGACTTCGCCGTCTTTCAATTCCGCAACATAGGTGGGGCCGGTCGTGGTAATCTCATCCAGACCGTCACTACCATGTACGATCCAAGCTTTTTCCGTGCCGAGCACGCGCAGTGTTTCCGCTACTGGTCGAACCCAGGGACGGGCGTAAACCCCCGTCATTTGCCGCTTTACCGAGGCGGGGTTGGCCAAGGGGCCCAAGAGATTGAAGATCGTGCGGGTCCCAAGTTCCATACGAGCCGGACCGACGTGCTTCATGGCGGAGTGGTGGTTTGGGGCGAACATGAACCCAATGCCAGCCCCATTGACGCATTCAGCGATTTTTGACGGCGGAATGTCGAGATTGATACCAAGTTCGACCAGGGCTTCGGAGGAACCGGAACGTGATGAAAGCGACCTGTTGCCATGCTTGGCTACCGGGACGCCGCAGGCTGCTACAACCAAAGCCGTACAGGTAGAAATGTTGTAGGTGCCCGATCCATCGCCGCCTGTTCCCACGATATCTATGGCCTGTTGTGGAACGCCAAGCACTGGGGTCATCTTCGCGCGCATGGTTTCAACCGCTCCGGAGATCTCGTCGATGGTTTCACCGCGCACACGCAGAGCCATCAGAAATCCGCCAATCTGCGCTGGGGTTGCTCCACCGGACATGATGATCTCAAACGCTTCACGCGCTTCCATGTGAGTCAAGGCTGTACCATCTGCGACAATGGCGATCAGATCTTTCAAGTTTCGCATGTCCGTTGTCCCGAGTTCAAATTGAAACGGCCGGAACAAAGTGTCCCGGCCGTGTGTCTTTTCAGATACTTATTGTGCGGCCATGCCCGATATCTGATTGAACAGAGTTTGATTGACGCGAACGCCCGCTTCTTGTTCAACACGCGCGATAAACTGGGATACCAGCGAGTTCTGCAGATCCGCGGAGAGTTGACTGGTCATGTTGCGCATCTGAGGGGATTCTGTGAATTGGGCAGGTGTCGTAGTGTCTGCAACCTGAAGAACCAAACGAGATCCATCCTGCGCAGATACTTCTGCCGTTGTTCCAACTGGCCCGGAGAAGATAGCCTGCAGTGCTTCCGCGCCTATCAGCTCAGTTGGTTGCTCGCGGGTCAAGCCATCGGCGTTTTGAACTGTCAGTTCTCTTGCTGTGGCAACAGCCTCAAGTGTTTTGCCAGCCTCAATTTCCGCCAGAATTTCTTCGGAAAGTTGCTTGAGTTGCTCAGCTTCGCGATGCGCTGTCCAATCCGCAACTACCTTGGCGCGTACCTCTTCAAGGCTGCGTTCACGCTCAGGGTCAACGCGCGCAACTTCAAACCACAGGTAGCCGTTCCGTCCAATGTTGATTGGATCATTTTCAATACCCACGTCACTGTCGAAAGTAGCGGCGATCAAGTCTTGTTTGACAGGAAGGTCGACAGCTTGCTCATCGGGGTTTTGACCAGACTGGTCAAACAGTGGGCTTTGAACGAGGTCCAGATCAAAGCGTTCCGCTACTTCGTTGAAAGAACTGCCGCCAGCGCGCGCATCCTCGATTTCGTTATAGAGGTCGTAAATCTCATCGGCAGCCAAATCTTCGGCCAACGCGCTGCGGATTTCATCCGCTACTTCTTCAAATGGCTCTACGCTTTCTGGCTGGATCTCCTGAACTTTCAAGATGACGTTGGTAAACCGGCCCTCAACGGCACCGCTGGTTTCCCCTTCATTCAGTTGGAAGGCAGCCTCGGCAATGGAGTCATCCAGAAAACCTGCACGCCCCATCATGCCCAGATCAACATCTGCAATCTCAAGGTCACGCTCGCTCAAGAGGTCCTCGAAGGTCTTGTTACCCTGAAGTTCTGCAGCTGCAGTTTCGGCTTCCTCCAGCGTCGGAAATGACATTTGAAGGACGCGGCGCTGTTCAGGTAGCTGATAGCGATCCTTGACCCGCTCGTACTCCTCACGCACCTGTTCTTCCGTCAATAGGGAGGGGTTGGCGATCTTCTTTGGGGTAATTTCCAAATAATTTACCTGCCGATATTCCGGGGCGCGATAGCGATCAATGTTGTCTTCGAAGTAGCTTTTCAGCTCTTCGTCAGTCGGCGTTGGAATTTCATCCAGATTGCTCTCGTCGATGCGCAGATAGGCAATTCTGCGCTCCTCCGTAATATGATTATGGAAAGCTGTCACCAAAGCTTCCGGCGCAATCAGATCTCCAACAAGCGCTTCGATCAACTGCTGGCGCTCCGCCAGATCTTGCTGAAGAAGAACGAACTCGTCCTCCGAGATGCCTGCATTGCGCAAAACCATTGCCAGACGGCTGCGATCAAAAGCGCCATTGATGCCTCGGAATGCAGGATTTTCCTGTATCGTCCTCACGATCGCTTCGTCGGACACACCGAGTTTTAGATTGGAGGCGACATCATTGAGAGCTGCTTCAGCAAGCAACTGGCTTAAAACCTGAGTCGGAATGCCGAAAGCAGCGCCTTGTTCAGGTGTGATAGGCTGGTTGAGCTGCTGCGATAGGTTGTCCAGCTGACGCCGGTAAGCAGTTTCGAACTCCAGTGAAGAAATCTCCGTGTCGCCAACTTGTGCGACGGAGTTGTTTCCAAATCCAGTAAAGACGTCAGAAATGCCCCAAATAGCAAAGCTCATGACGAGCAAGCCAATAAATACTTTTGCAACCCAGGTTCCAACGCCTCTGCGCAGCGCGTCCAGCATATTTATAAATCCGTTTTCGTGTTTCGAAGCGGCGATGACATGAGTTCATCCGCCACTGAATGCAAGGCGGGCGGATCATAAAGAGCCTGCGCTATGGGGGCAAGGCATCTGGAAACATAAATGTGAGGTTCTGCGTGCATTTAGCGATGTGATCCAGTCCATCCATGACTATATTGCTGAGGATCCTGTGAAATGCGATCGCAGGTGTTGATAACAGCAGAATGGCGCGGTGTTGTCCCATTCGATAGCGGTTTTGGGCCCAACTGGATAACTCAGGTTTCCACGGCTTGTGTTTAAGGGTGGAAACCATGACCAATTTAGGCTAGAAGGCCGCAAAACGAATTTCAAACCTACGGAAACCTATGGATACCGTTCTTATTGTAATCCACCTCATGGCTGTGGTCGCGCTTGTCGTGATGATCCTCTTGCAGCGCTCCGAAGGTGGCGCGCTTGGAATCGGCGGCGGCGGTGGCGGCGGCGGCTTCATGTCCAGCCGCGGTACAGCCAACATTCTTACTCGCGGAACAGCCATTCTGGCTGCGGTGTTTTTTGCCACGTCGCTTGGTCTTTCGCTCCTTGCACGTTGGGACGACCGTCCAGCGTCTATCTTGGACGAAGTTCCCACCGCAGCTGAAACGCAAAGCGGCGAGACCGACGGAGAGGGTATCCTGAATCAGCTTCAGGGCGCACCTTCTGAAGAAGCGCCTGCCGGTCCACAGGTGCCTTCCGCTCAGTAATCAGTCTGCCTGAATGCAGACAAGAGTATCCGAAATTGAATGCGGCGCTGCGAGCCCTTCGCGGCGTCCGTATTTATGCGTTCAACGACAACAGGGTGTCGCAGACGCTCTAATAAGCAAATGGTAGTGATCCATGGCGCGGTATATTTTTATCACTGGTGGCGTAGTCTCTTCATTGGGAAAGGGGCTGGCTTCAGCGGCACTAGGCGCAGCCTTGCAGGCGCGCGGGTACAAGGTTCGTCTCCGGAAACTGGATCCCTATCTCAACGTTGATCCGGGCACAATGAGCCCGTATCAGCACGGTGAGTGTTATGTGACCGACGACGGGGCTGAAACCGATCTGGATTTGGGGCACTACGAGCGTTTCACCGGAAGACCAGCAAACAAACAGGACAATATTACGACCGGCCGCATCTACCAGGAGATTATCGCCAAGGAGCGGCGCGGTGATTATCTCGGCGGGACTGTTCAGGTCATCCCCCATGTTACGGATGCCATCAAGAATTTCATCCTGGACGGAAACGACGACTACGATTTTGTATTGTGCGAAATCGGCGGAACCGTTGGGGACATCGAAGGCCTGCCGTTTTTTGAAGCCATTCGGCAGTTGGGCAATGAATTACCACGTGGGCAGGCAGTCTACATTCATCTGACGCTGCTGCCTTACATTCCAAGTGCTGGTGAGATGAAAACAAAGCCGACACAGCACTCGGTTAAAGAGCTACGGTCAATCGGCATTCAGCCGGACATTCTTCTGATCCGGTGTGATCGCATGATTCCGGAGACGGAGCGTCGCAAGCTGTCTCTATTCTGTAATGTGCGTGAAGAAGCTGTGATCCCGGCATATGATGCCAAGAGCATTTATGAAGTGCCGCTGGCTTATCACAAGGAAGGGCTGGATACGCAGGTTCTGGAAGCTTTCGGCATTACTGGAGCACCAGCGCCGGACTTCAAACGCTGGGAGACAATCGCCAATGGCATTGAAAACCCAGAGGGCGAAGTGACGATTGCTGTTGTGGGCAAGTACACTGTTTTGAAAGACGCCTACAAGTCTTTGATTGAAGCCCTTGTGCACGGCGGACTGGCCAACAACGTCAAGGTAAACCTTGAATGGGTTGAATCGGAAGTCTTTGAAGAAAGTGATCCGGGTCCGGTTCTGGAAAACGTCAATGGCATTCTGGTTCCGGGTGGTTTCGGTGAACGCGGCGCAGAAGGTAAAATTGCCGCTGCAGAATATGCGCGCAAACACAAGATCCCGTATTTTGGCATCTGTTTTGGAATGCAGATGGCCGTCATCGAGGCAGCTCGTAACCTGGCCGGTATTCAAGGAGCCAACTCGACTGAATTTGGCCCGACCGATGAGCCAGTCGTTGGTTTGATGACGGAGTGGAAGCGCGGCGACGCATCGGAAAAACGCAGCTCCGACAGCGACCTTGGCGGGACGATGCGTCTTGGTGCTTATCCGGCTCGTTTGTCTGCAGGCTCCCGTATCGCGCAAATCTATGGCACTGAAGAAATCTCAGAGCGCCACCGGCATCGTTATGAAGTGAACATAGATTACCGTGAAAGGTTGGAAGCTGCGGGTCTCAAATTTGCGGGAACATCTCCGGATGGTGTTCTGCCTGAAACCGTGGAAATCCCGGAGCATCCTTGGTTTATCGGCGTGCAGTATCACCCCGAGTTGAAATCTCGTCCGTTTGAGCCGCATCCGTTGTTTGCATCGTTCATCGCTGCAGCACGAGACAACTCTCGTCTGGTTTGACACGCAGGAAGAGGAGGGGGCATGAAGCGGATTGATCATGTGGTTCTTGCAGGGCGCTCATTGGAGCGGCTGGCATCGTGTTGGGAGCGCTTGGGTTTCACTCTCACACCGCAGGCACAGCATCCTTGGGGAACTCAGAACCGTTTGATCCAGATTGGCTCCTCCTTTTTGGAGTTGTTGAGCGTTACGCCAGAGGCTTCCATTCCACCGGCTGGCGAGGGTGAATTCTCGTTTGGCGCATTCAATGCAGGTTTTTTGAAGACGCGTGAAGGCGCTTCAATGCTTGTTCTTAGTAGCGACTCTCCAGATAGGGATCGGACTGCTTTTGAAACTGCTGGATTGCCGACGTACAAACCGTTTTCATTCGAGCGCGAGGCCGTCGGTCCTGATGGAACTGTGCGGCCTGTCGGGTTTGATCTGACATTCACCAGCAGCGGCTTGTCGCCAAACACCGGTTTTTTTACTTGTTACAACAGATATCCGGAAAATTTTTGGCAGCCTGAATACGCCGTTCACCAAAATGGGGCGCAACAGGTACTTGGTGTGGTCTTTGTGGCAGATGATCCGGGAGATCATCATGGATTTCTTAAGGGATTCAGTGGTGTTGGTACCGCCAATTTGTCCAGCCTTGGAATTACGCTGGAACTGGATCAGGGATACATCAAGGTGCTGTCTCCCTCGGCCTTTGAAAGCCTGTATGGGTTCTGCGTGCCTGTAACCGGCCGAGAAATGCGGCTAGCTCTCGTGGAGGTTGGTGTGTCATCATTCGACTGGATCAAGGCTAATCATCCTGACGGAAGCCATAAGCAAGGACAGGGTGTTGTTGTAAAACCGGAAGGCCTGTACGGCGTTGGCTGCGCTTTTCGAGAAGTAGCCTAAGGCGTTTTTACCCCACTTAGTTCGAGGCTGGTGATGACGTGAGCCGCAGATACACTACGCCAAAATGGTGGGGTGTGGATGCGAAGGCTAAAATATTCCATAGGACTCTGGATCTGGTTGTTTGCATGGCCGCAGGGTGTTGCAGCATGGCCTGCGTCAACTACCGCGGACCTGAATTTGCGATATGGAGCAGGCACTTCTTCGCCTGTCATTCTGGTTATTCCCTATGGGCATTTTCTTGAAGTAGCGGGTTGCTCTGCTTGGTGTAAGGTCTCATATGCAGGGCGCACCGGGTGGGTGAACTCCAACTACATCGCCCCCCTTGAGGGAGGGCCGCCCCCCGTTGTCACTGCGCCGCCGATTGTTCGACCTCCCTTTTGGGGATTGCCTGTCTTCAAACGGCGTCAACCTATTCCACAGCCTGTGCCGCCCGCTGGCATACCGCGAGCATCGCGGTAGCAGGGCTTTATGTATCAGGGTCGTACTGAAGTGGCCTTAGATTTTTCGAGGCTGGCGTTACCGCGTCATTTGTTGCTTTTGTTCGATTCAAGCAAGCCGTGATCCAATCAAGATCCGCTGATACTATCGGTTGAACGTCGCCAACAGAACCGTTCTCCGCCGGTGCCTCGTGCCAGAATTGTGCATTCGAGCGCAATTGATGTGCTTGATCCATACCCAACCTTCGACTCACTACTCAACCTAGTTGGTTGTTTGAACAAGGACACCTTAATGGCCATGGTTAAACGAAACCTTAGTTTTGCAGGGTTGATCCGTGAATTGAATAGTGGCGGCATTGATGAATTTCACTAGATATAAGTGCTTTCAGAAAAGGTATATTGTTACAATTTTCATGGCTATTTGCCGGTGATGTCAGTATTCCGAATCTAATTTACTTATGACGCATTCGCCCAGTTTGTTTTGCGTAAAGGGCAGTTTGCGATATGAAGTATTGGCAGAGAGCAATTGCGCTCGGGGTGTTTCTTAGCTGCGGGGTGTCGGCAGACGCGATGTCGCTCCGGGAAGCTGTTTCACTCAGCGTTTATAGCAATCCCGAGGTCGGGGAAGCCATTTTTAACCGCAATGCCATTGGGTTTGAGTTGAAGCAGGCTGAGGGCCAGTGGTTGCCGCGCCTCGATCTGGAGGTTCGCGGAGGTGTTGAGTGGTTTGATGAACCTTCAACGCGACAAG
Source organism: Pseudovibrio exalbescens DSM 16456 (assembly GCF_000422785.1). GTDB lineage: Bacteria > Pseudomonadota > Alphaproteobacteria > Rhizobiales > Stappiaceae > Pseudovibrio > Pseudovibrio exalbescens. The sequence goes on from NZ_AUGS01000005.1 coordinate 243,919, forward strand.
ACAACAAGTACCTTTATGGTCCCTACGAGATTGGTGTGCGTGGACAACAGAAAGTCTTTGACGGCTTCGCCACGACCTATGAGATTGAGCGCCAACGGGCCCGCCTCGACGCAACCTCTTACAGAGTGTGGGAGAGATCGGAGTTTGTCGGTCTTTCAGCGGTCCGGTCGTATCTGGATGTTGCGCGGCTACAGGCTGTTCAGGATGCTGCTAGGCGGAACATCAACTATCATCTGCGTATCGCTTCGGACATGAGGGCGGGCTTATCCCGAGGGGCGGTATCAGTGGCCGATGTTCAACAGGCCAACGAACGGGTATTGGCGGCCAAATTGGCATTGGAAGAAGCCGTTGAAGAACAAGAGCTATCCAAAGCGCTGTTCCTTGAAATCGTTGGAAAGCCCATAAGCAAAGCGCAGAGAATCCCGGCGCAAGGGCGGCGTATTCCTTCCGGTTATGAGGCGGTTCTGGCACAGGCTCGTGCCAATAATCCTCTGATATCACTTAGAAATGCAGATATTGATGCAGCCAATGCACAGGTAAAAATCGCAGAAGCCGATTACTATCCGACGGTTGATCTGGAAGTATCTTCCAGGTTCGGAGAGAATCTTCAAGGGGAGGTTGGTACCAAGGCTGACGCACGCGCTTCACTTGTCATGCGGTGGAACCTTTTTAATGGAAACATCACCAAAAACCGGCGGGCTGAAGAGATAGAACGTGCGGGTGAGGCACGGATGCGGTCGCAGCAGGCCTACCGTGAGGTTGCTCGCGAAACTCGAGAAAGCTGGATACGTCGCAATGAACTCAACAAACAGATTGGATTGCTGACCCGGCAGGTTGAGACAACGCGGCAACTACTCGTTTCGTATGAGGAGCAGTTCACTGTGGGGCAGCGCTCTTTACTTGATGTTCTGGATACTCAGAACACAGTTTTTCGATCTGAGGTTGCCAAGATTTCTGCCGAGTATGCCTATCTCTTTACGGAGTATCGTTTGCTCGCCGCGATGGGGCGGATGCTGGATGTGCTCGGTATTCAACCGCCGGCACAAGCAGCCAGTGGGTTTCGGCGCCTACGAGACGATGAAGATACTGGCCGTACATTACCAGGTAGCGCGTTGCCGGGGCTTTCGGCGCAATGGCGGCGTGGATCACCGTATACCGCCCGTCCCTGAAAGTAAGGTGGCACCAAGATGAGAGGGGAGCCGAATGATTTCATGGCGAACAGGTTTGCTGGTGGGCACAATTTTGGTGCCGATGACAGGTTACAGCGCAGATATGCCGCAGGTGCAACCGTCCAATCCCCAATATCGACCTTGTACCAACATCAAACAACCAATTCCGGATCCGTCCAGCGTCAATTGGGAGCAAACACTGAACCAGATCTTTCAAGAAGCGAACCAAACTGTATTGAACGGACACCAGGGGCAGGGAACTCAGCAAAATTTCATCTGGGCCCAAGCAACGCGTGACTGGTGTGGCGTTGCGATTGGTTACAGCAAGGAGGGCGTTTGGGATGTGGAAACTGTCAACCGTTGCTTGTGCTTTCGAACCCTGATGCAGCCAAATGCAAGGTGATATGCCTGAGGTTGGTCACGCATAACTGCGATGACACGTTTCAAATGGCCTCAGACCGCTTCTCGTTTTTTCTCAAGAGCCCAGCTTTTGATTTGATTTCAACCTGTAATCAAGTCGATGACTTTTTCTTTTGGTCCGTCTGCCAGAACCTTGCCATCTCCCAAAATAATGAGTCTGTCCACCAATGCCAGAGGCATGGTGCGGTGGGTTGTAAGGATCAGGGTTTGGTCGGGTCCTACGATATTTCGCAGCTGACGTACAAAATTCTTTTCACTTCGACTGTCCATGTTGCCTGTAGGTTCGTCCAAGAACAAGATCTGCGGTGGTTCGAGAAGGGCCCGGGCCATGACCACTGCCTGACGTTGGCCAGAAGACAAGTTGCGGCCGAAGTCTTCGATTGGCAGATCCAGGCCGAATGGATGTCCATGCAACAAAGCGTCTGCACCGGTCATATTGAGAACGTCAAAAAGGCGTTGATCAGCGACGCCTTTACGACCCATTGTGACGTTGCTGCGCAATGTCCCCTTGAACAGGCTGGTGTCCTGGCCAACAACCCTCAGAACCGAGCGCACCTGTTCACCAGACAATATTGCTGTGTCATGTCCGGCGAGGTGATAGGTGCCGTGACTTCCCTTGTAAACCGCGGCCAGAATGCGTCCCAAAGAGGTTTTTCCTGAACCGATCTTGCCGAGAATAGCGACTTTTTCACCCTGCTTGATCGTTAAGTTCAGTCCATCAAATACGGTGGGACCGGGTGATGAATACGCAAAGGTCAGTTCGGCAATCTCAATGTCATAAGGGCCTTCAAGCGCTGTTTGATTGTCTGAACTCGATGCGGCGGTGTGCCGTTTGGCCTGCACGAGCGGCTGTAATCTACGAATTGCAGCAAAAACCAGTTGAGCATTGCTTTGTGCAGTAACAAATCGGTGCGCATACATGAATCCGCCGCCGGATAAAAGAAACAGGCTGAGGAACTCCCCAACGGTGAGTGTCTGGTTGATGACCTGCGGAATGCCCGCTGACAGAAGATAAATGAGTGAACCGATTCCAATAACCAAACTGAGTGTCGTTATTGTTTCGGACAGCACACCAAACCATAGGCGGGCTTTCGCCGCTTTTTTCCGTGTTTGGTGCCAAAGCCCCTGAACAAACGCCTCGCTTTGGCTCAAGCGAATGGTTTCGAGTGCGTAAAACGTCTCCTCCATAAGGCCGTTTTCGGCAGCCATTTGGCCGATGAGCGCATCGGACGCCTTTTTAAGCGGATAGTACATTGCTATGGAGGTAACGTGTAGAGTAGCGAGTCCAATAAACGCGGGCCATGCTAGTTGGTTGTCAATCAGGAAAAGAAACAGGATGCATCCAACTGCAAGGAGGGCATCTGGCAGGGCGTGGAGCGCGTCAGTGTTCGCTATGAGACGCAAGCGGTCTAATGCTGTCAGGGTTTTCGGTAGGTCCTTGAGTGCGGAGTGACGCGTTCCAAGAGGGGTTTTCAGAAAGCTGTCAAAAAGTAAATCGGTCAAGGAGGAGGTAAACCTGCTTGCAAGCCAGCCCACTTGTACCCGTTGCAATAGTCTAGAGGTCGCCAAGACGAGACCTATTGCGATCACCGCACTTGAAAACGCGATTGTACTTCCTGCTGCGTCAGGCAAAATGAACCTGTCTACAATCAAAATCAGAAGGAACGCTGCCGTTCCAACTGCGAGCAACTGCAGGCCTGCACTACACACTATCAGAAGGTATTGTATTCGATCAGGATAAAGCAGGTGCCGGGGTTCCAAAAACGCTTCAGACTGCATTGAGCTGCGTAAGTGCAGGGACCTTGTCGGTACTGAGGACTTTTGTAGCGAGAGGCTAAAGGCCTGCACCAGAGGCAGTGCTTCGATCTCTGAAGGTCTGAGTAGCGCCTTTTCGTGGTCATTACACCATGCCTCAAAACCTGCTGGGGTTTTCTGCGCTAGAAATAGAGCTGTGCCATCACTCAAGCACAGAAGCAGAGGGAAATCAGCTTCGGGTGCATCAACAACAGGTCGATCCGAGGTTGAAGCGGTGATGCCTATTTTTTCAAGGTGTTGGGTTGTTCGGCTGATAATCGCATGTGGAGTGGTCATTTCTTCATCATCCGCTACTGGCATTGAAGCCCCATAACGATCTGATGCGTCCTCCAGTTCAAAATACCGCCCCACGCATTCGATTGCCATCGCCCATGACATGATACCGACATGGGACTCCGTCATTCTTGTTTGATCCGAGCGGTGCGTTATGCGCTCCGGCAGAAGTGCCATATGATCTTGCGTGGGTGGCATGCATTTCTCCGCAGTGAGTTATCGCGGGCGTTTACCGTTCTTGTTCTGATGTACCTTCAAGTTACTGTAGTTTGATTCCGACTGTATGACGCCTCCAAATAGGGGGTGGCAAAAGCTGCAATACATGTTGATGGGAAATGAATATCTGTGAGGAAGTATAGGAACCGAGAACAACTTGAAATGAGAAAGAACTCATGGTTCAAGGCATTTACTTTATTTTTGCTGGTTCTCGTTTCAGTCACGTCAGCTTGTTATGCCGTATTGTGGGCAAACAAACTTCAATTGCCCTCAATATATTCCGTAAAGGCGCGTCTTGTTGTTTCCGAAGTGTCTCAAACTGTGCAGGTTCCTGACGGTGCCAATGTTACCGAATTGCTGATTGAATCAGGAGCACAAGTGACGACCGGTACGCCCGTTATGCGTTACGTGTTTGATGTTCCCGTTCCTTCAGCGAAAAGCTCTTTATCAGATAACAGACCAAGGGGTCTGGCACCTTCGATTGAACGCCTCGTATGGTTGCTTGAGCAAGGAAAAACGGAAAATGCGCTTGCGGAACTGAGGGTGCTCCGAGCAAACGGGGCGATACCTGCAGCACTTTCCGAAAAGCTTGATGGGCTTGCCGAACAATTGCAACGGGTCGTCGACAGTCCAGAGGTTGATGCCTTTGACAATAAACCCGTTCAAGAGGAGTTGGGGCGACTAACAAAAAAGTTGGCTGAGGTTAGAGCCAACTGGAAAAGGACAGTGCCGCTGGTGCAACGTCAGTTGTTGCCACAGCCCGTGCTGACAGGTTTGCAGACTGAAATGGCACGCCTTAAGCGCCGTATAGATTTGGCGCGCTCAACCATTACTCGTGGGGAGGCTGTGAGACGGGATCGTTTGAGGGTCGAGCAGACGCTTCGCAGGTCATTGATAGAGAAACTGCGGGCGCTTCCAACCTCCGGGCAGGATACATTAACGTTGGCTCTCTCCAAAAAGCCTGATGAACGCAGCCCACCCCGATCTCTCACTTTGCTTGCGCCAATTGATGGGATTGTTCAGTTTGCCCCGTCTGGTTCTGAAGGAGACCTCCCACATCAGGTCACCATTAATCCGATACCCACTGCACCAATGATTGAAATTTCCTTTGGCGGGAGTTATTGGCCTGCGGAGAAAGCCCTTAGCGAAGAGGTGGTCGTTTTGCATCTTGATGATGGTGTGCGACCAGATCAGCGCAGGCTCGCGGGTCGTTTGGTGATTACTCGTGTCGGGGAAACAGACGGCGAAGTCATTGATGGAAAAATGGATTCGCAATTTCGGTTGGAGTTGAAACCGCTTCTAGAGCATGAACGTGCCTGGATCGCCGGTGTTTTCCCGTCCGGGTGGCGTTCCGCACGGCTGGAAACGGAAACGGAGACACTGCTTGAAAGCATGATCCCCGTTTCGACGTTGGCTTGGCTGGACTAAGCTTTTGACACCGCATTTTTGTAGGCCAGTATGGCACCAGCCAAATCTTCAAGAGCTGCACCAACGGATTTGAAAACTGTGATTTCCTTATCCTGGCGACGTCCTTCATGCGTGCCTCGGCATAGATCGTATAGATCAGCCAAAATGGCGTCTGGTGTAATCGTGCCCTCCTGAAGTGGAATGGCATAATCACCGCCTTCTTTGAGAGCACCTTCACGGGTGTCAGCAAACAGGCAGCCCTTCATTATGACGATTTCATCTGTTTCCCGCATGGATGGCTTGAACGCGCCAACCAGATCAACATGGACGCCTTCGGGAAGCCAGTCACCTTTTATCAGCGCACTAGTAGAAAGCGTTGCAGCTGACACAATGTCTGCCTTGGCGCATGCGCTTTGCAAGTCGGTGGTTGCCCAGGCTTTGATTCCGAAATTTTCACCGGCTTGCTTGGCAATGGCCTCAGCTTTTTCTGGGTTTCTCCCCCAAATAGCAACCGATTTAATCGGCCTTACCGCTTTGTGCGCCGCGATGAGGTTCAAAGACAGACGACCAGTTCCCACCATAACCAAGTGTTCGGAATCTGCTCGTGCCAGATAGTCGGCGGCCAAGGCGGAAGCTGCAGCAGTGCGTCGCGCGGTTAATTCTCCCCCATCGACGAGAGCCAGTGTTTCGCCGGTCTTTCCACTGGACAAGACATAACTGGCAGAAATTGCAGGCAGGCCACGTTCAGAATTTCCTGGAAACACGCTCGCCAGCTTCACTCCAACATAGGCGCCAGGTTGCCACGCGGGCATTAGCAAAAGAGTTGCATCAGGTTCTCCCGGAACAGCAACATCATGATGATGGCGCAGAGGCATTTCGCAGCCCGTCTTGAACATCTGGCGCAGTTCTTCAACCAGAGCCGGGTAGGGAAGGTTGGCCCGAGTTTCGTCGGCGCTAAGTAGTAACATTGGGTCCCCCAGTTTGTTGTAGTCTGAGGTGCACCTTAAAGTTTATCGGGCGCGCCGTTAAGAGAGGCGCACGAGGAAATGCGAATAGGCTGATTGGCGGTGTTCTAATTCGGCAATCAAGTTGTATTTCAAAAACTATGGATTGGAGTATTCAACGATCTGAGCGCTGAGCTTTTACGGGAAGTAGTATAATTGAGATAAGCTATTCAAAGGCAGGAGGGTGATCCACAACCGTGAACGGGGCAAGAACGCGTGAGACTTTCGTGAGACTTTTTTTGGGTCTCACAGGTCTCATGTTCTTGTAGTGTTCTTTTGGGATATTTTGCTAACCAATTGAAATCTCTGGGAGATTTTTGGTGAGCCCGCACGGGTTCGAACCGTGGACCTACTGATTAAAAGTCAGTTGCTCTACCAGCTGAGCTACGGGCTCTCGGCTTGGCGTTTCGCCGCTGCCGTTGAGGGGTCTTCTAAGGATTTCAGGTTCTTGCCGCAACCCCTTTTTTCGATTTTCCACATTGGGTCTGAAATGAGCACCTGAGCCTTTCAAAAACGGTATGCGACGGTTCGCTTTGCTGATCTATGCAATGGCTAGGCAAACCAATCCGCTTTGATGAATGAATCCCCAATACCTTAGGTGTTTAAAGATCATGCCTGGGAGAGCAAAGGCGATGGACTTGTTGAACCACGCTTTTTCCTGTTTCAAATCAAAAGGTCAGGATGGGTGGTTGAGATCGCGCCGTCTTGCCTATGCCTTCCAGTGTATTTTTGATGCTTTAAGAGGCTGTGGGGTCGAACCTTCTTGAATGACGACAGGAGCCTTTTCAAAGAGCACGGCTCTGGTGCCTAAATCCTGATGTGCGTTTCATAGTGGGTTCTGAAACCAAACCTCGATTGAGCCAATGTAATTGCTTAGGTTGCATGGTGCGCAATGGGCTGTACCACAGACCATTGCGCTTTCGCCTGGTTTGTTGGTCAGCATTGAAACGGCGCTGATCGCGCATTGCATTGCAAGCGCTTTCGAAACTGCGCCCTTACTTCAGACCTATTTTCGAAAACGGGATTTATCAGGCGATTCTGAGAGGTTGTTCAGAGAAAGAATGTTGTTGGACTAGCTGTGCACGACTTTTTAGTCGGTTGGTGCTTGGTAATTACGCTAGGTAAGAAGTAAAGAAAATCGGAGGTTTTGATTTTACATGAGTTGTTTTTCTGGTTCCTAAATTCAACTTGGTTTGATTGTACTATTCATTCTATTTTTGACAGGAGAGAATTCTGCAATGGGGGGCTAGACTTTTGCATGAGGCTTTACAACCTAGCTTTTCATGAAGTATAGGGTGCTTCATTCGTGTTTTTTATTGATTTGTCTTTGTCTGCGATATTTTTCTCTTTAATCGTAGGGTGTAAGGGTTGTATCCTACGTAAGACAACCAAGTCTCGACTGGTTGCCATAGTTCAGCTTCCGGCACATCCGGTCGGGAGGTCAAAGTAAAAGCAAGGGTGGTCTTGAAACTACCGGGGATGTTCGATCGCTTTTCAGCGCTCAAACTTTATTTTCTGTTCGCAGGGCGGACAGGGCCAAACAAAAACTTAACTTGGAGGATTCGATGAAGATCAAATCAGTTGCACTAAGCGCTGCGCTCGTCATGGGTGGCATGTCCGGAGCTGCAGTTGCAGAACAGCAATTCATCTCCATCGGCACCGGCGGTGTGACCGGCGTTTATTATCCTACCGGCGGTGCTATCTGCCGACTGGTCAACAAGGATCGTCGGGATCACGGCATTCGCTGCTCCGCTGAATCGACAGGTGGATCGGTTTACAATGTAAACACAATCCAGAATGGCGAGCTGGAATTCGGCGTTGCACAGTCTGATGTGCAGGCCAATGCATATGAGGGACGTGCCCAGTGGGACGGAAAACCTTTCGAAAACCTGCGCGCGGTTTTCTCGGTGCATCCCGAGCCTCTGACCGTACTGGCCAAGGCTGACTCAGGCATCAACGGCTTGGCAGACTTTGCTGGTAAAAAAGTCAATATTGGTAATCCTGGTTCTGGTCAGTACGCTACTTGGCAGTTGATGGACGAGGAAGGTGTTGTTGACACCGCAGCTCTGGCACTTGCCACGGAATTGAAATCAGCGGAAGCCGGGCCGGCACTTTGCGATGGCAAGATCGACGCATACATGTGGCTCGTCGGTCATCCGTCTGCTTCTACTCAGGAAACCGTCTCTACCTGTGATGCGCAGCTGGTCGATATCGAAGGTGAGAAGGTCGACGAACTGGTCGACAAATACTCCTACTTCCGTAAGGCCACTATTCCTGCTGGCATGTACAACAACGAAGAAGACATCAACACCTTTGGTGTGGGTGCCACATTCGTGACCTCTGCAGATGTACCGGAAGAGGTTGTCTACATTGTTGTAAAGGCTGTTTTCGATAACTTCGATGACTTCAAGAAGTTGCATCCTGCTTTTGCGAACTTGAAGCAAGAAGAAATGATCAAGGATTCCTTGACTGCGCCGCTGCATCCAGGTGCTGTAAAGTACTACGAAGAGCAGGGCTGGATGTAATTCCAGTTTAAGGCACCCTTATGGACGGGGCGGCTCAGTCGCCCCGTCTACCTATTCATGTCTTTCAAGAATTAATCAAAAAATACCCGATTTGATTGTGTGGGGAGTAGACCATGAGTATAGAGCGGCATAAGGCGCAGGTAGACGCTCAGGAGCTAGTGGCGCAGACCGATACCGGCGCGCGGATGCTCACTGGAAACGTTGGCAAGTTCGTTGCCATAGTCGCGTTTACCTGGTCAGCATTTCAGCTTTATGTTGCCTCAAGCTTGCCGTTCTGGCTCGTGGATGTGGCGGGCATCAATCTGATCTTCAATAACTCGGAAGTGCGTTTCATTCACGTTGCTTTCGGTTTGGCTCTCGCTGCTTTTGCTTATCCATTGTTTTCGCGCAGCCCGCGTACGCGGATCCCGTGGTATGATTGGCTGCTTGCCGCGCTTGGGGTATTTGCCTGTTTATACTTGGTCGTCATGAAAGACGGCATAGCTATGCGCGCTGGCCAGCCGACAACGATGGACTTGATCGTTTCAACCATCGGTATGGTTGTGACAGGCATTGCGGTGTATCGCAGCCTGGGGTTGGCGCTCGTTATCGTTGCCAGCGTATTTCTGTTCTATGTGTTTTTTGGCAATCAACCGTTCATTCCCGAAGCTATTCAGTGGCGCGGTGCTTCCTACGGGAAGGCCATGTGGCATTATTGGATGCAGCTTGAAGGTGTGTTTGGGGTCGCCGCAGGCGTTTCAGCATCAATGATCTTCCTGTTCGTGCTGTTTGGCTCGCTGTTGGAAAAGGCTGGTGCGGGCAACTATTTCATCAAGGTTGCATTTGCGTTGCTCGGACATCTTCGCGGCGGCCCGGCCAAAGCGGCGGTTGTAGCCTCTGCGATGAGCGGACTTTACTCGGGCTCTTCAATTGCAAATGTGGTTACAACAGGGACCTTCACGATTCCGTTGATGAAACGCACAGGCTTTCCGGCAGAAAAGGCCGGTGCGGTTGAAGTTGCTTCTTCGGTGAATGGACAGCTCATGCCGCCGGTGATGGGCGCCGCAGCGTTTCTGATCGCCGAATTCACGGGCGTTGGTTACCACGAGGTGGTCAAACACGCCTTTGTGCCTGCGGTCATCTCATACATTGCGTTGATTTATATCGTCCATCTAGAAGCGCTGAAGATGAACCTGCGCGGGCTGCCGAAGCCTCCAATGCACTTAACGGCCATGCGCCGTTTGATCGGCGTGCTGACCGGGTTTATCGGGATTTCGGTTCTTGGCATGGCTGTCTACTATGGTCTGGGGCTTGTAAAACAGTTATTCCCGGAACTGACGTTCTCAACTGTGCTACTGATTTTTCTTGTTGCCTATCTGTTCTTGATCCGCGTTGCGGCCAAGCTGCCCGATCTGGAAGTGGATGACCCCAACGCGCCGATCAAGGAGCTTCCGCGTGCGGGTGATGTGGGGCGCACCGGTTATTACTTCATTCTGCCGATCGTGATTTTGATCTGGTGTATCCTGATCGAACGGTTTTCGCCGTCCCTTTCCGCCTTCTACGCGACCGTTGCCATGATTTTCATCGTGCTTACGCATCGGCCGCTCAAGGCGTTGTTTCGCAACACAAACTGGCGCTCCGAGGTCAAGCAGGGCATCGGTGATTTTGTTGATGGCATGATTGGCGGCGCGCGCAACATGATCGGTATCGCCGTAGCAACGGCTGCCGCAGGTGTTATCGTTGGAACCGTATCTCTGACAGGTGCCCACCAGATGATTGGTGAACTGGTCGAATTCCTTTCAGGCGGTAACCTTCTGGCCATGCTCTTGCTTGTGGCGGTGATGAGCCTGATCTTGGGCATGGGCTTGCCAACAACGGCCAACTATCTGGTGGTCTCGTCCTTGATGGCGCCTGTAATTGTTGAACTGGGTGCGCAGACTGGCTTCCTCGTGCCTCTTATTGCGGTCCACTTCTTCGTGTTCTATTTCGGAATTTTGGCGGATGTGACTCCGCCTGTGGGACTTGCGGCCTTTGCAGCAGGCGCAATCAGTCAGGGTGACCCCATTCGCACGGGTGTACAGGGGTTCTTTTATTCGATACGCACCGCACTGCTGCCGTTCCTGTTTATCTTCAATACCGATCTTCTGTTGATTGATGTCGGCCCACTGCAAGCGATTTTCGTTTTCATCACGGCAACAATCGCCATGATGTTGTTTGCAGCGGCAATGCAGGGATATCTGCTGGCCCGTTCCCGGATTTGGGAAACAGTGGTTTTGATCGTAGTTGCATTTACGCTATTCCGTCCGGGTTTTTGGCTCGATCAGGTGCAAGACCGCTACATTACCACTGCCGGCCCGCCAGTAATCGAGAAGATTGGGCGCGCTGCAATCGGTACCGAAGTCCGGTTGAACCTTGCTGGACCGGACTTTGATAACCCCGATGACATCATCACTCTTACCGTTCCATTTACCGTGCCGGAAGACAGTCCCGTGGATGGACTGGCGCGTCTTGATGATGAGGGGCTGACGATCTTTGAAGAAGATGGCAAGCTTCTCATGGATGAGCCGTTCCCTGGAACGCCTTTTGCCCAACAGCTACAGAAGTTCGACTTCTATGGCGACGATCCCGTTACTTTGGTTTCCGCGCAAGTGGAGGCTGAACGTATGCCAAAAGAAGTTTTCTACATTCCCGGATTGTTGTTGTTGGGTTTGGTTCTGGTTTCGCAGCGGCGTCGTCAAACGCAGCCCGCGTTTTAACAGAAACGAATGGATAGGGTCATGTACTCAAATATCTTGCTTCCGGTTGACTTGAACGAGGAAAGCTCCTGGAAGAAGTCGCTCCCCATCGCAGTGGATCTTGCCAAGCACTACAATGCTGAGCTGCATGTGGTTTCCGTCATGCCGGATTTTGGTAAGGCCATTGTGGGCGGTTATTTCAAGAAAGAGTTTGAGCATGATGCCTTGGAGGCAGCCAAGGTTGCTCTGGAAGAATTGCTGGATCGGGAGTTGCCGGATGATACCCTCAAGGTGAAGGGGCATATTGCTCACGGAACGATTTATGAGGAAATCAACAAGGCCGCGGACAAGCTGGGCACAGATCTGATCGTGTTGGCGTCCCATCGACCGGAGTTGCGAGATTATCTGCTTGGCCCCAATGCGGCGCGGGTCGTTCGACACGCCAACCAGTCTGTGATGGTCGTTCGCGGCGACGAGTGATCACAGGGATTTGTCTGCAAGCGATCTCGATTCCCGTTACACAGAAGCCCTAGCGGTTGCGGAAGCGTTCGACGCTTCCCAGCCATTTTGCGGGCTTTCAGGCCCGCTCAGGTTTCTGGGCGGGTTTTCATTAAGACTATCAGGACCGGTTCATGCTGGAACAAGTGACGATTTTCGGGGCTTTTTTTGCGGGTATATTATCTTTCGTCTCTCCATGTGTGCTTCCTCTGGTGCCACCCTATCTGGGGTACATTGCGGGCATGTCGCTGGATGAACTCACTCAAGACGAACAGGAGGCGGCACGCCGAAACAAGGTCATTTTTGCTGCCTTGTTTTTTGTCGCGGGTTTCTCGACCGTGTTTGTGCTACTGGGCGCGAGCGCGTCGTTTCTTGGGCAGTTTTTCCTACAGCATTCACAGATATTGGGTTACGTAGCGGGTGGATTGATCATCCTGATGGGCCTGCACTTTCTGGGCGTGTTTCGCATTGGCGTGCTCTATCGTGAAGCCCGAGTTCAGGTCACGAGTTCACCCGCCGGGTTCCTGGGGGCCTATTTCATGGGGTTGGCATTTGGTTTTGGCTGGACGCCCTGTATCGGGCCCGTGCTTGCTTCGATTCTGCTGATCGCAGGGACTGAGGCATCTGTTGGCAATGGAATTGTGCTTCTGGCATCTTATGCTCTGGGAATTGGCGTGCCATTTTTGATCGCCGCTGCGTTTGCTGGACCCTTCATGGAGTTCATGAAAGGCTTTCGCCACCACATGCAAACTGTCGAACGCGTCATGGGCGGTCTGTTGGTTTTGACCGGTATCGGGTTCTGGACCGGTTATATGCAGGCGTTTTCGTTCTGGCTGTTGGAAACCTTTCCGGTGTTGGGCACGATCGGGTGAGGCATTGGGCCTGTGAGTTGCCTAACCTTCTAAGTGCCGCAACGGGCAGGGTTGCTAGGATCAACCCTGCCATGATTGGGATAAAACCCATGAAATGGTAGGCACGAAGTTCTTCTCCCAGAAAAACAACCGCCATGAAAACACCATAGGGTGGGAGCAGATACATAAACAATCCCGCGATTGACGCGCCAACCATCTTGATTCCGTATTGATAAGTTGAAAACGCCAAAACCGAGGCGACGATAGCGACACCAGCTATCGAGAGCCATGCCGGCATGCTTGTTGGCAAGGGCGCAACGAAAATCATTTCCATTATCGAAAACGGAAACAGCAGAAGGGCGCCCAACCCCGCCAGAGTTGCAAACAACATCATGACGGGGATGTCTTGCAGGGCTTTCTGGCGAATGAGAACGGAATAGGTTGCCCAGCTAATCATGCAGAGGGCGAAAATCAGGTCACCCCAGTTGAATTGCAGCGTAAGAAGGTTCGCCAATGAACCTTTGGTAACGATAATGGCAACACCAGTAACAGCCAGAATGATGCCCACGGCTTCGCGGGGGGATATGCGGCGTCCTCGAAAAAGCCATTCCAGAACCATGATCACAATCGGTGCCGCAGAGTAAATCAGCGTGCCATGTGTTGCACTGGTGTATTTGAGCGCAAGATAGACCAGAGCGCCACAGATCCACATGCCCAGAAATGCCATGACGAGAAGCAGTTTCAGATTTGCTCGAATGATGGGCATGGCTGCCGATGCCTGCTTATGCGCAAACGGCAGCAAAATGATGAATGCCAGTAGCCATCTCAAGAAGGCGAGTGTCCAAGGCTCGGTCTGCTCGATGGCATAGCGCCCAATGATGATGTTCGAGCTCATGAATACCGGCATGATGAACAACAGAGGATAGATCAGGGGATTCTGGCTGGCTGGTGAGGACACGTGACTGAACCTTGGGTGTGAGAAACAAGTTGGCAGCAGGCAACGCCGCGAGAGGCCGGGTGCACAATGGAGTATGGCAGGAGCCTGCGAAAGTTTACTTTGGGTGGATGACCATGCGGCAGGGCAGGTTCTGCGCTCGCAGTTGGGCGCAGGCAAGGGCCGTATCACGGGCGTTGGCGAATGGACCTGCAACTGCTCTGTACTCGATGCCATTTTCGGGGTCTGGATCTTTAGCCAGTACATGACCCGATACCCCGGCAACCAGACCGGACACGGCACTGGCATGCTCAAGATGTGTTTGCGCATCACCGCGGCTTTTGAATTCACCAAGGTCAACAGCGAACGCTGTTCGCGTGAAAACGGATCCTGCCCGGCCATACACGATCCCCGCTGGCCCTGTTGGTGTGAGGTTGGCCGCGACTGGAGAGATGGCCGACACCAATTGAGGTGCTTCGGAGGAAGGGAGAGGCACAGTCGGTTGATCAGTACTGAGTGCTACAAGCGGTGGCAACGAAGCGTAGACTTCAGGGGCGACCTCCGGTGCGGGAAGGGTTTCAATCGGTGGGGGCTGAAGTTGTTTGGGTTTGGCTCGGGCAAGCGGTACCGGATCCGGCCCCATGGCCTGCTCCTGGGAAGCCAGCTGAACATCCGCACCAAACGGGATCTTTCTTGGCACTTTCTGTGAGGAGGGCAAAGCCGCCGCGTCTTGTTCTGTTTCCTGCTTTGCTGTTGATCCTTCGCGGTTGTTCTCAGCTGGGAGGTGTTGCGAGCCGCTGGTCAGGTTGGCTTGGGCCAATTGTACCTTCAGTGGCTGGGGCGGGTGGGCCTCCAAGCGGGCCAGCGTCTCACGCAATCTCTCATTGCTGTTGCGCAGGCTCCCCAACTGGCGTTCCAGCATGGCTACCTGCGTGCTGATCTGGCGAACTGAGGTGCCTGCTGTTGTTGACCGGTTATTGTTGTAACTGACGGGTTGATAGACAGCGAGCTCGTTATCTTTGAAGACCTCGGTTGTTTGAAATGGCTCGCTTTCGGTCAGGAAGGGCAGCTCGGTGGTCGCTATGGGAGGTTGCGGTGTTTTGAACGGCTGAGGGGTCAAGACAATCGTTGCCAGAGCAGCTGTTGCACAACAAACAGCAATACAGCCCCAGAGTGCAATTGCCCTCCGGTCTATCTGGCCCGTGCCAGTGTGCCCTTGGCTGTATGGCTCGACTGTGCTTTTCAAAACAAACAACTAATGCAAAGATTGATTCCGCGACGGCTGTACCCTCTAAACCTTGTGGGTTTATGGTTAACAGATTGCAAACGCTAATTTGTCCGGCTCGCTGATTTTTACAGTTTCTGCTCAAAAAGGCGAAAGTTGTTGGTGATATAGTGCCTCTGCAGATTGATTTGTAACGGCATGACTGCAGTGTCCTGCAAAGAACGGTCTTCAACTTCAGGAACAGATACATGACCTCGGAAAGCTGCTTGGCAATCGTACTCGGTGCGGGACTTGGGACACGGATGAAATCCAGTTTGCCTAAGGTCATGCACGAAATCGGGAACCTTCCGTTGATTGGTCACGTCGTCAGGGCCGTACAGGCTGCCGGGTCAGAGGAGCTGGCAGTCGTCATTGGGCCGGAGATGCCCGAAGTTGAAACAACAGTGCGGTCGCTGTCACCCGGCGCGCAATGCTTCGTCCAACATGATCGTTTGGGAACGGCTCATGCGGTCAAGGCCGCCGAAGCGGCTTATCAAGGCAGCGAGTGTGGTCACGTCTTGGTGCTTTTCGGTGATACGCCGCTTGTTACGCCCGCGAGCTTTGTCGCTTTGCGTGAGGAGTTGGCCAAAGGGGCGGACGTGGTTGTTCTTGGGTTTGAGGCAGCAGACCCCCATGGGTATGGTCGCTTGCTGACCAAGGGAAATCAGCTTGTTTCAATTCGCGAAGAAAAAGATGCAACTGATGAAGAGCGCAGAGTCAGTTTGTGTAATGCTGGCATCATGGGCTTTCGCCGAGAAGCTCTGGCAGAGTTGGTGGATCTGATCGAAAACAAAAACGCCAAAGGCGAGTACTACCTGACGGACGCGGTGGAAATAGCTGCTTCAAAAGGGCTCAAGGTACGGTTTTCTGTTGCTCCCGAATCTGAAGTGCAGGGCATCAATACCCGTGCACAACTGGCCGCGTGCGATGCTGTCTTTCAGGAGAGAATGCGGCAACAGGCAATGGCCGATGGCGTCACTTTGCTTGCACCTGATACAGTCTACTTTTCGTGGGATACAGCCGTGGCACAGGACGTTGTGGTAGAGCCTCATGTGGTTTTCGGGCCTGGTGTGCGCATTGAGACCGGCGTTCGCATTAAGGCATTTTCACACTTTGAAAAAGCGCATGTTGAAAGAAACGCAACTGTTGGTCCCTATGCGCGGTTGCGACCCAATGCACAAGTTGGCGTTGGTGCTCATATTGGCAACTTTGTTGAAATAAAAAATGCTCAGATCGAGGCCGGTGCCAAGGTCAATCACCTTTCTTATATTGGCGATGCGCGGATCGGTACGAAGACCAATGTTGGAGCCGGAACGATCACCTGTAACTATGATGGGTATTTCAAACACCACACGGATATTGGCGCAGGCGCCTTTATCGGTTCTGACAGCATTCTGGTTGCGCCGGTGACCATCGGTGACGGAGCCTTGATCGCTGCCGGTTCGGTTATTACCGAAAACGTGGACACCAACGCCATGGCGTTTGGGCGATCTCGACAGGTGTCCAAATCTGACCGCGCAGCAGAAGTGCGTGCGGGTTTAGAGAAAAAAAAGGCCCAAACCAAGCAGGCCGACTAGAAGTAGGTATGTATAACTACTCTAATACCAATGGTGTGTAACGAACCGAAACATCTATTGATTTCACAGCGTTATGCACCTTTGGCTAAACAGGTACCAAGACCAACGGATTTCGGCGGGCAACAGGCGTCGATCATCAAGGAGAATTGATATGTGTGGTATTGTCGGCATTCTCGGGCAAACACCGGCTGCACCGCTGCTTGTGGATGCGCTGAAACGCCTTGAGTATCGCGGATACGATTCTGCCGGTGTAGCAACGCTTGAGCAGGGAACTATTGTTCGGCGCCGTGCCGAGGGCAAACTGCGAAATCTCGAAGCCTTGCTTGATGAACAACCCTTGCGTGGCACGATTGGTATCGGTCATACGCGATGGGCAACCCACGGAGCGCCGACTGTTCGCAATGCGCACCCGCATGCTGCTGAAGGTGTCAGCGTCGTTCACAATGGGATCATTGAGAACTTCATGGATTTGCGGGGCGAGCTGGTTGCCGGCGGTGTGGAGCTGGAAACCGAAACCGATACTGAAGTGGTTGCTCACCTGATTGCTCGCGAGTTGAAGGCGGGCTTTCAACCTGTTGAGGCAGTTCGCAATTGCCTGAGCAAGCTTCAAGGTGCTTTTGCACTGGCAATTCTTTTTGACGGCGAAGAAAACCTCCTCATTGGTGCGCGACGAGGCTCTCCGCTTGCCATTGGTTATGGCGAGGGTGAAATGTTCTTGGGGTCGGATGCCATTGCCTTGTCACCCTTTACCGACCGTGTTTGCTATCTGGAAGATGGGGATTGGACCGTTCTTACGCGGGAAGGTGCCGAGATTTTCGACGCCGATGGAAATCAGGTTGCCCGGCCAATCAGCACGTCTGCCGTTAGCGCCGCTGTGGTGGACAAAGGCAACTACAAACACTTCATGGCAAAGGAAATCCATGAGCAACCCGAGGTAATCGGTCATACCATTTCGCGGTACATCGACCTCAATGATTATTCAACGGTCGTGCCTGAGGCATCAGCCATTGACTTCACAAAGTTGGATCGT
Source organism: Pseudovibrio exalbescens DSM 16456 (assembly GCF_000422785.1). Taxonomy (GTDB): domain Bacteria; phylum Pseudomonadota; class Alphaproteobacteria; order Rhizobiales; family Stappiaceae; genus Pseudovibrio; species Pseudovibrio exalbescens. The sequence continues at coordinate 261,616 of NZ_AUGS01000005.1, forward strand.
CTGGTGATCACGGCCTGCGGCACTGCCTATTACGCTGGGCTGGTTGCCAAGTACTGGTTCGAAAAGTACGCCCGATTGCCAGTGGATATTGATATTGCCTCGGAGTTTCGCTACCGCGAAATGCCCGTGAAGGCTGGAGACTTGGCGCTGTTCATCTCCCAGTCAGGTGAGACGGCGGACACGCTGGCTTCGCTACGATACTGCAAAGACAAGGGGATGGTGATTGGCTCTGTTGTGAACGTTCCCGAATCCACAATTGCTCGTGAATCCAATGTGGTGTTCCCAACATATGCAGGTCCGGAGATTGGTGTTGCGTCAACCAAAGCCTTTACCTGCCAACTTACGGTATTGGCGGCTCTTGCTGTCCATGCAGGGCGAATGCGCGGGACTTTGAGCGAGGCACAGGCCAAGGGGCTCGTTGAAACGCTTTCAGAGCTGCCGAGTTATACAAGGCAAGCATTGGCGTTGAGCGATCAGATTGAAGAAATGGCCCATTGGATCTCGCAAACCAATCATGCTTTGTTCCTTGGGCGCGGCACTAGCTTTCCCATGGCACTGGAGGGCGCGCTTAAGCTCAAGGAGATTTCCTATATCCACGCTGAAGGTTATGCAGCGGGAGAGTTGAAGCATGGTCCGATTGCGCTGATCGACGAGACAATGCCGGTTTTTGTCGTGGCACCTCACGACAGCATCTATGAAAAAACGGTCTCCAACATGCAGGAGGTTGCCGCACGCGGGGGCCGCATCGTGCTCATCACCAATGGCAAAGGTGCGGAAGCTGCCGGACTTGAGGCTCATCACATCATTACGGTCCCGGATGTTCCCGAGATTGCAACGCCGATCGTCTACGCCCTGCCTTTGCAATTGATCTCGTATTACACAGCTGTATTCATGGGAACTGATGTTGACCAGCCAAGAAACCTTGCAAAATCGGTAACAGTCGAATAGCGGGGTGAGGAGCGATCCGGCAAGAGCTGGATCGGTATTCCCAAACTCGTCGAAGCTGTAAGAGATCGCCGCATGGAGCACCTGTTTGTTTATGGCAGTCTGGCCCCCGGGGCCTCCCATGAATACCTACTGACGCAAGTAACTGGTGTGTGGTCGCGTGCCTACATACGCGCCCACTATCAAGATCGAGGGTTTTCGGAAGGGGCTGGCTATCCTGCGCTGGTGCCGGATGAACTGGCTGAGTGGCTTCAGGGGAACGTTTATTCTTCAGAGCACTTGCATCGCATTTGGCCTGATATCGATGAATGGGAGGGCGAGGAATATGTTCGCGTTCCTGTGGAAGTCCAATGTGAAGATGGGTCAGTCTTGCTCGCACAGGCCTATGTACTCAGGACACTTGAGCAGTCCTAGGACCTGAGGGGCGCGTGATGACATAGATTGCGCAACAGATCAGGACAGCGAGGACGATCAACGCCAGTGGCATCGTGGGGGCGGTGGTAAAAAGAAACACGAAATAGCCGCCCGTCATGCCGAGTACAGCCATTATCTTGGCGCGTACGGGGATGACGCCATGATTGCGCCAGTCCTGAATGTTTTTGCCAAATCTTGGGTGGTTGAGCAGCCACTTCTCCAGACGTGGGTTGGATCTGGCGAAGCATCCAGTTGCGAGAATCAAGAATATGGTAGTGGGCAACAACGGCAAGACGATGCCGATCAATCCCACTGCAACCAGCAAGAAACCCGCTGCCAAATAGAATGCGCGTGGCACGTGCAGATCTCCTTCCGGGCGAAAAAAACGGGTGTTTTTGCAAAAACACTCGTCACTGCAACAATTCCCTCTAAGTTCACCCATATAAAGCAATAGGATATATGATGCCAATCACGGGTGAGTGTGGGCGTTTCCAAGGAAGACCGATTGCATGAAGAGATCTGATTCCAACTCGAAAGACGCCGGTGAGGGCGAAAGCATTGTACCGCGGGTGAGTGCATTGACCAAGATTCGCAATTACTTCCTGACAGGATTGGTTGTTGCAGGACCGATTGGCATTACGCTTTACCTAAGTTGGTCGCTCATCCAGGTTGTTGATGGCTGGGTAAAGCCGATTATTCCTGCAAAGTATAATCCGGACACCTACTTTGGCCTTGAGGTGCCGGGTGTCGGGCTGATTGCAGCTTTGGTCACGTTGACACTCATTGGTTTTTTGACAGCCAACATTGCCGGACGCACGCTGATAAATCTGGGTGAGCGCGTTGTGGCGCGGATGCCGCTGGTGCGTAACCTGTATTCGGCGTTGAAGCAGATTTTTGAAACGGTGCTGCGCGATAGTGGGCAGAACTTTACCAAGGCTGCACTGATTGAATATCCGCGGCCGGGTTTGTGGGCGGTTGTGTTCGTTGCAACATCTACGCGCGGTGAAGTCGCCACCAGACTGAAGAACAAGGCAGAAACCGTGTCCGTGTTCTTGCCAACAACGCCGAATCCGACCTCAGGCTTTCTTCTGTTTGTTCCAAAAGAGGACGTCATCGAACTGTCGATGAGCGTGGAAGATGCGGCCAAACTAGTCATTTCGGCGGGGTTGGTCAGTCCTGATTATCCAGAGATCCTCGCGGAATTGGGGGAGGAAATCACGTCGACCGGCAGCTCGAGGGCTGGCGAGAAAAGGCGAAGCGGGGAGCCCGCAGAATAGGTCATCCCGCTCGCAACAAGCGCACGGCTTCATCTCGGGAGAACAAATAAAGCAAGTGTCGGAGTGCGTCGCCTCGAGGTGAAGTCAAGGCCGGGTCTCTGGACAGGATCAGCTTGGCATCATCCCGGGCGATTTCCATCAGGTCGCCGTGGGCTTCCACGTTTGCAATTTTGAAACCCGGCATTCCGCTCTGGCGTGTTCCCAACAGTTCACCTTCGCCGCGCAGGCGCAAGTCTTCCTCGGCAATGCGAAAACCGTCGTTGGTTTCACGAAGAATGCTCAACCGCGCTGCCGATGTTTCACCAAGGGGAGCCTTGTACAACAACAGGCAGGTCGACGCGGCACTGCCTCTACCGACACGGCCGCGGAGCTGGTGAAGTTGCGCCAGACCAAAGCGTTCCGAGTGTTCGATAACGATGATCGTCGCGTCAGGCACATCGACCCCGACCTCAATCACCGTCGTGGCGACCAGAAGACGCGTTCGGCCATGCTTAAAATCATCCATGGCTGCTTGTTTTTCGTCCGCTGACTGACGACCGTGAACCAGCGACACGACCGGGCCGAGGCTGCGCTGAAGGTCTTCGAACCGCTCTTGTGCGGCGGCCAAGTCGATTTTCTCGGACTCTTCCACGAGCGGGCACACCCAATAGGCTTTCTCACCGCGTTGAATGGCAGCTCGCAAGCGCTCCACGACCTCGGATATCCGGTCGAGAGATACAGCTACGGTTTTGATGGGCTGGCGACCTTCGGGCTTGTCCGTAAGCCGTGAGACTTCCATGTCGCCGAAGTAAGAAAGGACCAGTGTTCTTGGGATCGGCGTCGCCGTCATTACGAGGACGTCCACATGAGCGCCTTTGGAGGAGAGGGACAGCCTTTGGTGTACGCCGAAGCGGTGCTGTTCGTCGACCACAGCCAGCCCGAGATTCTTGAATGTAACCGTTGTCTGGAACAACGCGTGAGTTCCCACAATCAGGTCCAGCTCTCCAGCCGCCAATGCCGCATTGATCTCACGTTTTGTTTTTGCCGTGTCTTTGCCACTCATGACGGCGGCGCGAATGCCGGCGGCTTCGCATAGCGGCAAGATTGATGCGTAGTGCTGCCGGGCGAGGATATCGGTCGGTGCCATGAGCGCTGCTTGAGCACCGCTTTCAATGACCTGTGCCATGGCCATGAGACCAACAACGGTTTTGCCTGAACCAACGTCACCTTGTAGCAATCGGAGCATTCGCACGGGCGCGTCGAGGTCCTCCGATATTTCGATCAAGGCTTGTTCCTGGCCTTCGGTAAGGTTGAAAGGCAGCGCGGCGCGAATGCGTGCCCGCAACTGGCCGTCACCGCGCCTTTCGGTTCCTCCCTGGTGGCGCATGGAATTGCGAACCAGGGCGAGCGCCAGTTGATTGGCCAGATACTCATCATAGGCCAGCCGGCGCACGGCTTTTCCCTCTGCGACAAGATCCGAGGCGTCTTCTGGATGATGAACTGCCAATAAGGCATCCTTGAAGCTCGGGAAACCTTGTTGGTCCAAGAATTTGGCGTCTTGCCATTCGGGAAGGTCAGGCACCACTTTCAATGCCAATTGCATGGCCTTGATGATCATACGCCCGGATAGTCCCGCCGTCAGTGGATACACGGGTTCTACCACCGGCAAGGTCTTGGCATCTTCTTCACTCACAACATAGTCCGGGTGAACCATTTGTGCGCGATCGTTGAACCATTCCACTTTGCCGGATACCAAACGTGTTTCGCCAACTGGGAGAATTTTTTCCAGATAGTCTCGGCGGGCATGGAAAAAAACCAGTTCGATGGATCCGGTTTCATCATGAGCGAAAACCTTGTAGGGCGCTCGGCTATTGCGCGGTGGTGGACGGTGCTGGTCCACACAGAGTGTCAGCGTTACAATTGTGCCTTCGGGGCTACCCGAAACACCGGGGCGCAGGCGCCGGTCAATCATCGACGTTGGCAAATGGAACAGAAGATCCGAGATTCTGGCCTCACGTTCGGCGTGGCCGACCAATAAGCTACCAAGGGTTTTGGCCGTTTTGGGACCAATTCCGGGTAACTTGGTGACAGGGGCAAAGAGCGGATCCAGGCGTGTCGGGCGCATTTAAAAAATCGGACTATAACGTGAACAGAGGCTTGATTGGTCGCACGTCTAGGCTATTTGTGCAACCGCAGATGAGAAAACACTGACAGAAGTGTTTCATGCCGTTATACACGGCTGTCTGATCTTACACGGTGTTTTTATGAACGCCCGCAGTCACAGTGAGGCCATCCATGATCAACGACAACCAGCCCCAAGGCGATCATCCCACCTCTCACCTTGATCCGCGACGGAAGAAAATCCTGTTTCGGTGCTGGCACCGCGGCATGAAGGAAATGGATCTCCTTCTTGGCGGTTATGTACAGGCGAAAATCGGGGATATGGATGAGGCTCAGCTTTCCGCGCTCGAAGAGTTGATGGAACTCCACGATCAGGATCTTTATTCGTGGTTCATCGGGTCCAAACCCGTTCCTTCTGCCCAGGATACGGAGTTGTTTCGCGATATCCTGGCGTTTTACCAGACCCAACGCTAACGACCGGCTCCAGAACCGGCGGACAAGTTCGCAGCAAAGGAAGATCCAAGGTGTTTGAGAGCCTGCTATCAGATCGCGCAAACGTGCTTTTGTCTTCGGTACCGGATGGTGCGGAGGCATATGTTCTCTCGCAGATCCTTGAGGAGATTCCCGAACGGGATGGCCTTGTGCTCACTTATGTGGCGCGTGATGCAACGCGAATGGCACAAGTTGCCGAAGCCTTGGCTTTCTTTGCGCCTCATTTGCAAGTCCTTGAACTGCCGGCTTGGGATTGTCTGCCCTATGATCGTGTGTCGCCGAACAGTGCCATTGTTGCCCGGCGGTTGACGACGCTCGGTCGATTGGCCCGTGGTGTTAAGGGAGAGGGAGCGACGATCCTCCTCACCACCGTGAATTCTGCGTTGCAACGTGTTCCGGCGCGGGATTGGGCCGCCGAACAAGCGTTGGCGCTATCTCCGGGTAATCGCATTCCGCTGGACACGATCATCCAATGGCTGGAGATGAACGGTTTTTCTCGCACACCAACTGTGCGTGAAACAGGGGAATACGCGGTTCGCGGTGGGATTATTGACTTGTTTTCACCTGGAACCGAGGAACCGGTCCGTCTGGACTTCTTTGGCGATACACTGGAATCGATCCGGTCTTTTGACCCGGAAACACAGCGCACTCTGGCTCAGAAAAAAAGCCTCGGCCTCGTGCCCATGAGTGAGGTTGTACTGGAGCCTGAGACTATTTCGCGGTTCCGGCGCAACTATGTCTCCATGTTTGGAGCCGCAGACAGGGATGACGTTCTGTATCACACAATAAGTGAGGGACGTCGATATCCTGGAATGGAGCACTGGCTCCCGCTGTTCCACGAGCGATTGGAAACCTTGTTCGACTATATAGCAGACTGTCCGATTGTACTTGATACAGCCGATCAGGATGCGGTGAAAGAGCGGCTTGAACAAATTCAGGAGCACTACGCGGCGCGTATTGAGGCGCTTGACGGCTCTGCCATTTCCAGCGGGGTTCCCTATAAACCCGCGGAGCCGAACAACCTGTATTTTGGTGCAGATGAATGGACAACAACGCTCAGTGACCGGGCTGTCGGGCGTTTTTCTCCATTCGCTGCACCGCCTGGTAGCGCACTGTCCATTGATCTTGCCGGGCGGCAAGGACGCAATTTTGCGGCCGAACGTGCTGCTGGTGATGTCAATATCTTCGAAGCGCTGGCAACCCATGCCGCAAATGTGCGCGAGCAGGGTAAGACCGTCGTGATCTGTTGCTGGAGTGACGGGTCTCGAGAACGACTGGTTCAGGTGTTGGCGGATCATGGTCTGGATCGAACGGGCTACGCAGGCTCGATCGACGAGCTGCAGCAGTTGCCCAAGGGCATGAGCGGCTTGATCACGCTGGGCATTGAACAAGGGTTCGAGATAGGGTCCTACGCTTTCATTGGTGAACAGGACATTCTTGGCGATCGGCTCGTTCGGCAGGGGCGCAAGCGGAAGAAGTCTTCGAATGCGCTTACTGAAGCTTCCAGCCTACATGAAGGCGATCTTGTAGTGCATGTCGAACATGGCATTGGTCGTTTTGTTGGCCTTCGCACGATCGAAGCGGTCGGCGCGCCCCATGATTGTCTTGAGCTGCAATATGCTGGCAGTGATAAGCTTTATCTGCCAGTTGAAAATATTGAGCTTCTGACCCGTTACGGATCGGAGGACCAGGAGGCTCAGCTCGACAAGTTGGGCGGCGGCGCATGGCAGGCGCGCAAGGCGCGCATGAAAAAGCGCATTCTCGAAATTGCTGATGGCTTGATCAAAACCGCAGCCGAACGGGCCATGCGCAGCGCTCCTTCGCTGAGCGCGCCGGACGGGGCCTATGATGAGTTTGTGGCGCGGTTTGCCTACAACGAAACTGACGATCAGTTGAATGCGATTGACGCCGTGTTCGAGGATCTGGCTTCCGGTAAGCCGATGGATCGATTGATCTGCGGGGACGTGGGTTTTGGCAAAACGGAGGTTGCGCTACGTGCTGCATTTCTGACAGCCATGTCAGGCCGACAAGTGGCCGTTGTGGTGCCGACAACCTTGTTGGCGCGCCAGCATTACAAGACATTTGCCGAGCGTTTTCAGGGACTGCCTCTCAACGTGCGTCAAGCTTCTCGTCTGGTTTCTTCCAAGGAGCTCAGCGAAACCAAAAAAGGGCTGAAAGACGGATCGGTTGATATTGTGATTGGCACGCATGCGCTGCTGGGGAACTCGATTGGGTTTCGAGATCTCGGATTGTTGATTATCGATGAAGAGCAGCATTTCGGTGTCAAACACAAGGAACGTCTGAAGGAAATCAAATCCGGCGTTCACGTTCTCACGCTATCGGCAACACCGATTCCGCGTACTTTGCAATTGGCGCTTACAGGTGTGCGCGAGCTGTCTTTGATTGCCACGCCGCCGGTTGATCGTCTGGCCGTCCGTACGTTCGTTTCGCCGTTTGATCCCATGGTTATCCGTGAGTCTTTGCTGCGCGAGCATTATCGCGGCGGGCAGAGCTTTTATGTGTGCCCTCGTTTGGCGGACCTGGCCGAAATCCAGCAATTTCTTGAGCAGAATGTCCCTGAAGTCAAAGTGGCTGTTGCTCACGGGCAAATGGGGGCAGGTCAGCTTGAGGACATCATGAATGCCTTTTATGAGGGTAAGTATGATGTGTTGCTGTCAACGACGATTGTTGAGTCTGGTCTGGATATTCCAAATGCCAACACACTGATTGTCCACCGAGCCGATATGTTTGGTCTGGGGCAGCTTTATCAGATCCGGGGGCGTGTAGGGCGGTCAAAGACGCGAGCCTATGCTTTGTTTACCGTTCCTGCCAACAAGACGTTGACTGCCACGGCTGAGAGGCGACTACGGGTACTTCAATCTCTTGAGAACCTTGGAGCGGGATTCCAGCTTGCAAGTCACGATCTTGATATTCGCGGCGCAGGTAACTTGTTGGGTGAGGAGCAATCGGGGCATATCAAGGAGGTTGGTTTCGAGCTGTACCAACAAATGCTCGAGGAAGCCGTTGCACAGCTCAAGTCTGGTGATGATGATCATGAAGACGAAAAGTGGTCTCCGCAGATCACCGTTGGGACGCCGGTTTTGATTCCGGAGGCCTATGTTCCCGATCTTCAAGTGCGGCTTGATTTGTATCGTCGCTTGGCCGATGTCACCGAGGCGGAAGAGATTGATGGGTTTGCAGCTGAAATGATTGACCGTTTTGGTTCCATGCCCGAGGAGGTCAATCAACTGTTGAAGATCGTGTACATCAAGGGGCTATGCCGCAAGGCCAATGTCGAAAAAATCGACGCTGGACCGAAGGGCATTGTCATTTCATTCCGAAACTCCGAATTTCCAAATCCCGCGGGTCTTGTCTCCTACATCGCCGAGCAGGGGTTCCTGGCCAAGATCAAGCCGGACCAGAAGATTGTACTGACCCGTGACTGGCCGAACGCGGAAGACAGATTGAAGGGCTCGGCTACCATCTTGAACAAGCTTGTGAAATTGGCACAGGCTGCCTAGATCTACACAGGTTGTCCGCAAAAAGTCCGGTGTGACCGGGCTTTTTGCGGGATGCAATGAATTGATATCGCGCTAGAAACCCTTGGTTAACGTGCATTAGGCATAGTATCGGGCGTAGTGACCATTTTGTATTTTGTAGGTCGTTCCCTTGCTAGCAACTACACGTCAACGTAAAGAATCCTCCCTTAAAAAGATGCTGGGCCCAGCTGTCGCTGTGGCGATGCTGAGCTATTTCGGTTATCATGCCTTCAATGGTGAACTGGGCTTGGTTGGAAAAGCGGCCATCGAGAATCAGGTGGCCGAGCTTGAATCCGAACTGGCGCAACTCAAAGAACAGCGTCTCATCATGCAACGTAGGGTCTTCCTGCTGATGCCGGACAGTCTCGATCCGGATATGGTTGATGAGAGAGCGCGCGCCAGCTTGAATCTCGTGCATCCCAATGAGGTTGCAATTCTGCGTAATTAGGCCATTTAGAGGTATATTAACTGAAATCAAGTTAATTATAAGTAGATAACCGGATTTCAGTTAATTAGAATTTCTCCATATAAGTCAATGCAGTAACCGGTGAATACTCTGCGTAGATGGGTCTTGGCCTGCGGGGTTTGCCGGAGTACTGTCCTTCGCATAATTAGCACACGTCACGAAAGACGAGGGTCATGGCTGGAACAGAAACCAAGTCTACCGGGGGGCGCTCCAAAGCTGCCTCTAAAGCCCGCGGGGCGATGAAAAATACGCCCGCTATCGCCGATTTCACCAAGGAAGAAGAGCTCAAGGCCTACCGCGAGATGCTGCTTATCCGTCGCTTCGAAGAGAAGGCGGGTCAGCTCTACGGCATGGGTGTGATTGGCGGCTTCTGTCACTTGTACATCGGTCAGGAAGCTGTCGTTGTCGGCATGGAAATGGCCAAGCAGGACGGCGATCAGATGATCACGAGTTACCGTGATCACGGCCACATGATTGCGTGTGGTATGGATCCCAATGGCGTCATGGCCGAGTTGGCTGGTCGTCAGGGCGGCCTGTCCAAGGGCAAGGGCGGCTCCATGCACATGTTCTCCAAGGAAAAGCAGTTCTATGGCGGACACGGCATTGTTGGTGCACAGGTGCCACTGGGTACCGGACTGGCGTTTACCAACAAGTACAAGGAGAACGGCAAGGTTTCCATGACCTTCTTTGGTGATGGTGCTGTGAACCAGGGTCAGGTCTACGAATCCTTCAATATGGCCAAGCTCTGGAATCTGCCGGTCATCTACGTGATCGAGAACAACAAGTACGGCATGGGGACCAGCGTAGAGCGTGCTTCCTCTACCACGGATCTGTCCCAGCGCGGTCAGTCCTTCGGTATTCCGGGCGTGCAGGTTGACGGTATGGACGTGCGTGCAGTCAAGGCTGCGACCGACTACGCCATGGAATGGTGCCGTGAAGGCAACGGTCCGTACATTCTCGAAATGATTACCTACCGCTACCGCGGTCACTCAATGTCCGACCCGGCCAAGTACCGGTCCAAGGATGAAGTGCAGAAGATGAAGTCCGAGCACGATCCGATCGAGCAAGTCCGTGCGCGCCTCCTGGAAAAGGAATGGGCAACCGAGGACGAACTCAAGGCGATCGACAAGGAAGTTCGCGGTGTTGCTGCGGGCGCGGCTGACTTTGCTCAAAGCGATGCCGAGCCTGATCCGTCTGAACTGTACACGGACATTATCCTCTAAGGTGGGAACGAGAAATTATGCCGATTGAAATTTTGATGCCGGCTCTTTCACCGACAATGGAGGAGGGCAACCTCTCCAAGTGGGTCAAGAAAGAAGGTGACACGGTCGAGGCTGGTGACGTTATTGCCGAGATCGAGACCGATAAGGCCACAATGGAAGTGGAAGCGGTTGATGAGGGTGTTCTGGGCAAGATCCTTGTTCAGGAAGGCGCTGAAGGCGTAAAGGTCAATACGCCAATTGCAATGCTGCTTGAAGAAGGTGAAGACGCTTCTGCATTGGAAAACGCCTCAGCATCGTCCGCACCAAAGGCTGAAGAATCCGCTGCACCGGAAGCTGCGGCAGAAGCACCAGCCGCCGCACCTGCTGCTGCGCCGCAACCTGTCTCCGAAAACGAATATGTCAGCCCATGTGCGCCTGTGAAGATCGATGTCGGTCAGGATCCTGAAATTCCGGCCGGCACCGAAATGCGCAACATGACACTTCGTGAAGCGCTGCGCGACGCAATGGCAGAAGAAATGCGTCGTAGCGAAAATGTTTTCCTGATGGGCGAAGAGGTTGCCGAATACGAGGGCGCCTACAAGATCTCGCAGGGACTGCTGGCCGAATTTGGTGAAAAGCGCGTCATCGATACGCCGATCACGGAACATGGATTTACCGGCCTTGCGGTTGGTGCGGCAATGTCCGGCCTTAACCCGATCGTCGAGTTCATGACGTTCAACTTTGCGATGCAGGCGATTGACCAGATCATCAACTCTGCAGCAAAGACGCTTTACATGTCCGGTGGTCAGATGGGCGCACCGATCGTGTTCCGCGGCCCGAACGGTGCAGCATCGCGCGTGGGTGCGCAGCACTCTCAAGACTTCGCTGCATGGTACGCAAGTGTACCGGGCATGAAGGTTGTTCAGCCGTATTCAGCTGCGGACGCCAAGGGCTTGCTCAAGGCGGCCATTCGGGATCCGAACCCGGTTGTGTTCCTTGAAAACGAAATGCTTTACGGCAATCACTTCGATGTACCGGTTCTGGATGACTACGTGCTGCCGATCGGCCGTGCAAAGGTTGTTCAGGAAGGCACGGATGTGACGCTTGTTTCCTGGGGCATTGGCATGACTTATGCGCTGCCGGCTGCAGAAGAACTTGCCAAGCAGGGTATCTCCGCTGAAGTCATCGACCTGCGGACAATCCGTCCGTTGGACATCGATACTATTCTGGCGTCTGTTCGTAAGACCGGTCGTCTGGTGACGGTTGAAGAAGCGTTCCCGATCTGCTCGGTTTCCTCTGAAATTGCATATCAGACTCAGGAACTGGCTTTCGATTATCTGGATGCGCCCATTCTGCGCGTAACCGGTAAAGATGTGCCGATGCCATATGCTGCAAACCTTGAGAAACTGGCTCTGCCGAACACCAAGGAAGTCATCGACGCGGTGAAAGCCGTTACCTACACCGCGTAAGGCGAGGGGCAACAGGATGTCTATCAAAATATTGATGCCAGCGCTCTCCCCCACAATGGAGGAGGGCAACCTTGCCAAGTGGTTGGTCAAGGAAGGCGATAACGTATCCGCTGGCGATGTGATTGCGGAAATTGAAACCGACAAAGCCACAATGGAAGTTGAATCCATTGACGAGGGTGTTGTTGGCAAGATTGTTGTTCCGGAAGGCTCTGAAGGCGTTAAGGTGAATGAACTTATCGCTGTCCTTCTGGAAGAAGGCGAAGACGAGTCGGCTCTGGACGAAGCGACCAGCGCACCGACTGCTGACGCGCCAAAGGCCGAAGAAGCTCCGAAGCAAGAGGCGCCAGCTGACTCTCCGGCTCCAGCCGCTGCACCGGATACGGCAACTCCAGCACCAAAGACCGAGAGTGGTCGCGTCTTCTCCTCGCCGCTGGCTCGTCGCCTGGCGAAGCAGAATGGCCTTGATATTTCCCTGGTCAATGGCACCGGTCCACGTGGCCGTGTTGTCAAGCGCGATATCGAAGCAGCTCTGGCAGCTGGTACCGGTAAAGCCGACACCGCAAAAACAGCTGATGCCGCTCAGCCGGCAGCAGACGCGCCCAAGGCCGCAGAAGCTCCGAAGCCGACAGCACCTGCTGGTCAGTCTGATGAGCAGATCCTCAAGCTGTTCGACAAGGATTCTTACGAATTGGTGCCACACGACACCATGCGTAAGGTCATTGCGAAGCGCTTGACCGAGTCCAAGCAAACCGTCCCTCACTTCTACCTGACGGTTGATTGTGAACTTGATGAGCTTCTGGCTCTGCGTTCGCAGCTCAATGGTTCTGCGCCGAAGGACAAGGATGGAAACCCTGCCTACAAGATCTCCGTGAATGATATGGTGATCAAGGCGCATGCCATGGCTCTGAAGGCCGTGCCGGGTGCCAACGCCTCTTGGACAGAGGGCGGCATGCTGGTTCACAAGCATGCAGATGTGGGTGTTGCGGTATCCATTGATGGTGGTTTGATAACGCCAATTATCCGCCGTGCTGAAGAGAAAACCTTGTCTACAATTTCTGTAGAGATGAAGGATCTTGCGAAGCGCGCACGAGACCGCAAGCTGCAGCCTGACGAATTCCAGGGCGGAACAACTTCCGTTTCCAATCTGGGCATGTTCGGCGTGAACGACTTCAGCGCAGTCATCAACCCACCCCATGCGACAATTCTTGCCGTCGGCGCTGGTATCAAGAAGCCAGTCGTCAAGGGTGATGAGATCGTACCGGCGACCGTGATGTCTGTAACGTTGTCGACGGACCACCGTGCTGTTGACGGTGCATTGGGTGCCGAGCTGCTACAGGCCTTCAAGGGCTTCATCGAAAATCCGATGAGCATGTTGGTCTAAGATTACTAGGGGAGGCGATCAGGGGGACTTGATCGCCTTGCCTGTTCTGGTGCGAATTGGCAGACCGACTGCGGTCCTCAGGACTGTGGCGTGGCTGAGGGTGAGGGTGCCGAATGGGAAGAGTGATCGACGGGTTTACATTTTTCAATGAGTTTGATGTGTTGGAACTCAGGCTTGGCGAACTTTACGACGTTGTCGATCAGTTCATTCTTGTTGAAGCAACCACCACCTTTACCGGCCAGAAAAAGCCCTTGTTTTTTGCGGAAAACAAGGCGCGGTATGCGGCATTTTCAGAGAAGATCACGCATGTGATCGTTTCCGATTTGCCAGAGAATGTGCCTAGCCCCTGGACGCGTGAGTTCATGCAGCGAGACGCCATCGCTCGCGGTCTTGCGGAAGGGGATGGGGCAGACTTGATCCTTGTCTCTGATGTGGATGAGATACCGCGCCCCGAGGCGCTTGAACTGGCCAAGGCCGATCAGCGGTCCCAGTATGGCCTGACATGGTTTGGTACGGACATTTTTCGGTACCGACTGAACTATAAAGATGATGTGAATGATCTGACATCCTGCCCGCGCATGATTGCGCGCCGACACTTCAGGGGTGCTCAGAGCTTGCGCAGCGAGCGAGCGCTCAGGAGTCGGTCGGCTCCGGCTGCAGTGGAACGTCTGATGTGGCACGCGGCAACAGCCCGCCGTTATGGTCGCTGGATGAACCGCATCATCCGTCCATCAACCAGTTGGCATTTCAGCTATCTGGGTGACATGGACAAGGTTTTGACCAAGGTCGCGGCTTACTCGCACACGGAACACCAGAATGAGACGTATCTTGGACGGGCGGAGCGAACTTTGCAGCGTCTGGATGCGGGAGACGGGGGCTCAAAGCTGGTCGAACGGCACAGCAAGGAGCTACCCAGGTATTTCAGAGAGAATTTCGACAAGTTCTCTGACCTTTATGTCGAGCCCCACAGCGAAGGGGCGGCAAAAACGAGGATTGACTGATGAGTGGCACTGCCTACGACGTCATCATTATCGGCTCTGGCCCTGGTGGCTATACCACGGCTATTCGCTCTGCCCAGCTCGGGTTGAAGACTGCGATTGTTGAGCGCGAACACATGGGCGGGATCTGCCTCAATTGGGGTTGCATTCCTACGAAAGCACTTCTGCGTTCGGCTGAAATCTATCACTTCATGCAGCATGCCAAGGACTATGGTCTGTCAGCTGAGAACGTTGGCTTTGATGCCAGTGCAGTAGTCAAACGCTCTCGTGGTGTTTCCGGACAGCTCAATGGCGGCATTGGTTATCTGATGAAGAAGAACAAGGTCGACATCATCTGGGGTGAAGCCAAGCTGACCAAGCCCGGCGAAATTTCCGTTGGTGCGCCAAGCCGGGAAGCTTATCAGCCGCAACATCCGGAGCCGAAAGGCGTGAAGGGGCATGGCACCTACTCGGCCAAGCACATCATTGTGGCTACAGGTGCTCGTCCGCGTGTCATTCCAGGGCTTGAGCCTGACAAGGAAAACATCTGGACCTATTTCGAGGCGATGGTTCCGCCGAAAATGCCAAAGTCCATTGTTGTAATGGGTTCTGGTGCTATCGGGATCGAATTTGCCTCATTCTATCGGACCATGGGCGTTGATGTGACGGTTGTGGAGATGATGAGCCAGATCATGCCGGTGGAAGACCCGGAAATCTCCGCCATGGCCAAGAAGTCCATGGAGAAGCAGGGCATCAAGTTCGTTCTTGAGGCCAAGGTTTCCAAGGTGGAAAAGGGTCAGGGCGAGATCACCGCGACAGTTGAAACCAAGGACGGCAAGAGCCAGAAGATCACGGCAGAGAAGCTGATTTCTGCGGTGGGTGTTGTTGGCAACATCGAAAAGCTTGGCCTTGAAGAACTTGGGGTCAAGACAGATCGTGGCTGCATCGTTATCGATGGCTATGGCCGGACGAACGTTCCGGGCCTTTATGCAATCGGTGATGTCGCTGGTCCTCCGATGCTGGCCCACAAGGCAGAGCATGAGGGTGTGATCTGCATTGAAAACATCGCAGGTCTGGACGTTCACCCGATGGACAAGGACCAGATTCCGGGCTGCACCTACTGTAATCCGCAGGTTGCCTCTGTCGGGTTGACAGAGCCGCAGGCCAAGGATGCTGGCTACAAGGTGCGCGTCGGTCGCTTCCCGTTCATGGGAAATGGCAAGGCCATTGCTCTTGGTGAGCCTGAAGGGTTGATCAAGACCATCTTCGATGACAAGACAGGTCAGTTGCTGGGCGCTCATATGGTGGGTGCGGAAGTAACCGAGCTCATTCAGGGCTTTGTTGTGGCTATGGGTCTTGAGACCACTGAAGAGGATCTGATGCACACGGTTTTCCCGCATCCGACTCTTTCCGAAATGATGAAGGAAAGCGTTCTTGATGCCTATGACCGGGCAATGAACATCTGATTTCGGTTTTCGCCCGTTCTGATTGACGGGCGAATGCCATTCATGCTGGTAGGACCTGATTGGGCAGTAAGCTTTTGAAATGCCGGGCTTGTTTGTGCAAAACATGGTCTTGCCAGCACGATACTTGTTGAGGGTCACCCCACAGCGCCGAGCAATTTGGACGAGAGAAGGGGCCTATCGATGCAAGCGAATGCACCGTATAGTCTGCGGTCAGAGTCTGGCATCGGCAGGATGGTTTGGACAGACATCCGAACAGCAGTTCGAAACGGGCGTATGCGCCAGATCATAGTGGAGGGCGTCAATGGGTATCTTCTTATGGATTGTTGTCGGTTTGGTCGCCGGGTTTATTGCACACAGAGTGTTCGATAGCCGCGGAGGCATGATCGGCAGTTTGGTTTTGGGTCTTGTAGGCGCCCTGGTTGGGGGCTACTTGGCCAAGATACTGAACCTCAACGTGACCGGCGGTTTCGTTGATCAGTTGATCATCGCGACGTGTGGCTCCATTCTGCTACTGTTCTTGAAACGGAAAGTATTTTAGAGCCCGCTGACGCCGACCGGATCGAAGCTTTTCCTCTTTGCGACGGAAAAGGCCTTGACCTTTCTGTCCTGAAGAAGCATGTGAGTGCCATGGTCACCATCGTAGATACACTTAATAATCGTTCCGCCACACCTGAAAAGGATGCAGCTGCGTCTGTACAGGTTGGAGCAGCTGCCGGCGCTGAACGCCCGCGGCACCCGGAAAAGGCCCATCGCCCGGACAACCCGGTGCAGCGTAAGCCGAAATGGATCCGGGTGAAGGCGCCAACATCGCCAGTCTATCGCGAGACCCATGAGCTGGTACGTAACAAGAAGCTCGTGACGGTTTGCGAAGAAGCCGGTTGCCCCAATATTGGTGAATGCTGGTCCAAGAAGCACGCCAGCTTCATGATCTTGGGCGACACGTGCACGCGTGCCTGCGCGTTCTGTAATGTGCGCACCGGGATGCCCGGAGCAGTTGACGAGAGTGAACCGCAACACATCGCAGAAGCCGTTCAGAGCATGGGCCTTGAGCACGTGGTGATCACCTCGGTCGACCGGGACGATCTGGATGACGGCGGTGCGACCCATTTCGCAAACGTGATCAATGCGATCCGCACGGTTTCGCCAAAAACGACCGTGGAAGTGTTGACGCCGGATTTCTTGCGCAAGGATGGCGCTCTTGAAATCGTCGTTGATGCAAAACCAGACGTTTTCAACCACAATCTGGAAACAGTGCCCTCCAACTATCTCAAGGTGCGGCCAGGTGCGCGGTACTTCCATTCCATCCGCCTGTTGCAGCGCGTGAAGGAACTGGATCCGAACATGTTCACCAAATCCGGCATCATGGTGGGTCTTGGCGAAGAGCGTAACGAGGTGCTTCAGCTTATGGATGACCTGCGTTCGGCTGATGTGGATTTCCTGACAGTGGGTCAGTATCTGCAGCCGACGAAAAAGCACCATCCGGTGATGAAGTTCGTGACGCCAGAAGAGTTCAAGGCTTATGAGCGCATTGCGTATTCCAAGGGCTTCCTCAAGGTTTCTGCAAGCCCGTTGACACGGTCGTCGCACCATGCGGGTTCCGATTTTGAAGACTTGAAAAAGGCTCGGGCAGCAAAGCTGGGTCACTGATAGGTCATTGAAGTTTGAAAGGGCCGGCGGTTGCGTTCGGCCCTTTTGTGTTTAGATTCTCCTCAGGGAATTGTGACATATTTGACGTGTGGACAGTCGATGGGGTGCGGGTTGCATCCCTTGGCTTTGGTGGTTCCGTGCAGTATGTGGAGGCCAGCCTAGCCACTCAGTCCTGCGGAATAGGAAAGCATGCCGTCATTTAAAACAGTGCACCGGGTTCAGCATTCGGCTCGAGATATGTTTGATCTCGTTGCGGATGTGGAGCAGTATCCCCGGTTTGTGCCGCTCTGTCAGAACTTGGTTGTCCGCGGGCGCCGCGAGCTTGAGGGCGAACGCGAGATGCTTATTGCGGACATGACGGTTGCCTACAAGGTTGTCCGCGAAACCTTTACGAGCCGGGTTACGCTGGATCCGGCAGAACTGCAGATCCTCGTTGAGTATCTGGATGGCCCCTTCAAGCATCTGGAAAATCGTTGGACATTCTTGCCACGTGAGGCGGAAGGCTGCGATATCTCGTTCTACATTGATTACGAGTTCAAGAGCCGGACCCTGAGCGCTTTGATGGGTACGATGTTCGATCGTGCGTTCCGCAAATTTTCGGCGGCTTTTGAAGCACGAGCCGATGAGGTTTATGGCAGCGCCTGACAGTCCTTTAAGGGAATAGTATCACTCAGCGTCGAAGGGCATCACGCGCCGCGGGGTGTTTTTGTCGTCGTCGTTGTCGCTGCCAAAGCCGCGCTCGTTGAAAGTTTCGCGGATTGCCTTGAAGCGATTGCGCCGGTCTGTGGTGATGTTCTGCGCGTTGAGCATTGCATCCTTCAACGAGACGTAGACGCCGACCTGGCGCAGTGTGATTTGCTCGGTCGGGTTCTTGCACAGAATATCCCATCGGCCCTCGTGGTTGCCTTCAAGCGTTACTTTTCTGCCGGATTGAGCCTCCCACTTTGCCCAGACAGCGGTGTAGGGGCGGAGCCAGAAGTCTGAGCCGCAGAGCGTGACTTTCTTGTGTTCTTCCTTTTCAGAATCAAACATCTTGTGACTGCCAATGAAAGTGCCCTCGGTATCTCGGGCAATCATGTACACCTCATCTGCCACACTTGGAAGTGCGAAAAGAAGGAACAGGGGCAGGGCGACAACAAGCGGCTTCATGATAATCCAGCTAAAAAAACGACTAAAACGACAAGTCGTCATAGTCGCTGTGAGGTATGTCTAAACCGTTAAAGGCGCTCGGTCGCTTTTGTCAGAAGATCGAGTGCGGTCTCAACTGACTTGAGACGAACCTGTTCCCGTCCGATATCACCGAAGCGAACTTCGCGGTGTTCCGAGTGACCAGTCCGGGTCATCGCGGCGAAATGGACGAGGCCGACCGGTTTTTCATCCGATCCGCCGCCGGGGCCGGCAATGCCGGTGATGGAGACCGTAACGTCTGCCCGCGAGCGTGCCAATGCGCCCTCTGCCATGGCCTTTGCTACAGGCTCGCTCACCGCGCCATGGTTTTTGATCAGGTCCATTGGCACCCCGATCATCTCGTTCTTGGCTTCGTTGGAATACGTTACAAACCCACGATCCAGAACAGCAGAAGAGCCGGCAATCTCTGTGAGGATCCCTGCAACGAGGCCTCCGGTACAAGATTCAGCCGTCGCAACCATCGCTCCTTTGGCGGTGCAAACCGAAATGAGCATTTGGGCTGCTTCGCGAAGCGGCGTCAGGTCAGTCATGTGCGTCCCAATAGTCGTCGGGTAAAGGCAGGCGGATTGTTACCGTAGACAAGGCGGCGATACCTTCTTCCCGTCCTGTAAAGCCAAGTCTTTCGGAGGTTGTCGCTTTTACGGCCACCCTGTCAACTGGCAGCGAACAGATCTGGCTGATGCGTTCGCGCATGCTGTCGCGGTGCGGACCGATTTTGGGGCGCTCACAGACCACAGTTACATCCACGTGGGCCAATTTGCCTCCTCGTGCCTTGAGGCGGTCAACTGCATAAACCAGAAACTGGTCGGAAGCTGCGCCTTTCCACTTCGGGTCGGATGGCGGAAAGTGAGAGCCGATGTCACCGTCGGCCAAAGCTCCGAACAGGGCATCCGTAATCGCGTGCAGCACGACATCAGCATCAGAATGGCCCTTCAGCTTTCGGCTATGGGGGATTTCAACACCGCCAAGAAGGACAGCGTCACCTTCCTCGAATGCATGCACATCATAGCCCGTTCCAGTCCGGATATCGGAAAGCATGTGAGTGGCCTCCATTCGGAGCTGCTTGCGCCCCAGTTCCATGTCTTGAGGTGTGGTGAGTTTGATGTTCGCTCCATCGCCTTCAACAATCAGCACGGGAACGTCATTATGTTCCATGAGTGCCGTATCATCGGTGAAGTGATGTTGGTCGGTGGCGAGCGCCGTGCGATGTGCATTCAGTATGGTTTCAAACGCGAAGCCTTGCGGCGTTTGTGCCGCCCATATCTTGCTGCGGTCCACTGTGCCTTCGATGTGTCCTGTTGCACCGCGTGTCTTGAGCGTATCGCTTACCTTGACCGCCGGCAGGATCGCGGGGTGATCGCTGTCCAGATGATCCAGAACTCGCAGGATTACCTCTTGAGAGACAAATGGCCGCACACCGTCATGAATGAGTACGTAGTCCGGGTTCATGTCCGCCAAGGCTTCCAGTCCAAGGCGCACCGATTCCTGACGCTCGGCGCCGCCTGTGACCGGCGGCAGCAGTTTGGTGCTGTCCAGACGTGCGGTCGCAGTTTGGAAGAGATCGCGGTCATCTGCATGTATGACGCAAAGTACCCGGTCTATGCGCGGATTGGCGATGAACTGCTCGCAGGTCCTTTGGAGCACCGACTTACCCACCAGATCCCGATACTGCTTGGGGCTGGAATCAGTCTCCGTCATCATCCGCGAGCCGCGTCCTGCGGCCACGATCAGCGCAATGCTTTGCAAATTCTGTTTCAAGGTTTGCTTGATCCTTCCGAGCGCCACGTTTTGCGTATGGACGTCGCGTCACGCTGCAGGTGTGGTTGTTTTGCTTGTCTTATTGGCGTATTTCGGGCGCGCGCTCAATATGCGCGGATAGTATGAGGTGGAAATCACATGCTTGATTTCGATGACTGATTAGAATATAGGCATAATTGTAGATGCATACGGAATGTGCACCCCGCTCGGATGCCCCTCACGCGACCATGATCAAGATCGGCTCTGTACCTCTCAGAAACAGGAGTGTTCTGGCCCCCATGTCCGGGGTCAGCGACTTGCCGTTTCGTCGGCTGGCCTGGCGCTATGGCGCAGGTCTTGTCGTCAGTGAAATGGTGGCCAGTGAAGCGTTGGTGACTGGGCATCCTGAATCCCTCATGCGTGCGGAGGGTGAGGGGATCGCGCCTCATGTTATCCAACTGGCTGGCAGAGAACCTCACTGGATGGGGCAAGGTGCACGCCTAGCTGAGCAAGCTGGGGCGGACATCATTGATATCAACATGGGGTGTCCGGCAAAAAAAGTTACAAGTGGCTATTCCGGATCTGCCTTGATGAAAGATCTGGATCATGCGCTGACGCTTGTAGAGGCGACCGTAAAGGCGGTGAGCGTGCCTGTGACGCTGAAAATGCGTTTGGGCTGGGATGAGACCTCCATCAACGCACCTGAACTTGCGCGTCGCGCCGTAGATGCGGGTGTCCAGATGATTACCGTTCACGGAAGAACCCGCCAGCAATTCTATAAGGGGCAGGCAGACTGGGAGGCGATTGCGCAAGTTCGTGAGGTCGTCGATGTGCCGTTGGTCGCGAATGGTGACTGTTGCAGTTTCCAAGATGCGACGACCATGCTGAACAAATCCGGTGCGGACCTCGTGATGGTCGGGCGCGCTGCCTATGGCAAACCATGGCTTCCCGGCCATATCGGCCACTTTCTGGAAACTGGAGAAGAGCTGGAAGCGCCTTGTGGCGAGGCGCTCGCTGATCTCGTGAGCGAACACTATACCGCGATGCTGCAACACTACGGCGCTCATGTGGGCATGCGTGCCGCACGCAAGCATCTTGGTTGGTATATCGAGTCGAATTTGGAAAAAGGTCAGGTCGCGCCGGAGGTAATGCGCGGGCTCATGACATCGACGGAGCCGGACTGGGTTCTTGCCACATTGAAAGATGTGTTTACCCAGACTTCAGGCCGGGTGAAGAGCGCAGCCTGATGAAGACACAGCATAGGGGGCATTGAAGATAGTGCAGTCGATTACGGGACAACAGGTGCTGGATTCGCTGCCGCACCCCGTTGTTGTGGTTGGGCCGGATGGTCGTATCAGCCGAGCCAATGCAGCTGGAGAGAGTTTTTTTCAAGCCAGCTTGTCGGTGATGCAGCGTCACGATTTGTCCTACTTCGTGCCCTTTGGGAGCCCTTTGCTCAATCTCCTTCAGCAGGTGAAGGAAAGGGGGGCTCCAGTCAACGAATACAAGGTGGATATCGGATCGCCGCGTATTGGTAGCGAGAAACTGGTGGACATTCATGCCTCGCCTTTGAGCGATCAGCCTGAGTCCGTCGTCTTGTTGTTTCAAGAACGCACCATGGCGGAAAAGCTGGATAAACAGCTCACATCACGGGGTGCCGCGCGCACGGTTACTGGTCTGGCGGCCATGCTGGCGCACGAGATCAAGAACCCATTGTCAGGTATTCGGGGTGCGGCTCAACTGCTGGAAAGCTCGGCAGATGAGGGGGATCGTGCGCTTACACGGCTGATCATGGAGGAAGCTGATCGTATCGTGAAGCTGGTTGATCGGATGGAAGTGTTTTCCGATGAACGTCCGATTGATCGTGCGCCGGTTAACATTCATGTGGTGTTGGACCGGGTGAAACAGCTTGCAGAAAACGGATTTGCCAAGAACATCCGCATTGTTGAGGAATATGATCCCTCATTGCCGCCTGTTTTCGCCAACAAGGACCAGCTTGTTCAGATCTTTTTGAATCTGATGAAAAATGCGAGCGAAGCCTTGGCAACCACCCATGATGCGGAGATCACAATCACGACTGCGTTCCGTCCGGGCGTACGGCTATCCGTCCCCGGAGTGCGTGAACGTGTCAGTCTGCCCCTTGAATTTTGCGTCAAGGACAATGGTCCGGGCGTACCTCAAGATCTATTGCCCCACCTTTTTGAGCCGTTCATCACCACCAAGACAAACGGTTCGGGTCTCGGCTTGGCGCTTGTTGCAAAGATCGTGGGCGACCACGGCGGTGTCATTGAATGTGACAGTACCGGGCGGGGGACGACTTTCCGCATTCTGATGCCGGCCTATTCACAGGTCGAGGATGAACCAGAGAGACAGGAATAAACGTTATGCCAAGCGGAACCATTCTGGTAGCTGACGACGATGCTGCCATTCGCACCGTGCTCAATCAGGCTTTGTCACGCGCAGGGTACACGGTCAGGCTGACGTCGAATGCAACCACGTTATGGCGTTGGGTCAGTTCAGGTGAAGGAGATCTGGTGATTTCGGATGTTGTCATGCCGGACGAAAATGCGTTCGACGTGCTACCGCGTATTCGAAAGCTACGTCCAGACCTGCCGGTGGTCGTCATGAGTGCGCAAAACACCTTCATGACGGCAATCAAGGCCTCCGAGCAGGGGGCGTACGAATACCTTCCCAAGCCGTTTGACCTCAAGGAGTTGACCGGTATCGTCGGTAGAGCTCTGGCTGAACCGAAGTCGCGTCGTGTACCTGCAAGTGAAGAGGGGCAGGACAACATTCCGCTTGTTGGCCGTTCGCCTGCCATGCAGGAGATTTATCGGGTTCTTGCGAGGCTGATGCAGACTGATCTTACCGTGATGATCAACGGAGAAAGCGGTACAGGGAAAGAGCTTGTCGCTCGGGCGCTGCATGACTACGGCAAACGGCGCAATGGGCCCTTCGTGGCGGTCAATATGGCAGCTATTCCCAAGGACTTGATCGAATCTGAGTTGTTTGGTCACGAAAAGGGAGCTTTCACTGGGGCTCAGGCGCGTTCCTCTGGTCGCTTTGAGCAAGCAGATGGAGGTACGCTGTTTCTCGATGAAATCGGCGACATGCCAATGGAGGCTCAAACTCGGCTTCTACGTGTCCTTCAGCAGGGTGAGTACACCACAGTAGGTGGGCGCACGCCCATACAGACTGACGTTCGCATCATTGCTGCCACCAACAAGGATCTTCAGCACCTGATTGGGCAAGGCCTGTTTCGTGAAGACCTGTTCTTCCGCTTGAATGTTGTTCCCATTCGGTTGCCGCCGTTGCGGGAGCGTACGGAAGATATTCCTGACCTGGTCCGACATTTCTTTGCCATGGCTGAAAAGGAAGGGCTGCCAGCCAAGCAGATCGAGTTGAACGCGCTTGAGAAGTTGCGACGTTATCGCTGGCCCGGCAATGTCCGTGAACTGGAGAATCTGGTACGGCGGCTGGCCGCGCTTTATCCGCAGGACGTCATCACCTCAAGCTTGATTGATCTGGAACTGAGCCAACCATCCATGACCACAGTCAGCGACGAACCTGCGGCGGACAAGGACTTGAGCAGTGCCGTGGAGCGTTTCATGGGCGAGTACTTTGGCAGCTTTGGGGAGGATTTGCCGCCTCCGGGGCTCTATCACCGAATCCTGCGTGAAGTGGAATACCCTCTGATAAGTGCCACGTTGGCAGCCACGCGCGGCAATCAGATCAAGGCAGCGGAATTGCTTGGCGTAAACCGCAATACGTTGCGCAAGAAGATCCGGGATCTTGATGTTCAGGTGATCCGGACTTCGCGTTGACCCGCAACCACTTGAATGTGAGCAATAGTGTTTGCATGAGCCGTGCCTTTCTTCCAAGGTGCGGCTTTCTTTTCCCCAAACCACGGCTTCCCCAATGAAGTCAGTGTCGCCTATGCGCAACATGTGTGCTAATGGTGCAACTATGTTTTCTTCCGCGACGCAGGCTGCAGCAGGCTGTTGACCCCATGATATTCAAAGCAACTTCAAATAGTGTGGAGCGCAAATCCGGCCTTATGGGGTCACGTGCGCGTCTGGCCGGTCTACTGGTGGTGATCGTCTCGCTGATCTCCATTGCAGTATCCTTTACCGTTTTGATGGGCCTGACCCCGCTTGTTCCGGGGACGAACGTTGTCTACGCAGCGCTGATATGGAACAGCCTTCTCGTGGCGGTTCTGATTTCGCTCATTTTTTGGGAGTTTTTCAAGCTTCTGAAGGCCAGAAAACGCGGGCGTGCTGCGGCGCGCCTTCATGTGCGCATTGTAACGCTGTTTTCTTTGGTCGCGGCTATTCCGGCCATACTGGTGGCCGTTGTTGCCACGATAACGTTGGATCAGGGGTTGGACAGGTGGTTCGAGGAACGCACACGTCAGATTATTGGTAACGCGCAGTCGGTTGCCGCAGCGTATGTTCAAGAGCATGGAAACGTGCTGCGCAGCACCTTGATCGCCATGGTCAATGACGTGGACCTGAATCGCAACGCGTATCACTATGAACCTTCTCGGTTCGATCGTTTTTTTGAAACCCAGACGTGGGTCAGGGGGTTGCTGGGCGCATACATCTTGAAGCGCGATGGAACGGTGGTCACTCGGGTTCTGCGCGATCCTGATGTAGAACCGTTGTTGCCGCCCGAAGTGGCCATGCGGCAGGCACAGGAGGGCGCGCCGGTGTTGATCGCGCCGGGTGTTTCAAACCTCGTCGGCGGGGTGATGAAACTCACCGCTTATGATGATCTTTATTTGTATGTGACACGGGCCCTGGATCCGAGGGTTGTCGAATATCAACGTCTGGCAGAGGCAGGCATCAACGAGTATGCCGAGTTGGAGGCGCGACGCTTTGGCGTGCAGTTGGCCTTCGCGCTGGTGTATGTGGGCGTTGCTCTTGTGTTGTTGCTCTCCTCCATTTGGCTGGGATTTGGATTTGCAAACAATCTTGTAAAGCCCATTCGAAACCTGATCGGTGCGGCCGATCAGGTGTCAAAAGGCAACTATTTGGTTGAGGTCGAGACCAACAAGTCGGCGGGTGATCTTGCAAATCTGGGCACGACCTTCAACAACATGACTTCGCAATTGCGCGGACAGCGGGCCGCATTGCTTGCCGCCAATGATCAGATCGACAAGCGACGCAGGTTTACTGAAGCGGTATTGTCCGGCGTGTCCTCTGGCGTCATCGGCATTGACGACGAGGGCTGCGTGACGTTGATCAATCGTTCCGCATTGTACCTTCTGGATCAGGAGGAAGAGGAGCTTCTGGAGCGGCCTCTTGGTGAGGTGGTGCCGGAACTGCAAGGACCTGTTGAAGAGGCTCTGAGCGGACGCGGGGATCATCGCAAATACGCTCAGATATCCTTGGTTCGCGGTGGGCGCGAACGCACGGTCAACGTGCGCGTCACAACAGAAGAATCTACGCGGTCCGAGCATGGCTTCGTGGTTACGCTGGACGACATCACGGATCTTGTTGCGGCACAGCGCATTTCGGCTTGGGCGGATGTTGCCCGTCGCATTGCCCATGAGATCAAGAACCCGTTAACGCCGATCCAGCTTTCTGCGGAGCGCATTCGCCGACGGTATGGCAAGCGTATCAATGAAGATGATCGAATCGTGTTTGATCAATGCGTGGATACGATCGTGCGTCAGGTTGGCGATATCGGGCGCATGGTCGATGAGTTCTCTTCGTTTGCGCGCATGCCAAAACCGCGTATCGAGAACGCAGATTTACGCGCGATCGTGCGCGAATCTGCGTTCATGCTGTCGGTTTCCAACTCGCATATCCAGATCAAGACCGAGGTGCCAGAGGAGCCGATGATGGCCCGATTTGACACGCGTCTCGTCGGGCAGGCTGTCGGCAACGTCATCAAGAATGCGACCGAAGCCGTGGAGGCGTATCAGCAGCAACATGGCGCTGAGGAGAAGGGTGACATTCGTGTCAAGCTCTATGCAAATGGTGAGCAGCGGATCATCGAGGTCGTGGACAACGGTGTGGGCTTGCCATCCGAAAAGCGCACACGCCTTTTGGAGCCCTACATGACCACTCGGGAAAAGGGGACTGGTTTGGGGCTCGCGATTGTTAGAAAGATTATGGAGGATCACGGTGGGGGTGTTGAGCTGCTCGACGCACCGTCTGTGGCAGACGGAGGGCATGGGGCCATGGTTCGACTGAGCCTTGCAGCTTCCTACAACTCATCCAGTGATAGTGAACGGACCGAACAGGTGGTGGATTCAAGCCATGGCAAGTGACATTCTGATTGTTGATGATGAAGCGGATATCCGTGAGCTGATTGCGGGCATTCTTGATGATGAGGGATACACGGCCCGCACCGCCTCGGACAGCGATAGCGCGCTGGAAGCGATTGCGGAGCGCCGTCCCTCGCTTGTCATTCTGGACATCTGGCTACAGGGCAGCCGCCTCGATGGGCTGGAACTTCTGGATGTGATCAAGGAGCAGAACCCGGATCTGCCGGTGGTGATCATCTCCGGGCACGGCAATATCGAGACAGCGGTTTCCGCCATCAAACGCGGAGCCTATGACTACATAGAAAAACCGTTCAAGGCAGACCGGTTGGTGTTGATCACCGAGCGTGCTCTTGAGGCGTCGAGCTTGAAGCGCGAGATCAAGGAGCTGAAGCAGCGCAGTACGGATGCCGCCCAGTTGGTGGGATCGTCAGCGGCCATGAACAGCCTGCGAAACACGATTGAGCGGATCGCCATTACAAATAGCCGGGTGCTCATAACAGGACCCTCCGGCGCGGGCAAAGAGCTGGTTGCTCGAACAATTCACGAGGCCTCTTCCAGGTCAAAGGCGCCTTTCGTCATCATGAGTGCGGCAAACATCACGCCAGAACGCATGGAAGAGGAATTGTTCGGGATCGAGGAAACCGAAACACAGGCGCGCAAGGTTGGCGCGCTTGAGGAAGCCCATGGTGGCACGTTGTATCTGGATGAGATCAGCGACATGCCGCGCGAGACCCAGAACAAGATCCTGCGTGTTCTCGTGGATCAGACCTTCTCCCGCGTTGGTGGTTCCTCCAAGGTGAAGGTGGATGTGCGGATTCTCTCGTCGAGCGCAATCAATCTTGAATCAGAAGTGGCCGAGGGGCGTTTCAGGGAAGACCTCTACCACCGGCTGGGCGTTGTACCCATCCGCGTCCCTGCACTGGAAGAGCGACGGGAGGACATCCCGCAGTTGATTCACTTCTTCATGCAGCAAATCTCCAACTCAACGGGTTTGCCCATGCGCCGTATTGGCGAGGACGCCATGGCTGTTTTGCAGACACATGACTGGCCCGGCAATATCCGCCAATTGCGTAACAATGTGGAACGACTGATGATCTTGACGCGCGGTGAGCCGGATGCCGTAATCACGGCCGATCTTTTGCCGTCGGAGGTGGCGTCGACCTTGCCGAGCATGCCGGGATCAGGTGCCAATACGGAGTTGATGTCGTTGCCACTACGCGAGGCGCGTGAACAATTCGAACGTGAATATCTCAAGGCGCAGGTCAGCCGCTTTGGTGGAAACATCTCCAAAACGGCAGAGTATGTGGGCATGGAACGGTCGGCCTTGCACAGAAAGCTGAAATCTCTGGGCCTTTCGTGATAGGCTGCGCGACGAATTTGAGCGGATACTAGGACTGAACCATGAAAGTCGTGATTTGCGGTGCAGGCCAGGTTGGCTATGGCATTGCCGAAAAGCTCGCGTCGGAGCAAAACGACGTATCGGTTATCGATACATCGCCCATGTTGGTCAACAATATCCGCGATACACTGGATGTGCGCGGCTTTGTCGGCCACGGCGCGCACCCGGACGTGTTGGCACAGGCTGGTGCGTCTGACGCGGACATGATTATCGCCGTGACCTTGTATGATGAGGTCAACATGGTGGCTTGCCAGGTGGCACACTCTTTGTTCAACGTGCCTACCAAGGTCGCGCGTGTACGCGCACAAAGCTATCTGGAGTCCCATTATCGAGACCTGTTTTCGCGAGAGAACATGCCGATTGACGTGATCATTTCTCCGGAAATCGAGGTGGGGGAAATGGTGTTGCGGCGGTTGTCTTTGCCCGGTGCCATGGAGACGGTTCGGTTTGCCGACGACAATGTGGTCGTTGTTGGCATTGACTGTCATGCGGATTGTCCGGTGATCGACACACCGCTGCGCCAGTTGACGGATCTTTTTCCGGATCTGAAGTCTGTTGTTGTCGGTGTTTGGCGTGATGGGCGAATTTTCGTGCCGCACAGCAGCGACATGATGCGCGAGGGTGATCTTGTCTACGTTTGCAGCAAGCGGGATCAGGTACGCCGAACACTCGGGATTTTCGGTCATGAAGAGCCCGAGGCAAACCGCGTCATCATCGCGGGGGGCGGCAATATTGGCGCTTATGTCGCGCGACGCCTCGAGGGCCGTGAAGTCCGGACCAAGGTCAAGATCATTGAGCAGTCTCGTGATCGGGCAATGAGCATTGCCGACGAACTGCGGCGTACGGTCGTGCTGCATGGCAGCGCCTTGGATCAGGTTCTGTTGCAGGAAGCTGATGTTCAGGACGCTGACATGATGGTTGCCTTGACCAATGAGGATGAGGTCAACATTCTGTCCTGCGTGATGGCCAAAAAGTTGGGCTGTGAGCGCAATTTGACGTTGTTGAACAACTCCAGTTATCCCGCCTTCGCTCATGCATTGGGCATTGATACATTCGTAAATCCCCGACAGGTAACGATTTCCAAGATTTTGCAACACGTTCGGCGTGGTCGAATTCGGTCGGTGCATTCCCTTCAAAATGGCGCGGCGGAAATCATCGAAGCGGAGGCATTGGAGACATCACCCCTGGTTGGCGCACCACTACGCGAAGTGGAGCTTTCGGAAGGCATTCGCATCGGGGCCATCTTCAGAAATGGCGAGGTGATTACACCCAGCGGTGAAGACAAGATAAGGGCCAATGACCGAGTGGTCATTTTCGCGCTTGCCGAACGCGTTCGTCAGGTGGAGCAGATGTTCCGCGTGTCACTTGAGTTTTTCTAGGAGTTGGATGAGCGGAACGCAGCAAAACATTTGATGGTTCTCTTATAAACTGCTTCGCGCAGAGGTGGTAACTCGGATCATGGTGCAGGGTGTGGCGCGTTTGGGCCCTGCATCCCCCAATGTTGTCTGAGGCCCAATAATAAAACAGGAGAGAACAATGAGCCGGGTGGCTTATGTGAATGGCCGTTACGTGCCGCACTCGCAGGCTGCAGTGCATATTGAAGACAGAGGCTACCAGTTTGCTGATGGGGTCTATGAAGTCTGTGAGATCTTGAAAGGTCAGATCGTTGATCTGACAGCGCATCTGGATCGGCTGGATCGATCCTTGGATGAACTGTCCATTCGCCATCCCATGACGCGTGTCGCCTTTGTTACGGTCATGAAGGAAGTCGTCGCGCGCAACCGTGTTCGCGATGGTCTGCTTTATATTCAGGTAACCCGTGGTGTGGCGCGGCGAGATCACGTTTTCCCCGGGCCAGAAGTGGCCCCTTCCGTGATCATGTCCGCAAAGTCCGTTTCCATTGAAAAAGGGCTCAAGGCCGCAGAAAAGGGCATGAGCGTTATTACAACGCCAGAGAATCGTTGGGACCGGGTCGATATCAAAACGGTAGGACTTTTGCCTAATGTTCTTGCTAAACAAAAGGCGAAGGAAGCCGGTGCCAAAGAAGCATGGTTTGTGGATAAAGATGGTTACGTTACAGAGGGGGGTTCTACTAATGCGTGGATTGTTCTCAACGACGGGAAACTTGTAACGCGTCCTGCGGATCACGGCATTTTGCGCGGAATTACACGCTCTGTTGTCATGAAACTGGCAGAAAAACACGGAATTTCTGTTGAAGAACGTGCTTTTACCGTAGAAGAATCCAAGAGTGCACGCGAGGCTTTCGTTACTTCGGCTTCGCTTGTTGTAATGCCGGTCGTCAAGATCGACGATCAGGTGATCGGTGATGGGACACCGGGACCGGTTGCAATAGAGCTTAGAAAAACGTTTCATGAGGCAGCTGAGTTGATTAAACTCACGGCTGCCTGAAGCGGAAGCTCTTGGGGGCATTAGTCAAAGACAGGCATTTGGGCGGTTCACATCTTACTCGGGCAATCATGTGTTTGTTGGTGTCAGAGGAACCGTTTGAGGATGGGAACATTAAACACGGTGGATGCCGCGGCCGCGTCCGCCGAGAAACAGGATAATAAGAGAGATGGCTGACCGCGCTCAAAATCTTCAAGATACATTTTTGAATCATGTCCGTAAGCAAAAGGTACCGCTTACGATTTTCCTCATTAATGGCGTCAAACTGCAGGGCGTCGTCACATGGTTTGATAATTTTTGCGTATTGCTGCGGCGCGACGGGCACTCCCAGCTCGTCTATAAGCATGCAATCTCCACAATCATGCCAAACACTCCTGTACAATTGTTCGATCCGCAGGACGAAGAAGGCGAGAAAGCAGGAGGCTGATTGAAGCCCCAATCCCAAAAAGACACCGGCCCTCATCGTGATCGTTCCGATATGGACGCAAATTTGGAGGCCGGTGAAACCGAAGTGACCCGGGGAACCCGGTCACTGGTCGTTGTGCCCGTTATAAATGCTGGTGCTTATAGCTCCGCGAGATCGAACGACCGGCCATTCGGTGCCGGTCGTAGCGATTCTGCGCGTCTGGAAGAAGCTGTAGGTCTGGCGGCTGCCATTGAGCTGGATATCGTTTCTTCCGGGTTGGTGAAGCTGAATACCATCAAGCCCGCCACATTGCTTGGTTCCGGTAAGGTGGAAGAGATCCGCCTGCAGGTCGAGGTTGAGGATATCGGGTTGGTCGTGGTGGACCATCCTTTGAGCCCGATCCAGCAACGAAATCTTGAACGTGCCTGGAAAGCCAAGGTTATCGACCGTACTGGCCTCATTCTTGAAATCTTTGGCGAGCGTGCTCAGACCAAGGAAGGGCGGTTGCAAGTGGAACTTGCGCACCTTACCTGGCAAAAGAGCCGTCTTGTCAGATCGTGGACGCACCTGGAGCGCCAGCGAGGCGGATTGGGCTTTATTGGCGGGCCGGGTGAAACGCAGATTGAGGCGGACCGACGCATCATTCAAGAACGCATTGCTCGCCTGCAAAAGGAACTGGAACAGGTTCAGCGCACCCGCGCATTACACCGCAAGCAGCGTAAAAAGGTGCCACACCCTGTGGTGGCGTTTGTCGGGTATACCAATGCCGGCAAGTCCACGCTGTTTAACCGGATGACCCAGTCCGAGGTGTTTGCAAAAGATTTGCTGTTTGCAACGCTTGACCCCACCTTGCGGCGGCTCAAACTGCCTCATGGCAAAGAAGTGATCCTTTCTGATACGGTTGGTTTCATATCGGAGTTGCCGCACAATCTGGTGGCCGCTTTTCGCGCCACCCTTGAGGAGGTGATTGAGGCGGACATCGTGTTGCATGTGCGCGATATCGCTCACGAGGATACGCGGGCTCAAGCTGCTGATGTGAACGAAACCCTCGAGTTGTTGGGGTTGCGCATATCCGAAGCTGACCATGTGATTGAGGTCTGGAACAAGATTGACCTTCTCGATGAGGCCTATCGGGAAAAGTTGCTTGAGGAGAGCAATGATACCGAAGGGCCATTGGCGGTGTCCGCCATTACCGGCGAGGGCGTTGATATGCTTTTGGAGCGTATTGAAGCCCGATTGACCGAGAAGCTGGATAGCGTTGCATTGACGTTGCCGCTCAGTGCTGGAGCTGAGTTGGCATGGCTCTATCAGCATTGTGAGGTGCTTGAGAGAGACGATCACGAAGAGGGCATTCACATGGTTGTGCGTGTTCCTGAGGCCCATAGAGGGCCGGTTCGCGAGCGGTTCGGGACTTACTTTGATGATAACCAAACGCTTGCCGGGCCGGGCCAGCCCGGTGAGGATTCGTCGAAAGGCTTCTCGCCCCTGTAGCATTGCGCTTGGTCGTCAAAGCCTTTTGGCTGCCTGCCAGTAGGCTTCCATTTCATCAAGAGACAGGTCGTCCAGTGGGCGGCCTTCTATTTTTGCACCGGATTCAATGGCGGCGAACCGTTTCCGAAATTTCTGGTTGGTGCGCTTCAAGGCTTGCTCCGGTGATATATCCAAATGGCGTGCCAGGTTCGCAACAGCAAACAACACGTCACCCAATTCATCCTCCAGCTTGTCGCGATCCGGTTCGTTGGCTTCCACGTGTTCACTCAGTTCGTCTATTTCTTCCCGTATCTTTGCAAGAACCGGACCGGCAGTGCCCCAATCAAATCCTACCTTTGAGGCTTTGCGCTGGAGTTTATCTGCTTCTGTAAGCGCCGGGAACGCACTGGGAACACTGTCCAAATACAGGGGGTGTTTGTCAGGCAGCCCTTTCTGGCGGCGACGTAATTCCTTTTCAGCGCGTTCTTCGGCTTTGATCCGTTCCCACATGCCTTTCGCCATGCCTTGCGACCGGGCTGTAGCATCGCCGAACACATGGGGGTGACGGCGGATCATTTTGGTTGTGACAGCCTCCACAACATCGGGAAAGGAAAACGCATCCTCTTCGGAAGCAATTTGTGCGTGATAGACTACTTGAAGAAGAAGATCGCCCAGCTCTTCACGCAGTTCATCCCTGTCGTTGTTCTTGATTGCCTCTGCAACCTCGTAGGCTTCCTCGATCGTATAGGGAGCAATGGTTTCGTACGTTTGCTCCAGATCCCAGGGGCAACCCGTCTTAGGGGTGCGCAGGGCCTGCATGATTTCAAGAAGACGGGTGATATCGCGGCTTGGGGTCATGGGGTTGGTCTGCTTCATGGTGTGCGGGAAAGTGGACACACTAGCAGCAACAAGACGTGGGAGCCAGTCTGTTGCGTGACCCAGA
Source organism: Pseudovibrio exalbescens DSM 16456 (assembly GCF_000422785.1). Classification (GTDB taxonomy): domain Bacteria; phylum Pseudomonadota; class Alphaproteobacteria; order Rhizobiales; family Stappiaceae; genus Pseudovibrio; species Pseudovibrio exalbescens. The sequence continues at coordinate 294,814 of NZ_AUGS01000005.1, forward strand.
ACTGAGTAAAACAAGAAAGTTAATAAGGTATATTATTCAATATCTTATGGTATTTTGTTTGAGTTCTGCATTGGCATTTGATCAGAATTCGTTTTCCTGATCGAGATAGGGAAACCGTGATCTGCTAGCCTTACCTCGCGTACTGAGTGTCTTGCTTCTTTATGTTGATGTTATTTGTGAGAGGCGCTTGTGGATTGGCGGGCAATCGAGCCGTTGTCGATGGTCGGAGCGAGGGTTGATCTGATCCATCATATCCGTATTGTGGGGCTGATCTGCGGTTTTTCGGGGTATTCTTGCTGGCAAACGCATTGCCAATGCGTGCTGTCAGACTGCGGAGACCGTTGTGAGAACGTGATGGGGAATGGACCTTTGTTGCAATGACTGATCGGCCAAACATGGACGCTGGCGATGGCTTCTCGATACATAAGGATGATGTTCACATGGACTTCATTCGGGCATCAGGGCCGGGTGGTCAGAACGTCAACAAGGTCTCGACGGCGGTACAACTGCGGTTTGATTTGCAGCACAACCGAACCCTGACAGAGGCCCACAAAAAACGTCTTGCAACATTGGCAGGTAGTCGTCTTACCAATGCAGGTGAGGTGGTTCTTACAGCGGATCGGTTTCGCACACAGGAGCGCAATCGCGAAGACGCGTTGGAGCGTTTGTTTGACCTGATACGAAGAGCGGGCTATGTACCGAAAAAGCGCAAGCCAACTCGGCCCACGCTGGCTTCAAAACGACGGCGGCTGGAGGGCAAAAAGCAAAGATCCTCAACGAAAAAGATGCGTAGTCGGAAAACGATTGAGTACTAGCTGTAGTCAAGCCCGATAATCAGAGAGCTGCTCGGGACCCGGCATAGCACGTTACCCTTGAGACGACGAGTAGTCCGAAGTTTCGGAACACCATGGTCCTACTGGGGGGAGCGTGATGGCGTTGTTGGAGGATCCGTATTACGCGGCGGTCGCCATGACACGAAGCCGGTTTCATGTGTGCGTGATACGGCCGTGTGATAGCCACACAGATCAGTTGTACAGGCGGTACAAACACGGGGCGCCGCCATCCGTAGGGCTTGAGAGGCTATATGGAGCTCTGCAAGTGTGCCAAGACCGGTGCCCCCTGGGTCCGGCCATGGCAATTTACCTCTCGAAGTATTCAGACCATCATTCCCCCGTACCTGTACGCAGGATCTCAAGAAACTGGTGGCGCGCATTCTCTGATGGCCTTGTACTTTTTTATGGGGTGACACCCCAGACACTTTGCCGAACCAAGGAACTAACCCGGCGTTTCAAACAGGGGCGGATCTCGTCCATGTGGGTCGTGCCGGCAGCCTTTGCGAAGTCCGGAGGCACAAGGCTGCATGATTTGCGCCAAGCGGCACAGGCACTTGATGTTGCCGTGGTTTGGGGGGAGCCGCTGGAGGCGGACTTGGAGGAAATACTGGAGGATGTGCATTGCGGCACCATTCGTCCTGACTATCCATGTGACGTGAACAACGTGACTGCTGCGCTTGACGGAGACGACCGGAATTGGGATCGGCCAGTCATCGACCTGCGACCCGGTTGCGAGTTCGAGGCGCAGCGAGCGTCTGTCAGTACGGCACTCTGCCTTTTTGAAGCAATGGCTGTGAAACACTGTGTTATCCGTGCGACCACATCGGAGGGTGTGCCGTGGGCCAGTTTTTTTGAATGGCTGGTGGAGCGCCGATTTTCAAAAGGACAGAAGGTCGGCCCCGAAGTCATTGTTGAGCGGCCACTTGGTGACGCGTGGTCGGAGCCCTTGATTGCAACGGCTCATCAGGCGGGTGTCACAGAGAGCCGATATGTGCTGGATGAAAACCTTGAACTTGTTGAGGAAGGGCGATTGCGGCAACTTGAACAAGAAGTTGAGGCGTGGCGTGCTCGGCAAGTATTGGTGACTGGCCTTTCCGCCTGTTCTGCCGATGACGGAACGGATGAAATCCGGCAGACCCATCACCGGCTTTTCAAAGGGCTTTCGGTGGATGCCATTCTTGATCGCCGTGGTATCATGACTGGGAATTGGCAATCGGTGCGCTCTGACTTCAAGTTGGCCTACATGCGCGCCAAGAGGTATGGCCGCCCCAATCAGCGGCAATTGCAACAGTTCTTCACCAGAAAGCTCAGTGCAGACCACTCAAATGCTCTGCCGGAAATGGTGGGCGACTGGTGTACATTCCGGCCGCGCGCCAAGGCGAGAAACCTTGGACAATGGATGGCAGCCTTCCGCCATACGGGCTCAAGCATGCTGCAATATATGGCTCACTCCGTTGGGCTTTGGTTTTTGTCACGCCTGATTTACTGGTCACGGGCTCCAATAGCCCAAGATCGGTCCGTGCTCTCGGATGGGGCCGGTTCATGTTCCATCGAAAAGCCCAATGCGGCTCCAGCTCTAAGGGATTTGAAGAGCGAAGAAATTGCGACGTATTCCGTGAGCAATGCCGCTTGCGAACGCAGGCAGGTCAACTCTCATTCTTGAGCACTTGGGCAAGTGCGTCCATGGCTAGCACATAGCCATGTGGGCCAAGGCCGCAAATCATGCCGCGTGCCACTTTGGAGATGTAGGAGGTATGTCGGAACTCTTCGCGTTGATGAATGTTTGACAGGTGGACCTCAACCACTGGACGCTCCACGCTGGCGATCGCATCCATCAATGCAATGGAGGTATGGGTGTAAGCCCCGGCATTCAAAACGATCCCTGTTGGTGTTGCGCGGGTCTTGTGGATCCAGTCGATCAACTCGCCCTCGTGATTGGACTGTGCGCATTTCACCTCAACCCCTAACATTTTGCCGTGAGCTTGGCAGGCCTGATGGATTTCGTCCAGCGTCGTTTGTCCGTACACTTCTGGTTGGCGCAGGCCAAGAAGATTGAGATTGGGACCATTCAAGATAAGAATTTTCATAGGTTTTGCCCCTGATGCCAACGGCCCAATTAGGGCATTGGGCCGAACTGTCTAGATACCACTTTTTGCGCTTTAGCGTCTCGCCTTATTCGGTGCGCTCAACCCCGAGCGTCTCGTCAATTTCACTGGAGATGATTTCCAGGGCAGTTTGTCGGTCCAAGTTGGTGCCTTTGAGATAGGATACATCCATGAGTGTGAAGGATAGTCCCAATAGTTTCCATGCGGCTTTCTCGGAGGGTAGACGGGGCGAGAATGCGCCTTGTGTCCGTCCTGCTTCGATAATGTCGGTCAGCACTTGCTGAGTGCTGTTGTAACATTCGGTAAAAGCCTGCTGCATCTGCTCCGAGCGCAGAGATTCATCACCCGCACTCATCCAGATCCTAATTTCAAACTCTTCTCCATGCTCAGGGTATGAGGCAAGAATGAACTGGATGCCGTCTCGTGGCGGCATTGATCGCGCTTTTTCCAAATGCTTGTGAAAGCCGTTTTCATTGGCATATCGAAACGCGGCGCATTTCAAATCTTCCAATGACTCGAAATGATGATGCACGATGCCAGTTGCCGCATCGAGCTCCCTGGCAATGGCTCTGGCAGTCAGACCTGCAAATCCATTTTCTGTTGCCAGCTTCAATGTGGCCTCAAGGATGGCCTGGCGTCTTTCGGCCCGAGGCATGTACGACATTTCAGTTCCTGAAAGCTTGACCAAATTTTACTTTGAGGGTAAGTGTAATTCAACTTGAACGAATGTTCAAATTTAAAAACCGCCATATCCCTTCAATCCAAATCGTTGATGCTCAATTTGCATAGTTATCAGGCGCAACACAATGAAAATAGACAATAAAATCATATCAGCCTCTCCGGTAGTGCTGTTTGCCAGTTTTGCGCTTCCCTCCGTGCTCAGCCTGCTCGCGGCGCAATCGGCGTTCATGGTGGATGGGATTTTCGTCGGGAACTACGTGGGGCCGGCCGCACTCGCAGCGATTAACCTGGTGCTGCCCTTCATGGCGGTTTTCATGGGCATCACAATCATGTTGACTGTCGGAGCTGCTGTCATTTGTGGCAAGTACATCGGAGAGGGGCGTGCAACGCTGGCTGCGCAGGTGTTCACCAAGGCGCTGACGGTCTTGTTGGTTTTTGCAGTCTTGTTCATGTCTTTGGTGCTTGCAGGGGCGGAACCGTTGGCGGCTCTTCTTGGGGCCAATGCAGAGGTTTCAGAACTGGTGGTGACCTACATCCGCTATGTATCTGTCTTTCTGCCATTCTTTGCTCTGGCGATTGCCTTGATGATTTTCGTGCGGGTTGATGGTCGTCCGATGCTGTCGCTTGGCGCCATGTTGGCCGGTGCCGGCCTCAATGTGGTGTTGGATTACGTGTTGATTGCAGAGCTCGGGCTTGGCATCAAGGGCGCAGCACTTGCAACCGGTGCTTCTCAGATCGCGACCTCCAGTATTCTGATTGTTCATCTTTTCAAACGTGATGCCAACCTGAGATTTGTGCGTCCGAAGGGCAGTTGGTCCGTCTTGGGCCGGGCGGCCTACAATGGCTTTTCAGAGTTTGTAAATGAAACATCGGCGGGCATTGTGGCCTTCGTGTTCAACTGGGTGCTCATGCTGGAATTCGGGGCACCGGGCGTCGCCTCCTTTACCATCGTGAACTACATTCTGGCGATCGGAATCATGATGAGCTATGGCGTGAGCGATGCGCTGGGGCCGCTGGTGAGCGTAAACTACGGTGCCCGCAAACCACACAGGATCAAGCAGTTTCTGACGCTTGGCGCGGCCACAAACTTGATGGTTGGCCTTCTGATTGTCGGTGTCCTTCTGGCATATCCGAAGGCGTTAATTGAAGTATTCCTCAAGGAGGGAAGCGAGCATACAACCGCTTTGACGCTTTCCTTCATTGCTTACGTGTGGCCGGTGTTCTTGTTCAATGGTCTCAACATTGCGCTGACCGGTTACTTTACGGGTGTTCAATGTGCGCGTCAGTCTGCGCTCGTTGCCATTACACGGGCTTTGGTATTGCCAATCCCTCTCATATTTGTTGGTGTGCACATGTTCGGGCCGGCAGGTGCCTTTATTGCTTTGCCAGTGGCTGAAGCGTTGACCCTGTTGCTTGCTGTTTATCTGGTGCGGCGCAAGTCGCCATCGCGGGTCGTTGGCTTGGCTGTTCCAGCGCTTTCCTGAGAGATTTACAGATTGTGGCAATCCGGTGTTGATCACAGTTGACGTTATGACCGGTGTCGTTGACGTAAATTCACTGTGATCTGGGTACAGCAGGGTCGAATTGGCTTGTTGTTGGCAAATGATATGGGCTTATATCCGCGTGTAAACACGTATGACTTGCGAGTCGAAAAGCACAAGACAATGAGTCACATATTCCCCCGGCATACAGCCATGCGCTTGCCCCGCGCCGTAAAAGGTGAGGGTAGTTATATAATTGATGAGAACGGTAAACGTTATCTCGACGCTTCCGGTGGAGCGGCGGTTTCGTGCCTCGGCCATTCAAATGCAATGGTGCGCGCAGCGTTGCACGCGCAACTTGACGAGATTGCGTTTGCCCATACAGCCTATTTTACCAGTGCCGCAGCCGAAGAGTTGGCCGATGCTCTGATTGAGGTTGCACCTGAAGGTTTGGGCCGCGTCTATATCGTCTCCAGTGGATCTGAAACAACTGAGGCGGCAATCAAGTTGGCGCGGCAATATCATCTGGAAAAAGGGGACTCAGAGCGCTCGCGCATCATTGCCCGAAAGCAGAGCTATCATGGCAATACACTGGGCGCCTTGTCGGCAGGTGGTAACATGTGGCGGCGAGAGCCGTTCGAACCACTCTTGCTCGATATGTCACACATTGAGCCGTGCTATGCCTATCGCTACAAGGGCGTGCATGAATCCCTTGAAGATTATGGCATTCGAGCCGCCAATGCGCTGGAAAACGAGATTTTACGGGTTGGCCCTGAAACCGTAGCGGCTTTCATGGCCGAGCCTGTCGTGGGCGCAACCATGGGCGCAGTACCGGCTGCACCTGGCTATTTTCGCCGGATACGTGAAATCTGCGACAAGTATGGTGTGCTTCTAATTCTTGATGAAGTTATGTGTGGCATGGGGCGTACCGGGACGCTGTTCGCCTCTGAGGCGGAGCATGTGAGACCCGATATTGTTTGTATCGCCAAAGGGTTGGGCGCAGGTTACCAGCCAGTTGGGGCGATGATCTGCTCCGATGAAATCTACCACGCGATCGAGGTGGGGTCGGGGTACTTTCAGCATGGTCATACGTATGTTGGTCACCCGATGGCGGCTGCCGCAGCGTTGGCTGTTGTCAAGCAACTGACCAGCGCGGACATGATGCCACGGATCAACAGATCCGGTGAAAAGCTAATGGCTTTGTTGCGTGAAAGGTTTGCCGATCACCCGCATATTGGCGACATTCGCGGGCGAGGCCTCTTTCTTGGTCTGGAGCTGGTCTGGAACCGGGACACCAAGGAGCCTTTCGTGCCTGCAGTTCGTCTCCACGCACGCATCAAGAAGAACGCGTTTGAGCATGGTTTGATCTGCTATCCTATGGGTGGAACGATTGATGGCAAGCACGGAGACCATGTCATGTTGGCGCCGCCCTTTATCGTCGAAGATCAACAGATTGAAGAGATCGTTGACCGTCTCGAGCAGGCGATCAATGATAGTTTGAGCGAAACAGGTATGCCATGACAGGCTTCAGAATGATCATGTGCGCGCCCAATGGTGCCCGACGCACGAAAGACGATCATGAAGCGGTGCCGATCAGCGTTGAAGAGACGATAGAAACCTGCATCTCAGCAGTTGCGGCTGGCGCAAATGCTCTCCACTTGCATGTGCGAGATGAAAACGGCAACCACGTGCTGGATGCGGGACGGTATAAGGAGCTCCTGCAAGGCCTCCAGGAGCGTGTGCCGCACATCCCGTGCCAAATTACAACTGAAGCGGTGGGGATTTATTCCCCTCAAGAACAGGCGGACGTGGTTGCGGCCGTGATGCCGGAGGCGGTTTCGGTATCAATCGCTGAGATGAGCCAAGACATGGACGTGGCAAAGCGCTTTTACGCCTTTGCTGCGGAAGCAGATATCGCGGTTCAGCACATTCTGTACAGCCCACAAGAGTTGCTGAATTTGGCACGCCTGCACGAAGATGGCATCGTACCCAATGGATATGGCTCCCATCTGTTTGTTCTTGGCCGCTATTCTGAGGGACAGCAGAGCAGTCCTCTGGATTTGTTGGATTTTCTAAAGGTAAAGCGGGAGGGGCGGCGCCTTGCGGATACAGGGCCGTTTACGGTCTGCGCCTTTGGACAGGGAGAAACCGCCTGCCTTGTCGCTGCCATGACTCTCGGTGGTCATGCTCGCGTTGGTTTTGAAAACAGCCTGTGGCATGCAAATGGCCGGGTAGCCCGAGACAACGCGGAGCGGGTAGCGTCTGTTGCTGACATTCGTCAGCGCCTCGGGTTTGATGTTCAACCTGATCGAGATGCAGTTCTGGCTTTGCTTGGCAGGCCCTAAAAGCAGGAAAGGCCGGATTTTATCCGGCCTTTATAAAACTCAATGATGATGACGTTCTAGTGAACGTTCAACCCGTACTTGCGGAACATGTCGCGCGCGGCTTCTGTGGCCTCTGGTGTCGGGCTCTCCGTTGTTGAGAGCTGGTACTTCATACCTAGGTCCTGCCACTTGTTTTCTCCCATCTTGTGGAATGGCAGCACGTCCACCCGCGTTACATTGCCAAGGCTGGCAACGAACTTGGCGACGCCTTCAACGTTTTCGGTCGCGTCTGTCAGGCCCGGTACGAGAACGAACCGCACCCATACCTCTTTTTTCAGTTCAGCGAGGCGTTTCGCGAACGCGAGCGTTGGCTCCAGTTCCACACCGGTCACGTGCTTGTAGGTCGATGGAACCCAGGATTTGATATCGAGCAGAAACAGATCGATCAGATCCATCAGTTCATCATCCACTTTCGTGCCGAGATAACCTGAGGTGTCAACCGCTGTGTGAACGCCCATCTTCTTGGCCCCCAAAAGCAGGGTTTTCAAGAATTCGGGCTGAGCGAGGGGCTCGCCGCCACTGACCGTCAGTCCACCGCCGCCAGTGTTGAAATAGGTTCGGTAACTTGCGACATCCTTGAGAATTTCAAAGGCCGAGGTCTTCTTGCCCCGTTTCATTTTCATGGTGTCAGGGTTATGGCAGTACAGGCAGCGAAGCGGACATCCCGAAACGAACACGATGTAGCGCAGGCCGGGTCCATCGACACTGCCGCCCGTTTCTACTGAATGTACATAGCCTTCGACGTCTTGCATATTGGCACCTTAAAGCTGATGGGGCTTAAAAGAACGGGGAGCGCGATGAATATTCACCGCGCCCCCCGCTTTAGAGCACTTGGTGCTGTATTTTGTTAACGCTGGCCGTGGAACGTCCGGTTAATCACATCCAGCTGCTGTTCGCGGGTCAGCTTGATGAAGTTCACAGCATAACCGGATACACGAACCGTCAGCTGTGGGTACAGCTCTGGGTGTTCCATTGCGTCTTCAAGGGTTTCACGATTGAAGACGTTCACGTTGATGTGGTGACCCATGTCGTGCATGTAGCCATCGAGCAGGTTGGACAGGTTCTCGATCCGCTCTGCTTCATCATTACCGAGAGCATTCGGAATGATGGAGAAGGTGTAGGAGATACCGTCCTGGCTGTCTTCGTAAGGCAGCTTGCACAGAGACTTCATGGAAGCCACAGCACCCTTCTTGTCACGGCCGTGCATCGGGTTTGCGCCCGGTGCGAATGGCTCGCCAGCCTTACGACCGTCCGGAGTGGAGCCGGTCTTCTTACCATACACCACGTTGGACGTGATGGTCAGGATGGACTGGGTCGGCATTGCGTCGCGGTAGAAGGTCTGGTTGCGGATCTTGCCCATGAACTTCTTCACGAGGTTTTCTGCAATGCTGTCTACGCTGTCGTCGTTGTTACCGAAGGTCGGGAAGTCGCCTTCCACTTCGTAGTCAACAGCCAGGCCAGCTTCGTTGCGGATCACCTTGACCTTTGCGTTCTTGATCGCAGAGATACTGTCAGCCACCACGGACAGACCAGCGATACCACATGCCATGGTGCGCAGGATGTCACGGTCATGAAGCGCCATTTCGATGCGTTCATAGTTGTACTTGTCGTGGCTGTAGTGGATGCAGTTCAGAGCGTCCACATAGACCTTTGCGAGCCAGTCCATCATCTGGTCATAAAGCGGCTCCAGTTCGTTCCAATCAAGAACGTCGCTGGTGATCGGCTTCATGCGCGGACCAATCTGCTTACCGGACTTTTCGTCAACACCACCGTTGATGGCGTAGAGCAGAGCCTTGGCAAGGTTTGCACGAGCGCCGAAGAACTGCATCTGCTTGCCGATTTCCATAGCGGATACGCAGCATGCGATGCCGTAGTCGTCGCCCCAGTAAGAACGCATCAGATCGTCGTTCTCGTACTGAACAGAAGAAGTCTCAATGGAAATCTGAGAACAGAAGTCCTTGAAGCCCTTCGGCATATGTTCAGACCACAGAACTGTCAGGTTCGGTTCTGGTGCAGGGCCGAGGTTAATCAGGGTGTGCAGCACGCGGAAGGAGTTCTTGGTTACAAGAGTCCGACCGTCAATGCCCATACCACCGATTGCTTCGGTTACCCATACCGGGTCGCCAGAGAACAGTTCGTTGTATTCAGGCGTACGCATGAAGCGAACCAGACGGAGCTTCATGACGAAGTGGTCCATCAGTTCCTGAGCCTGTTCTTCAGTCAGAACGCCGGCGTCCAGGTCACGCTGGATGTAGATGTCAAGGAAGGTAGAGGTGCGGCCGAGAGACATGGCTGCGCCGTTCTGTTCCTTGATTGCTGCCAGATAGCCAAGATACAGCCACTGCACAGCTTCCTGTGCGTTTTCAGCCGGACGGGACAGGTCAAAGCCGTAGGACTGACCCATTTCCTGCAGTTCGCTGAGCGCACGGATCTGTTCAGACAGTTCTTCACGCAAACGCATTACGTCGTTGGTCAGAACGTTGCCGTCCAAAGAAGCCTTCTGTGCCTTCTTGTCTTCGAGCAGACGGGTGATGCCGTACAGAGCAACACGACGGTAGTCGCCGATGATACGACCACGGCCATAAGCGTCCGGCAGACCGGTCACGATACCGGCAGAACGGGCTGCGCGGATGTCCGGAGTGTAAACGTCAAATACGCCGTCGTTGTGCGTCTTGCGGTGCTTCTTGAAGATCTCCGCGGTTTCCTTGGAGATTTCGTAGCCGTTGCTTTCAAGAGCAGCCACAGCCATCTTCAGGCCGCCGTATGGCATCAGAGAGCGCTTCAGAGGCGCATCGGTCTGAACACCAACGATCTTTTCCAGCTCCTTGTTCAGGTAGCCAGGAGCGTGAGAGGTGATTGTGGAGACAACTTCGGTGTCAGCGTCCAGAACGCCCTTCTTGTTCTCTTCCTTCATGAGTTCGAGAACATGGTCCCAAAGCTTGGTGGTCGCTTCGGTTGGGCCAGCGAGGAAGTCCTTGCCACCTTCGTAAGGGGTGTAGTTCAACTGGATGAAGTTACGAACGTCAACTTCCTTGTTCCAGTCGCCCTTCACGAACCCCTTGTAGGCTGCAGGGGTGTCGTCCTCGAGGAACGGCAGGCTGCTGTCTTGTACCTTGTTGATGTCTTGATGGAGGCCCATCTTACTTTCCCTCATGTTTGCAGTTCGGCGAAATCGACCACAAGACAACCATCCTCGGACCTGTAGTTCTAACGCCTTAGCTGCGTTCCAATGCTTGGTGACTCCAATCTACGCTTCTGCGGCCCTTATAACTTGATCTAGGTCAACGCCGAACCGGGTAGCAGGTTTGCGAAAAATGCAGATCAGAACAATACCAAACTAGCTGAACTCCGCCTTGTTTATTTCAGTTCAAAAGTGTTTTTGAATAAAAATGGCGATTTTCTGCGGTTTTTCAGTTTAGATTAAGAAAAAATATAAGTGTTAATACTTGGAGTAGAGCCGTTATAAACTGGAAGTTTCCTCATTTTCGCGAATTCTAGTGTATACAAAATCAAATTTCAAAGGTTTTAGGGTACGTATGTTCACGCAAAATTGTGTCATGCATTTGGCGCGGATCTGCTATGCAAAATCTGAAATATCTTTAAGGAAGCCTCTAGTGGAACGAAGGCGTGGAAAATTAGACGTAAGAATACCTAAGCTGTTGAGCTAGAACCTGAATCGCGAGTGCTTGAAATATCTTCAAAAGCAAAGAAACCGGCCTGTGGCCGGTTTCGAAAGCTTGCAGGTTGTTCTTGAAAAGACTGTGCTATTTTCGAGTGGGGCCTTCTCGTTCCGCAGATTGTGCCCAGATGTTGATGTTCGCGTCCTGCGCGAATTTATCGATCTCGATCAGTTCCGCTTCAGTGAAGGTCAGGTTTCCGATTGCGCCGGCGCAATCCGTTACTTGTTCTGGGCGGCTGGCGCCAATGAGGGCTGAGGTGACCCGCCCGTTGCGAAGAACCCAGGCAAGAGCCATCTGTGCGAGTGTCTGACCTCGATCGGCAGCAATGTCGTTCAGGGCTTTGATGGACGCCAGAGTGCTTTCGGAAAGGAAAGTTTGCGGCAAGGACTTGCCTTGCGTGGCGCGGCTGCCTTGCGGGATACCATTGAGATATTTGGTGGTCAGCATGCCTTGCGCGAGCGGGGAGAACACGATGCTACCAATGCCGTTCTCTTCAAGAGTATCCAGCAGTCCATCTTCTTCAACCCACCGGTTCAGCATGGAGTAGCTCGGCTGATGAATGAGCAAGGGGGTTCCCAGCTCTTTCAAAATGGCAATGGCCTCTTTTGTCCTGTGCGAGTTATAGGAGGAAATGCCGATATAGAGCGCTTTGCCTTGGCGTACAATTTGGTCGAGCGCCCCCATTGTTTCTTCAAGCGGCGTATCCGGATCAAATCGGTGGGAATAGAAGATATCGACATAGTCCAGACCCATGCGTTTCAAGGACTGATCGAGACTTGCAATCAGGTATTTGCGGCTGCCCCATTCTCCGTAGGGACCGGGCCACATGTCGTATCCTGCTTTTGACGAGATGATGAGTTCGTCACGATATCCGTTGAAGTCTTCTTTCAGGATCTTGCCGAAGGCTTCTTCGGCGGAGCCTTTGGGCGGACCATAGTTGTTGGCGAGGTCGAAGTGGGTGATTCCGCTGTCGAAGGCTTGGCGACAAATGGCACGTTTGTTGGCGTGAGTGTTGTCTTCACCAAAGTTATGCCAAAGGCCCAACGAGATTGCCGGGAGTTTCAAACCGCTCTTCCCGCAGCGGTTGTAAACCATGGTTTCGTAACGGTTTTCTGATGGTGCCCAACTCATGGCGTTCTCCCTAATCATTTTCGGTCAATAACTGAGTGGCGGGTTTTCAAGCACTAAGATCAGCCCAAACAGGTACGTGGTCCGAAGGCTTTTCCCAGCCACGGACGTGCTTGTCGATGCCTGTACTTGTAAGGATGCTGGCAGCCTCTGGAGACAGCAAGAGGTGATCAATGCGGATACCGTTGTCCTTCTGCCACGCGCCGGCTTGATAATCCCAGAAGGTGTAGATGCCAGATGATTTGTTCGTGGCACGTATCGCCTCTGTAAAGCCCAGATTCATGAGCGTCCTGAAGCGTGCGCGGCTTTCCGGTTTGAAAAGCGCATCCTCCACCCAGTCCTGTGGGCGCGCTGCGTCGTCCTTCTGCGGGATTACATTATAATCTCCCAACAGAACAAAAGCTTCTTCACGCGCAAGCGTGTCGCGTGCGTGTTCGATCAGGCGGTCCATCCATTTCAGTTTGTAAGGAAACTTTTCGCTCTCAACCGGGTTGCCGTTGGGCAGGTACAGACAGCCGAAGCGCAGTGGTTGCGTTTTCCCGGCAACGACACCTTCAATATAACGGGCCTGCTCGTCTTCCTCATCACCGGGCAAACGTCGGTTGACCTCTTCGAAGGGGTGTTTGGACAGAAGGGCCACGCCGTTAAACCCTTTTTGGCCATGTGTTTCAACATGGTACCCAAGCTCCTCAAAGGGGGCCTTGGGGAACTTGTCATCAATCGACTTTATTTCCTGAAAGCAGGCCACATCCGGTGAGGCTTCTTTCAGCCAGGCCAGAACGGTTTCAAGACGTGCTTTGACACCGTTGATGTTCCAACTGGCAATTCTCATGGAGGCCCTCGTTTGGCAGGTAGGTTGATTTGGTCTCTGTTCTACCACGGCTTTTAAAGAGGGCGAAAGGTGGTTGGGTGAACTGCCCGGCTGATATCACCGGGCAGTTTCGGCATTAAATGGAGAAGCTGGTGCCGCACCCGCAGCCAGCGGTGGCTTGAGGGTTCTTGATCTGAAAGGACTGGCCGATGATGTCTGTCACGAAGTCAATCACGGAGCCTTCCATGTATTGAACCGAAATCGGATCGATCAGAACAACCGCACCGTCGCGTTCGAGGACGAGATCGTCGTCTTCGCGTTCGGTCACCAGATCATATTTATACTGAAAACCGGAGCATCCACCGCCTTCAACGCTGACACGCAGAACGGTGCCTTCCGGCTCATTGGACAGGATTTTTGCAACGCGCTTTACGGCGTTGTCTGTCAGGTCAACTGGTAGCTCGCTCATTTTCGTTTTCCCGTCACAGGCAGCGCTGCCTGCAGTCATTGTGGTGCGCCCGGTACAATACCATTCACAGGGTGCCGCCGAACTGGATTATTTAGGGGAGGCGGGCACCACGTTCTTTCTTGATGAACTCCTTATATAGGTATTCGTGGCAGGTGTGAGCGTCAATGCCTCTTAGTTGCAACTAGCCGACCGATTTTTCTGGATGATTTCGGCATGGTGAGTGTCAGCGAGAGGTGCTGCCAAGTAAATGGCACCAATGTCTTGTGGTTCCCGGCTGTTTCTGTTTTATCTGAGCGCAACTCGCCTCGGATTACTGAGGAGGCTGTCACTGCTCGGTTTTATTCATGAGCTATTTCAGCTGGTGTACTTTAAAAACTGATGTGCTGATGCTGTTAAACTGGCGTTGGCGCAGGGGGATGAAACCAACATGACCGTTACTCTTGGCTACGGAGCGCAGCCACGCGCCGCCTATGCTGTTGATCCCAATCAGACAAGGGAGCGCTTGTTTCCTGAGGCATCGAGCCCAACACGCACGCCTTTTCAGCGGGATCGGGACCGGATCATTCATTCTACCGCTTTCCGCCGTCTCAAGCACAAAACCCAAGTTTTCGTCTATCATGAAGGCGATCATTTTCGCACCCGTTTGACGCATACAATAGAGGTTTCCCAGATTGCGCGCTCTTTGGCGCGAGCATTGCGGCTGGATGAGGATCTAGCCGAGAGTTTGGCCCTCTCGCATGATTTGGGGCATACGCCGTTTGGCCATGAAGGGGAAGATGTCATGCACGAGTGCATGGCCGACTACGGGGGCTTTGATCACAATGCCCAGTCTCTTCGGATCGTCACGGATCTTGAGCGCCGTTATGCACAGTTTGACGGTCTGAACCTTTCTTGGGAAACCTTGGAGGGCCTCGTAAAGCACAACGGCCCGCTTGTGGATCGGGATGGGCGTGCAATTGGGAAACTGGCGACGACTGGCCTGCCGTTTGCCGTGACTGAATACGCCAAGAAGCAGGACCTCATGTTGTGGTCATGGCCGAGTGCGGAGGCTCAGGTGGCCGCCATTGCGGATGATATTGCGTATGATGCCCATGATCTGGATGATGGGTTGCGGGCCGGGCTACTGAGCTTTGACGCGATGGACCAAGTGCCGCTTTTGCACGATATTCTGACAGAGGTAGACACACTGCATCCGGGGCTGGAAGATGCGCGCCGGATCCATGAAATGGTGCGTCGCTGCATAACCCGCATGGTGGAGGATGTTATCTCCGAGTCCATCCGCCGGTTGGAGAATCTTGCGCCCAGCCGTGTTGACGAAATCCGCTTTGCTTCGGATGCTGTCATTGCGTTTTCCGGGGTCATGGCAAAACAGGAAAAAGAGCTTAAAACCTTTCTTTTTTCACACTTGTACCGACATCCGGATGTTTTGGAAGTGCGCAAACGTGTCGCGCAAGTCACACGGGACTTGTTTGCAGCCTACATGGACATGCCAGAAAACATGCCCGGTCCTTGGTGTGACGGGGTAGAAAACTCCGACATGACTACGCGGGCACGCCGTGTCTGCGATTTTATCGCAGGGATGACAGACCGTTATGCCATCGATGAACATCGCAGACTATTTGACGATACGCCCGATTTGCGCTAGTGCCGCGCAGCAATCAATTCCTGACCTGTCGGGCTGCGCCGCGTGACCCTTGGATGGCCGCAGGACGGTAGACACTTAATTTAGGCTAGAGAAAATGAACATCTTCGCAGATTTTGCTGAGCGTGTGAGTGCGGTTGTTGCTGCGCTGGAGCTTAAACCGGAAGAGGGGCAGCTTGATCTTTCCCGCATCACGGTTGAGCCGCCGCGCGACCCGGCTCATGGCGATTTGGCAACGAACGCCGCCATGGTTCTGGCAAAGCCCCTGAAGATGAAGCCGCGCGATCTGGCGGAGAAGATCGCCGAGGGCCTTCGGGCTGACAGCGACGTTTCTGCTGTTGATGTGGCCGGGCCCGGTTTCATCAACATCCGAGTCAATCCAATTATCTGGAGCCGCGTGCTGGCATCGGTGTTCGAGCAAGGCAAGGACTTTGGACGTTCCCAGCGTGGTAACGGCGTCAAGGTCAATGTGGAGTACGTCTCCACTAACCCGACTGGTCCTATGCATGTGGGGCACACACGAGGGGCGGTGGTTGGAGATGCTCTGGCCAATCTGCTGGCTTTTGCCAGCTACGACGTCACACGCGAATATCTGATCAACGATGCCGGGGCGCAGATTGATGTGCTCGCGAAATCGGTCTATCTGCGTTATCTGGAAGCGCTGGGTGAAGATATTGGCGCCATACCAGAGGGCTTGTATCCTGGCGATTATCTCAAGCCAGTAGGCAAGGCATTGGCGGATGAGTTCGGCCCGAGCTTGAAAGACAAGCCTGAAGAGGAGCGTCATGCCTTCTTGAAGGGCTATGCTGTAGACAAAATGATGGACATGATCCGTGCGGATCTGGAGCTTCTCAACGTTCATCATGATGTGTTCTTCTCTGAAAAGACCATGCACGGCGAAGGGGCTGCAATTGCGCAAACCCTGCAAGCCTTGCGTGAGCGGGATCTGGTTTATCAAGGCACCTTGCCGCCGCCGAAAGGAGAGGTCCCAGAGGACTGGGAAGACCGGGAGCAGACGTTGTTCCGCTCTTCCACCTATGGTGACGACATCGACCGCCCGTTGGTGAAGTCAGATGGAAGTTACACCTACTTTGCGGCGGATGTTGCCTACTTGAAGGATAAGCTTGATCGTGGCTTCAAGCAGATGATTTTCGTTCTGGGGGCAGATCACGGGGGCTATGTCAAACGTCTGGAAGCGGTCGGTCGGGCCGTATCCGGCGGTAGCGCTCAGGTCATTTGCCGGCTGTGTCAGTTGGTTAAGCTTTTCCGGGCTGGTGAGCCCGTAAAGATGTCCAAGCGGGCAGGGACGTTCATCACACTTCGCGATGTTGTGGAAGAAGTGGGGAGAGATCCCGTACGCTTCATGATGCTTTACCGGAAAAATGACGCGCACCTGGATTTTGATCTTCAGAAGGTAACTGAACAGTCTAAAGATAATCCGGTCTTCTATGTTCAGTACGGTCACGCCCGTTGTTCTTCTGTTTTGCGACAGGCTGCCGAAGAGTTAGATGGAATTTCTGTTGCGCCTGAGGCGCTTATGAAGTCAGACTTCTCTTTGCTCGAAGATGAAGGCGAACAGGGTATTATTGCTAAACTTGCTCAGTGGCCTCGTGTAGTTGACGGCGCGGCCGAAGCTCACGAACCTCATAGACTGGCGTTTTACCTATATGAGCTTGCCAGTGCACTGCATGGACACTGGTCGAAAGGCAAGGAAAAGCCGCAATTACGCTTTATTAATGATAAAAAGCCAGAATTAACCTTGGCTCGACTCGCGATGGTTTACGCGGTTTCGCAGGTGCTGGCGTCCGGTCTCACCGTTCTCGGTGTGGACGCCCCTGAGGAAATGCGCTAACGCGGTCAACGACTTAGTGTAAAAGAGTACAGAGGTTCGCGGCCGGCGTCGCGGGCCTCTGCTTTAGGGGAAGACTTCGCTGCTATGTCCAAACGCTCCGACTACGATATGCCGGGTGGCGCGCAACCTGCACCTGAAGAAAACAAGGGGGCGCAAGGCTGGGTGCCTGATGAAGACCCGCTGGTGGAACTGGCGCGTATCGTGGGCGAGACAACGACACGGTATCGGCCAAGCTCGCGTTTGGAAGATGAAACCCCCGATCCTGTATTGCCTTCGCCGCCCGCGCCTGAAGCGCCGCCTGTAAGCGAAGAGGCACCGCAAAAGCATGATCCTTTCGCAGCCCTGGATGAAGCCTTCAGAAATATGGGCGAGGCAACGCGAGGCTCTGCGCCAACAGCGGATGCGCCATCCCCTGAGTGGACACCCACGCCAGAACGTCCTTACGATACGCCAAACAAAAGGGTCACCCCGGAGGTGCCGGTTGAGCCTGTGATGGAGCAACCATCCGCTCCCGCACGTGCCGAACGAAAGGCCGCGCCGTTCGTGCCGCCTGTGGAAGATGGCGAGCCGTTCAATCCCGAAACCTTCGTTCCTGAAGGGGCTTTTGACGCGCCATCGATTGATGAGCCCAAGCGGGCTGCAGAGGCGCCGTCTGTAGAGTTGGGGCAGGAAGAGGCTGTTCGGCCGAGTGCCCCAGAGTTGGGCCGGGTTTCCAACCCCGCTCATGAGCCGGCTCCGTCTGTTGATCCGGACCCGATGAGCGAACCCAAGAACTATGCAGCTTTCACGCCGGAGGAGTTCCGAGTGGACCCCGCTGAATTTAGCGGTTCACAAGCCGAGGTGCCATCGGAACCGAACTGCGATGGGCCATCTTCTAAGCAGATCCCGGACATGCCAGAGGACGAACTCCGTCCAAGCTATGCACCAGAACCGGAAGTGGCTCCGGCGCGGACACACGAGCCGAATTTTGATTTTGAAAGCAGCTTGACGGACGATCTGGAGGCGAGCCTTGCGGCGAGCCTGAATCAGAGCCGTTCTGCTCCTGCTGAAACAGAATGGGCTGTTCCGCCCATTCCTCCAGTAGCGCCATCACCGGCGGCTCCCGACATTTCATCTGTTCCGCGCAATGCAGTGCCAGGCGCAGGTGCGGCGGCTGGCAGTCGTGATGTCAAAGGGGCTTATGATCTTGGCTCCGGCGTGGACCCATCTGCCCGCGTGCCGGCGGCAAAAGCGCCCGCATTTGAGCCGAAAGCTTCCAGCTACGTGCCCAAGGGCGGCGTTGGCCATCAGGCAAGGACGGAAGCTGTACAGGCTGCCGAGCCGATCACTCACGACGACCCAACGCCTGCGCCGTCAAGTGGCTTCATGCCAGACTTGACGCAGTTTGAACTGGATACGATGGGGGCGAACGCGGAGCCACCGGCACCGTCCGAAACCGCTGCATACGAAGACCCGGTTACCAACTTGGCCCATCAAAGCTCGCTTGATAGCTTTGAAGCAGACCTGCTGGCTGAACTGAACAGTCGACATGCGGATCGTGCGCCGAGCGATCCTTCCCTAGAGCCGTCCGTAGTTTCTGCCGTGTCACGACCCGACATGCCGGCAGCATCGCCAGCGGATTCGGTGTCTGAGCCGTCATTTGAGGATGAACTGATCGCTTCCATGAACCACACAGCGTTGCGCGGCGCAAATGAGCCGGGTAGCGATGATGACCTTTTTGCTGCGGGTTCACCGAATGGCGAGTTGCCCGGTTATACGCAGCACAGGGGTGCGGCCCTTGAAAATGATATAGACGAAATGTCCTGGCCGGCTGCCGCGGAGCGTCTGGCACAGCAGGCCTACACGGACGAGGAGGAAGATTATACACCGCCGCCGCAAGGTTATGATCTCGACGCTGTTGCACAGGCGATGCGCGCTGAAGATCCTTCCTTGAATGGAGAAGGCATCCTCCCGGCTGGCACTGTGGCGTACAGCGCGCCAGAGGAACTTGAGGAGGCTGCGTACAAGGACAACCGGGTGTTTGGTGTCAAACGCGGGGTATTGGCTGCCGCGTGTATTGGCGCGGTTCTCGTGGTTGGCGGTGCCGGGTATTTTGTGCTTGGACTTGGGTCAGATGCAATCAGCGATGCTGAACCGCGCCTGATCGTTGCCGACAACTCGCCAATGAAAGAGTTTCCCAATCCGGAAGACCAGCCTTCGCAGAAAAGTTCGGCCCGAATCTTGATGCCGAGCGATGATGCGGCTGCGCCCGAAGGGGAACGAATGCTGCCAAGAGATACTGCCCGAGTGGATCCGTTGCCGCCAGCGCCTGATGCGGAAGCGGAGAGCAACGCAATGATGGTAAACGCGTCCAAGCGCGTGCGCACAGTGGTCGTTCGCCCTGATGGAACTATTGTTTCCGCCGACAGTTCTTCAGAGGGGGCGGATGCAAGTGGTGATCGCCTGCTTTCAGAGCAACAAACGGCGTCTTTGAGCAATCAAAACGGGTTTGGTTCTGATGCGGGAAGCCAGCCTCCTGTTGGGACCTTTGGCGGGGACGCCAATGGCGCGGCGTCTGTTGAAACAAGCACGCTCCGTCCGGCGCAAAATGGGTCCGCTACGGCTACCCCGCCCGCAAATCCGGAAACTGGTGCAGAGCAAACGCCAGAGGCGGTCGTTGATGTAACGCCGAAGCAAAAACCAGATGCTCCGGCCGGCTTCAATGTGGCTTCAACCAGTTCAGCGAACAGCTCATCTTCCGGTCCATTGGTGCTGACACCCAATGCAGCGGCGCCTGCAACACCATCGCAGCCCGCAACATCGTCTGCAGGAACGATTCCCTCCGGTACTTACGTGGTTCAGGTCTCTTCCGTACGCAGTGAACAAGAAGCGCAGGGTGAGATACGCGCATTGAGCAATCGCTTTCCCACGTTGATGTCGGGTGTTGATCCTGTGGTGGTTCGTGCGGATCTCGGGGATCGGGGCATCTTCTACCGTGTTCGGATTCCGTTTTCTGGATCGACCTCTGCCAATCAGTTCTGCACAGATTTGAAAAATGCCGGTGGGGATTGTTTCGTTCGCCGGAACTGATCCGAGGCAGTGCTTGACGTGGTCGCCACGTCAAGCTACCCGATCAGATGATGCTGTATAAATCCTTCATTACCGGCTGCGCCGGGCCTGTGCTCTCGGATGAAGAGCAATCCTTCATGGCAACTCAGCGCCCTTGGGGCCTGATCCTGTTCGCTCGCAACATCGAAAGCCCCGAACAGCTGCGTCAGCTTACTGGTGATTTTCGCCGTTGTGTCGCGCGACATGATGCACCTGTATTCATAGATCAGGAAGGTGGCAGAGTTCGCAGATTGAGGGCGCCCCATTGGCCTGACTATCCAGCAATGGGCAAGCTTGCGGGTTTGTGGCGCTCCAACCCAGATCAGGCACGGCGCGCTGTTTATCTTCAATCTCGATTGATGGGTCATGACCTGCAAGACTTGGGCATCACTGTCAATTGTCTGCCCGTACTCGATGTGCGCAGGCGTGAGGCGAGTGATATCGTTGGCGATCGTGCGTTGGGCGAGGATCCTGAGGTCGTTTCGGTTCTGGGGATGGATGTCCTTGCAGGATGTCTTGATGCGGGCGTCATACCGGTCATGAAGCATGTTCCTGGCCATGGGCGAGCCTTGGTGGACAGTCATCTTGAGCTGCCACGTGTTTCCGTCGATCTGGAAACGCTGGAGGCGTGGGATTTCAAGCCGTTTGAACGCTTGAAGGATTGTCCGATGGCAATGACGGCCCACATCGTGTTCGATGCCATCGATCCAGAGCGACCCGTAACCCAATCGGCCACTGCCATATCCAGTATTATTCGCGAGCGGCTTGGTTTCAAAGGCTGCTTGCTCAGTGACGATATCTCCATGAAAGCTTTGGGTGGGACGCTGTCCAGCCGCGTTACCACAATTGTCGATGCGGGATGTGATTTCGTTTTGCACTGCAATGGCAATCTTGACGAAATGGTTGAGGTTGCCGCTTCTGTCCCGGAAGTCGACGAGCTGCGCCAGACCAGGGCAGAGCAAGCGCTGCAGTGGGGGCGCGTGGTCTCTGTTTCTGATCAACAACGGGCAGATTTGCGGCATGAACTTGTTGACTTGATCCAGCGAGCCGAGGCGGTGTCCTGATCCATGGCTGAAACATCCGACGACAATCAAGGTGCAACTTTGGAGCAGGAAGACTTGCTGGGCTCGTCCCTCGGAACGCAGACCGGCCTTTCCGAGCCAAGCTTGCACGTGGATGTTCAAGGATATGAAGGCCCACTGGATTTGTTGCTGACCCTCGCACGCTCACAGAAAGTGGATATCACGAAGGTCTCCATTCTGCAGCTGACCGAGCAGTATCTGGAGTTTGTGCGTGAGGCCCGCCGGTTGCGTTTGGAACTGGCGGCAGATTACCTCGTCATGGCTGCCTGGCTTGCATATTTAAAGTCTCGGCTTTTACTGCCGGTGGAGGCCAATGATGAGGAACCTACGGGCGAGGAACTTGCCGCCGCGCTTGCCTTTCGCTTGCAGCGTCTGGAGGCCATGCGTGAAGCTGCGGCAAAGCTGATGAACCTTAATCGTTTGGGGCGAGATGTATTTGCCCGAGGTGCACCGGAGACCGTTTCCATTGAACGCACAAATGTGTGGTCCGCCGGTCTCTACGAGTTGTTGACGGCCTACGCAGCGCAGCGCCAGCGTACTTCCGTCACCTCTGTAAACTATGAAAAACGTCAGGTGTGGTCTCTACAAGAAGCTCGCGAGTTGTTGCAGCGTCTGATCGGCGGAGCGGCTGATTGGACGCCGATTGATCGCTTTTTGATCAGATTCATGGATGACCCGAAGGAGCGTGTGACGGCTCTGGCTTCCACTTTTTCCGCGAGCCTTGAACTGGTTCGTGAGGGGCAGATCGAGTTGCAACAATCGGCCCCATTCGCTCGCCTTTATGTGCGCTCCAAACCTCGCCCTACGACGGAAGAAATGGAACAAGAGCTAAGCCATGAGTGATGCACCGGACAGCACAGTTGAGGCCGGCGACGCATTCGAACTGCCGCTGGATGATGAAGCCTTCTTTGAGGCTTTGGATCTTCAGCGAAAAATCGAAGCCATGCTGTTTGCTTCTGCAGAACCCATAGGTACGCAGGAGCTGTGCGAGCGGCTGGGTGCAAAGCGCAAGAATGTCCACGCTGCGCTTGATGTGCTGGTGGACCATTATGCCAAGCGCGGGGTCGTTCTGCGAAAGGTTGCAGATCGATGGGCCTTCAGAACTGCAGATGATCTGAAGCACGTTTTGCATCGTGAAGCCGTGGAGCAGAAACGCTTGTCTCGCGCGGCGCTGGAAACCTTGGCCATCATTGCCTTTCACCAACCTGTGACGCGTGCAGAGATTGAAGAAATCCGAGGCGTGTCTACATCCAAGGGGACACTGGATGTTCTGATGGAAACGGGGTGGGTTCGCATGCGTGGACGCAGGCGAACACCGGGGCGCCCGGTGACCTATGGGACCACAGTCGAGTTTCTTGATCACTTTGCGCTCGAGAGCATCAAAGATTTGCCCGGTCTGGAAGAGCTGAAAGGATCGGGGTTACTGGACAGTGCCGTGCCTGCCAACTTTCAGGTTCCGGTTCCTGACGACACGAGCGATCTGACAGAGGATGAAGACCCGCTGGATGAAGACGACCTTTTTACGGCGGATGATCAGGGAGGCGAGGTCTCCCCACAACAGGATAACGGAAGCCTTTGATCTGTTGATGAAATTCCGTGCGTTTCACGCTCGAAGGCTGTATGAACGCTTCTGGTCATCAACTGAATCCAAATAGGACAAGGACGATTGTTAATGGCGCGCCTCGCGTTTGAACACATCAGCCATTCTTATGGTACGTTGCCTGCCGTCAATGATGTTTCATTGAGTCTGGCAGGTGGAGAGGTGCTGTGCCTGTTGGGGCACTCGGGCTGTGGGAAAACGACCTTGTTGCGAATTGCGGCCGGGGTTGTGCGACAAGAACACGGGCGCGTTCTGCTCAATGATCAGATAGTAGCGGATGAAACTGCGTATTTGCCCCCTGAACAACGCGGGGTCGGCCTCATGTTTCAGGACTACGCGCTTTTCCCTCATCTGACTATTCTCGACAATGTGCTGTTCGGGTTGAAGAAGCTGCCAAAAGATGAGGCCCGTTCAACAGCGATGGCTGCATTGAACATGGTTGGATTGGCGCGTTACGCGAACGAATACCCGCATGGGCTTTCCGGTGGGGAGCAGCAACGCGCCGCACTAGCACGCGCCATGGCGCCAAAGCCTCACACCTTGCTGATGGATGAGCCGTTCAGCGGGCTTGATAGCCGTTTGCGTGATGATGTTCGCCGACAGACGCTCGAAATGATCCGACAGCAGGGCGCGACAGCCGTTGTCGTGACACATGATCCGGAAGAAGCGCTGCGGGTTGCGGATCGCATCGCTTTGATGCGGGCAGGCAAAGTGGTGCAAGTTGGCACTCCGGAAGAAATCTATTTCCATCCGGTCAATCTGTTTTGTGCACGGTTCTTTTCGGATTTGAACGAGACGTTCGCACAGGTTTTTCAGGGCCGTGTGATAACACCTCTCGGTGAGTTCGAGACACCGGGATTGGCTGAAGGTGATAATGTGACGATCTGTGTACGTCCACACCATGTGCGGACCCTGCGAAATTCGACGGGAGCTACAGGATCAGGCACAGTACTAAAGCGGAATATGGCAGGTGAAGTTGACCTGTTAGAAGTCAGGGTCGAAGGATTGGAGCGACCAATTCGTGTTCGAACCAGTGATGTATTGCAGTTTTCTGCAGGCGAAAACGTGAATTTCGCCGTAGATCAACGGGATGTACTTGTATTTCCAAGGCATTCCTGAGAAATCTAGATGTAACAGTTTGGGCGGGCGGCTGAGCCAGAAATTGGTGATCGATCAACTCACTCAGGCGTTTCATCAGTCCTAGAAGCAGGAGTAAAGTGGATGGGCTCTATTGGTATTTGGCAGATCATCATTATCGCGGTTGTTGTCGTGCTGTTATTTGGTCGCGGAAAGATTTCCGACCTTATGGGTGACGTTGCAAAAGGCATAAACAGCTTCAAGAAGGGTCTGAAAGACGACGCCGATGCAGCGGCTGAGGAAAAGAACGCCGAGACGAAGGTTATCGACCACCAGAAGTCAGAGACTGTTTCGCCGCAGTCCACCTCTGAGAATTCAAGTGATCAGAGCAAAGCAAGCTGAGTGAATCTGCATCGCGGGCAGGGCAGTAGATCATGTCTCGCTTTCAGGTTTCACTTTGGCATCTTCATGGAAACGGCTTAGTTTATGTTCGACATCTCTTGGACAGAGTTGCTGCTTGTCGGCGTAGTGGCAATTATTGTGGTGGGGCCCAAAGAACTGCCCGGCATGCTGAGAACGCTTGGCAAGACCATCGGTGCGGTGCGCCGTATGGCTGGGGAGTTCCAATCCACATTCAATGACGCGATCCGGGAAGCGGAGCAGCAGGCAGGCATTGATGAAATGCGCAAGCAAGCTGATGCAGCGCAAAACTTTGATCCATTGGGGGATTTGAAAAAGTCCCTTGCGGACGAAGAGCGCGCTTTGCAAAAGGACATGAACGCGCCAACCCCTCCATCCGCCTCAGCAACGGGTTCCAAGGAAGCTGATGCCTCGGATACCTCATCAACACCTCCGTCATCAGATGCCGCAGGTGCGAATGACGAAGTGGAGGCTCCATCGGTGCACCCGGTGGCCGTTCCCGCGCCGGAGGTAAACACTGCTGATTCTGTGGCACAGTCTCCAACGCCGGTTGATGAACCCAAAACGGCGGGGGGGAAGAACTGATGAGTGAAAACGAAATCGAAGCTTCCCGCGCGCCATTGATTGAGCATCTTATCGAGTTGCGCTCGCGTTTGGTGAAGTCTGTCATCGCATTGGCGATTGCATTCGTGATCTGCTTTGTTTTTGCAACCGATGTGTTCAACATCCTTATCTGGCCCTACGAAGAGGCTGCAGGTGCGTCGCGTACTATCGAGTTGATCTACACCGCGCCTCAGGAATACTTTTTCACACAGATGAAGCTGGCGCTGTTCGGGGCGCTGTTTATCTCGTTTCCGATTGTGGCGACGCAGATCTACATGTTCATTGCGCCGGGGCTCTACAAGAACGAGAAACGCGCGTTTGTGCCGTATCTGGTTGCAACGCCCATCCTGTTTCTGATTGGTGCTGCGCTCGTTTATTTTCTCGTCATGCCGATGGCCATGCAGTTTTTCCTGTCCATGGAGCAGGAAGGGGGAAACGGTCAGGCCGCCATTCAACTGTTGCCGAGGGTTAGCGAGTACCTGAGTCTCATCATGGTACTGATTTTTGCGTTCGGGCTGGTTTTCCAGCTTCCGGTTGTTCTGACATTGTTGGGACGTGCCGGCATGGTGAGTGCTGATACCCTCAAGTCCAAGCGAAAATACGCCGTTGTTATTGCCTTTGCCGCGGCTGCGATTTTAACACCTCCCGATCCGATTTCGCAGATCGGCCTTGCGCTTCCCACTTTGCTTCTCTACGAAGTTTCAATCTATTGTGTTCGGCTCGTCGAGAAGAAGCGAGAGGAAAGGGATAAAGAGGCAGAAACGTCTGCCTGACCTGTTTCCACGTTTGTTCCCGGCGGGCACTACTACCAATCCTGCCGGGACAAATTAGCCATGTTTGACATCAGATGGATACGCGAGAACCAGGAGGCTTTTGACGAAGGCCTGAAAGCTCGCGGTCAAGAGCCTCGCGCCGCCAAACTCATTGCGCTGGACGACGCCCGTCGATCTCATGTCACCAAACTTCAGGAGGCGCAGCAGCGCCGCAATTCCGCATCTAAGGAAATTGGCAAGGCCAAGGCTTCCGGTGATGAGGAAGGGGCTCAGGCCCTGATGAAGGAGGTCGCCGAGATCAAGGCGCTCATCCAAGCCGGAGAGGAAGAGCAACGCAAGCTTGAAGCAGCCTTGGAAGAGGCGCTCAGCATTATTCCGAACACCGGATTGGCTGACGTGCCGATTGGTGAGGATGAAGACGGGAACGTCGAACTTCACACGTGGGGCGAAAAGCCGAGTTTCGATTTCGATCCCAAGGAGCATTATGAGCTCGGGGAAGCGTTGGGCGGCATGGACTTTGAAACCGCTGCCAAGTTGTCTGGCGCGCGCTTTTCTCTCCTTAAGGGCCAGATTGCACGGCTCGGCCGTGCGCTTGGTCAATTCATGATCGATTTGCACACTCAGGAACACGGATACTTGGAGGTCTCTCCGCCGCTGTTGGTCCGTGATGAGGCGCTGTTCGGCACAGGCCAGTTACCCAAGTTCGCTGAGGATCAGTTCCGCACCACGGAAGGGCGTTGGCTGATTCCGACCGCTGAAGTGCCGCTGACCAACATGGTGGCGGGCGAAACGTTAGACCAAGCGGCGTTGCCGCTGCGGGTCACCGGTTTGACCTATTGTTTCCGCTCTGAAGCGGGATCTGCCGGGCGTGACGTACGTGGCATGCTGCGCCAGCACCAATTCGAAAAGTGCGAGTTGGTCTCCATTACAGATGCAGACAGTTCTCTGGATGAATTGGAGCGTATGCGCGGGTGCGCAGAAAAGGTTCTGCAGTTGCTTGGCCTGCACTACCGGGTGATGACCCTGTGCACAGGCGATATGGGCTTTAGCGCCCGCAAGACCTATGATCTGGAGGTGTGGCTACCGGGCCAGAACGCCTACCGTGAAATCTCTTCCTGCTCCGTTTGTGGTGACTTCCAGGCACGACGCATGAACGCTCGGTATCGGGTGGAAGGCCAGAAACAGCTTCAGTTCGTTCATACGCTGAACGGATCCGGGGTTGCTGTCGGGCGGTGTTTGATTGCCGTGTTGGAAAACTATCAGCAAGCCGACGGCACAATCGTGGTGCCAGAGGCCCTGCGCCCCTACATGAATGGCCTGGAACAAATCGGATAACTCAAGGACTGACGCACAATGCGTATTTTGATTACGAACGACGATGGCATCCATGCAGATGGTTTGGAGGCTCTGGAGCGCATTGCGCGTCAGCTCTCCGATGATGTGTGGGTGGTGGCGCCGGAAACCGACCAGAGCGGTGTGTCGCACTCGCTATCGTTGAACGATCCCATGCGGTTGAGGGAGATCTCGGAGCGCAAGTTCGCGCTTCGGGGAACGCCGACAGACTGTGTCATCATGGGCGTGAAAAAGGTCCTGGATACGCCGCCGGACCTTGTGCTGTCCGGCATCAACAGAGGCGTTAACATCGCTGACGATATCACGTACTCGGGCACTGTTGCTGGGGCTATGGAAGGCACGTTGCTTGGAATTCCGTCCATTGCCTTGTCACAGCATTACCACTTTGGTGAGGATCCTGCTCCTGATTATGCACCTGCCGAAGCTCATGGTCCGGGTCTGTTAAAGCAGCTTGTGGGTTATGATCTCCCCAAGGATGTGCTGATCAACATCAACTTCCCGAAGCGTTCTCCTGAGGAAGTCGCAGGCGTGCGGGTCGTGCCACAGGGCAAACGCCCGGCAGATTCGATGTATATCGACAGCCGCCGAGATGGACGTGGCAACCCTTATCATTGGCTTGCATTCAATAATCGCTGGGCTGCCGGCGACAGCGGAACGGATATGGAAGCCATTCAAAAAGGCTACATTTCCGTAACTCCGCTACATCTGAATTTGACTGCACGTGAGTTGATGGCATCTTTGGATGAAACGTTGCGCGGCCGATACTAGGCTTTGCAAGTGGGGCTGATGGCAGGTTAGGGGCCAATTGCATGGATGAGCGGCAGCTCGAAGAGATTCCCGGCGCAGCGGAAGCCTATGAGGCTGAGCGCGAGCGACGCGCGGCTTGGGTTATGGACCTGCGTTCTCGCGGTGTCTCGGACTATGCTGTGCTCGGCGCACTTGAAGCTGTCGATCGGAAGCTGTTCCTCTACGCCAAACATCAGTCTCACGCCTACGAAGATCGAGCATTTCCCATAGATTGTGGGCAGATGAGTACGGCCCCGTCCATGGTCGGCAAGATTTGCGGTCTCATGGAGCTGAAAGGGGATCACCGTATTCTCGAAATTGGAACGGGATCTGGTTATCAAAGCGCGATCCTGTCCAAACTCGCTGGTGAGATTGTGACACTGGAGCGGTATCGCACGCTTGCCGAGTTGGCTGAGGACCGGATTCGGAGTTCCAAGATTACCAACGTGACAGTGATTCATGGAGACGGTTTGTCTGCTGTGGATGAGGAGGAGGAGCGGGGACTGTTCGACCGCATCATCCTGAACGGTAGCGTTGATCGGTTGCCAGCCTTTCTTCTCGATGACCTGCACCCAGGGGGCAAAATCTTCCTCCCCTTGCGCGGAAATGAGCGCCTGCCAGTGTTTACCGTATTTGAAAAGGCCGGTCGCTCCACCGAACAGAAGGCCCTGGGGGGCTTTCGGTTTTTGCCACTGACGCCGGGGATTGCGGCAAAGCTTTAGCTAAACAACTCCTTAAATTAAGCAATTATCAACCGTAGTTGGACTACACAGACAGGGAATAAGCCTTTTCTAGTTTTGTGTGGGGCGGTTATGCTTTCCAAGAACGATTCCATCAAGAAACTGCAGCAGGGTGTTGCTGTCTGTGCCGTGCTCGTGGCAACCGGACTGGCAGGATGCAGCTCTCGCGTCGACAGATTCGAGGTCTCTGAGTATCAGGAGCAGTCGTTACCTCCTGCCGCGCAGGCAAAGGCTGCAGAGCTGACAGGTGGTAGTTCAAGCGTGGCTTCCCTGCCTCCAGCCTCTGACCCCAATCAACCCGTGCGTACGGCCTCGCTTGCCCCTGTTCAACCTCAACAACAGCAAAGTTGGCAACCTGATTACTCGTCCAGTTATGCGCCTGCAGACACCAGTCGCGGCGAAAGGTTTCCGTCAGAAACAATTCAACGACGGTCGGGTGAGCGAGTACCTGCCAGCCTAGCGAAAGCGCCTACACAATCTTTGGGATGGACCGCCCGTGGCGGTCGCGTGATGCAGTTGAAGCAGGGAGATACCCTCCAGACAATCTCTCGGGATACAGGCGTGCCGAAAGAAGCGTTGATGCATGCCAATGGGGTAACGTCCAGCGCTGCTTTCAGACCTGGCGCTTCCGTCATTATTCCGAAGCGGGTTGAGACACTGCAGGCTTTTGAAAGCAAGTCGGCTCAGACGCGGCCAAGCAACTCCGGTGCCGTGCCTCGTGCAGAAACCGCATCCTTGAGCGCTGCAACGGATACCGATCAGATCAAAGCAGATCGGAAGGCATTTGGCGCAAAACTGGCTCAATTGCGTTTGCCACCCGGTAACGTTGGAGAGCCGGCGAATGCTCGCCAGCAGAACCAGCCTTACTATCAACCGCCTCAAAATCAGGTGCCGGTCCAGCAGGCACCGGTTCAGCGCCAACCGTTGCAACCAACCTATCAGTTGCAACAGGGGCGTCAGCCCGGTACGCAGGCTCAGCCTGGCTATCAGCAGCAAGCGGTTCAGACCCCCGAGGTAACTGCGACACCGGTGGCCAAACCATCTGTAACGCCGTCGATGCCCAGCAATACCGCTGTCGCGTCGCAAGGAGCGGTGCAAGCGGCTTCGCAGACCATTTCTCTGGCAGGGGTGAGCGCAGTTCCTGAACCGAAGAAGGTCGGTTCGGTGCCAAGTGCAAGTGCACCACAGCAGACCGCGCATTTGCAAAGCTCGCAGAGCTCAGGTTCCAAGCCCACACCTGCGGATCCCGAAAAATCGGTTGCATCCGCACAGCCCGTTGAGCGGCAGGAAGCGGGCGTTCGGCAGGTCAGTACCAGCTCTGTGAAAACTCAATCTGTTCCTCAGCGTTCAGCGCCAGAAACCGAGGCTGCTCAGCAAGCCAAGGAAGCCACGGCGACGGCCTCCGCACAGAAGGAAATTCAGACTGCCTCGGTTGACCCCAAGCAGGGTAGTGAAGCGACACGGTATTTCCGTTGGCCGGTGAGTGGGCGGATCATCTCGGACTTTGGACCAAAGCCGGGGGGCTCACACAATGACGGTATTAATCTGGCGGTTCCGGAAGGAACTGAGATCAAGGCGACAGAAGATGGCACCATCGTCTATGCTGGTAACGAGTTGAAGGGTTTCGGTAATCTCGTCTTGATCCGCCATTCGAACGGTTGGGTTTCAGCATACGCCCACAACAGTGAATTGCTTGTGAGCCGCGGGGACTCTGTGAGCCGGGGACAGATCATTGCCAAGGCGGGGGCCACAGGCTCCGTATCTCAGCCCCAACTGCATTTCGAATTACGCAAGGACAACAAGCCGGTGGATCCGCTGCGCCATCTGCCCAGTTCATGAGGCAGGTTCCGTTGGTAATCCCGAAAGGCGGCCTCAGAGCCGCCTTTCTTGTATTGTTACTCACCAAACGAGTTAGTTCCCATCCAGACGTTGTCCGAGACGGCCTGCAAGATCCTGAATGAACTGCCATGCCACCCGTCCAGAGCGAGCACCTCGGGTCGCAGACCATTCCAGTGCCTGTTGGCGCAGGGTTTCTTCTGAAACGTTGAGTGAAAATTCGGCAACGTACGCTTGAACCATCGCGAGGTACTCATCCTGAGAACACTTGTAAAATCCGAGCCATAAGCCGAATCGATCCGACAGGGACACTTTTTCCTCGACGGCTTCTCCAGGGTGAATCGCTGTAGAGCGTTCGTTCTCCATCATGTCTCTGGGCAGCAAGTGTCGGCGGTTGGATGTTGCGTAGAACAATACGTTCTCGGGCCGTCCTTCGATTCCGCCTTCCAGTGCTGCCTTCAGACTTTTGTAAGAGGCATCATCGCCGTCAAACGATAGATCGTCGCAAAAGATGATTGTCCGGTAGGGAGATGCACGAAGGGTGGTCAGAAGATCGGGAAGGGTGGATATATCTTCTCGGTGAATTTCCACGAGCTTTAGTGGCGTTACTGTGTGAGGCAAGCTTGCGTTGACTTCAGCGTGGACCGCCTTGACCAAAGATGACTTTCCCATGCCGCGAGCCCCCCATAGCAAGGCGTTGTTTGCTGGAAGGTCGTTGGAAAATCGTTTTGTGTTTTCAAGAAGTTCTGATTTGCATTGATCTACCCCTTGCAGAAGTTGAAGCGGAATGCGGTTGACTTGTGGCACAGCTACAAGTCCCTTCGGCAAGGGATGCCATACAAATGCATCTGCGCTCGACATGTCTGTTGGCGTCGGAGCCGGTGGGACGGCGCGTTCCACCAAAGAGATTAGGCGATCGAGCCGCTGTGTGAGGCTCTCGAACTCGGGCGAGGGTTCTGTCATTGGTCTGGAAGTCTTTGTTTATTTCAATTTTTGGGAACGAGTTTGCGCATTTGCCGCGGTCAAGCAACCCTAGGCAGAATTGCGATGAAATAACCACTAGCATGGCTTTAGCACTTGGGGAAAGTCCGTGGTGGTGTCGCTAATTCTTGAAAACGCGCTGTTGGCTTGTATAGTCCGCGTCAAAATTACCGTTTTCGGTTGAACGGGCAACTAAAGCCTTTACATAAATCGGTGGTTTGATTTCCCGCTGCATTTCGCAGACCCGGGCCAAGGAGAAGAGAATGCTTATTACCCCCGCCTACGCTCAGAGTGCTGGTGGCGCACCGGACATGCTCATGTCCATCCTTCCATTCATCCTGATTTTCGTCATCATGTGGTTCCTGATCATTCGGCCGCAGCGTCAGCGCGTGAAGGCTCATCAGGAAATGGTGAACAATCTGCGCCGTGGCGATACCATCGTGACCTCTGGCGGGCTTATTGGTAAGGTTTCCAAAGTCATTGATGACGCAGAAATCCAGGTGGACATCGCTGAAAACGTTCGCGTTCGCGTTGCCCGTGCCATGGTTCAAGAAGTTCGGTCCAAATCGGAACCGGCAAAAGACGGCGAATAAGCCACTTCTTGATTGAAACCGAAAAGCTCTCCGTTACCAGGCGCGCTGTCGTTGGTACACGGGGAGCTTGAACACCAGGCAGAGAAACATGCTTTATTTCGCGCGCTGGAAGATCACATTGATCCTCCTCGTCGTCCTAGCTGGCGTATTGGCAACACTGCCAAATTTCTTTTCACAGTCCACGTTGGAAGCGTGGCCGGACTTCCTGCCGAAGCGCCAGGTTGTTCTGGGCCTTGATCTCCAAGGCGGAGCTTATCTGCTCTATGAGGTGGACAGCGAAGATTACAAGGAAAAGCAATTTAGACAATTGGTGGGCAACGTTCGGCAGGCTCTGCGTGAAAGCCCTCGTATCGGGTATGCCGGTCTTGGCATCCAGGGAGAGTCGGTACAGGTTCGCATTCGTGACGCGGCCAAGATAGAGGAAGCAGAACGCCGTCTTTCTCAACAACTGAACCCCTTGAATCAGGGAGTGTTCGGCGGCCAGCCAGTCAATGAATTTGAGCTTGAAAACGAAGGTGACGGCCTGTTCCGCTTCTCCTTCACCGAAGAAGGCTTGCAGCAGCGTCTTTCCAAGGTTGTTGAGCAGTCAATTGAAGTCATCCGCCGCCGCGTTGACGAACTGGGCACGACCGAACCAAGCATTCAGCGTGAGGGGACGGACCGTATTCTGGTTGAGGCTCCCGGCGAAAGCGACCCGCAGCGTTTGAAAGATATCGTCGGCCAGACGGCTCAGTTGACGTTCCACTTGGTTGATGACTCCATGTCGCCAGCGCAAGCGCTACAGTCACGCCCTCCAGCAGGGTCCATGGTCGTGTATGGCGTGGAAGACGAGCTGCCCTACCTGCTCGAAGAAAACCCGCTGTTGACCGGCGAGGAGCTTCAAGATGCGCAGGTAGCATTTGATCAGCGTACCAACGAACCGGTCGTCAATTTCCGTTTTAATACCGCTGGCGCTCGCAAGTTTGCGGACGTTACGCGGCAGAACGTTAATCGGCCATTCGCCATTGTGCTCGATAACGAAGTCATCTCCGCGCCGGTGATCCGTGAGCCCATTACAGGCGGTTCCGGACAGATCTCCGGAAGCTTTACAGTTGACGGTGCAAATGACCTTGCCGTGTTGTTGCGCGCCGGTGCGTTGCCGGCCAAGCTGGACGTGATCGAGGAGCGGTCCGTTGGTCCGGGCCTTGGTAAGGACTCGATTGAAAGCGGCAAAATGGCCTCCTACATCGGCATGGCTGCGGTTGTTGTGTTCATGTTCATCACCTATGGCTTGTTTGGTGCTTTTGCCAACGTGGCGCTGTTTGCCAACGTGGTGTTGCTGTTTGGCGTTCTAACAACGTTGCAGGCAACGCTGACACTGCCCGGCATTGCGGGTATCGTGTTGACTGTTGGTATGGCTGTGGACGCGAATGTGCTTATCTTCGAGCGTATCCGTGAGGAGATGAGGGCCGGTCGTTCGGCTGTCAGTGCGATTGACGCGGGCTATCAGCGCGCCATGGGCACCATTCTCGATGCCAACATTACCACGCTTGTGGCTGCCTTGATCCTGTTCTTCATTGGCTCTGGACCAGTGAAAGGGTTCGCTGTCACCCTCATGGTGGGTATTTTCACCACCGTCTTCTCGGCGGTGACGTTCTCACGGTTCCTGATCGCCATGTGGTATCGCCGCAAGCGACCAGCGAAGTTGCCCATCTGATCTGGAGACACGACGATGAAATATTTAAGACTGGTCCCAGAGAAGACCAATTTGCGCTTCATGCGCTGGCGCAAGATCAGCTATCCGGTTTCTGCCCTGATTGCCTTGGCCTCCATCCTCATGTTCTTTACCGTTGGCTTGAACTACGGCATCGATTTCAAGGGTGGTACACTCATTGAGATCAAGACGCTGGAAGGGCCTGCGGATATTGGTGATATCCGGTCCAAATTGTCCGGTATGGACTTGGGCGATGTGCAGGTGCAGGAGTTCGGATCTCCGTCAGAGGTTCTCATCCGCATTGAGCATCAAGGGGATGAGGAGACCTCCCAACAGGAAGTTCTCTCCGGTATCCAGCAGACCTTGGGCAGTGGGGTTGAGTTCCGACGCACTGAGATTGTCGGTCCCCGTGTTTCCGGTGAGTTAGCCCGCGCCGGCACAATGGCAATCGTCGGTGCGCTGGTCGTGATCCTCATTTACATCTGGATCCGCTTTGAGTGGCACTTTGCCGTGGGCGCGATTATTACCACATTGAACGATATTATCGTGACCATAGGATTGTTCTCTCTGCTGCATCTCGACTTCACATTGTCGAGTATCGCGGCAGTGTTGACCATTCTGGGCTACTCCCTCAACGATACGGTGGTGGTGTATGATCGCGTTCGAGAAAATTTGCGGCGCTACAAGAAGATGCCGTTGGAAGACCTGCTCGATCGGTCGATTAACGAAACACTGTCTCGCACGGTCAACACGTCCGTGACGACACTGCTTGCTCTGTTTGCGCTGTATGCGTTTGGCGGTGAGGTCATCCAGTCGTTCGTACTGGCCATGATTTTCGGTGTTGTTATCGGCACGTATTCCACCGTCTTCCTGTCCAGCCCGCTTCTGATCCTGCTGAACTTGCGGCCTTCCGCGTTCAACAAGGAAGAAGAAGAGAAGAAAGCTGTAAAGGCATAACGGAGAGCTGTTTTGGCTAAAAGAGGTGAACCGGTGTTCGTGCGTAATGCTCATTTGCCCCAACAGGTCGAGATTTCGGCCTACGGCAATGGTGGATTCCGGTTTGCCGACATGTCGCATCGCGGCTCCTTGCTTAGTGTTCCTTCGGGAACCTATGGCTGGGAGCCGTCTTGCGTGGATGATATCACTTCAGATGCGTTGGGCCGCGTCTTGGAAGAAGCCGGTGAGATTGAGGTGCTCCTGATCGGGACCGGCTCACAGCTTCAACCATTCAGTGACGCGTTCAAGGCGCCGTTCCGCGAGCGTGGCATCATGGTTGACAGCATGTCCACGGGCGCTGCTGTACGCACGTTCAACGTACTGTTTTCCGAGAAGCGGGCTGTTGCTGCAGCCTTTCTGGCCGTGGAATAAGACTGCTCGGCCGCTCACGTGAAGAGGGCAGATGGACCACGCGACGTACTGTGCCGAATTGGTGCGTAAATTCGACTACCAAAGATATCTGAGTGTTCTTTACGCGCCGAGCGACAAGCGAGCGGGGTTGCTCGCCATCTATGCATTTTCCTTGGAAGTTGCGCGCATACGGGAGTTGGTGAGTGAAGCGCTTCCGGGGCAAATGCGGTTGCAATGGTGGCGTGACGCATTGACTGGTGAAGGCCATGGGGCCGTAAAGGACAATCCTGTGGCAGGCGCGCTTTTGGAGACCATCGGCGCTTTCGATCTGCCCCGAGAGCCAATGCTGAACCTTCTGGATGCGCGGGAGTTTGATCTTTTCAATGACCCCATGCCTGATCAGGAGACGCTGGAAGGTTATGCAGGAGAGACCAGTTCCAGTCTTATACAACTGGCAGCTTTGATCCTCGACAGAACGCTTTCTGGTACTGTCTTTGCCGATTCCTGCGGCCATGGCGGCGTTGCCTATGCAATGGTGGGCCTGGTCAGAGCCCTTCCTTGGCATGCTGCTAGACAACAATGTTTTTTGCCTCAAGATCTGCTTGAGCGCCATGGTGTTTCAATGGTGCAGATGCATCGCGGAGAAATGACACCGGAGTTGGGTGCTGCCCTTCGAGAAGTTCTGGTTCACGCACAAATGCATTACGACAAGGCCATTAGTGCCATGGCGTCAGTATCCATTGAGGCTGGTGCCGCTTTTTTACCGGTGATGCTGGTTCCCAAACAGATTGATCGCTTGTCTCGCGAAAAAATGAACTATCTGCAACCACTTGAATCCGAGGGGCCATTGCGCAGCCATATTTCAATGTGGCGCGCAGCGCGGCGGCTACGTTCTGTAATGCAACCTGCCTAATGTCTTGGTTGTTGGCTAGAAAGCTATCAAATGGCAAGAGCCCCGCTATTCTGCGGGGCTCCTCTAAAAAAGCTGAATCAGTGACCAA
Source organism: Pseudovibrio exalbescens DSM 16456 (assembly GCF_000422785.1). Lineage (GTDB taxonomy): Bacteria > Pseudomonadota > Alphaproteobacteria > Rhizobiales > Stappiaceae > Pseudovibrio > Pseudovibrio exalbescens. The sequence continues at coordinate 330,852 of NZ_AUGS01000005.1, forward strand.
CCTCTGAGATCCACTTCTGGAAGGCTTCTCGGCCGAGACGTGACATTTCCTGCTTCTTGGCTCGGGTTTTTTCTTTCCCGCGCAAGCGCTTGCCATCGACAGTCTTTGGCATTTCCTCGAGGGGAGGCAACAGACCGAAGTTGATATTCATCGGTTGGAACGATCGCGGCCCTTCTGCGTCATTACGAGAGATGTGACCGCCTGTGATGTGGTTTAGTATGGCACCCATTGCAGATGTAGCCGGCGGAAGATCAATCGTTTTGTTCATCCGTTCATGTACAGCGAACAGACCCGCCATGCAGCCAACGGCAGTGGATTCAACATAGCCCTCGCATCCTGTAATCTGGCCCGCAAAACGGACGTGGGGAGCGGCCTTGAGCTTCAACTGTTCATTCAACACCTTGGGAGAGTTGAGAAAGGTGTTGCGATGCAAGCCGCCCAGACGCGCGAACTGCGCGTTCTCCAACCCCGGAATCAGACGGAAAACGTCAGTTTGGGCGCCATATTTCAATTTGGTCTGGAAGCCCACCATGTTGTAGAGAGTGCCCAACGCATTATCCTGACGCAGTTGAACGACCGCGTACGGCTTCACGTCTGGGTTGTGAGCATTTGTCAGTCCCATGGGCTTGAGGGGACCATGACGCAAGGTTTCGCGGCCGCGCTCTGCCATTACCTCAATGGGCAGACATCCATCAAAATAGGGTGTGTTTTCTTCCCAGTCCTTGAAGCTGGTCTTCTCGCCCGCAATCAGGGCGTCGATGAAGGCCTCGTATTGCTCCTTCGACAGGGGACAGTTGATGTAATCCTTCCCTGTTCCGCCGGGGCCAACCTTGTCATAGCGGGATTGATACCAAGCGACGTCCATATCAATGCTATCTTTGTGGACGATTGGTGCAATGGCATCGAAAAAGGCCAGCGCATCAGTTTCTGTGTGCTTGAGAATATCCTCACTCAAAGCCGGTGATGTAAGCGGACCTGTTGCGATAATTGTGGAGCCCCAGTCAACAGGAGGGAGGCCAGGCACTTCTTCACGGCGTATTTCGATCAGGGGATGCTCTTGAAGAGCTGCTTCTACAGACTTTGAGAAACCTTCCCGGTCAACTGCCAGAGCACCACCAGCCGGAACCTGATGTTTATCTGCAGCATGCATTATGAGCGAGTTGGCCATGCGCAGCTCAGCATGCAACATGCCTACGGCATTGTTTTCCGCATCATCCGAGCGGAAGGAGTTGGAGCACACCAACTCAGCCAGTCCATCGGTCTGGTGTGCGTCTGTCTTGCGGTGCGGACGCATCTCATGCAGCACCACAGGGTGCCCGTGTTGAGCGATCTGCCATGCGGCTTCCGAACCGGCAAGACCCCCGCCGATCACATGAATTGGTTTCTCGGTCATTCCTGTTCCAAATTGGTTCTGAGTAAAGCGGGTTTACACCCGATCAAACGTGCTACGTAGTTTGCGCTCACGTTACCTTCGGCTTTATGTAGAGCCTTTGTTCATTGCTCTTGATTAGCGTGCAATGCTGGCGCATGCAATACGCGCCAGCTGTTCTTGCCGATATGCTGCGCGTGCCCGCCCAAGTCAAGTTTGGAGACGATTTGTCCATGCAGTTTCATTTTGCCAAGTGGAGTGTTATTGGCGCCCTGATGGGGCTAGCTGGCTGTGTTTCCCTGGCAGGTGATGACCCTGGAACGTGGTATCAAACGATGCAGGGAAGGCTGCCTTCGGGGGACCGCCTCTACATATGCCATGGTTTTGGGTGTGCTTATACGGATCGGGTCGATTTTACCCGAGCTGATCGTCGCCGGTTGGCTCGCTTTCTTCGAGCCGGACGAGGTTCTGCTAAGGCTGAGCGGGCTGCTTTATCAAAAGCGGTTGTCTGGCAAGAGAAGAGGGTGGGGCGGGCCATTGGTTCATCAAATGACATTGGCGGACTTGATTTGAAAAATGCCGGTGTCCGTGGGCAAATGGATTGCATTGATGAAGCAACCAACACGACCAGCTTGTTGTTGTATCTTGAGAATAACAGTTTATTGCGACATCACACCGTTGGCCGACCCGTTGCGCGTGGTTTCTTTATTGACGGACGATATCCCCACGCGAGCGCGGTGATCACCGAAAAGAAGAGTGGTCTTCAATGGGCAATTGACAGTTGGCGCCGAGATAACGCGGAAGCCCCCGATGTCATGCTGCTGGACCGCTGGTTTCGTGTACGATCGCGAGATCTTGATCGACTCGACATGGAAAACGGTTAGGCAACGCAAAGACGCTTCGCTCGTTTGTTGCCTTTCCAAACAGTATTTTGATGTCATCTGAAAATGTATTCGGGGAGGTCCAAACGAGTGAACGCCCGCCGTTGGGAGGAATCGGCGGGCGTAACTCGTGCACGATGAAATTGGGAGGAGGTATCATCGCGCGGGTTGCCGTCCAGTGTGGGAGGAGATCACCTTCAGGCTATTTAATGGACGCTGGGGATTGGGAGGAGTTCCCCGCTGCGTCTGATTTTTTATATAGCTTAGTTTGCTTTATTGTGCACCACATCATTGCGCATGACAGATATGCATCTTGTGCATGCCGGGGTGATTATTGAAATATCTGCACCTGCGACAAATGGTGGTATTCCGCAGTTTTTCAAGGAAATACAACAAAATACGGATACTGATTATGCATGACTGAACTCAGTAATCGATGCCTTTTGACAACATTTTCAAGCTGTGAAGATTTTTGTGTTCGCTCCTGCGAAATAAAAAATCCTGGCTTTTGACCAGGATTTTTATAGGTGATGTTGTGAATCTGAAGGCTAGACGTTGTGGCGAGAAGCTTATTCTGCTGCGCTTCGTGCTCTTGCCTTGCCTCGGCGATCAAACAGTTCCGCCAAAAATACGCCTGTATAGCTGCCTTGCGTTTTGGCAATTTCGGTCGGTGGTCCTGAGGCTACGATCTGCCCGCCACCATCTCCGCCTTCCGGGCCGAGATCCACGACCCAGTCGGCGGTTTTGATTACTTCCAGATTGTGTTCGATCACCAAGACGGTGTTGCCTTGATCGACAAGTTCATGAAGTACCTCCAGCAGCTTTGCCACGTCATGAAAGTGCAGGCCGGTTGTTGGCTCATCCAGAATGTAAAGTGTGCGTCCTGTGGATCTTTTTGAAAGCTCTTTTGCCAGTTTGACCCGCTGAGCTTCACCACCAGAAAGAGTGGTCGCTTGTTGGCCAACCTTTATGTAGCCAAGCCCCACTCGCGCCAGCGTTTCCATCTTGTCTCTTATGGACGGGACTGCACTGAAAAAGTCCGCTGCTTCTTCGACTGTCATGTCGAGAACATCGGCAATGGATTTGCCTTTGAACTGAACTTCGAGTGTTTCGCGGTTATATCGTTTTCCTTTACACACGTCGCACGTCACATACACATCTGGCAGGAAGTGCATTTCGATCTTGATCACGCCGTCGCCCTGACAAGCTTCACAGCGTCCACCTTTGACATTGAACGAGAAACGTCCAGGCGCGTAGCCGCGTGCCTTGGCTTCCGGCATTCCGGCGAACCATTCACGTATAGGGGTGAAGGCGCCGGTGTAGGTTGCCGGATTTGAGCGCGGGGTGCGGCCAATCGGGCTTTGGTCAATATCGATCACCTTGTCGAGATGTTCAAAACCTTCAATGCGATCGTGTGGGGCCGGATTTTCCCGCGCACCATTGAGGTGACGGGCTGCCGCCTTGTATACGGTATCAAGGAGAAGCGTTGATTTGCCACCGCCTGAAACGCCCGTGATACAGGTAAAGGTGCCCAGAGGCAGGGTTGCCTCCACATTCTTGAGGTTGTTGCCGGATGCGCCGACCACCTTCAAAGCACGCTTTTTATTGATCTTGCGTGGCTTGTCCGGCATGGGAATAGCCATAGCACCGCTTAGATACTGGCCGGTGAGGGAAGCAGGATCGCTCATGATGTGGTCAGGGGTGCCTTGAGACACGATGCGCCCGCCATGAATGCCCGCGCCCGGACCTACATCCACCACATGATCTGCCGCCAGAACGGCATCTTCATCATGTTCGACGACAACGACCGTATTGCCTAAATCTCGCAAGTGTTTCAACGTTTCCAGCAAACGGGCATTGTCTCGCTGGTGGAGGCCGATGGACGGTTCATCAAGCACATAAAGCACGCCGGTCAGACCGGATCCGATTTGAGATGCCAGGCGAATGCGCTGGCTTTCACCGCCCGAAAGCGTGCCGGACGCGCGCGACAGGGAAAGATACTCCAAACCGACGTCATTCAGAAACTTAAGTCGTTCCCGGATTTCCTTGAGAATCCGGTAAGCGATTTCGTTCTGTTTGGTCGTCAGCCGATCATCAATGTCGTCAAACCATTTGTAGGCATGCTTGATCGACAGTTCAGTGACCTGGCCGATGTGTTGCCCGTCGATTTTTACGGCCAGCGCTTCCGGCTTTAGACGGTATCCATTGCAGGCGTCGCATGCGTGATCGGTCTGGTAGCGGGATAATTCTTCGCGCACCCATTGCGAGTCGGTTTCTCGCCAACGGCGCTGAATGTTCCCAATCACGCCCTCAAATGGTTTCGATGTGCGATAGGATCGAGTGCCATCGTCGTATACAAACTCGATCTTCTCCTTGCCGGTACCATGCAAAACCTTCTCACGGAATTCCGGCGGCAGCTTGCTCCAAGGAGTGGTCATAGACTGATCGAAATGGCGGCACAGGGCTTCAAGCGTTTGAGTATAGTACGGTGACGTGGCACCGGTCTTGGCCCAAGGGGCAACGGCGCCGCCGCGCAAGCTCAAGTTCGGGTCGGGGACGACGAGGTCCGCCTCAAAAGCCAACTGCGTTCCCAGACCATCACATTTTGGGCATGCGCCAAATGGATTGTTGAACGAGAACAGCCGGGGTTCGATTTCGGGAATTGTAAAGCCGGATACGGGACAAGCGAACTTTTCCGAAAAAACGAGTTGTTTCGGGTCGCCCTTGTCATCTGTTTGATCTGCAAATTCGGCAACTGCGAGGCCTTCGGCAAGTTGCAACGCTGTCTCCAGCGAATCCGCCAGACGACCGGTAATATCCTCGCGCACAACAATACGATCGACCACTACATCAATGTCGTGCTTGTATTTTTTGTCGAGTGTCGGGGCCTCGGTGATCTCGTAGAAGGTGTCGTCAATCTTGACGCGTTGAAAGCCCTTCTTCATCAACTCGGCCAGTTCTTTCCGGTACTCACCCTTGCGACCGCGCACTATCGGCGCGAGCAGATACAGGCGTGTTCCTTCCTCCAGATCCATGATCCGATCGACCATCTGACTGACTGTCTGGCTCTCGATCGGTAGCCCCGTTGCCGGCGAGTAGGGGACCCCTACGCGGGCAAACAGAAGACGCAGGTAGTCGTAGATCTCGGTGACGGTGCCGACTGTAGATCTGGGGTTTTTTGATGTCGTTTTTTGTTCAATGGAGATCGCCGGAGACAGGCCGTCAATTTGGTCTACATCTGGCTTCTGCATCATTTCGAGAAACTGGCGCGCGTAAGCACTCAGGCTCTCGACATATCGTCGTTGGCCTTCCGCGTAGATGGTGTCAAAGGCCAGTGACGATTTACCGGAACCTGACAGGCCCGTCATGACGATCAGACTGTCACGTGGCAGGTCAAGATCCACGTTCTTCAGATTGTGTTCACGTGCACCGCGAACAGAAATGAGTTTGTTGTCGCCGTTCGAAACCCCTTTGTGGGCCATCGGATCCGTGGTTTTCGTGGTCATTTGCCCTTCCCGGGAAATATCGCAGTAGTGCTCCGCGTTTTGCAATTCCAAACGCAATCTAAGTCAGTTTGAGCTGAGGAGCAGGTGTCAGCGAAGTGAACTCGAAAATTTTTCTGGAACATATACGGAACAATCCGGCGCCCGCAAGGCATTTTTACAAATTCATCCGGGGAGGCGCATTGCCGGAAAATCAGTGTTGCGGTTATGGAACCAGTAGGTTACGGTTCGGAACAATAAGAGAACAAAGTGTTGTGACCGCGTTTTCCCAAAGGCCCAGCATCGTTTATATATGTCGGTGTGTGGACAAGACCAGCGGGTTAGCGCTGCCTGTTTGCTTGATCCTGCTGGACGCGATAGGTTGCGTGCCAACATGAGATAGCAGGGGCTCCGTGGTCACCTGCCAAGTACCTAGGAGATATGAATGGCGGGGAGCGTCAACAAGGTTATTCTGGTTGGAAATCTGGGAGCGGATCCGGAAATCCGCCGTACTCAGGATGGACGACCGATCGTGAACCTGCGCATCGCGACATCTGAGAGTTGGCGAGATCGGAACACTGGTGAGCGCCGCGAGCGGACCGAATGGCACCGTGTTGTTGTGTTCAATGAAGGACTTGCCAAGGTCGCTGAAAACTACCTGCGCAAAGGCTCCAAGGTTTACATCGAAGGCCAGTTACAGACCCGCAAATGGCAAGATCAAAGCGGTCAGGACCGTTATAGCACTGAAGTTGTCCTTCAAGGCTTCAACTCGACGCTTACCATGCTGGATGGTCGTAATGACGGCGGCGGCCAGGGTGGCTTTGGTGGCTCCCAAGGTGGTGACTTTGGTGGCGGCGACCAAGGTGGCGGCTTCGGCGGCGGATATGGCGGTGGCCAAGCCGGAGGTTTCGGCAGTGGCGGGCAGGGCGGCTCTCAAGGTGGAGGCGGCTTTGGTGGTCCCGGCGGTGGCGGTATGGACGACGAGATTCCGTTCTAGGCACCCGTTACAATCAGACAGTACAAAGCCCTGCGATCCCTCGTGGGGCTTTTTTGTTACTACTCAGTTGTTGCGAACAAGAACGCGTCTATCACCAGACCGAAAAGTGAAACAGCCTTACGTCGTGACTTCAATTTTTAGGGAATTAGATGGTACGCCCAAGGGGAATCGAACCCCTGTTTCCGCCGTGAAAGGGCGGCGTCCTAACCGCTAGACGATGGGCGCACTTTTTCGAACCATGGGTGTTTAGGACCACCCCGTTCGTTGGTGTGGGCGCGTTATATTCATTCTCGCCGATACTGGCAAGAATTGAACTAAAATAATCCACAGATGTCGAGATTCTAGTCTAGGGTCTTGATATAAAAGGGAAGCTCGGAAGAAGAACCGAGCTTCCCAGCTAAATTACCAGGTACCCGTGTTTTCCATGGAGGCCCAAGGCTCCCGAGGCTCAAGCGCACCATCCTTCTGGATCAACTCAATGGATATGCCGTCTGGTGATTTGATAAATGCCATGTAGCCATCACGGGGCGGGCGATTAATCGTAACGCCCTTTTCCTGAAGATGGGCACATGTGTCGTAAATGTCGTCGACGAGGTAGGCGAGGTGTCCGAAGTTGCGACCTCCAGCATACTCTTCCGGATCCCAATTATAGGTCAACTCAAGCAGAGGAGCCTTCGTCTGCTCTGCCTGCTCCTTATCGCCGGGTGCGGCCAGAAATACGAGCGTGAAGCGACCCCGTTCGTTCTCTGTGCGACGCACTTCTTCGAGGCCGAGCTTGTTGCAATAAAAGTCGAGTGCCTGATCCAGATCAGCAACGCGGACCATGGTGTGAAGATAACGCATTAAGTCAGCCCTTTATTTCATTAGCAGATAGCATTACGCTTCCGGAAATATAATAGGCGTTCATATAAGTTCAATCTCGGAAAAGTTCACGTGACGGTCAAAACCGGGACGCCAAGTGAAACACAAGGTTCCGTTTGGGGCATCCGAGTATTAGTTCGCAGATAGGTCTAATTGTTCCACAAACTTACCCTGTTCTATCCACCAATAGCTCAGGTGTAGAATGTGCTAGTCCTGTTATCACTACTCCATGAAACCTACTGGATCTTGTGTGACTTTGCAGAAAATGAACAAAACTTCAGGGGATCATTTAGGGTTTTTTAATTTTTCGTCTGGAGCGACCGTAGCTGGATGATATCCTCGACAGCGAGGAATCAATCAAGATCGCATTCCCTGTACGGTCTGATTGATCTTGATGCGGCAACGACTACGGGGCATTAACATGACTATTAAAACGACACCTGCACCAGGTATCGTTGAAGATGTAAATGACGACGTCGCACTGGATGTTCTGCAGATCGGCGGAACAATCAAGTGGTTCGATGTTGGCAAAGGCTTCGGATTCATAAAACCAGATAATGACTTGCCGGATGTACTGTTGCATGTGACATGCTTGCGTCGGGACGGATATCAGACAGCTTATGAAGGGGCTCGAGTTGTCTGCGAAGTTCTGAATCGACCACGCGGCTTGCAGGCGATGCGTATTCTGTCCATGGACGAGAGTACGGCAGTTCATCCGTCACAGTTGCCACCGTCGCGCACCCATGTGCAGGTGGTGCCGGAAGGCGGGTTTGTTGATGCGGAAGTCAAGTGGTTCAACCGGGTCAAGGGCTTTGGTTTTTTGACCCGCGGCGAAGGCACGGAAGACATCTTCATCCATATGGAAACCTTGCGCCGGTACGGCATAACCGAACTGCGCCCAGGACAGAAAGTTCAGGTGCGATTTGGCTCAGGGCCAAAGGGCAAGATGGCCGCGGAGGTGCGTCCTGTTGGAGCGGGCACTCACATCCCGGCCTCGCATTAAAGCTGGTGGTGCGCATCAAGGCTGGTGCGCTACCGGCGTCCAGAGGCTAATAGCGACCGTCAGTGCTTTGCGCGGAATATCGAGCGACTTGTTTGGGCTACGAGCGGAAAAACAGGCAAGCCTGACGGCACTATTGGCATGTTTTGCATTCGCGGTTTGCCTTGCAGGTGGTTTGAATTCCGCGATCGCAGAAAATCTGCCAACCGGAACCATTGGTGTGAAAACAGACCGGGGGCATTTCGAGTTCTCCGTGGAGATCGCATCCACGCCCGAAGCGCGGGCTCAGGGTTTAATGAACCGCCCCTCGCTGCCGAAAAACCATGGCATGTTGTTCGTCTTCGAACGCAGCGAAGATCAGTATTTTTGGATGAAAAATACACCATTGCCGTTGGATATCATTTTCTTGCAAGAGACGGGTACGGTGCGCCATATCCATCATCACGCCACGCCTTTTTCTGAAAAAGTCATCTACTCGCGCGGTCCAGCTCGATATGTACTGGAATTTGAAGCGGGTACCGCTCATCGAATTGGCTTGAGTGTTGGTGATCAAGTTGATCTAGGAGACGCAACGTCAAAGTAGGTGCGCCTGCGTTTCAGATGCCGGGAAGGGGCATCAATCCTTGACAAGATGATCCTTGCGAGGCTTATTCAAATGCTGGGAAACCGAGGCCTTCTGCGAAGGCCTCGATGGAGATTGCGTTGCCAATTGGCCGTTATCTCGGGCTGTTGCGCTTTGACAAGTTTTTTTCCCAGTTCAAAGCATGTTCAACGATCAAATCGAGCTGATTGTACTGCGGCTTCCAATCTATCTCGGTGAGTATCTTAGCGTTCTGAGCTACAACTTTCGGACTGTCACCTGCGCGGCGTGGTTCTTCCCTTACTTCAAAATCCACCTTTGAAACTGCTTTGACGGCCTCAATGACTTGTCTTACGGAATACCCTTCTCCGTAACCACAGTTCATCACCACACTCGTTCCATCTTCGCGCAGGCGATTGAGTGCCAGATAGTGCGCGGAAACCAAGTCGCTGACATGGATATAGTCACGCACGCCCGTGCCGTCCGGCGTATCAAAATCTGTACCAAAAACGCCTAGATGACCACGCTTGCCCAAAGCGGCTTCGCAAGCCACCTTGATGAGATGGGTTGCGTTTTTGGTGGATTGTCCGGTCCGCCCTTTGGGGTCAGCCCCGGCCACATTGAAATAGCGCAGCGCGGTATATCGGAAATCATGGGCCGCAGCGACATCATTCAACATGAGCTCCGTCATGAGTTTGGACGTACCGTAGGGCGACAGCGGCTTTAAAGGCGCGTCTTCGGCCACAGGCACGGTCTCCGGATCGCCGTATACTGCGGCAGTAGACGAAAAGATGAATTTGTCCACGCCGTGTCGCACGCAGGCCTCAATAAGCTCGCGAGAGTTCGCCGTATTGTTCTTGTAGTACTTGAGCGGGTCGGACACAGACTCGGGTACGATTATTGAGCCAGCAAAATGGATCACGCCCTCTATGTCATGGGCTTTCATCAATTCATCCAGCACCGCGCGATCGCCCACATCTCCCTTGACCAGCCGTACATCACCAGGCAATGCCCACTCGAACCCGGTGGAAAGATTGTCCAGGACAATGACGTCTTCTCCTGCGTCTTTGAGGAGCCACGTCATGTGACTGCCGATGTAGCCGGCTCCGCCGGTGACAAGAATGGGCATGGGTTAATTCCTTGAATTGTTAGATTGCACAAGGTGCCGTGGGCACCTCAAATACGGAGATTTTTCAAACAGACAGAAGGTTGGTCAAGTATGGCCGCTTAGTGAACGGCAATAAGGTTAAAAATGCCATCAGCCACGAATTGAACCGAGAGGGCCGCCAACAGCACACCAAAAAGCCGTGTCAAAATGACTTGTACGGTTGCACCCATGTAGGCTTCGATCTTATCCGCCAGAATGAAAACGATGAACGTGATGATCAAAACAGCGATCATGACACCCAACAGCCCTACAAGACCATAAATGCCCGGCGCCTGCGGCGTCAGCAGGATCAAGGCGGAGATGGAGGCAGGACCGGCGATCAACGGGATGGACAGCGGGAACACGGCGACATGAGATAGATCGTGATCATCTTCAATTGCCTTCTCGGCGCTCTCGGCTTTCCGTTTGGTTCTGTGTTCAAACACCATCTCAACGGCAATTATGAACAACAGGAGCCCCCCCGCGACCTTGAAGGCCGGTTGGGAGATACCCATGACGCTGAGAACAGATTGCCCCGCGGCGAAGAAAACGAGCAGCGTCGCGGTGGAAATGATAATGGTTTTGATAGCAATGCTGCGTCTTTGGGCCGTAGTCGCCCCAGCGGTTACGGCGAGGAACATGGGGGCCAGGCCGATGGGATCAATTGTGACGAACAGCATTGCGAAGGCATTGGTGAGATAATCCAGCAAGTGCTGTCTCCTCAGTGTTTTGTGATGGGGTCCAAGTAGTCTCAATTCGCTAGCAAATCCCCAAGAAACTCGCAATACAGAGCGCCGATTCTGCCTGTTTTGCTCCCTTCCTGAACCACGAAGAGACATTCTAAACGGTGGATAACGGTGTGAGGGAGAATTGTGCTGTGATCACTTGGCCTTACGGGCAAGCGTTGATTTGGAAATTCGACTTGAATCGGCTATAAACGAGCACAATTAACTCAACGAAATTAACGAGAATAATCCTTGGCAGATCAGGACAATAGCACACCGGAGGGTGGGCTCCCCAGCGATATCAAGCCCGTTTCCATTTCCGATGAAATGAAGCGCAGCTATCTCGACTACGCGATGAGTGTGATCGTGAGTCGAGCGCTGCCGGATGTACGAGATGGTCTGAAGCCGGTGCATCGCCGCATTTTGTATTCGATGCATGAAAATGGCTACGAGTGGAACAAGCCTTATCGCAAGTCCGCCCGTGTAGTCGGCGACGTCATGGGTAAATACCACCCCCATGGCGACAGTGCGATCTATGACGCGCTTGTGCGCATGGCGCAGGACTTTTCCATGCGTCTGCCGCTGGTTGATGGACAGGGCAACTTCGGGTCGGTTGATGGCGATCCGGCTGCGGCAATGCGTTACACCGAGTGTCGTCTGGAAAAGGTGGCTCAAGCTCAACTGGCGGACATTGACAAAGACACTGTCAATTTTCAGGAAAACTACGATCAGTCCGAGACAGAGCCGGAAGTTCTGCCAGCGCGCTATCCAAACCTGCTTGTGAACGGAGCAGGCGGTATCGCGGTGGGTATGGCGACCAATATCCCGCCTCACAATCTTGGTGAGGTTGTTGACGGCGCCATTGCCTTGATTGATCGACCCGATATTACCTTACCTGAGCTGATGGAGATCATTCCGGGTCCGGATTTCCCGACCGGTGGCTTGATCCTTGGCCGCAGCGGTATTCGCAGCGCTTATGAAACCGGGCGTGGCTCCGTTGTCATGCGTGGCAAGGTGGATATCGAGGAAGGCCGTGGTGGCCGCGAAATGTTGGTGATCACGGAGATTCCGTATCAGGTCAACAAAGCCTCGATGATCGAAAAGATCGCGGAACTCGTTCGTGACAAGCGCATTGAAGGCATATCCGATATCCGGGATGAATCGGATCGGCAAGGCATGCGGGTTGTCATCGAGCTGAAAAAGGATGCTGTTGCTGACGTTATTCTGAACCAGCTCTACCGGTTTTCTCAGCTTCAACAGTCATTCGGCTGTAACATGGTTGCCCTGAACGGTGGCCGTCCGGAACAACTCAACCTTCAAGACATGTTGAAGGCATTCCTGTGGTTCCGGGAAGATGTCGTCAACCGGCGTACTCGCTATCTTCTTGCCAAGGCGCGTGATCGCGCGCATGTTTTGGTTGGTCTGGCGATTGCAACCGCCAACATTGATGAGGTTATTCACCTCATTCGAACCGCACCGGATCCTGCAACAGCGCGGGCTCAATTGATGGAGCGCGATTGGCCTGCCAAGGACGTGACACCGTTGATCCAGCTGATCGATGATCCGCGGCACCGCGTTCAGGAAGACGGGACCTACAAACTGTCCGAGGAACAGGCGCGCGCCATCCTGGATTTGCGTTTGCAGCGCTTGACCGCCATCGGCCGTGATGAGATTGGCGACGAACTCGACGGTCTGGGTGAAGAAATCAAGGATTACCTGGATATTCTGCGATCACGTGCCCGGGTACAGGAGATCATCCGTACGGAGCTGGAAGAGGTAAAGCGGGACTTCGCCACGCCACGCCGCACTGAAATCACCGAGGGCGGTGGCGATCTGGACGATGAGGACCTGATTGCGCGCGAAGACATGGTGGTAACCGTAAGTCACAGCGGTTACATCAAGCGCGTACCTTTGGATACTTATCGTGCACAGCGGCGCGGTGGCAAGGGCCGGTCGGGCATGCAGACCAAAGACGAGGATTTCGTCACGCGGCTGTTTGTTGCCAATACTCACACACCGGTGTTGTTCTTCTCTTCCCGTGGCATTGCCTACAAGCTCAAGGTTTGGCGCTTGCCACTTTCCAGCCCGCAGGCGCGTGGCAAGGCATTGATCAATTTGTTGCCGTTGGAGCAAGGCGAGTACATCACCAGCATCCTGCCATTGCCGGAGGATGAGGAAAGCTGGGGCGAACTGGATGTGATGTTCGCAACAACGCGCGGCACGGTACGCCGGAACAAGCTCTCGGACTTCGTACAGATCAACAAAAATGGCAAGATCGCCATGAAGCTGGACGAGGGCGACGGCATTGTGAATGTCACGACCTGTACAGAGCAGGATGATGTACTGCTCACCACCGCAGCTGGTCAGTGTATTCGCTTCCCGACAACCGATGTGCGCGTGTTTACCGGACGTAACTCCGTTGGTGTTCGCGGAATTGCGCTGGGTGAGGATGATCGGGTGATTTCCATGACCATCCTGCGTCACTTCGACTGTGATTCCGAGGAGCGTGCTGCCTACCTCAAGCTGTCTCGCCAGATGCGGGGTGAAGCTGAGGAGGGAGACGAGAATGGCTATGATACCACGGCAGGTATCAGTCAGGAGCGTTACATCGAGATGAGTGCCGCTGAGCAGATCATTCTGACAGTGTCCGAGCGTGGGTATGGCAAGCGAACTTCGTCGTTTGAATACCGCACAACGGGACGTGGTGGTAAAGGCATCGCGGCAATGGCCGTCAATCAGCGCAATGGCCAGTTGGTTGGATCGTTCCAAAGTGAAGAGGGCGATGAAATCATGCTGGTAACCAATGGTGGTCAGCTCATCCGGTGTCCGGTCGCAGGAATTCGGCTGGCTGGGCGTTCCACTCAGGGTGTTATTGTCTTCAAGACATCCGCTGACGAAAAAGTGGTGGCCGTGGAACGGATCAGTGAAGTGGAAGGCAACGGCGACGACGATCTGCCCGGCGCTGTTGAGGGTGATGCACCGGATGGTCCCGATGGGGGGGGCTCCTGAAACGGACCCGCCTGCCTCGGGGGGAGAGGACTCCTGAGTGCCACCTGATTACATGAAGAGGAATGGAGGACGGGGCCTTCTGGCCCCGTTTTTATGTTTGGCGCTGATGCTGAATCAGGATCGACAGGCGGCGCTCTTCATCGCGAAGCTCGACGACATATGAATCACGGGTGTTGGTATCCAGAGGGGCCGTCGCACGGTCTTGTTTCGTTGCAAGGGCTACAACTGGCGCGACTGTAGGTTGAGCGGAAAGGGGTGCTTTTGACGGCAAAGACAGATCGGCTGCTTGTGCGCTTGCAGCAAAGCTGAGTGCTGCGCCTGTGGCACAGACTGCTCGGTTGAATGCGCGGCAATGACGTAAGGAGGGAGGATGTGAACGTTCAGTGATCATGGCTTGCGTCCCCGTTTTTTAGCCGTTCTGGGCGGTTTCCGCCTCACTGGTTTTATCCCCATATCCTAGACCGCATTTTCCCTTAGAAACTGCGCAAATATGCGATGCTATCGGATCAGCTTGGATTTGTGTTGCTTGCAGAGCACACATTTATGGTGGAAAACCGTTTGCGGGAATGAGCGTTGTGCAAAAAGGGGAGCGAGGCCCGAAGGCCTCGCCAGACAAATAGAGTTTAGGAGGTTGGGACTTCACTGAAAGCGAAGTTATCTCTTAAACAGGTCCGATGGGTTCGGACACTAGCTGTCGATGAAGCGCCAGGAATGAATGCTCAACATCAACGTCACAGTCGTTTGTGAGGGCGCCTTGACGTGTATTGGGGGGCTCCAATTATCACGCCGCCTCACGAGCTGGCTTCGAGGGATCTTCAAGAGACTAGGGGCAGCTCTAAAAGATCGGGATGCGTTTGCCGCGCCTATGATAAACAGGGGCTTATCGGACCGGCACCTCTCAGCTTGCAGTGTTGACTATATACAACAGGCAAGAGTTTGCTGTGACAACCGTCACAAATAGGGGCTTTGGTGAAAAACACCATGCGCACAATTTCCGGTTGGCTTACCCGTTGTTATTTCCAGTGATTGATTGATATGTTCCAGCGAACGGTTCCAGTGGCCCTTTAAGAATTAAGGCGTTATCAATGAAACGTATTGCTCTTTACCCCGGCTCTTTCGATCCCATGACATTTGGTCATCTGGATATTCTTGAGCAATCCCTCAGTCTTGCCGATGAAGTTGTGGTAGCAATTGGCGTCCATCCGGGAAAGACACCCTTGTTCAGCTTCGACGAACGCGTCGAGATGATAGAAGAAGCGTGCCTTGAAGCATTTGGGGCTGATGAAGCCGACCGGATTCGGTGCATTTCGTTTACCGGGCTTGTGATCGAAACCGCACGAGAAGAGGGGGCCAAGATTCTGGTTCGCGGCCTGCGGGATTCGACTGACCTGAACTACGAAATGCAAATGGCGGGTATGAATGGAACGCTGGCCCCGGAAGTGAAAACAGTCTTTTTGCCAAGCTCCCCGCCAATGCGACCAATCACAGCCACATTGGTGCGCCAGATTGCCAAAATGAATGGGAACTATGCGCCCTTCGTTCCCCAATGTGTTGTTAAGCGGCTCAAAGACCGCGTGGCCTCGTAATCTCACCCCTGATAATCCAACAGAAAGCAAAGGTAATTCTGATGGTAGCTCGTTTTTTTGCAGTTCTGGCCGTGGTTCTTTCCGGCCTTTTGGCTGCGACTTCCGCACAGGCTCAAGATCTTGAAAATACACTTTACCTGGACCTTAAGGATGGTCGTGTCGAGATCCAGCTGCGCCCGGATCTGGCTCCAAACCATGTGGAGAGGATCAAGCAACTGACACGCGACGGATTCTATGATGGCATCGTCTTTCACCGCGTCATTGATGGTTTCATGGCTCAAACCGGTGATCCGACCGGCACAGGCCGCGGCGGGTCGGACCTACCGGACTTAAAGGCAGAATTCAGCGAGGAGCCGTTCAAGCGCGGTACTCTGGGCATGGCCCGTTCAGCCAATCCGGACAGTGCCAATTCTCAGTTCTTCATCATGTTTGACGACGGACCATGGCTTAACGGGCAATATACTGTGTTTGGTGAGGTTGTCTCCGGAATGGAATATGTAGACAATATCAAACGTGGTGAGCCTGTCCAAAACCCGGATAAAATCGTAGGTATGCAGGTTGCGGCCGACGCCCAATAAAGGGTAAGTGGTGCACCATCTTAAAACCTCGAAGCGCAAGGAATAGCTCGTGGCAGAAATCCAAGATCCAGAAAACACCCTGATCATTGAAACCACTCAGGGAAACGTTGTCGTCGAAATGCGCCCGGACCTGGCGCCAACACATGTTGCCCGCATCAAGGAGTTGGTGCGTGATGGCTTCTACGACGGCATCGTGTTCCACCGCGTGATTGACGGCTTCATGGCGCAGACTGGCGACCCCAACGGAACTGGCACGGGTGGTTCAGGCCAGAAGCTGAAGGCCGAGTTCAGCAACGAAAAGCACGTACGGGGCACATGTTCCATGGCACGCGCCATGGATCCGAACTCTGCTGACAGCCAGTTTTTCATCTGCTTCGAGGACGCACCCTGGCTGGACGGTCAATACACCGTTTGGGGTCAGGTCGTTGAGGGCATGGAAAACGTCGACAAGATCAAGCGCGGCGAACCTGTTCAAAATCCTGACAAGATGGTTTCGGTCAAGGTCGTCGCCGACGCGGCTTGATTTTCTGCCTTTTCAGAACGTGATGAACGGCGGCCTTCCATGCGAGGGCCGCCGTTTTTGTGTCATCGCAAACCGGTTATTGTTGACCATGGGCTTGATATCGCGCTAAACCGCTGACCGTTCTTGAGGTTGCGAGTTGGTGACAGCGGCTTGCCCTTGAAGAGATTCTCGTAAAACAGAGGAAGAGAGACGCATCCGGCGCCCACGCAGGTGGCGGAGACGGTCCTTATCAAGGCGATATATGCGCGTAGACGAATTTGATTTTGATCTTCCCCCGGAAAGCATCGCTTTGCGTCCCGTGAAACCTCGGGATGCTGCTCGCATGCTGGTCGTGCGTCCGGGGCAGAACCCGCTGCTTGACGATAATGCGGTACTGTCACTGCCGGACTTGCTCAATCCCGGCGATGCCTTGGTATTCAACAATACCAAGGTTATTCCGGCTCAGTTGGTAGGGTTTCGTGATCGAGAGGGCGCACGGGCCAAACTCGGCGTTACTCTCCACCAAAAAACGCAGACAGATTCCTGGCGTGCCTTTGTCAAACCAGCCAAGAAGCTTCGCCCCGGTGATGTGATTCAGTTCTTTGTTGAAGAAAATGCCGACAGCGATCCGCTGCTTCGGGCTCGCGTTGAAGAAAAATCCGCTGCCGGAGATGTGCTCTTGCAGTTTGATCGCGGCGCGGGTGAACTGGATGCAGCGATCGCCCAAGTTGGTCACATTCCCTTGCCGCCTTACATCGCCTCACGGCGTCCCGAAGATGCTCAGGATCGACAGGACTACCAGACGGTTTATGCCGAACACAAAGGCGCCGTTGCTGCTCCCACTGCCGGGCTGCATTTCACGGAACGCCTTTTGAATGCGTTGGATTCAAGAGGGATCCAGCGGCATTTTATTACCCTTCATGTTGGCGCCGGAACCTTCTTGCCGGTCAAGGTAGATGACACTAATGACCACCAAATGCATGAGGAATGGGGCGAAATCACCTCCGAAACCGCTGATGCGTTAAACGCCGTGCGGAAGCGGGGCAACAAGGTGGTTGCTGTTGGCACGACTTCCCTGCGCATTTTGGAGAGTGCCACCAGTGAGGATCATGTGATCCATCCGATTTCCGGATCCACGGACATTTTCATCACACCCGGCTACCGTTTTAAAGCCGTTGATGGACTGATGACGAACTTCCACTTGCCAAAGTCAACGCTCTTCATGCTGGTGTCGGCCTTTGCCGGGCTATCGGAAATGCGTCGCGCCTATGAGTTCGCGATTAGCAACGGCTACCGGTTTTACAGCTACGGCGACAGTTCTCTCCTTTTTCCCAAAGGTGACCAATGAGTGATCAAGCTCAAAAACCATTCTCCTTCAAACTTCTAAAGACGGACGGAGCCGCGCGTCGAGGTGAGATAACGACGCCCCATGGCGTTGTTCGCACGCCGGCGTTCATGCCTGTAGGCACGCAGGCGACAGTGAAAGCGATGTATCCCCAGCAAGTGCGTGATCTTGGGGCAGATGTCATTCTTGGCAACACTTACCATCTCATGTTGCGCCCAACGGCTGAACGCGTAGCGAAACTGGGCGGTTTGCACCACTTCATGAACTGGCCGCACGCGATTTTGACCGACTCCGGCGGGTTTCAGGTCATGTCTTTGGCACAACTGCGCAAGATGAGCGAAGAGGGCGTGAGTTTCCGGTCCCACCATGATGGATCGAAGCACATGATGAGTCCGGAGCGCTCCATTGAGATTCAAGGTTTGCTGGGTTCGGATATACAAATGCAGCTGGACCAGTGTATAGCCTTGCCCGCAGAGCGCAGCGAAATCGAAGAGGCCATGAACCTGTCCCTACGATGGGCAGACCGTTCTCGCACCCAGTTTGAAAAAATGGGTGGCCCCGGCAAGGGCCAGGCCCTTTACGGCATTGTACAAGGGGGCGACAACCCGGAACTGCGCGTGGAATCGGCTCAGCGTCTGGGTGAAATGCCTTTTGAAGGTTATTCGGTTGGCGGCCTTGCGGTTGGTGAACCACAAGAGGTGATGCTTCGCATGTTGGAAGTGACAACACCCGTTATGCCGGTTCACAAGCCCCGCTACCTGATGGGCGTGGGGACACCCGAAGACATTCTGGAAAGTGTTGCTCGCGGTATTGATCAGTTTGATTGCGTCATGCCGACGCGAGCGGGCCGTCATGGCTTGGCCTACACACGGTTTGGCAAGGTGAACCTTAAAAACGCGCGCCACGCTGAGGATCCTCGTCCGCTCGATGAAGAAGCGGATTGTCCCGCAACGCGAGACTATTCGCGCGCCTATTTGCATCATCTGGTGCGTGTGAATGAGGGGCTGGCCGCAATGCTTCTGACCTGGAACAATCTGGCTTATTACCAGTTCCTGATGCAAGGTATTCGTGACGCTATTGAAGCCGGCACCTTTGAAGATTTTCGTCAGAAAACAAAAGAAGATTGGGCGCGCGGGGACCTCGCACCATATGTCTGGTCGTAGGCCCGTCTGAATAAGACGCCAGTCAGCTTGCTGTTGACTGGCTCTTCTTCAAAAGCACACCGTTGATCTTCCAATCGCCTTCAAATTGGTTCATGCGGTAGATTCCCAGCCAGGAGTCGCCATTGCGATCGCTCAACCAAACCTCTTGGTAGAAACCTTCATCAGCTTCAATCGTTTTGCCAAACCCAATCTCTCTGGCGCTGAACAGCGGGCCATAGCCACTGCGTACCATCTGAATGAACACTTGTGGTGAAGGAAATTGAGCCTTAATGGCATTTGCGGCATAGCTGTAGGCTTTGACAGCGTCGCTTTGCTTGAAGGCGTTTAACTGCTCAAGGATGATTGTCTTGATTTCATCACCCGGAGAGGTTTCGTCCGCCCGGGCTTTATCGGTGTGCGCGGTGATGCCGATCAGGATGAACAGCAGCGCGAAAAGTCCATAACGCATCTCACTGGTCCCATTCTTGTTATACTAGCTACCTTAACCTAACCTAAGGTAATGAGCCAGTCTGTCGAGTGGGCCTATCGAGAAACGGGGGAGTGGGCACTCACAAACGCCACAACTCCACGTGATCTGGTTTTTTATCGCGTGGCAACCGATCATGCAGGTCCGCCACAAAAACAGACCCTTCGGCCAAAAGAGGGATAATGCAATCCCAAGACTTGCTTTCTTTCAAAAGTGCCTTGTGTGGGACCGCAAGAACAACAGCGTCCGCTGGCAGAACCTCTTTTTCCGGCGTCAGATCTAGTTTGTAATGCGACCGGACTTCATCCGGGTCTGCAAGGGGATCAATAACTTGGACGTCAGCACCAAACTTTTGCAGCTCATGGACCAGATCAACCACTTTCGAATTACGGGTATCGGGAACATCCGCCTTGTAGGTGATACCCAACACAGTAATGCGTGGTGGCATCGGGCGACCAAGACGCACGCAACCTTGTATGACTTCCCCGGCAACAAATCGGCTCATGCCTTCATTGGTGCCGCGTCCCGCCAGGATGACCTGCGGTGAAAAACCCAGTTCGTACGCCTTGTGGGTCAGGTAGTACGGATCGACTCCAATACAGTGTCCACCGACCAGACCGGGTTTGAAAGGGAGAAAGTTCCATTTCGTTGCAGCGCCGGCCAGTACGTCGCAGGTATCAATCCCCATCGTGTTGAACAGCATCGCCAGCTCATTCATCAAGGCGATGTTCAAATCTCTTTGGGTGTTCTCGATCACCTTTGCCGCCTCTGCAACCTTGATGCTGGGTGCTCGATGAATGCCGGCTTTCACGACGCGTCCATAAAGGTCGGCCAGCTCTGCCAGTGCCACAGGCGACGAGGCAGAGACGATTTTCAAAATGCTTTCAAAGCTATGTTCGTCATCTCCGGGGTTGATACGTTCCGGCGAATAACCCACTTCGAAGTCTTGCCGGAACACGAGGCCGCTGCGTTCCTCGAGAATGGGGACGGCAATCTCTTCCGTTGCACCGGGAAACACGGTGGATTCAAAAACGACAATATCCCCCGCCTTCATTTGCTCACCCACCGTCTCTGTGGCATGGCGCAACGGGGTCAGATCAGGTCGCTTGGCTTCATCAACGGGTGTGGGAACGGCGACGATATGGATGCGTGCAGCCTGTAAGTTCGTCGGCTTGTCGGTAAGGTGCAACATTTCGTTATTCAGGGAAGATGCTGCAACAGAACCGGTTGTGTCATTTCCCTCACGCAGCGCGGAAATGCGTGCCTGATTGATGTCGAAACCGATGGTGCGTATGCCGTTTCTAGCGAAGGCACAGGCAACGGGAAGTCCCACGTACCCCAAACCGATTACAGATATAGTGACAGACATGACATTCTCTCAAAGGCGTTAGCAGCCGTAATAGGTCCGATACCAATCAACAAACGCGGCAACGCCATCCTCCACAGTGGTCTGGGGCTTGAAACCGGTGATCTCGATCAAGTCGGAAACATCAGCCCACGTAGCCGCAACGTCGCCCGGCTGGAACGGCAGAAGTTCTCGCTTGGCTTGCTTCCCAAGGGTTTTCTCGATGGCTGCGAGATAATTCAGCAGCTCAACAGGTTCGTTGTTGCCAATGTTGCAAATGCGATAGGGCGCACTACTGGAAGCAGGATCAGCGGTTTTGGCATCCCATTTCGAATTTGGTTGTGGCGGGACAAAAGCAACACGCACGATCCCTTCAACGATATCGTCAATGTAGGTGAAGTCGCGGACCATGTTTCCGCTGTTATAAAGCGGAACAGGCTTGTCCTCCAAAATCGCTTTGGTGAACTTGAAAAGAGCCATATCCGGACGCCCCCAAGGACCATAAACGGTGAAAAACCGAAGCCCTGTGCAAGCGGTACCGAACAGATGGGCGTAGGAATGAGCCATGGCTTCGTTGGCTTTTTTCGTGGCCGCATAAAATGAGACCGGATGGTTGCCCCCCTTGTGAGGTGACAGCGGCATATCCTGATCAAGGCCATAAACGGAGGAAGTCGAGGCAAAGACCAGATGTTTGACCGGGTGGGCCCGCGCGCCTTCAAGGATGTTCAGGAAACCGGTGATATTGGCATCAACATAGCTTTGGGGCTGTTCTAACGAGTACCGAACTCCGGCCTGTGCGGCCAAGTGTATGACGTAATCCGGCTTGTCCTGTTCGAAAATGCGAGCAACAGCTTCACGATCTTCGAGAAAAACGCGTTTCTCCTCAAAATGGTTGGAGCCTTGCAAGCGCTTGAGCCGGTTTTCTTTCAGAACTACATCATAGTAATCCGTAACGGCGTCGAGCCCGATGACGTGATAGCCCATGTCGAGCAGTCTCCGGGCCACGGCGTTGCCGATAAAGCCCGCCGTGCCGGTTACAAGGATTTTTTCCATCAAAGGTTTCTCGCTATAAAGCCCTGATATTATTTGGCAAGCAACTTTTCGAGGAGGGGACGGACCTCGGCAGCCAGCTCCGGGTTATCCATTGCGTAGGCAATGTTGGCAGCCAGAAAGCCTGCCTTTGAGCCGCAGTCGTAGGTTTGCCCCTTGTACTCAACCCCAAAGAAGTCCTGCTGCCCCATCAGGGTGAGCATGGCATCTGTCAACTGGATCTCACCTCCAGCGCCGGTTTCCTGATTTTCCAGAAGACCAAAGATTTCGGGCTGAAGGATGTAGCGTCCGTTGATGTAAAGGTTGGTGGGTGCGGTTCCTGGTGCTGGTTTTTCCACCATGCCGGTCACCTTGAAGCTACCGTCATCCATCACGTCGCTGCGTTCAACAATGCCGTAGTTCTGGGTTTGATCCCACGGAACTTCTTCGACGGAGATCACGTTGCCACCGTGCGTATTGTAGGCCTCTACCATTTGCGCCAAACAGCCCGGCTCGGACTTCATCACCATGTCCGGCAGCAGCACGGCAAAAGGTTCGTTTCCTATTATTTCGCGGGCGCACCATACTGCATGACCTAGCCCCAAAGGTTCTTGCTGGCGGGTAAAACTTGTCGAACCTGCAGAAGGACGCATGGCTTCCAGAAGATCAAGCGCGGCCTTCTTGTTGCGCTTTTCCAGCGTTTCTTCCAGTTCGTAGGCGATATCGAAATGGTCCTCGATGACGTGTTTGTTACGGCCGGTTACAAACACAATGTGTTCAATTCCGGCGGCCAACGCTTCATCGACAACATATTGGACGATTGGCCGATCCACGACAGTCAGCATCTCCTTGGGCACGGCTTTGGTTGCGGGAAGAAACCGCGTCCCCAGACCAGCCACTGGAAGTACTGCCTTACGAATGGATTTTTTCATTTTCGCCTCGTTCGATCGGTTAACATTCAATCCACCTTGTTTGATAGGCTCAGAAACCTCGCAGGGTCAATGGTTTCGTGAATACAGCGGGTGAAACATCCGGGAAAGCTGTGCAGGCTATCGGGTAGGGACTCGCCTAGCGCAAGCGGGTTTACTACGGTCTGGCCCATATAACTGCAGCTGTGGAACCCCAATGGGATGGTTGGATGATCAAGACGTTTATCAACGCCGCTTTGGCGGCTGGTGCCGATATCATGGAAATCTACGCGACGGATTTCAACGTGGAAGACAAGGAGGATGGCTCCCCGGTTACACTGGCCGATCAACGAGCAGAAGCCATTATTGTAAAAATCCTGGGGCAGGAGTGTCCGCAATTGCCGGTGGTCGGTGAAGAGAGCGTTGCGGCTGGCAGGATCCCTCAGATTGGTTCGCGCTTCGCCATTGTCGATCCGATTGACGGCACCAAGGAGTTTATCAAGCGTAATGGCGAGTTTACTGTCAACATCGGTCTTGTGGAAGACGGCGAGGTTGTGGCGGGCGTGGTCTTTGCTCCCGCGCTTGGTGATCTTTATTGGGGCACATTGGAAGACGGCGCTTTCAAGGCGCGGGTGGAAAACGGTCATTTGACGGATGAAAGGCCGATACGCTGCCGGGCAGCAGGCGAAGGTTCCCTGACCGTTGTTGCCAGCCGGTCCCACCGGACAGAACGAACAGAGGCGTTTTTGGAAAAGCTACCGGATGTTTCGGTCATATCCGCCGGGTCGTCTCTCAAGTTTTGCCGGGTTGCTGAGGGAGAGGCTGATCTTTACCCTAGGTTCGGTCGAACGATGGAGTGGGATACAGCGGCTGGTCAGGCCGTACTGCGGGCTGCCGGGGGACGGACGTTTGTAGAGGGGGGAGATCCTCTGCGCTACAACAAGCAGGGAACAACGCCCGAAGAGCGGTTCGAAAATCCATTTTTCCTTGCCGTTGGGGATGAGCAAATTATTTCCCGGTTCCGCCTGAAGTCAGGCTGGTAAACTTGGGATCTCCGGTAAAACCCGACTAGCTTAGCCAAGCTTGTTTTACATGGTGGTTTTACCGGAGATATTGATGGCGATAACGACGCGCTCACACTTGAAGCGGCTTGAGAACGAGAGCATCCAGATCATCCGCGAGGTGGCAGCGGAGTGCAAGAAGCCGGTCATGCTGTATTCCATTGGCAAGGATTCAGCGGTGATGCTGCATCTGGCGTTGAAGGCGTTTTACCCTTCCAAGCCACCATTTCCCTTGCTGCACGTGGACACCACCTGGAAGTTCCAGGAAATGATCCGTTTTCGGGATGCCATTGCGCAGCGCTACGGGCTGGAGCTTCTGGTCCACACCAATCAGGAGGGAGTGCGCCAAGGCATCAACCCGTTTGACCACGGGTCGTCGAATTACACCCACATCATGAAGACCGAGGCGCTCAAGGCAGCGCTGAGTGAACACGGGTTTGACGCCGCCTTTGGCGGTGCCCGCCGCGATGAGGAAAAGTCCCGCGCCAAGGAGCGCGTGTTCTCGTTTCGCACCAGCACCCACGCCTGGGACCCCAAGAACCAGCGCCCCGAGCTGTGGACGCTTTACAATGCCCGTGTTCAGCCCGGCGAAAGCATTCGCGCCTTTCCGCTGTCCAACTGGACCGAGCTGGACATCTGGCAATACATTCTGGCCGAAGAAATCGACATCGTGCCGCTCTATCTGGCTGCCAAGCGTCCGGTGGTGAACCGCAACGGCATGCTGATCATGGTGGACGACGAACGCTTTCGCCTGCAACCGGGTGAACAGATTGAGGAAAAGATGGTGCGGTTCAGAACCCTTGGGTGCTATCCGCTGACCGGGGCGATCGAGTCCACCGCCGCAACCTTGCCCGAGGTGGTACGCGAAATGCTGATTGCCCGCACATCCGAGCGCCACGGCCGGCTGATTGATCATGACGAGGCCGCGTCCATGGAAAAGAAAAAGCGCGAGGGCTACTTCTGATGAACATCGCACCTGATCTGAAGCCCGAAGACATTGCCGAGTACATCGCCTCACAGGAAGACAAGGGGCTGCTGCGCTTCCTGACCTGCGGCAGCGTGGACGACGGCAAGTCCACCCTGATTGGCCGCTTGCTATACGACACCAAGCTGATCTTCGAAGACCAGTTGATGGCGCTGGAAAAGGACAGCAAGCGACACGGCACGGTGGGCGAGGAGATTGACCTGGCGCTGTTGGTGGATGGGCTTGAAGCCGAGCGCGAGCAAGGCATCACCATTGACGTGGCCTATCGTTTTTTTGCCACCGACAAACGCAAGTTCATTGTGGCCGATACGCCCGGCCACGAACAGTATACCCGCAACATGGCCACCGGGGCCTCAACGGCGGATCTGGCCGTGCTTCTGGTGGATGCGCGCAAGGGCATTCTGACCCAGACCAAGCGGCATGCCTTCATTGCCTCGCTTTTGGGCGTGCGCCATGTGGTGCTGGCCATCAACAAGATCGATCTGGTGGACTACAGTCAGGCCCGGTTCGAGGAAATCCGCGCCGCGTTCGACCAGTTCGCCGAAAGCTTCGATTTTGACAGTGCTGTCGCCATTCCCCTGTCGGCGCGCTTTGGCGACAACGTCACCCAGCGCAGCCCGCAGCTGGCGTGGTATGAGGGCCCAACCCTGCTGGAGCACCTTGAGAGCGTTGACACGGCCACGGCCGAGGCCAGCGGGCCGTTCCGTCTGCCCGTGCAGTGGGTCAACCGGCCGAACCTGAACTTCCGCGGCTATTCAGGCACCATTACCGGCGGACCAGTGCGGGTTGGCGATGAAGTCGTGGTCGCAGCGTCTGGCAAGACATCTGTTGTTGACCGGCTGGTCACCATGGATGGAGACTTGCCGGAAGCCCCGGCAGGGCAAGCGGTGACGCTGACCTTGCGCGATGAAATCGACATTTCCCGCGGCGATGTGCTGGCGCCGGTTGCCAACCGGCCGGATGTCTCCGATCAGTTTGCCAGCCATCTGATCTGGATGGCGGAGCAGCCCATGTATCCGGGCCGGCCGTATCTGCTCAAGATCGCGGGCCGCACGGTGGCGGCACAGGTGACCGAGATCAAGCACAAGATCGACGTGAACACCTTCACCCATCTGGCGGGCAAGCAGCTGGAACTCAACGAGATCGCGTTTTGCAATCTGGCTCTATCCCATCCGGTTGCGTTTGATCCATATGAGGCCAACAAGGATACGGGCAGCTTCATTTTTATTGACCGCATGAGCAACGAGACGGTGGCGGCGGGAATGATCTGGTTTGGTCTGCGCCGGGCCACCAACGTGCACCGGCAGGCACTGGACATCAACAAGGCCGAGCGGGCCGCACTGAAGAACCAACGACCGGCTGTGCTGTGGTTCACCGGGCTTTCCGGCTCAGGCAAGTCCACCATTGCTAATGCGCTGGAGCAAAAGCTGCATGAGCGCGGCAAGCACACCTACGTGCTGGACGGGGACAACGTGCGCCACGGGCTCAACAAGGACCTGGGCTTTACCGAAGCCGACCGGGTGGAAAACATCCGCCGGGTGGCCGAAACGGCCAAGTTGTTCGTGGATGCAGGCCTGATTACGCTGGTCTCGTTCATCTCGCCGTTCCGCTCCGAGCGGCGTCTGGCGCGCTCGCTGATGGAAGAGGGCGAGTTCTACGAGATCCACGTGGACACGCCTTTGGAAGACTGCGCCAAGCGCGACCCCAAGGGGCTTTATGCCAAGGCAAGGGCCGGTGAGATCAAGAACTTCACCGGTATCGACAGCCCCTATGAGGCACCGCAGACCCCGGAAATCCGCGTGAACACTGTGGGCCACACACCCGAAGCCATCGCGGATGACATCATTAACCGCCTCGAAGCCGACGGGGTTTTGGAACGCCCATTGGACTGGCATATTTAGAGGATAGCCAGAAAAACTGCGCAATTGAAAGGGGTGGCCTGCGCCACCCCTTGTTTTTTCCATATTCTAGCTCTACCACCCGATGACTTGAATCATTTCATGGAGCCTTATGCCGTGACACAGCCGAACTCAGAAGTCCTTGTCGGTAACGCCAAATTCTCGAACACCGCCCCGTTCTCACTCATTGCTGGGCCGTGCCAGATGGAGAGCCGTAACCATGCGCTTGAAATGGCGCACGCAGTGAAGGAAATAACCGACGAGTTGGGCATCGGCTATGTGTTCAAGGCGTCATTTGACAAGGCCAACCGAACCTCCCTTGGCGGGGGACGCGGCATTGGGATGAAGGAGGGGCTTCCGGTTTTTGCCGAAATCAAGGAAACCTATGGTCTTCCGGTCATCACGGACATTCATGAGTCCAATCAGGCCGCACCAGTTGCCGAAGTCTGCGATATCCTGCAGATCCCGGCATACTTGTGTCGCCAGACTGATCTTCTGGTGGCTGCGGCCAAGACTGATCGCACGATCAATGTGAAGAAAGGCCAGTTTCTGGCGCCGTGGGACATGAAAAATGTCATGAACAAGATTGTTGAAAGCGGCAACTCCAACGTGCTTTTGTGCGAACGCGGCGCAACCTTTGGCTACAACACGCTGGTCTCGGACATGCGTGCGCTGCCGATCATGGCTGCCATGGGAGCGCCAGTCGTCTTTGATGCAACCCATTCGGTTCAGCAGCCGGGCGGTCTGGGTGGTGCGTCCGGCGGACAACGTGAGTTCGTCGCCGTACTGGCTCGCGCCGCCATCGCAACCGGTATTGGGGGTTTGTTCATCGAAACACACGACGATCCCGAAAAGTCGCCGTCTGATGGCCCGAACATGATTCCCTTGAACCGATTGAAAGAGCTGCTTTCCTGGCTTCAGGAGTTCGACAGCGTCGCAAAATCACGAAATTTTACGCTTTGATTTCGAAAGCTTTTCGGGGTAATTACGTACCGTTATGGACATATCCACCGAGAGCAAGAAAAAAAACGGCGTGGTGTGTCCATTAGCTCTCAGGTTGTGAGGTTCGGCACTTTAACTTTAGTCGAACCTCGGGTACAAGCGCAGCGAGCCAAAATTCCTCACTCGACCAGTACACTGGAGTTTTAGATGACTGCTATCATCGATATTATCGGCCGCGAAATCCTCGACAGCCGGGGCAACCCGACTGTAGAAGTCGATGTTCTATTGGAAGACGGCTCTTTTGGTCGGGCAGCGGTCCCGTCCGGCGCCTCCACCGGTGCATTTGAAGCTGTTGAACGCCGCGATGGCGGTGAGCGTTACCTCGGCAAGGGTGTCGAAGACGCAGTTGAAGCCGTAAATGGCGAACTGTTCGACGCAATCGGCGGTATGGACGTTGAAGATCAGATCAAGATCGACCGCGCAATGAACGAACTCGACGGCACAAACAACAAGGGCCGTTTGGGTGCAAACGCAATTCTGGGTGTCTCTCTGGCTGTTGCCAAGGCCGCTGCTGAAGCTTCTGGCCTACCGCTGTACCGCTATGTTGGTGGTGTTGGCGCCCGTACCCTGCCAGTACCGATGATGAATATCATCAACGGTGGTGAGCACGCTGACAATCCGATCGATTTCCAGGAATTCATGATCATGCCGGTTGGCGCAACTTCTCTGCGTGAATCTGTGCGTATGGGTTCGGAAATCTTTCACACGCTGAAAAAGGGTCTTTCCGCAGCTGGCCACAACACCAACGTTGGTGATGAAGGTGGCTTTGCGCCGGGCATTGGCTCTACAGATGAAGCAATCGGCTTCGTTCTGAAGGCAATCGAAACCGCTGGCTACACGCCAGGCGATGACGTCGTATTGGCACTGGATGCCGCTTCCACCGAATTCTTCGCGGATGGCAAGTACAACCTGAAGGGTGAGAACAAGGTTCTCGGTCCGCAGGAAATGGCTCGCTACCTTGAAGATCTGGTTTCCAAGTACCCGATCTTCTCCATCGAAGACGGTATGGCGGAAGAAGACTGGGAAGGCTGGAAGGCTGTCACCGAAGCGATCGGCGACAAGTGCCAGCTGGTTGGTGACGACCTGTTCGTAACCAATACTGAGCGTCTGATCCGTGGCATCGAAGGTGATATTGCAAACTCCATCCTCGTGAAGGTGAACCAGATCGGCTCCCTGACCGAAACCATGGAAGCTGTCGAAATGGCGCACCGCGCTGGTTACACCTCCGTTATGTCTCACCGTTCCGGTGAAACGGAAGACAACACCATTGCCGACCTTGCTGTTGCTTTCAACTGTGGTCAGATCAAGACAGGCTCTCTGTCCCGTTCCGACCGTATGGCAAAGTACAACCAGCTTATTCGCATCGAAGAAGAGCTGGGCCCTCAGGGTCATTTCGCAGGCCGTTCCATCCTGCGTAACAAGTAAGCTTCAGTGGCATCACTGTGAGTGAAAAGCCGGTCTCTTGGGACCGGCTTTTTTATAGGCCTATCATCACTGACGGTCTGTTATTTCGATTGCCCCCAAGGGGAAGGCGGGGCTATCTGCAGGGTAGGGGCTTATTTACTTGCCTTTTTTCAAGCTTGGCGATCTGCGCGTTTATTCAGCCACCATGAGATCAACAGGATCAGACCGAATGGCAAGGCGGTATAACCGAAGATGAGCGGCAGAAACAAAGGCCCCCACGCGCTGATCATCCCGATCGTGTACAACAACTCGCCCATTTCCAACCCGAGGATGATGCAAGGCATCGTCGCACCTTCGTGGGTAGTACAGTCGGTCAGAGTTCCGACAACCATCATGACAACGACACAGGCGAACCAAATACCAATGGGAATCGAGAAATAAAGGATCACCAACGTTCGCGGCCGGGTCAGTTGGCGCAAGACACTCAACATCGGGAGGGCTTTCTTTTAGCTCAGAGTTCGGGTGGCGTCAGCATGCTTGAGCGCGGCGGCAATGGTTTCGGGTTGTTCAGCGCCGGACAAAGCAAAACGGTCGTCAATTATGAAGAATGGAACGCCAGTGACGCCCATCTCTGCGGCCTGGCCCACAGCTGTTCGAACCTCTTCCATGCCTTCGTCAGAGTGTAGGCGAACCAGAACGGCCTGCCGGTCCATGCCAGCAGTTTCGGCGACGTCGGCAAGAGCATCCACGTTCGTTAGATCTGCTCCTGTCTGGAAGTACGCGGCAAACAGGGCTTCCACCATGGCATCCTGCTGCCCCAGTTCGTCGGCCCACAGGATGAGCCGGTGCGCATTCAGCGTGTTGGGTGATTTCTGGATCTTGTCAAATGCGAAGGCAAGTCCGTCTTGCTCACCGGCCTGACGAATGGTCTCATAGATTTGTGAGGCGCGCTCTGCGTTTCCGAACTTCTCATTCAGATATGTTTGTCGGTCCTTTCCTGCCAAGGGCAGGGTCGGGTCAAGTTGAAACGGCAGCCAACTCGTTTCGACAGGCAGCTCTGGGAGGAGCGCTTTTGCCGCCTCGAACCGTTTTTTGCCAATGTAGCACCACGGGCACATGACATCCGAGATGATGCTGACCTTCAGCGGCGGAACTCCGTACATGGATTTGCCTTGCTATAAAAAGTTGGGAGCCTTTGCAACAAGCGATTACATGTTCCTGGCGCTCAGTTGCCGAGGCCCGTTGTGCGCACCATCATCATAATCCGGTTTGACAGCTGATCCATGCCTTTTTTCGTCCGCAGCACGGCCACCGGACCTCGATTTTGAACATTGGCAACAAAATCTTCATCGCGACACACCGCCATGGCAATCGAAAGGACGGTGCCTGTCCAGGCTTCCCTGTTGCGGCGCATCAGAGAGGGGTCATGAGCCGTGAATCGCGCTATCAGATCCATCAGCTTCAACTCGTGAACCGCTTCACCACGCTTACCCGTCGTCTCGCGCAGCATTGCCACGTAATCATCATAGATCTTCTCACTCACCGTGCCATCGTCGTGACCTCTGGTCAGCCATTTGCTGGAGGCTGTCAATATGCCATCAGACAAGCGCTGGCGGCGACCGGCGCGCAGCGCAGACATCACGTGTCCGTAAAGCGCAGCCTCACTCATGTCTCCAAGGATCACATCGGTTGCCCCAGCCGCATACAGCATTTCGGCATCTGCTGGCGTTTTGGCATAGGCCAAGGCAGGCAAGCTGAAGAAGCGAGGATCGGCGCGCAAACGGGTAATCAGATCACTGCTCTCCCATGTTTCGCCGTCGAGAATAACCGCCTCAAATCCTTTCTGACCGAGAAAATCGAGCGTCATATCAGCGCTCAGCGTTCCAACAACTTCAGCGCGGCGCAATGTAAGGTTTTGTATGGTGGTGAAATGTCCCCCCATCCCGGCAACGAGCAGGCTCGGGGTTTCCATTTCCTCCAACACACCATCAACCGTGATGTGACTGCCCAGCAGACGCCGCCGCAGCCGGGCCTCATCCGAGCGCAGCGCCATGCGCCGTACCTGAGCCAGTCTGGGGATCAAAACGCTAGGGGGAATGCTGTCAGAAAAGCAGGCGCTTGCTTTCAAATTGAGTGGTATTTGAGCGTTGCCCGTTGTGATCATGACAAGCGGGACTTCAACGGACTGATTGCGTCGATATCCCTTGAGGTACGCAGCCATCTCCAGCAACTCGGGTGGATTGACCACGTTCCAGGGCAGGATCACACATACAGGCAGCGGTGTGTCGCTCTCCAGTTCGTGCTCCAACTGGCGCAAACTAGAAACGATCACCAACCGATCCGACAACTCCGCCAAGGGTGCCAGCACCTCAAGAATATGCGTCTTGAGGGGAGACAACAGCAAGATCTTGCCGAACGAGCTCGTCTCTTCTGCCTGCACATTGATAGACGTCAGATGGGTCATTATTCCTCTCAGGCTACCGCGGTTTTTTCTCTTGGCTGCGATCGGCGTGCCAGCTTTTCTCTATCCACGTCACCGGTATCCAGGCGCGGTAACGACCGGAGGGACAGAATACGATGCGGCAGCATGGCAAGACTCACACGTTCCGCATCCAGATAGGCATAGAACGCATCCACATCCACCGTCGCTCCTTCACTCGGTACCACAGCGACCATCAGTCGAGCGCCCAGTATGTCATCTTCTACCAGAAAAGCGGCTGCTTCGCTCACCCCCGAGAATGCACTGTAGATTATATCAAGGTGTGGTAATTCAGAGGAATCAGGTGCAATGGTTCCTGTTCGCCCCACATTTGTAATGGCCCCGTCTGTGATGGTAACGGGCAATGTGGTCCGCACGGCACCATCGTCGGTTGTAGTCATACATGGCGCGGCGTCTGGCCAACAGGCGGTAGGCACCATGGCGCCCTCTAACGCCAACAGCGTTTGGTTGGTATCGTCGTGGCGATCCAGATCCAGCAATTTCGGCCCCAAACTATTGCCGGAGGGCGCATGGACCGCCCCCAGCTCCAGATTGTGGGGCAGGGCATGTGTACCCCGAAGCTTTGCCACGAATCCGAACTCCTCCAGAACATGCAAGTCGATGAAGGTGGAGCGTGTAACGTAAGGTGCCGGCTTGGTGGAGGTTGGCGACCATACAGCGAGAACAGCGGTATCCCAGCCTTGCATGGCTTCATCCAGGTGAGGCGCAAGCGCACCGGGCGCCAGTATGTAGTCTGCATCCACCGTTCTGGCGTGGTCTGTCATGCTGTGCAGCGCAATGGGATGGTGGAGATGGAGCGTACCCTCGCTCAAAAGCCATGGCACCAGGCCTGCGCCAATGCCGGTCATGCCGCACATGACAAAGGGCACCACCAAGCTGCTGTGGGACTTCAACCTTGCTTCCAGAAACGGCATCAGCCCCGCTGAAATCCAGTGATTGTGGCTGCGGGGCACCGGCGCAGGACCTTCCTTGGTCTGCACCCAGGTCAAGGTGGCGATATGGTTGGCGGCGTTCTTGTCAACGGCGCGGCCCACCTCATCCATCGCATCGCCGTATTCCTTGACCAGCGGCGACAATTCGAGAACCCCTTCGGGCACAGAGGACCCAAGCCCGAACACAAATTTCAAAGAAAAGTAATCCGCGGCTGCATCGCGTGCGTCTTCGCCCAGGAACCGGGCTTCCACCCGATCGGCGGTGATGAAGGCCTTCGCACCGACTGTGCTCAAAGCCTTCAGAATCTCGCGATGGCGCCAATGCAGGGGGAAGGGGGAGACAATCAAGCCGGCGCGCCAGGCACCGAGCATGGTCAGGAGCGTGTCGACGGTGTTTGGCGCCTGTATCCCAATGACACGGTCCGGTTCCAGACCAACGGCAGCGAAAAAGGTCGCGATGCGCGTAATCTCGTCCTCCGCCTCGCGGAAGGTGACAGCGCGGGGTTTGCCGCCGGTCCATTGGGCCCGGTCGGGGGCATCCACCAGCGCCATTTGGTCCGGGTGCGTCTGTGCGGCCCGTTTGACCAGCGCATCAAGGGTAACGGTACCCCAGACACCGCTGGTGGTGTAGTGCGAGATGATCGCGTCGCTGCAAAGGATCATTTTTCCCCCGTCAGTGCCCTTATTCAGCGGCGGTGGCGGACCACCAATTGTCGAACTGATGGCCGTAGACCGGTGTTTGTTCCGGATGGTCCAGCGTGGTCCAACGTCCAACCCATTCGGCAGGAACGTGATACAGCGGAATGGCATAGGCCCCTGAAATCAGGACCCGATCCAACGCCCGTACTGCGGCAACAAAGTCTTCACGGGTTCGCGCGGCAACCATTTCATCAATCAGAGAATCAATTGCAGGCTCCTTCGCCCCGACGATGTTGCGAGAGCCGGGCAGATCGGCGGCATCCGATGACCAGCGCGCATACTGTTCACCGCCTGGCGATAGGGAGGCGTACCAACTGTTGAACAGCATGTCGAAATCGAAGTTGAAACGCCGCTCTTCGAATTGCGAGGCATCTACAGAGCGCACCTGCATCTCAACGCCAATCAATTTCATCGTGCGTTGGAGAGACAGAGCCACCCGTTCCTCATCCTTGGTCCGCACCAACATCTCAAAGGACAAGGCCTGACCGGTCTGCTTGTTGACCATCTGCCGCCCCTCTAGAGCATAGCCGGCTTCCTGTAGCAACGAGACCGCTTCGCGCAGTACCGCACGATCCCGACCTGATCCATCCGTCTGCGCAGGTTCCCACGTACCTGCCATCACGTCAGGGTCGACAACGCCCTCAAAGGGAGCCAGAAGCGCCCGCTCCTTGTCAGATGCTGGCTTGCCAATGGAGGACAACTCGGAATTATCCCAATAGCCAGCCGTTCGTTCATAAAGACCGCGAAACAGCGTGCGATTGATGAAGTCAAAGTCCAGCAACATGCTGAGAGCGCGGCGCACGCGCTTGTCTTGGAAATGCGGTCGGCGTGTATTGAATGCCAGACCCAGCATGGGCGCTGGTGTGCCCTTTTCAAACACATCCTTGACTACCTTTCCCTCATTGTAAGCGGGGAAGTCGAAGCCGGTTTCCCATGTTGCGGGATTGCCAAACGCCAAAGCTTCAACGTCGCCTTTCTTGAAGGCTTCGATCAACGCATTGCGATCGCGGAAATAGTCAACGCTGATGGTGTCAAAATTGTCAAAGCCGACTTTAACCGGCAAGTCTTTTGCCCAGTAGTTTGGGTTGCGCTCATAAACAACCCGGCGGCCCGGATCTATCTCCTTGAAGGTATAAGGACCGGAACCCACTGGAGGCTCCAGCGTGCTTTGATCAAAGGTCTGCGCATCTGTGTCCGTCTTGGAGTAAATCGGGGCGAGGGAGATCAGCAGTGGAAGTTCTCGGTCAGTTCCATCCTTGAAGTGGAGCTTGATTGATCGTTCACCGGTGCGCTCGAACTCTGTTATGCGCCCATACCAGTCCGAATAGGGGGGGCGTCCTTTATCACGCATGATCTTGAGCGAGAATTCCACATCTTCCACAGTCACCGGCTTGTCATTGGAGAACTTCGCAGCTGGATTCAGGCGAAACTCGATCCAATCGCGCGCTTCGGGAAGGCGGACAGCTTCCGCAAGGTGGGCATAAAGCGTGAACGGCTCGTCGTTGGAGCGTAGGAGAAGACTTTCAAAGATGTTTTGTCCCATCTGACGCTCTTTCATGCCGCGGGCCGATGTCCAGGCTCCCTTGAGAATGAACGGGTTCAGACTGTCGAAGGTTCCTTGCACGCCGAGCCGGATTCGCCCGCCTTTGGGTGCCTCCGGGTTTGCGTAGGGAAGATGGCTAAACCCTTGTGGTAAGGCGGGTTTTCCGTGCATCGCGATTCCATGGGACCAAGGAACAGTTTCTTCTGCATAAGCGCTGGCGCCCATCTCCGTCAGCCCGCCCAGCAGCGCAGCACACATCACCGAGGCAAGCGCCAGCCTTCCCAGTGCGGTTGCGCGGGTCCGTCGGGAACTGCAGAAAAAAGCCATTAAGATTTCTCCTAGGAAACTGTTTAGGATTTATGTTTAATATGATTCTGTCACAACACCAGCCCACCGACCTTTGGAAAAGCCCCCATTCACGGGTATTCTATGCCTAGAAATTTGTCTTGGAGATCGTTAAACAGGGGCGACTGGCATCCCTCTTCGTGCTTTGGTGCTTAATTCGGCCCATACTTCGGGCGCCCTTTGCGCTGAGAGCCACAACAATCTGGTGGTGGAGAGAGCTTGCCTCACAGAATTAACGGTCGCCGATAAGCACTGCTTGCTGGCAAATTCGGTTGCAAACTATTGAGGGAATTTGGAATGGCCAATCATTTGAAGCGCATTGTTGCTGGTGGGGCGATGGCTGTTGTGGCCGCACTCGGCCTTTCGACTGCGGCCTCTGCACAGGCTCAGCCGGATGATGCCTGGGTGAAGGTATGTAACACCGATCCGAACTCTAAGAAGGAATTCTGCCTCATCACCCAGGAACTGCGTACGGATACCGGCCAGTTCCTCGCTCAGGCAGTTGTACGTGAAGTGACCGGCGAAAGCCGCAAGCTGCTTCACATTGCCGTGCCTCCCGGAATGCTGATCCAGCCGGGTCTTCGGGTCCAGATCGATGCTGCAAACCCGACGGAAGCAAAATACACCATCTGCTTCCCGAATGCGTGTATCGCTGAACTGGTGATTGATGATGCCTTCATCGATTCCATGAAGCGCGGCGCAAAGCTGGTCATCACCACACTGAATCAACAGGGCAAGCCGCGCCCGTTCGACATGACGCTTTCCGGCTTCACCCGGGTTTATGACGGTGAGCCGATCAAGCCTGAAGAATTGCAGCGCAAGCAAGAGCGCCTCCAGTCAGAACTGCAAAAGCGCGCTGAAGAAGCTCGCCAGCGTCTGATCGAGCAGCAGCGCAAAGCCAGCGAGGCTGCTGAGTAAGTCGTCTTTCACGAAAACTTGCGTGAAGAAGAAATAGAAAACGCCGCTCCGGATCAGATCCGGGCGGCGTTTTCATTTTGACTCATGGCCGACTGCGCCTTTTTACGTCCTAGTGGATCTCCACATCGCGCGGCACATATTCACCGTTTTCATTCTCATCAAAAATCTCGTCGAGCTGCGGGTGATGAACAGGTTCTCCGCTCTGGTCTTCTTCCAGATTCTGCTCTGAGACATACGCTATGTATTCGGTCTCGGAATTTTCGGCGAGAAGGTGATAAAACGGCTGATCCTTGTCTGGTCGCACATCTTCAGGAATGGAGTCGTACCACTCGTCGGTGTTGTCGAAAGTCGGGTCGACATCAAACACAATTCCACGGAATGGGTAGAGCCTGTGCCGTACCACTTGACCAATCCGAAACTTTGCCGTTCTTATCTTCTCCATCACAAACCTACTGCTCTGCGCATGCGTCTTCATGCGCTTCAGGGCGCCCTAAAATTCACGAGAAGCCCTGAAAGTCAAGTCACAAGTCTTCAAGCAACCTGCCAGATCTCTCAGTTGTGCAGGGCGCACCTACTGCCACTTTTTCAGGATCCACATCCATTGGGCGGGGTCTTCACGAATCCAGCACTCGAACTGGTCATGAATGGCTTGGGTACCATCCAGTGCATCCTGTCTTTTATCAGGCGTGCGCGGGATCTCAACTTCTTTGCCTTCGATTTCATAGCGAGCCCCCGTTGTACGGCATGCCCGAACTGCAATGACCGGCACTCCGGCGCTTCGGGCCAGATAGGCCGGAATATGTGTTGCTGTTGCCTTGCGGCCAAAAAAGGTGATTTCGACCCCGCGCCGATCGCGCACGTCAGCGACAAACGCTGTAGAGCCCCCGCCACGTAACGTTGAGATCAGCTTGTGGGCGGTACGATGACTCTTGCTGAACAACCCGAGCCGATAGATGGGCGCCCGTTTTTTCGACAAGTAGGCATCGGAAAGCGGGTTGGACAGGGCTTGATAAACCCCCGCAATAGGAAGGTTCTGGGTTTGATTGGGAATACCAACAACCTCCCAGTTTCCGCCATGCATTGTAACAAAAACGCAGCCACGGCCACTCTGGTGCACTTTTTCAAGCACTTCTGGATTCCGGAAAACAACACGATTTCGGTCCCGTAACAATCTGGGTAGCTGAAGTGTTTCGGCAGCGATACGACCCAGATTTTCCCACATGTTTCTGATAGTAAAATCCGCTTCCGCCGCGCTCATCTCCGGAAATGCGGCCTGCAAATGAGAAATTGCGCGGGGGTGGCGCTCTGTCAAAGGCGCAATCCAACGCCACGCCTTACCCATGGCCGCAGAGGCAACGTCCAGGGGCAGGATGGCAAGCAGTTTATCCGCCACAACAAGGCCGAGCCACTCGATCCGCGTTTTGAGATTGGTCCAGAATTGCATTGAAACATGGAGTCCGAAGTTTGTGTCGGGCTGCTCCTACAGCGTTACAAGGCCAATGGCAACCAATTGACGTGAAAGAGCGTTCCCGATAAGGCAGTTTGCTTAGCCAATCAGTTAGATAAAGGCAATATAGTCCGTTTAAAAATCGACCGCCGTCGGCCCACAGGGAGAGCAGTGTCGCTGCTCAGCTTTTCATGCTCAATGTACTCAACTTGGCCTTGCCGTTTTTCCTGCTTATTTTCATTGGCTACGTCTCAGGAAAGCGGGTCAAACTACCTCAGGAAGGGCTGGCGTGGATCAACTTCTTCGTGTTGTATATTGCCTTGCCGGCGTTGTTCTTTCAGCTTCTTTCCGAAACTCCGCTTGAAGAACTGGCAACGTTTGATTTTGTGGCGGGTACTACGGCGGCCACCTTCATCGCTTTTGTCCTGTCCTTTGTCGCGGGTAAGGTGCTGGCCAAAACCGAGGTCAATGCGGCAACGGTGCAAGCGTTGGTCGGCAGCTACTCCAACATCGGCTACATGGGGCCCGGGGTAACGCTAGCTGTGCTGGGGGCCTCGGCGACCGTACCCACCGCGTTGATCCTGTGTTTTGACACGATCCTGCTGTTCATACTGGTGCCGATGATGATGTCGCTGGGGGGCACGGCGCGGCAGCCAGCGCATGTTGTTGTGAGACAGGTCCTATTTCGCATTGCAACCCACCCGTTCATCGTGGCGGTATTTGCGGGCATTCTGGCTGCAGCGGTCGAGTTTCAGCCCCCGGTGGCAATTGACACGTTGCTGACGTATTTGCGCAATGCGGCTGCACCATGTGCCTTGTTTGCCATGGGGGTGACGATTGCCTTGCAACCAGCCCGTCGGCGGGCGGCGGAACTCCCCGTTCTTCTGGTGATCAAGCTGGTCCTGCATCCGGTGCTGGTTTATTTCATTCTCACCAGCATCGGCGGTTTTCAAGACAAGTGGGTCTACACCGGCGTCTTGATGGCCAGCCTGCCGCCAGCAGCTAACGTTTATGTATTGGCTCAGCAATACCACGCCTATGTCGAGCGTGCGTCAACGGCCGTTTTGATCGGCACCATGGCGTCCGTGCTCACGGTGCCGGTTGTCATTTATCTGATCACGCACGGCTATTTGCTGTAGGGGCGGTGCGGCGCATCAGTCTTGGCAGCAGAAATGTTGGCGCAATGCCTTCACGCATCAACAAGCGGCGCACGGGGCCTAGAGTTGATGCGGTATAAAGGCCAATGGACCGCAGCACCTGAATAGGCAAAGCACTAGTGAGCAAGGAGCGGTTCAACAGATCCACGGCATTGGTGCGTGAGTTGATATCGCTCCAGCGCTGTCGCTCATAGCTTGCGAGCACATCGTCGCCGCCGGGATCCTGATGATGGGCTTTGGCCTTGCCTGCCAGGTCTGCGATCACCGCAATGTCTCGCAATGAAAGGTTGAGCCCCTGGGCGCCAATGGGAGGGAAGGCATGGGCCGCTTCCCCCACCAGAACGGAACGATTGCCGCTGAGCCGTTTTGCCTTCAGACCGGACATGGGGTAGACCTGACGCTCACTGATCACCTTGAATTTTCCAAGAACAGAGTGCGCGATGTCCTCCAGTTCTCTGGCTAGGGCCTCATCATCCAGCCTGCTGAGGCGTTCAGCCACATCCGGAGCTTCCACGCAGACCAGCGCGCTCTCGCGGCCGGGCAACGGCACCAGCGTGAAGGGACCTGTTTCGCGATGGAATTCGGTCG
Source organism: Pseudovibrio exalbescens DSM 16456 (assembly GCF_000422785.1). GTDB lineage: Bacteria > Pseudomonadota > Alphaproteobacteria > Rhizobiales > Stappiaceae > Pseudovibrio > Pseudovibrio exalbescens. Next base: position 370,304 of record NZ_AUGS01000005.1, read on the forward strand.
AGACGTTATAGTGAGGCAGGTCATGCGAAAGGTTCATAACCAACGCGGATTGCTTGTAGGCCCACGTGTCCACATCGATACCCGCCGCTTCCCGCACCAACGATTTGCGACCATCAGCGCCAACAACCAGTTTTGCGGCGAGGGTCTGCCCCCCGGCGAGGGTCAAGGTCGCTTCGGTCGGGCTGGATCGAACTGAGGTGACAGAACCCTCGATAAACGTCACATCGCAATTTTCGCCAATCAGTTTTTCAAGGCCACGGTTCAGGTTCTTGTTCAGGATATTGTAGCCAAACGCCGGTAGTTTGAGCTCATGTGCGTCGAAAGTTGTCTCCCGGGCTCGGATCAGACGGGTCGTCCCATCAATCAATCGCATCTTTTCCAATGCGGTAAAGTCGGCTTCAAGTGCCGCCCAAATGCCGATGTTCTCGAGGAAATCCTTGGAAGCCGCCATCAGCGCGGTGGTTCGGCTGTCATTCATGTTCGGCGCCGGACCAACGAGTGCAGTTCGCACCCCGCGCGAGGCAAGGGCGAGGGCGGCAATCATGCCTGCCGGACCGGTTCCGACCACGACGCACTCGAAGGTTTCAGATGGCATTGTCATTTTTCCGGCTCCTGGACACTCTTGAATCGGATTCAACACTTTAGAAGTTGGATAAATTCTGCGAAAAGACAAGCAGATAACGCCTAACACGCGATTCCACCATCGCACAGTCGCCATTCGGGCGTAAAACGTGATCGACAACAGGACAGAAAGAGCCATGGGTAACGATGTTTCTTCCTCGCAGCGGTTTTGGCGAGACGCCGTTCCTGTGCTGGTACTGACGGGCGCTATCGCGCTCGGCTGGGCCTATCTGGGCTACATGGTTGTCGACATGGTCACACGAATGGATATGGGCGCCATGGGACCGGGCATGGAGCTGTTCAATCAGTTCAACATGTTCAAGGGGCTGGACCCGGCCATTCGGGCGCAGTTGGCGGTCCTGTGCTTGCCCATGGCCAATGAAGCCTTCGGCATGCCAGGGCTGGTGGACGGATCCTTTGCAGACTTTCTGCTCATTTTCCTGATGTGGTTGATGATGGTTCTGGCCATGATGTTGCCCAGTGCCGTTCCAATGCTGACAAGTTACCACAGGGCGCGCCCCGGCAACGCCGTGCTCGTGGTTGCGGCTGGATATCTGGCCATCTGGACCGGGTTCAGCGTTTTGGCCACTTTGCTGCAAATGGCTCTGCATACGCTTGGCGCGCTGACGCCGATGATGGTTCCCACGATCAGCATTCTGGCAACCTCGACGATCTTTGCCGCGGGCATCTATCAGTTCACGCCATTCAAGATGGCATGTCTTGTGCGGTGCAGGGTACCCAACACGTTGTTGGCCGGTCACAAGGCGCAGTCCGATCATTCCGCGTTCCGATTCGGACTGGATCAGGGGTTGTACTGCCTTGGGTGTTGTTGGGCACTCATGGCATTGATGTTTGCTGTTGGCATCATGAACATCATCTGGATTGCGCTGCTAGGACTTGTTATGGCGATTGAGAAGACGTCGAATTCCCGTCCGGTGACCTATGGCATCGGGGTGGCTCTCATTTTGTGGGGAGCCGTCAACCTCTACTTTAATTCGGGATCAACGCCGTTTATGAATGCCCTTGCCGGCTTGTTCACACTGTAGACGCATGGCGTCACCACTGGATCAAAGAGCTCGAATTGTCTGATAAACCTGAACACAAACTCTTTATAATTCATTTGTTCACTGCTCTGGGTGCGCCATTGGCCTTGCTCGCGCTGATTGAAGGCGCGCAAGGAGACTTGGGCATGATGTTCCTGTGGCTGGCTGTGTCCTTGTTCGTGGATGGCGTGGATGGCCCCTTGGCCCGACGGTTTCAGATCCAGACACGGTTGCCACGCTGGAGCGGTGCCATTCTCGATCTGGTCATCGATTATTCCACCTATGTTTTCCTGCCAGCCTTCGCCCTCTATCAGAGCGGCCTCTTGAGCAATTTCTGGGCGCTCGCCAGTGGCTCCATTATCGTTTTCACCGGGGCAATCTATTTCGCTGACACGGACATGAAGTGTGATACGGGGCATTTCAGCGGCTTTCCCGGCGTGTGGAACATGGTCATTGTTGCGTTGATTGCCATTCAGGCGGATCCGTGGCTGATCTTGGCCATGGTGGCCCTTTGTACGGTTCTGACATTCCTGCCGATTTACTTCGTTCATCCCGTGCGCACCAAGCAATGGCGTCTTCTCACGCTCGTTGTGCTGGCTGTCTGGACCGGAGCGATTGCGTGGTCCGTTATTTTGAACTTCCAAGTGGATACGATTCTGACAGCAGTGATCACCACAACCAGTCTCTACCTGCTGTGCGTTGGTGCGGTGCAACAGCTGTTGGCTAAGCTTGCGCCAAGCTGAAAAACGCCGTGTTTTACATTGGCCTTAAAGCGTAGTTGTGGGTGGCATGTCTTGCCACCTCTTGCATTTTCAAGTCTCATCAACACCTGATAGCCTACTGAAACTCTGTCTCGTTGGGAGGAAAGCGGACATGGTGAATGCCGTCAGAATTCATGAAACCGGTGGCCCGGAAGTACTCAAGTGGGAAACGATCGAGTTGGGCCCACCCGCGCCTGGTGATGTTCGGATCCGGCACACGGCTGTTGGTCTGAACTATATCGACACCTATTTTCGCTCTGGTTTGTATCCCGCACCGTTTGGCCTTCCTTTCGTTCCCGGTAACGAAGGGGCAGGGGTTGTCATTGCCGTAGGAGCAGGAGTTACCGATCTGAAAGAGGGTGACCGGGTTGCCTATGCAGGCCCATTGGGTGCTTACAGTGAGGAACGGAACATTCCAGCGGCCAATCTTGTAAAGGTCCCGGAACGCATCGCTGATGAAACCGCAGCCGGGATGATGCTGAAAGGCATGACAGCACGCTACCTGCTCAAGGCGACCTATCCGGTCACAGCTGGCACGACCATACTGTTCCATGCCGCCGCCGGGGGAGTTGGTTTGATTGCAGGGCAGTGGGCCGCTCATCTGGGAGCAACTGCAATCGGCACCGTGGGCTCTGACGAGAAGGCAGAACTGGCCAAGGCCAATGGATACGCCCATGTCATCAACTATCGCAGTGAAAACTGGATCGAACGGGTGAAGGAAATCACCGGCGGACAGGGCTGCGACGTGGTTTATGACAGCATCGGACGGGATACGTTCCCCGGTTCGCTGGATTGTCTGAAACACCGCGGCATGTGGGTCAGCTTTGGCCAGTCTTCAGGACCGCTACCAGAGGTCGACTTGGGCATTCTAGCGCGTAAGGGTTCCCTGTTTGCAACGCGACCAACCCTTTTCAACTACATCGAAAAACGAGAAGACCTGGTTGCAACGGCAAATGATCTGTTTGATATCGTCGGTTCAGGAGCGGTGACGGTGCCTATAAATCAACGCTATGCGCTCAAGGATGCTGAACAGGCCCACCGGGATCTTGAAGGTCGGCGGACAACCGGCACCACTGTTCTGCTTCCATAACTCCAGCACAAGGCACCAACGCACAATGGATCGCTCTCGTTTCTTATATGGTCCCGCAATGCGATATTTCGCACTTGCGGCGGAAGAGGGGTCCATTCGTGCGGCGGCGCGTAAACTCAACGTGGCCTCCTCGGCAGTGAACCGACAAATCCTGTCCCTGGAGGATCAACTGGGCGTACAGCTTTTCGAGCGGGTTGGACGCACCATTCGCCTTTCAACAGCTGGCGAAATCATTCTGGCTCATATCAAACGGACCCTGTCGGATTTTGAAAGTACGATTGAAGAGCTTGATGCGCTGAAAGGCGTCCGTCGCGGTTCGGTGACCATCGCCAGTGTTGAAAGTGTCTCTCAGACCCTACTGCCCGAAATCATCGGCGCTTTTCGCAAGTCGTTCAACGGCATTCATGTCAGCCTGCACATCTCGTCATCGCGCGGTGTAATTGAGGCAATCGAAAATGCCGAGGCCGATGTGGGGTTCACTTTCGATCCGCCCAGCTCAGGATCTATCGATGTGGCCTTTCGGCGCGCGTTGAAAATCGGGGCGATCCTGTCTCCGAACCACCCTTTGGCTGCGAATCCCAGGTTAACATTCAACGAGTGTTTTCAATATCCCGTTGCGCTTCCAAGCAAGGGGCTGTCGCTGCGCACCCAATTGGATGCCGTATTGGAAAACGCAATTCCGCGCAGCAAGACATGTATCGAGGCCAATTCGCTCACTTTCATGAGAATGTTGACGCGAGACGGGCAAACGATCAGCTTTCAGACCACGATCGGTCTTGAGGAGGATATTGCCGCAGGACGCATCGTGTTTCGGGAATTGGACGAACCGCATCTGAATGATGATCGGTTGTCGATCATCACGTCATCCATGCGTGGTCTTCCACTGGCACCGGCGATGTTCTTCGACCATGCGGTTGCAACATTGAAAAAGCTGCTTCCCGAAGCAGAAAGTTCTGACCAAACCCCAAGAAAACCCCTGAAAAATCATAGGTGATGCCAAAAAAGCATCACACCGAATGAAAAATAGAGCTTTCTGGATCAGTAGTTTTACGTCTAACATCCCGTAGAGGTAAAAAGGCGAGATGGCACCAAGCCATCCCTACAAAATCCAGAGGGCAAGGCCATGGGGCGGTTAACAACACATGTGCTGGACACGGCGCGCGGCCGGCCAGCTGCGCAGCTGCGCATTCGCTTGTATGCGGTGAGTGAAAGCGGACGCGAGTTGCTGGGACGTTTCAGCACCAATGACGATGGGCGCGTAGACGCGCCGTTGCTTGAAGGTGCAGCGCTTCAGGCGGGTACTTATGAACTTCTCTTTGAAGCTGGCGAGTATCTGCAACGGGCCGGAGGCCTGTCGCAAACAGCGCTGTTTCTGGATGAAATCCCGATCCGATTTGGCATTTTTCACCCGGACGAGCACTACCATGTGCCCCTTCTGCTGTCGCCGTATGGTTACAGCACTTACCGGGGGAGCTAGGTCATGCGCAAGTGCATTCGCTTCATCAAGTCAGGGCATGTGGTCGAACTGAACGACGTGGCTCCAACTGAGACATTGCTGGACTACCTTCGGTTGCGGGCACGGGAAACAGGCACCAAGGAAGGCTGTGCTGAGGGCGACTGTGGCGCTTGTACCGTGGCTCTGGGCCGGCTCATCGACGGGGAGTTGATTTATGAACCCGTCAATAGCTGCATTCTTCTTTTGGCTCAAATCGATGGATGCGAGTTGGTCACCATAGAGGACTTGTCCCGGGATGGCGGCTTGCATCCGGTCCAAAAGGCCTTTTTGGATCACCATGCCTCACAGTGCGGGTTTTGTACGCCGGGGTTCATCATGTCGCTTTTCACGCTGTATCACCGGGACACGCCGGGTTTGACGAGCGATGATGTCACGACCTGGCTGGCTGGCAACCTGTGCCGGTGTACGGGATATCGCCCGATTGTGGACGCGGCTCTTGAAACGTGCAGAAGCGCCGCCAATGACGCCTTTCGGGCCCGCGCGGAAAAAACCGAGGCGCTTTTACGCGATCTTGCCGATTCCGACGATATTCTCATGGAAACGGATGGTGATCGGTTTATCGCCCTGCCAAGCACGCTGGACAGCCTTTGCGCGCTATCGGCGACGCACACGGATGCAACGCTTGTTTCAGGTGCAACGGATGTGGGTCTTTGGATTACCAAGCAATTGAGGGACCTGCCCAAGATCATTGCCTTGAATCGGGTGCAGGAACTTCAGGATATTCATGTTACATCCGCTGGCTTTGATGTGGGGGCAAGTGTCTCCTTTCAAAAGCTCCATGAGGTTCTTGGCAAGCACGAACCTGACATTGCCGAGGTACTTCGGCGCTTGGGATCGATTCAGGTCCGAACCTCCGGTACCATGGGTGGGAATATCGCCAATGGTTCGCCAATCGGTGACAGTCCACCGCTATTGATTGCGCTTGGTGCGCAGATTTCATTGCGCCTAGGCAATGAAACCAGGCGAATGCCGCTGGAAGCCTTTTTTCTGGATTATGGCAAACAGGACCGGCGACCGGGCGAGGTCATTACACAAATCCATATCCCCCGACTGGATGCAAGCCACGCCTTCCGCGCCTTCAAACTGTCCAAGCGGTTTGATCAGGACATTTCAACGGTACTGGCTGCCTTCAGGTTCACGCTGGTTCAAGACCGCATCGTAGAGGCTCGGCTTGCCTATGGCGGCATGGCTGGCGTTCCCAAACGCGCCGCGCATGCCGAAACCGCGCTGATGGGGTGTGTTCTTTCAGCACCCGACAGTTGGAATGCTGCAGTGGAGGCGCTCGATAACGATTTCACGCCTCTGAGTGATATGCGGGGATCGGCAGAGTATCGCCGTGAGGCCGCAAAGGGGTTGCTTTTCAAAGCACTGCTTGAAGTATCCGGTCGTTCCTCTCAAGAGACGCGCATCTGTGGGCATCGATATCAGGAGGCCGGTCATGCTGCATAGAACACCGACGCCGGAAGAGGCGATGGCCCAAACAACCGCACGGGACACCGAAGCGGGCAAGGCAGTACCGCACGACAGTGCCTTGAAACATGTCACGGGGCGCGCACCTTATACCGACGATTTGCCGGAGCCTGAGGGACTCCTCCATCTGGCTCCATGTTGGGCGCGCGATTGTGCTCATGGCCGCATTCTCGATGTGGATACGTCGGCCGCGCAGGCGATGCCCGGTGTGATAACGGTACTGACCGCAGCATCCATACCGGGGGAAAATGATTGTGCGCCCGCCATGGGTGACGATCCGATTCTTGCCGATGGCATCATTCATTTTCATGGACAAGTGGTTGCCGTGGTTGTGGCTGTCAGCCGTGATGCTGCTCGCCGCGCGGCCCTGCAGGTTTCGGTTGAGGTCGAACCTCTACCCGCCATCTTGACGGTGGATGATGCCTTGGCCGCAGATGATACCGTCTTGCCGGATTATGCCTTTCAACGTGGTGAGCCAGAGGCAGCGGTAACCGAGGCACCGTGCCAGCTTTCCACCCGGCTTCACATTGGCGGACAGGACCATTTTTATCTGGAGGGGCAGGTCGCAATGGCCGTTCCGTGGGAGGATGGAGATCTGCATGTTTTTTCATCCACCCAACATCCCAGTGAAGTACAACACACGGTGGCCAAGGTTCTCGACCGACTGGAGGCCTCTGTCTCCGTTGAGGTGAGGCGCATGGGTGGGGCATTTGGTGGCAAGGAGTCCCAAGCCAATCAATGGGCCGCGTTGGCGGCGCTGGCAGCTCACGTCACCGGTCGCCCCTGCAAGATGCGTCTGGACCGGGATGACGATATGATCATGACCGGCAAACGGCATGATTTTCGGGTCGACATGCGCGCAGGCTTTGATGACACCGGCCGGATACTGGCAACCACGATGGATTTTGCCAGTCGCTGTGGGTATTCGGCCGACCTGTCCTTGGGGATCAACGACCGAGCGCTGTTTCATGCCGACAACGCCTATTATTACCCGCAGGCGCTTTTGCGATCGCGCCGGATGCGGACCAACACGGTTTCCAATACGGCATTTCGCGGCTTTGGAGGGCCGCAAGGCATGTTGGCTGCCGAGCGGTTGATGGATGCCATTGCGATTACGGTGGGCAGAGACCCTCTCGACGTGCGGCTGGACAACCTTTATGGGCCGGACCGGGAAACCACACCCTATGGCATGGTCGTTGAAGAACATGCTGTCCTGCGCGACATCATGGAGAGCCTCGCGCAAGACTGCCAGTATCGCACTCGCCGAGAGCGGATTGCAGCTTTCAATGCCGACAATGCTTTCCTGAAAAAGGGGCTGGCCCTTACACCCGTCAAATTCGGTATTTCGTTTACGCTCACACATTTGAACCAGGCCGGAGCCCTTGTTCATCTTTACAAGGATGGCTCTGTCCATCTCAATCATGGCGGCACGGAAATGGGCCAGGGGCTTTATCAGAAAATCGCCCAGATCGCTGCCGATGAAATGGGCGTGTCCTTGGCAAGTGTTCACGTGACTGCTGCCCGCACGGACAAGGTGCCCAATACATCGGCAACGGCAGCTTCATCCAGTACGGACCTCAACGGCATGGCTGTGGTCAATGCATGCAAGGAAATTCGAGAGCGTTTGACGGCCTTTGCTGCGCGCCAGTACGACGTGGCGCCGGCGGGCGTTCATATGCACGCGGACTGGGTATACGTGGACGGCGACAAGGTCATGTCGGTGGCTGATCTGGCACGCGCCGCTTATACCGCTCGGATTTCACTATCTGCGGCAGGATACTATGCAACGCCGGAGATCAATTGGGACAGAGAAACGGCACAGGGACGTCCATTCTTTTATTTCGCTCATGGAGCCGCCTGTTCTGAAGTCACAATCGATACGCTCACCGGCGAACACCGTGTTGATCAGGTGGATGTGCTGCACGATGTCGGGCGCTCCATCAATCCTGCTCTGGATATCGGCCAGATCGAAGGCGGTTTCGTTCAAGGAATGGGATGGTTGACCACCGAAGAACTGTGCTGGGATGACCGCGGGCGCCTGCGCACCCATGCGCCTTCAACCTACAAAATCCCAACCGCTTCGGATGTGCCTAAAGCCTTTTCTGTGCGGCTTTACGCCTCCAACGGCAACCCGAAACCCACGGTTTTTCGTTCAAAAGCCGTTGGCGAACCGCCGTTAATGTTGCCAATATCAGTCTATTGTGCCATCAATGATGCCGTTTCGAGCCTACGTCCCGGTCTCATTCCGCGTCTTGACGCTCCGGCTACGCCGGAGGCCGTACTGATTGCGGTGCAAGAGATTCGCCGGGGGAACGGCGTATGAGCGTATGGCGGAGCATAGTCAGCCACTTATCCGCTGGAAATTCGTGCGCGCTGGTGACTATTTCACAGGTGCGCGGATCTGCCCCGCGTGAGGTCGGCGCCCGCATGGTGGTGCGTTCGGATGGTGCGTTCAACGGCACCATTGGCGGTGGTGCCCTCGAATATGATGTGATCCGTCAGGCCTGCGCCTTGATGGACAAAAAAGCGGTTGGTCTGCACGTCCATACGTTCTCGTTGGGTCCCGACCTTGGCCAGTGCTGCGGCGGCTGGGTGGAGATTTTTATCGAAATCGTCCCTAGCGTCTTGAAAGATTTATCAAAAAAACTTGCCAAACTGGAAGAAGAGGGGCCCTTTGCCACTCGGGCCGTCATACGCTTCGAGGAGCCGGTCCAAAGGGAGATTTTTGATTGGTCGCCGCCACATCCTGTCGCTTTGGAAAACGGGATCTTGAAAGAGCATTTCGGGCAAACAGCTTCGCCGCTGGCTCTTTTTGGAGCAGGCCATGTAGGGCGGGCCCTCATGCTTGCCCTTGCGCCTCTTCCCTTTCGTGTATCCTGGGTTGACACGCGCCGCGACTATTTTCCCAGCCACGTCCCTAGCAATGTGAGCTGTATTCATCTAAAGGACCCTGTAAACGCAGTAGCGTCGGTTCCATCCGGCGCCTACGTGGTGGTCATGACGCATGATCATGCCCTTGATCAAAGGCTGGTCGATGCAGCATTGCGCCGAGGCGATCTCGCCTATGTGGGAATGATCGGCAGCAAGACCAAAAAAGCACGGGTACTGAGCAGACTTCGCAGCGCAGGGGTGACGAACGAGCAGTTGAATCGGCTTGTTTGTCCCATTGGCATTTCTGGAATTACCAGTAAGCAGCCCCCGCAGATCGCCGCGTCGGTTGCCGCCCAGTTGCTGATGGTCCGTGACCAAAATGAGAGCAAGGAACGGTCAAACTTTGCGCTTGCCAAGTCGGGTTCCCCCGACCATTAAAAGCCTTTACGAAGGAGAGTGCGTGGCGTGAGCAATCAAGGGGTGCCATCGTCGGAACCAGCGGAAAAGCCGGTTCTCGTCAAGGCGGTTTCGATATCAAAACGGTTCGGGGAAGTCCTGGCCAACGACAGCGTTGACCTGACCATCCGCGAAGGCGAAATCCATGCGCTGCTCGGTGAGAACGGCGCAGGCAAATCCACGCTGGTCAAAATCCTTTACGGGGCTTTGGAGCAAACCGCAGGGGACATCGTCTGGCGTGGCCAGTCGGTAAAAATTCCCAATCCGGCGGCGGCCCGTTCTTTGGGCGTCGGCATGGTGTTCCAGCACTTCTCCCTGTTCGAGGCGCTGACGGTTGCCGACAACATTGCACTGGCTCTGCCAAAGGACACGGATCTGTCCAACCTGCCAGAGCGCATTGTCGCGGTTTCGCAAAAGTACGGTCTGCCACTGGACCCGTTTTCAACGGTAGCGGATTTGCCGGTCGGGGTTCGCCAGCGCATCGAGATTGTCCGATGCCTGCTGCAGGAACCGAGCCTGTTGATCATGGATGAGCCGACCTCGGTTCTGACACCTCAAGAGGCAGATGAGCTGTTCAAGACGCTGGAACGGCTCGCGGCGGAAGGCTGCGCCATCTTGTACATCTCCCACCGTCTCGAGGAAGTGAAACGGATCTGCCAGCGGGCCACCATCATGCGGCACGGCAAGGTGGTGAACGAGTGTGACCCACGACTGGAGACACCGGCCACTCTGGCGCGGATGATGGTGGGTGCGGATGTGCATGCCATTAAATCAAACTCTGAAATTACGACGGGCAACCCGCTGATCACGCTGCGCAATCTTTGTTTGCCGGCAGAGAACGCCTTTGCCGTTGAGTTGAAGAACATCGATCTGGAAGTGTTCGCCGGCGAAGTGGTCGGCATTGCGGGCATTGCGGCCAATGGTCAGAGTGAGCTGTTTGACGCCATTTCCGGAGAGCGCCGGATTGAAGATGTTCATGCGGTCAATCTTCTGGGCGTGCCGGTGGGCAAGAAGAAGATCAATCACCGGCGCAAACTGGGGGCCGCCTTCGTTCCGGAAGAACGCCTTGGCCATGGCGCTGTGCCGGGCTTCCGGCTTTCAGACAATGTCATGTTGACCCGGTTCAGTACCGAGCCGAGCCTGCTGCTGCGCGGCATTCTCAAGCGCGGCAATGCCGCTGAGATGGAACAGCGCATCAAGGTCAACTACGACGTGCGCATGACCCATGACAATCCCGAGGCCCGCTCTCTTTCCGGGGGGAACCTGCAAAAATTCGTCGTTGGTCGTGAGCTGGATCGCAAACCGCGTGTCATGGTGATCAATCAGCCCACATGGGGGGTGGATGCCGGTGCTGCGGCATTAATCCGGCAAGCCTTGATTGACTTGGCACGCACCGGCGCGGCCGTGCTGGTGATCTCGCAGGATCTTGATGAGATCTACGAGGTGAGTGACCGCATCGCCGTTATTTCGCGCGGTCAATTGTCTGCACCGGAGCCGGCTGAGACCATGACCCGTGAGCGAATTGGCATGCTTATGGCCGGTATGGGCGAAAAACACGATAATAATACCGACAAGGGGCAGAAACATGCGGCTGGAGCTTGAGAAACGATCCGAGCACTCGGCGTTGATGACCATTCTGTCGCCGGTTCTGGCGCTGGTTCTGACGCTGATTGCCGGTGGCATTCTGTTTGCCGCCATGGGCTACAATCCGGGTGAAGCGCTCTATGCGTTCTTCCTTGAACCTCTGACCAACCAGTGGTCCATTGAAGAGCTTTTGGTCAAAGCCGGACCGTTGATCCTGATTGCGGTTGGATTATCGGTCTGTTTCTTGTCCAACAACTGGAATATCGGCGCGGAAGGCCAGTTCACCATCGGTGCGTTGACAGGGTCCATTATTCCCATCCTGTTTCACGAGTACACTGGGCCAATGGCCATGCCCCTCATGGTTCTCATGGGTGCGCTTGGCGGTATGGCGTGGGCGTCCGTCCCGGCATTCTTGAAAACACGGTTTGGTACCAACGAAATCCTCACGAGCCTCATGCTGGTCTACATCGCCCAGTATCTGCTGGACTATCTGGTGCGTGGGCCGTGGCGGGATCCGGATGGGTTCAACTTCCCTGAAAGCCGCTTGTTTGATGACGCTCACACTCTGATGACCTTGGGAGATGGCCGCCTGCATCTGGGCATCGTGTTTGCTCTGGTTGCCGTGCTCGCTGTCTGGTTCATGCTCTCTCAAACTCTGAAGGGGTTCGAGATCAAGGTCATGGGCGAGACGCCGCGGGCAGGCCGTTTCGCCGGTTTCTCCCATCGCGGCATCGTGTGGTTCGGCTTCCTCATTTCCGGAGCCTGTGCCGGCATTGCCGGCATGGCTGAAGTGTCGGGATCCATCGGCCAGCTCACTCCTGTCATCTCACCGGGCTATGGTTTTACCGCCATTATCGTCGCGTTTCTGGGCCGTCTGAACCCGATCGGCATTGTGTTTGCCGGTCTTCTCTTGGCTCTTTCTTACATTGGCGGGGAATCTGCGCAGGTCAGCATTGGTCTGACGGACAAGATCACACGCGTCTTTCAAGGCATGCTTCTGTTCTTTGTTCTGGGCTGTGACACGCTGATCCTCTACCGCATCCGTTTGATCAAAACCGCAAGGAAAGCAGGAGGCGCTCATGGGCGCGCTTGAACCCATTCTGCTCACTATCATCACCGCATCCACCCCGCTGCTGTTGGCTGCGATGGGCGAGCTGATAACCGAGCGGTCCGGCGTACTCAATCTGGGTGTTGAGGGGATGATGATTGTCGGCGCCGTCATGGGCTTTTCCATCACGGCCATGACCGGCAACCCCTACATGGGTGTCATCGCTTCCATGTTCGCCGGGATGATGATGGCATTGTTGTTCGGCTTCTTGACGCTGAACCTCATGACCAATCAGGTGGCGACCGGCCTTGCGCTAACGATTTTGGGCCTTGGGCTGTCGGGTATGCTAGGCGAGGGCTTTATCGGGCAACCGGGCATCAAACTGCCGGTTCTGCATATCCCGGGGCTTTCGGAAATTCCGTTCCTTGGCACCGTGCTCCTGTCGCAAGACATCCTCGTTTACATCTCCCTCGCGCTTGTTGCCGCAGTCTACTACTTCCTGTTCAAAACCCGCGCAGGCCTTGTTGTTCGCGCCGTTGGAGACAATCACAGCTCGGCTCACGCCCTGGGCTATTCCGTCCTCAAGGTACGGTATCTTGCGGTTCTGTTTGGCGGGGCATGCTCTGGCCTTGCTGGCGGGTATCTGTCTCTGGTCTATACCCCGCAATGGGTGGAAGGCATGACCGCAGGGCGGGGCTGGATTGCCTTGGCTCTGGTGGTTTTCGCCAGTTGGAGACCGCTGCGCCTTCTGGTGGGCGCATATCTGTTCGGGGCCGTGTCCGTTCTTCAGTTCCACGCTCAGGCTGCGGGAATTGGTCTGCCGTCGCAGTTCATGTCGGCGCTGCCATATCTTGCAACCATCGTGGTGCTGGTCATCATTTCTCGCAATCTGGTGGTCACGCGTGCCAACACACCGGCATGTCTGGGCCGACCATTCTCGCCCGACCGATAGGGCATTCACAGGCCAAAGGTACGGTCCATGCCTTTGGCCCGTTTCCCTCCAGTGGACCTAACGACTAGATGGGATCGTGCATCCATGCGCAAACTGTCAAAAATTCTTGCCACTGCTGCACTGGCACTTGGCCTTGGTGCCGGTTCGTCCTTCGCGGATGAGCCGCTCAAGGTTGGTTTTGTTTATGTTGGACCTGTGTCCGACCATGGCTATTCTTACCAACATGATCTGGCCCGCAAGGCGGTAGAAAAGCACTTCGGGGACAAGGTCGAAACGACGTTCATTGAAAACGTTCCCGGTGGCGCTGATGCCGAACGCGCCGTTGAGCGCCTGGCACGCTCCGGCCATGAGCTGGTTTTCTCAACCTCCTTCGGTTTCATGAACCCGACGTTGAAGGTGGCCAAGCGCTTTCCGAATGTGAAGTTCGAGCATGCAACGGGCTTCAAGCGCGCCAAGAACATGGCAACCTACAACGGCCGCTTCTATGAAGCTCGCTACGTCATGGGGCAGATCGCGGCAACCGCTTCGGAAACCGGGACCGCCGGGTACATCGGGGCATTCCCAATTCCAGAAGTTGTCCGCGGCATGAACGCCTTCATGTTGGGCGCGCAGTCCGTTGATCCCGACTTCAAGGTCAAGGTGATCTGGGTAAACTCTTGGTACGATCCGGGCCGTGAAGCAGACGCAGCCAAGGCGCTGGTCGATCAGGGCGTTGATGTCATACTGCAGCACACTGACAGCCCAGCTCCGTTGCAGATTGCTCAGGAACGCGGCGTATTGGCCTTTGGTCAGGCTTCCGACAACATCGAGTTCGCCCCGACGTCTCAGGCCTCGGCTCTGCTCAATGACTGGGCACCATATTACATTGACCGTATTCAGGCTGTGATGGATGGTACCTGGGAAGCAACCGACACATGGGGTGGTATCGACTCCGGAATGGTAAAGCTGGCACCGCTGCGCAACGTCTCCGATGAGGTGAAAGCTGTTGCCGAGGAAACCATTGCCAAGTTCGAAAGCGGTGAGTTCGAACCGTTCACCGGACCGGTTTACAAGCAGGACGGCACTGTGTTCCTGGAAGACGGTGTTGAAGTCACCGACGAGCAATTGCTCGGCATGAACTTTTTCGTAAAGGGTTTCGACGCGTCGCTGCCGAACTGATCTGGCGTCGCTCGACATCTTTTGAAACAAGCCGAAGGGCTGCCCCGAACAGCCCTTCGGCCCAAGCAAGACAAGACCGGCTTGTGTCGATGGCGAAGGAGAGCGCCTGTCCGCAAGTGTCATTGGGTCCAAGGAGATTTGGCCATTCTTTCCAGGCCGGGCTGCAGTCCGACCGGTTTGGAGAGGCCTCGAGCGTTCGGACTGCTGTTGAGAGGGGAGGCGCAAATATGCGCAAACTGTTGAGCGTGGCCGCATCGGCTACTGTTGCACTTGGTCTTACCGCCGGCATTGCATCAGCAGAAGATCCACTGAAGGTTGGCTTCATTTACGTGGGTCCGATCAGTGACCACGGCTGGTCTTATCAGCACGATCAAGGCCGTCTGGCCATTGAAGAGCACTTCGGTGACAAGGTGGAAACCACCTACATTGAAAGCGTCTCTGAAGGCCCGGACGCAGAACGTGCCATTGAACGCCTTGCCCGTTCCGGTCATGACCTGATCTTCACAACATCCTTTGGCTACATGAACCCGACAATCAAAGTGGCCAAGCGGTATCCTGATGTGAAGTTCGAACACGCGACCGGCTACAAACAGGCTGACAACGTGTCCACCTATGGCGCGCGTTTTTATGAAGGGCGTTACATTATCGGTCAGATCGCCGCACAGGTTTCTGAAACCGGTACCGCTGGGTACATCGGATCGTTCCCAATCCCGGAAGTGGTGCGCGGCATCAACTCCTTCATGCTGGGCGCACAGTCCGTTGATCCTGATTTCAAGGTCAAGGTTGTCTGGGTAAACTCCTGGTACGATCCGGGCCGTGAAGCTGATGCTGCCAAAGCGCTGATCGATCAGGGCGTGGACATCATGGTTCAGCACACGGACAGTCCGGCGCCGTTGCAGGTTGCCGAAGAGCGCGGCGTCAAGGGCTTTGGTCAAGCTTCCGACATGATCAAGTTTGCGCCCAACGCACAAATGACTGCGATCGTGGATGACTGGTCCGCCTACTACATCAACCGCGTTCAGGCGGTTATGGATGATACTTGGGAAGCCGGTGATACCTGGGGCGGTCTGGACAAGGACATGGTTGTCATGGCGCCATACACCAACCTGCCGGAAGACGTGGCTGCCAAGGCTGCTGAAACCACGGAAGCCATTCGCAGCGGTAAGCTGGTTCCGTTCACCGGACCGATCAAGAAGCAGGATGGCTCCGTCTTCCTTGAAGAAGGGGATCAAGCCACGGATGAAGCTCTTCTGGGCATGAACTTCTACATTGAAGGCGTAGACGACCAACTGCCGAAATAAGCGGCATGACACGCTCACACTTGCACGACTAACCCCAGATCAGGGCGGTGGGGTCTTCTTGCCGCCCTGATCGGACCGCTGTAGTTTCGCAATAGACACGAGCAGAGCCATGACCGCAGCGTTTGCAATGGACTGGCTCAATCTGCTGTTCCGATGGGCACATCTGATCGTCGGCGTTGGCTGGATTGGGACTTCCTTTTATTTCATCGCCCTTGATCTGTCGCTGCGCAAGCGCGCACAGATGAAACCGGGCGTCCTGGGCACCGCATGGGAAGTCCATGGCGGCGGCTTTTACCACGTCGAGAAGTACATGGTCGCTCCCAAGGAGTTGCCCAGTGATCTCATCTGGTATCGCTGGGAAGCTTATCTGACCTGGGTCACCGGGTTTGCTCTTCTGGTGGTGCAGTACTATTTCAATGCCTCGGCCTACCTGATCGACCCGGCGGTCATGCGTTTGCATCCTTCCGAGGCCATCGTTTTTTCTGTTTTCTCACTGTTCGCCGGATGGTTCATCTACGACATGCTGTGCCGGTCGCCACTGGGGAGGCACACCCCGGCATTGGCTGCGGCCCTGTTTGTGCTTGTCATTGGCGCAGCCTGGGGTTTTTCGCAGATCTTTTCCGGCCGCGGGGCGCTCATCCACGTTGGTGCTCTGGTTGGGACCATCATGGCGTTCAACGTGTTTCGTGTGATCATCCCCAATCAGAAAAAGATCACCGCTGCACTCATGGCGGGTGATGCACCCGATCCGCAGCTTGGTCAGATTGGAAAGCAGCGTTCGGTTCACAACAATTATCTGACGCTACCCGTTCTATTGTTGATGGTCAGCAATCACTATCCCATGCTGACCGGGCATCCGCAGTTGTGGCTGATTGTTGCCCTGATCCTTGTGATCGGCGGTATGGTTCGCCATTTCATCAACCGGCACGATGCACAGGATTCCATTGCAGATTATTGGTGGAGCCTGCCTGCGGCGGGCGTGGCCCTCATTGCAGCGCTGATCTATACAGCCCCGCGTGACTTGAGTGCCGGAGGGCTCGCCGTAGCGGACGCGGAAGCTGTCGCCATGGTTCAGACCCATTGTGCCGCCTGCCATGCGCCCACACCCAGCGATCCGGCATTTGAAGAGCCTCCAAAAGGCATCATCCTTCAAACTACTGCAGATCTGACACGCTACAAGGAATTGGTTCTGGCGCAGGCGGTCCATTCCAATGCCATGCCGCTTGGCAACATGACCGGCATGACAGCGCAAGAACGCGAAAGGTTGGGGGCCTGGCTTCTCAGCCACTGAGCCCCGCCTATCTTTTTCTGCCACTTGATGGGGAGGGACCGTCATGGCCTATACAATCGAGGCGGTCAACGCCATGGATGCCGAGACCTTTGGACGTGTGTTTGCCGATGTGGCCGAATACTCGCCGTGGGTTGCGGCGGCTGCGTGTTCCAAGCGGCCCTTCGCCAACCGGGAACAGCTTGTTGATGCCTTCGTACAGGCAATGCACGCCGCCACACCGTCTCGGCAGCGCGCGCTCATCAAAGCCCATCCGGACCTTGCCGGCAAGGCTGCGCGGGCCGGAGAGGTAGCCGCCGCCTCGCGAGAGGAGCAAGCGGGAGCCGGTCTCGATTCCCTTACGGACGCGGAGTATGAGGAATTTACCCGGCTCAACACGTTATACCGGGAAAGGTTCGGATTCCCCTTCATTTTTGCGGTAAAAGGTGCAACCAAACAGCAAATTCTTGCAGGTTTCGAACCACGGTTGCACAATGACGCCCCCACTGAGTTTCAGGAGGCGTTGCGTCAAATTGAGCGCATCCTCCGGTTTCGACTGGAAGCGCTGGTTCTGGAACCCACCGGAAAGGATCAATAGCCATGACACAGGCCGCTGGAGCTGACCGCTTGCGTCACCTGGGAGTGCGTTCGGAAGAAATGATCGAGGCCTTGGCCCGGATTAGCGCCGATGAGGGCCAGATTACCCGGTTGTATCTGAGCCCGGAACACAGGCGCGCGGCTACTCTGGTCGCGGACTGGATGGGGGATGCCGGGCTTACCGTCCGAGAAGATGCCCTTGGCACCGTATGTGGCGTGTTGCCTGCCTCTGAGCCTGACGCGGGCAACAAGACCCTGCTTGTCGGGTCTCACATCGACACCGTGATAAACGCCGGGGCCTATGACGGCACTTTCGGCGTCGTCGCCGGCATTCTGGCGGCTCAGGAAATCAAGGCTCGTGGCATCAAGTTGCCGTTTACTCTGGAAATACTGGCCTTTGGCGATGAAGAGGGCGTGAGGTTTCCCTCGACCTTGTTGTCGTCCAGCGGTGTTGCAGGAACGGTAACACCTGCCGATCTGGAAGTAACGGATGCCAGCGGGGTCCGCCTTGCAGATGCGTTGACGGCGTTTGGAGGCCAACCAGAAGCCGCGCTGCACCTTGGCCGGGACCGGGACAGCGTGCTGGGCTATCTTGAGGTGCATATCGAGCAAGGGCCGGTTCTTGAGGCTGAAGGGCTCGGCGTTGGTGTTGTCACGTCCATAGCGGGGGCCAACAGATATTCGGTCACCGTCAGCGGCATGGCCGGTCATGCAGGTACGGTTCCCATGCACTTGCGCAGTGATGCCTTGGTCGGTGCCGCTGAACTGATTTGCGCCATTCACCGCATTGCCGGCCAGGCCAGTGACCATGGTGTGGTGGCCACTGTGGGCGAATTGTCCGTCTCACCCGGAGCGGTCAACGTCATTCCGCAGGATGTGGTGTTCTCGCTTGACCTGAGAGCGGCAACGGATGAGCCGCGCCATGAAGCAGCCAGGGCTATCGAGAAAGCGGGCGCAGAGATCGCGAGCCGTCACGGGCTCACCATCAATTTCAACCAGTACCATGAGGTCGTGACTTGCCTTTGCGCGGACCGGTTCCAGGATGCGGCGGAAACCGCTCTTCGCACGCTTGGTGTCCGTCCGCTGCGCCTGATGTCGGGCGCTGGTCATGATGGACAGGCCATGGCAAAACTGACAGATATCGGCATGCTGTTCGTCCGATGTGAGGGCGGCATCAGCCATAACCCGCTTGAGAATGTGGACAGAGACGACATGGGGCTGGCCGTCGAAGCCCTGATCCGCTGGATCGAGACAATTGCCGAGGAGGAAAGGGCAGTATCATGAAAGCCTTCATCGAGGCGCGTTTTGAAGACGAAGTGGCGTTCTTGCAGGAGCTGGTCAAGCGGCCCAGCGACAACCCGCCGGGAGATACGGGTACCCACGCGTTGGACGCGGCACAGTTGCTTGAGGATCTGGGGTTCACAGTGGAACGCCATCCGGTACCCGAACCATTCGTGCGCCAGAACGGTATGGTATCCGTTACCAATCTGATCGTGCGGGAGACGTTCGGCTCGGGTGAGGGGCCGGTTATTGCCCTCAATGCGCACGGAGACGTGGTTCCACCGGGCGATGGTTGGACCAAGGATCCTTATGGCGCCGAGATCGATGGCGGTGCGTTGTATGGGCGCGGTGTGGCGGTCTCCAAATCCGATTTCGCCACCTATGCCTTTGCTCTGTTGGCCCTCAAGCAGAACCCGCAGGGCCTCAACGGGACGGTCGAACTGCATCTGACCTATGATGAAGAAGCCGGAGGGTTTGTTGGGCCGCGCTGGATCCTTGAGCAGGATCTCAGCAAACCGGATCTGGCCATTTCCGCTGGCTTTTCCTATGCCATCACCACCGCACACAATGGCTGCCTGCACATGGAAGTCATCTTGCGGGGACGGCAAGCTCATGCCGCCATGCCGGAAACCGGTGCGGATGCACTTGAGGCGGCCACCGCCGTTTTGCAAAGCATTTATGGCGAACGGGCGCGCCTCGCCGAAATCAAAAGCGGTCAAAAGGGCATCGACAGCCCCAAGATCACTGTGGGTCTGATATCCGGCGGCATCAATACGAATGTGGTGCCGGATCGCGTCGCGTTGCGCCTTGATCGCCGCCTGATCCCAGAGGAAAACGGAGAGCAGGTTGAAGAACAGCTGGTTGCGTTGATCGAGAGTGCTGTTCCGAAAAACGCCGGCGTCGAAGTGGAGTGCCGACGCATCATGCTGGCGGAACCCTTGCGGGAACTACCCGGAGTCGATCGGTTGGTCAAAGCCTTGCAAGGACCTGCCAAAGCGAACCTCGGTGTGGACGTGGAGGCCACAGGTGTCCCGCTCTACACCGATGCACGCCACTACAGCGCTGCCGGCATTCCCACGGTGTTGTATGGCGCGGGCCCACGTTCCATTCTGGAGGCCAACGCCCATGGAGCCGATGAACACCTGCAATTGAGTGATCTGCGCGCGGCCACCATCGTTGTCGCTGAAGCGCTGTCGGACCTCTTGAAATCAGAATAAAGATCAAAGCCGTGCGGCGGGCGCCCCCACCGCGCGGCACATCCCGGTGCCATGGGCCGCAATGTCAGGCCCATACAAGGTCACAACGTCACCATGGTTCTTGCTGACCCTGTCGGATCGTTGTTGGGCCGAACGAGTTTCAAACCACTTGGGACACCAGCTCGGCAACCGGCACATAGTGTTCGTGACGAATGGGCTTGTTGGCATTGACGCTGTTGTAAAGCTGCATTGCCAGTTTGGAACTGCGAAAGACGGGAACATCCAGTTGCCGAGCCACTTCAAGGATCTTCAGGCCTTTGAGGTTATTTCCCTTCAAGGTCACGGTTGGAGTGGACCCATCGCCAAACTCATAACGCAAAACGACTGCCGTATGATTTGGGGTGGCCACAACAAGTGTTGAGCGGTTCAGGACGTCCACGATACGCTTGCGCTCTTCCTTGCGCAGGCGATCGCTGATTGGATGAGCGGCCTGTACCGGATCATAGCGGCGGCGAGGGCGTGCGCCTGAGGTTGTACCCATGCGACCGGGCGCTGATCCTTGGGCACGAGTTGGACCAACCCGGCCGGAGGAGGGCGCGGCCACAGCCTCGCGCGCTTTCAGTGCATGGTTCATCAAAACAGCACACGTCAGCACACCAAGCACTGCTATCACTATGAATTCAAAGAAGGATTCCGCCAGAACCATAACCATGTCGGGACACCCGCCTTGTTGCCAAACCCTGTCATGATACGTTCTTTAAGGGCTGGAACCGCTGTAAAGTGGGGCGCCAGCTCTCTTGATGGCCGTCGCTTTGTGCGTTTCATCGGTCATCTATTTGTATCTATTTTTAATTTATCTGTTCTCAAATCGCCATAAAAGTAAATCAATCCCTAAATTCACATAATAATATTGAGTTTTTGCGGAAAAACTCTCTGCAATCACGAAAACTGTTTCAATATGATCCAACCTTTATTTTAATAAACTTTGATTTAAATACATCTGTTTTAAATGAGGTGACTTCCACTCGTTTTGAGCGTGAGGTGGAATCATTTTCTACCGGGCCATTACAGCGATGTGCGAGTGCTTTCGGGCAGGGTTTCACCTCGACAGGTTCCCTGATGCGGGAGATTGGCGGGATGTAGTTGCCCAACGCGGGGTTATGTGTGGAGAGAAAGGCCGTAGTCGCACAACACTTTCAAGTTGAACGCATTTGGCGCCGGTGGTGTACCCAAGCCTTGCCCCAATGCCGAACGGTCATTTCATTTCTGAGGTCACACCAGTAGCACCATCGAATGTTTTTGAAATAGGAGGCATTCAAAACCATACACGCAGCTCCGACTGCGGGATATGTGGGTACTCCCGTTGGTGATAATGCCTGATCGGCACGGGCAGAGGGAACGCCACAGCGTCAAATAACCCTGATACGCGCTCTGCAGTCCCACCGGTGGCATGCCGGACAAGCAGCGCGCAGATCCGGCATCCAGAGCCAACCCTGTCCGCGCGATGTGGCTGCTATCCGGCTGGATCCCGCGTCAAGCGCGGGAGGACACATGAAAGGCAAAGGGATAACCCGCCACCCATTCCCGCTGACAAAGCCGAACACCTAGCAGAAGCACTGGGACGTGTGAGATGTGTCTGTGATCATACGCCTCCAGTCCCACTGAGGTCATGCCGGACAAGCAGTGCGCAGATCCGGCATCCAGAGCCAACCCTGTCCGAGCGATGTGGCTGCATCCGCCTGGATCCCGCGTCAAGCGCGGGAGGACACCTGATGCAACGAGAGCGGAGCGGGGCCCAGACTGTGAGCGATACTTGAGGTGCGACTTCTGCTGGCGCCAAGGGTAGGGTGCAGCTGGTCATGTGGCCAACATTTTTTCCTTGAAGACTTCTGCAGGTGTTTTCCATCCAAGACATTTGCGCGGGGTCGAATTGAGCTTGTCACAGATAGTCTTCAGATCTGCTTGACTGACATGTTTCAAATCTAAGTTTCGGGGCAGCCATCTGCGTGCGCGCCGGTTGGTGTTTTCAACGGTACCTTTCTGCCACGGTGACGAAGGATCACAGAACCATGTCTGCGTTCCCGTTTCGGCTTGAAGGTGTGGCCAGGCGACAAACTCAGTGCCCCGATCAAACGTTATCGACTTGCGTGATTTGAGGGGTAGATGCGAGATCGCGTCGATGACTTTACCAAGAACTTTTTTTGTCTTCTTGTCGTCGTTTTTAAGTAGGACGGTAAATCGGCTCACGCGTTCGACCAGAGACGTGACATTCCGCAAACCCAGATGCTGCATGAACATCATCAGATCTCCTTCCCAGTGACCGAATTCCTTTCGGTGGGCAATTACATCCGGGCGGAACAGAATGCTGACTTCACGATGAAATTTAGAGGGCAGGCGCTTTCTGGCTCGCCTCGGTCTGCGTGCCTTACGATGGGTCGGCAAATACCACCACAATTCCTGCGCCATTCCTTCTTTGGAATAGACGTATCGATAGATGGTTTCCTGGCAGACACGCAGAGCTGCATTTTCCAAACGCATCCGGCCTGCAATCTGTTCTGGTGTCCAACCCGCTTTGATGTGCTCTTCAACAAGACGGCGCAAATCTGCATGTTGGATCAGTTTTCGCTTTCTGGAGCGTCGCCTTGCACAGTCCTCATGAGCGGCTACAGCATAGTACCCATTGATGTCCGGCCATTGATGATCCTCAAAATAATTGCGCTTGAGCTCGCGGAAAATAGTCGAACGATGCCTGCCGAGAACTTCTGCCATCCGGGTCGGAGACACATTTGCTCGACGCCAACGCTCTATCTTGCGGCGTTCATGAAGGGTAAGATGGCTGTAATTTGATCCCATGACATATTCCTCCTGCCTGATAACCTATTGGTTTCATACAGAAGTCGCACTTGGGAATAGCGCGCACCCGGCTACACGCAAAAAACGCATAAGACAGATTATGGAAATAAAATAGATAGGCTGCGGAATTGCCTTTGGTTGGCGCATCTTCGTTCGGTGTTCATCACCATTGTGACCTCAATGAACACTGAAGGCTCATCCCAACAAAATATCTATGACCAACATTCCCATTAGCGTTGACGATCAGACCAAAGCGGCCAAGGCAGTCTGAATCAACTGCGAGCCCGGATCGCAAAGATCATCCAGAACCGTAAAGTGATTTCGGTCCATTGCCTCATGATGTTCAATCCGGATATCAAAGCCGCGCCAGAGGTTATTGAGGCTCGCAGTCTGCCGCCGAAACTCGGACAGTTCATCAGCGCCTACCCATGCCACCAGATCACAAGGTTCATGTGGTGCGCTCAGCACCGGGCTTTCGGCACGAGCTTCCTCAGCAGTCAAACCCAAGGTGTCATTCATTCTGGTTCGACAAAGTGGTCTCAGATCATAAAGACCACTGATACCGATGATGCGTTTGATCCTGCTGCGCAGGCTCGCTGGAAACAAAATGTCGTCGCAAACCATCCGCGCAACCAGATGGCCGCCAGCAGAATGCCCGGTCAGAACGATTGGCCCAAGACACGTTTTCGCAATCGTTTCTATCGACCTTTGTATTTGCCGCGTGATCTGGTGAATTGATACTGCTGGACACAGATCATAACCGGGCATGGCCACGCATAAGCCGTGCTGCATCGCGCCGCCTGCAAAATGGCTGAAGTTCTCCTTGTCGAACGCCTTCCAATAGCCGCCATGAACGAAAACCATAGTCGCGCGAGGCGTTTCCTCAGGCCAGAACACATCAAAGCTTTGCCGCGGTGTGTCTCCGTAGGCAACCGACAACTCACCCCGACAGTCTGCCCGGAATTCCTGTGCCTTCGTTTGCCAGCCTGCGAAGATCGCTTCGGCTTCCGGAACCGCACCGCTGTTGTAATATGCTTTATCCCAATCTCGCATTGCCCGTCCCTCGCCTAAAACCTGACCTTTGATCTGCCCCTTTGGATCCAGCCCAATTGAAACCGAAGATCAAGAAGCCCTGACAATACCCTGAGTACGCAGCGTTATCATATTGAATTTCCGCGCATTTTCGTTGCTTCCGGTTAAATGCCACTCATCAATGCGAACGCAATCTGACGCAGCGATCTCCGTCCTTTATCTCCACACCTTAAGGTGACAAGTCAGTAGCACCACGCCATTTACGGGTAAGACTAAACACTGTTTCCCCGTGGGGCATAACTTTCCCAACTAGGTATCCTGATAAAGGGTCATGCCATCATAGGCAGGAACCACGTCCTCTGGCACCTCATGCATCAGGCTGGCATAGTCTAGATCGCAATGCAGGTTCGTCAGCACCGTGTGCTTGGGCTTGAAATGAGCAGACCACTTCAGCGCATCAGCCACACAGAAATGGCTTTGGTGGGGCTTGTGCCGCAGTGCATCAACAATCCAGATATTGAGATTTTCGAGAGCTGGATAGGCCGTTTCGGGAATATCATTCAGGTCGGGTGAATAGGCCACATCAGCGAACCGGAAGCCGAGCGCCGTGATATCACCGTGCTGAACTCGAAACGGCAGGGCCGTAATCGGTCCCCCTCGCCCTTCAATGGTCACGGGCACCGCATCTTCCAAAGGGTGTTCGTCAAGAATGGGCGGATAACCTGAGCCCGGCGGCGTGGTGAAGCAGTATTCAAAGGCGGTTCGGACGCGCTTTGATGTGGGCTCATCCATGTAAACCGGTACCCGCGCCCGCTGCATCAAAGCGAAGAACCTGAGGTCATCTATGCCGTGGATATGATCCGCGTGGGCATGGGTATAGAGCACCGCGTCAAGCGCTTTTACATCAGCGCTGATCATTTGTTCGCGCAAATCAGCGCCAGTATCAATGACCAGAGTTGTGCGTCCATGGGCACTGATACGCTCTACCAGCAGCGAACACCGACGCCTGCGATTGCGCGGTTCGCTTGGATCGCATGCGCCCCAATCGCCGCCGATCCGCGGCACCCCGGTGGACGACCCACACCCCAAAATCGTGAATTTTAACTGGCTTTGCATGAAGACTTATCCTTCAGAGCGAGTATGCAGCTCCCTCGGCACCTTGGAGAACAACCTAAAGAAATTATCGGTGGTTTGGGCGGCCATGATTTCTTCATCAACTCCATGGACCTCTGCCAACACCTTATTGGTATGAACAACATAGGATGGCTCGTTGCGTTTGCCACGCCATTTTTGCGGGGCCAGATAAGGCGCATCGGTTTCCACCAGAAGCCGATCCTTTGGCAAATCGGCAACGATTTCCCGCAGTTCGGTCGAACGCTTGAAGGTCAAAATGCCGGAAAGGGAATAATAGGCTCCCAGATCCAAAGCACGCATGGCCAGATCCCGGCCTGAGGAAAAGCAGTGCAACAGGAACTTGAACTCTCCCTTTGCCATTTCCTCTTCCAGAATGGAGGCCATGTCTTCATCGGCATCTCTGGTATGAATGGCCAGTGGCAAACCGGTCTCACGCGCCACAGCAATATGCTTGCGGAACACGGCCCGCTGCTCCTCGCGTGGCGAGTTGTCGTAGAAGTAGTCGAGCCCGGCCTCTCCGATGGCGATCACTTTCGAATCCTTGCTGAGATTCAGTATTTCCTCAGCCGTTACATCAACCTCTTCGGCGGCGTTGTGGGGGTGCGTTCCCACAGAGCAAAAGACGGACGCATAATTGTGCGCAATCTCCTTGATTTGCTCAAACCGACGCACGCGCGTGCATATGGTGACCATCAACTCAACACCGGCCGCATGTGCCCGGTGGATGATCTCGTCCCGCTCCTCAGCAAAATCCGGAAAGTCCAGATGGCAATGGCTGTCAATCAGCATGGTTGACTTCAATTCCTATCGATTGGTGCGGCCCACCGTACAGGTATGGGAGGTTCCTGACGGTAGCCCATCCGTGTTTACACGCAAAAAAGGGGTGCCGAAACACCCCTTCCTCTGATTTTCAAAGGCTTATCCTCAAGCGGGGGTTTCGGGCTCAACGTACCGAGGAAACACGCCTTGAGGTTTCGGCAGCGCGCGCCCCGCATCCAGACGGCCAGCTGCCCCGAGCTGATCAAACTGGCGCTCGTCTTCAGAAAGAACAAGCAAGTCCAACAGCTTGGATGCAGACTCCGGCATGACCGGTTGAGCGAGAATGCCTACCTGCCGGATAATTTCCGCCGTGACATAAAGCACGGTAGCCATGCGTTCCGGATCGGTTTTCTTCAGCGCCCAAGGCTCTTGCGAGGCGAAGTAGCGGTTGGCCTCACCAACCGTGGACCAAATGCAGCTCAACGCCTGGTGGATCTCCTGACGCGCCATGGCCGCCCGACAGGTTTCCAGCATGGCGTCCGCTTGCGCGAGAATTGCCTTGTCCTCTTCGGAAAACTCTTTTGGTTCAGGAAGTTGCGCCCCACAATTTTTATGAATCATGGACAGCGAACGCTGCGCCAAATTGCCCAGATCGTTGGCAAGATCGGCATTGATCCGATTGACCATGGCCTCATGATTATAATTGCCGTCCTGGCCGAAAGAGACCTCCCGCAGGAAGAAATACCGGATCTGGTCCAAGCCATAGTGCGCCACAAGATCAGCCGGCGCGATCACGTTGCCCAAAGACTTGGACATCTTCTCGCCGGAGTTGAACAGGAACCCGTGAGCAAAGACGCGATGAGGAACCGGAAGGCCGGCAGACATCAGAAACGCCGGCCAATAGACGGCATGAAACCGGATAATATCCTTGCCGATGATATGAACATTGGCGGGCCAGAACTTGGCCATGTTGCCTTCCATATCCGGATATCCCAGTGCGGTGATGTAGTTGGTGAGAGCATCAACCCACACGTACATCACGTGTTTTTCGTCACTCGGAACAGGGATACCCCAGTCGAACGTCGTCCGCGAGATCGACAGATCCTTCAAGCCGCCCTTGACGAAGCTCATCACTTCGTTGCGCCGGGTTGCCGGACCGATAAAGTCTGGCTGGCTTTCATAAAGGTGCATCAACTTGTCCTGATAAGCCGAAAGGCGGAAGAAATAGCTCTCCTCCTCCACCCATTCCACCGGCGTGCCTTGCGGACCATAGCGGACGCCATCATCGCGAACTTCCGTTTCGCTCTCCTGATAATAGGCTTCATCACGAACCGAATACCAGCCGGCGTAGCTATCCTTGTAGATATCGCCGTTCTCTTGCATTTTCAGCCAGATGGCCTTGCAGGCTTCATAGTGACGCTGTTCGTTTGTCTGGATGAAGTCATCATTGGAACACCCAAGAACCTCAACCATTTCGCGGAACCGCTTGGAGTTCATGTCAGCGAGATCGGAGGGAGACATGCCTTCCTTGACAGCGGTCTGAAGCATCTTCTGACCATGAACATCCGTACCGGTCAGAAAGTGTACTTCACGGCCGTCCAGTCTCTGGAAGCGGGCCAGCGCGTCAGTTGCGATTGCCTCGTAGGCGTGACCGATATGCGGCGCGCCATTGGGATACGAAATCGCAGTCGTGATAAAGAAAGGCGATTTTTCTGTCATGTTATTCGATCGATCTCGAAGGGTTGGATCGTAAGACACTAAAAGCTCCCTAAAAGAGCACTGGAAGCTTTCGACGAATGGATTGATCGGGTCACAGCCACGCGCATCAGCCGCGTAAGTCCTTGAGGAAATTCAGGACGACTTGCTTGCGATCAAGATTCAAGGCATCGGCCGCAGCGGCCGCGTCGCTGACCTTTTCCCACACCTCGGCCCACCTGACAAGAGAGCCTGCCCCCTGTTGCGCATCTTTCCGGACCCTATCAGACAAAAAGCCGCGCGCAAGATCAAGAAAGGTGTACCAGGCATCATCGGAGCCTCTGGCTGCCACAAGATCGGCAAACCGATGCCCCTCGGCCATATCAATGGCTGGCACCGACTGCATGAGTCCAAAGAAGCGGTCTGCCACCTCTCGCCCCTCGCCCCCCAAGGCCAACATGGCGTGGCGTGGGCAGCCATCCGCCATGGCAAGAACGGCCGGCGAGTACGCTCCTGCCTCATCAGGCGAGAACCCGAACGCTCCAAGTGTTTGACTCATCTGCCCGTCATCAAGACGACGTAGCTCCAAGCGGCGGCATCTTGAGCGGATAGTGGGCAAAAGGCGCCCCGGATTGTGCGAAAGAACCAGAAACAGCGAGCGCTCTGGAGGCTCTTCGAGCACCTTGAGCAAGGCATTTGCTGCGCTGGCATTCATGTCGTCGGCAGCGTCGACAATGCAGATCCGCCAGGTTCCTCCCGCCGAGGTGGATCCGAAAAACGACACAGTACGTCGTACCTCATCCACCGGCAGGTCTCTTTTGAACCGCTTTGTTTTTTCATCCCAAGGGCGTTTCAGATGAAGCAAGTCAGCATGAGAACCGGCGGCAATCATCCGTGCCGTATGGCTCGTTTCCGGCACACTCAATGACGTTGCCGTTTGGACTACAGGCGAATTTCGCTGAGGATTTTCAAGAACGAACCGAGCAAACCTGAAGGCTAGCGTTGCTTTGCCGACGCCTTTGGGGCCACCCAAAATCCATGCATGGTGCATGCGCTCGGATTGATACGCGCTCAACAGCTCTTGTTCCGCCTCGCCGTGGCCAAACAAATGTCCATGCTCGCGTGGCAATGGAACACCTTCAATTGCATCTAGAATGGGCGCTGGTGCCATTGCAGGGGCTTTAGCCATCGCTCCCAGATCCTTTCTGCGCCGAAACCGGCAAGTGGGCTCCCAACCTGTCGTTTACAGCCCTCCAGACAGCCTCTTCCACATCGTCCAGAGTCTGGCTGCCATCGACTACGACAAACCGTTCCGGGGCGTTTTTTGCAATCTCCAGAAAGAGTTGGCGCCGACGTTCATGGGTTTCCAGCGTGTCCTGCTCAAACCGGTCGGGTGCATGGTCTACTCCTTGTTCGGAGCGCGTTGTCACACGGGACAGACCGACTTCGGTCGGCACATCAATCAGAATAGTCAAATCAGGCACCTGGCCATCAATGGCCAGTGTTTGAAGTTGTTCGATCAGGACATCAGATACGCCGGCTTCGCCCTGATAAACTCTTGAAGAATCTGCAAATCGATCACAAAGGACCCACGTCCCTTGGGCAAGAGCGGGTTTGATCAACGTATCGATATGGTCCGCCCTTGCAGCAGAAAACAATACCGCCTCAGCTTCCGGCCCATAAACACGGGCAGCGCCAGACAACAACACCTTGCGGACCATTTCGGCCCCGGCTGTGCCGCCGGGCTCACGGGTTGCAAGGGCCTGCACGCCAGCGTTTTCAAGCCGTGTTTGAAGCCGCTTGATCTGCGTGGACTTACCCGCCCCTTCTCCACCTTCAAAGGTTATGAATTTTCCGGCCACGCGGCACAAGCCCCCATCAACGGCTTGACTATCAAGCCTTACTACCTAAAGACACTCCAGAACAGCTCTGCAATAGCGTCCATACTGCGTTGTTGCAACGTTCCTTTTGGTACCTGCATACCAGTAACGAGTGGGGATGTGAAAATCACAGTGTCTTTTGACAGAAGGCGCAACTCCCCCACAGCTTTACCCTTTTGAACCGGCGCAGAAAGCGGGCCATCATAAACCACCTCAAAGCTGTAGTCTTCCTTGTGGCTCAGATCGATCAAAGCATGCAAGGCACCCGGAGTGACCAGCGGAACACTGGGCTGGCTGCCACCATACACCTTTGCATCTGCAACCGTTTCACCCTTTGTGAATACAGGACGAATGCTGAGGCCGGAAAAAGTTGAAACCAACAAGGTCTTCATGTCGTTAATCCGATCCTTTTCCGTCGGGGCTCCCGCTATACCCGCTACATACCGGATCCCACCCATTTCCAAAGTACCAAGGGCTGCAAAGCCTTCGGTTTCGGAAAAGCCTGCCGTAAAGCCGTCCAGTGCTTCAATTTCCCTCATGAGAGGGTTCTTGTTGCGTTGTGTGATGTTGTTCCAGGTGAAACGCTCCACCCCATACAGCCCGTGAAGCTCCGGTTCCTCACGGATGATATGAAGAATGAGCCGCAACTGATCGGCCAAAGTGGTCTGGTTGCCAGAGTCCGGGTAGCCGGTTGCATTTGCATACCGGGTCTCCGTCATTCCGAGTTCCTGCGCTTTTTGCGTCATACGCTGGGCAAAAGAAGGTTCATCGCCGGCAATACCTTCCGCCAGCGCGATGGCTGCATCATTGGCGTTGTGCACCACCAACCCTTTCAGCAGGTTTTCAACGGACACATTGCTGCGAACGCGGGCAAACATCGTCGTCACCCGTGCAGGCGCACCGCCCCGTTGCCATGCATCTACGGAGATCGGCAGCTCAGTCTGCGCTGCGATTTCCTCATTGCGAATGGCATCAATCACCACCAGCGCAGTCATGATCTTTGTGAGATTCGCGGGCGCAATGGGCTCACGCGCATTCTTGGCATACACCAAGGCGTCGCGGTTGGCATCGTACAAGAACGCGGAGTTTGCGCTCAACTCAACCGCGTTGGCAGGCCCTGACCAAGCCCAAACCAACAGCAAACTCGTTAGCGTGATCGCTAACCAATCTCGCAGAGTATCCATATCGCCCATGCACCAAAGTGTTTTGTTCAGACCAAGATACTCGGCGAGATTTATTCAACAAGTGTTACCGGCTCTTTTTTGCATTGGCGAGCAAAAGCTGTTTCAATCCCATTCCGCCCGAAAAGACGTCAAACGCCTCATGTGCATCGGAAACACGCTTGTCAGCCGCATAAGAAGATACCGCGTTGCCGGGTTGCCATGCAGGTTGTGGCACGCCTTTCGAGGGCGGTGGCAGTAGCCCCCCTGCACCAGCCTGCGGCGCGGGGAACTGGCTTGATTGGCTCTGATAGCCCACAGGCTGTTGCCCCTGAAGTGTTTGTTCGATCTGTCGCTGGAAGGTGTTGTTGGACGCCACCTGGATGGAGGCTCCATTCCGTTCAAACACCAATGCCGGGTCCAGAGACGCCACCCGCGCCGCAGGAAGCCCGGTTGCATCGACACTGGCCACCAGACTTGGGGCCGTGTAGGGCCGATTCTTGGGCGTAGGCGCCCGACCAACAACACCACTGCTGGACGGCTTGTTGAATGCCAACAATGTGCCCGGACGAGTTGCTCCCGGCGCAACAGCACCTGGTCCCTGATAGGACGCCATCAGGTAACTCTCATCTTGTCCATGGAGCGGAGCCCGACCGACATACTCCACTTTCACCTTGGCAACGCCGTGCTTCTTGGTATCGAGCATGTTTGCAACACGCTCGGACAGATCAATCACACGGTTGCCGTGGAAAGGACCGCGATCGTTCACACGAACGATCATCGAGCGACCGTTTTCCACGTTGGTAACGCGCGCATAGCTCGGCAGTGGCATGGTGGTGTGAGCTGCCGTGAGGCCATTGCGGTCGAAAATCTCGCCATTGGCCGTCATCCGACCGTGGAACGTGGGGCCATACCAAGAGGCCATGCCCGTTTTCTTGTAGTTGGGATCATCCTTGGGATAATACCACTTTCCGGCAACCTTGTAGGGTTTGCCAACGACAGCACGCCCGCCCCCCTTGGGAACAGGTTTTGCCCCTTTGACGACACGCGGGCTGGCAGCCACGCCATAATCTTTTTCGCTGAACTTGACCTTGCTGGAATCGCCACCACAAGCAGCCAATACGAGGCAACTCGCCGCGACCAGCAAGAATGACCGCGTCTGTTTGACAACAGAAGGCGCAGATTCGGCTTTTCCATAGACCGAAGTGTGACCCTTCTCGCCCGTGAGAGGGAACAACAGAGCTTTTTTCATCGCGTTCAACTCGATACAATCACGCAGTGAGGGGAAGAGATAAAGCAGTGCAGCAGATCCCCGATTACGGATGTAGTTTTCACATAAAAATATTAACCAGATGCAAACCGAAGTGCTCCCCTTCGGATTTCAAGGGCTAATTGCAGCAGTACATATTGCTACCAGTTTTCGGGCTTGGGGTCTACGGGCCTGCATTCTTGACAGTTTTTTCCAATCAGCTTGGGGAGAGCGCCGAAAAGGCGGTTGACTTTGGTTTTCCAATAATCGAAAAGGTGCCTCACCACACAGCCGGAGAGGTGGCAGAGTGGTTGAATGCACCGGTCTTGAAAACCGGCGGGCGTGGAAGCGTCTCGTGGGTTCGAATCCCACCCTCTCCGCCATTTCCCTTATTGCGCAAAGACTTACGGCATCTGATCCAAACGTGCATGGCGCATATTCGCGGCCTTCATCAAGGGGAATGCGGTCAAGTGTTGCTGCCTTCCCAAGCCTACCCCCATTTATTGTCAAACAACGATTTGGATGGCACGTTGAGTAGATCCGGTCAGTTTGCGGACATAAGCTGCAATTGGACGTGTTGAGTCGCTGTCAGCGATATCCAGTCAATCACAACCCTGCCGGCTTGGGCGGGTATGTTGTACGGTCCCGCACAGCCCATACTCGGCTGGCCTGCCCCAACATCTGGAATATCCCCTCTTCCAGTCTCCATTGTTTTCGAAGAATCTCAGATTAAAACACTAAAAAACCGCCGCTTGCGAACCCACGTATATCACGCGTACCATCAGCGCCAGAAAGGCCAAAACCATCGTTTTTCGGGGCCATCCCGTTTTCCGGGCAAGGGCCGGCTCGTTGTGATTTTTGATGGACAGGCCTCTTGGGTGGCCATTGGGACGGTGTGCGGAAACTGAACGGGAGCCCGCCTACTATCCCGACAAACGGCAACCCGCATTGAATAACTGGCGGATGAGTCCACCAGATTAACGAGGGAGAACCACATGGATGGAAATGATATGAGCCCACAGGGCAAATGCCCCGTGATGCATGGCGGCCTGACTGCAACTGGCGTTGATGTCATGGACTGGTGGCCAAATGCGCTGAACCTCGACATCCTGCACCAGCACGATACCAAGACCGATCCCATGGGCCGTGCTTTCGACTATCGGGAGGAACTCAAAAAGCTCGACGTAGCGGCACTTAAGAAAGACCTGACGGCTTTGATGACAGACAGTCAGGACTGGTGGCCAGCGGACTGGGGGCATTATGGCGGGTTGATGATCCGTATGGCGTGGCACGCCGCTGGATCGTATCGCATTGCCGACGGGCGCGGCGGCGGCGGCACCGGCAACCAGCGGTTTGCGCCCCTGAACTCCTGGCCGGACAATGCCAACCTGGACAAGGCGCGGCGCCTGTTGTGGCCCATCAAAAAGAAATATGGCAACAAGATCAGCTGGGCGGATCTCATTATTCTGGCAGGCAATGTTGCCTACGAATCGATGGGTTTCAAAACTTTCGGCTTTGCCTTCGGCCGTGCCGATATCTGGCATCCGGAAAAGGATGTTTATTGGGGTGCGGAAAAGGAATGGCTTGCCCCGTCCGACAACCGGTATGAAAACGTCGAGGACCCGTCCACCATGGAAAACCCGCTTGCGGCGGTGCAGATGGGCCTGATCTACGTGAATCCGGAAGGGGTTAACGGCCAACCGGATCCCTTGAAAACTGCATTGCAGGTGCGAGAGACATTCGCACGCATGGCGATGAACGATGAAGAAACGGTGGCTCTTACAGCCGGTGGGCATACCGTGGGCAAGACCCACGGCAACGGGGATGCTGCCGAATTGGGCCCGGACCCGGAAGGAGCGCCGGTTGAAGAGCAAGGCTTGGGCTGGATGAACCATCAAAGCCGCGGTGTGGGCCGCAATGCCGTGACCAGTGGCATCGAGGGCGCATGGACCACTCACCCCACCAAATGGGACAATGGCTACTTCCACCTTTTGCTGAACTATGACTGGGAGTTGAAGAAAAGCCCTGCCGGTGCATGGCAGTGGGAACCGGTCGACATCAAAGAAGAGGACATGCCTGTCGACGTGGAAGATCCGTCGATCAAGGTCAAGCCCATCATGACTGATGCCGACATGGCCATGAAAATGGATCCGATTTATCGTGTGATTTCTGAACGGTTCTACAAGAACCCCGAGCAACTGGACGATGCCTTTGCGCGGGCGTGGTTCAAGTTGACACACCGCGATATGGGTCCCAAGGCACGTTACTTTGGCCCTGAGGTCCCCAAAGAGGATCTGATTTGGCAGGATCCCGTGCCCAAAGGAGCAACGGACTATGACGTGGATGCCGTCAAGGCGCAGATTGCCCAAAGCGGCTTGTCTGTCGCCGAGATGGTGGCGACCGCATGGGATAGTGCCCGGACATTCCGTGGTTCCGACATGCGCGGCGGGGCAAACGGCGCTCGGATTCGCCTCGCTCCACAGAAAGACTGGGAGGGCAACGAGCCGCAGCGGCTGGCCAAAGTGCTTGGTGTGCTTGAACCCATCTCGGCTGCAACCGGTGCCAGCTTGGCGGACGTCATCGTTCTGGCCGGCAACGTGGGAATAGAACAAGCGGCCAAGGCTGCAGGGTTTGATGTGGCTGTTCCATTTGCGCCCGGGCGCGGAGACGCCACGGATGAAATGACCGACGCAGACTCGTTTGACCCATTGGAGCCTATCCATGACGGTTACCGTAACTGGTTGAAGAAGGATTACGCCGTTTCCTCCGAAGAGTTGATGTTGGACCGAACACAACTCATGGGTCTGACCGCGCCTGAAATGACCGTCCTTGTTGGCGGCATGCGGGTTCTGAGCACGAACCACGGAGGTACCAAACACGGTGTTTTCACAGATCGGGAAGGTGCATTGACGACCGACTTCTTCGTCAACCTGACGGATATGGGAAACAAGTGGGTTCCCACAGCACATGGTCTTTATGAGATCCGGGATCGCAAAACAGATGCGGTCAAGTGGACAGCCACACGCATCGATCTGGTGTTCGGATCAAACTCTGTTCTGCGGTCTTATGCGGAAGTTTATGCTCAGGACGACAGCGCGGAGAAGTTCGTTTCCGACTTCATTGCGGCATGGACCAAGGTCATGAACGCCGACCGCTTCGACATAGCGTGACGCAATAAAGACAGGCCCCGCGGCATCATCTCTGGTGGCGCGGGGCTTTATTCAAAACCGACCTAGTCTCATGACTGCGACCTATACAGCCTCACGGAACCGGGTGACACGCACTGAAACCCTTTTCCGCTATATCTGTATTGCTGTGAGCGGTACGGTTCGGCTGTTCCAAAGGCGGCTCAGGGCAGCCTGCATGCCCCGGGAAAAGCCAACGGCCCTGATTACAGGCTGCGGGTAGAATAATACCAAGCTTTTGTATCGTAGCCTTCGGACATGCGTGTTTCGGCAGCCTCTGCTGTTTGCGGAGTTGGAACGATAACGTCTTGTCCCGGTGTCCAGTTCTCTGGTGTTGCGACCGAGTTGGCATCGGAGGTTTGCAGCGCCTGAACCAGACGATAGAATTCATCAACGCACCGGCCGTTGGTCATCGGATAGTATACCATGGCTCGCAATACGCCCTCAGGATCAATCACAAACGTGGCGCGCACAGCCTGTGTGTCTGATGCTCCGGGCTGGATCATGCCGTAAGATTGCGCAACCTTCATATCCAGGTCGGCGATAATCGGGAATGGAATTTCAACGCCGAAGTTTTCCTTGATCGAGCGCATCCAAGCAATATGCGCATAGTGGCTGTCAATCGACAGGCCGAGCAACTCGGTATTCAATGTCGCAAAATCTGCAGCGCGGTTTGCAAAGGCCATGAACTCGGTCGTGCACACCGGTGTGAAGTCGGCCGGGTGGGAAAACAGGATCAACCACTTGCCACGATAGTCGCCCAGTTCCTTTGTGCCATGCGTTGTAAGCGCCTTGAAGGCTGGAGCGGGTTCATTTATGCGCGGCAAACCTGCGGTTGGTTCAGCTTGTGTCAGGGGTTCGGTTGTCATCGGAACTATCTCCTCTCGTCGTTTCAAGGACAACCATAGGAGACCTCGCTTTATTCTGGAAATTGAATTAAAAACATTCTGTAATCGTATTTCTCAATAACAAGGCACTCCCTATGACGACGCTTCGACAAATGCGCTTTTTGGTTGCTCTTGCCGATACGGGGAATTTTTCTCGTGCTGCAGAGCAGTGCCATGTGACCCAATCAACCCTTTCTACCGGCCTGAAGGAAATGGAATCTCGTCTGGGGGTCCGTGTTGCGGAGCGCACAACACATGCGGTGATCATGACACCCGTGGGGGCCGCCTTGGCTAACAGAGCACGACAAATACTTGCCAGCGTTGGGGATTTTGAAGAGATGGCGCGAGCGGCAGCCAACGAGAGCGCCCTGCAAATCCGTCTTGGGACCATTCCAACCGTTGGGCCCTTTCTATTGCCACGAGCTCTACCCATCTTGCGCAAGACGTGGCCACGCCTGAAAGTCTACCTTCGCGAAGAACTGACGGATGCTCTAGTCGCCGGTTTGCAGGACGGGAGACTGGATGTCATTCTGCTTGCCCTGCCTCATGGGCTTCCAGAAAACATCGAAACAGAAATCCTTTTTGATGACGGCTACAAAATGGCCCTGCCCCGTGATCATCCACTCGCGAACCTGGAGAAGATCGAAGGCCCGGACCTTGCCGGACGAGATC
Source organism: Pseudovibrio exalbescens DSM 16456 (assembly GCF_000422785.1). GTDB lineage: Bacteria > Pseudomonadota > Alphaproteobacteria > Rhizobiales > Stappiaceae > Pseudovibrio > Pseudovibrio exalbescens. Next base: position 407,022 of record NZ_AUGS01000005.1, read on the forward strand.
TCCTGCTTCTGGAACGAGGCCATTGCCTGCAAAACCATGCGCTTTCAAGTGTGCCTGGGGTAGTCCTTTCCGAAGACGCGTCGTTCTCAGCGACCAGCCTGCCGACACTGGTGTCCATGGTGGAAGAAGGACTGGGCGTTACGCTTCTACCGCGCCTGGCTACAGATGCCGGCCTTACAGCAGCACATGACATTCATCTGTCCGAACTGGCGCATGCAACGCCTCGCCAAATCGCGTTGGCATGGCGTAAAAGCACGGCAAGCAGGAACCTGTTTCAACAAATTGGCGAGGTTCTCCGTGATGCAAGACGCAGTCTGGGAGAGAACACCTGATCTGCGTTTGCACGCCGTGTCCCGCCCTGAAATCAGTGCCGGCTTCACCTTGACAAGCTTGAGTTCATCCATGGGGACTTCAGTCCCAGCGGGCTTCACCTTCCCGCCGGGAAAACGAGACTCGTTCGCCCGAAGTCAGTAACTGGCTGATGTTGTCAGGGGCTCCGGTTTCGTCAAATTCAACGATACCAATGCCGCTGCCATTCAGAAGACGGCGTCCATGAGGTGTGCCCTCTGGCTTGCGAGGGATAACTTTCATGCCGCGCCGCCGCGTGAACCAGTTCAATGGAGACCTCGGTGAATACAGCCAACGGTTTAAGTGATCCAACTTGTTCAAAAGCTTGTGCGGAAACTCATTCTTGATGCCACTGCTACAAATCTGCCAGATATCCGGTCCGCCCTGATGTCCGCGCAACTCCACATCGTAAACGAAGGAGTAGTGCACATCTCCCGACAAAATCGTAAACCGATCTGGCGTTTTGCGATGCTTGAACACATTCAAGATACCATCCGCCGTGCCCGGATGTGCCATCCAATACTCGGCATCCACCATCAACGGCTTGCCGAGATACGTCATCAACTTCTGCAAGGTCTCGATGAGTTTAACGCCGTAAATTGGCGCCACAGATACCAGCATCACCGCCTCCTTGTCGCGCAATTCGCGTTGCAAGTCGGTGAGTGCCTCCCAATCCAGCAGCCCGGAAGGCTTGTGGCCCGCGCGTTCCGACCGCCAACGACGCGTCCGCGTATCCAGAACGATCAGCGGCGGATCCAGAGGCCACTGATAGTCCCATAGTTCAAAACCCAAAAGGTCATCCAGAAACTGATCGTGCGCATCTTTGCCGGGTGCCTTTAAGGCGGTTTGGAGCCCCTCCATAATCGCCGGTGAAAACGCCTCGGGGCGGTTTCCCCAACCCTGATTGAGCATGTAGGCAGCCAGTGCATTGCCGATAATCCGCCGGGAAAACGGGTGACTGTAGGCCGTCTCCTCCCAATCTCGGTTCAGGTTCCAATCATCTGTTACATCATGATCATCAAAGATCATCGCAACCGGCAGATGCGCCATGGCCCTGCGTACCCTGCCAAGCCCGGCCACGAAGCGTTCCATGACTTCCTGCTCACGAGCGAACAGATCTTGGTGTTCCACTGAGAGTTCATCGGGCCGCTCCATAGACAGTCCTTGCCACGGAACCGGCGACCACACCAGCAGATACATACAGAGGAACTCCGCAATGGTGATCAGATGGTTATGGGCGTGATCTGCCGTAAATATCGGCTTCTCCACGCCCCCAAACAATACCATCCACAATGCCCGGTTGCGCTCCAGATTGGGCAAGAAGTTTTCACGCCGATAATAAGTATCCGGATGAACGTAAAGATCTGAGGCGTGCTGTGGAATGCGGCTTTCGAGCGTGCCGAGTTCCTCATCACCCAACCCAAGGACGGGAATGAGCGCGTGTATGGCGCGCAACATCGGACCTGCAACATCATCCGCGTACACTTGATCGCCGCTCATGATGAGTGCGGCCGGCCAGTTGGCTGACACACCGGAAGCTGAAGACTGGCCAGTGTTCAGCTCCGTTTCCAAAAGCTTGTCAGCGCTTACCAGCCCATCTCCACCGTCAAAATGAGGTTTGCGACACGAACCGTGGAGGATGGACCGAACCTTGCGTGAAATAACAAAGCCCGGGGTCTCCTTTCCGGGGTAACACAGGTCAGGAGCCCAAATGGTGTGATCTTGCCAGCCCTTTTCAGGCTCATCCGACATGAGCAACGAAAGTCGGTAATCAATCCAATGATCATGAGGCAACGGGTCGGATAAAGGGCAATCAATCAGCAAGTAGTGCAACCGTTTTCCGGCTTTGACAAGCTGCATATGATCGGTGCCGGGATCCAAGAGCACACGCTGCGCAGGGGCCTCAGTCGGCATCAAATCGAGCCGCACCTGAGCGGGCGCTCGAACTGCAAGCCAGAAGACGATTCGTCCGGGTTCCACACGTCTGAGGATAGGACCGGCAAGTACGGCAGGTAAGGAAACTGGATCAGACATACACCGATTAAGTGCATCACCTGCCCGAGTTATCAAGCTGGTTTGTCAGCATCTCCCGAGGCAATTTTGTGTTCTTGCAAAAGGATTTGTTGCGAAGGTGCCGCAAACCTTGCACTTCTGAGGATCATACACCCGTGTGTTTGGGCACAAAAAGCCAACACCCCTGCCCGGCCAAGCCGGACAAGGGCGTCTGGGAGGTTGGAATGAAAGCTTCGTTCACGCGGCCTCAAGCGCCGCGGGTCAGCTCTGCCAGATTATCGGCTATTGTTTGCCCGTCTTTGAAAACAGCGCTTCCGCTGACGATCATATCCGGCTTCATGGCCGCCGCGATCGGATAGGTTTGCGCCTTAATACCGCCATCAATACTGATAAGAGGCTCAACACCCGCTTCCTGCGCCATTTTGCGGAAGGTGTTTATTTTGCCAGCAAGCACCTCATCGGGTGCACCACCGCCCCAGCCGGGGTCGACCGCTAGGAAGGTCACCATTTCGAGTTGATGCAGCACGGGACGCAACATTTCAATCGGCGTACCAGGATTGAGGGCTACGGACCGAAGGATCTTGCGTCCGCCCTCATGGCCAGCAACCGGCGTATCAAGCGCAACCAAAGCACGGTGCAGATGAACCGCTCCTTCGCAATGAACATGAACGATGTCAGCACCAGCAGCAACAATCGCCGGTATGTGATCGAGCGCATCTTTCACCATGAGATGCACGTCTTTGAGCATACGTGTGCGCGTGGCCTTGACCAGCCCTGCGCCAGACGTCATGGACGGGCAGAACACACCATCCATTACGTCATAGTGCAGGATGTTGACACCGGCTTCCTCGAGGGTTTTGACCGATGCCCCGTACGCCATCGCATCGGCCGCCATGAGACCGACGCTCAGATGCGGTGCCGTCCGGCGGAACCAGGCCACCAATGTTTCTCGCGTTTGCAAATCCGCCGCAGCAAGCGGTGCTTCACAGAAGCCAGTTGTCATGTCGTGCCCCTTATACTTCCGGCAGTATGCCTTTGAACACGCGGTGGGTGCGTGGCCCGGTCATGATGTCTTCAAGTTCGGCCTTGACCTTGAGATAATGCGGCGTTTGCTTGTGCGCCTTCACTGCGTCCTGATCGACATACGCTTCATAGATGGAGAACTTGGTCGGATCGTCCGGATCCTGAAGAACATCGAAACGCAGGCATCCCGGTTCCTGAATGGAGCCTTCATGATTGGGGCGGAAGACGCGCAGGAAATCTTCTACACGGTCTGGTTTCACCTGAATTTCTACAAGCGTTACGTGCATGTTCTTTCTCGCTTTTCATTTTGGATTTGACATGAAGGGCATGGGAGACGATGCCTCCCATGCCCGCATCGAAGCGCTTCAGGACTTCTTAGAAGTCGAAGTCGTCGATGTTTTCCTTGGTGAACACCTGACGCTCTGGCAACAGGATGATGCCGTTGCCTTCGGCTTCGTAGTCGTAGCCCTGTACACTGTTCGGGCTCACCTCAACGGTACCCACACCCGGGATTTCCAGTGTGTCACCCACGTTCATTGCGCCATTTTCCAACACGTGGTTGGCCACGTAGGTTGTGATGCGACCCTGCTTGGTGACATCCCAAAGACCGAAAGCCTTCACGGTGTCGCGCTTCACGTAAGGACGCATGACGTTTGGCGTGGAGAAACCAACAATTGCAACTTCACCAGCGCGACCCAGGTTTTCTGCAGCCTGAGCAGCCGCAGGCAGTGCATTGGCATCCGGCGCAATGATGATGTCCAGATCCTTGTAGGCCTGAAGGATACCTTCGCCGGTCTGCAAGGACTTCTGTGCGTCATTATAGCCGTACTGTGTGGTTACGATTTCCCAGCCCGGGTAATCGGCAGCAATGATTTCCTTGGCTGCATTTACCCAAGCGTTCTGGTCGGTCACGGTCGGGCTGGAGTAGAAGAAGGCAACCTTGGCCTTGTCGCCACCCTTGTGCTGTTCAGCTGCCATATCAACGAGAAGCTTGCCCAGCTGTGCCGGCGTGCCCTGGTTGACGTAGAAGCTGCGACACTCAGGATTGACGTCAGAGTCCCACGTCATCACCTGAACGCCACGCTTCATGGCGCGCTTCAGAGCAGGACACAGACCATCCGGCGATACAGCCGAGATGGAGATGGCGTCATACCCCTGGTTGACGAAAGTGTTGATGTACTGAACCTGACCGGAAACGGATGGTTCGGTTGGACCATCATAGGTCACATCCACACCCAGTTCCTTACCAGCATCAACGGCGCCTTGACCACCAGAGGTGAAGAAGCCGACACCAACCAGCTTAGGGATGAAGGCAACGCGCTTTTCTGCGGCGGAAGCGGTTGTCAACATGCTGGAAGCGGCCAGAGCCAGTGCCAGTGCTGCAGAAATCGTACCTAGGCGTTTCATAGTGTTTCTCCCGAATATTGTGTAGTGGCCCGCTTCCCGTTTCACCATGGTTAGGTCCACGAGCCATCTCCCAAGATGCATTGGTGTTACCGTGCGGCTTGACCAACGCTTTTGAGAACGCGCCACTGGAGGTATTGAGCGCGTCCCATTTCAGTCAGGCTGCGCAATGCAACAACCAGCACCAACAATCCGCCGGAAAGCGCATTGGAGACGTGGCTGGAGACACCGATAATCTGCAGACCTGTTTGAAAATAGCCGACCAGAAGGACAGCCAGAGCGGTGCCGAGAATAGTCCCGGACCCGCCATAGATGCTGGATCCACCCAGAACCACGGCGGTGATTGCCGGCATCAAGGCGGCAGAACCGAAGTCAGAGCGAGCGGAGCCAAAGTAGGAAGCAAGAACCAATCCGGAGAGCGCCGCCATGATGCCCGTCAAGGCATAGGCGATGGTCAGCGTGCGGAACTGCGGGACGCCCGCATATTTCGCGGCGCGCTGGTTCTGGCCAATCAGGTAGATGTAGCGACCAAAGCGGGTGCGATGCAAAAGCAGCATGAACACAACGGTCGCAACAAAGAAGATTACAAGTGGGAACGGCAGACCGAGGACTTCAAGGTTAGCCATTTCGACGAAACTTGCGTCAAAACCGCTGATCCCTTCGTATCCGGAAGCACCGCCCAAACCGGAGAGGACAAGCGCTGCCCCGCTGAACAGGAACGAGGAACCGAGCGTAATGACCAGCGGATTCACCTTGGCAATATGGATCGCAACCGAGTTCAGAATTCCGGTCAAACAGCCAACGCCCAGTGCACCGATACAGGCAATCCAGATATTGACACCGTTCACCCAAAGCAAACCAAGGGTGATGGCAGCCAGCCCCATTACAGAGCCGATGGACAGGTCAATGCCACCAGTGATGATGACGAGGGTCAGGGCCAGAGCCACAATCCCGACATGCACGAAGTCACTGGTTGAGAACAGAAGGGTCGACGGGCGCAAGAAGGCCGGATTGATGGCACCGAACACCAGGATCTCACCAACCAGGAGAACGGCCAGAACCGTCTCCCAGCGTTTCAGGAAACGAAGTCCGTTCATTTGCGCACCTCACTCAGTTCCTTGATTTCAGGGGTTTTCGCGGAGGAAGAAGAGCTTTCCGGCTCCAGGAACTTGCGATACTTGTGGTAGCGCAGGGACGCGCCCATGGCTTCCCGGATTTTTCCGTCAGCAACCAGAACCAGCAGCAGAATTGCACCGGCAATCATATCGTTCCAGAACGCATCCAGACGCAGCATGACCAAGACACTGTCAATGGAAGTCATGAAGTATGCGCCCAAGCCAGCACCAACAACGGTACCTGTGCCGCCGAGCAAGCTGACACCACCCAGAACGCTGGATGCGATTGCTCGCATTTCCATGGCATTACCGGCGGTATTGGGGATGAACCCAATCTGCGCTGCAAAGATGATGCCTGCAAAGGCGGCCAGAATGCCGTTGATTGCATAGGCCGTGAGCTGGACAGAGCGAACTCGGATGCCGAGCAAACGTGCCCCTTCCCGGTTATCACCGACCGCAAACAGCGAGCGACCGAAGGCCGTGTAGCGCAGCCAGCAATGCGTCCCGATCAAGAGAATAAGAACGATCCAGGCAAAGGGAGACAGACCAAGGAATACGGCATGTGACAGCCCCTTGAACCCTTCCGGCAGACCTTCAATCCAACTGCCTCCTGTAGACAGGTGAACCAGACCGCGGAACAGACCCAACGTACCAAGCGTTGCCACAATGGCCGGAACGCGAAGTACTGCGACCATGAAGCCATTGAACAGGCCGCACAAAAGGCCAACAAACAGAGCGACAGCAACGCTGAGGCCTATTCCGTAGCCGCCATTCATCAAAATGCCGGCTATGGCAGCAGACAACCCCATTATGGAGCCGATGGAAACGTCCAATCCACGGGTGGCCATGACCAGCGTAGAGCCGATGGCAATAACTACCAGGATCAGGCTGTTATTGTAGATTGAAACCACCGTATCGAACGAGAGATAGGAAGTATCGACCAGCCCGAGCAGCACAAACAGGATCAGGATGATCGCTGCAACGGATGCCTCACGATTGTTTTGCAGAAACCTGATTAACATGAGCTGGCCCCTTCTTCAGCCGTAACCCCGAATGAAAGCTGAGCAATCGCATCTACGGTGATTTCAGAGCCCCGCAGCTCTCCGCCGGGATAACCATGGTCCATAACCAGAACGCGATGGCTTAGGCGTTGCACTTCTTCGTGGTCTGAGGAAATGAGCAGGATTGCCACACCTTCGGCGGCAAGTTCATCGATCAAACGATAGATGTCGGCACGTACCGCGACATCCACGCCGCGGGTGGGCTCATCCAGAATGAGCACCTTGGGCTTGGCTGCAAGGCACTTCGCCAAGAGGATCTTCTGCTGGTTACCGCCTGACAAGGTTCTCACACTTTGTGATGAGGAGGCGCAGACGATGCCGAGGGATTGAACATATTGCTGAAACCGTTCCTCTTCCGCCTTGAGCGGCAACCAGGAAGGTTCACGGTACAAAACCAGGGCCGACGAGTTCCATGATAACGGCGCGTCCACGAACAAGCCACTGGATTGACGGTCTTCAGGCAGGTAAACGATACCTTGGTCCAAGCTTTGGATCGGAGTTGTGTGCGTCACATCACGCTCATCAAGCGAGACCCGTCCACGCGCCGCACGGCGGATGCCGTAAAGCGTTTCGGCAAGTTCGGTGCGACCTGATCCAACCACGCCGCCGAGGCCCAACACTTCACCTTCATGAAGTGCAAATGAAACGCGGGCAAAACCCTCACCACACAGGTTTTCGACCCTAAGGATTTCCCGACCACCCTTGTAAGGGGCTGGCGCATCTGAGGCATCCAAAGCGGACTTGCCTGCGACTTGGGTCATCGCACGAACGATTTCGGAGTCTGAAAAGCTCTTCGGCGGTCCTGCCAAAACTACACGCCCGTCCCGCAGGATGCTGACCACCTCCGCAATTTCGCGGATTTCGCCCAACTTGTGTGAAATGAAGAAGATTCCGACACCTTGTTCCGACAGGGCGCGCATGCGCTCAAACAGTCTGGATACCTCGCGCGGCGTCAACGCGGATGTCGGTTCATCAAGGATTAGGATACGCGCTCGCCTGATCAGACCTCTGAGGATCTCAACCATTTGCTGGTCTGCCACTTCCAACTGGCCAGCCGGTGTGTGCAGGTCGAGGTTTGAACCGACTTCTTTGATCAGCGTTAACAGTCGTGAACGCAATTCCGTCCGATTTCCGGACATATGCATCAACACGTTTTCTTCAACGCTAAGATTTGGGAACAACATCGGTTCCTGTGGCACCAGATGGATCCCCAACTGGCGAGATAGAACCGGTGTCAAATGATTAGCTTCCTCACCGCAGACGTAAAGATTGCCACGGTCCACCGGATGCAGGCCGGCGATGATCTTCATCAGGGTGGATTTCCCCGCCCCGTTGCCTCCCAGAAGAGCATGGATTTGGCCGGACTCGAGCGTCAGATCAACGCCTTTCAGAACTGATACACTGCCGAAAAATTTCCAGACATTGTCAGCTTTGATGAGTGTTTCGCGTTGGCCAGACGGCTTTATTTCCGTCATTTCAAGCGCACTCCTTGGTATGTTGTCGGCGTAGGTACGCCGTTCTCCCAAACCCGCAACGAACCCCTTCGGTGCAGGTCACCCCAGAACCGCCAGACGCCATAGCCGGCGGGTCCGGAGCCCGGCAGCCCGACACAAGAACTTGCGTCGCACTCCCTTACCGGGCTCCGGTTTCACCTAGATCAGGCGAGTTCCTTGGCTTTTTCGGCCTTGTAGATTTCAATGGCCTTTTCCGGTTTTTCACCGTCATGCACCACGGCACGAACGGCCTTGATCATGCCAACCGGACTGTCGGACTGGAAAATGTTCCGGCCCATATCAACGCCAGATGCACCCTGATCGATTGCCTTGTAGGCCATTGTCAGAGCATCCATTTCCGGAAGCTTTTTACCGCCGGCGATAACGATCGGCACTGGACAGCCAGCAGCCACCTTCTCAAAGCCTTCTTCAACGAAGTAAGTCTTGATGATGTGGGCCCCAAGTTCAGCACAGATGCGGGTCGAAAGACCGAAATACCGTGCATCACGCACCATGTCCTTGCCAACGCCCGTGACAGCCATTGTGGGCACGCCATAGCGGTTCCCTGTGTCAATGAGCTTCACCAGGTTGGCCAGAGACTTGTGCTCATATTCCGCGCCGACGTAGACGTTGGTTGTGATAGCCGAAGCGTTCAAGCGAACTGCATCTTCAATATCGACGGCTACGAGTTCGTTCGACAGCTCAGTCAGAACGCTCATACCACCTGAACACCGCAGCACAACTGGTTTGCGGCTGTCGGCCGGCATGGTTGCTCGAAGACCACCACGGGTGCACATCAAAACGTCTGTATAAGGAACCAACGGGCGGATCGTCAGATCCAGACGCTCCAAGCCGGTTGCCGGACCCTGAAAGTAGCCATGGTCAAATGCCAGCATGACAGTGTTGCCGCTTTTTTCCTGGAAAATGCGGGCCATGCGGTCCTGCATCCCCCAATCCAGAGCATTGGCACCACGAAGCGGGAACGGCTTCACTTCAACCGGTTTGTCGAGCCCGAAATCCTTGCCTTCTCTTACATCATCCAAATCAGCCATGTCGTCCTCCGAGTTACATGTTTGAGCCATCTGACCCGGCCATCCCGACCAAGCGTTCATATGAACAACGACTCGTCAATTGCTCACTCGAGTATTGCTCGTTTGGCGAAAAGGTCAACCATAAGAACGATTCATATATCACTTTGCCGCAACATATGATCATTATCCACTGGCGTGAAATTTCAGGAAAAGGCTGCAAAACCACGAAAAATCCGCATAAAATCAATCATTATACGTAGTATACCGGAGGTAGAATTTAGGAGAAATAAAATCAGCAATTGATCATTTATACCAGTCATGATCAAATGCTCACAATGGAGCTTGGAGGCCCAACGTGAACGAGATGACTGACGATTTCGCTTATGAACCCCACGAAGAAGAGCTACTGAGCCGGGTAGCGTGGTACTATTATCATGACGGCATGACCCAAAGTGATATTGGGTCCCGCTTGAACCTGTCGCGCATCAAGGTCTCGCGCATGCTGGAACGCGGCAGGCGTATGGGCCTGATTCATATACATATTAACTCAAGTTACGGCGGTTGCTTCACACTCGAAAATGAATTGCAGGAATTGTATGGCCTTAAGGAGGTTCGTGTCATTCCGGCAGAGGGAGAAGCTGATTCAACCGTTCGGCTTGCCGAGGCTTCAAGCCAGTACTTGATGAACAAATTGCAAAAGTCTGATCTTCTGGCGGTCGGCTGGGGGGCAACGGTCATGGGGGCACTGCAACGGCTGGCCCAAACGCTGTCTCACCGCGATGTGTCCCTGGTAAGCCTTACCGGTGGGGTTGCCGCCTATATTGAAGGGGTTTCCTCGGGGCGCACCTCCAAGCACGTTCACCTGATACCGGCCCCTCTTCTCGTATCCAACGAGTCATTGGCGGAGAGCCTAAAGACAGAGCGCCACATAGTAGATGTGATGAGCATGGCCAAGACGGCCAACTATGCACTTGTCGGTATTGGGTCCGTTGCCAATCAGGCCACTTTGGTCACATCTGGGTATGCAACCCAATCTCAGTTCGAAGCGTTCCGGCGGCAAGGCGCTGTGGGCGATATCATAGCCTACTTCTACGACGAAGAAGGACAGGTGCTCGATCTTCCGTTCCACCAAACTCTGGTTGGACTCGACCTTGACGCATTGCGTCATATTCCGCAAGTCGTGGCCGCCGCCAGTGGGGAGGACAAAGTCGACGCAATCCGGGCTGCGGCGAAAGGCAAGCACTTTAATGTGCTGATTACAGACGAGCCAACCGCCCAGGCCATCATCAAGGGAGAAAAGAAATGAGTGAGAACCAGGGCTATGTTCTGGCAATTGATGCCGGAACTGGCAGTGGTCGCGCTGTCATTTTTGATGCTCAAGGGAGGCAGATTGCCGTTGGGCAGGAAGAGTGGACCCATCTGAGTGACCCTCGTTATCCGGGATCAATGGAGTTCGATTGCCCGGCGAACTGGGATCTGTTGTGTCGCTGCATCAAGAAGGCTTTGGGAGAAGCCGGGCTGGGCGCGCAGGATATTCTTGCTGTGAGTGGCACCAGTATGCGTGAAGGCATTGTGCTTTACGACGCGGATGGTCAAGAACTGTGGGCCTGTGCCAACGTCGACTCTCGGGCGGCAGACGAGGTGCGCGTCCTTCAGGCCGACGCGCCCCAGTTACAAAAGGATGCCTATGCGATTACCGGGCAGACCTTCGCGCTGGGCGCAATTCCCCGCTTGAAATGGATCCAGAAACACTTGCCAGAGGTGTACGAACGCACTGCGACCATGTCCATGTTGTCTGACTGGATTCTGGCGCGGCTATCAGGCGTCATAGCGTGTGATCCATCCAATGCTGGCACGACAGGTATTTTCTCGCTCGAAACACGGGACTGGGTTCCGGAGATTGCGGGCAAGGCCGGCCTGAAAACCGACATTTTTCCAAAGGTGGTTGAAACCGGTACGGCGATTGGCAAGATAACGGCCAAAGGCGCAGAGGAAACCGGCTTGTCGGCTGGCACTCCTGTCGTCATGGGCGGCGGCGATGTGCAGCTCGGTGCGTTGGGGCTTGGCGTTTCAAGGCCCGGTCAAGCCGCTGTCTTGGGCGGTACTTTCTGGCAGGAAGTGGTCAACATGGGGTCTGCGGCGACTGACGCCAATATGCGTATCCGCGTTAACCCCCACGTGGTTCCCGGCGTCAGTCAGGCCGAGGGCATCGCCTTCATGGTTGGCATGACAACGCGTTGGTTCCGTGACGCGTTTTGTCAGGAAGAAAAGCGCCTTGCAGACGAGCGCGGCATCGATGTGTATGCGCTGCTTGAAGAACAATCCGCTCAGGTTCCCGTCGGTGCCCATGGCATTCTGCCGATTTTCACCGATGTCATGAACTACGGGGCGTGGTATCACGCCGCCCCGTCGCTTTTGAACCTTTCTCTGGACGCCAGCAAATGCGGCAAACCGGAGATCTTCCGTGCTTTGCAGGAAAATGCCGCGATTGTGGCGGCCGAGAATCTGACGATGGCCGCTGATATGGCCGGCGTGACACTTGACGAGATTGTCTTTGCAGGCGGGGCCTCAAAGGGGCGTTTGTGGTGTCAAATTCTGGCCGATGCGACTGGTCTTCCGGTCAAGGTGCCTGAGGTAACGGAAGCAACTGCATTTGCCTGCGGCCTCGCCGCGTGGGTGGGTATCGGCGTGTACCCTTCCCTGCCCGAGGCGGCTGACAAACTCGTTCGCTGGGACCGGCACTATACACCCAATCCGGATACTCACGCGGAATATCGCGAGATCACCCGGAAATGGCGTGAAGCTTATGCGGCACAGCGTCCGTTGGTGGAGCAGAATATTACCCAATCCATGTGGAAGGCCCCAGGGCTATAAAGAGTTGAGAGGACGGCGCTGGCCATGCTCGCGCCCATAGCAAACATGTACAAGACAAGTGAACGCGATCACACCTACCGATTTGACGACCACGGCCCCAAGTATTTGCAACGAGGTCCGCGCTCGGACATTGGCGTGGTGACCCTGCAGCCCGGACAACATTTTCCAGCACACAAGCACTGTCGGATTGAAGAAAACTTTCTGACCATTGAAGGCGAAGTGCATATGTATGTGGACGGCAATCTCCACGTTCTTGGCGTGGGAGATTTCCTGCGCTGTGAGCCTGGAGAAGCTCACTATGTTGTCAATCACGGAGACGTGCCGTGGAAAGCGGTCTTTATCAAGGCGCCCTATGACCCCAAGGACGGTGTGCCGGTCGACTGGACACCCGAACAAGCGGCGTCCTAATCCGCTTTAGCAAACACCTGTCAAGGGTACTGAGTGTCCAATGGCTCAGTGCCCTTGACCTGCCTATCGTCTCCATTTCTTGAACACTGTTTTCAAAGCCTTCCTGGAAATTTGCCTTCGAAATTTCAGGTTTGTCCCTCTAGACTGCCCAAGCGCTTATATAAGAGTTTAGGAGGGAACATGGGACAACTTGTAAACGGAAAGTGGCAACACGGAGAGGTCGGCACAGCCTCAAAGGACGGCACTTTCCAACGGGCAGAATCTGTTTGCCGAAACTGGATCAAAGCCAATGGCTCGACGCAGTTCTTGCCGGAGGTCGGCCGCTATCATCTGTATGTTGCCGATGCTTGCCCTTGGGCCCATCGAACCCGGCTGTTTCGCTGCTTGAAGAACCTTGAGGGCGCAATTTCCCTATCTACCGTCGATCCGTACATGGGCCAGAACGGCTGGTGGTTTTCGGGCGATAGCGACACCGATCCAGACCCGCTTTATGGTGCCGATTACCTTCATGAGATTTATACGCGCAGTGATGCGACTTACACGGGCCGCGTCACTGTACCGGTTTTATGGGACAAGCAGCGGGAATGCATCGTCAGCAACGAATCCGCTGAAATCATTCGGATGCTCAACTCCGAATTTGTCGGCACCGCAGGCAATAGCATTGATTTTTATCCAAAGGCACTACAAAACGAAATCGAACAGCTCAACACACTGATCTACGAGTGCGTGAATAATGGCGTATACCGTTGCGGTTTTGCGCGCACTCAAGAAGCCTATGATAACGCCGTTGCTGGTGTATTTGAGTGCCTTGATCAACTGGAAGGCCGGCTAGGAAATCAACGTTTCCTGTGTGGGAATACTCTCACCGAGGCTGACTGGCGCTTATTTGTCACTTTGGTTCGGTTCGACGCAGTTTATGTAAACCTGTTCCGAACCAATCTGCGCCGTATTGCCGACTATCCGGCGCTTTCTGGTTATCTGCGAGATCTGTATCAATGGGAGGGTGTAGCAGAGACCGTGCACATGCCCAACGTCAAGGCGCACTATTTTAAGTCACTCACCAGCATCAACCCCTTCGGCATCATTGCCAAGGGCCCGGCTAATCTTGATTTGGGCGCACCTCATGACCGGACCCGTTGGACAGCAGAGATCACTTACTTTTAAACCAGATAGATGCTGATTAACCCCGATCTTTCATTTCACGGCGGCGCATCGGCATTCGATCTATGACGGAAAACAACTCGGCCGCGGAAATCGCTGCGTCGCGGCGCAGTTTTACAGTACCGTCCTTCCCCACCAGAATTGCAACACCCTGATTGGGAAGGTCATATTGTTCACGCATAAAGGCTGCGTCTAGTTGGTCAGTTGAAACCTCGTTCACATACACCCGTTCAGCCACAAGACTGATCAACTTCAGGTCACGGTCGTTCATCCCCGCATAATGGTCGTCAAATATAGCGCTTTGTTCAGCCAACAGCAGCGCATTTTCATTTGAGACGCTGACAATCAGCAGTCTGTTTTTCCATAAAAAATCATCAATTTGAGCCGCTGCAGAGGACATGAGCACTCCTGCAAAAACCAACAGACCACAAAGCCACTTCATTTGGGAGCCTTCCTTCTGTCGTTCCCACAGTGTAGATGCCCGCACAGCCTAGATCGAGGTTTCGGGAGCGCATATCCCTCCAAAGCTCAATGATGGACTTCGAGTGGCGTCTTCTCCTCCACCATTGCGTATCTGTGATCCAGAAAATTCAACGAGATTTTTGGAAGAGGTGGTCCAACTTTCTTGGCAATGATGTAGATCAGCCCGGTCATCCGCAGTTCCAGGATTTCGAAACCGGCTGATTGGAACATGCAAAGTAGAGTACGTGGCCAGAAATAAGAAAAATGGCCTTGACCGAGAAGCTGGTAGTTCGGACCCTTGAGCAGGTGATCAGGACAGTCAAGATAGAGCGTCTTAAGGTATAATATCCCATTCCCCTTCAAAAGCGCGTTACAGGTTTTCAAATCCTGAAATGGTTCGTAAGAGTGCTCAAGATAATCGAAGTTGAAAACCATATCAAAGCGTTCGGGCTCAAGACTCAGGTCCCGGGTAAAACCATGGTGCGCGTTGAAGCCAAGATCCTGCATGCGATGCACGCCAGCAAGATTAATCTCGTTTCCTTCCGCCTCCATTTCTTTAAGGCGCGCAGCTTCCATCAAGGTGCCTGCGCCAAAACCCATATCAAAAATGACCTTCGGACGCCTACCGTCATTTGCCTCTTTAAAAAAACCTTCAGCCCGCTCTACAGCCTTTTCGTGTACGGCAAGAACGTTGGGCCGCGAGAGCTTGCGTGTGATGGTCCGTTGGGCACTATCAGCTCCTTCAAAAAAGTCCTTATACAGCGCATCTCGATCGGGTCTGGGAAACGCCATGACCAGATTGCAGTTCACACAGGAATGCAGTTCAAAACGGTCTTTGCCGTACCAGCTCACCTTCGTTGTTTTTAGATAGGGCTTGCTCTCGGTGCTTGCGCAGAAATCACAGCGAAACTTCCTTTGAAATCGCATTCTTTTGCTACCCCTTGCCAGCTGGTTTTGCGTGATCCACCCATCGGCTGCAAGCTACAGGAACACGATCAACCGTGCCTATCCGGCAATGTAAGGGCTCAAATCTCCCTCGCGAATTCTGACTGTTTTTCTTAACGCTTAAAAACGGCACCCTTGCATCGCAAATCACAGGAGTGGGACTTGCATCAACGCAGAAGGCCGAGAGGATCTCGGCCCTCATGGGTATTAAGAGGTGCCCTTTGGGAGATGGTCATTACATTTCAGCCTATTGCCATGTTGATGCGCTCGATCATCACTATGGCATCGCGCTACGCCATGACCACAATATCAGTTTGTGGCGCAAGAACGGAGGCGATGTCGAACTGATTCAGGTGTGGGAACTGGAGCGCTTTTCCGGCGAGAAACACCATCTGCGCGCATTTCGTGACAACACGCATTTCTGGACTTTTGTTGCAGATCGCCTGAGGCCGCTCGGACTTGACACCACCGACATTGTCGGAGTTTGGGGAACGCCGGGCATCAACAGTGTCTCTGCGTCCGGCGGGGACTATTGGCGTCGTTTTGAAGAGTTTCCCCAGCACAGTCTTGCTCATCTGTTTTCCGCACTCATGCTGGACAAATCCATTTTTGATACTGAGACAATTGTGGCTCTGGCCATGGACGGCGGTCCTGACAGCGTTGAAGATGAAGCTAGCCAACGCAAACCCTACTATGTAGGTGCTCTTGTCAAAAACGGCAAAATGTCCTTGTTTCCTGTCGCATCCACGGCTCCTTTGTGGGCTTTGATGCGCCAACGATATGGATTGAAGGAGGGCAGCCTGATGGCCCTTGCCGGGGCCTGCAAAGCTGTGCTGCCTCTTGCCGTCGACGATCCCCCCCTGATCATCCGCAGGCGGGATTTTGAAAAGGCGGACCGTTGGTTCAAGGGGGTGACGCGTCAGGTTGAGGACACGCTATCTTCAACCAGTGGTTCGGAAATTCGTGGCGATCCTCTCTTTACCAGAAAGGAAAACGAAGCTGCGGTCATCGCGCGCCTGATACAACAAAAAACGATTTCCCAAACCAAGCAAATCCTTGCCAAGATCATTGATGAGAATGACGTCACTCCCCAAAACACATATCTGGCGATGTCCGGCGGTTTGGCGCTCAATTGTCCGTTGAACACAGCCCTGATGAAGCAATTTGAGTTTAAAGGATTCCTTGCCCCGCCTTGCGTAAATGATTCAGGGCTTTCTCTCGGACTGGGACTTATGCGTTTTTTCGCTGATGAGCCGGACTTTCGCTTTCGCCTCTCCTCCCCCTACCTCGGTTCCAATGGCACGGATAACCTATCGGACGTTATAAAGGACCCAACCTTTTCTCTTCACATCGAAGATATTTCTCATCCTGAGCTTGAGACCATTTTAAGCGACTTGTTGGACGGACCCATTGTCTGGTTTCAGGGCCAAGCCGAGATTGGCCCCAGGGCACTGGGCCACCGATCTCTCCTTGCTGATCCTCGGGACATAACCTCCCGCGATAGGTTGAACCGGATCAAACAGCGCCAATGGTGGCGGCCGGTCGCCCCGCTTGTTTTGGACGAGTTTTCAAAGGATTGGTTTGAGGAGAGCTTTCCTTCTCCATACATGTTGCATGCATTTCAAGTCAAAGCGGACAAGGCAGCACTAGTCCCCGCAATTTGCCATTTGGATGGCACGGCTCGAGTACAGACGTTAACCATGGAAACAAACCCGGAACTTCATGAGATCCTTAATGCCTTCCATCGGGCCACAGGTGTGCCGATGCTATGCAATACCTCCCTCAATGACCGCAGCGAGCCTATTCTGAACAGCATTTCTGCAGCGCTCGATTTTGCTTTGTCCAAAGAACTCTCCGTTATCTACGCCGATGGAATGCGCATTCAGCTGGGCGCTTTCCAACATCACGACAAGACAGCAACAAACAAAAGGGCTCGGCGCCATTTTAAACCAATGGAAGAGCCCCTTTCTGCGGGGGATGTGCATCGCCTCAATCCGCTTGGTTTCAGTCGGGAAGAGTTGGTTTTGATGCGTCAAATCCCAAAACTGCGCCATGTTGATCACACGGCTCCGGGCACAGCACCGAGACTACAGAGATTGCTGTCTAAACTACGACACAGCTTTGGCAAACAGCCAGATTTTCAGTTCATCGATATGTATCACGACCTACAAGGATCAAACACGCTGGAAGAAGCGCTTGGAAACAGGCAGGCGGAACCGGTTTGTTGTGAGGCGGACAATGGCTGATACAGACCTCAAATCTCGTATTCAACACGCCCGAGAGGCAGAGGAAAAAGGACATTTTCAAAAAGCTCTTACGCATTGGCAAAAAGTGACCGCGTCCCACCCCAATAAACTGCAAGGCCCCCTTGGTGAAATCAGATGCTGCAAACATCTTGGTGCCTTTTCAAAGGCCTGTTCGTGTGCTGAACGCGCGTTGAAACGTTGGCCTGAAAACCCGGCTTTACTTCGCCATTATGCGCAGCTCCATAAGCTAATAGGGGCACCTGAGCAAGCCTTGGCGGCGGCGCGAAAA
The DNA here is from genome assembly GCF_000422785.1 of Pseudovibrio exalbescens DSM 16456. Lineage (GTDB taxonomy): Bacteria > Pseudomonadota > Alphaproteobacteria > Rhizobiales > Stappiaceae > Pseudovibrio > Pseudovibrio exalbescens. Next base: position 424,895 of record NZ_AUGS01000005.1, read on the forward strand.
CTGAAACGGGTGTGTCCGGATGATCCAACGGCTGCTCGCATTGAAATACTCAGCCTGTTGGCCCTGCAAAGTTTCCATGAGGCTGGACGGAAGGCAGAGACAGCAGTCCTGCAGTACCCCGACCAGCATAAATTTCGAGAGCTGTACATTCGTGTCTGGCGCAATTTACCGCTTACCGAACAGTCTCTCGCGTTAAGTCGATCATGGTTTCATGACGCCCTCGATGATCCCATCTACTTTCAATTCCATCTGGACTGTCTGGCTGCATTTTCCAGAGCCTCGGAGGCCAAAGATGCCAAGCAACTGCATGCCTCAGCCAGCTTTGGCGGTCTACGCATCGATGATCCACTACTGTTTCAGAAAGCTTTGGACACCCCGCCTCCACTTACACCCTCTACAACAACATTGTCCCGCCGCATTGCGGAGGTGTTACGCCCCGCAGATATGCCGTTTTCAAGGTTTGAAGAGGAGGCCAAATGGGGTGTGAACGCGAACAAAACCGCTTTAACAGCATTTACCGACCTTGCCATGGAGGTCGTCGAAATGGAGGGCGTTTTTTCGCGGGTAGATTTGAAACCGGTCCAAGCGTGCCTGGCAAGAGGCAAAGGGTGCCTTCTGGTTACATCCCATCACGGCCCGGGTGCCGCTGCTGCCTGGTATCTGGACCGGCACCTACCGCACTTCAAACGCATTGGAAACCAACGCAATCTGATGCTATCCAACCGGCAACCGTCTGACGATGCGCCGAACACGCAGGCATCCATTCTGATTGGTGCCTCCCCGCTCCCACACTTGCGCCAGATCATTCGCGACTTGAGTATTGGCCATGCCCTTGCTCTGGCCTGTGACGGCAACTTGTTTCGAAGCACGTTGGATGCACCTCTTTTGAATGGAACCGTAAGGATTTGGGATTTACCCGCCCGTCTCAATCATCGACTGGGAGTTCCAACAGTTTGGTGTCAAGCCTATTGGGATGGCAACAAAATCGCCCTTGATTTTACAGAGATTGAGGTTTTGCCGCGTCCGAAGGATCCTGAAACCCATGAGAGATTCTGGGCTCAACGCTATGCAAACCTGCTGGAAGACCACCTCCGCCGAGGCCCAAGAAACTATAGCTATTCCTCTATTTTCTGGAGTCGTGCCTTGGGACTTTAAGTCGCCCGGTCGGAAAGTGAGACACAATACAACATGACAGATCAGGCTCACGGTCAAGCCACGAAAGAAGCCGGCATCGCAGGCCCGCGAACCGCCGAGCACAAAAAATGGGCTGCGCAGCGTATTCAACAACTCTTGTTGGCCGCTCCACATCTCGAGGAACACTATAAACACGCTCGGCAAGTTATCCGGGCGTTTCGCCGTCCTGCGTTCTATGAAGTATCGACGCGTTGCAACCTGAGCTACCTCCCGAAAATCGGACACTGACGTAAGCTACGATTTGTTGTCTGCTGGTCTTCGAGAAAAGGAGATCAGATATGTCGAAACGCAAGCAGCACTCGCCGGAGTTCAAGGCGAAAGTCGCCCTGGCAGCGTTGAAGGGCGAAGAGACGATATCGGAACTGGCGAGCCGCTTCGGGGTTCATCCGACCATGATCCATCAATGGAAGCGTGCCCTGCTGGAAGGCGCTTCGGACGTTTTTGAACGTGGCGGCAAACGAAAGCCGGAGATTGACGAAGAGCAGGTGAAAGAGCTCCACGCCAAGATCGGGGAGCTGGCGGTTGCCAACG
>NZ_KE383919.1:0-293703 GCF_000422785.1 Pseudovibrio exalbescens DSM 16456
GGTGAGCCCGAGATCCACCAGCGTTTCCAGCAGACCATCCCAGACGCCTTGCTCTGCCCACCGGCGAAAGCGCACATAGACCGAATTCCATTTCCCGTAGCGCTCGTGCATGTCGCGCCAGGGGCAGCCAACGCGCAGCACATGTAGCATACCATTCAGATAACGGCGGTTATCCTGAGCTGGACGGGACTTTCGGCCCCGCTCTGACGGAAGCAACGCTTCGATCAATTCCCATTCCGCGTCTGTCAAATCGCCACGTGCCAAGGCTGCCTCCTAAAAGACAGTCTTGAATCACAGTTCAGCTGATTTGGGAACCCACTTTGTCAACAGGCCCTAGCCGGCATCCCTACTGAGACCACATACCAGAATCAGGGCACCCGCACGGCTAGCCTGCGTTTCGGGAATATCGGTGGATCCAGCGGTTCTGTCATTCCCCGCTTTCATGAAGCGATAAAGCTGGGCGTTCCGATCCCACTCACCGATCCAAACATGACACACTTTGTAATGACGCCGCGACAGGCGTCAGATCTTGTTCTCAGCAGTGCAATCCTTGCCCAAGGCGGTGAAATCCTCATTGCCAAGATGCCATCCTTGCGCATTCGAGATCTTGCGGTTGAGATGGTTCGAATGCTGGCGACCCATTATGGTTGGGATCCTGTCAACTACCCGATTGAGGTGAAGGGCATAAGAGCTGGCGAGAAGTTGAAAGAAGAACTGACAAGTGAGGCCGAAAACCATCGTCTGATGAGCAACGGCAGGTTTCTGTGCGTTCTCCCGGAAGCTCCAGAACGGCAAAAACACCTAAGAGCTCGCTACCAGAACGAGGGTTTTAAAACCATAGCGAGGATCTACAGCTCGGAGTCGGAGCCACCCATGACGCCGCAGCAGATCCGCGAGTTCCTCCTACAGCAAGATGTTTTGCCGGAGAGCGTTCAACAAGCTTGTACCCAGACCAGAGTTGACACCGAAACTCACGCGGCACGGCAAACGGAGGTTGCTCTATGAAAATCCTGATAGCCGGAGGAGATGGATACCTTGGGTGGCCCACGGCCATGCATTTATCAGCCTTGGGTCATGACACTCTCGTTGTTGATAATTTTTTGCGTCGGCAACTATGTCATGCAGAGGATTGCCCCTCGCTCTTTCCCATAGTCTCTCTTCACGATCGCGTTCGCCATTGGAAGCAGAAAACCGGAATAACCATTGGCACCGCAATTGGCGATCTGACCAATTGGGGATTTGTCGAGAAGGTCTTTGATGACTTCAAACCTGATGCCGTGATCCACTATGCAGAGCAGCCTTCCGCCCCCTACTCCATGAAATCGCGTGAAGCCGGTCATTTGACGCTGCACAACAACATTACAACTACATTCAATCTTGTTCAGGCAATTCACCTGTTCATGCCTGACTGTCATCTCATCAAACTCGGCACGATGGGTGAATATGGGACGCCGAACATCGATATAGAAGAAGGATGGCTGGACATCACCCACAACGGGCGTACAGGGCGCTTTTTGTATCCACGCCAGGCAGGCAGCCTGTACCACACCACCAAGGTAATGGACACGGATCTGCTGTGGTTCTATGTGCGGGTTTGGGGCCTGCGCGTGACTGATCTCATGCAGGGGCCCGTTTACGGGATTGAAACAGCTGAAAACGAGGGCTGCCCCGATCTGTATTCTGCTTTCAACTATGACGAAATCTTTGGAACCGTTTTGAATCGGTTCATGGTTCAAGCTGTCTGCGGCCATCCGTTAACCGTCTATGGCAAAGGCGGGCAGACGCGAGGTTATCTAAGTATCAAGGATACCCTGCAGTGTGTCCGCCTCGCGCTCGAAACACCCGCAGCGCCGGGAGACATGCGCATTTTCAACCAGTTTGTCGAAACATTTTCCGTAAATGAGCTGGCAGAAAAGGTCGCAGAGTCTGGCCGCCGACTAGGACTTGACGTTGAGGTACAGCGTTTTCCAAATCCCCGAAAAGAGCTGGAAGACCACTACTACAATCCAAGGCACTCTGCATTGACTGATTTGGGTTTGAAGCCGCACTTGCTTACCGAGTCTCGTATGGATGCCATGTTGTCGCTTGTTCTGCAATACCGCCATGCGGTTCACCAACCATGCATAGTGCGGGGAGTTGCGTGGGCATAAAATGATGAGAAATGCAGTGGCGCGGTGGTGGTCAAGGCAAGGCGACCATTATCGTGCTTTGGAGATCTGCCGACAGAAAGATCCGCAGGTCTTGTTGGGTGCGGGCATGTTTCTGTCAATTCTGGATCAAACCCAGAAACAAACATCGTGTCACGCCATTGCCAAGGCAAAACTCGGTGATTGGCAGAGTGCGCTAGCACTCGCCTCCCGTCTCAAACCGGATCGCCATACGCCCCAGATGTACGGAGTTTTGGCACCCGCCGTTCCAGAGGAAGTTTTGTCTATGCTTCCGCAAACCGATCACCTGGCACCTGTAAAGGCCTATTGTGAAAGCCATCTGGGCCGTCGATCGAACCACCATACCGCGGGCCTCCCGCATTTGCATCGGCTGTATGCGGCGCTCAAGTGCGGAAACCTGTCCTCCGCAAAAAAAATATTCGCGGAGGCCTATGCTCAACAAGGTTTGGAACCGGTCTCCCGCGGCATTACCGAAGAGGGTATCGACCTGCATGAACTTTACGTCCCACAGACAGCCGCCCAAACAAGGCATGGACCTTTAATCTCAGTGGTAATGACCGCCTACAACGAAGAACGATGGATCCAGGCTGCGGTTCGCTCGTTGCTGCGCCAAACCTGGCAAAATCTAGAAATCATCATAATTGATGACGGAAGTACCGACCGAACGAGCTCCATCATTCAAAACATCGCCCAACGAGATGATCGTGTACGCTGTGTAACCCTGCCGAAAAATATAGGATTGTGGGCCGCAAAGAACGTCGGGATCGCCTTGGCTGACGGTGAGTTCGTCACGATGCATGATGCAGATGACTGGTCGCATCCCAGAAAGCTTGCGGATCAGGTGGCTCCCTTGTTGCGAGATACAAACCTGCAGGCAACCTCCTCCCACTATATGAGGATTGATGAAGAGACCGGGCATCCCTTCACACGGGATGCTCGCAATTTCCTGCGTTGGAACCCCTCTTCATTTCTGGTTCGCCGATCAGCGCTTCAACGCATCGGCAATTTTTATCGCCATCTACTGGGAGCCGACTGCGAGTTCATTGCGCGACTGGAACTCTTCTATGGCCCAAGAGCTCACAAACGTTTGAAGCCGGCCTTGTACTCCATAGGCCTAAATCGTTCGACCTCGCTCTCCAATCTCTTTCGGCAGTCCGAAGGAAATCAAGGTGCACTAAAACGATGTCAAGACTGGGAGAATTGGCGAAATCTACACCTTGGTGAACGCCAACAACCGGGTACGATCGGTTTTGGTGCCACGCCAACCTTTAGAACAATCTGATGAAACACATGAGGCATACGCGCAATGAGATGGGTCATTACCGGGGGATGTGGTTTTGTCGGCGCAGCATTGGTCAACCACCTGTGGCAGCAGCATAGATCATCCATACGGGTGGTGGATCGACTGTCGGCTGGCAAGGCTGATGCACTCCACCCTGTACCCCACAAAATCTTGAAGACGCTGCCCACCGCCAATACCTGGTCAGAGAACCAAGTTGATGTCTTTGCATTCGACATTAGTGATGCGGCTGCCGCCCAGTTCGTTTCTCAAGAAGCAGATATCATTGTTCATCTGGCCGCCAACACGGGCGTCCAACCGTCCATTGCCGATCCCATGATGGATTGCCAAAGCAATGTACTGGGAACATTGGCTTATCTTGAAGCCGCCCGTGCAAGTAACCCAAAACGTTTCGTTTTTGCCTCCTCTGGCGCTCCTGTGGGAGCGGCTCCGGCGCCCGTACATGAAGGTGTGATACCACGCCCCTTGTCGCCTTATGGCGCCAGCAAACTCGCAGGTGAAGGGTATTGCTCGGCGTATCATCACAGTTATGGCCTAGATACTGTGTCTCTTCGGTTTTCGAATCTCTATGGACCGGGTTCCAAGCACAAGACCAGCGTCATCGCCAAATTTTGCGATGCAATTTTACAAGGTGAGACAATTGCAATTAACGGTACTGGCACACAAACTCGCGATTTTCTTTATGTCGACGATGCCGTGGGAGCAATCATGCGCGCAGCGTTCACCAACGGGATCGGAGGCGAGTTGTACCAGTTGGGCAATGGGCGCCCCACATCCATTCTTGAGATTTTGCATTTACTGGAGCAACAGGCGAAGCGCCAAGGGCTATCGATGCCTCCTGTCCGCCACAGCTCCCCATTGTCTGGCGAGGTGCAAGACACCTACGCGCTTACCCGCAAAGTACAGCAGCACCTGAATTGGAAACCAGAAGTCGATCTGGAAACTGGCTTGGAGCGTACTTTACAGTCCTTTCTCCCCCAAGCGGCCCCATAACAATTTTTAACTCAACTTCTTCGGATGGTGCGAAGTTGCTTCAAGGGGCTAGGTTGCAAATCGGTATCAATGGTTTTTACGCAATGTACCGTCTCGGCTTAACTGGGGTAGCATTTCATGAGTATTATCCGGCGTCTGTTGAATGCCGTATTCGGGGTTCTAGGTTATCGATTGGTTCGGATTTCTCAAATTGAACAGGAGATCGACGACCTGGAGTTTTATCGCGAAATCTACAAAATCCGCTTGCGCGATGATATTCGCGAGTTCGACCGCCTGTCGCAAACGTTGTTTCAGGATCCAACCCCTGCATCTCCACCTTCACCGCAGAAGGCGGAGACATGAGGATTCTATTGAGCGTTCCGTCGCTGTCTCGGGGCAAGGGAGGCGCGGAAAAAACAGCCAGCGACCTTGCCAACGCTTGGGATGAAACAGGACACAAGGTAGGTGTCATTTTCAACGCAAAAGGAGGAGCCCATCCCGCTTACCCCCTGAACGAAGGTATCACCCGCCTTCCCAGTCGTTATAACAGCCAGCAACCAAATGTTCTTGCCGCTGAAGAACGACGTGTCCGGGCATTTCGCCCCGACATTGTGATTATCTTCTATGCTGACATCAGCATTTTATGGCAATTGCCGTTCTTCAAACGGCTCGAATGCCCTATTGCCGTACAGGAATGCACAAGTCCCATCAGGGGGGTTCGAAACCTCATCAAGGGAATGGAAAGACTTGGAGCCGACTACGATTTCAAGGCAGCATTCCTACTACGGCAAGCAATATTTGCATCCGTTAGTGGCATCAGGTTGGTATTACCGAGCTATCTGAAGAGCGTCGCCCCGGCCCTGCGTTACAAGACTGCCGCCTTTTATAACTGTCAGGGGGCTCCGGAACGGCCCTCACCAGCCGAACCCAAGAAAGGAAAACGCATCGTTTGCGTGGGCGGATTGAAAGACTTCAACAAAAATGGTGTTGTCGCGGCCCGCGCCTTTGCCAGCCTTGCTGCCATCTATCCAGGTTGGGAGCTTCACTTTTATGGGGTCAACAGATTTGCCAATGAAATTGAACGCCTCAATCGCCTGCCAAGTGTTCAAGGAAGGATCGTTCAGCGCGGACTGGTTGATGAGATGGAACCGGAATACAGAGCGGCGGAATTCTCTGTTTTGTGCTCGTTTGAAGAAGGAAATCCCAACACGGTCAATGAATCCATGTTGGCGGGCATACCGACAATCGGGTTTGAAGATTGTGAAGGTTATAGGGGATTGGTGACGGATCAGGTAGATGGGCTTATCATAAGCCGTGAGCCGGAAGTCAAAAGCCTTGCTGACGCGATGGCCATGCTCATGGACAATCCCACTTTACGCAGTCGTTTGGCTCATGGCGCCTACCAGACAATGCTCGAAAGGCAAGACAAAAAGAAATACCTGAGAAACTGGAACCGCATTCTGGCCAACGCAGATCTACAAAGCGGTGATGAAAAACAGGCTCAGCCTCTCGCTCATGCACTTACCCCCCTTTTAAACGATGCCATCGCGGCATTTCGCAGATAGGCAATGCGCGTGGAGGTATGGGTCACAAGATCTCGTCATCGAGCTCTAAAATGACGTAGGGCGCTATGCAGAGATACAATGCCCTGAAATCGCGCTGCACTCAGATTACAGCATGAAGGATGTGGGAAAGATCATGGAAGCACACTATCTAGCTGACCACCAGCGCTTGGGTGATGTTGTCATACCAAGAATAGACGGCGAACAGAATTAACCTGTTTTTGAAAAACATTCTGGAAAACAGGTCCGGAAACAGCTCATTACGCCATCTCGACAAGATTCTAAATAATTGATTTATATAAATAAAGTCTGGCGACCCCTGCAGGATTCGAACCTGCGACCGTCGGCTTAGAAGGCCGGTGCTCTATCCAGCTGAGCTAAGGGGCCATTTGCCAGAACCTTGGACCGGTACGTCAGAGTACCGGTTCGGCGTTAGATACGGCAGCTGCGATCAGATCTCAATGCCGAATTTCAATGAGTCCACGGCATAGCGCGATCGTGACGGAAATTATCCGAATAAGATGCCGGACGCACCTTCCTTGGCTGCTTTTCAATGACGCGATAAGGGATCTTGTTGCGTTGAGCATATGCGATCGCCTCTTCCTTGGTGCGGAAGGTCATGCGTACCTGCTGCTTCATGTCAGAGGACGTCGTGTAGCCCATCAACGGCTCAATGGTCTTGGCCGCTTCCGGATCAAAGTCCAGAACCCAATTCTCCGTCTTGGCTTTACCAGACTGCATTGCTGTTTTGGATGGTCGGTAAATACGAGCAACCATAGATTCGCCCTACCTCGACTGTTACGGGAATTGAAGAACACTAACTGCTAAAAGGTTTTTCAGAAAAACCTCAGATTTGTCAATGCGAGATACGTGATACCACCCGCATTTATCGCTTTAAAATCAACAGGCACATTCCGCACTCTTAACAACACTTTCTCGATGAAGCCACGCTTTGAGATATGTCAGGCATAATCTAACCAATTAGTTTGCTTCTTCCGCGAAGGAAAAAGAGAGGCAGCCAAAAGCGCAATATTTGCGCACCTGCGCGACATTAGAGATTTTTTCCCGTGTTTTCCCTGAAAAACAACGGAAACGACTTCAAGTGAGCAGAATTTGATATTGCGCCACCTAAGTTGGTCGGATTATGGAGCGGTCATAAAACTTTCATAAAACTGTTGGGCTTTCAGCCATGTCTCGTTATCCAAGCGCCTGTTTCGCTCCATTAGGTCCGATCAGCATTCGACCCATGAGACAAGCTTGTTGAACCCCTCCTCCACCCATTCCCATTTTCTTCGCCATGAGCCTGCTCACCAATGACGAACTCTGCATTAAAACCCACCCTCGACAAGGATCTGGAGAAGGTTTCCCAGCTTCAGGGCGCCACCAAAAATCTTAGCCGAACCTTCGTTGCACCCGGGCTGAGTTTTCTCTTTCTTCTGGTTGCCATGGGCATAGCCAGTATCTACTTCTCTGGCACATTGGGCACAGGTGTCGTTATAGCCTCAGCCGGTGTCGGTGCTTATCTCGCCTTGAACATCGGTGCGAATGATGTAGCTAACAATGTTGGTCCCGCCGTTGGCTCTCAGGCCCTATCCATCACCGGCGCATTGTTGATTGCAGCAATCTTTGAGAGTGCGGGTGCCTTGATTGCCGGCGGTGATGTGGTCGGCACGATTTCCAAAGGCATCATCGACCCGGCAACCGTCTCCAATAGCGGCGTTTTCGTACGCGTCATGTTGGGCGCGCTGATCTCATCCGCTCTTTGGGTCAATCTAGCGACCTGGATCGGTGCTCCAGTCTCCACAACCCACGCCGTGGTCGGCGGTGTTATGGGAGCCGGTATTGCGGCAGCGGGATACACGTCTGTCAACTGGGCCACCATGGGCAGCATCGCCGCGAGTTGGGTTATCTCACCGGTTCTCGGCGGCTTGATTGCAGCTGCTTTTCTGTTTTTCATCAAAACCTTTATCATCTACCAGAAAGACAAGATCGCCGCTGCCCGACGCTGGGTACCAGTGCTTATTGCCATCATGACCGGTGCGTTTACAGCGTACTTGTCTGTCAAGGGTCTCAAGAAAGTTGTTTCCATCAGCCTGTTTCAGGCAAGTGTCCTTGGCATTGTGGCGTTTGTGACAACCTGGCTCCTGGTCAGACCGCTTATTCGGCACCAGTCCGAGGGGTTGGAGAACCGAAATCAGTCGCTACGCAAACTGTTCCGGATTCCGCTCATTTGCTCTGCGGCCCTGCTTTCTTTCGCCCATGGAGCCAATGATGTGGCCAACGCAATTGGCCCCCTTGCGGCCATTGTACATACCATCAGTGCTGGTGAAGTTGCTGCCAAGGTATCCATACCATTGTGGGTAATGACCATTGGCGCCTTCGGAATTTCATTCGGGTTGTTGCTGTTTGGCCCCAAACTCATTCGCATGGTGGGACAGCAAATCACAAAACTGAATCCAATGCGCGCCTATTGTGTAGCGCTGTCGGCGGCCATCACCGTTATCGTCGCTTCCGGGCTCGGGTTGCCGGTAAGCTCAACTCATATTGCGGTTGGTGCAGTCTTTGGAGTTGGTTTTTTCAGAGAATGGTACACGCAGTCATCCAAACGCCGGATGCGGTATGTACAGCTGGAGACCGGTCGCACGACATATAGCCGCCGGGCAGAAACACACCGCCGCCCAAAGCTGGTACGGCGCTCTCATTTCATGACAATCGTCGCGGCATGGGTCATCACCGTACCCGCAGCAGCTGGCCTCTCAGCGTTGATTTTTGCAGGTTTGACAGCGCTCTCCACTGGCCAATAGGCCAAAACGCATAAAACGCGCGAATGCAATGAGAAAGCCTGCCCCTTGGGTAGGCTTTTTTGCATAACAAGCTTAACATCCAGATCTTTACTGAATGTGTTACCAAACTAATTTTGAGGGGAAGATTTTTTGGTCGGGGCAGCAAGATTCGAACTTGCGACCCTCTGGTCCCAAACCAGATGCGCTACCAGGCTGCGCTATGCCCCGACGTTGTAGAGTTTTAAGAAATGGTCGGGGCAGCAAGATTCGAACTTGCGACCCTCTGGTCCCAAACCAGATGCGCTACCAGGCTGCGCTATGCCCCGATTGCAAAGACTTTGAGGAAGTGGTCGGGGCAGCAAGATTCGAACTTGCGACCCTCTGGTCCCAAACCAGATGCGCTACCAGGCTGCGCTATGCCCCGTGTAACTTCCAAAGGTGCTCTGCACCGTTTCTTGAGGGGCCTTATATTCAGATGACACTGGGATGGCAATACCAAAAATGGATTTTATCCAAAACGCTAGTGGACCAATCAACACAGCTTCCGTGTTTTTGGCATGGGACTATTAAGTAATTGATACGGATATGGAAAAGGGAGCAGACAATGTCTGCTCCAAGGTGTTTCCAGAGATCCGCCAAACCGCTCGAAGATCCGACGAAACATAAAACATGAGTTTTACAATCATATTTATAAAATCAGGTGATGCGATCTGTCAACCGCACGCCAGACGAAAAAACCCGGCACTCTTTTCAAGTACCGGGTTCGGTTTGGGGCCGGATCAATCACTCTTCTAATTGCTAGAGGCAACAGATTGCGCCTTGTCGTGGCGCACCAGCCATTGATCAGCCCACTCTGCGGCGGTGCGCCGTTCCCCCTCAGAGGCAAGCGCAAACGCTTTTTCATGCAGTTTGACAATCCAGTCATCTTGCGGATGAGACGCTTGACGACGCGCTAGCGTCATCCATTGCAGACCGACAAGCTTTCCATGCTGCAGATTTGCGGAGTTGTACAACAGCTCACCGAATTTGGCCTGCGCACTTACATGCCCCTTCATTGCGGCGAGTTTCAGCCACCGAGCTGCTTGGCGTTTGGCATCTTCCTGAAGGTACAAATTTCCAAGGTTGTATTGGGCGTCGGCATCACCGAAATAGGAGGCAGCATAAGCGAACAACTGCCGTGCTTTGGCGACGTTTGGCTTGACCGGACTATCACCAATGCCGGTCACATAATAGGTGCCAAGCGCAACGATGGAGTCAGCGACCAACGCTGGCGACGGTGAATCCCTGCGATCCTCGGAATATGAACTCGCCACTTGAGAGTAATAACGAAATGCACGCAGATCGTCTTCCTTGACCCCGTCTCCAACGGAATACATCTGTCCGAGTTTCCACGCTGCCAATGGCTGGCCATGCTCAGCCGCATAATGCAGCGGATCCACAGCCCCAGCCTTGTCGCCGGCGAAATAGGCTCTCGCGCCGATCTTCAGCGCCTCCAATGGCGTGATCGAGCCTGTGTCCTTTTTAGAGTTATCCAGCTTCTCGATAGCTTTTAAAGGGTCTTCATTCGCATCGTTTGTGGCTTGAGCGGAACTTACACTGGTAGTGCCCAACGTCACCAAGACGGCAGCCAGAAGATTTTTTCCCCATTTGCTATCGGAGCGCATATGCACCTTGTTTTTTAAAAAACAACTCATGACCCGGTTTGGCCCACTTAATTTATGCGGGCAGAATGACTACCCACTACTCCCCGAAACCTAACCAATAAAAGTGTCATTTTTGGCACTAAAAGACATCCAAGCAAAGGCAATTATTGGCCTGAAACGCTGCTGTCCTTATTCTGCCCCCTCACAAAACGAGGTGAAAATAGAATAAGTTACACGCGTTGTGAAGCCGAAAAGACAGGTCAATTTTGGAGAAACTATGGAGCCAACAGGCCTTGAGCGTAATAGGTGCCGAGCTGTTGCCAATGCACCACACCTGACAGTGTGAACGCATACGTGTGATTGCGATCTTTTGCGGATACGCGCTGTTTGCGGGCTCATTGTTTCGGGAATAAGAGCTGAATAACTTGGGCACGCTACCCACAGGATTGTTAATCACCTTAGACAAAGCGCACTTTCTATCGCTATAAAGCGGGCACGCATTACTAAAAGGGGCCATATTTCGTCGGGTTAATGCAAGAGACATTAAAGCAGGCGCATGTTTGCGTTATTGCCCTTCACCCGGCACGGCTCGATACACACCTTTTAAAGGATGTGAAGGCAACACTTCAACGAGAACCCGGACCACCATGAGCTCTAAAGACGACCTTTTTGCCAATGCAGACCTACCAGCGCTGGAACCGACACCGGATCCCGCGGAGGCGCCCGCGCAAAAAGGTGCGGGCAAAGCGCGCAGCCGTGCGTCGAGTGCGGCGCAAAAGCCCTCAGTTGAAGATCAGGGCTATTCAGCGGCAGATATTGAGGTTCTTGAAGGACTGGAGCCAGTACGTCGCCGTCCGGGCATGTATATTGGCGGCACGGACGACAAGGCGATGCATCACCTTTTCGCAGAGGTGATTGACAACTCCATGGACGAAGCTGTTGCCGGCCATGCCAGCTGGATTGAGGTCCACTTGTCCAAGGACGGGACCTTGACGGTGATTGACAACGGGCGTGGTATCCCCGTTGACCCTCACCCCAAGTTTTCCGATCGCTCTGCACTTGAAGTCATCATGACAACCCTCCATGCCGGCGGCAAGTTTGACAGCAAAGTCTATGAAACTTCGGGCGGGCTGCACGGCGTCGGTGTTTCTGTTGTCAACGCGCTTTCCGAAGAGCTGGTTGTCGAGGTTGCTCGAAACCGCAAGCTGTATCGTCAGGTTTTCCGCCGCGGCCTGCCGGCAGGCAAACTGGAGCACGTGGGCGATGTTCACAATCGCCGCGGCACGTTGGTGCGCTTTAAACCGGATGAAGAAATCTTCGGGAAAAACTGCCGGTTTCGCCCTGAGCGCCTGATGAACATGGCGCGTTCTAAAGCCTATCTGTTTGGCGGCGTTGAAATACGCTGGAAATGCGACGCGGAACTGCTTGAAAGCAGCAAGGATGTCCCGTCGGAGGCAACCTTTCACTTTCCGAATGGTCTCAAGGATTTTCTCGAGGAAACACTCAAGGGCGAACGAAAAGTCACCGAAGAAGTGTTTTCCGGGCGCACGTCTGCAACCGGCAAACATGGCGCGGTCGAATGGGCAGTCGCCTGGTTTGCTGGAGACGGTTTCGTGAACTCCTACTGCAACACAGTGCCAACACCCGAGGGAGGCACTCACGAATCCGGATTGCGCTACGCACTCTTGCGCGGCCTGAAAGCCTACGGAGAACTGATCGGAAACAAGAAAGCCAGCGTCATTACCGGTGACGACGTCATGACGTCGTCTGGCGCGATGCTCTCTGTGTTTGTCCGGGAACCGGAATTCGTTGGTCAAACAAAAGACCGTCTGGCCACCAACGAAGCAACCAAAATCGTCGAAAATGCTGTACGCGACGCATTTGACCATTGGCTTACTGCCTCCCCCAATCAGGCAAACAAGCTTCTGGAGTGGGTGATCGATCGGGCCGAAGAGCGCTTGCGCCGACGCCAGGAACGCGACGTTGCTCGAAAGACAGCGGTACGTAAACTTCGCCTCCCAGGTAAGCTGGCGGATTGCTCTACCAGCCAAGCGGAAGGCACCGAACTGTTTATCGTGGAAGGTGACTCTGCGGGCGGGTCTGCCAAACAGGCACGAAATCGCTCCACTCAGGCCATCCTGCCGCTGAGAGGCAAGATACTCAACGTTGCCAACGCGGGACGGGACAAGTTGGCTGCCAACCAACAGATTGCCGACCTGATACAGGCGCTGGGATGCGGAACGCGTTCCAACTATCGCACGAATGATTTGCGTTATGAACGCATCATCATCATGACTGATGCTGATGTGGACGGGGCACACATCGCCTCGTTGTTGATCACCTTCTTCCATCGGGAGATTCCCGAAATCATCCGTGATGGACATCTGTATCTCGCGGTGCCACCACTCTACCGCATCAGTCAGGGCGGTAAGACCATGTACGCACGTGACGACAAGCACCGTGACGAGTTGCTCAGCAAGCACTTCAAAAAGAGTGGAAAAGTTGAAATCGGGCGATTCAAGGGTCTTGGTGAGATGCTGCCAGCCCAGTTGAAAGAAACAACAATGGACCCGGCCAAGAGAATGCTCCTTAAGGTCGTCATAACTGACGAGTTTGCAGATGAAACCCGGCAATCAGTAGAAAAATTGATGGGCAATAAACCAGAGGCCCGCTTCCAGTTCATTCAAGAGCGCGCCGAGTTTGCGACAAGCCTCGACATCTGACTGCGTGACGCATTTCCTGACTTAAGGTAAACAACATCTAGTGGTTGTTACATGAGATTCGGGTCAGGAAATGCTTCGCAGATTATATGGTCTTTATGATCGTTCACGCCGTCCTCTTCGAAATCGAAGTTATTTTGTTCTTCCGCATTTAGGGATGGCCTATGCCCGTATACCCGGAGTATGCGGATGTGCACGTGACCCGATCCTGCGGCGCCTCGCACGATTGGAGTATGACCATGACGGCACTGCGCCTGAACGCTACATGGACACTACCTGCCCCTATGCGGCGCTTGCCTGCGTGGAAGCCAGAGACCTGAAACGCACCTACTCCAATCTTATGGTGCTGGCCATTCTCAAAGACCCCATCCAACGTATCCTCACCTGCTACTACGAACATTTTTGCGGCGACGGAACACCCTCCCCCCGGCTGAATCACTACGGCCTCGGCCCGGACACCCCTTTGGAGCGGTTTGTTCGCCGGATCCGTCAGGTACCGGATTTTCGAGCAGACAACTACTTCCGCAGCCAGATCGACATACTGAGTTACAAGGGAGAGTTCCTACCCGATTTTGTGCTGGCAACTGACCAGCTGGAGGCCGGATTGCAAGGTCTGAGAGCGATTCTACTTCACCGCGCCGGGGTCGAGATTGGCCATTTCAGCTCTGGAGAGCTTCAGGATTACTTCTCCCTCCATTTTCAGAGGACCGACAATGTTGCAGAGGTTGAGTTTCATCTCGCAAATCGTTACAAGAGCGACTTAGAAATGTTTACTCGACACGCTACAGGGTCGGTTTAGCGCGGTTCCAACCCAGCGATTAATCCGATTTCCTATGGAAGTCGCATAGAGTGCATTCAACTGGTCCCGATGATCAGGAGAGTGTGCCTGTGGTGTGGCGAAAATCTAGACGAGTTCTGGTCCAATACAGGTGTTGGCACTCAGGCTATAAGTGGGCACCACAAAGATCGCACAAATATGTCATTTTCTTCACTAGGTCTCAGCGAGAAAGTTCTTTCCGCAGTTGAATCTGCTGGTTACACGGAACCTACCGAAATTCAGGCGCGCGCCATCCCGTTTGCGCTGCAGCGCCGGGATGTTCTGGGCATCGCTCAAACCGGCACCGGCAAAACAGCGTCCTTTACGCTTCCCATGATTACCATGCTGGAAAAAGGACGTGCACGCGCTCGCATGCCTCGCACCCTCATTCTCGAGCCGACGCGCGAACTTGCTGCGCAGGTAGAGGAAAACTTTCAGCGTTATGGCGTTAATCACAAGCTGAATGTTGCTCTTTTGATTGGCGGCGTTTCCTTTGCGGATCAGGATCGCAAGCTGGAAAAGGGAGCTGATGTTCTCATCGCCACTCCGGGACGACTCCTTGATCATTTCGAACGCGGCAAACTGCTGCTTCAAGGTGTCGAAATTCTGGTTATCGACGAAGCTGATCGCATGCTGGATATGGGTTTCATTCCCGATATCGAGCGGATTTGCAAGTTGATCCCGTTTACACGCCAGACCCTTTTCTTCTCGGCAACCATGCCAAACGAAATCCAGCGTCTGGTTGATACCTTCTTGCACAACCCGGAACGCGTCGAAATCGCCAAAGCCTCTTCCGCAGCTGATACCGTTACACAGAAGTTGGCGGCTTCGGGAGAAGAAGACTATGACAAGCGCGCTGTTTTACGCGACTTGATCGACAACGCAACTGATCTTCAAAACGCAATTGTGTTCTGTAATCGAAAGCGCGATGTCGCAACATTGTTCCGTTCACTGGACCGCCACGGCTATTCCGTAGGCGCCCTTCATGGTGACATGGATCAGTCTTCGCGCATGACCATGCTTGAAAACTTCAAGAACGGGAACATCAAGATTCTGGTCGCCAGTGATGTGGCTGCACGTGGTCTGGATATTCCGTCGGTGAGCCACGTGTTCAATTTTGATCTGCCGATGCATCCCGAAGACTATGTGCACCGAATTGGTCGCACGGGTCGCGCGGGTCGTGAAGGCGCCGCCTTTTCCATCGTTACCGGTCAGGACGAGAAGGCTCTGGACGCAGTTCAGAAAACGATTAGCCGCACCCTGGAATGGATTGGCGATCCCGTAGACTTTGAAGAAGCAAAGCAGGAACGCAAGAACCGTCGTAAAAATCGGAAGTCCGAAAAAGGCAAGGTAAGCAAAGAGACCAAAAAGCCACGTAAGGACTCACCTGCCAAAAACAAAAAAGACCCTGCTGTCGACGATTCTGCGGAAACAGTTCCAGCAATTCAGGACAGCGGAAACGTTACCCAATTCTCTTCAGGGTCTGCTCGCAAGGCGCCAAATCGGCGCAATTCCGGAAACAGCGATGGAATCACGTTCAAGGAAAGCGGACATATACCCGCGTTTCTTTTGCGAGAGACAAAAAGGCGCGCAGCCTCAGGATAAGTCTAAGTTCATCCTTAATTTTTAATTAGGTATATACTAATATTCGTAAATTCAAGGGTGATGGAAACAGGCAATTGTTGTTTCGGTGATTGCTGCCAATATGCGAGAAGCTTATGAGCACTGGGGACGATTTTCTTCGCACGATCGCTTATGGCGAGACGGCGCTGGATTTCATCAAAACCAATAGTCTACCGGCTTATCCGCGGAACTATGAGCTTTGGTACAGCTACGCCTCCGGCTTTAATCAGTCCCTGAACCGGGCGATTAACAAGATCATTGAGAAGAACGGTGGCATCTCGGCCGACGAAACCCAGAAGATTTACAACCGTTTCCTGTCTCCCAACCGGCTTGGAGAACGCATTGACGAGGTCGGAGAGCAGATTTCGGCCGAAGTCAAAGCGCTTCTGAGTTCGATTGATCTAGGCAAGTCCGCTAGTGATCAGTTTGGCGGCGAGCTTCACCAGGCCCTTGAAGTCTTGAAGAATGTTGAGACTCGCGACGAACTTGAAGCGCTCGTCATACGCCTTATTCGTGCAACCACTCAGACGGCGGAAGTCAATCAGGATCTGAAGAATCAACTCATAGGTGCCCGTAAGCAGATCGGTACCTTGCGAGACAGTTTGGAGGCAATTCGATATGAGAGCCTCACAGATGAACTGACGACGCTCAACAATCGCAAGCATTTTGATCAATCACTCGAAAAACAATTGCAAGAAGCCGCTTCCACCGGCCGTCCCCTTGCCCTTTTGCTCACCGACATCGACCACTTCAAGCAGTTCAACGACAATTACGGACACCAAACCGGTGATCAGGTCTTGAGGCTTGTTGCACTCTCCGTAAAGCAGAACATCAACAATCACGATATTGCCTGTCGTTATGGAGGGGAAGAGTTTGGTATCATCATGCCGCACTCAACTCTGCCGAAGGCAAAGGAAGTGGCGGAACGGATTCGACGAACCGTGACGTCCAAAGAATTGGTAAAACGCTCCACCGGTGAGAATCTGGGGCGTATTACGATCTCGATCGGCGTAGCGGTTTCCCACCCGGACGATACAATCCACTCGATCGTATCGCGTGCTGATGAGGCGCTTTATACCGCAAAAAACGCAGGTCGTAATCTCGTGCGTGCCGAGACCGATATCAATCGCTCCTCTGCAACCAACAATGTGGCGTGATCACACCTGATAAGTCGGCCGGACGTTAAACTCTGTCCATTTTGCAAAGTATTTGCGTGATGATTGTGAGGGTTGCTTAGAAACATCCATAGCTTTCTCAGCCCATTCCGCCAGTGTCCCCTCGTCCAATTGAACGAATATTGGTACCGAATAGTACGGTAGCGCGAAATACGTTCCGAAACAGCTGTGAATGTAAGGTGTCTGGCCCTGCTTGAGGTAGTGTGCGACATTCGTTGCACCGGTTCGGAAGTAAAGCTTATTATCACTGATTAATCCGAACATCACGGCACTGTGAAAAATGCCGGTACCGCCAAACATTTTTCTTGTACGAACGCCACTCAGGGATTGCAGAGACTTCAAAGCCCGACCACTTAAACTATCCGTCATCATGAAGCGTCACCCTTTCTACGTAAAAATGATGACGCAGTGCGACCGATTATCGCAATTAGCCAGAGGGCTGATTATCACTAAAGTGGCCGGGTATCCACAGTGTTCGTCAACTAGGTCAGCGTTTCAGACCCATTTGCCAAAAATCTGTTTCCAAGCGTGTTGCCTGATCGAAAATCGTTGTCAGTTGGCGAAAGCGCCCTTCACCGATGCCGTCAGGAGCGAGGTCATCCAGTTCGGCTATCGCATGATGACGGAGCTCCTGATAATCCGGGCCAGAATATTCGCGTATCCATTCAGCATACGGGTTGCGCTCATCCAACGCGCCAGGAATGGCCGCGAGGCGTTCGCCAATCTCGCCATATCCAATAACACAGGGAGCCAAGGCTACCTTGAGATCCAGAAGGTCGCCGCGATGGCCCGTTTCCAAAACGTAACTGGTATATGCCAGTGTTTCTGTCCGCTGCGGTGTCTTTTCCAAATCTTCCGCGGATAGACCCCATCGCTCACAAATGCGAACGTGAAGGTCCATTTCCATCTCGATCAACCCCTTGAGACCAACGAGATTGCTCCGCATCTGGCCAAGAGTTTGACTCTTATAAATTGC
Organism: Pseudovibrio exalbescens DSM 16456; assembly: GCF_000422785.1. GTDB lineage: Bacteria > Pseudomonadota > Alphaproteobacteria > Rhizobiales > Stappiaceae > Pseudovibrio > Pseudovibrio exalbescens. The sequence goes on from NZ_KE383919.1 coordinate 17,740, forward strand.
AAGCGCGTACGCCCTGCTGAAATCAATCAGAAACAGGTAGTCCTGCAGAAGATAGCGGCGGAACGCATCATGAGGCAAAGTGCCTGCGGCCATTTTTTCAACGAACTCATGATGCGTGTAGTCGCGCCAACTGCCTGCAGCGGCGTCTTTCAATCGATCAAACAATTTCATTTCAATTACCGGTCAGACTGGCTTCACTCGAAGGACGCAACTCCACGGATTCTCCGCATCCGCATGCGGAAACCTCATTGGGGTTCTTGAAAGTAAACCCGGATCTGAACGTGGTTGTTTCATACCCCATCTCGGTACCAAGCAGGTACAAAACCGCAGATGGATCGACAAAAACCTTTACACCCTTGTCCTCGACAAGGTCATCACCCGGCTTGTGTTCATAGGCAAGGCTCATGTCATATTCCATGCCGGCACAACCGCCCTTTTTAACGCCGATGCGCAACCCCAAAGGGGTTCCATCCGCATTTTCCACCAGCTCGCGAACATGGTCGGCGGCGTCATCAGTCAGTTTCAAAACCTGAAATGTCGCTGCATTCATCATATCAGTGCTCTTCCTTGCCTTTTGGCACGTATTGCCACATGCCTAGAAGAAATTCAGTGCGACCCGTGCTTCATCGGACATCCGACTCGGATCCCATGGGGGATCAAACACCATCGATACATCTACAAAGCTGACACCCGGCACCGAGGCCACAGCATTTTCGACCCATATCGGCATTTCACCCGCGACAGGACAGCCCGGCGCGGTCAGTGTCATGTCGATTTTCACGGAACGGTCGTCCTCGATGTCGACCTTGTAGATCAATCCCAGTTCGTAGATATCTACCGGGATCTCGGGGTCGTAGACCGTCTTCAAAGCCGCGACGATGTCTGTGGCCAAACGCTCCAACTCGTCTGCCGGAATGGCAGATTCCTGAGTGATCTCGGTTTGCTTCAGCGGCTCATCTGAGAATTCGCTCATCGCTGGCTGTTCACTCATCGCTCGTCCTATCCAAATAACCTGACTGCCTTCTGCAGGGCATCAACCAGAACATCAACCTCTTCGGTGGTGTTATACAGGCCAAAGCTCGCGCGGCAGGTGCTTGTTACACCATATCGTGCCAACAAGGGCTGTGCGCAATGGGTTCCGGCCCGCACAGCAACCCCCTCCCGATCAATTACCATTGAAATGTCATGGGCATGCACCCCCTCAATTTCAAAGGAGAAGATTGCCCCTTTTTCTTTTGCGTTACCGAATATCCGCAGTAAGTTGATCTCGGTAAGGCGTTTTTGGGCGTATTCTTTGAGCTCGTGTTCATGCGCGGCAATCGCTTCACGGCCCAAACCTTCCACATAGTCGATGGCTGCTCCCAGACCAATCGCCTGAACAATTGGCGGTGTTCCTGCCTCAAAGCGATGTGGAGGATCCGCATAAGTCACACGATCCTCAAACACGTCCTTGATCATCTCACCACCACCATTGAATGGTTGGAGCCGGTCAAGGGCTTCCGCGGTACCATACAAGGCACCGATACCGCTTGGTCCATAGAGCTTGTGGCCTGTAAAGACGTAATAGTCGCAGCCAATATCCTGAACATCCACCGGCATATGTACTGCGGCTTGGGAACCATCCAGAAGCACCTTGATCCCACGCTCGCGTGCCATGGCGCATATGGCCTTAACAGGTACAACAGTCCCCGTCACATTGGACATGTGAGTGATCGCAATCACTTTGGTTCGATCCGTGACCAGATCTGAGACAGCCTGAACTTCCAGAACGCCATCCTCATCAACGGGCGCCCACTTGATCACGGCACCTTTGCGTTCACGCAGAAAATGCCAAGGCACGATGTTGGAATGATGCTCCATGATGGAAAGGATGATTTCGTCACCCTCACCAATTTCATCGGCCAGACCATAGGCAACCGTGTTGATGGCCTCCGTAGAAGAGCGTGTAAAAACGATCTCTTCAGCACTTGACGCGTTCAAAAAGGCACGCACTTTCTCACGGGCTGCTTCAAAGTTGTCCGTCGCCGTATTGGACAAGTAGTGAAGCCCACGATGTACGTTTGCGTATTCATGGCCATAGGCCCTTGTGATCGCGTCAATGACGGCCCGCGGCTTTTGAGCCGAAGCTCCATTGTCCAGATAAACCAAAGGCTTACCATGAACTTCTCGGGACAGGATTGGGAAGTCCTTGCGGACTTCCCAAACATTGTACCCGGTTTTTGTAGACTGGCTTAAAGGCAAGCTCATTCTGCATATTCCTCGGCGCCGAGTAGCGCTCTAACCTTGCTTTCCAGCAGAGCAATAACCCGGTCATTTTCTGTTTCTTCAACGGCCTCGGCCAAGAAGGCAAGAATCAACATCTTGCGTGCATCAGCCTCGGGAATGCCGCGGGCCCGCAGGTAAAACAGCAGGTCCTCATCGATATCGCCCGTCGTGGAGCCGTGGGCACACTGCACATCATCTGCAAAGATTTCCAGCTCCGGCTTGGCATTCACCTCTGCTTCTTCAGAGAGTAACAGGGACTGGACCATCATCTGACCGTCCGTCTTCTGCGCGTCCGGCCGCACGACGATCTTACCTTGAAATACGCAACGCGCCTTCTCGTCGATCACTGATTTGTAGAGCTCGCGGCTCTCACAATTGGGTACAGCATGATCAACAAACAACGTCACATCCGAATGCTGTTTTGAACCAAGGATCGATATGCCGCGGCACCCAAGCTTGGCCTCCTCACCCAAGAACTCGACAAACATCTGCGTGCGTGACAGATCCCCACCTGCGTTCAATGTGAAATGATGTACATCGGCCTCAGCGCCCACCTTGATGCTCACGCTATCCAGATGTTGTGCGGCTTTCGCCTCATCCTGAAGCTTGATTATGTTGACCCGCGCTTTATCGCCAACCGAGATCTCAGAGGCGGCATTGGTCTGATATGCTGCATCCGAGGCAGCACCTTCAAACCGCTCGATCACAAGTACCGAGGCTTGTGCCCCAATTTCGATCCGGTTGCGGCTGTAGCTCGCTGTTTCCGGTTGGGTTACAAGATGCACAATCTCGATTGCTTCGGTCAGTTCCGTTCCGGGCGCCACAGTCACAACGACACCACCCTGACAAAACGCCGTATTCAGATCGATCACAGCATCCTTGGACGGGAACAAACTGTCCTTCACTTCCACTTCACGTGGAGAAGAGACGGTTACGCCCTCAGGCATCGCAGAGGAACCAAGATCCGCTCTGTACTGTCCATCGACGATGAACAGACGCAGCACTGGGCCGTCATCGACCGGAGCCGGCAATACCTCTGGTGTTCTACCACCTTCGGCGGGTGCATAGGCTTCTCGCATCTTGGCACGCAGATCCGTGTAGTGCCACTCTTCGACACGCCGGTGTGGTAAACCTGCGGACCGAAAGTCCGCAAAAGCCTTTTCCCGTGTCTCGGCAGCCAGTCCACCCTGATCCTTGGCAAGTTTGGAAAACTGCTCAATCAGGCTGGCCTCGGCCTGGGTTTCTTTCACCCGTGCTTCAGCATTCATTGCTCACCTCACCCAATCAAGCTGCTTCTTCATCGATAAAATCAGCGTATCCGTTTTCTTCCAGCTCAAGCGCCAGTTCTTTGCCACCGGATTTCACGATTTTGCCACGCGAGAGCACGTGAACATGGTCCGGTACGATGTGGTTCAACAAACGCTGATAGTGCGTAATCACAATCATCGCACGATTGGGATCACGAAGTTTGTTGACGCCTTCGGAAACGATGCGCAGCGCATCAATATCCAGCCCGGAGTCGGTCTCATCCAGAATGCAAAGGGATGGTTCCAATAGCGCCATCTGAAGAATTTCCGCGCGCTTCTTCTCACCACCCGAGAACCCGACATTCAAAGGCCGGCGCAGCATTTCCGGGCTCACGTTCAGGTCTTTGGCTTTTTCCTTGACCAGCTTCATGAATTCTGGCGTTGGCAGATCTTCCTGACCGCGTGCGCGGCGCTGCGCATTAAGAGCGGTCTTGAGGAAGGTCATGGTCGCCACGCCCGGGATCTCAATGGGGTACTGGAACGCGAGGAACATACCGGCGGCTGCACGTTCATCCGCACCCAAATCCAGCATATCCTTGCCGTTGTAGGTAATGGAGCCCTCTGTGATCTCGTAGTCTTCCTTGCCTGCCAGAACGTAGGACAAGGTGGACTTGCCGGATCCGTTCGGCCCCATTATCGCGTGGATCTCGCCTGGCTTGACGGTCAGATCAATGCCGCGAAGAATATCATTGCCTTCAACATGGGCGTGCAGGTTCTTGATTTCCAACATAGTTTCGGTCTCGTTTCTTACTAGTTCCTGACTTGATCGCGGGGCGGCAAGGCCTTAACCCACACTACCTTCAAGGCTAATTCCAATCAGTTTCTGTGCTTCAACAGCAAACTCCATAGGCAGTTGCTGGATCACGTCACGCACAAATCCGTTAACGATCAGGGCGACAGCTTCTTCTTCGTCCAACCCTCGAGCCTGACAATAAAACATCTGATCATCAGAGATCTTAGAGGTCGTGGCTTCATGTTCGAATACCGCCGTGGCGTTCTTGCTTTCGATATAGGGGACGGTATGGGCACCACACTTGTCACCGATCAACAACGAGTCACACTGGGTGAAGTTGCGCGCGTTGGTGGCTTTGCGATGTGCGGATACCTGACCACGATAGGTGTTTTCGGAAACACCAGCGGAGATCCCCTTGGAAATGATCCGGCTTGACGTGTTCTTGCCCAAGTGGATCATCTTGGTGCCGCTATCAATCTGCTGATGGCCATTGGAAATGGCGATCGAGTAGAACTCGCCCACCGAGTTGTCACCTCGCAAGATGCAGCTTGGATACTTCCATGTAATCGCCGATCCCGTTTCAACCTGTGTCCAGGCGATCTTCGAGTTCTTGCCGCGGCAATCACCGCGCTTTGTCACGAAGTTGTAAATACCGCCCTTGCCTTCGGAATCGCCCGGGTACCAGTTCTGAACAGTGGAGTACTTGATTTCCGCATCATCCAACGCCACCAGTTCCACAACAGCTGCGTGAAGCTGGTTTTCATCGCGTTGCGGGGCGGTACACCCTTCCAGATAGGAAACATAGGCGCCCTTATCGGCAATAATCAGTGTGCGTTCGAACTGTCCGGTATTCTGTTCATTGATCCGGAAATAGGTGGACAGCTCCATTGGACAACGCACACCTTCAGGTACGTACACGAACGAACCGTCAGAAAACACAGCAGAATTCAGCGTTGCATAGTAGTTGTCGCTGATCGGTACCACCGAACCAAGGTACTTCTTCACCAAGTCGGGGTAGTCCCGAATGGCTTCCGAAATCGGACAGAAGATCACACCAGCCTTGGCCAGTTCTTCCTTGAAGGTCGTTGCAACAGAAACACTGTCAAACACCGCATCAACTGCGACGCGGTTTTCTGGCGCAACCCCTGCCAATATTTCCTGCTCGGCAAGCGGGATACCTAGCTTCTTGTAGGTCTCCAGAATTTCGGGATCAACTTCATCAAGGCTCTTGAGCCCTTCCTTTTTCTTCGGGGCTGCATAGTAGTGCAATTCCTGAAAGTCGATCTTTGGGTAACTCACACGAGCCCAGCTCGGCTCGATCATGGTTTGCCAGCGTTTGAAGGCGTCCAGCCGCCATTGGAACATCCATTCAGGCTCACCCTTTTTCTCCGAGATGAACCGAATAATGTCCTCGTTCAGGCCCTTGGGAGCCAGCTCGGATTCGATATCCGTCACGAAGCCATATTTGTACTGATCGACATCAATGGCCTTGACCTGATCAATGGTTTCTTGGACTGCCGCCATTTTTCACTCCGTATGCGGTTTTCCGCTTTCAGAACGCTTTCGCATTCTCTTGTCTTCGACTGTTCACCAGTTAGATGGGGGCACCGGCCACTCACCCGGTGCGTTTCAAACCGCTCGTTCCTTTTTCTTTTGCGGACTCATGCGGTCGTATATTCTTTTCCATGCTTTCAAGAATGCATTCACATCATCTTCACGTGTGCCCCACCCCATGCTGACGCGAATAGCGCCACGCGCGGTGGGTTCATCGACCCCCATGGCTGTCAATACATGCGAGACACCGACCTTGCCTGAGGAACAGGCTGATCCCGAGGAGACCGCCACGCCTGACAAATCAAACGAGATAAGAGCGGTTTCCGCCGGCACACCCTCTACAGCAAAACACGTAGTATTTGCCAGACGTGGCGCTTCGCAGCCAAAAATCAAGAGATCCGAATACTGAGATTTCAGTTGGGATTCGAGTTGTTGCTGCATCCGAGCCAGTCGTGCGCGTTCATCGACATTAAGAGATGCTTCCGCAGCAGCCGCAAAACCGGCAATGCCTGCCGTATTCTCCGTTCCTGCACGCCGCCAGCTTTCCTGCCCGCCACCTGTCATCAACGGCGCCGGTCGCACACTCCCCTTTGCTAGAACGAGCGCGCCAACACCTTGCGGACCACCCAGCTTGTGAGAGGAAACAGACAAGGCTTGGCATCCCATCATGGCAATCGACAGATCCATACGTCCGGCGGCCTGAACTGCATCAACGTGGAATAAGTGCCCCGCATCCTCAACAACGACCCCAATTTCCTTGATCGGCTGCAAGACGCCGGTCTCGCTATTCGCCGCCATGACAGAAACCAGTGCCTTCTCTCCGTACGGAATTCCGGCCAGTTGCTGCGCCAAATCGCCCAGATCCACCCGTCCGCAATCATCAACATTGATCTTGTGCACCTTGTCGGGCGAAAACCGACCGCCCGCCAGCACCGATGGATGTTCAACTGCACTTACAAACAGGCGATCTACGGAAAAAGGAACACCGTCCTGAAGCCACACAGGAGATAGAGCGGTAACATTCGACTCGGTGCCCCCGCTGGTAAACACCACATTGGCAGGCAAGGCATCAAAAAGCGCTGCCACGCTCTCACGAGCCGATTCAATGACAGAACGGGCGTTTCTACCGCTGGAATGAATTGACGACGCGTTGCCAACCGATGACCAAAGGTCAGACATGGCGGCAAGCGCTTCTTTCCTGAGCGGTGCTCCAGCATTATAATCAAGATATGTCTTGTTCGTTTTCAATGCGGTCTTCTCAACGCTGGCTGTTCGGTCCGTCTGTCATCTCAAATACCCGCTACGTCAGGCCACTCAATGCCTTTACCCCGGCGAATATAGGAAGTTGCGAGAATCATTCGGGGTTCTTGCTTGCGATCCCACTCACACTCCTTTAAATGAGCGGTAGGTTCGTTGGCGAAGCACCAACCTCTTTCGAATTATTCTAAACTGGACCCTATTAAAGCTGTGTTTCTGAGTCAAGTTTTATCGGAAACCATCGATGCGGTCCATACATTCAGCTGTGAAAACAGCTCGTAACCTAGAGGGATTTCTCACGCCTATGCCTGAGGTGATCTTTAATGGCCCCGCAGGACGTCTGGAAGGCCGCTTCCATCCTGCAAAAAAGCGCAATGCGCCGATCGCATTGGTTCTTCATCTGCATCCACAGTTCGGCGGCACGATGAACAATCAGATCGTCTATAATATGTACTATATGTTCGCGAAGCGCGGCTTTGCGGTGCTGCGCTTCAACTTCCGAGGCGTCGGACGCAGCCAGGGGCAGTTTGACCACGGCCAAGGTGAACTGTCGGATGCCGCAGCTGCGCTGGATTGGGTGCAGACTGTTCATCCTGACGCACGCGCTTGCTGGATTGCAGGTTTCTCGTTTGGTGCCTGGATCGGCATGCAACTTTTGATGCGCCGCCCCGAGGTGGAAGGGTTCATTTCCGTTGCACCGCCCGCCAATTTGCATGACTTCAGTTTCCTTGCGCCCTGCCCGTCTTCCGGCCTGATCATTCATGGCGATCAGGACAAGGTCGTGCCACAAAAAGATGTGCAGGCATTGGTCGACAAGCTCAAGACTCAAAAAGGCATTACCATTGATCATCAGATCGTGCCGGGTGCCAACCATTTCTTCGAGAACAATGTAGACGTTCTCATGGATGACTGCTCTGCGTATCTCGACCGGCGTTTAGGACTGGTCAGCGAAGAACAGCGCTAACTGTTTCATTCATAAACGCACAAAAAAGGCCCGGATCATTGGATCCGGGCCTTTTTTATAGTCATTATCATAAAGCTGTGCTTGGTCAGTCGCCAGGAGCCCATGCCTCGTAATCACCGGTCACCTTCGGGCGGCTTTCAGGTGTGAGAATAGATCCTTTCGGGCGGTAGGCGTTAGGCGTACCAGTGAGGTTGGGTTGGTAGGCCAACTCCCACTCTTTGGGTTGATAGCCATCTTCCGTTGGCGGCACGTCTGTTCGATGATGCATCCAGCCATGCCATCCTACGGGAATTCGAGAGGCCTCAGCGGTCCCGTTGTACAAAACCCACCGCCGTTTGCCATTGCGCTCACGATAGTACTTGTTGCCGAACTCATCTTCACCGACGAACTCGCCCTTGCGCCATGTGAAGAAGCGCGTTCCCATCGTTTGGCCGTTCCACCAGGTGAACAGCTCAAGCACCCATTGCTTCATAGCGGTAGCTCCTACTCTTTTCTCGCCTACCGTGTGGCTTTGCGCGCGACTATGGCCTCGAAGGCTGCGCCTGTCCAGACCCCAGGACTAGTAAAACCAACTATGCACCGGATCATCCGGTCCTGATTACGTGTCGTGCACGCTTCGACGCTGGCCAAAAGCCTTTGAGGAGCGCTCCTGTTGTGTTGCAGGCTTGCTCCGCGCATCCTTTGGCTCGTCTTCTTCCGTTGCCATGTCGGGATGAAGCAGAAGCGAGGCGAAATCATGAGCCTTCTGTCTCAAATTACGATCTTTCACGTCCTGATCACTTTGAAGGTGCATCTCTTCGGCCCGAGACAAAGCCGCATACTTTTCTTCATTTCGGTCCAACAGCTCCGGTACGCCTTCAACGTGGAAGGAACCGTCGCGGCCCGGTATCATCTTGCGCTCATCGCGAGTTACCCAATCGAGCGTTGATTCCAGCACATTGGCCGACAAGGGTTTGACCAAAACGTGGTGGGCTCCCGCACGCATTGCCTTGCTGACCAAACTTCGCGTGCTATGAGCGGTGAGAAAAATGAAAGGTACGTGTGTCAGCGGAGCCATCCGCGGCTGACGCAACAGGCACAACATCTGGTAGCCAGACACGGGCTTCATGTACCAATCACTGAGAATCACATCCGGTGGATCTGCAAACAGTTCCGGCACCGCCTCTCGTGGCGAATCATAGATGCGGTGTTTCTTGATCTTTATGAAGGCAAGCAGACTTCTCAAAATGGTTTGCGTGGATCGAGAATCCTCAACCACCGCGATATCCAGATCCGCCAGTTGCTTGCCGAACGCCTTGTGCTGATCTGTCAATTGCTTACCCTCATTCCCCGGCACACTACGGCATGTTTTAGTGTCCTGCGTTGGCTGCAGGCAGGAGCAAATCTATCTCATGATGGGCCCAAGAGGGCATAGGGCACAGGCCTTTTCCACCCGTTTTCGAGGTTTCCAACACTCGGTTTTTCTCCCCAGTTTAATTCCAAGGATATATCTTGGTAGTTCCCCACGGATCTCAGTGCACCCAGAGACCGGAAAACAGCCAAATTCACCATCTTCCCTCGATTAGTTATCAACCGGCTAATCCACTATATTTGGTGGCACGAACACCTTTTAAAGCACCATAGCTAGCGCCGTTCTGCTTGACGGGCGCGCGTGATTCAATCTACTTTGAGTGCCGTTCCAAGCGGAGCCATCGGCGCGTTCTTGCCGAATGCAATCATACAAAAATCAGTCGTATCGGTGCTTGTGTTTCTTGATTTAAATCCAAGCAACCGTGGCTTTTTGCGCGATCAAAACCTATTTATTGTGTATTAACGATTGGCAACCACAATATATAGCGTATGGCGCGATTGTATGAGCGTGACCCGCCCGAACACTATGAAGATCCTGCTTTTGCCCCATATGAGCTCCAGCGGCGGAGGCTCGGGGAGAGCGAATTCGTTGACCCGCACGCCTTTGGCAAATGGCGTGCTGCTGAAGGGGGCATTTTATGAAGATCGAACGGCACTATACGCATGAAGGGCAATCCCCTTATGCCGAGATCGAGTTCCGGAATGCGACGAGCGAAATCCGGAACCCGGATGGGTCCATTGTTTTCCGATTGGAGAACATTCAGGTGCCGACCCAATTCTCTCAGGTTGCCTCCGACATTCTGGCACAGAAGTACTTCCGCAAGGCCGGCGTTCCCGCTCGGCTGAAACCAGTTGAGGAAAACACCGTGCCGTCCTGGTTGTGGCGTAACACGGCGGATGTTGACGCCCTTGCCGAGTTGCCAAAGGAAGAGCGTTACGGCTCTGAGTCAGATTCCCGTCAAGTCTTTGACCGCCTTGCCGGCACTTGGACGTATTGGGGTTGGAAAGGTGGCTATTTCGATAGCGAAGCCGATGCGCGCGCTTTTTATGATGAACTTCGTTACATGCTGGCGACCCAGAAGGTGGCGCCAAACTCCCCGCAATGGTTCAACACCGGTCTGCACTGGGCCTATGGTATCGATGGCCCCAGCCAAGGCCACTACTATGTAGATTTCGAGACCGAAGAGCTGACGCGATCAGCCTCTGCCTATGAACACCCGCAACCTCATGCCTGCTTCATACAATCGGTTGACGATGATCTAGTCAATGAAAACGGCATCATGGACTTGTGGGTTCGTGAAGCGCGCCTGTTCAAGTACGGTTCCGGAACCGGCTCCAACTTCTCACGTTTGCGTGCTGGGGGTGAAAGCCTTGCCGGTGGCGGCAAATCCTCAGGCCTGATGAGTTTTTTGCGCATTGGCGACCGGGCTGCGGGCGCCATCAAGTCTGGCGGAACAACACGCCGTGCCGCAAAAATGGTCGTTGTGGATGTGGACCATCCAGATATCGAAGACTACATCAACTGGAAGGTCACTGAAGAACAGAAAGTGGCCGCTTTGGTCACCGGTTCGAAGATCTGCCAAAAGCACCTACAAGCCGTCATGCGCGCCTGCGTAAACTGCGAAGGCAGCGGGGATGATTGTTTTGATCCCAAGAAAAACCCGGCATTGAAGCGCGAGATGCGCGCCGCCAAAAAAGCGCTCGTACCGGAGAACTACATTCAACGCGTCATTCAGTTTGCGCGTCAAGGCTACAAGACAATCGAGTTTCCAACCTACAACACGGATTGGGATTCCGAAGCGTATCTCACTGTCGCCGGACAGAACTCCAACAACTCGGTACGTGTGACCGACGGCTTTCTTAATGCGGTAACACAGGATTCGGATTGGGCCCTTATTGGCCGTGTAAGCGGTGAAACCATCAAGACTGTCAAAGCCCGTGAGATCTGGGAGCAGATCGGCTATGCCGCCTGGGCCTCCGCCGATCCGGGTCTGCAGTACCACACAACGATCAATGATTGGCACACCTGCCCTGCTGGCGGCGAGATTCGGGCATCCAACCCTTGTTCGGAGTACATGTTCCTCGACGATACGGCCTGCAATCTGGCCTCTCTGAACCTCTTGCAGTTCCGTCAAGAGGACGGCACGTTCGACCACGCGCGATTTGAACATGGTGTGCGGCTCTGGACCATTGTGCTTGAAATCTCGGTGTTGATGGCCCAGTTCCCGTCCAAGCAAATTGCACAGCTGTCCTATGAATACCGTACTCTTGGTCTTGGATACGCCAACATCGGCGGGCTGTTGATGACCTCCGGTATTCCATACGACAGTGACGAAGGCCGCGCATTGTGCGGTGCGATTACCTCGATCATGACCGGTGTGTCCTACGCCACGTCTGCCGAAATAGCCGGTGAGCTCGGCGCCTTTCCTAGGTACAAAGAAAACAGCGATCATATGCTGCGGGTCATACGCAACCATCGCCGGGCGGCTCACGGCGAAACCTCTGGCTATGAGGGGCTGCATACCCTGCCCGTTGCTCTCGATCACAAGTCCTGCCCTGAACCCATTCTGGTTGAGCGCGCTCAAAAAGCGTGGGACAGCGCTCTCACGCTTGGTGAGAAGAATGGCTATCGCAACGCACAAACCAGCGTCATTGCGCCGACAGGCACGATTGGTCTCGTCATGGACTGTGACACGACCGGCATCGAGCCAGACTTTGCACTGGTCAAGTTCAAAAAGCTGGCCGGTGGCGGTTACTTCAAGATCATCAATCGCGCCGTACCAGCAGCCCTTCGAGTTTTGGGATACTCAGAATCCGAGATTGCCGAAATCGAAGCCTACGCGGTCGGTCATGGGTCATTGAAGCAGGCGCCCGCCATCAATCCCACCAGCCTCAAGGCCAAAGGATTTGATGATGCAGCGATTGAAAAGATCGAAGGCTCCCTTGGCTCGGCGTTTGACATCAAGTTCGTTTTCAACCGCTTCACGCTAGGCGATAATTTCCTCACAGACACCTTGGGTGTGCCAGCCGACAAGCTGGATGATTTCGAGTTTGACCTTCTTGCCCATCTCGGTTTTTCCAAGGCCGATATTGAAGTTGCCAATACACATGTCTGCGGGGCCATGACTTTGGAAGGGGCGCCGCACCTCAAGGAAGAGCATTATCCGGTATTCGACTGCGCAAACCCTTGTGGTCGGATTGGCAAACGCTACCTGTCGGTGGAAAGCCACATTCGCATGATGGCCGCAGCCCAGCCTTTCATTTCCGGTGCCATTTCCAAGACCATCAACATGGCAAATGCCGCGACAGTCGAAGACTGCAAGGACGCCTACATGCTGTCCTGGAAGCTAGGCCTTAAAGCCAATGCACTTTACCGCGACGGATCCAAGCTATCTCAGCCTTTGAACTCCCAATTGCTTGAAGATGACGAAGACGAGGCTGAGGATGCCGTTGAAGCTTTGGCGGCACAACCTCAGGCCGCTCGTGCCGAAGTGGTTGCCGAAAGGATCGTGGAACGCATCGTGGAGCGGTCGGTTCGCACACGTGAACGACTGCCAAATCGGCGCAAGGGATATACGCAAAAGGCATCCGTCGGCGGGCACAAGGTGTACCTGACGACCGGTGAATACGAGGATGGCCGCATAGGCGAAATCTTCATCGACATGCACAAGGAAGGCGCGGCGTTCCGCTCATTGATGAACAACTTCGCCATCGCCATATCCCTCGGTCTGCAATACGGAGTGCCGCTGGAAGAGTATGTCGATGCCTTCACATTCACCCGCTTCGAGCCAGCCGGCATGGTGATGGGCAACGATGCCATCAAGAATGCAACGTCCATTCTGGATTACATTTTCCGGGAGCTGGCGGTATCTTATCTGGGCCGTCATGATCTGGCTCATGTACCACCGGAAGCCATTGCAACCGCGACGGCCCTTTCGGATGGTCAGGAAGAAGAAGAACGGCAGCCTGCAATCGTGTCTCACGGTCTCGTACGCGGACAGACAGAGCGCTTCCGTCTGGTTCCCGGCGGCGAACCGGCTGGGATGGCCAACGGCGACATCTCCATTGAAAGCCAGGCCATTGCCACAGCGTTCAGCAGAGATCATGGAACCACCACAGTAACCACGACAACGGTTTCTTCGGAAGTCGGGGTGGCAGAGAGCAAGCCGCAGGCTTCCTACGCCAGTCAGGTGGCTCAAGCACGCATGAAAGGCTATGAAGGCGAAAGCTGCGCCGAATGCGGCAACTTCACCATGGTCCGCAATGGCACTTGTCTGAAATGCGACACCTGCGGTTCCACCAGCGGCTGCAGCTGAAGACCACTGCTGAGCTGATCGAAATGCCATAGACACAAAAATGCCGGCCTTTAGAGGGCCGGCATTTTTGCTATTGGTTCCTGTGTTTTGGGTACCGCTAACGCCTGTTGGCGCACATCAAGACATGAAAATCAGCCCACAGCCGATGACAACCAATCCGGCGCCGAACCAGGCCCCTCGCGCCGGCACTTCTCGGGTGCGCCACCATAATAACGGCAGCAAAAGGGCGGGACTTGTGGCGGACAAGGTGGAAATGATACCCACTTCCCCACCAGACAAGGCAAGCAAAAGCAGCGTCATACCAAGTCCCATAGAAATCAGACCCGACATGATCGTTTCAAAGGTAATGGAGAGCGTCAGGGGATTGGCCAACTTGAAACGCGGATTGGGAAGTTGGGTCATGCCAGTCAGGCATATGGCGGCCACAAGACAGCGAAACAAAGCTACAACCACCGGATCAGAGCCAGTTTCCATCACCGGACGGATAACCAACGAACCGATCGCCTGTGACAGTGCGGCAATCAATCCCAGGCCCACGCCAATCCAGAGTGGCCCCTTGATTTCTTCCCATTTATGCAACTGCTCCTTGCGCTTGCCAAACATGATTGCCAACACCACACCGACAATTACACAGACAACTCCAATGGTTGCTTGAACTGAAAACACTTCATCCAGAAAAATGCAGCCAAGAATCGCAGCCATGGGCGCATTCATGGCAAACAGAATTGATGTTCGCCTCGGGCCCATGCGATTGAGCGTCAAGAACAGCGCGGTATCCCCGAGAAAGATTCCAATAAATCCTGAAAGAACAACAACTGGTGTCGCACCAAAGTCAAACGTTGTCAGGGTGCCGGCAACCAAGGAATAGACCAACAACATCAAGACAACAAACCACATCCGAACACAGTTGAAGCCAATGGCTCCCAGATGTCCCGAGGGTCTTGACGACACCAGACCGCCCACAGCCCAGCAAAACGCCGCAGCAACGGCTGCAAGTTCATAAAAAAACATGAGAAAAAACTCTGCGTGAACGAGGAAAATGAGTGATATCCGTCCTTTGAACAAAAAGGAAGGCTCCCTCGAATTACCACTTACATGGATCGCAATTCTGCAATGGCCATGGGTTCACTCGCCCGGTCAAAACCAATTTGCTTGCAGACGTGCTACCCGGCGGAAGCCCCATTGTCAGAACTGGCGGCTTTTGTTAAGTCGCCATCCATGACAGTCAGTTCATTCTCACCGGACCAACCGGTCATCTTGGGATTTTCATGAGTGACATTGCTATCGCGCGCGCCGCGTCCCCTCAGCCAATCCAGAGGATTGCATCCGAACTCGGGCTTCCAGAAGAAGCAATCGAACCCTACGGTCGACTCAAGGCCAAGATTTCTTCAAGGTTCATCGAGAGCCTCCCGCCACAACCTGAAAGCAAGCTGATATTGGTCACAGCCATTTCGCCGACCCCTGCAGGCGAAGGCAAAACAACTACCACCGTTGGGTTGGGAGATGGGCTTCGGCGCATTGGCAAAAAAACCGCAATATGCCTGCGCGAACCATCTCTGGGACCGTGTTTTGGGATGAAAGGCGGGGCCGCTGGCGGTGGCCATGCGCAAGTCATTCCCATGGAAGACATCAATCTCCATTTCACGGGTGACTTTCACGCCATTACCAGCGCCCATAACCTGCTCGCCGCCATGGTGGACAATCATGTGCACTGGGGCAACGAACTGCAAATTGATCCCCGGCGGATCGTATGGCGCCGTGTTCTGGACATGAATGACCGATCCTTGCGGCAGATCACAACAGGACTTGGCGGCCCAAGCAATGGCTTTGTCAATGAGACCGGTTTTGATATCACCGTTGCGTCCGAAGTCATGGCCATCCTGTGTCTTGCAGAGAATCTGACTGATTTGGAAACGCGGCTGGGCAATATCATTGTCGGTTATCGAGTGGATAAAACGCCCGTTTACTGCCGCGATCTCAAAGCTCATGGGGCTATGGCCGCCTTGCTTAAAGATGCAGTGCAGCCCAACCTGGTGCAAACACTGGAGCATACACCAGCCCTCATCCATGGCGGTCCTTTTGCCAATATCGCCCACGGCTGCAACTCCGTGATTGCGACAAAAACTGCCATGAAACTCGCGGATTACGTGGTGACTGAGGCTGGTTTTGGAGCCGATCTGGGGGCGGAAAAGTTCTTCAACATCAAGTGCAGAAGCGCTGGCCTGATACCAAACGCTGCTGTTGTCGTTGCGACGGTGCGGGCACTGAAGATGCATGGCGGCGTTGCCAAATCCGAGTTGAACGAACCGAACTTGACGGCGCTTGAGGCCGGATGCGCAAACCTTACCCGCCACATACGCAATATGCGCAGATTCGGAATCCCGGTGATTGTGGCCATCAACGAGTTTGCCGGAGATGATCCAGAGGAATACAAAGTGATTTCTCGGGCTGCTGAAACCAATGGCGCACGTAGTATCCGCTGCACCCATTGGGCAGATGGATCAGCCGGCACAGAGCACCTTGCTCGAGCTGTGGTTGATCTCATCGACAATGAAGCCACTGAGGGGTTTGCGCCGCTTTATGACGGATCTTTCCCGCTTCTGGAGAAACTGACTCTGGTTGCTCAAGAGATTTACGGAGCCAAAGACGTCAGGTTGTCTGGGCCTGCTCGCACGCAACTGAAGGCAATTCTTGAGATGGGGTATGAAGACCTGCCCGTTTGTGTAGCAAAGACGCCCTACTCGTTCTCAACGGACCCCAAGGCCCTTGGCGCGCCAAGCGGGCATACTCTGGACGTCAGGGAATTACGCCTCGCAGCGGGAGCCGGTTTCGTTGTCGCGCTTGCGGGTACGATCATGACCATGCCCGGATTGCCCCGACGCCCGGCAGCAGAACGTATCAGCATCAACGAAATGGGAGAAATCGACGGTCTTTCCTAATGGCAGTCACGGCATAACGCCATCGAGCAGTGCGTCCTCTGCCTCTTCACGTGTCAATGCTCGTACGCGGCGAATGGTGTCAAATCCAAACCCCGCGCGGGCAAAACGTGCTACTTCTCTGGTCTCGTCCTCCGTATCACCTCGGCCAAATGGGCCGAGGCGCCTCCGGCGAGCAAATCGGATGCAGGCAATGTCGTCCTCATGGTCCGAGTTGGCCATAGCCTCACGGGCTGTTGAGCTGTCCACGCCCTTGGCCTTCAACTCCTGTTCCAATCGCCGCGCCGACTTGCCGCGAACCAAACCCATGTTGGCCTTCGAGCGAGCATACTCAGCATCATTGACGAAGCCCTGCTCCACAAACCAGTTGACGATCGCCCCAACATCATCATGCCAGTCTTCGGGATCTTGCTCGTGTTCCTGCGCACGCCGGATCGCCTTGCGCCCCAGAATGCGGCGCAAGTGTTCTTCTGACGCCGCATGGCGGGAGAGGTAATAGGCTGCTGCATTCTTCAAATATTTGCGCCTGCGCTCCGGCGTCACAACTGCCTCTCCTGCCCTTTGCTCACTCCAGATTCATCTTGAATAATGCGCGTCAGCAAGATGCGCTATCCAACAAAGGCGCGTTCCACGACAAATTCGGCAGGCTTGTTGTTGGCCCCTTCTGTCAAGCCTCTTTGTTCAAGCAGGACTTTCGTATCTCGGATCATTTCCATGGAACCGCAAATCATGGCGCGGTCCACCTGCGGATCAAGCGGGGGAACGCCCACGTCATCAAACAGTTTGCCACTGTCGATCAGGGAGGTGATACGACCTGTGCGTGGGTAGTCTTCCCGCGTTACGGAATTATAAAGTTTCAGCTTCCCCTTGGCGATCTCCCCAATCAGAGGATCTTCGCCGATTGCCGAAACCAACTCTTCGCCGTACTTGAGTTCATTCACGTTTCGGCAGGTATGGGTCAGAATGACTTCATCAAACTTCTCATAGGTCTCCGGATCGCGAATAAGGCTCGCAAACGGCGCAATCCCAGTGCCCGTGGAGAACATGTAGACACGTTTGCCGGGCAGCAGTGCATCATTGACCAGCGTGCCGGTAGGCTTCTTTTTCATCAGGATTGTATCGCCGACCTCAATCTTCTGGAGATGTTGGGTCAACGGACCATCGGGAACCTTGATGGAGAAAAACTCCAGTTCTTCATCCCAAGAAGGGCTGGCGATGGAATAGGCCCTGTACAACGGTTTGCCATCGATCATCAAACCGATCATCACGAACTCGCCGGACCGGAAGCGAAAACTGGCCGGCCGGGTAATGCGAAACTGGAACAATCGATCCGTGTAGTGCTTTACCGCCGTCACCTTTTCAGCATGCACATTATCGGGAATCGCGGCCGCCAACTCCTCACCTTTCATGATGACATTCATCTGGACTACCTATCTCGTTTGATGGATTTCTGCTCGGTTCCGGTTATAGCCCTCAGTTGGAGACAATTCGACGGTGAAACTCGCCGAAAGACCGTGCTGCGTAAAATAATCATCTACCGCAGGCCACTCCCCTAGAACAGGCAGACTTGGGGCCGCCTATAGCAAACCCCGCTTGGTATTACCACACATTCTTTCGGGTTGATGGCATGCAACCGCTTCAATGCTCTGGCTGTTCCACTAAAGCGATAGATCAGAGGGCTTACTCGTCAAAATCCAAGGCCCACTATAGTTATGGAATTTTAAAAGATTATTCAACAGTTCACAACCAGAGGGGTGCGCGCTACCCCGCATTCCGCACTTGCATGTCAACCGAAGAACGGCAGACCCTCTGCCCCCATCATGGTAGATGGCCACCAATCGACGTGGATTACTTTATGAAAGAGCTTTGGGGTACGTTGCTGGGGGGAGAAAAATGTCGGTATCTATCCAATCAACACACTTCAGGAGACGGCGGCGTCCTCTACGGTCTCTTGTGCATCTGGCGTTTGGTTTTGATAACGGCGGTCCAACTCCGCCACCACATTACGCCGCCCCTCTTCCAGATCATTGGCCAACTTCAGAAACTCTTCTGCTGGCAGCGGCGCGGCAAATATATACCCCTGTGCGGCAGTCACCCCGAGACGGCGCAGGTGGAGAATCTGGTCGTAAGTCTCCACACCTTCCGCAATGATCCCCATACCCAGGTTTTCGGCCAATTCCACGATTGCATCGGCAATGCGTGCAGTACTGGTTTCCTGTCCCAATGGATCCACAAACATCTTGTCGATCTTGACGATATCCATACCGAGCTTTTGCAGATAAGCCAGTCCGCCATGACCCGTTCCCACATCATCAAGTGCAATACGCACACCCATGGATTGGAACTCGGCAATGATCTTCTTGGCGGCATTGATATCATGCAACGGCTGGCGCTCGGTCACCTCCAACACCACCTGTTCAAGAGCAATCGGGCTGTCCCCGTAGATGTCTTGCACATCTTCAATAATCTGGCGGTTCTTGAAGTGACCTGCAAACAGATTGATGGATATCTTCAAATCCGGCGTTTTCTCGTACAAGTCTCCGAGATCATCGAGGGTTTGCACCATAAGCCGGCGTGTCATTTCAAAAATGTGGCCTGATGTTTCCGCATAGGTCATGAACTGACCGGGTGAGACCATCTCTCCGCTCGGACGTCGCCAGCGCATCAACACCTCACAACCCTGTAAAACCCCGGTCTCAATGTCAATCACAGGCTGATAGTAGGGAATGAACTCATTGTTCCGGATGGCGGAAACAAACTCATCTTCGGTTTCACTGTCAGGCTGCCACGAAATCCAAACCGCAATCAAAAGAAACAAGACCGCCCCTGCCACACACACGATCGCGGTAATGATCTGGAGACGGGTAACCAGCTGCATGGCTGCGTCCGGATCCACTTCCACTGTGACGGAAACCGGGTACCAGGAGGACAGCGAAGTCTGGGTAATCAGGTCGTTGATCTGGCGGGCTTCGCTCGGCTTGAGTTGGCCGATAGTGGCCCATACGGTTTCTGGCCCAAGCCTCAAGACAGAGCGCATGGAGCTGCGAAGATAAGAGGGACCGGGATCCAAGCGAAGCGCCAAAGGTGAAACCGTTGCAAACAGGCGCCAGTTGTTTTCCAACCGAAGCGATATTACAGCCGATTTGATGCCTTCATAACTTCCATCGCCCATTCCTATCCCGATGAGCGGATCACCTTCCTCGTATGGAGGGAGCATTGTCTTGCTGCGCGAAGAACCGCTTGGAACAATGCACATGGCTTCGCCGGTAGTAGCGGCTATGCCCACACCTTCAATATACGCCGACGCTTCCACCAACTCGTTCAAGCGGACAAGATGCGAGCGCCGACATGTAACATCGCCATCGCTTTTAAGCCCTTGCAGACCCAGCACCACCTCATTGATGGTGAGTTCCGCTCTGGTGATCATTCGATTTCCGATAGCACGGGCTTCATCGGCTGCCTGTTGGTGCGCGAAATTTTCGAGAACATAGTTCGCGACAATCAGCGGCCCCAGCGAAAAAATAAGCGCCAAGCACAGTGACCTGATGAAACTTGTATACCGTCGTGACACTATTGAGCCCTGAAAGCGTGTTTGCAGCCATCGCTGTTATCTTTGCTTACAAGAATAAGGGTAAAGATTTTCCAAAGCTGACCACCTTCCAATTGCAGTAACTCGCAGACTTATGTTTCAATAAAGGACATTGCGGGCGCTGAAATCAGCTTGGGAGGCATTCATGGAGGCGCTGTTTATCGGGCAAAGCTATATTGACATCACCTTCCTGTGTGATGAGCTGCCACATGGAGACCAGAAAACACGGGCAGAGGATTATGCCGTCAGTTTCGGTGGGAATGCTGTCACTGCGGCATTTACCTGTGCGAAACTCGGTATCAAGTCAGACTTGCTGTGCACCATGGCCGACGACTGGCTCGCCCACATGTTTCGAGACATGGCAAACCGGTATCCCATTCGTCTGCATGGTCGTAAAGTCAAGGAGAGTTCACTGTCCTTCATCATGCCCAATGATGGACACCGGGCCGTCGTGCGCTGTCGCGACAACGATTTCATTCATCCCTTGCCGCAGTTGAGGTTGGATGGCTGTCGTGCCCTTCATATAGATGGGCATATGCCCGATGCAGCGCTGCACTATGCCAGGCAGGCCCGTGGCGCCGGAATGCTGACATCATTCGACGGTGGCGCGTATCGCTGTGATACGGATGAGATTCTCCAATACATTGACGTTGCAGTGGTCTCCGAACTGTTCTGTGATCAGATGCAGCTGGGCTATCTGGAAACGCTGAACTACTTGCGTTCGAAAGGCGTCAAGGTGGGCGGTGTTACTCTCGGCCCCTATGGCATGCTGTGGTACGAGCACAGCAACGCCCCGCAACACATGCCCGCTTTAGCCGTCAGCCCTGATCAGACGCGTGATAGCAACGGCGCGGGTGATATTTTCCACGGTGCCTATCTGTATTCCTATCTCAAACATCCGAAACGCAGTTGGTTGGAGCACTTTCAATTTGCTCGTGCTGCTTCAGCCCATTCGCTGCATTTTCTGGGCAACGAAGCATCGCTGCCACGCCTGACGGATATTGAAGATGCCGCCAATTGCTTGCCTCTGTCTACGCTACGCCCCGCCGGTGCGTTGCATCCAACATAAAAGGGAAGCAATCCCCGCACTGCCTTGGCGCCGTCAAATTTCGATTGCATCCGGTTGGTAAACAGTTTTCAGTGCCTTCCATGTCCAACCAGTCGGAGACGCTTTGGTGAACTCGCCGCACACATACCCCAATCGCGCCCGTCGTGTCTTGCTTTGCGCAGCGCCTTTGGCGGTTTTGGCCCTGCCTGCAATGGCGCATCCAACTGCAGATGCGTTTATCGCGCTGTTGGAGGAACGCGGGGCAACGATCGTATCGCAGGGGCAAGTTGTTGCGGATGACCATCAAGTGTTGCTCAATGACGTGGAAGCAACACTGAATGGGCGCGCCGACCATGTTCTCAAGTTCGGCCGAATTGCGCTTTCCGATGCAGAAGTCGGCTCTGATGGAGGCCTCAGCGCATCTGCCGTTGCCATTGAAAACTTCATGCAAGGTCAGCCTGACCTAGATTTTCATGCAGAGCGCATTTTGCTGACCAATCTCCACGTGCCCACTCAAAGCCCGATGATGAGAACGGGAACCCGTGAGTTGTTTGAGTTTGAAACCGCTGCGGTTCAAAATGCTCTTTTCCAAGACTACACCAGCGGCGCAACTGTTCCGGTCTCACAAATCGCCATAGAACTGACACCCGCCTCCCCAAAAACCTCAATGGGTGAACAAGCACAGGTTTCGGTTTCTGGCGTGCAGGTGGATTTCACGGCTCTCTCCGATCGACAGCGCGCCGCATTGGACAAGCTGGGTATCGACGAACTGGAACTTTCTGGCACGATAAACGGACGTTGGCAGCAAACGACGGGCACGCTTGATATCGAGCCCCTGACCGTTACCGCGAATAAATACGCAACCCTTAGGCTTTCAACCACCATTGAGGGATTGGACGAGGACATACTCGCCCAGTTCCAACGCCTCGCACAACAGGAGCAAACATTGGCTCTTGATCTGTTTCAGGGCGTTAATCTGGTTGATCTGACCCTTGTACTCGAAAATGAGGGTGATTTGGAGACTTTACTAGATGCTGAGGCGGAGGCACGCGGTCAAACCCGCACCAAAATGGCACAACACACGACAGAAACACTAGAGCATTACCTTGCTCCGTTCCAAGCTCCCGAGTTCAAGGAACAACTTTTGGCGGCTACCGCCACTTTTTTGCAGGAACCGAAAAGTTTTCAACTCAAACTTGCCCCAGCAGCACCTGTGACATTTGAACAGGTTTTCGGAACCATTATGCTGTCGCCTTCGAGCCTGCCCTATTTGCTCGGGGCGAGCATTCACGCGAACTCTCAGTAATCGCAGTATTCTCAAGGACCACACAAACCGAGTTTCATCACGCATGCTAAAACAATTTCCCCTCACGGCCACAGCAACATTTGCAGGTGTTCTTGCATTCAGTGTTGTAGCAACACCGGCATTGTCACAGGACAGCCGCGCGATCATCGACAAGATGATGGACGCTCACAAGGCTGCAGGCTTTACAACCGCAACATATGAAGAATTCACGCAGGATGGCACAACAGTTGTTCTGGGCGATGTGAATTTCGAAGTGCCGATCTCATTCAGCATTGCTGAAGAAAAGATCGCATTCGACGTTACTGTGTCTGCGCCGGAAATGGTTCTGGTCAAACCCGCAGAAACAGACATCTCCTTCACGTTTGAAGAGATTTCCATTCCAGAATTCACGGCAGCCGTGGACTACAATCTGCCTGTTGATGAAGACATCAAGGCTCCCTACCCGGTTTCGGCCACCACTCGCATGGTCAACTATACCGGTTTCAATGTCAGCTATCCGAAAACGTCGCAGTTTGAAAATGCTACAGGAACAGGCCCATTCGCCGATCTTGCCAAGCTGATTCACTTTGGCATCAAGGGCTCGGCTGATCGCGAGACACTGGTTCAACTTGATACCCGCACCAAGATGTCCAATGGCTCCGAGCAGATCACGTCGCAGTCGGGCATTGACATGCTTGATCGGCGCGATGGTCGCATCGCACGATATGAGGCGGCAGAGCAGACCGGACGTGACACGTTTGCAGCTCAAGAAGGCAAGGAAGGCAGCTCCTTCGAATACAGTGTTGGCCGCGTCTCCATGCGCGATCTCAACGTCATGCCACTGTTGGCCTTCATGGGCATTGCGGAAAGCTCAGAGGAGCCGGTTGAAGTATCCAGCTCCTATTCTGCCAAGGACATAAAGGGCAAGGCCACGACACCCGGCGAAGAAACGACCTTCAGCATCGGTCTGGTCTCCATGGGCCGCTTGACCTATGCACCCGGAAATCTTGCCGAGATCCTTGACTCAATCAAGGAAGTGGAGACGGCCGAGGACAAAAACGGCAAGTCCGCGCCTGACATGTTTGGCGAAATTATCGCAAACCTGGGCACCTACCACCTGACAAACTTCCAGCTTCAAGATCTTGCGGTCGATAACGACGAAGTCAAAATGCGTCTGTCCTCTTTTGACATCGAAGAAGTTGCACCGGAAGGGTTCAGCACTGCTGCGTTCTCAGGCCTTGAACTGGGCAGCGGTCGGGAAGACAGCTCGGTTGCTGTCGACCAGTTCACCATTACCGATGTACATTATCCCAATGTTCTGGAGGGTCTCGCCTTCGCCGGTGAAAACATGGATAAACCGGTTCAGCGGATGCTGGAATACATGCCGGAAATCGGCAGTATTACCGTAAACGGCATCACGGTGCTGGAAGACGGTGACCAGATGGGCAGCCTTGAGGGCATGTCGTTGTCGCTGGCCAACTACATCAACAGCATCCCGACACAAATCGCTTTGCGCACGGACACGTTGAAACTCAATCCGGAAGAAATGGACGCCAATCTGCGTGCTCTTCTGACTGGTGATGAAGTTACGGTGAACCAGAATCTCGACCTTCAGTGGGATGAGAGCACCAATACCCTGAGCATCTCCGATTTGCGCGTGGAAATGAGCGAAGGGTTCAACGCATTGGTCACGCTGAAGTTCAGCGGCGTCACAAGAAACCTGATCGAAAACCCTGACAACGCTGAGGAAGCACTGTTGAGCGTGATGTTTGATCATGCGCTTGTACGGGTTGAAGATGCGCCGTTGGCACGCAAGTTCCTGCAAAAGATGGCTGAAGAACAACAGATGGACGAAGAAGCTCTGGCGGACATGATGGTCGGTCAGATGATGACGTCCATTCAACCGATCGCAGGCACCGACTTTGGCAAGGAACTTAAGGACAAGCTGACACTGTTCCTGCTCAATCCGGAGAAGCTGGAAATCGAAATGGCACCGCAGCAACCGGTTCCGTTCACGCAGTTGATGGCCGGCGCCATGATGGCACCACAGACCCTGCCAACTGTTTTGGGCGCAACTATCCGGAACTAGGCGCACGCCGCCCATCTTTCAATTTGAAACTGAAAAGCCCCGCAGTGTAACGCTGCGGGGCTTTTTACTGGCTGAAGGTATGCGGATCGGACCCGTCCAGCCTTTCAGTTCTGCGTTTCCGATCGAAATTGCAGTTCACAAAGGCGCCGGTAGATACCGTCCATCTTGTAAAGCTGGTCGTGATTGCCCGTTTCGATCACCTTGCCTGCTTCGAGGACATGAATCGTGTCCGCATCACGTACAGTCGCCAACCGGTGTGCAATAACCAGGGTCGTACGCCCCTTCATAAGCCGTGAAAGTGCAATTTGTACCTTGTTCTCTGACTCGGCATCGAGTGCCGAGGTTGCTTCGTCAAGAAGCAGAATCGGCGCATTTGACAGCATGGCTCTCGCGATGGCGATCCGCTGTCTCTGCCCACCGGAAAGCAGCAGGCCTCCCTCCCCAACCGGGCTGTCGTAGCCTCGCTCCATCGCCATGATGAACTCATGAGCGTTGGCATTCCTGGCGGCTTCCTCAATATCTTTGAGCGATGCACCGGGCCGGCCGATTTCTATGTTCTCCCGAACGCTACGGTCGAACAAAAACGTATCTTGCGTGACAATGGCAATTTGCTGACGCAGCGATGAAACCGAATACTGTCGTATGTCTTGGTCATCGATCAGAATGCGCCCATCCTGCGGCTCGTAGAACCGCTCGATCAGGGCGAAAACGGTCGACTTGCCCGCGCCCGAGCTTCCTACCAACGCAGTTACCTCACCTGCCTTGGCGGTGAGAGTCATGCCATTGAGTGCCGGAGCTTCATCGTACTTGAATGTAATGTTCTCAAGCCGGACTTCGCCGCCTTGAACCTTCAGCACAGGCTTGGCGTCATCATTTGGGTGGCCGTCCTCCATGTCGAGGATTTCATAGAGCAACCGCACGCCAACGAGCTGCGTATTCAGGTTCACCTGAAGGCGAGCAAGCCGTTTCATGGGGTCATAAGCCAGAAGCAGCGCCGTAATGAAGGAGAAAAATGCACCAGGATCCTGACCCAGATGAATCACGCTGTAGCCGCCATAAAGAATGATCATGGCGATGGCAAAGCCACCGAGCGTTTCCATCAAAGGAGAGGTTCTGGCAGTCAAAATGGCAATCTTGTTGGCCTGACGTTCCACATCTGCGACGGCATGATCCATACTGCGCTGCATTTCGCCTTCATAATTGAAGGATTTCACGACACGAATGCCAATCGCCGTTTCCTTCACCAACGACAAGATCTTGGACTGAGAGACAAACTGGGACTTGGCAATTTTGCGCACCCGACGCACGAGATGCGCAACCGCCCATACTGCCGGTGGCATGATCGTCAAGGAGATAAGACTGAGCAGCGGATTCTGATAAATCATCACCGCCACGAGACCAATAACGGACATGACATCACGTCCGGCAGCCAGAATGACCATATCCATGACCTGACGGGCCGCATTGGTATTGTGGGAGAACCTGTTGGCCATCTCACCAAACGACGTGTGGTCGAAGAACCGCATGCCGAGACGATTGACCTTGTCGTACATCTGGCGTTGCAATTTGGCGATGATCGAGTTGCCAATGCGGCTCAGGATCACCTGCTGGCCATAGGTTGCCGCGCCTCGCACCGTGAAGATCCCGATCACGACTGCGGAGATGATATAGACCATCTGCGCATCACGGTTGATAAAGACTTCGTTGATGACATTCTTCATGATCGCCGCGCTGCCCGCTCCGGCTGCAGCGGCCACTGCCATGAACAGAAAGGCGAGCGCATACCGGCCGCGATAATCACGAAAGTTTTCCCGCATCAAGCGCCGTATCAACGCGGGCGCACCGTCAGCATCGGCAAACAATTTGCTACCTAGGGCTTTGAACACCTGAAGTCCTCTTTTCAAAACGCGAGAAAAACCTCGCGTCTTATGGCAAAAAGGGCGACCTGTTCACAAGGCCGCCCCCCAAATTTTCATCGCGTTTTACCGCGCCTCATTCGCCAAGCTCTCAGGCTTCAGGCAGGTTGAGGCGAATGTGCAAGTCACGCAGCTGCGCCGGGAATACCTCGCTCGGCGCACCCATCAAGAGATCCTGCGCCTGTTGGTTCATTGGGAACAATGTAACCTCACGCAGGTTCTTGGCGCCGACCAGCAGCATGATGATGCGATCGATACCGGCGGCCATGCCACCGTGTGGTGGTGCACCATACTGGAATGCGCGGTACATGCCGCCGAACTTTTCCTCAAGCAGGCTCTCGTCATAACCAGCAATTTCAAAGGCCTTTTTCATGACCTCAACCTGGTGGTTACGGATGGCGCCCGAGCCGATCTCAAAACCGTTGCAGACCACGTCGTACTGATAAGCCTTCAACTCGAGCGGATCGGTGGAGTTGAGGCCTTCCAGACCGCCTGCAGGCATGGAGAACGGGTTGTGAGAGAAGTCGACCTTCTTGTTGTCTTCATCCCACTCATACATTGGGAAGTCGACAATCCAGCACAGGGCGAACCGATCTTCATCGATCAGTTCCAGTTCCTCGCCAACGCGCGTGCGGGCCTTGCCTGCAAAATCTGCAAATTTCTTCGGATCGCCTGCGGCAAAGAAGACAGCATCGCCCTCATCAAGACCCAACTGCGTACGAACCGCTTCTGTACGCTCAGGACCAATGTTTTTGGCAATCGGGCCTGCGCCTTCCAGCGTATCGCCTTCCTTGCGGAAGAAGATGTAGCCCAGTCCCGGCTGACCTTCACTCTGCGCCCAAGCGTTCATGCGATCGCAGAACGCACGGGAGCCGCCCTTTGGTGCCGGGATCGCCCAAACCTGAACCTTCGGATCGCTCTCGATCATGCGAGCAAACACCTTGAAACCGGAACCGGCAAAGTGTTCGGTCACTTCCTGCATTTCAATCGGGTTACGCAGGTCCGGCTTGTCAGAGCCGTATTTGCGAATAGCCTCATTGTAAGGAATGCGCGGGAATTCCTGCGTAACGACCTTGCCGTCGGCAAATTCCTCGAACACACCTCGGATGATCGGTTCCATGGTCGTCAGCACGTCTTCTTGCGTGACGAAGCTCATCTCCACGTCGAGCTGGTAGAACTCGCCCGGCAGGCGGTCAGCGCGCGGATCTTCATCACGGAAACATGGTGCAATCTGGAAGTACCGATCAAAGCCGGACATCATCAGCAATTGCTTGAACTGCTGCGGAGCCTGCGGCAGTGCATAGAACTTGCCTGGATGAATGCGTGACGGCACAAGGAAGTCACGAGCGCCTTCTGGCGAAGAGGCAGTCAGGATCGGCGTTTGGAATTCGTTGAATTCTGCCTCGTTCATGCGACGACGCATGGAGTTGATGATCTGCGTGCGCTTCAAGAGGTTGGCGTGAAGGGTTTCACGGCGCAGATCCAGGAAGCGATATTTCAGGCGGATATCTTCCGGGTATTCCGGCTCGCCAAAAACAGGCAGTGGCAGCTCCAGAGAAGATCCCAGAACCTCAATCCCGCGAATGAAGACTTCGATCTGGCCCGTGTCCAGAGAGTCGTTCACGGTTTCGTCGGACCGACGCTTTACCTCGCCGTCGATCCGGAGGCACCATTCCGCGCGAACAGTTTCAGCAAGCTTGAAGGCATCGGAGTCCGGGTCGACCACACACTGCGTCATACCGTAATTGTCACGCAGGTCGATGAACAACAAGCCGCCGTGATCGCGAACGCGATGAACCCAACCGGAAAGGCGAACCGTTTCACCGACATGGGTATCCCGCAGTTCTCCGCAGGTATGGCTTCGATAGCGATGCATAGCGTCCTCAGTGATACTCTTAGAAATCTCGAAAAATGATCTGATAGGTCCTGCCATAGCAGGTCGTCGGGTGGACAAGCCATGTCATAGCGACAAAGTCAAGGGACGCAAGCAAAACACACGTCCATACGCCAATTATTTCCCAGATTACGAAGTTTCGCGGAGGCCCCAACCGGGCGTTTCGCAACTTCCTGTCAATAATATTGAGGTATGCGCGTTGCTACCTTTTTCCCTCAAATTTCATCGCGACAAAAACGCGATGGTGAGGTATAGCTCGCAAACCATGAAGATGATCACCACAACCGACGAGTTGGCGCGGGCCTGCGCCCTACTCGAACAATCAGACTACATTACGATCGATACCGAGTTTCTTCGGGAAACAACGTTTTGGCCAAAGCTCTGCGTCATTCAAATGGCCAGCCCCGACGACGCGGTCATCGTTGATGCTCTCGCAGACGGACTGGATCTGACGCCGTTCTTCGATCTGATGCGCAACGAAGCTGTGACCAAGGTTTTTCACGCAGCCCGGCAGGATATCGAAATCATCTATCATCTGGGTGGGTTTGTACCCAGCCCGGTCTTTGATAGCCAGGTTGCTGCCATGGTGTGCGGCTTCGGCGATTCGGTTTCTTATGACCAGCTGGTACAAAAGGTCACCGGCACAAGCATCGACAAGTCATCGCGTTTTACCGACTGGTCGCGTCGGCCATTGACCGAAAAACAGCTTGCCTACGCTCTGGCCGACGTCACTCACCTGCGTAATGTGTATCGCTATCTCATCAAACGCCTTGATGAACAGGGTCGCGCCCATTGGGTCGAAGATGAGATGAAAACCCTCACCTCCGAAGAAACCTATCGATCAGATCCCGCCAAAGCCTGGCAACGCTTGAAGCTTCGCATCAAGAAGCCGCGAGATCTTGCCATTCTCAAGGAACTGGCTGCATGGCGAGAGGCTGAAGCGCAAGGACGCGATATTCCGCGAAGCCGCGTTTTGAAGGATGATGCGATCTACGAGATATCGGTGCAGCATCCAACCACAGCAGCTGCACTAGGCCAGTTGCGGACCATCCCCAAAGGATTTGAACGCTCACGGCATGCCGATGGCATCCTGCAAGCAGTCAAACGCGCCATGGATGTTCCAGAGGATGATCTG
The DNA here is from genome assembly GCF_000422785.1 of Pseudovibrio exalbescens DSM 16456. GTDB lineage: Bacteria > Pseudomonadota > Alphaproteobacteria > Rhizobiales > Stappiaceae > Pseudovibrio > Pseudovibrio exalbescens. Next base: position 47,378 of record NZ_KE383919.1, read on the forward strand.
CCGTCGCTGCCCAAAGGACGGCCTGCGCCCGATGGATCCGGTGCTGCAGTCGATCTTCTCAAGGTTCTCCTGAAAATGACAAGCGAGAACTCCGGTGTCGCACCAAAGATCATTGCGACAGTGGAAGACCTTGAAAAGATTGCCGCAGACGACGAGGCCGAGGTTGCCGCTTTGAAGGGATGGCGCAGAGAGCTGTTTGGCGAGCCTGCCTTGCGCTTGAAGCGCGGAGAAGTCGCCTTGGCATTCAATGGCCGCCAGGTAACCCTTTGCGAACAAGGTGAACCCGTCGAGCGGATTGTCACCAGTCGAAAAAGCAGCAACCGGCGCACGCGTCCACCGCGGACAAAACAAACGGATACCAAGGCAAATTCCGATGCCTGATAAAAAATGGCCCCAGCCGATTGGCGGGGCCATTTTTATAAGCCGTAAAGCGTTTCAATTTACGCTGCTGCCTGGACGATTTGGGACTCGAGCTCCAGAAGTCGCGACAGCTGATTCATACGCTTGCGCAACCGCTCACCGTCAAAGTCCCAATAGCCCTCGGGCAATTCCAATGTCAGCTGGCCATCTGCGAGATTGACCCTCAGTTCCGAGAGAACACCAGCAATCGAGGCGCTTAGCAAAGAGGCGACCCTCAATGCGGCTCCGAGTATCTTGGCGCGCTGTAGCAGACGTTCATCACACAACTCACGCAGTTGCGGGGACACGGCATCGTCGACCAACCCTTCATGGCGATAGAAAACAGACAAGGCCAGATAGGCCCGGCCAGGATGATCAATGCCAACAAAGCCCGCGTTGGAGATGATGTTGAGCGACTGTTCGCCTCGATAATCGGGATGGGCGCGCCAGCCGATGTCCGAAAGATGGCAGGCGGCAACGCGCAGTCTGCGCTCGTAGGCGGTTTCGTCCACCTGCCCCAGCTTCATGATGCGGTCGGTCCATGTAACCAGTTCCGCGCCATATTGCGGGGATCTGGCACGAAGCACACCCAGTTCACGCGATGCTTCGATCAGCGGATCCTTCTCCCGCTCTGCTTCATCCAGCAACTCATAAAGCAAACCTTCGCGCACGCCGAGAGCGGAGAACACAACCTTGTCAACACGGCTTTGCTGCAGGACATGCCGCATGACCGCTGCCCCGTAAGGCAACAATGCGCGACGAGCTTTGGAGATGAACTGGATACCGCGCATAGAGACCTCCTCATCGCGCATGACGCGCTCGCAGAAAGCCATTGCCTCGTCTGCGGGGATCTCGTAGTCGTGCATTACGTGGAGCGGATATCCTTCTCGGAAGAGGTGCAGGCGTCCGAGAGAGCGCCATGTGCCGCCAATTGCAAAGAAGGTGCGGTCTTTCCCTTCCTTGAGCCATTCTGCTTTTTCCAGTTCGCCAGCGGCTATCTTGGCTGCCTTTGCAACGTTTTTCTTGGAGGTTTCCTGAAGCCGGATGCCGCCAAGGGGGAACGTGCGCCCCTCCCCAATCTCGCCTTGGTTCAGATTGACCAGTTCCAGGCTGCCTCCCCCAAGATCGCCGACCATTCCGTCAGCATAATAGAAGCCGGAAACCACGCCTTTTGCGGAGTAGTAGGCCTCGTCCTTGCCAGACAGTATCTTCACTGGCGTCTGGCAGATTTCTTCGACCTTTTGAATGAAATCGGGGCCGTTTTCAGCTTCTCGTGCCGCCGCAGTGGCCAGAATATGAAGCTGCTGCACACCCACGTGGTCGCAGACGCGGCGATAGCGCCGAATGGCTTTCAGGGCCGCATCGACCCGATCATCAGCCAATCGCCCCGTCTCACCCAGCCCCCGGCCGAGTCCGGCCAGCATTTTTTCATTAAAGAGCGACGTGGGGCTGCGTGACAGTCGCTCATAAACAACCAGTCGGATAGAATTGGATCCGATATCAATGATGGCAACGGGGCCGTTTTCTGTAAATCGGCCCCGAATACACTCACCCTCTAAACCTTCAGGCACTTTTCGGGCGCTCCACAAACAGTTTCGGGCTATCACCCTTGAGTGATGAGCCACGTCCAGACAGTGACGGATTCGTCATGAAGTACATGTGTGCATTGAACGGATCTTCATCAGGCGCAGCGATGATACGCTCATGACTGCCGTCTGGAAGCAAGCGCCAGCTTTGCTGGTTATCTTCAAGGTTGGCGACCATAATCTGATCCAGAATCTGTTCGTGCACAGTCGGGTTGACCACCGGCGCCAACGTTTCAACGCGGCGATCAAGGTTTCTCGGCATAAGGTCCGCTGAGCCGATATACACATGTGCTTCGCGAGATGGAAGCCCATGACCGTTTCCGAAACAGAAAATTCGGCTATGTTCAAGAAAACGCCCAACAATTGATTTTACCCGGATATTGTCTGAAAGCCCCGGAATCTCCGGACGCAGGCAGCAAATTCCGCGCACGATCAAATCTATCTGAACCCCGGCCTGGCTAGCTCGGTACAGACAATCGATAATGCCTGGATCGACCAGCGAGTTCATTTTCATCCACACCTGCGCCGGACGACCTGCGCGGGCATGTTCAATCTCCGCTTCAATCCGGTCAATGATCCGCTGGCGAAGGGTCATTGGAGAGATTTCTATTCTCTCGAGCGCGCCCGGCTCTGCATAGCCTGTGATGAAATTGAAAATCTTGGCAGTATCCCGCGCGATTTCAGGATCTGCGGTAAACCACGACAGGTCCGTGTAGATTCGAGCCGTGATCGGGTGATAATTGCCGGTACCGATGTGGCAATAGGTGCGAAGCCCACCATGCTCGCGGCGCACTACCATGGACAGCTTGGCATGTGTCTTCAGTTCCAGAAAACCGAAGACAACCTGCACACCCGCCCGCTCCAGATCTCGCGCCCAGCGAATGTTTGCTTCTTCGTCAAACCGCGCTTTCAACTCCACCAGAGCCGTTACCGACTTGCCGGCCTCGGCGGCCTCTATCAGCGCCTTGACGATGGGTGAGTTGTTGGAGGTACGATAGAGTGTTTGTTTTACGGCCAGAACGTCCGGATCCTGAGCGGCCTGACGCAGATACTGCACCACCACATCGAAGCTCTCATAAGGGTGGTGGACGAGAATGTCCTTTTGCTGGATCGCAGCAAAGCAGTCGCCTCCATGTTCGCGAATACGTTCCGGGAAACGTGCCGTGTACTTCGGGAACTTGAGATCATCGCGCTTGATGTCAATCAGTTGAGAAAGCTCGTTGAGAGCCAGCATTCCATTGACCTTGAACACTTCCGTACCAACGATATTGAGTTCGTCGGCCACGAAACGCATCAGGTTTGCAGGCGTGCCTTCCTCGATTTCCAGACGAATGACAGATCCCAACCGGCGGCGCTTCAGGGCGCTTTCAAACAGGCGCACGAGGTCTTCGGCTTCTTCTTCGATTTCCAGATCCGAGTCGCGGATCACGCGAAACGCGCCTTTGCCGCGCACTTCATACCCGGGGAAAAGCTGCTGTATGAACAAGCTTATGATCGTCTCGACCGGGATGAACCGGGTGACCTGGGTACCGTTATCCAAGCTGGTTTCCGGCAGCATGACAAAGCGGCCGATCTGACCCGGCATGCGCAACAGCGCAGTCATGCCGGCCCCGCCCTTCACGGGTTTCAGATCCAGTACCAGAGAGAAACCAAGGTTTGGAATGAACGGGAATGGATGGGCAGGATCAAGTGCCAGAGGCGTCAACACCGGAAAGATGTGAGCCAGAAAGTAATCCTCCAACCAAACACGTTCATCAGAGCTCAAATCCTCGCCATCGATGATGAAAATCCCCTCTTCTGCCAGCTCGGTGCGCAACTGGCGGAATCGGGATTGCTGGTCGCTTTGCAGGCGATCGGTTGCCTCTGAGATCTTCTCCAGTTGCTCGCTGGGGGTCAGGCCATCATCCGACCGCTTGGTTACCCCCGCGATCTGCTGGCCGCGCAAACCCGCAACGCGCACCATGAAGAACTCATCGAGATTGTTTGCGGAGATAGACAAGAACCGAAGGCGTTCCAGCAGCGGATGGCTGGGGTTCATGGACTCTTCCAGAACCCGCCGGTTGAACTGCAACCACGACAACTCACGGTTGACGAAGCGCTCTGGAGAACGCATCAACTCCGCACCATCGTCCAGATTGACGAACTCCTGTTCGCGCGTCGTCATAGGCTGCGCGCTCAATTCCGTTGCTTCACTCATTTCTGGCACCTCCGGAGGGAATTTCTGTTAAGACCTCAATCAACCCAAATAGTTACAACTATTTGTCAGTGCGGGCAAAAACTCTACTTATTCATCTAAACTTTCCAGCATGCGCGAAGCCATGACCCGTGTGATCTTGCGCCCGCTGGCCAGCGCCAGTCGATCGAGCCGATCAACCATCTGCGCTGCCGTATTCAAGGAGCGCTCGATCCGCACCACAAGAAAATCCACCACGTTGGCGTCAATGGCAATCTGTCGGTCGGCGAACAGCTTGGTCAATACCATGCGCAACAGCATGTCGTCCGGCTCCTCGATCTCCACGGGGGTACAGGCCCGGAAACGGGAAGCAAGATCAGGGAGTTGCAGGTTCATCGACTGCGGCCAACTCCGGGTTGTGATCAGCATTGTGCTGCCGTGAAGGCGCACCGCATTGAACAAGTGGAACAAGCTGCGCTCGTCAAAACCGACGTGAATATCCTCCACCACCACGGGGCCGCTTTCGGCCAGGGTGTTGATATCGAACCGATGCAGATCAACGGCTCGCACGATATGGGCGCCGCTCATTTCGACCCACACATTGGCCAGGTGGGTCTTGCCCGACCCAATGGGGCCTGCAAGAAGAACTACAGGGGAAGGCCATTCCGGCCAACTATTAACTAGGTTGAATGCGACCTGATTGGACGAACTCACCAAATAATCATCAATACCCAATGCCTCCTCATGAGGCAAAACCAACGGCAATTGCTGTGGTGTGATCGTTCCGTTCATTCCAATTCTTCCAACTTATTTGTAGCTTTCGGTGCCGCAGCGTAAAATGGACTAGACAAATACTGTCTAAGTCCAAATCGCGCCAACACACCAACTGCGGCTGCGGCAGGTATGGCAATAAGCATCCCGACAAACCCCATCAAGCTTCCGAACGCGAACAAGGCGAACATCAGCCATACGGGATGCAGTCCCACCGAATGGCCAACAAGCTTGGGCTGCAGGATATTCCCCTCCAGAAACTGGCCCGTGGCGAAAACCAGAAGGACGGCTCCGATCATCAGCGGGTCTGGCCAGAACTGGAACAAGGCGACACCGATTGACATCAGAAAGCCCGCCAGAGCGCCGACATAGGGGATAAAGCTCACCAATCCCGCCGTGAGCCCGATCAGCAGGCCGAACTTCAGTCCGACCAGCAACAGCCCCACCGCATAGAATGTTCCCAATATAAGACACACAAGTACCTGACCACGCACGAAACCTGCAACGGCCGCATCCATTTGTCCGCATAATTCACGGATGGTCTGTTGGTGCGCACGGGGTAACCAACTATCAATGCGGGCAATCATGTCGTCCCAGTCCAGAAGGAGATAAAAAGCAACCACCGGGGTGACCACCAAAAGCGAAATGATGGACAACAAAGCTTGTCCGCCGCTCCACACCGATTGCAGGACCGTCGCCAACCAACTGGCCGCCTTGCCCATTATATCCCCCAGGGAGGACTGCACCTGCGCCTGCGAGATCAACCCCTTGTCGTGCAACCAGGGCCCGATGTGATCGGTGATGAGAGCTTCCAGCCCGGTCACAATACGGGGCAATTCTTCCAGAAAACCAGCAATCTGGCTGCCGACGAGAGGACCGATGATCAGTAGAACCGAAATGAATACGACCACAAACAGAACGAGGATAATCAGCGTGGCCAATAGACGGCCGAAGCCGTGCCTTTCAAAAAAATCTGCAACTGGATCAAGAAGGTAGGCCAATGCCATGCCGGCTACAAACGGGAGAAGGATGCTGCTGAAAACGAGGAGAAACAGCACAAGCCCAATGAAGGTGGCGACCCAGAACCACACTTGTTGACGCAAAGTCATTTCTTCAACACCCTCCCGCTACACTTTAAACGCGAATTACCAATTGCGTTCCCTGCTGTGTTAAGCACCCCGCCAATGGAGGGTCAAGGCTTTCACCAGTTCCAAGGCAGATTATCCCTAAACGGGCATAAACCCAAATGGGCATGCTTGATTTCCCCGCCTCGAGGGCGCCGCGTTGCGCCGATTGACCACCCCGGGGCCACGTTGGGGACGAACTCCATGGGATTTGGCGGCCTGTCCCTTGCATTCGCCCCTGTTTTTGGGTTCTATGCGCGCACATTCAACAAGGCGTGTGGCCTGTGGCCTCTCTTAGAATATGGAGCTGAAACATGAGCCAGAATGGCGGTTCTCCCCTCACCTATGCTCAGGCAGGTGTGGACATTGATGCAGGCAACGCGCTTGTCAAACGGATCAGCCCTCTGGTGAAGGCCACACGGCGTCCCGGCGCTGACAGCGACATTGGCGGGTTCGGCGGCCTTTTCGACCTTAAGGGCGCAGGGTTCAAGGACCCGGTACTGGTCGCGGCAAATGATGGCGTGGGAACGAAACTGAAGATCGCCATCGATACGGACACCCACGACACGGTTGGTATCGATCTTGTCGCCATGTGCGTCAACGATCTGATTGTTCAGGGCGCAGAACCCCTGTTTTTTCTCGATTATTTTGCCTGCGGATCGCTGGATGTGGACCGCGCCACAGACGTGGTGGCTGGTATCGCAGAAGGCTGCAAACAGGCTGGCTGCGCGCTGATTGGCGGCGAAACCGCAGAAATGCCGGGTATGTACGCCAAGGATGACTATGATCTGGCCGGATTTGCCGTCGGGGCTGCGGAACGGGGCACTCTTTTGCCGCGGGCCGATCTGGCCGAGGGGGATGTGGTGCTTGGTCTCGCCTCCAATGGCGTGCACTCCAACGGCTACTCGCTGGTGCGCAAGATTGTCGAGCGTTCAGGCCTAGAGTGGACCGACGCTGCACCGTTTGACGCCGAGACCACCTTGGGCCGTGCCTTGATGGCGCCTACACGCATCTACGTCAAACCCTTGCTGGAGGCCATACGCACCACAAACGGCGTGAAGGCGTTGGCCCACATTACAGGCGGCGGGCTGCCGGAAAACCTACCGCGTGTGCTTCCGGACACCTTGAGCGCGCGCATTGACCTGACGGCGATCAAGGCTCCTTCCGTATTCAAATGGCTGGCTGAAACCGGTCAGATCGAGGAAGCCGAGTTGCTGCGTACATTCAATTGCGGCGTTGGCATGGTTGTGGTTGTTTCCGCGGACGAAGCAGACGCCGTCAGTACCTGTCTTACTCAGGCTGGCGAGCGCGTTTTCCGCCTCGGAGAAATGGTGAAGCGCGGCGCGTATGCCGTTGAATTTACAGGGACTTTGGGTCTTTAAGAATGACGGAACAAACGAAGAAGCGCGTCGCCATCCTGATTTCCGGGCGCGGTAGCAACATGGTGTCTTTGATTGAGGCCGCCACCCAGGACGGTTACCCGGCCGAAGTCGTGGTCGTGGGATCGAACCGCCCAGATGCACCGGGACTGGAAAAGGCCTCTCAAGCAGGCCTTGAGACATTTACACTGGATCACAAGACCTTTGGCAAGGATCGCGAGGCGTTTGACACCGCGCTCAGCACCAAGTTGAAGCAACACAAGGTCGATCTGGTGGTGCTGGCGGGTTTCATGCGCCTTCTTACGCGCGGTTTCACCGAGGAATGGGCAGGTCGCATGATCAACATCCACCCCGCCTTGCTGCCCAGTTTTCCGGGGTTGAACACTCATGAACGAGCGCTAGAGGCGGGTGTCAAGCTGCATGGTGCCACCGTGCACTTCGTAACCAGTGACATGGACGCCGGGCCAATCATCATGCAAGGTGCTGTCCCTGTACTGGACGAAGACACACCGGAGACCCTCGGTGCACGCGTTCTTGACGTTGAACACCAGATATACCCAGAGGCTCTGGCACTGGTGGCTGCAGACCGGACACGCATTGAAGGCCAACGGGTAACCATTATCGGCAGCGATGATCTGGATGACGACCTGATTGCACCCACGGTGTAATCCCCTTTTGCGTCAGGGGATATCTTTGACCTTGAGTTGGGTATCTCCTGAGCTGACGCGGCCTGTCCCCTATTTCGTTTTTGTGTCGTTGGATGCGTTCATTCGTGCGTTCGTTTGCGCGAAACTGTCATTTCATGCGTTCAAATCCACGGCCCAGCGCACCGCCGTCTTGTAGAGAGACACCTTCCGTTCCAGAGAGCAACAGGCTGCCCTGCAAGCGCTCTCCGCCTCCCCGCGCGACCTGTAACTGTTGAATTTAATTCACTCAAGATCCAGATCATACAAGAACTGCTGATTGATGGCGTTGCACACCCCTTGCAGGTCCGGGTAGAGGCTGGCCGCCCCAATGCCAAGGTAGCTCAAGGAGGCCATGATGGCCCGCACGCACTCACGCGGTACCTTGAACTCCGTAACGTTGGCCCCAACCTCCGGACTGTGATCAAGGGACAGGAACCGCCCATACGCATCCGAGAACTGGTGGACGGTAAAGTACCCATTCTGCGCGATGATGCGCGGATTGTTGCGCACCGGACGGTATACCCGTGTTTTCTCCTGATCCCACGGCCCCAACGCCAAGTCCGGCTGCATGTCCAAATTGCGTGTATCAAGCATATAGACATAGGTGTAGGCGCGATTGTGAGACAGCACGCTGTTGCATGCGAACCAAAGCGCAGCCAGCGGATTCGACGTCCAGTCCAGAAGGCGCGTCTTGAGACCATAATGCTGGGCCTTCACCAGGACTTCCCAGTCACTTTCTTTGGCGGAGATATGGGGCGCTCCCACTTCTCGCAGCTTGGAAATCATCTGTTGTTCAATGCGCGTGCTGTTCCAGTTGGGCATGTGGCGGGCAATTGACGGCAAGAGATTGCCGGAACGGGATTGGCCACGGTAGATCACCGCGCCGTTGGTGGGTTTGTCGACATTTACAGATTCGAGAAACTCAATGAGAGTGCACGTGATACGCGTCCGTATGTCGCTGATATCGTCCTGCAGCACATGACCTCCCGCGCCCCAAGGTATGATGTGTGGCGTGTGGCCTCCTCTCCCCGTGGAACACCACCGCCACTACAAATCATAGGCGAGCATCAATCCCTGCTTCAATCGGTAGGATCACGGCGTGACAACTGACCACCACCAAGGGCCGGGTTTGGACGCCCTGGCTTTGCGCCCCCGAGCCCAGCGCACTGCTAGTTCGAAAGTTTCCTGATCGCAACGCGGGTATCGTGGAACGCGGCTCCGCCAAACGGGGCAACCTGATCCGCTCCTGTCAACGTGTTGATGCCATTGCCATTGACGAAGCACTTGTTCGGCCAAAGCCCTTCGGACACCACGGTGCCTTGACGCACATGCTCGCCAATGGCGGCGTGCAAATGCACCTCCCCGCGGGTGTTCTGAAGTGCGATCAGATCCCCTTGTGCAATGCCGAGCTGCTGCGCATCATCTGCATGCAGCATGGCTACGGGCTTGCCTTCCTTTTTCAATGAGGACTCGGTTTCGTTGAAGCTGGAGTTCAAGAACGAACGGGCCGGCGCCGTAACGAGCCGGAACGGTTCTTCTGCGCTGGGGTGTTCCGGTGTTTCCCAGTAATCGGGCAAAGCAGGTAGATCCTGCCAAGGCCCCATCGGACCGGCATTGGGTGCAGGGACTTTCAGCCAATCGGGTTTGAAGCGGAACCTGCCATCAGGATAACCGAACCCGTTCAGGTAGTGGCTTTCTTCGAACCCGGGCTGGCAATCGATCCAGCGCTCGCGCTCCAGACGCTCAAGCCCACCATACCCGGAGGCTTGCAACATCCAGTCAACATGTTCGCGTGCGCTCCACTCATGAGAATCCAAGGGCGCGCCACCCAGCCGGGCAATCAGCTCATTGACGACATAAAGGTTTTCTCGGGCCTCCCCCGGCGCCTCTATGATCTTGGGACCAAACAGAATGCTTTGCTGGCCGCCCGCCTTGTAGATGTCGTCATGTTCGAGAAACTGGGTCGCTGGAAGCACGATATCAGCCATCTCCGCCGTTTCCGTCATGAACTGTTCGTGCACCACGGTAAACAGGTCCTCACGCGCAAATCCCTTTTTGACCAGCTCCTGTTCGGGCGCCACCGACATGGGATTGGTATTCTGGATTAACATGGCAGTCACGGGCGGACCGCCCATCAACGCCTCGGCATCGCCGGTGAGAATGCGTCCTACCTGTGACATGTCGAGCTTGCGGATCTGACTGTCGTGCAGTGCCTCGCCCTGCACCATGCTTGTGTCCAGCTTGAAGATGCCGCCGTTATTGTGAAAGGCGCCGCCGCCTTCATACTGATAGTGACCGCCCACCACCGCTATGCAACTGGCCGCATGCATGGAGACAACGCCATTTCTTGAACGGGTAAAGCCATATCCAAGCCGGAAAAAGGTGCGCTGGGTGGTGCCGATGTGATGCGCGAAGGTTTCGATTTCCTCCACACTCAGACCAGTAATGGCAGCAGCCCATTCTGGCCCCCTGGTTTTCAGATGGTCTTCAAGTTCCTCAGGCACATCCGCATAGCGGGCCATATAGGCCCGATCTGCATAACCATCGCGAAACAGAATGTGCATCACGGCACAGGCCAGTGCAGCGTCCGTACCGGGCTTGATGACAAGGCCGATATCCGCCTGTTTCATGGTTTCGGTGCGGTAGACATCCACGACGGCGATCTTGGCCCCGCGTGTCTTGCGCGCCTTGATCGCATGGGTCATCACGTTGACTTGGGTGGCAACGGCGTTGGTGCCCCAGATAACGACAAAATCCGAAAGGGCGATCTCGCGAGGATCCGGGCCTGTGAGGCTGCCTGTGCCTGCAATGTAGCCAGTCCAGGCCATATTGGTGCAGAAGGTGCCGTACATGCCGGAATAGCCCTTGGCGTTGCGCAGGCGATTGATGCTGTCGCGCTGTACCAACCCCATGGTTCCGGCATAATAATAGGGCCAAACGGCCAAGGACCCATTTGCGGCTTCGGCAGCCTTGAACCGCTGGGTGATTTCGTCGAGCGCCTCCTCCCAAGAGATACGGGCAAACTGGCCACTGCCCTTCGGTCCCGTGCGGCGCATAGGATGCAGCAGCCGGTCCGGGTGGTGAATACGCTCCGCGTACCGGGCCACCTTGGCGCAGATGACACCCGCCGTATACGTATTGTCCTTGGCGCCAAACAGGCGCTTGACCCGCCCTTCAGGGCTCAACTCCACCTCTACAGCACAGGTGGACGGACAATCATGAGGGCAAGCGGAGAATTTCCGCGGCGGCTTTACGGTCTTGTTCATGAACCCCTGCTTTGTGCTCAAATGCTCCCGGTGCGGCAGCTCACAGTAATAACAGCGGCCACCAGTTACAACGAAAAAGCCACGGGTACGCAGACCAATACCTGCCATAAAAAAGAAAAGGAGCCAGCGGTGACGCCAGCTCCCTTCGAATGGTGTTCCGTCGTTACGAAAGCTGATCAGCCCACGATTTCGGTCTCGGAGAACCAGTAGGAAATTTCCTGCGCAGCTGTTTCCGGAGCATCGGAACCGTGTACGGAGTTTTCGCCCAGCGACAGTGCAAATTCCTTGCGGATGGTACCTTCCGCAGCTTCGGCCGGGTTGGTTGCGCCCATGACTTCGCGGTTCTTGGCAATGGCATTTTCGCCTTCCAGAACCTGCACGATGGTTGGGCCAGAGGACATGAACTCGGTCAGTTCGCCAAAGAACGGACGTTCCTTGTGAACGGCATAGAAGCCTTCAGCCTGCTTCAGGGTCATCCATACGCGCTTGGATGCAACAACGCGCAAACCAGCTTCTTCAAGCTTGGCGGTGATGGCGCCGGTCAGATTGCGCTTGGTTGCATCCGGTTTGATCATGGAAAAAGTACGTTCGATGGCCATTATGTCCTGCCTGTCAGTTCCCTGTGGTCACTTGTTTGCCCCTTGCGCAACCGCCGCTCCCCGACGGCCCGCCAAAGGCAGGGTGAAACCTGTTGGTTCAAATGAGTTCCGGCGCGATATAGCGATACTCTACGTGTTTTTGCAAGGGCCGGCGGCGGCCTCGTCCATAGAAAGGCTGCGGGTTTTACGAAAAATTGCTTGAAACGCTACGGCAGCGATATCTTAAGTATTCGCGCCAAGATAGGCGTCATGCTTTAAATTTTTATAGTGCGAAGGCGGATAGCGCGTCCGGATTTGATTCCGGTCAATTCGCCGACCGCTAATTCCGGTGATTATTTTAGGAAATACGCACATGAAAGGATCCGCAGAATGAAAGCTGCCTTTGTCATGTTCGCCGCCTATAACCAGTGGGCGAACAATATTCTCCTGAATGAATGTGCCCAACTGGCCGAGGACGATTACCACCGCGATCTCGGTGTCTATTTCCAATCGATCCATGGGACCTTGGACCACCAACTGGTGGCGGACCGCCTCTGGCTCTATCGCTTTACCGGCGAAGGGGAAGCCTATGACAGTCTGGACGACACGCTGACGGGCAGCTTTGCGGAGCTTTCGGAAAAGCGCAAACTTCAAGACAAGCGCATCATTTCGGTGATCAACCAGATGCACGAACGTGACTTGTTGCGGACGCTGATCTATCGCACCGTGCGCAAACCGCTGGTGATGCAGCAGCCGCTGGGTGCTGCGCTGTTCCACTTCTTCAATCACCAGACCCATCACCGTGGGCAGGTTCATGGCATGCTCACTCAGTTGGGGCGCACGCCGGAAGCCTTGGACATGATCTACTTCCAGCGCGAATCCGGTATTGGCATGGCCAAGGAAGAGGACATGCTGAAACCTTGAGGACAGCTTGTCGCAAACCCGACAGACCAACGTCTCACAGCCCTGCCCTTGCGGCGGGGCTTGTTGTTTTGACCTGAACCGTGGTCTGAGGCTTGCCACCACTTCCCTGATGCAGGCGCATGAAAAAAGGCCCCTGACAACCAGCGGCTGGCGCCCATCAGAACGTCAATTCAAACTCCTCCCACAAGTGACGTTTTTGATGTTTGTCAGGTGCCATGAGTGAAGACGTACCATCCGCTGAATGCCAAGACCCTCAAAACAGCCAGGAAAGACACTGGAACCGGATGGGAGAACGTTTCCACACACCTGAGTGTGTTTTGGCATGACACCTTTCCAAAGCGCCGGCACTTTTCCGTTCCCTTCGCCTCAAGAATACAAAGCGACTTCGCAAATCGAGGGGACCAAGATCCTGTCGCCTTGTTTACCCGCTCCTATCAGCCGGAAGAAATCTATACGCTCTGCGCCAGACAGGCCTTGATAAGCCCGATACCCGAGGGGTTTTATCGCTACAACACCCTGTTCGCGGACGACCTCTACTTTCAAAACGCCCTGTCCGTGATTGGCACCAGGGCGAGTATTGACCAGGGGCTCTATGAGAGGTCGTCTGTGACGGGCGAGATCAGGATCGACAGGCGCGGCCTTGCACCCACGCACTATGCTGGTCCCTGCGTATGGCTGCCCGTTTTTGAAAACCTTGGACATACGATCTGTGAGGTACTGCCGATTCTGGTGATATTAAAGCACCTTAACATTCCAGCACAGGAAGCGACGTTTCTGGTTGATGCCGCTGCCCGCGAATATTGCGAGGTGTTGGAGGCCTTGGGCGTTCCAAAGGCAAACATGGTCTTCAAGGAAAATCGATGGATTACCTGCGATGAACTCTATTGGTCCAGTTTCCAAACCTCCGGTCACATGCACTGGCCAAGCGTTTATCTGGATGAGGTTCTGGCGCTGGCAAGCGAAATACCCTGTGTTCCCGTGGAGCCTGAAGGCGACCTGCTCTACATCTCCCGCGCAGATGCGGCAACGCGGCGTGTCTTGAACGAGGAGGCGCTGTTCCAGTTCCTGAAGCCGTTCGGTTTCAAGAAGATTGTGCCCGGCGCATTGACCGTGATGCAGCAAATGAGCGCCTTCAGAAAGGCAACAGCCATTGTGGCGCCCCACGGCATGGGCACTGCGAATTGTTACTTTGCGCAGAACCTGCAGCTTCTGCTTGAGATTTTTCCTCAAGGCTGGGTTCGAGACTACTATTTTCGGGCGGCACAGATCAAAAACGCGGCCTATGGGGCGTATATTGTGGGCTCCTCCGGATCGCCATCCGACCACCCTCACGATATCACCGTCAACATCAGCGAGTTCGCACCGTTCTTCACCAAGCTCGTGGCGGATCATGTGCCGTATCTGTTGGAGGGCAACAGGCAATTACAGGCCCGCTGTCTTGCGTAACCGCTGACCAAGGACCTTGCACAAACGCCGGAGGTTCAAGCATCGCAATGTGCAAACAGGCCACAGCATGGGCTTTGGCGCAGGAAATTCTGACCTACGTGGACATATGGCCTTGTTTTTGTGCCTTATCAGCGGCAAACAGTCCGGCATGTTACAGATTTCGAACCTCACCTACCGCATTGCCGGCCGGACCCTGATTGATAATGCCAGCGTTACCCTTCCCTCCGGGGCCAAAACCGGCCTTGTGGGGCGCAACGGTGTGGGCAAGTCCACCTTGTTCAAATTGTTGTGCGGCGAAATCTCAGCGGAAAACGGCGATGTTCAGATGCCTCGCAAGGCGCGCATTGGACAGGTGGCGCAGGAGGCACCCGGCACCCAGGACAGCCTGATTGACGTGGTGCTGGCAGCAGATACCGAGCGAACGTCCCTGTTGGCAGAAGCCGAGACGGCAACCGACCCGCATCGCATTGCAGAGATTCACACCCGCCTTGCCGACATTGACAGTCACAGCGCCGAAGCACGGGCCTCGGCGATCTTGCACGGGTTGGGTTTCAGCTTTGAAGAACAGCAGCAGCCTTGCGCCAACTTTTCAGGCGGGTGGCGCATGCGAGTGGCGCTGGCAGCCCTTCTGTTCTCCCAGCCGGACCTTCTGCTGCTTGACGAGCCGACAAACTACCTTGATCTGGAAGGCACCTTATGGCTGGAGAGCTATGTGGCGCGCTACCCCTATCAAGTGGTGCTGATCAGTCACGACCGCGATCTACTCAACAAGGCCGTGGACAGCATCGTGCATATGGATCAGGGCAAGCTGACCTTCTATCGAGGCGGCTATGACAGCTTTGACCGGCAGCGCCGGGAAACCATCATCTTGCAGAAGAAGATGGCTGAGAAGCAGGAAAAGCAACGCAAGCACATTCAAAGCTTCGTGGATCGGTTCCGCTACAAGGCCACAAAAGCCCGTCAGGCGCAATCACGCCTGAAAATGCTGGAAAAGATGCAACCGATTTCCGTGCTTGATGAAAGCTCCGGTTTGCCCATCAACATTCCCAAGCCAGATACCCAGCTGTCTCCGCCCATCATCAAGATTGAGAGTGGATCTGTGGGCTATGGCGACAAGACCGTATTGTCGCGCCTGAACCTCAACATCGATCAGGATGACCGGATTGCGCTCCTGGGGGCCAATGGTAACGGCAAATCCACCTTTGCCAAACTGCTCGCCGGTCGATTGCCGCTGCAAACAGGCAACATGGTCCAGAGTGCCAAGCTGAACACGGCGTTTTTCGCGCAGCACCAGCTGGACGACCTGATGCCCAACGAAAACCCCATCGAGCATGTGCGCAAGTTGATGCCCGATGCCCCGGAAAGCAAAATCCGCGCGCGCGTGGACGGGTTCGGCCTGCCAACGGACCGGATGCTGACGCCGGCCAAAGACCTTTCAGGGGGTGAAAAGGCGCGCCTTCTGCTTGGTCTTGCGACGTTTTACGGCCCAAATCTGGTAATCCTCGACGAGCCGACCAACCATCTGGACATCGACAGCCGCGAAGCTCTGGTTCACGCCATCAATGATTATGAAGGTGCCGTGATCCTGATCAGCCACGACCGCCATCTGGTGGAAGCGTGTGTGGATCGTCTCTGGTTGGTGGCCGATGGCAGTGTGCGCAGCTTTGATGGGGACATGGCAGACTATCGCCGCTACATCCTGCAAGGAGACACAGCCCCGGCCAAGGACGACAGCAAAGCGGACGAGAAAAAAGGCTCTGCCAGTGACAGACGCCGCGAAGCGGCGGAAAAGCGCGCCCAACTTGCCCCGCTGAAAAAGAAGATTTCAGCAGCGGAAAAGGACATGGAAAAGCTCCAACAGCGCATTGAAAAGCTGGATGGTCTGCTGGCGGATCCGGAAATCTACACCAAGGCCCCGGACAAGGCGACCGACTACGCCAAGAAACGCGCCGACACCGTGAAACTGTTGGCAGAAACGGAAGAAAACTGGCTCTTGCTGTCGGATGAATATGAACAGGCCAACGCGGAGGGGTGATGATCCCCTCTCAGTCCAGCGCTGTAACGCTCGCCAGTCGGACCAATGATTGAAAGTGGATGGCAACAATGAAGCAAAACATCATGCATATTTCATTGGTGGTCAAAGACTACGATGAAGCCATCGACTTTTATGTAAACAAGCTGCAGTTCGAGCTGATTGAAGACACCTATCAGCCCGAACAGGACAAGCGCTGGGTTGTGGTCGCACCGCCAAACTCGCAGGGTGCAACTTTGCTCTTGGCAAAAGCCTCCAAGCCTGAACAGCAGCCCTTTATCGGCAATCAAACGGGTGGCCGGGTCTTCCTGTTTCTCAGCACGGACGATTTTTGGCGCGACTATGAGCGGATGAAATCCCTCGGCATCAAATTCATTCGTGACCCAAAGAAGCAGGATTACGGTACTGTTGCCGTCTTTGAAGACCTCTATGGCAACCTATGGGACCTTTTGGAGTTCAATCCTGAGCATCCCATGGCAAAGCGATAACAGCCGAGGCCACAAGGTTCCCCTTTGTGCTACTCACACTTGAATCCCAAAGCCCGCCGAATTGGCGAGAATGATATTTTCTATTATTTTCAATATCTTATAGTGATTTAATCACCGTTTGATTCAGCGGGTTCATATGGAGATTAAAGGGGTTCAGGCACTGAATCCGCTCGGTACCCACGCCATTACGTTTTCCAGTCGCCTAACCGGCAGAAACCGGCTTGCCGTAAATGAGGAAGCTGTGCGGAATTTGCCGTCCATCCGGCCGATCTTCGGTGTAGTCTTTCCTTGAGTGCAACTTCAAACCAAGCCGGCAAAACTCTGATAACTCGGAGTCAAGCAGCGGCCATGGCGGGCCTGTTCGCTCTTCGGAAGCGGCCATGCGCGGCAGAACCAACAAGGTGCCACCCGGCTTCACCAGAGACGCCACGGCCTCGATGGTGTGATGGCGCAGATCCGGGTGAAGAGCCTGAATGGTGTAACATTCATAAACCAGATCAAAGGCTTCGATCAGATCCGGCGAGAGATGGAACAGATCCTCGACGCGATAGTCGACGGGGCTGCCCTTGAAGCGCTCGCGGGCCCACTGGACTGCCTTTGGCGAAACATCAAAGGCTGTTGTCTGATAGCCGGCTGCTGCCAGGGCTTCGGCATTATCGCCAAGACCACAACCAATATCCAACGCGCGCTGACCAGTACCGGGATGCGCCTTCAACCATTCAAGCAAGGGCCACTTGGGGGCCAGCTCCGCCCAAGGCACCGCCTGCGGGTTGCCCTCTGCGTTCTGATAGATCGCGTCAAACCAATCCGGATCCGTACGCCGGTCATGTGGCTGATCTGATCCGGATGTCTTCGTCTCGCTCATGCCTTTCGCTCCCATCCGCCGCGATCAGTTTGGGCCCAATACGTCAGCTCATGATCGGTCTTCTTGACCTCAAGCCATAACTGGCGGGCTTCCTGCAAAGCCGCCGGATCCTGCCCGTTGAACATGTAGACCACCCGTTTGTAGTGCGCGGGGTCGGGCATGGGAGCCCGGTCTACGACAAAACGCACCACGGCCTCATTGGGGTTATCATCTTCAGTGGTCAGATAGATGGGTTGAGCTTCCTCGAAACCGTCCTTGCGCGTGCCGTGCGGCAGGAAGGCCTCCTCCGAATAGGTCCACAGATGGGCATCAATCGCCTCACAGCGTTCCTGAGAGCCAAACTGGATGGCAACCGGCCAGTCCCGATCCAGACATTTTTGCAGCATCTGCGGCAAGGCCTTCTCAAGTGGGAACAGGGAGAGTTGGTAGAAGAAGACTTCGCTCATGTGCGGTCCCCGAAAGTTGCGATTCAGGTTTTGTTATGTGGTCCTAACACCGCAACAGGCAAGAACACCACAAATACGCCGCAAACCGGCAAGTTTTCCAGATGCAAGCGGCTTTGAATGAGACGAAAGCGTTAATTATCAAAAGATCCACCGCTAAGGGGCTGGACATTTCGTCATGCGGTCTTCAATTAACAGTGCTTAAAGAAAACCACTGAATATTCTTAGGCTGATTCACACGGAGCGCGGCGATAAGCTCCCTCCGGTATAGTGGCGAGAGAGTGCAAGAGGCGCCTGAATGCTATCGCGTATTGTCCTGTTTTTTGTGTTGGTGTGTGGCCTGGTGGGTGTAACAGCGGCTGTTGGCGCGATGCTTCCCGAAACCCAAAGCGTTTGTCAGGACTATCAGACCTGCTGACTGGCAACGGTCGCCTTTAACGCATGTTCCGCGCTTAAGAGTCCCTTGAGCGCGTGCCTCGCATTTATCACCACAGGTAAATTTCCGGCAAAACAAGTTACAAGACAAAAGCGTGTCCTTGGCCGCGGGACGAGCATGCGTCAAGCCGTTGGGTTTCGTGGGCACCAAAATGGCTTTTGTACACTAAAGAACCTTGGTATCATTGCATCTTAACGGATTCAGTCCCATGGCATGGGGTCCCAATCGCCATCCCCCTCACAGAAATCTCCAGCCTTTGCGCCTCACAAACCAGAAGGTGCAGTCTTCAGGCCGACAACCCCATCACAAACTGTCATTTGACGGCATGGCTTCCGAGGCGGTACTTCAGCACCTGAGCGCCATGCGCGGCACAACCAAGGGGCACACATGAAAACGGTCGTCATTGCCGGGGCAACGGGATATCTGGGAGGTTGCCTCGTCGCTCGCTATCTCAAGGAAGGGTGGCACGTCCGTGCGCTGGTACGCGACAGAACACGGGCAGAAAGGCTTGAGCTGGGAGCCGCTGAGCTTGTAGAGGCGCAGGTAACGGAACCGGAGACCCTAAAGGGTGTATTCGACGACGCCAACCTCGTCGTATCCAGTCTTGGCATTACGCGCCAGCGAGACGGTCTCACCTATCAAGATGTCGATTTTCAAGGGAATGCAAATCTTCTCGACGCTGCTCTTGCCGCGGGCGTGCCACACTTTGCCTATGTCCACGTGATTGGCGCAGAGCGCATGAAAGGCGTAGCACTGGTTGACGCCAAACAGGCATTTGTCGACCGTCTTCAGGCGGCGCCCATTCAGTCTACCATCATCGCGCCTTGCGGCTTTTTCTCAGATATGCGGGATTTCCTGGAAATGGCCCGCGGCGGTCGTGTCTGGCTTTTTGGCGATGGCTCATTGAAGTTGAACCCCATTCATGGCGAAGATCTGGCTGAAGCGGTCCATACTGCAGTCGAGTACAAACGTCCGCTCATTGAAGTGGGCGGACCGGACACCTTCACCCATGAAGAACTTGCCGAACTGGCCTTTTCGGTTCTTGGAAAGCCGGAAAAAATAACGCATCTGCCAGATATCTTGCGGCGCGCGGCGATCAAGGTCTTGCCGTGGGTCACACCCGCAACCATTCACGGACCTGCCACGTTCTTCCTCACTGCAATGGGCGTAGACATGGTGGGAACCCAAACCGGAACTCACCACCTCAAATCGTTTTTTGAAGAAATCGCGTAAGACCGCAGACAGGCACCTAATCGTGTTACCGCAGCACGGGGCAAGCAGACCGACGCCTTCGGGCGCGTGATGGTTTTCGTCAGGCCCGTCTGACTGCGCGGCAGCGGAAAGCCAAAATGGGCTGGTCGGTAATCCGGCCAGCCCATTTTGTTTCGAAACTCAGGTCAACTACGTTTCCCGATCAGCGGGTTTCGTAGTGATCCTTGACCAGCTTGTCCAGCAAACGCACACCAAAGCCGGAAGCCCAGCCCTGACTGATGGCATTCTTGGTAGAGCTCATGGCTGTACCGGCCACATCCAGATGCACCCAAGGAGTATCATTGGTAAACCGCTTCAGGAACTGTGCAGCTGTGGTGGCCCCGGCAAAGCGGCTGCCGCCGGTGTTGCGCATATCGGCGTTCGGAGTATCGATCATCTTGTCGTACTCCTTGCCCAACGGCATGCGCCATACTTTCTCTTCGGTTTCCTCGCCAGCCTTGAACAAACGCTCGGCCAGTTCATCATCGTTGGAGAACAAACCTGCGCGGTGGTTGCCAAGAGCGACCAGACATGCACCGGTCAATGTTGCCAGATCAATGATGAAGCGTGGCTTGAAGCGATCCTGCGTGTACCAGATGGCGTCCGCCAGAACGAGACGGCCCTCGGCGTCCGTGTTCAGGATCTCGATGGTCTGACCCGACATGGACGTGACGATATCGCCAGGACGCTGGGCATTGCCGTCCGGCATGTTTTCAACCAGACCCAGAACACCGATGGCGTTGACCGGTGCCTTCCGGGCAGCCAGCGCATGCATGAGGCCAATAACGGCGGCTGCACCACCCATATCGCCTTTCATTTCATCCATACCCGGTCCAGGCTTCAGGGAGATGCCGCCGGAATCGAACACGACGCCCTTGCCGACGAAGGACAGCGGTGTGTCGCCTTCCTTGCCGCCATTCCATTTCATGATGGCAAGGCGTGACGGACGGCGTGACCCCTGCCCGACACCGAGCAGCGCGCGCATGCCGAGCTTTTCCATCTGCTCTTCATCCAGAATCTCGGTCTCCACACCCAGAGCCCCCAGATCGGCAGCCTTTTGGGCGAATTCAACCGGTCCCAGAACGTTCGGCGGGGTATCGACGAGTTCGCGCGCCAGCACAACACCGCCGGCCACGGCTTCTGCTTCCTTCCATGCTTCGGCGGCTTCCTTTTCAAAACCGCACTGGATGGTCAGATTCAACGCCCAATCCTGAGCGGCCTCATCCTCGTCCTTCTTCGTGGTCTTGTAAGCGTCGAAGACATAGCCCCGCAGGAAGCCACCCTGCGCGAAGGCCGCCAGTTGCGCAGCGCCCGCCTTGGGGGCATCAAAGCGCAGCTCGGCCTTTTCGATCTTCAGAGCCTTGAGCTTGCCAACAAGTTCACCGCCAAGATTGAGCCAATCCTTGTCTTCCAGCTCTTCAGCCTCGCCAAGACCTGCGACGATGACACGGTCAACCGCAGTGCCTTCAGGCATGACAACATCGAGGAACGTCGACTTTTTGCCCTCGAATTCAGAGAGTTTAGCCGCCCGTTGGATGAAACCGGCATCGCCGCCAATCAGGTCAACGGCCTGATCGGACAGCTTGACATCCTTTTCGGCAAAAATGACAGCGACGGTTTCAGAGGGTTTGCCCAAACCACTGATTCTAATGGACGGTAGCTGTGCCATAAGATCCTTCTTTCTTAGGTGTTTGGTGGATTGTCTTGGGGAAGCGCCCACATAAAGTGGAGCAGCGCTGTGAATTATGGTCAGACAATGGCCGGTTCTGAGGATGCTTGCAAGGTCACTCCAATAAATCTGAGTGTTTATGCATCAAATGATGGTAGAGAGCTATCATGTGGCGCAATCCGTGTTAAGGAATGGACCGCAAAGCAAGAATGACGAAAAACGCCAGTTACGCTCGGTGCAATGAAGACGATTGAACGCTACATCCTGAAACGAACCCTTGCGTCGTTTCTCGTCACGATGATCGCCATGACGGGCGTTGTCTGGTCCACGCAAGCGCTAAGGCAGCTGGACCTGGTGACCTCCAAGGGCCAGACCCTTTTGCAGTTTTTCTATATCACCCTTCTGGGCGTGCCATATCTGGCAGTGATCGTGGCGCCTTTCGCCATGGTGATTGCCATGATCCTGATCCTGAACAGCATGGCGCGGGACAGTGAGCTGATTGTCATCAATGCATCCGGGGCTTCACGCGCGCTCGTGCTGCGGCCAATCATGATATTTTCGCTGGTGATTGCATTGGTCATTGGCGCACTGTCCACCTATCTGGCGCCCAAGGGCCGCGCGTTGATGCGCGACGAAATCACCAAGGTGCGCGTGGATCTGGTGGCCAACATCATCAAGCCCGGACGGTTCATTGAAATTGAAGACGGGTTGACCTTCCACATCCGCAATCGATCCGGGGACGGCATTCTGGAAGGCCTTTTGCTGAACGACGAGCGGGAGCAGCAAACCGCCTTCACCTATACCGCAGAGCGCGGCCGCATTATTGAAGCCGCGGACAAGACAATTCTGGTGATGCTGGACGGCACCATTCAACGCCGCCCAAAGGGCACCAAGGACATATCCATCGTCAGCTTCGAATCCTACGGCTTTGATCTGTCCAGCATGATTCCAGAGGCGGTGGCCCCCACCTACAAGGCGAGTGATCGGCCAACGCTGGAGCTGTTGAACGCCGCGCCCGACGATTCCTATGCGCAGCGCAACTGGAACCGACTGGTCGCGGAGTTCCACGACCGACTGAGCCAGCCCCTTTATCCCCTCGCCTTCGGGCTTATCATCTACGCGTTTCTCGGTTCGGCCAAGACCACCCGTCAAAATCAGGGTCTGTCCATTCTCGGCGCCATTGCCAGTTGCTTTCTGGTGCGCACCGCCGGCTTTGCCGCCGCCATGGCCGTGACCTCGCAGCCACCCTTGTTTCCTCTGCTCTATGCAATCCCGCTGGTTGCCGCCGTTCTGGCCATCTGGTCCATTCGGTATGGACGCACACCGCGCTGGATGAACGAGCTTGCTTACAAACTGGAGATGCTGATGGAGCGTGTTAAGGCCAAACGAGTGGGCCGCTCCCCGTCCAAGTCGGGGGAGACTGCCTGACATGATGGCCGGACGCACTCTTTCCGTTTACATCTCCATGCGTTTTTTGAAGTCAATCGTCGGGCTGTTCCTGTTTGCTGCGGTTCTCGTGCTGTTGTTCGACGTTCTGGAACTGGTGCGGCGCGGCGGTGATGAGGAAGGCTTCAGCGTTTTGCGTGTAGCCGCCATTTCCGCCCTGCGCGTTCCCTTGATTCTGGAGCAGGTCCTGCCGTTTGCCGTTCTGTTCGGCTCTATCTGGGCCTTTCTGAGCTTATCGCGCAGCCTGGAGCTGGTCGTAGCCCGAGCCGCTGGCATTTCCGTGTGGCAATTCACCATGCCGGCGTTGTTGACCGGGGTATTTTTGGGCGTGTTTGCGATCGGCGTTTACAACCCGTTGGCCGTGAAGTTGCAGCACATGTCGGATGATCTGGCAGCCGGGCTGTTTGGCGTGGAGCAGACCTATCTGATCCAAAGCACAGGGGAAGTCTGGCTGCGCCAGGACGGTGCCGATGGCGAGTCCGTTGTTCATGCCCGCCATGTGATGAATCGCGGTGGCCGTCTGAACGGCGTGACCATCTTTGCCTTCGATACCGAAGGCGAGTTCGCGGAGCGAATCGAGGCCCGTACAGCGATTCTGCGTGAGGGAATGTGGCGACTGAGCGATGTCACCGTCTATCGTGTTGATAGTGATCCACAAAATTATGGCAGCTACACGTTAAGCACTTACCTTACGCCAACTGAAGTGCGTGAAAGCATCGCATCACCGGAATCGATCAGCTTCTGGAACCTGCCACGGTTTATCGAATTGTCGCAGAGAGCCGGTCTTCCCGCGTATCGCTACAGTCTTCAGTATCAAACACTGCTCGCCAAGCCCGTGCTGCTCGTTGCGATGATTTTGATCGCTGCGGCTGTATCGTTAAGAGTTTCGCGTTTTGGTGGAATTGGCCGCCTGATTGTGGGTGGCATTATTGCGGGCTTCGTGCTTTACGTTGTATCTGAACTCTCTAGTGATTTAGGGGGCGCAGGTATTGTGCCCACAGTGGTGGCTGCGTGGGCGCCGGGCGTATTTGGGGTACTTATGGGATTCACGATCCTGTTGAATCAGGAGGATGGCTAGTGTCTGCTTTGCCTTTCCTCCAGGAACAGCGACGTTATGGAAACAGTGTTGGCCGGTGTCTGGCGCGCTATCTGGCTGGGGTGTCTGCCCTTGCCTTGATCTGTGCTGCGCCCACTGCGTTGACCATCTCACCCGCCAGCGCTCAGGTTGATTTCGAGGGTGCCGTTACCAACAGCATCGATACGAGCCAGCCGATGCTGCTGGAAGCGCGCACGCTGCGATATGACTTCGACAATGACGTGATCACGGCCGCCGGCAGCGTTGATATCTATTTCGACGAGTACACGCTGGAAGCGGATCGCGTCGTCTACAATCGAAAGACCGGTCGCTTCTCTGCGCTTGGCAACGTGCGCATGACAGAGCCGGACGGCAATCTGATCCTTACGGATGAACTGGAACTGAGCGACGATTTCCGGGACGGCTTCATCAAGTCCCTGCGCATCGACACGCCCCAATTTACCCGTCTGATTGCCGAGAGTGCCGAACGTACGGATGGCAACGAGATCACCCTGAACAACGGCGTCTACACGGTCTACACCAGTCCGGCCAAGCCTTCCCTTTGGCGCATCAAATCAGCCAAGATCATCCATAACCGCGAAGAGCGGACGATCTATTTTGAGGACGCCTCCTTCGAGTTTTTGGGCAGCTCAATCGCAACTGTTCCGTTCTTCGAAATCGCCGACCCTTCAGTCAAGCGGCGCTCTGGCTTTCTCATTCCCGAAGTGGTGTACAAGAGCCGCGTCGGCTATGGCGCGTCGATCCCCTATTACTGGGCGCTGGATCCGCACTATGATCTGACCACCACACTGACCCCGCTTTCCAAACAAGGGGCTCTGCTACAGTTCGACTGGCGTCAGGAAACCTTGAACGGGGATTACTCGATTTCCACCGGCACCATGTATCAGGCCGATCCGGAAGAGTTTGCAGGATCCAGCGGTGACGAGGACTTCCGTTTCATTGTGAACACGGAAGGTGCCTATGACCTGACGGATCGCTGGAAAGCCGGTTGGGACCTGACCTATGCCACCGACCGCGCATTCCGCGAGGACTATTCGTTTGCCAAGTTCGGATCGGCTTCGGAACTCTCCAAGATCTATCTGGAGGGGTCGACAACGACCAACCGATTTGAAGCCAATGCCTATGCGTTCCAGATCAGCCAGGAAGACGATCCCGATCCGTTTGACCCGGTGAATCCAGTCGGCCAATTCACACCGGTCGATGACGACTTGCAGGAAAAACAGCCGGTTGTTCATCCGGTTATCGACCATTCCGTGATGTTTTCGGATCCGATCTTTGGCGGCCAGCTATCGTATGTGGGCAACTTCACCAGCCTGACCCGCAACACGACCGATGCGTTTTCCGTAAATGGCATCAACCGCTTCCGCGGTGTTGAAGGCACGTTTACCCGCGCCAGCGCCAACCTGACATGGCGCCGGACCCTGATTGACCCGATCGGGCAGGTTTTCACGCCGTTCGCCTATGTGAAGACGAACTTCTATCTGTTGGAGTCTGCGGACAAAAACGTCACAGCATTGACCGACGACAGATTTGCATTCCGGGGCATGCCCGCCGTGGGCTTGGAATACAAGTATCCGTTTGTCGCCACCTTTGAGGGTGGCAATCAGATTATTTCGCCCATCGCCCAAGTCATCGTGCGTCCCAACGAACAAAAGATTGGCGAATTGCCGAACGAAGACGCGCAGTCGATCGTATTCGACGCCTCGACCCTGTTCGAGTGGGACAAGTTTTCCGGCTTTGACCGCGATGAGGGTGGAACACGCGCCAACCTTGGTCTGCAATACAAACTTCAGTTTGATCAGGGATCGTTCCTGAGTGCGACCTTCGGTCAGTCGATTCAGCTTGCCGGTGACAACTCCTATGAAATTCCGGGAATTCTGGACGCCACGGGTGATTCCGGTCTGGAGACAACCGACTCCGATTATGTCGCCTCGGTGTACTTCGACACAAACACCGGGTTCCGTATTGGCAGCAATGCACGCTTCAACGAAAGCAACTTTGAAGTGGAACGTGCAGAAGTTACGGCTGCAGGCCGCTATGGTCCCCTCTCCGCGGGCCTGTCCTACGCCTTCCTTGGCGAACGTTCGGACGCAGGCATCGATCAGGATCGCGAGGAACTGGTTGGCTCAACCAACCTGACTCTTCAAGAAAACTGGCGCCTGTTCGGTTCTGTCCGCTACGATCTCGTCAACAGCCAGGTTGTTCAGGACAGCATCGGCATTGGTTATGACGACGAAGGTCTGTCGGTATCCTTCTCTTACGGCGAGGACAGAAGTCGAAACAACGGTGAACCCGTTGAAAAAACCTTCTTCTTCCGCGTCGGTTTGCGAACGATTGGCGATACAAGCCTATCTACGACCGCAGAGTAATGCTATAAAGTCGAGTGAGTTTGAGCGTGGCCTTTTAAATGCCGCGCTTTCTTTTTACTGCTTGGCAATTCCGAGGCTGGTCCGGGGCTGATTGACAGATCTGTCTCAGGGCTTGTCTGGCACGATTAGGATACAGGGGCCGGGGCGATCCGGGTATCTGAGAGAAATGAAAACTTCGCGATTCTCCGCTATTGTATTAGCAACTTTCTTTGTGGCTCTGGCTGGTGCCCTTGCACTTCCGGCTCAGGCGGCAACACGTATTGAACTGGTGGTCAATGACAAGCCGATCACCAGCTATGACCTGACACAGCGCACCCGCTTGATTGTGCTGACAACCCGTTCTTCTCAAGGTGCTGCGAAACGGCGCGCCAAAAACGAGTTGATCGAAGAAACACTCAAGCTTCAGGAAGCAGAACGCGTTGGCGTTTCGGTTTCCGATTCCGATGTGAACAGCGCCTTTGCGGACATTGCCCAACGGGTGAAGTTGTCACCGAGCCAGTTCACCCAGGCTCTTGGCCAGAACGGGATCAACTCCAAAACACTGAAGGACCGGCTTCGGGCGGAAATTGCCTGGCGCGACGTGGTGATGCGCCGCTTCCGTGCCACGGTACGCATCAACCAGTCTGATATTGTGGCCGCCCTGCGCGACCGTTCAGATGATATGAGCTCCACCACCGTTGAATATGATTTGCAGCGTGTGATCTTTGTGGTGCCGGAAAATGCCAGTGCCAGCAAGAAGCGCCAGCGGCAGAACGAAATGCGCAAACTGCGCAGTCGGTTCACCTCGTGCCGGGAAGGACTGCGCATCGCCGGCGGCCTGCGGGAAGTTGTTGTGCGTCCGATCGGTAAGCGGTTGGAGAACGACTTGTCGCCGGGGCTGAAAGAACAACTGGACGACATTTCCGTTGGACGTTTGACCCGTCCTCAGGAGATGCCACAGGGCTATGAAATGATTGCGTTGTGCGACAAGCGTACAATTGAAAGCGATGCGGCGGCCCGCAGCGAAGTGGAAGGTGAACTGCGTAACGAGCAAGGCCAACGCCTGGCCCGTCGCTACCTGCACGAGCTGCGCACCACCGCTGTTATTGAAGAACGATAAGACAAACGAGGATCACACAAATGTTGGAGGCTGCCCGCGCCCTGGCGGTGACCATGGGAGAACCATCCGGTATCGGACCGGAGATCACGCTCATGGCTTGGGCCGAACGTTTCAAACGGGCGCTTCCGCCGTTTTATGTGATCGCTGACCCGGACCTTCTTGAAGCACGTGCCCAGCAGATCGGGTTGAAAGTGAACTTGCAGGTTTGCGACCCTTCCGAGGCGCGGGGCATCTTTGATGACGCCCTGCCCGTGGTTCCGCTGCCGCAAGCCGTCAACGCCCAGGCGGGCGCCCCGACCCCGGACACCGCCGAAATGGTTTTGGCGTCCATTCGGACTGCCGTCGAGCATGTACGAGACGGGTTGGCCTGTGCGGTCGCGACAAACCCGATCGCCAAGGAAACCCTGTATCAGGCAGGTTTCAAACACGCAGGCCACACCGAATATCTGGGGGAACTCTCCGGATTGTTTGGCGAGGAACCCGCACAACCCGTCATGCTCTTGGCCGGACCGGACCTGATGACAGTGCCGGTTACGCTTCACATCCCGCTTCACAAGATCTGGGAGGAGCTGACCCCTGAGCTTCTGATGAGCACGGCGCGGATTGTGGATGCGGATCTGAAAAAGCGGTTTCGTGTGGAGCGGCCGCGCATCGCGGTTGCCGGGCTCAATCCCCATGCGGGAGAAAATGGCACCATGGGCCGTGAAGAGGTTGAGATGATCGGCCCCACCCTTGATCGATTACGGGCTGAAGGGCTTGATGTGCGCGGCCCACTGCCCGGCGATACATTGTTCCACGAGGCAGCTCGGGAAACCTATGATGTCGTGTTGGCCATGTATCACGATCAGGCGTTGATTCCAGTCAAGACACTGGCCTTTGATGACACCGTGAACGTGACACTCGGTTTGCCGTTTGTTCGCACGTCGCCGGATCATGGAACAGCATTCTCACTTGCCGGCAAAGGAACGGCCAGCCCGGACAGCTTGTCTGCAGCAATGCGATTGGCCGTGGCACTGAGCGAGCCGGAACTGGTATAATGGCACAAATTGATGATCTGCCGCCTCTGCGTGAGGTTATTCGCGCGCATAATCTGGATGCGCGCAAGGCACTGGGTCAGAACTTTCTTCTGGATCTGAATCTGACCTCTCGCATTGCACGCAGTGCGGGTGATTTGAGCAATGTCACGGTTTTGGAAGTCGGCCCGGGGCCCGGAGGTTTGACGCGCGCGCTGCTCGCCGCTGGCGCCCGCAAAGTCGTTGCCATTGAAAAAGACCAGCGGTGCTTGCCGGCCCTGGAAGAAATCAGCAGCTACTACGCAGGGCGTCTGGACGTAATCGAGGCCGATGCGCTGACCATTGACCCACGCGAGATAACCGAGGGGCCCATCAAGATTGTTGCGAACCTGCCCTACAATGTGGGAACGCAGCTGTTGTTGAACTGGCTGACAGTGGAAGACTGGCCGCCCTATTGGGAGTCGCTCACGCTCATGTTCCAAAAGGAAGTGGGCCAACGGATCGTGGCCGATCCCAAGTCCAAAGCCTATGGCCGTCTGGGTGTGTTGGCCAATTGGCGCTGTTACACCGATATTCTTTTTGACCTTAGTCCCAAGGCCTTCACACCACCGCCCAAGGTGACTTCCGCGGTTGTGCAGCTCTACCCGCGAGAGGCGCCATTACCGTGCCCTCTGAAGGCATTGGAAACGGTGACCGCCGCAGCTTTTGGCCAACGGCGAAAGATGCTGCGAGCCAGCTTGAAAGCGCTTCAACCGGATGCGGGAGCGCGCATTGAAGCAGCAGGGCTGAAACCAACAGCACGGGCCGAGGAAATAGACGTTGCCGGCTTTGTCGCGTTGGCGCACGCCTTTTCCTAGGAAGCGCCAGATTTCCCACATCAAACAAGCTGTTCTCACAAAAGAAAAGCCGCCCTTCAAAGGCGGCTTTATCATTTGATATCAGATGGTTACAGAGTCATCTCAAGAGGTTGGTTCAATGCGCTTGCGCAGATCTTCAACCATTCCATCAATGTGCGGCGCAATTGCCGGAGCGCGCTCACGGCGCAGGCGCTCGGCTCTCAAAATCGCCCGTACACTCTCATAGGCCTTGTCCAGATCATCATTGATGATGATGTAGTCATACTTCGACCATTCGCTCATCTCGCCGACGGCGGTTTTCATTCGCTTGAGGATGACGTCCTCGCTGTCCTCACCTCGCTTGGACAATCGGGCTTCCATTTCCGCGATGGAGGGGGGCAAAATGAAGATCGAGATCACATCCGAACGCATCTTGTCATAGAGCTGAAAGGTGCCTTTCACGTCAATGTCGAACAGGACGTCCTGTCCGTCCTGCAGGCACTTTTCGACCAAGCCGCGTGGGGTGCCATAATAGTTGCCATGCACTTCAGCCCATTCCAGCAAATCATCCCGCGCAATCATGTCCTTGAAGGTTTCCTGCGTCACGAAATGGTAATGAACGCCATCCACTTCGGTGGACCTTTGCGGGCGTGTTGTGACGGAGACAGACAGGGTGAGGTCCTTTTCCTGCTCCAGCAACATGCGCGCAATCGTGGACTTGCCGGCGCCGGATGGTGAAGACAGCACCAACATCAGGCCTCGACGGGTTTCTTCCGCCTGTTGTGAACTCACCGTTGTGCCAGTCGCGCGCTCGGACATTCGTTGTCTCCGTTATGTGTCGTGGGGCAGATCGCTACACGCGATGCAGTTTGCCAAATTGCAAGGCTACCTTTTGTCAGGTGACCAGGATCTTGAGTGCAGTCTATACCCTGAATTCCGCCGGTGTTTAAGGGCCACCTACGCGATTGACGGGAAAATGCCTGGAAATGGTTTCATGGCTTTTCACAGTGCGGCCGGTGCCTGTGCATGCCGATAGGACACGAAATTGAAGCTGTACTGCTTGACCCTGAAATAGTGGATCGTGAACTCGAACGGCCTGCCATCATCAAGCTCGCCGACCGAATCCACACGGATCACCGGATCCCCCACTTGCGCCTCGAGTTTCTGCGCTATTTCTGCATCCAGCAGTACGGGATGCACCTCCTGACGAGACAGACGAATGGTCAGGCCCTTCTCCTTTTCAATGTACTCGTACTTCGAATGCTGCATGGCCTGAATGCTGAGATCGGGGAAAAACGATAGGGGCATATAGGTGTGTTCGAGGATTTCCGGCGTATCTTCGATAAGCCGCAGGCGGCGGATGGAATACACCTGCTCTCCCACCTCTAGCTGCAGTTTCTGCGCTATGAGCGCGTCGCTCTCAATGAGTTCGAACGTCAGTATGCGCGAGCTAGGCGTTTTGCCCTGAGCCGATATCTCCTCGATGAACCCCGTAAGCTGAAAGGCGTTGTGCTGGACCTTGGGCGCTTTCACATAAGTGCCACTGCCGCGCACACGATACAAAAGGTCGGCTTCGACGAGCACTTTCATGGCTTTGCGGATCGTCACGCGGCTGACCCCGAACTCCTCCTGCAACTCCGCTTCCGTTGGCACGATTGCCCCTGTTGGCCAGTCACCATTCTTAATTTTTTCAATGAGTTGGTCGGAAATATCAAGATAAAGCGGCTTGTTCATGTCAGGTCCCGATTGATTGGGGCAACGGTGATTTCAACGGAATGCAAAGATACATATTACACCGTGTTCGAGCGTGCCTCCATCCTTGCAGATACTTTTTGCGATGTAATCACTTATTCGTATTTTATGATGCGATATATATGATACTTTTAAAATACATTTAGATCAGAATCATGGCTATAATGTCATACAAATGTTACTGGAGCGGGTCATGAAGAGACAAAACCTCACTATCGTTGGCGGTGGCAGTACCTACACGCTGGGCATGATGAACAGCTTGATTGCGGAGAAGGACAGTTTTCCGCTTAAAAAGGTTGTCTTTTACGACATTGATGGCCCGCGCCAAGCCTCCAATGCGCAGGCGACGGAAATCCTGCTCCGCGAGCAATACCCCGAGGTGGAAGAGTTTGTGTACACCACGGACAGAGCCGAGGCCTTCAAGGATGCGGATTTCTTTTTTATTCAGATCCGGACTGGCGGACTGGCCATGCGCAAGCGCGATGAGCAGATCCCCCTGTCCCACGGCTGCGTGGGACAAGAAACCTGCGGGGCCGGCGGTATGGCCTATGGCCTGCGCTCCATTGGGGACATGTTTGATTTGGTTCGGGAAATTCGCGCAGTCAATCCCGCCGCGTGGATCCTGAACTACACCAATCCGGCGGCGATTGTTGCGGAGGCATTGAACAGGGAGTTCCCGGAAGATCGGCGGATCCTCAATATTTGCGATATGCCAGCAGCGATCATGGTGAGCTATGCTCAGTTGCTAGGCTGCGAAATATGGGATTTTGTGCCGGAGTACTTCGGTCTAAATCACTTTGGCTGGTTCACGAAAATCCGCAATAAGGCGGGTGAGGATCTCACCGACAAGATCAAGAAGATCATCCTGGAAGACGGTATCTCTGCCGTTGATGCGGAGATTGCCGATGATCCCTCGTGGCAGGCAACGTTCAAGAACATGCAGACCATGCTTGCGGACAATCCGGAGTTCCTGCCGAACACCTACCTTCAATACTATCTGTATCCAGAGAAGATGGTGGCCAAGGAAGACATCAACAACACCCGCGCTCAGCAGGTGATTGATGGCCGCGAAAAGCGCGTCTTTGAACTCAATCAACGCATTATCGATGCGGGCACGACAAAGGGTGAGACGCTGCATGCGGACATCCACGGGCGTTACATGGTTCGGGTCGCCGCCTCCCTCGCCTACAATCTGCGCGAAACGTATTTGGTGATTGTGCCCAATAACGGTGCGATCTCCAACCTGCAGGACGACGCAATGGTGGAAGTGCCTGCAGCTCTTGGCAGTGACGGGCCCAAACCATTTGCCGTGGGTCACATTCCAACCTTCCAGAAAGGCATGATTGAAGGCCAACTGGCCTATGAAAAACTGGTGGTGGACGCCTGGTATGAAGGCAGCCGCCAGAAACTGGTGAACGCGCTGACGCTGAACCGCACCGTGGTCAACGTTCCCACGGCACAGGCGATTGTCGACGACATTCTGGCAGAGAACCGGGAGTATCTGCCGCAATTTTCCAACTAACTCATAACTCCAAAGAGCCCGGCTGGGCGGGCTCTTCCATTTACCCTGGGGAGGTAAAGATGAAAGACGTGATTCAACGGTTCGGGGCGGCCATGTTCGTGCCCGTGCTGCTGTTCCCTTTTGCAGGTATGCTGCTCGGCCTGTCGGTTGTGCTCTTGAACCAGGATTTGTTTCCTTGGGCGGTTGAAGGGTCATTGTGGTTCAACATGTCCACAATCCTGCTGCAGGCTGCCTTGGCCTTGTTCAAGAACATGTCACTGGTGTTTGCAGTGGGTATTCCGGTTGCGCTGGCCAATACGGCCTCGGGCCGTGCCGTGCTGGCGACACTGGTCTCCTACATCACATTCAACTACGTGATTGGCGGCATTTTGCAGATCTACGGTCCGGCTCTGGGCGTTGATTATGCAGAAGGCACGCGCGGGTTGACGGACATTGCCGGCATTCTGACATTGGACACCAACTTGCTTGGCGCCATTGTCGTGGCCGGGATCAGCGTTTGGGTGCACAACCGTTTCTTTGAGGCGAAGTTGCCGAACTGGGCCTCGGTCTTCTGCGGCACACCGCTCGTCGTGATTGTCAGCTTCCCGATCATGGTGTTTCTGGCCGTGGTGACCTGCTTTGTCTGGCCAACCATTCAACAGGCCATCAATGACCTGCAAGTGTTTCTGGTCGGTTCTGGCGCCTTTGGCGTTTGGTTCTTCACGGCGCTGGAGCGCATCATGATCCCAACCGGCCTGCATCACTTCATCTATGGTCCGGTGTTTTATGGTCCGGTTGCCGTGGATGGAGGCACCATCGCCTACTGGATTCAGCATATCGGCGAGTTTGCAGCCAATCCGGCACCACTGACCGAACAGTTCCCGCAAGGTGGCTTGATGCTGACCGGCATGGGCAAGGTTTTTGGCTGCACCGGTATTGCCTTGGCGCTCTACTCCACCGCCAAGCCTGAAAACAAGAAGATGGTCGCTGGTCTGGTGATTGGCGCAGCGCTCACCGCCATTTTGACCGGTATTACCGAACCGATCGAATTCACGTTCCTGTTCATCGCTCCTGCCCTGTTCGCCCTGCATGCTGTGTTGTCAGCAACAATGGCCACCACGGCCTACTTGATGGGCGTTTCAGGGAACTTCCAAACCGGCCTTATTGACTTCGTGTTCCAGAACTGGCTGCCGCTCGCAGGCAACCACGGCGGCACCTATGTCATTCAAGTGATCATTGGACTGGCCTTCACGTTGATCTACTTCTTCGTGTTCCGTGCCCTGATCCTGAAGTTCGATATTCCAACACCAGGCCGTGGTGCAACGGAAGCCAAACTGTTCACCAAAGCGGACTACAAGGCAAAGAAAGATCAGGACACGGCTGCCCCGGCGGGGGCCATGGCAACCGCCCCCGCATTGGAGTTTGCAAAGGACGATGCTGATGACACTCAAGCATCCGCCTTCATTCGCGGCCTCGGCGGCCGGGACAACATCGAACTTCTGACAAACTGTGCAACGCGGCTGCGGGTAAAGGTCAAAGACCCTGAACAGGTGGCCGACACGCCCTTTTTCCAGCAGCATGGTGCCATCAATGTGGTGCGGAACAAGGAAAGCCTCCAGGTAATTGTTGGCCTTACCGTGCCGCAAGTGCGCGAGGAAATGTCCAACCTCTTGGCGACCTGATCCCGTAGTCCAATACAGAACCCACGTAGACTAAAGCCCTCTACGCCAGTAGAGGGCTTCTTTTTATTGTCACTTCATGGCGGTGGGGAATTCGCCGACTACTCCACGTTTTGAATCTGTTCGCGCATCTGGTCGATGACCGTTTTCAACTCCAGACCGATAGCGGTCAGTTCCACACTGTTGGACTTGGAGCACAAGGTGTTGGCCTCACGATTGAACTCTTGCGCAAGAAAGTCCATCCGCCGACCTACTGCGCCCCCTGCCTCAATCAAGTCCCGAAGGGCGTTCACATGGGCATACAGCCGGTCCAGTTCCTCGCGGATGTCAGCCTTGGTTGCGATCAGAACGGCTTCCTGATGCAGGCGTTGCGGGTCAAAGGACCCATTGGTTTCCATCAGTTGCTGAACCTGTGCGGCCAAACGCTCGCGAATGGCATCCGGCTGACGGGTAGGCAAATTCTCGGCGCGTTCGGTCAGGACTTGAATGGCATCGGCTTGCTTGCGCAGGAGCTCAAAAAGGCTCTCGCCTTCACGGCGGCGCATTTCCACCAGCGCCTCCAGTGCACGGCCGAAACTGTCGGACAAGGCGGCAAACAAGGCATCGCGGTGTTGCTCGTCATCCTCCGCTTCCTTCAGTTCCAACACGCCGCGATGGGCCAGAATGCCGTCCAGATTCGGCGGAGCCGCATCGGGCAAGCGCTTTTGCAATACGGCGATGGCGTCCAACACCTGTTCCAGCGCTTGCTCGTTGACAGCCAGCGTGGTGTCGTTTTGCTCCCGCTGTACCTGAAGGTTAATGGAGACATTGCCACGTTTCAGATGCTTTCCAGCGAGCGTGCGTACCGTTGCTTCCAGCGCGTCGTAGCCCTGTGGGATCCGCAAACGTAAATCCAGCCCCTTGCCGTTGACCGATCTCAACTCCCACGTCCAGCGCACATTCTCCAGTGCTCCTTCTTCGCGAGAAAAACCTGTCATGCTTGCCAATGCCATGGCGAATAGTCCTCATTTCGCGCCGATGGCCGACTCCACCGGGCCCTTTTTAATACAAGAAAGGCCGCGCATCAGAAACACCCGATACGCGGCCTGTTTTGGTTCCGGCCCTACCGACCGAGCCTGAATGAGCCGAGTTTACTCACCAGCTGCTTCCTGCTGGCTTGCTTCCTCTGCCTCCTTGGCGCGCAGTTCACGCTCCAAGCGGCGCCATTCGGCAACGTTTCGCTGGTGCTGCTTGTAGGTCTCGGCAAAGGCATGCCCGCCCGTTCCGTCTGCCACGAAGTACAGATCGTTCGTGCGTGACGGATTGGCCGTGGCCTCCAGTGAAGCCTTGCCGGGATTTCCGATCGGACCCGGCGGCAGCGCCTGGATCTGGTAGGTGTTGTAGGGATTTTGTGCGTTCAACTGAGAGCGCGTAATCGCCGAACGGTCCCGTGTCCACGCCTCACCGCCAAACAGGCCGTAGAGGATGGTGGGATCGGACTGCAATGGCATACCCTTTTTCAGTCGATTCACGAACACCCCGGCCACGCGGGAGCGTTCATCCGCCTTGCTGGTTTCCTTCTCCACGATGGACGCCAAGGTGACCAGCTCTTCCGGGCTTTCAACCGGCAAGTCCTGAGCACGACCTTCCCAAACATCAGCAAGTGCAGCGCTCATACCCTGCTGCATCTCATTGATGATTTTTTGCCGTGTCGTTCCGCGGGTGAAGGAATAGGTTTCCGGCAACAGGCTGCCTTCCGCCGGGATTTCCTCAATATCGCCCACAAGAATCGGATCGGCATTCAACCGCTGAACAATCTGCCAGCTGGTCCAACCTTCAGGGAAGGTCACGGAATGGAACACGGCATTGCCTTCCACCAGATCTTCCATGACGGACTTCATGCTGGCGCCCGGCGCAAAGGCGTACTCACCAGCTTTCATCCGGTTCTGATTCTTGTAAAAGCGGATACCAGCCTCAAACACAAGGGTATCGCTGATGACCCCATTTTCCTCGAGGCGATCAGCGATGGTGCCCAGACTGGACCCTTTGGGGATGATGACCGATGCCTCCTGTTTCAAGGGACCCGGGCCTTCGAACTGCCCCTTGCCCCAATACAACAGCGCCCCCACGCCGATGATGGTGAGAACGGCCAATGTCAAAAGAAAATTGATCACCATGACCAGCGGATTGCGGGCATGGCGCGACCGGGAGGGCGGCGGCGGAGCCTGATCGGGCTGGATTGCCTGCCGTGGGCTGCGCGGATTAACGCGCTGCGTACCGGTCTTTGCGTCTTCAGTCTCGGTGTTTTCGGATGATCCGGGCTTGTCTGCCATATTGTTCCTCAAAACAAGGAAGCCAGAAACCGCAGCATGCGGCCTCTGGCCTCAAATAATCAACCCAGAATTCTTGGTTTAAGCATCAACCTTCTTGAAAATCAGCGACGCGTTTGTACCACCGAACCCGAAAGAGTTGGAAAGCGCAACGTTGATTTCCATCTTCTTGGGCTTGTTCGGCACCAAATCGATTTCCGTCTCAACGGACGGATTGTCCAAGTTAATCGTTGGCGGTGCGATTCCATCACGGATCGCCAGAACCGAGAAAATGGTTTCCACTGCACCAGCTGCACCCAACAGGTGGCCAACGCTGGACTTGGTGGAGGACATGGTCAGACCCTTGGCATGTTCACCAGCCAGGCGGGTGACCGCGCCCAGTTCGATTTCGTCTCCCAGCGGTGTGGAAGTGCCATGCGCATTGATGTAGTCCACATCGCCCAGTGTCATGCCCGCACGCTTGAGAGCGGCCTCCATGCACCGATACCCACCGTCACCATCGGAAGCTGGCGCCGTGATGTGATAGGCATCACCGGACAAGCCGTAGCCAACGATTTCGGCATAGATCTTTGCGCCGCGCGCCTTGGCGTGTTCGTAATCTTCCACGACCACGATACCGGCACCCTCGCCCATTACAAAGCCGTCGCGGTCCTTGTCATAGGGGCGCGATGCCTTTTCCGGCTCGTCGTTAAAGCCGGTGGACAGAGCACGGCATGCATTGAAACCGGAGATGCCAAGACGGCAGATCGGCGATTCCGTGCCGCCTGCAACCATGACGTCCGCATCGCCCAAAGCCACCAGACGGGCTGCATCACCAATGGCGTGCGCACCCGTGGAACAGGCGGTGACGACCGAGTGGTTCGGGCCTTTCAGCTGATGGCGGATGGATACATACCCGCTGGCCAGATTGATGAGGCGACCGGGAATAAAGAACGGGCTGACCCGACGGGGGCCCTTTTCCTTCAGCAGGATGGCCGTGTCGGCGATGCCCTGAAAGCCGCCGATACCGGAGCCGATGAGCACACCACTACGGTTCTTGTCTTCATCAGATTCCGGCTTCCAATTAGCATCTTCAAGAGCCTGATCAGCCGCCGCAATGGCATACACGATAAACTCGTCGACCTTGCGCTGCTCTTTCGGCTCCATCCAGTCATTCGGATTATACGTGCCGTCCGTGCCATCACCCCGAGGGATCTGACAGGCAATCTTGGTCTGCAAGTCGTCGGTTTCGAAGTTCTCCACGCGACGAGAACCACTCTGGCCCTCAAGAATTCTCTGCCAAGAGATCTCAGCACCGCATCCAAGCGGGCTGACCATACCAATACCTGTAATTACGACTCGACGCATAATCCTGCACTTTGTTGGAAGGCTTTTCAGGCTGTGGGCCTGAACAAAAGAAGGACGCGGCAGGTTGGATAACCTACCGCAGTTCCGTCACTTTAAAGCTATTAGCTAGCTTTGGATTCGATGAACTTGACTGCATCGCCAACGGTCTGGATGGTTTCAGCAGCATCGTCCGGAATTTCCACGCCGAATGCTTCTTCGAAAGCCATGACCAGCTCAACAGTGTCCAGGCTGTCTGCGCCCAGATCGTCGATGAAGCTTGCAGTTTCAGTAACCTTTTCTGCTTCAACGCCAAGATGCTCAACAACGATCTTCTTTACCTGTTCAGCAACATTGCTCATTTTAAGTCCTCAATTCGTTTTCAAGGTGATGCTTGACAGCCCGACAACGGACTAATCTCGTTTTTTGTTGTAGCGACCGTGTGGCACACTCTTGGTTCTTTGAAAAGACTATACGCGCCCACGCGAGGCCATTTCCAAGGAAACCGCAGTTGTCACTCCGCCTCACTCTTCAGAGGTTGAATCTGATCGGCGGCGTCCTAGCATACTTTAGGAGCGTTTACCAGTCGCCAATCCCTTCCATTTCCCCGTTTTTACCGAGGTTCCACGCACCTGTTCAGGCGATCAAATCATCGCCATGCCACCGTTCACATGGAGCGTCTGTCCAGTTACGTATGCCGCTTCATCGCTGGCAAGATAAACTGCGGCTGCGGCAATTTCATCCCCATTGCCCAAACGACCTGCCGGAACGGAAGAAAGGATCGAATCGCGCTGCTTGTCGTTCAACTCATCAGTCATTGCAGAGCGAATGAAGCCCGGTGCGATGGTGTTGACCGTAATGCCGCGACTTGCCACTTCGCGAGCCAGCGACTTGGACATACCGATCATGCCAGCCTTTGCCGCGGAATAGTTGACCTGCCCCGGGTTACCGGTGACGCCCACAACCGAGGTAATGCCAATGATGCGGCCTGCGCGGCGCTTCATCATGCCCTTGATGGCAGCCCGGCAGATGTGGAACGTGGAGGTCAGGTTGACTTCGAGCACCTGATCCCACTCATCATCCTTCATGCGCATGAAGATATTGTCGCGGGTGATACCGGCGTTGTTTACCAGAATATCCAATCCGCCCATCTTTTCTTCCGCAGCCGGAACCAGCTGTGCCACGCTATCGCGGTCGGACAAATTAGCCGCCTGCATATGAACGCGATCCCCAAGCTCTTCGGCCAGCGCTTCCAGACGCTCCACACGAGTGCCGGACAGCGTGACTGTTGCGCCCTGCTTGTGCAGCGAACGGGCAATCTCGGCCCCGATGCCGCCGGTGGCGCCCGTTACAAGGGCCGACTTTCCAGTCAAATCAAACATTGCCGTTTTCTCCTCGGCTTTATCTTGTCGGTTGGCGTCGCAGCTTAGTCGGCGTTCAAACGTTCGACCAGAGCCTCGATATCGGCTGCCGTATTGACGGCGACGCCCTCTGCGGACTTGGCAATACGCTTGACCATGCCGGTCAACACCTTGCCAGTTCCAATTTCAACGAATGTGGTAATGCCATCCTGCGCCATAAAGGTCACCGACTCGCGCCAACGCACGGTTCCTGTTACCTGCTCGACCAGACGTGTGCGGATCTCGGAAGGATCCGTAATCGGCTGCGCCAGAACATTGGCAACCAGGGGCACTTTTGGTGCGTTGATTTCAACAGCGGCCAAAGCTTCTGCCATGGCATCGGCAGCCGGCTGCATCAAGGCACAATGGAACGGTGCGGATACAGGCAGCAGCACGGCGCGGCGCGCGCCCTTTTCCTTTGCCAGTTCAATGGCGCGTTCAACGGCGGCCTTGTGTCCGGAAACAACGACCTGACCCGGCGCATTGTCATTGGCGGCCTGACAGACCTGCCCGTCCTGAGCTGCGGCGGCTGCAATTTCCTGCGCCTGCTCAAAATCCAGCCCCAGCAACGCGGCCATGGCCCCTTCGCCAACAGGAACGGCCTTTTGCATGGCATCACCACGAATGCGCAACAGGCGTGCGGCGTCGGCTACTGACAGGCTGCCTGCTGCGGCCAGTGCGGAGTATTCTCCAAGTGAGTGACCCGCGACATACTTTGCGGCCTGGGCGAGATCCACGCCCTTGGCTTCCAGAACCCGCAGGGTTGCAAGGCTCACGGCCATGAGCGCCGGCTGGGCATTGGCGGTAAGGGTCAGATCATCTGCCGGTCCGTCCCACATGATCGTGGAGAGTTTCTGGCCGAGTGCCGCGTCCAGCTCATCGAACACAGCTTTCGCTTCCGGGAACGTCTGGGCGAGTTCCTGGCCCATGCCTACAGCCTGGCTGCCCTGTCCGGGAAACGTAAATGCAATGCTCATTGGACTATGCTCCATTTGACTCTTTATAATAAGCGTTCGGCAATATTGCTTGTTATCGGGCAGGACCTAAACCGCCAATTGCGGCGGGCTTATGATGCCATTCACAGCAAAATGCCGTTCATTTCGGCAGACATGAGCCGCGAACAGCTTTCTCTGTCAAGCCTTGGTGGAGAAAAAAGGCTTTTTTGAACAGATCCGCTTGTATTCAAGAACCAAACACAGTAGAGACATCTGCGTTTCCGGAAGCAGGCCGGGGGCTGAAAGGAAGGCAGGGCTGACTGGCTCTGTAGGAATCGAGAGATTTCCGTCTTCCCCGTGTTCCCGCTCTTGAAGAATTCTTCGCCATGCCTTTCGTAAAGGCCCTCGAAGAGGCTTTGCGCCGCGTCCGGATGAAACTAAACCAGAAAGGCTAAACGCATGGCGCTCTATGAGCACGTGTTCCTGGCTCGCCAGGACATTTCTACCCAACAGGTTGAAGCCCTCGTCGAGCAGTTCAAAACTGTTATCGAAGAAAACGAAGGCAAGGTAGGCAAGATCGAAAATTGGGGTCTGCGTACCCTGACCTACCGCATCAAGAAAAACCGCAAGGCTCATTACGTTCTTATGAACCTGGACGCTCCACACAAGGCAGTTGCCGAAATGGAACGTCAGATGGGCCTGCATGAAGACATCATCCGCTTCATGACCGTGAAGGTGGAAGAGCTGGACGAAGATCCGTCCGCAATGATGCAGAAGCGTGATCGTGACGACCGTCGTCGCGGTGATCGCGGTGATCGCGGTGCACCTGGTAACCGTGATCGCGGCCCACGTCGCAACGAAGCAGCAGCGGAGTAATCTATCATGTCAGCACCATCTCCTGCACGTCGTCCGTTTTTCCGTCGTCGCAAATCCTGCCCGTTCTCCGGTGCCAACGCGCCGAAGATCGACTACAAGGACACCCGTCTTCTGCAGCGCTACATTTCCGAGCGCGGCAAGATCGTACCTTCCCGCATCACCGCAGTGTGCGCCAAGAAGCAGCGTGAACTGGCCAAGGCCATCAAGCGTGCCCGCTTCCTCGGCCTTCTGCCGTTCGTGATCAAGTAAGCATTGGATGGGGTGCCAGAGGCACCCTGCCCGATTCTCCGGTGCACCCAGCACCGAAACCCGATTGAGATTGGCGGGACCACCAAGACCATTCTCTAACTGCATGATACATGCAGGACAGACGGATCTGGAGTATCTGAAATGGACGTTATCCTTCTTGAGCGCGTGGCCAAACTGGGCCAGATGGGCGACACCGTTCGCGTACGTGACGGTTATGCTCGGAACTTCCTGCTGCCACAGGGCAAGGCACTTCGCGCCAACAAGGCGAATCTGGAGCGTTTCGAACGCGAACGCGCTCAGCTTGAAGCTCGTAACCTCGAGCGCAAGAAAGAAGCAGAAGCCGTTGGCGAAAAGCTGGCTGGCAAGAGCTTCATCGCCATTCGTTCTGCCGGTGAAACCGGTCAGTTGTACGGCTCTGTTGCAGCACGCGACATTGCTACGATTGTTGCTGAAAACGGTTTTTCCATTGGCCGTTCGCAGGTTGACCTCAAGGGTCCGATCAAGTCCATCGGCCTTCATGACGTTGTAATCGTTCTTCACCCAGAGGTAGAAGTCACGATTACAATGAATGTAGCGCGCTCTGAAGATGAAGCCGCTCGTCAGGAAGCCGGCGAAGATTTGACGGCTCGCGAAGAGGACACTTTCGAGTTCGAAGAAGAAGAACTTGAAGGCGAAGAAGGCGATTCTGAGGAAGCAGAAGGCGAAGAAGCCGAAGCAGAGACAGAAGCAACAGACGAAGAAAAATAAGCCGTTTCCGGCCATTTTCTTTTATGCAGGGCGCATTTCAAGACGAAATGCGCCCTTTTTTCTTGCGTTTTGCCTAAATTTTTAAGTTGACACGAAACTGAAGCACCTGAAGTCTGAAATCTCACTGTTTTTCAATGGGTTCATAGTAAATATCTCAAAATACTTACTTCTTTTTTGGTGGATTTACGCAGCGTAAAATTGCCTTCACTGTCAATTGGCAACCATGAATTTTCCCCGTTGATCTAGAGGGGAGAAAGAACTGTTTTTATATCGATCGTGCACCCTTTCCCAACACCCGCCAAAAGGGTAGTCAGAGTGCCAAGTGGCACGAGGGGCGTAATGAACGGAAAAGTTCAAAAGTTGGAAACGGCGAGTGAGTCAGTGCGTGTAGTACCGCATAACTCGGAGGCTGAGCGTCAGCTTCTGGGGGCAATCCTCGTCAATAACGAGACTTATTATCGAGTCTCCGAGTTTTTGGAAGCACAACACTTTTTCCTAGCTCCCCACCGGGATATCTACGAGAAGTGCGGTGTGCTGATCCGGGCAGGCAAGATTGCCTCTCCGATTACATTGAAAACATTCTTCCCCGCGGATGAAAAGATCGCGGAGATGCCTGCAGCGCAGTATCTGTTGCGACTCGCTGCGGATGCGGCATCCGTCATCAGCGCGGAAGACTACGGCAATACGATTTATGAACTCGCGATCCGGCGGAACCTGATCCGCA
The DNA here is from genome assembly GCF_000422785.1 of Pseudovibrio exalbescens DSM 16456. Lineage (GTDB taxonomy): Bacteria > Pseudomonadota > Alphaproteobacteria > Rhizobiales > Stappiaceae > Pseudovibrio > Pseudovibrio exalbescens. The sequence continues at coordinate 90,248 of NZ_KE383919.1, forward strand.
TCGGCGAGGACATGGTCAACGTTGCTTATGATGCGCCGATCGACAAGTCGCCGAACGCACAGATTGATGACGCGGAACGCCGACTGTTCGAACTGGCGGAAAACGGCCGTTCTGATGGCGGTTTTCAGGATTTCGGCACGGCGTTGACCGAGACCATCGAAATGGCTGCGGCAGCGTTCAACCGCGAAGGCGCCCTTTCCGGTATCTCAACGGGCCTGCGTGATCTGGACCGACTCATGGGCGGGTTGCAGCAGTCAGACTTGATCGTATTGGCGGGGCGTCCGGCAATGGGCAAGACCTCGCTGGCAACCAATATTGCCTATAACATCGCCCAGTCCTACGCTGCAGAAGAACAGCCGGACGGGTCCATGAAGACTGTAAATGGCGGTGTCGTTGGCTTCTTCTCGCTGGAAATGAGTGCCGAACAGCTGGCGACTCGTATCATTTCCGAGCAGACGGAGATTTCCTCCTCAAAGATTCGCCGCGGCGAAATCAACGAGGCGGACTTTGAAAAGCTTGTGGCAGCGACTCAGCACATGCAGCATGTACCGCTGCATGTTGACCAGACCGGTGGTATTTCCATTGCTTCTCTGGTGTCAAAAGCCCGGCGCCTGAAGCGACAAAAAGGTCTCGATCTGATCGTGGTCGACTATATTCAGCTGCTGACCGGCTCCTCAAAGAATCAGGGGAATCGTGTTCAGGAAATCACGGAGATCACCACGGGGCTGAAGGCGCTCGCCAAGGAACTGCAAGTACCGATCATTGCGCTGTCGCAGCTTTCCCGTCAGGTGGAATCACGCGACGACAAACGGCCGCAAATGTCGGATCTGCGCGAATCCGGGTCCATCGAGCAGGACGCCGACGTGATTCTCTTCGTGTACCGAGAAGAATACTACATGGGCAAAAAGGAACCGCCCGAAGGAACGCCGGAATACGAGCAGTGGAATACGGACATGGAACGCGTACGCGGCAAAGCGGAGGTGATTATCGCTAAGCAGCGTCACGGTCCCACAGGGATTGTTGACCTTCAGTTCCAGGGAGAGTTCACCCGATTCTCCGATCTGGCCGCGGACGATCATCTGCCCGAACGTACAATGGAGTAAGCTTACCCGGCTTTACCATGCACAGCCCGTGCCCGTTTATCGCGCACGGGCTTTTTGTTTGCGCATTTGGTGCGTAAAGTGCATTCAGTTCCTGACAAATCGAGGTGGCCGTGTCCTACCAACCAGACCCTACCCGGATGTCTTGCGCCGGACATCTGACTATTGATCTTGGCGCATTGCAAAATAACTGGCGCGCGTTGAAAGCCCGCGTTGGCGAGGCGTGTGATTGTGCGGCGGTGGTCAAGGCCAATGCTTATGGGCTCGGTGTGGATCACGTGGTTCCTGCACTGAGCGCGGCTGGCGCAGGCACTTTCTTTGTTGCAACACCCGAAGAAGGTCAGGAGGTGCGCGCCCTGGTTCCTGACGCACCCATTTATGTGCTTAGTGGGGTGTTTACCGGCCGGCTAGCTCTTTATGACGACGCGGCTTTGCGACCTATCCTGGGACACCCGGATGAGATCAGCGAATGGGCCCGTTTCTGTGAGGCCAAAGGCGAAACCCTGCCGGCAGGTCTGCATATCGACACCGGCATGAATCGGTTGGGGCTGACCCACGCTCAAGCTGAGGCGCTCGCAAACGACTCACAGCTTCTACGCGCCTTTGACCTGACACTCGTGATGAGCCATTTGGCGTGTGCCGATGACCGAGACAGCCCGCTCAACAGACAACAGTTGGCCGCGTTCGAGCGCGGATCGGCGTTGTTTCCCGGTGTACCGCGCTCGTTGGCCAACTCGTCAGGGGTCTTCCTCGGTGCAGATTATCACTTTGAGCTGGTTCGACCGGGAATCGCCTTGTACGGCGGCAATCCGACTCCAAAGGCGGCAACCCCCATGCGGTGCGTCGCGACCATCGAAGCCGAAGTGATTCACTTGCGGGATGTGTCCCCCGGTGAAGCGGTTGGATACGGTGCCACACGCACGGCCGAACGGCCCACACGAATCGCAACAGTGAACGTTGGCTATGCAGATGGCATGCACAGGTTGGTGGGGTCCACCGATGAACGAGACGGAGCATTTGCGAGTGTTGGCGGGATTCGCTGCCCCCTATTCGGCCGGGTATCAATGGACATGCTCGCCATAGATGTGACGGATGTTCCCGAAGGCACGGTTGTCCGCGGTAGCCGCGTTGAAGTCATGGGCCCGACGATTTCCGTTGATGAGCTGGCCGAAGCGGCTTTGACCATTCCCTATGAACTGTTAACGGCGCTCGGGGCACGATATAAGCGCAGCTATATTGGCTATACGCAAAACGGAGAAGATGCCCTGACTCATGGCTAAACGGTCGACCTCTTTTGTCTGCCAGTCGTGCGGAGCCGTTACATCCAAGTGGATGGGGCGCTGCGAATCCTGCGGCGAATGGAACTCCATCCAGGAAGAGCGCGCCGATTCCGGTATTGGCGGAGGTCCCGGCCAAGCCACACGCAGCTCAGGCCGTGTCGTGGAGCTGGTGGGCCTGTCCGGCGAGATCAAGGAAGCCCCGCGCATCGAGACCGGGGTCGCGGAGCTGGATCGGGTGACCGGCGGTGGCTTCGTCAAGGGCTCGGCCTTGCTGGTGGGCGGTGATCCGGGAATCGGCAAGTCGACCTTGCTGATACAGGCCAGCGCCGTACTGGCCAATCAAGGGCACAACATCGTTTACATATCCGGTGAAGAGGCCGTGGATCAGGTGCGGTTGCGCTCGGAACGTCTGGGACTGTCGCGCGCGCCCGTCAAGCTGGCCGCTGAAACAAGCGTGGAAGACATTCTGGCCACCTTGAAAGCCAACGACCGACCCGCTGTTATCATCATCGACAGTATTCAAACCCTTTGGACGGACCGGGTGGACTCGCCTCCGGGTACGGTGACGCAAGTGCGTGCGTGCGCGCAGGCGCTGGTGCGCTACGCCAAAAAGACAGGCGCCTGCGTTGTGATCGTGGGGCACGTCACCAAAGATGGCCAGATAGCCGGCCCCAGGGTCGTGGAGCACATGGTGGATGCGGTTTTATATTTCGAAGGAGATGGCGCCCATCAATACCGCATCTTGCGCGCCGTAAAGAACCGTTTTGGCGCTACCGACGAAATCGGCGTGTTCGAAATGATGCATTCCGGTTTGCGCGAAGTGGCCAACCCGTCCGCCTTGTTTCTTGGCGAGCGGAGTGGCAGCAGTCCGGGAGCTGCGGTCTTTGCCGGCCTGGAAGGCACACGTCCGCTTCTTGTCGAGATTCAGGCCCTTGTGGCCCCCTCACCGCTTGGCACGCCGCGCAGAGCGGTCATCGGTTGGGATTCAGCGCGCCTTTCCATGATCCTTGCGGTTCTGGAGGCGCGGTGTGGTGTACGCTTTTCGCAACATGACGTTTACCTGAATGTTGCGGGAGGCTTGCGTATCAATGAGCCGGGCGCAGATTTGGCTGTGGCTGCAGCCCTCATCTCTTCCTTGAGTGGGGTTGCCCTTCCGCTCGAATGCGTCTATTTCGGCGAAGTGAGTTTGTCCGGTGCCATTCGGCCCGTAGCGCAGGCAGGAGCCCGCATGAAAGAGGCCCAGAAACTGGGTTTTGGTCAAGCAGTGGTTCCCCATGCCAACATGAAAGACGGCGCACAAGGTCTGGAACAGGTCCGCGGCCTAGAGGAACTCGGGGAGTTAGTGGCCACGGTTGCATCAAAGGCCCCTGCGGGCGCAGATGCATAACCGATCCTGACTGGCGTTTTATGATTGGATTTTCGAGAGATACCTGAGGCTAATGCCCACTCTCTCTACAAAAAAGGGGCCGTGTCGATCCATGCCGATCACACTACTCGATGGCATTTTGCTCGTCATCATGTTCCTGTCAGCTATTCTGGCAATGATCCGCGGATTTGTGCGCGAAGTCTTGTCGATCGCGTCCTGGATTGCTGCCGCCGCTTCGGCCTATTTCTTTTATAAGCCGGTTAAACCGTTTCTGGCAGATTACATCTCCAACGATACCGTGGCTACCGTTGCGGCCGTTGCTGTCGTTTTTCTGCTGACGCTGTTCATTGTTAGCTATATAACCATGCGCATCTCGGACTTTGTTCTGGATAGCCGGGTTGGTGCACTGGACCGCACGTTGGGGTTTGTATTCGGCGCGGCACGCGGGTTTTTGATCGTTGTGGTCGCCATGTTGTTCTTCAACTGGTTCGTACCCGAACAGCAGCAGCCGCAATGGATCATGAACGCCAAATCCAGACATCTGCTGGTCACGACCGGCGCAAGTCTGGTAGCGGCTTTACCTGAGGACCCGGAAGAGGCCATTATGGACCAGATCCGCAGGCCGGCCGCAGAAGGCCAGAGCAATGCTGCGGGCGATGCTGAAGCGCCGACCTACTCGTCCTCAGAGCGGCGCAGCCTGGATCAACTCAGTGAAACGGGCACCGCACGAAACTGACGAGTGCATTCAGACATACGCTGGGACTGGTCATAACTATAACCAAGGAGCCAACGCCATGAACGGCGCCGACACATCTGTTGTATTGAGCCAGGAAGATCTGGATGGAGACACGCTGCATGAGGAATGCGGCGTGTTCGGCATTCTCGGCCATGAGGATGCGGCGGCCCTGACAGCCCTGGGCCTGCATGCCCTCCAGCACCGGGGTCAGGAAGCAGCGGGTATCGTCACCTATGATGGCGATCAGTTCCGCTCTGAGCGTCATCTCGGCCTTGTGGGAGATTCCTTCTCCAAGCCGGAAATCATGGAACAGCTCAGCGGCTCCTATGCCGTGGGACACGTGCGCTATTCCACGACCGGCGCACCTGTCATCCGCAATGTTCAGCCGCTGTTTGCGGAGCTTGACGGAGGCGGAATCGCCGTTTGTCACAATGGCAACTTCACCAATGCCATGAAACTGCGCCGCCAACTGATCAAGGATGGCGCCATCTGCCAGTCGACCTCGGATTCCGAAGTGGTCCTGCAGTTGGTCGCACGCAGCCGCAAAACCAAGATCGTGGACCGTTTCATCGAGGCGATCACCCAGATGGAAGGTGCGTTTTCACTGGTGGCGTTGACGCGCAAGAAACTGATTGGCGCACGCGATCCCTATGGCATTCGCCCGTTGGTACTCGGTGACTTGAACGGTGCTCCGATCTTTGCCTCTGAAACCTGCGCACTCGATATCATTGGCGCCAAGTTCATTCGTGAAGTCGAAAACGGCGAGGTCGTTGTCTGTACACCGGGTGGCATGGAAAGCTATTTCCCCTTTGGCCAGCGCCCTGCCCGGCCCTGCATCTTTGAGTACATCTACTTCTCCCGTCCGGACTCGATTGTCAGCGGTCGCAGCGTTTACGATGTGCGCAAAGCCTTTGGCCGCCAGTTGGCGAAGGAGAACCCGATTGAAGCGGACGTCATTGTTCCCGTGCCTGATTCCGGTGTGCCGGCCGCGCTGGGATATTCTCAGGAGTCCGGCATTCCCTTTGAGCTCGGCATCATCCGCAACCACTATGTTGGGCGAACGTTCATCGAGCCCACACAACAGATCCGCACCCTTGGTGTGAAGCTGAAGCATTCAGCCAATCAATCACAAATCAAGGGCAAGCGCGTTGTGCTGGTCGATGACAGCCTTGTACGAGGCACTACCTCGTTGAAAATCGTTCAGATGATCCGCGAGGCCGGTGCCAGCGAAGTGCATTTCTGCCTCGCTTCTCCTCCGATCAAGTATTCCGACTACTACGGCATCGACACCCCGGTGCGGGAAAAGCTGCTGGCCGCCAAGTACGACCTTGCCGGGATGCGCAACTATATTGGTGCGGATACCTTGTCGTTCTTGTCTGTAGACGGCATTTACAAAGCCATGGGCTATGAAGAAGGGCGTAACAACGAAGCGCCTCAGTTCACCGATCACTGCTTTACCGGCGACTATCCGACGCCGTTGACCGACCTGATTAATGACGACGATAACCGGACCACACCGCGTCTGGTGGAAGTTGGTTGAAAGAAATGACAGAGGCTTTGAAGGGGCGTGTTGCGGTAGTCACCGGCGCGTCTCGGGGAATTGGGTACTACGCTGCCAAGGAACTGGCCGCCAATGGCGCTCATGTGATCGCTGTTGCCAGAACTGTAGGCGGTCTTGAAGAACTGGATGACGAGATCAAGGCGGCGGGTGGCTCTGCCACACTGGTTCCGCTGGACATGACCGACTATGACGGTCTTGATCGGCTGGGGGCGGCCATTTACGAGCGTTGGCAAAAGCTGGACATTCTCGTTGCCAACGCAGGCATTCTGGGCCAGACATCGCCGCTGGGCCATATTGACCCGAAGAAGTTTGATCAGGTCATGGCGATCAACGTGACAGCCAACTGGCGGTTACTGCGCTCGCTTGATCCGTTGCTTCGCCAGTCTGATGCCGGACGTGCGGTATTCCTAACATCTAGTGCTCCGCACAAGTGCAAGGCCTATTGGGGCCCCTACTCCATGTCGAAGTCGGCATTGGAGGCAATGGCCCGGACATATGTCAACGAAACTCAAAAGACGCCGATCCGCACGATTCTGGTCAATCCCGGCCCGATGCGCACGGCCATGCGGGCGCGCGCCATGCCCGGCGAAGATCCGGAAACGTTGCCTCACCCCGGCGAGTTGTCGCCCGCCATTTTGCGGTTCTGTCTGCCGGACAGCGAGGCCAACGGTCTTTACTATGATCACCCGTCCGGTAAGCTTCGAGAATTTCAGCAGATTGCTTCATAAGACGAAACGGGCCGCTTTGGCCCGTTTTTTGTTAGCCATGTCGTTAAATCGTGTTGGGGCCCTTCCCGCTGAGAAAAGTCGGCCAATATGGCCTTTCGAGCAACCCTCGGAGGACAAATGGCCAAAGCGAACCCTGCACCGATAAATCAGCACCTGTTTCGATCTCTGCTCGATCAACTGCCGCAGCTGAATGCGAACCAGATCGAAGATTTGCTTTCGAGCACCATGGATATCCGTCGGGCAAGAGCATCTTTGTCCGAAATAGAAAGGCGAGCCGAGAGAGACGACGCGTGTCCGCACTGCGGTGGCTGCCGACGACAATAATGGGGGCAAACCCGAACCGGAGTGCAGCGCTTCCGATGCAGCGGATGTCTGAAAACCTATACTGGTCTCACTGGAACTCCGATTTGCGGCATCCACCGCCACGATCTGTTTCTCGAAGTCGTCCGAGATATGTTTTCCGATAGGCCACGATCCTGCCGGAAGCTGGCATTCTCGCTCGGCAAAGCCAAGGACACTATCTGGCGATGGAGAGTGTTGATTCTGGAAGCTATTGGCCATGGTTCTGACACCAAGTTCGGCGGCATCGTTGAAGTCGATGAAACCCACCAACGTGAAAGCCGCAAGGGATCACGGGAGTGGGTTTTGCATCGCCAAAATCCATCTCTCTACCCACGCCCGCCACGTCATCAATGGTATGTCTACAAAAGCGGACGCGTGAAGATGAAACGAGGACTGTCTCGTTGGCAGCTGCCGCTTCTCACAATCACAGACCGTTCTGGACATCGGTTTCTCGAGCGGATCAAGAACAGGAGCATACCTGTCATTGACGCCGCCCTCAGTCCGGTCGTTGCAACGGATGCAGTTCTTTGCACTGACGGTGCAGCGGCATACGCACGCTTCTCAACAAAGAACGGATTGGTGCATCATGTCCTGAACAACAAGCCTGGCCAGAGGGTCGTTGAAAAGGCCTTCCACATTCAGAATGTGAACTCACTTCATTCTCGCTACGATGAATTCATGCGCCCGTTCAAAGGTCCTGCGTCGAAATACCTGAAATTGTATCTTCGCTGGTTCCTGTTGCGCTCAAGGCTAAGCTCAGAGGAAGCCTTCAGAAAAGTGCTTGAAGGGATTTTATAGGCCATTGACCGCAGGCCTCGCTCGAACCAATTTTAGTCGAGTTTCAGATTTAGGTATCCCATGCGCATTGTCTTTGCTTTTTTCTCAACGGTGGCCCTTTTGGCTGGCTGCAATAGTGCGCATCAAGCTTCTGTTACTCTGGAAGGCGGCGTGCGGGTGTCTCTGACGGTCAACGGAATGTTCAGCCTCCAGAGTGATTGGCGTCGAACACTGATTGTCGAGCATCGTGGTGAGATAATATCACGCGAACTTTTCGAAGACACAGGCTGGTGAAGAGGATCCAACTTGTATCTCGCAGAAGCAGGCCTCTTTGTCCTGGATGAAGGACAAGATGGGTGCATTGCGTTTCGATTGGATCCCGTGCGGTTCGACGACAAGGCTGCCAGATGCCACAAAAGACGCCAATTGCTGGCCAATGAAGAAATCTCTGGCAGAGACGACAACACAAGATCTTATGTCTATCCTGGAATGCGCTATTTGGGCCGCTTCGCTGAAACCTTGGACGATCGTGCGCGTGTCGAGTTCATTTCCGCTGGAGAAGCCCCAGAAATCAGGCTGCCCGACCCGCTGTAGTCGCCGTCCAGCATCCTGGTCGCCACGGGTTGGCATTCTGATCGCAACATTCCCGCCAAATACTTGGAACTCTGATCGCCTGCCCAACCGGTTCCCTATACCTTTTTGTTTGCCAACACGGTTTGAAGACATGGCTTTTTTGTTTGCCTTAGCCGGAACCGGTGACGTCAGGCGGAGGCCGACGAGGATGGGCGTCTGACCGGCCAAACCTCCAAGATACCTGCCGCAATCACAAGAGCGCCGCCAATCAGTTCTGTAATGTTAAGAATCTCACCAGCAATGAGGGCGGCAGAGATAGCGCCAACCACGACCTCAGCCATGAGCAATATACCCACACGGGCCGGCTCCAGCCTGATGGTTGCCCACATCAGCCCGACAACAGACAGACCCCACCACACCGCGCCAGCAAATAGTGAAAGGCCAAGAACCGATCCCAATCCGACATTTGCGATCAGCGGCGGGAACGGCTCAAGGAATGGCGCCATAACCGCTGCAGCCGCTGCAGCGCCCAGAGCAAATACGAAGGCCGCAGGTACAGGGCCAAGATCTGATCTGGACCGAATCCCCGTGGTGGCAACCGACCACAAAAGCCCCGAGACCAACCCCATCCATTCTCCAGCGCTGCGTGGCAGAGGCGCCGTGCCATCTGCACTCAGCATGACGGCCAGTCCTGCCAAACCCAACGCAATCGCCACCACCCGCAGCCGAGGCGTGTGCCAGCCCATCACATAGCGCGCGATGAGTGTGCTCCACACCGGTGTCAGGAAGTACAACAAGATAATGATTGCCACGCGGCCGTAGACAAACGCGATAGAATAGAGAGCAAATGCAGCGCCGCCAAGAGCAATCGACACAAGCGCCACACGATCAGTTTTCAGTACCGCTCGCCACCTTCGCCCTGCCAATGGTCCCCAGAGCAGGACAGCAGCGCCGGTGATGGCAACTGTGCCCCATGCCCCTGTCAGCCCCATCTGATCCAATGCGCGAACCGGAAGCCAGTACAGCCCCCAGAACGCGCCCGTGACAAAAACAATTGTCGTCGCCAAAGTGGCAACCTGATCCTTGGTCATGCCCTAGCCGGTAGCATAGTCCCATCATGCGAACAATGCCGCCCGGTGAGACCGGGCCATTCCATAGGATTAGAAACAGCTGTCAGACTTGGCCGTAAACCTCATCCGCAATCTGCATGAGTTCTGAGTAGATTGTCGGTCCGCCAGCAACGACCCGGCACTTGTGCTCTATTGCCTGCTTCATGTCGAAAGGAGCCACGGTGCCACCGGCCTCCTCAATCATCAGCAAGCCAGCAACACAGTCCCAAACGTTCATTTCCTCTTCGATATATCCAATCAAACGTCCAGATGCGGTATAGGCCAGCATGAGGCCACCTGACGCGTTGCGGAAAAACATGCCACCAGCGGAAAGAAGACGCTCAGCCACTGCCAAGGTTTTGGCGGTCGTGGATTTGGCACTGTGGCCCAGCCCCACAGATCCGACGTCCAGTCCGGGGCTTTGGGAAATGGCAATCTTCTTGCCATTCACGAAGGCACCCTGCCCCCGCTGTGCGGTAAACAGCTCACCGGAGATCGGATCGTAAATCACGCCAAAACAGGTCTCATGGTTTTTCAGACAGGCGATGATCACACACCATTGCGGAATGCCGGTTACGAAGTTGGCTGTGCCATCAATAGGATCGATGATCCAAAGGTAGTCACTAGACCCCTCAATTCGCCCGTGTTCCTCCCCCAGAATACCATCATGCGGGTACGCTTCCTTGAGGGCGTCGCGAACCAGCGTTTCCGTGTCGCGATCTGCTTCCGACACCATGTCCTGGTGCCCCTTGCTCTCAATCGTCAGGGTGTCTATGCGCTGAAAATAGTCGCGGGCGAAGGCCCCGGCACGCTTGGCGAGCGCCGTTGCGAATTCAAATCTTTCGGTTGTCATCGATTTATACGTCCAGGATGGGTGGCAGTCAGAAAAATGCCCCTCAGCCCAACTGAGGCATGAGAGGCATTTGCTTATTGTAGACCGTGGTTTACCCGCAATTCAAAACGTATTTGTGACTACCGTTTCTTTTTGCTGGCGTAAGGATTGTCGCCCTTGCGGTAGGATAGCCGGATCGGCGTACCCATCACGTCAAACCGTTCGCGGATGCCGTTGATCAGGTAGCGTGTATAGCTTTCCGGCAACTGTTCCGGGCGGGAACAGAACACCACAAAATGTGGCGGACGGGTCTTGGGCTGTGTCATGTAACGCAATCGAACACGGCGCCCGGCCACTGCCGGCGGCGGATGGTGCACCAGCACCCCGTCCAACCAACGGTTCAAGGCCGACGTACTGATGCGCCGGTTCCACATGTCATAGGCGCGGAAGACAGCCTTCATCAAACGATCGATACCGGCGCCCGTCTGTCCGGACATGGTAACGATTTCGACGCCACGCAGTTGGTTCAGATAGCGGGCCTGCGCATCTTTCAGATGTTGCCACGCCTCTTCACGGTCTTCGATCAGGTCCCACTTGTTCACCGCGATCACAATCGCCCGGCCCTCGCGAGCGCAAAGCTCAATGATCTGCAGATCCTGTTTTTCGAAGGAAATGGTTGCATCAAGCGTTACAACGACAACTTCGGCGAACTTGATGGCCCGCAGTGCATCGGCAACGGAAAGCTTTTCCAGCTTTTCCTGAACGCGCGCCTTGCGGCGAATCCCCGCCGTATCAAACACCTTGAGGTGATGGTCGTTCCATTCCCAATCAACACTGATGGAATCACGGGTGATGCCGGCCTCCGGGCCCGTCAGCAACCGGTCTTCGCCCAGCATGTAGTTGATCATGGTGGACTTGCCGGCATTGGGACGGCCGACGATAGCCACGCGCAAGGGACGCTCCCTTGTACCGACCTCTTCGTCTTCCTCGGCCTCCTCCACGTCAATATCCGTGCGTGCTTCCCCTTCAGCGGACGCCGTAGCGGCCTCTTCTTCTGCCGCTTCAACATGCGGACGCAGAGCATCATAAAGATCCGCCAGCCCCTCGCCATGTTCAGCAGACATGGGGATGGGTTCCCCAAGGCCGAGTGTAAACGCTTCATAGAAGCCACCTTCACCGGCTTTCCCTTCAGCCTTGTTGGCCGCCAGAATGACCGGTGTGGAATTTCGACGCAAAAGGTTGGCAAAATGCTCGTCGAGCGGCATCAAACCGGCCCGCGCATCCACCAGAAACAGGACCACGTCGGCTTCCCGAATGGCTTCTTCGGTCTGCGCACGCATCCGTCCTTCAAGACTGGAGGCGGAAGCCTCCTCGAGGCCGGCGGTATCAACGATCCTGAATCGCAAATCGCCCAGGCGTGCATCCCCTGACCGTCGGTCACGGGTCACGCCGGGCTGATCATCGACAAGCGCCAGGCGCTTGCCTACCAGTCGATTGAAGAGCGTCGACTTGCCGACATTGGGTCTGCCAATAATGGCGACTGTCGCAGTCACGCGAGTTCTCCTAAATGAGTTGGCGCTGACCTCAGTTCAGCGCGGCAACCGAGCCATCTCCGCTGAGCACGATCATTCGGCCACCGGCCACGATCGGGGTCACGTAGACTTCCTCGGAGGTTTTTCTGGATGCGAGTACCGCACCGGTTTTGGCATCAACCTGTACGAAGTAGCCTTCGCTGGACATGGCGACCAACTTGCCGTTTGCAAGAATTGGACCCGCCCAGTTGCCAGCATCTTCGGCATTTGCAGACAGGTCTGCAGCCCACAATACACGACCGCTCTTGTTATCCAGAGCATACATGTTGTCGTCAAGACCAATCATGAACAACGCATTCCCGGAAGCCACGGGCGTGTGCACACTGCCCACATCAGCTTCCCAAAAGCGCTCGCCGTTCCGCAAGGAGACAGCAATGGTACGTCCGGAAATCGAGGTCGCATAGACCCGCCCATCATGAATGACCGGGCTTGCCGAAACGTCTGAAAGGCCCGAGAGCGCACGCGTCCGGAATGAGCGGGCAACCGCATCAATCCACTTCGGCTCACCGGACTTGACATCCAGACCCATTACTTCCCCAGAGGAGAACGGAACGACAACTGTTCCACCAGACACTGCAGGGCTCGCCGAGGCCAGGAGGCCCGCGTTTTCGGCAATACCAACAAACGACCAGCTTTCAGAGCCGTCAGCCTGATCGATGCCGATGACTTCGTTTTCCTGCGTAACGATGATGACCTTTCCATTGGCCGCAACAGGTGCCCCGCGGACCGGTACATCCAGATCCCGTGTCCAAAGTACCTGGCCTGCACCGTCCAACGCATGGACCTGACGGTAAGCGGTTGCGACAAAAATCTTGCCGTTGTCCAGCGCGACACCGCCGCCAATGCCAACTTCAGACTCGCCTTCTGGCCGCAATGACCGGGTAAAGGCACGCCCGCCGTTCATGGAGAGCGCCAACAGATCGCCGTCCTGCTTGTAGACGTAGATGCGGCTACCATCAGAAACCGGACGTGCCGCATTTCGTGGCGGGGTAGAGCCAAAGCTCAGGAAGCCGCCACTGCGGGCTTTGCCAATGGATTTGGACCACGCCACGGACCCGTTCACGTCAACCGCGATATTACCGGGGTCGTTATCCACCGGCCCGGCTGGCTGGGGCCATGCCGTTCCACCGGTGGCAGGGCCCAGACTGGCAGTCGCGTTTTCTGCCGAAAGCGTCTGCGAGCTGTAGAGTGCCTTGCGTTCGCCCGGCAGGAAATCATCATCACCGCCAAAAGGATTTAGACCGGACAACGCCGAGCATCCCGACAACGCTGTTGCCAGAACCAGAGTGCCACAGACCGCCCGCCAGGACTTTCGGTTGTTTCCAATCACTTTTTAAATCCCCTTAGCCGTTCACAGCTTTGATCAAATCAAGATAAACAGTCGCCCGACCGGCATAATCGCCTGATGCAGAGGCATCATTCACAATTTCCTCGAAGCGTGCCTTGGCCGCATCGAGATTTCCGGCCTTGTATTCGGCAGCGCCAATGATCTCCAGCGCCGGCAAGCGCCACGCATTGCCCGCAGCAGTCAGCCCCTCGACACGCTGCTTCACATCTTCAAGGGAGCCGGTGTCCAGCAGAATGTAGGCTGCGCGCACAGATGCAAGACCGCGATAAAGTTCGGAAACGCCACTGCGGATCGCGACAGCGTCAAAAAGCTCTACCGCTTCTGCCTTCTTGCCGCTTTCGGCAAGTTCAGAAGCAATGCGAAGGTCTGCCAACATCGGGTAGCCGCCGATTTCGCCTTTCAACTGACCGAAGGCAGCAATGGCTTCATCGTGCTTGCCGTCGTCAGACAGTTGCAATCCTTCAAGAAAGATCTGCCCTGCCTGCTTGGACTGTGTATCAACGTAGTATTCATAGCCGCGGTAGCCGCCTGTCCCGAGCACGATCAGCGCGGCAGTGCCATATACGAATGGCGCGAAGCGTTTCCAAAGGCGTGAGTATTTTTCTTTTCTGACGTCTTCATCGACTTCGCGAAAGATGTCGGACATGGCTTTCTCAATTCCCGCAGCAACTAGGCGGGCCGCGTCTGTCCCAATCGAGACAGGCCACGCGCGCCCGTTAATTTTCGTTTCGCCCTGTGCGCTCTCTTCCTCATGCAAGGTGGCACAATTAGGGCAGAGCAACATTTAGCCTTCGCACCCCAGCTTAATCAAGCAGCGGCAAAGGTGAGACCCCGTGAAAACAGCAGGTTTTCACAAAAGGTCAACTGATGACCGGGACACCAATGATGATTTCGTGAAGTTTCCACACGAACAGTACATAAATGCCAAGGCCAATAATCAATGCGATGGCGTCATTGCGCACTGCGTGGCTCATGTCAACAGCTACAGGACCGCCAGCGGCGACATCACGCCGTTTCAGGGAAATGCGATCGAAAACACCCCATGCCAAGAATCCAAGAAACAAAAGCAAGGACTGCGGTTCGCCATTGGCAAGCAGATGCGCAAACGCCCAAATCTTGACGGACAGGATCATGGGGTGCTTGGTGCGCTTCTTGATGTGACCGGGCAAGTAAGCTGCAGCAAGCAGCACAAACACCGGCACCATCAACAGCAAAACCAGATGGCTCATCCAGATCGGCGGCGTATAAATCGGCATATAGCCAGCAAACCGGGCCTGCCCATACCCGTAAACAATCAAGACAATTCCAACGGCGGATATCACCGAGAACAGCATCTTGAAGCCGTTCTCACCCAGTTTAGCTTTCATCGAATCGTGTGGGCCGGCAAATGCCGGCAGAGAATGAATGCCCAAAAAAACAATCAGACCCAAAATCAGTAGTATCATCTTCTCCCCCGAGGGTGGCAGTGGGCACCCTGCACTTTATGCCCAGCTAGAGTTAAACCACGTGTTTTGACTCATATGAGCAGGAGTGCCTGAGAAATCAAATAGATGCAAGCCTTAAACGGGTTGTACTCGAGGTCTTTGACTGGCACGCATGCTGTAATAGTATTGAAGCCAAACCAGCGTATGCACTATTCATCAAAGAAAACTCACTTGTGTAGCAAACATACGGTCACCAATCGGCCCACGCACAGACAGAAACCAAGAGTTCGGCATGACCCAAACCAATAGCGCTGTCGAAACCGACCGTCGCCGCAGTTATCGGCGGCGCACCCTCAAAGAGGGTCGCGTGGTCTCGAACGATCATTCAACGGTCTTTGATTGTCTCATACGCGACATGTCAGAGGGCGGCGCCCGGTTAAAACTGGAAACCACCCAGGAAATACCGGATGAGTTCTATCTTTACATTGTTCACCTGCGGCGGCGCGCCAAGGTTGAAGTTCGTTGGCGGACAGGCGACACTCTGGGTGTTGAATTCATGAGCGCGTTGGAGGAATTCCCCGGCTTGCTCAAGTTCTAGCGGCCACTATTTTCAAGGATTCCGGTTATGACACTCACCACTGCCGAAGCCAAAACTCTGCTGGAAACCAGAAAAGCAGAGTTAGAGCAGTTGGATGAAATGTCTCGGGATGCACGTTCGCCTGTTCAACTCGACCAGCAATCCGTAGGGCGGCTTTCCCGCATGGACGCCATGCAGCAACAGGCGATGGCGCAGGCCAATGAGCGGCAACGCGCTCTGGATCTGCAGCGCATCGAGAGTGCACTGCAACGCATCAAGGAAGACGAGTACGGTTATTGCCTTGAATGCGGCGACGACATTCCCGAAGAGCGCCTGCGCATTGATCCGGCGGCGCTCTATTGTGTTTCCTGCGCTCGGCTCCAAGGATGACACAAACTGTTACATCTTAGCCGCGAACTGGCATAATTCAGCGACATCCTGGCAATACATTATGCGCGGACATTCAATTGCCACCGCCAGGGTTTCTCATGACCACCTTCTTCAAAACGCATGGCACAACCTTTACGGTTGGCCTCTTCATGATTTCCGCCGCCTCCGGACTATTGCTTTTTTTTCATGTTGGATCTGCCATCTTTCACGGCATGCATGAGTGGCTTTCACTCCTGCTTCTCGTGCCCGTTGGTTTTCACATCTGGAAGAACTGGTTACCGCTCAAGATGTATTTTCGGCGCAAAACCATATTGCTCCCCTTGGCTATCTGCCTAGCTTTGGGAGTGGTTTTCGCGGCGCCGGCCCTTCTTGGCACTTCCGCCTCCGGCAACCCTGTCATAGCGACATTGAACGGGATCGCGAGCAGCACATTGGAACAAATTGCGCCCATCTATGGGGCCACCCCAACTGAACTTCGCGAGCGCCTTGAGCGAAAGGGGTTTGAAGTGACATCGACCCATCAGAGCCTTCGAGAGATCGCAGTAGCCTCCGGCCACGACAGCGGACGGGACCTTATTGCGACAATCGCGTTCCCCTAATGATCCCCTCTTGAACAACGCACGCACATGAAAAAGGGCCGCCCGATTAGGCGGCCCTCACTAATTCCGGCTTATTCCCACTCGATGGTTCCAGGAGGCTTGGAGGTGATGTCGTAGACACACCGGTTGATGCCTCGAACTTCGTTGATGATGCGGGTTGCCGCACGGCCAAGGAAGTTCATGTCGAAGTGGTAAAAGTCTGCGGTCATGCCGTCGACAGACGTCACAGCACGCAGAGCACAAACGTATTCGTAGGTTCGACCATCGCCCATGACGCCTACAGTCTGGACCGGCAACAGCACGGCAAACGCCTGCCAGATGGCATCATAAAGACCGGCCTTGCGGATCTCGTCCAGATAAATGGCATCAGCCTGGCGCAGGATATCCAGCTTTTCGCGGGTAATGCCGCCCGGACAACGGATCGCAAGACCCGGCCCCGGGAACGGATGACGGCCGATAAAACTTTCAGGCAGCCCCAACTCACGTCCAAGTGCGCGCACTTCGTCCTTGAACAATTCACGCAGCGGCTCAACGAGCTGCATGTTCATGCGCTCCGGCAAGCCGCCCACATTATGGTGAGACTTGATGGTCACCGAAGGACCGCCGGTAAAGGACACACTTTCGATCACGTCCGGATAGAGCGTTCCTTGCGCGAGGAAATCTGCTCCGCCAAGTTTCTTGGCTTCTGCTTCGAACACGTCAATGAAGAGCTTGCCGATGGTTTTGCGCTTCTTTTCCGGATCAGTTTCGCCTTCGAGCTGCCCGATGAACAGGTCGGACGCATCCACATGTACCAATGGGATGTTGTAGTGCTCGCGGAACAGAGAGACGACCTGTTCGCTTTCGCCAAGACGCATCAAGCCGTGATCCACGTAGATGCAGGTCAGCTGATCGCCGATGGCCTCATGGATCAGAACAGCGGCTACGGAGCTATCCACACCACCGGACAATCCGCAGATCACTTTGCCATCGCCAACCTGATCACGGATCGCCTGTACGGCTTGCTGGCGATATTCGGCCATTGTCCAGTCACCGGAACAGCCTGCGATCTTGTGAGTGAAGTTCTCGATGAGCTTGGCCCCGTCAGGGGTGTGTACCACTTCCGGATGGAACTGGACGCCATAGAACCGGCGTTGCTCATCGGCAATGGCGGCGAATGGTGCGCCATCGGAGGCGGCAATGACATCAAAACCATCTGGGATGCGATTGACGCGGTCACCATGGCTCATCCAGACCTGATGGTCTGTCTCTTGCGGCCAGATGCCCTCGAACAGCGGGCTGTCCTTCTTGACGGTAATGAAAGCTCGACCAAACTCGCGATGATCGGAGCTTTCAACTTCGCCGCCGATCTGGGCGCACATGGTCTGTTGGCCATAGCAGATGCCGAGAACGGGAATGCCGGACTCGAAAACGACCTGGGGTGCACGCGGGCTCCCCATTTCAGTGGTGGATGCCGGACCGCCTGACAGAATGACCGCCTTGGGATTCATTTCCTTGAAAGCGGCTTCAGCAGACTGGAACGGGACGATCTCAGAGTACACGCCAGACTCGCGCACACGGCGCGCTATCAGCTGCGTTACCTGAGATCCGAAATCGATGATGAGAATGCGGTCAGTCATGGGCTGCTCTTACTCTGTTGCCGCTCGTTTTTGAACCTCTTTTCCTGCAAAAAACGGCGTTTGTTGTGGTGATGCACGATAAATCAACACCCCCTCGCAGGATACCGTATGCCACTTTGCCGCTACCGCTTGATCGGTGGCTCGCTCAGGTTGGCAAGATGCTGACCAAGCCGGGTTCGTTCGGGCTTGGCGAGCTGTTTCATTGTTGCTTGTTCAAAAGCCTTCAGGTCCGTATCCAATCGCCCGATCAGGGCCTTGCCCTCATCGGTCGGTATCAGGACGACCAACCGGCGATCCTTCTGATCCGGGTCCTTGATGACCAGTTCCTTTTCGGCCAATCGCTTCGTGGCTCGGGAAACGGCGACCGTATCCAACCCGATATTGGGGCCCAGTTGCTTTACCGAAACGCGCTCCTGTTTCATCAGCGCGTTGAGCACCAGCCAGTCAGGTATTGTCAGATCATAGCCTTTTTGCAGGCGTTCCTGAAGCCAACGCTCCATCTTGCGCCCGGCCCAGATCAACTTGACCGGCAGGAAATTCTCCAGATCAATCCCACGATCAGCCTCGAACAACGAGCCTTGCGTGAATGAAAACAAATCATCTGTTTCGGACATGCACTTTTCCGGATACGCGTCAAAGCAGGTGCTTTTGCACCTTTGCGGAGCTTGAAGGGGTGATATCAGTACCCTTCATGGGGAAGCAATAGATATTCGCGGCTTTCGCTCACTTGCAAACATCCACACCTTGAAACCGCCGGGCGCTTGACGACCCGCGTGTCGGCTGATGTTGTGAATGAGGACTTTCTTTGACGGAGTATTTACAAAGCCTTACCCTTTTACGGGTCTGATAAACTTATGATTCGAGCATGGTTACCGTTTTCTTGACAAGTAGATGAGAAACCAGTTCGAAATTGCGCAAGGTGCAGACAACAGGGACCGAGACTTGATGGCCAACACGACCGGTGACGGACGCTCCGCGTACATCCAAAACGCTCTGGACGACATTGCTCGGCTGGAACAGCAAGGGCGCTACGACGACACGCTGGCCATCTACCGGGACTTGATCAGCCGGTTTCCCGATGACATCGACATTGTTTATCGCATGGCCACCGCATTGATGCGGGCCGGTGAATTGCGCGAAGCCATTGCCCATTTCAGAAAAGTCCTGTTCACCCGGCCGGATGATCTGGCGGCTCGCAGCAACATGGGCAACTGCCTGCTGTTGCTGGGCTATCTGGAACAGGCACAAAAGAGTTTCGTGGAAGTTCTGGAACAGGATCCGGAAAACCGCAACGCGCTTTACGGACTGGGCACCATTCTCGTGCAGATGGGCCGCCACAAGGAGGCGATGGCACCTGCAGAAGCCCTTTTGAAGATCATCCCCAAAAGCGCAGCCGCCTTGACGCTTTATGCAGATGCCTGCTGCACTGAGGCCAACCAGGAAACGGCAGTTCTCAAGTACCGCAGCGCGCTACGTATCGATTCCTCTTTCGTCCCTGCCCTGCTCGGCCTTGCAAAGATTCTGATCCGGCGCGGAAAACCGCAGGAAGCGCGCACGTATCTTGAACACGCGCACGGCTTGCAGCCCAGCAATATCGAAGTGCTGCTGACCATGGGCCACTCCTTCATTCTGGAGGGGAACTATGAACGCGCAATTTCCTCCTTTGAGATAGCACAGGCGATTGAACCCGAGAACATCCAGGTATTGCTGCATTTGTCCGTTGCCGAGCGGCGATCTGGGCAGGTCAATCTCGCGGTTGCACATGCTGCTGCAGCGTGGCGGCAAATCCCCGACAGTCGCGAAGCCTGCAACACCCTTGGGGCAGCCTTGGCCGCTGCGGACGCGCAAGACGCGGCGCGCGCTGTTCTGACGTCTACCACCAAGGGCACTGAAGTACCGGAAGAAACGCAGCGCGCCATTGCCGCCATTGAAGATCTTGCGGCCCAAGGCTTTACAGGCCGGCCCAAGGATAACTTGAGCCACGGCGAAGCAGGCTCATCAGCCGAGGAAGAGCAGGACGCTGAAGTCCGCGAAGAGACCGAATACGAGTTTGAATTTCCGGAAAATATAAGCCCGGAAGCGCCAGAGACGTCACCTGCGCCTTCTCAGGACGTTCCGACTGATGACGCTGAGGATCCCACTCCCCCAGCCAAAGAACGCGACTAGGACCATCCAGAGGCGAAAAAGGCGCGCCGATTTTCCCTCGAACGCGCCTTTGTCCTATCGTGTTCAGTATTCCCTGTCGTCAGCCCTGCTTTTGCAGCAGCGACAGGAAAAACCCATCCGTATCCGTGTGTGCGGGCGTCAAGGTGGCGTAACTGCCATCCTGCGCAAAGAGCGGATGACGGGAGGTATTGCCAAACAAACGAGCCCACTCTAAACGCAGATCCATAGGCGCAAAATCTGGATGTTGCTCCAAGAACCAGCGCACCTGATCCTGGTTTTCTTCGGGCAAAAGCGAACAGGTCGCATATGTCAGCACCCCGCCGGGTTTGACAAACTCGGCAGCTTGAGCCAGCACCTTGCGCTGTTCATCGACCCGGCCGGCCAACGCGTTTTCGGTAACACGCCATTTGGTGTCAGGGCGGCGGCGCCACACACCGGTGCCAGAACACGGCGCATCCACGAGCACCTTGTCCATGCGCCCTTTCAAATCATCCAGTTTGCCGGTTTGCGGGTCCACGACCTGAATGTTGCGAACGCCGGCGCGCGCCATCCGCTCATACAAGGGAGCCAAACGCAGCTTGCTGGCGTCAAAGGCATAGATCTGGCCCTTGTTGTCCATGTTTGCGGCCAAAGCCAGGCTTTTTCCGCCGCCACCTGCACACAGATCCAGCACCTGATCCCCCGGTCTGGCTCCAACCATCAACGCGGCGATCTGGGAGGCTTCATCCTGCAGCTCGAACCAGCCCTTTCGGAACCCCTCTTCTGCCTGAACATGGGGCGACTTGCGCGGCCCTGTTACAGGCGCGAGGCGGATACCGGCCGGCGACAAACCGCTGGGAACGGCATGCAGATGCGCGAGGCGTTTGAGAACCCGTTCCGGATCTGCCTTGAGGGTATTGACCCGCATGTCGATGGGAGCGCGTGCAGAAAGAGCCCGCCCAACAGCAACGGTTTCCTCTCCAAAGGCTGCCTGAAAGCGAGAATACAACCATTTGGGAATGTCGCAGACTTCATGATCTTCCGCATTCGTCAGATCAGGGCTTGCCAGCTTGTTGAACTCGAAATCGGAAAGCGGAGCAGGTGCATGGGGATCAGCCTCGATGGCCGTGACCAGTTGTTCCACCGGGTTCTGCCAGCCGATCACGTAGGTAGCCAATGCCAACGCCCGCGGCGAAGCATCCCCCATGATGTAGGCGTAGGACAGCTTGTGACGTAATGCGTCAAACACGAGGTTACCGATGGCGACACGATCCCCCGAGCCGGCGAACCGATGCGCATTCCCCCAGTCTTTCAAAGCTTCCTGAACAGGCCGTCTGCGCGTCTCGATTTCCGACAAGACGTCAATTGCCGCAGAAAGGCGCCCACCATCACGCATAAACTATCCTAATCTTCTTCCGAAACACGTCAGTACCCGTTGCTGCCGTCGATTTTGATTTTCGTTTGGCGGCATCCAACATCAAAATATCTCTGCCCTGTAATGCAGCAGTTAGCCTTCTGTCTATACTAACAGCTCCTTTTTACCAGAGAAAATCCGAAGAAGTCTTGAGCCCCTTCCACAGGCTGAGGAGCGCATGCAGAAAACCCCGCTGACGCATTCACGTCAACGGGGTTTTGAATATCACATGCTGCTGTACTTATTGCAGCGGGCTGAGAACGATCTCTACCCGGCGGTTCTGTGCCCGCCCGGCTTCCGTTGCGTTGGAAGCAATCGGCCGAGAGTAGCCATAGCCATAAGAGGAAATTCTCGACGGCGCGATGCCCTGGTTCATCAGGTATGCGGCAACGCTATCCGCACGACGCTGGGACAGCTTGATGTTGTGCTGTTCCGAACCGGTATTGTCGGTGTGACCCAACACATTCAGACGCGTGCGGTTAAACTCCTTGCCCACAAGAGCAACACTGGAGAGTACCTGCATGGCGCGCCCGCTCAAGGCTGCTTCATCTGTACGGAAGGTCACTTCATTTGGCATGTTCAAAATGATGTCATTGCCATTACGCGCTACAGAAACGCCGCTGGCCTGCAAATGTTGGCGCAACCGTGCTTCCTGTTGATCCATGTAAGCGCCGACACCACCGCCAACGAGACCGCCAGCAGCGGCACCAATCAGCGCGCCTTCAGCACGGTGATCACTACCACCGGCAATCGCGCCCACAACAGCGCCACCAAGAGCACCAATCCCGGCGCCGGCGGCAGTGTTAGAGATACCGGACTGACCGGTGTATGGATCCGTGGTTGTACACGCAGCAACGCTGAGTGCCATTGCCATCGCCAAGGATGCGTGCAGCAGTTTTTTCATCATCATTCGCCCAAAAGTCCCTCAGAGGGTTGTATGCGTTCTCCGGGAAGAAACCCATCTCCCCTCCACGCATGATCGAATCACTGTGTAGGAAGGTCTAGCATTCTCTCCTGTGCAATAAGATGGCTCAGCGAGAAAATCCACGTCTTTTCTTGGGGTTTCTGGCATTGTCGGTACGCAATCGCAGAGTGAATCCTTAGCGAGAGAGCATCTCTCCTTCGTCTTTGTCTTGCCTCTTCTTTGCTCTTAAGCCCAATTGACCATGGGCATGGTGCGCTGATTTGCGTTATTGTGTTTCTGTTGGAATGTATGAAGGCCGAGCGCGGTCTTCATAGCCCATCACACGCGATGACCGTAGTTCGGGGTTCCACAAGAACAGCCTGACTACGGGGATTGGATTGGCCATGTACAACAAGTATCCACCTGAAGCGACATTCGTTCTGGCGCTGGCCGCGCTTATGATCACGTTTTTTCTATACGTGACATGGCAATCAGCAGGTATGGTCCCAGCGTTGGTTCTGGCCTATTTTCTGGATCGGGGGTGGAACTTCATTGCCCCTTATCTGGGCAAGGATCTCTTGAATCCCCATCAGGAATAAGGCGATAAAAGCGGACCTGTGTTCAGGAACAGAAAACGGCTGTGCCAGATCCCCTCGCACAGCCGTTTCCTTTTTCATCTCGTTTCAAACGCAACCGTCTACGGGGTCAAACAGCACCCGGATAGTTTGGGCTTTCCTTTGTGATCGTCACATCATGAGCATGGCTTTCACGCAATGATGCTCCAGAAATCCTGACAAAGGTGGCACGCTTGTGGAACTCAGGCACGGTTGGGGCACCAACGTAGCCCATGGACGCACGCAAGCCGCCAGAAAGCTGGTGCAGAACACTCATCAGCGGTCCCTTGTAAGGCACCTGTCCTTCAATACCTTCGGGAACGAGCTTGAGCTTGTCGCTGACTTCCGCCTGGAAATAACGGTCGGCAGACCCACGGGCCATGGCCCCAACAGACCCCATGCCGCGATAGGCCTTGTAAGAGCGGCCCTTGTGCAAGTACACCTCGCCCGGGCTTTCCTCGGTTCCGGCCAGCAAGGAGCCAACCATGGCGCCGGATGCACCGGCTGCAAAGGCCTTTGCCATGTCGCCGGAGAACTTGATGCCGCCATCAGCGATGATCGGCGTACCCAGCTTTGCGGCCTCATCTGCGCATTCGATGACGGCGGTCAACTGCGGAACACCCACACCGGCAACAATCCGCGTTGTGCAAATGGAGCCAGGGCCGATCCCCACCTTCACGCCATCTGCACCGGCCTCAATCAAGGCCCGCGTGCCTTCACGCGTTGCAACATTGCCAGCAACAACTTCCACATTGCCGTGATGCTTCTTGACGCGCGCAACCATGTCGATGACGGCCTGCGAGTGACCGTGTGCTGTATCCACCACGAGAAGATCAACGCCCGCATCAATCAGACCTTCGGCACGGGCCATCCCTTCATCGCCAACGCTGGTGGCAGCGCCTACCAACAAACGCCCTTGATCGTCCTTGGACGCGTTGGGGTTCAACGTAGCCTTTTCAATGTCCTTAACAGTCACCAGGCCGATACAGTGGCCATTGGCGTCGACCACCAGAAGCTTTTCAATGCGATGCTGGTGCAGCAAACGCTTGGCCTCTTCCTGGCTCACGTTTTCGCGAACGGTGACGAGATTTTCGCTGGTCATCAACTCGGAAACGCGCTGCTTCGGATCAGAGGCGAACCGTACGTCGCGGTTTGTCAGCATACCGACCAAACGCCCCGTAAAATAACCGCCATTCTGGCCATTCTCGACAACGGGAATGCCCGAGATCTTGTGCTGATCCATCAAATCGAGCGCGTCTTTCAGGCTCGCATCCGGGCCAATCACCAGAGGATTGACCACCATGCCGCTTTCAAACTTCTTCACCTGACGGACTTCTTCAGCCTGGCGCTCGTTAGTGAGGTTTTTATGGATGATCCCGATCCCGCCAGCCTGTGCCATGGCGATGGCCAACCGAGCTTCCGTCACCGTATCCATGGCTGCGGACAGGATCGGCAGCCTCAGGCTGATGTTGCGGGTAATCTGCGAGGTGAGGTTGACCTGACCCGGCATCACTTCCGAGTGACCGGGCAACAGGAGCACATCATCAAAGGTCAACGCTTGTTGACCGAACGAGGGCTCGTAAAATGTCGGCATTGCCAATTTCCCTTCAAGTCGTATGCGGCACACTTACCATCTCGCAGATACGAAACGGTTTGCTGACTAAACCAGCTCTGCCTAGAGAAGTTGACGCGGGTCATTACCACGGGATTGCGACCTTGAAAAGACACCCCTGCAATATTTCAGGAGACGAAAGGCTGGTGTCGCGCTACTGCGTAGAGGCGCGCCTGTCGCGCGTGCGGTTTACGTTTCGCGGCGCTCACTCATC
Organism: Pseudovibrio exalbescens DSM 16456; assembly: GCF_000422785.1. GTDB lineage: Bacteria > Pseudomonadota > Alphaproteobacteria > Rhizobiales > Stappiaceae > Pseudovibrio > Pseudovibrio exalbescens. The sequence continues at coordinate 115,104 of NZ_KE383919.1, forward strand.
TGTGTACGCACGTAACCTTTGCCCCTTTGTCCGACTCGCCTATTGTGCTCTGCCCTTCGTCAAGCACCTCCCACAAGTGCCAAACCACGAGTTCTGCCTGTGACACCCCGATTACGCCTTATCGCCCTTATTGTCTCCTGCGCGTTGATGCTCAACATGATTGACGCCACCGTTCTGGGAACCGCGCTTCCTGCAATAAGCCGCGATTTTGGCGTTTCCGCCGTGTCCATGCACATGACCATGTCGGTTTACTTGCTCATGCTGGCTGTGTTCATTCCCATGAGCGGCTGGATTGCGGACCGTTTCGGCACGAAGCCGGTTTTTATCGCCGCGCTTTTGTTCTTCATGGCCTCATCCATCGCCTGCGGCCTTTCCGATAGCCTGACCCAGCTTCTTGTTGCACGGGCCTTTCAGGGCATGGCCGGGGCAATGACCCTACCCGTCGCCCGGTTGGTTCTGCTCAGGTCCTCACCCCGCCACGCCATGGTGCAGGCCATGGTCTGGGTCAGTGTGCCTGCGCTGGTTGGACCTGTACTTGGGCCACCTCTCGGGGGCTTTTTGGTCACTTACGCGAGCTGGCACTGGATCTTCTGGATCAACATCCCCATCGGTTTGATCGGGGTTGTCATGGCGCTGCTGTTCTTTGAAAATTTCAAGGCCGAAGACCCACGGCCCTTCGATTGGGCAGGCTTTTTCATTCTCGGTGTTGGAGCCGTGGCGCTGGTGTTGGGGATAGAGGCAATCCTGCAACGGGGACCAGTGGCGCCTCTCTCCCTCTCCTTGCTTGGCACTGCCGTGGTCGCGTTCACCGGCTATGTGTTTTATGCCCGGCGGGTTCCGACACCCATTCTGGACCTTACATTGCTGCGGATACCGGTATTTCGGGCAAGTGTTGTTGGCGGTACGCTCTTCCGGTTTGGGAACGGAGCCTATCCGTTTCTGATGCCGCTGATGTTGCAGGAAGGTTTCGGCAAGACCCCTTTGGCATCTGGCCTGATCGTTCTGGCCGCGGCGCTAGGCGCCCTGTCCATGAAGATGTTTGCCGCGCGTTTGTTGTCACGGTTCGGTTTTCGAACCGTGTTGATCTGGAACACGGTGGTCGTGTCCGCCACCATGGCCATTGTGGCCCTGTTTCGGCAGGACACCGCACCGGCGCTCATGTTTTTCCTGTTGTATCTGGGCGGTTTCTTCCGGTCGCTGCAGTTCACCGCCATCAATTCGGTCGGGTATTCCGAACTGGATGATGACCAGATGAGCCGCGCGACCAGTTTCAGTGCCATGGCCCAGCAACTCTCCATAACGATGGGGGTCGGGATTGGGGCAATGCTGCTGCATCTGTTTCAATCGGTGCGAGGCGCCGATACTGTAACGGCCACCGACTTCTCACTCAGTTTTGCGGCCATCTCAATCATCATGCTTGCAGCGATCCTTGAGTTTGTGCGCCTGAGCCCTCAGGCAGGCGCCGAAGCGTCCCGCCATGAGGCAACTACAGTTGGCCATGCGGCCCGCCCGCCTTCGGACAGCCGCAACTGAGCGGGCATACGGGATCAGCTCTAACGGCTGTTATCGCCGCGATAACCCTTTGCAAGAATGTACATCTCCGGGCTTTCCTTGCGGCTCGCCGGTGGTTTGATGTGGGCCACGGACTTGAACTCTTTCTTCAGGTCCTGCAGCAACGAGGCCTCGGCGCCACCAGCAAATACCTTGGAAAGGAACATACCGCCCTGCGCGAGGTTCTGCCGCGCAAAGTCGATTGCCACTTCAAACAGATATGCGGTCCGCAAATGGTCCGTCTGCCGATGCCCTGTTGTTGGCGCGGCCATGTCGGACATCACCATATCCGGCTGATGCCCGCCAAGCGCGTTCATCAAGAGCTCCGGAGCATCATCATCCAGAAAGTCTTTCTGCAACAGCACGACACCGGGTATCGGTTCCATTTCCAGATAGTCGATGCCGACCACAAGGGGCGCATCATCTGTAGAACCGACGATGGGTACTGTCACCTGACACCACCCTCCAGGAGCTGCCCCCAAATCCACCACGCGCATACCAGGTTTGAGCAGCTTGTGCTTGTCATTGATCTCCAGCAGCTTGTAAGCCGCCCGGGATCGATAACCATCGATCTTCGATTTTTGCACATACGGATCGTTCAGCTGGCGTTGCAGCCAAAGTGTAGACGCGTTGGACCGACGCCGCGCAGTTTTCACGCGCTGGAACATCCCTCGGTCTCCACGTCCGCGGCCACTGGTGTTGCCACTCATCTTTTTTCCTTTCCACCACCGCGTCGCTTGTTGTTGCGCCATACCTTGTCGAAGGCCATCATTTCCATAAGGATACCCTCGCGCAGTCCCCTGTCGGCAACCCGCAGGCGTTCACAGGGCCAGCGCCGCCGGATCGCTTCCAAAATGGCGCAACCAGCAAGCACCAGGTCAGCACGGTCTTCACCGATACACGGGTTTAAAACGCGCTCCTCGTAGGACATGGAAAGCAGTTTGCCAACCATGGCGCTGACGTCGTCTGTATCCATCCACGCTCCATCAACGCGGCGACGATCATAGCGCTTGAGGTCCAGATGTACCCCGGCCAAGGTCGTTACCGTGCCTGAAGTACCCAGCATATGGACGTTTCCAGCGTTGATCGCACTCAACAGTTCAGAGCTTAACGGGAACGCCTCCAGTTTTTCAGAAACGTCCTCTATCATGGCTTCGAACAAGTCGGAAGTAACATTCTTGCCGCCATGTCGCTCAGCCAAGTTGACGACACCCAGCGGCAGCGAAATCCATGTGCGAATGAAACGAGTCAGCGCAAATCCCCGTGCGCCGTAGCGATTGCGCAAATCAAGCCAGACAATCTCGGAGGAACCGCCCCCAATATCAAACAGCAAAACGCCATCGGCTTCCGGATCAACAAGGGACACGCAGCCTGCAACGGCAAGGCGCGCTTCTGTTTCCTGCGTCACGATCTCCAGATCGAGGCCAGCTTCCTTGCGGGCCCGATTGATGAAGTCAACGCCATTATCCGCGGCACGGCATGCTTCCGTTGCGATCAACCGCGATCGCCGCACGCCGCGTTCATCCAGCTTTTGCCGGCAGACCTTGAGAGCTTCGATCGCTCGTTCCATGGCGGCATTGGATAACCGTTTCGAGGATCCGACCCCTTCTCCGAGCCGCACAATGCGCGAATAGGCATCAACCACACGAAAACCGCGCTGCTCCGGCCGCGCGATCAGCAATCGACAATTGTTTGTGCCCAGATCCAACGCGGCGTACAGCTCCTTGCTGGCGCCATTGACCTGGGCCTGCGGCGACCCAAGCCCGTTAGGCGGATACCGGTGCGGCGATGCCCCGCGTTCAGAGCGCGGTCCACGGTGATTGCGCTCTCGCCCACGCTGCGTCCCATCCGATCGCCGGCTTTCTTCCTCGCGATCACGAATGACCCCATGTGATCCGCGGCCATAACCGTGTCTGGCTCGTTTGTCGTCCGCCTGTTTATGGAAGTCGTTTTTGTTTTCCTGCCGGGCCACCTCGGGTTCTGGTGGAGGCGGCGGCGTTTCGATATGCACAGACGTTCCATCTGGCTCTACGTGAACCACAGGAAGCGTTCTGTTTTTGTTTGCCAACGCTCGACGCTCAGCCCTGTTGGGCTTGTGTCGACGCGCTTTCCGCTGACGCTTGATGCCTTCCGGACGCGTAGAACCGCTCTCACCAGCCGCTACTGGTGAGTTGGATGCCTGAACTGGCGCTGGGGCTTGCGTCTGGCCACCTCCGCCTCCGTTCCTTTTCCTCGACCGTCTACGTCTTTTGGTTGCGTAGTGGCCGCTCTTCGCGCCGGACGACTTCACTCTTTGCGTAGAGGAATCGTCACCCGTTTTGCTCAAGTACTGTGCCTTTGTGGAGCCGCGGACATGGCGCAGCTCAAGTCATTTCAAGTTACCCTTATATTAGGCACTCACGACGCACAGGGCAATGGGCGCTTTCAGGTGGTACAAAGCTAATTCCGTGCACCCCCTACTGGTTTCCGTCGTCGGCACCCGAGCCCATTCTAGAGACCTGCGCTGCAAGCCTCGACAAATCCGCGGAAAAGCCGGCGGCTGGACGGCCTGTAGAGGATCAATTCAGGGTGCCACTGAACGCCTAGAATGTAATGATTGTGCCGCATGCCAGCTTCTACTGACTGTACCATGCCGAGACTGTCGCGCGCCGTAACGCGCAGACCCTGCCCAAGATCGCCAATGGACTGGTGGTGCAAACTGTTCACCTTTGGGGTCATGTCACCGCCGAACGCTTTGGCTACGAGCGACGCTTGCTCAAGATAAACCCGCCTGCGAGCATAGATCTTGCGCATCATGTTGGAATGAGGGCTGAAGCCTTCGTAAACATCGCGTGCGTTCTGGTGCAAGGTCCCGTTATGCGCAACGTTGATCATCTGGGCACCGCGACAGATGCCGAACACGGGTTTGCCGTGCTCTACAGCGTGGCGGACCAGCGCGCATTCCATCGCATCGCGCGCCTTGTCCAATCCATAGCTACTGGTGTTTTCATGATTGTAGAGTGCGGGGTCAATATCACTCCCGCCAGTGATCAGAAAACCATCACAATTGGCGGTATGCAGATCCACACCGGGTTTGATTTTCTTAACCCGACCGCCAGCCATTGTCACCGCCAGATAGGAAAACACCCAAAGCGTACGGGACGAACGGTCCGACGTGGTTACTCCGATCAAAGGCCTTGAACGCATCATTCTGATTTTGGCAGTTCCCTGTCTATGAAATCAAGCCAGTCCGACTCGCTGGTCAAAAGGCGACTATAATGGTGCTGCCACGCTTCCATGAAACGCGCGAGTTTGGCGGGAGAAGCCGCCAGCGTTTCTACGATGCGCCACCGCTCCCATTCCACCCCCAAGGTCCAGTCCGCGTTGCCCAACTCACAATTCGGGAGACGATAGTGATAAGTCGGTCGCGGTGAGATCTTCTCTTCCTTGCCGTAGAGGCGTTCAACCGTTGCGTGGTCCAGATGAGAAAACAACGGCAGCAGATCAAGCGTGCGACTACGGGTTGGATTGAAGCGGTGATAGTCCGTGATCAACTGCGTGAGATCCGGCTTGTAGGCAGCATTGAGGACCAGTTTGCGATAGTCGTTGCTGAACGGCGCAATGAACCCGGACAAGCGCCGCGTGAAATCCACGTTGTGCTCTTCGCGTAGCCACGCCTCAAGAAGCAGAAAGCTTTGGAGATGACCAAGGATACTCTCGGTGCTCAATGAAGCTGCTTCCGGATTTATGTGCAATCCAAAGGCATAGATCAGGCTTCCTCGGGTGCCCAGTCCTCCTTGCTGTCGCAAGGCGACAACCAGGTTCTCAAGCTCCGGAATATCGGAGACCGGCACAGGGGGAAGCACGACCTCGAAGGGGACGATGTGGGCGGAGACTTCACCCAGAGTATCCCCGAGTTTTTGGGGTATATCCCGCAACATTTCGGGCAAATCGCTCACGTCCGCACCGGCTCGTGTGATCGCGCCATGCAGTTTGTGCAACGGCGCTGAATCCAGAAGCAACTTGAAATCACCCCAACGGGTATCGCGCACCTTGCCGGCCAGATCATTTTCCAGATCAATGGTTCCACCATAGAGACCGGCAATGATTTCCGCCACTGGACGCAATCCAACGCCAGCATATTCAATCTCGAACCCAACGTGCCGAGGGCGCTCTTCTCTAACGTATTCCTGCAAATCGAAATTCATTGAATACCCCTTTTCCCTCACGCAGCTAACATAGTCGCGAAAAAGGGCATTCCGTGCCACATTTGCCGTAGAATCAAAAAGATCGGCGGAATTGCGCCTCCCGCCGACCTCGCTTTCTTTCATGCTCAGGTTAAGCCTGAGCGGCAACAATCATGATTTCAACAAGGAACTCTGGAGTTGCCAGCTTGCTTTCACCGCAGGCACGCGCCGGTGCATGACCTTCCGGCACCCACGCGTCCCAAACCTCGTTCATTTCAGCAAAATACTTCATGTCGGACAGCCAAATGGTTGCCGAGAGAACACGCGTCTTGTCCGACCCGGCCTCTGCCAGCAGCTTGTCGATGTTAGCCAGAATGGTGCGTGTTTGGTCCGCGGCGCTTTCTCCGGGATTGCCCACTTGTCCGGCAAGCCAGACGGTGCCGTTGTGTGTTACGATCTGGCTCATGCGAGCGCCGACATGCATGCGCTTGATCTCAGTCATTTGATTTGTCCTTTGCTTAGTGAAAACGCTCTGGAGACAGCGCCTGAACCACCTGAGCATCCAATGCCGGTGTTCGGTTCAGGATCAGGTCTGCCGCGAGCTGCGACATGGCGGGAGCCGTTTGAACGCCGTAGCCCCCTTGAGCAGCCAGCCAGAAAAAACCTTGCGCCGAGGGCGCAAACCCCGCAACAGGTGATCGGTCGGCCACAAAACTGCGCAGACCGGCCCAATTGTGCTCAACACGGGTGACCGGGCTTGTGACCGCCTGTTCATAGCGATGCAAACCTTCAGCCAGCACCATGTCGTCAGCCCAGGCATCGTGGGGCTCGACCGGGTCTTCATCGGCGGGCGAGACCATAATCTTTCCCGCTTCGGGCTTGGCGTAGAACGAGTTGGCCGCACTGGCCACCATGGGCCACCGGCTAACGTCGTGCCCATCCGGCGCGGGTATGATCGCAGCTGAACGACGCATTGGAACCAGACCCACGGTGGCAACGCCTGCCTTTTGCGCGATGTGATCGGCCCATGCGCCCGCTGCATTGACCACCACAGGCGCCTGATACGTTTGACCGGAGGCCGTAATCGTCCACTGTCCGTTTTCGTAGGTGATGGTCTCCACCGCCGCATTGAGCGCGATGTGCCCGCCATCGCGGCGCAATTTGCGCGCATACCCCTGAAGCAGGCGGTCCACATCAATGTCCTGCGCCGCACCCTCATAGGCTACGGCGGCCAGTTGGTCAGGCTTAAGGATTGGCACAAGGTCGACAGCTTGCGCCGGTGTCAGACGCTCCATGCCATCGGACCCTTCCAGATAGGCCTCCCATTCATCCACTTCATCGGCATTTGCAATGAGCAACTGCCCACGCGGCGTTAGCAGCGTCTCGTCGCACACACCCGCGGGGTTCATCAAGAAAGGCTCTGATGCTGCATTCAGTTTGCGCAAAGTGCTATTACCGTAATTCTTGATGAAGATCGCAGCAGAGCGGCCCGTGCTATGGTGACCGATGGCTCCTTCTGCCTCCAATACGGTAACCTGAACAGCCGAGCTGAGGTGTGCTGCTGCACCGATTCCGGCGATTCCGCCACCAATTACGATTACATCGCTTACATGTGTCATTGACCTTCAGCCCCTTGCAAAAAATGGGTCAGGTTGTCGCCCAACTCGGCGGACAGGTAGCCCCCCTCTTGAACCAGCAGCATGGGAAGACCCAGAGCGGCAATCGCTGCACCAATACGCTTGAAACCGGCTGTGGTGACAGCCAAGCCCTTGAGGGGGTCGTTTTCATAGGCATCAAGGCCCAGCGCCACGATCAGGACATCACACCCGTAGGCCTGAATCCGTTCCAGAGCCTTGTCCAGTGTTTGCAGGTAAACATCATCTCCCGTACCCCGCGGCAGTGGCAAATTAAGGTTGGATCCAAGACCAACGCCTTCGCCCCGTTCATGCGCATGCCCCCAGAAAAACGGATAGAAACGTTCGGGTGCGGCATGAATGGAGACAGTCAGCACCTCATCATTCCCATAGAAAATGCCCTGTGTCCCATTCCCGTGATGGACATCCACATCAAGAATGGCCGGCCGCTTGCCCTGAGAAGCCAGATATCGCGCTGCGATGGCAGCATTATTGAAAAAACAGAAACCTCCGGCCAAATCTGAGAACGCATGATGGCCAGGGGGCCGGCACAAGGCATAGACACTCTGTTCGCCGGCCAACATCAGGTTTGCACCCGTCATGGCCGTTTGTGCTGACCAATAGGCTGACTCAAACGTGTGTTCGGCTATGGGGCACGAGGTATCGGCCTGATGATATCCGGCCTGCCCGACGGCCGACTTCGGGTAGCTAGCCTCTCGGCGATCAGGATGGATATTGGGGATCACCTCTGCAGCTGCGCCATCAATACGTTGCCAGCGGGTATAGATGTTCTTGAGGAACACCAGATACTCACTGGAATGAACAGCCGCTATCGGCCCCAAGCCATGGTCGGTCGGGGCCTGAAACTCACAGCCCGCAGCTCGGGCACCTCGGATCAGCGCCTCAACGCGCGCTGGCTGCTCCGGATTTGGCAAAACAACACCATTCGCCATGAAATGCTTTGGGTCATGTTTGGCCTGCCGGTCATCGACTATCGCCTTCATTTGCGCTCATCAGCTCCTTAAATTCCTTCCCGCCGAGGATGAGATCCGTTTCGCGAGGGTCCTTCCAAAACCCGAGCCGATCATAAAACTGACGTGCTCTCGGGTTGTCTTCGTACACCGTGAGTTTGACAAAGCCGACATTCCATTCCGAGGGCACTTCGGCTACTACTGCCGCCAGAAGACGGGGCCCAAGCCCCATTCCACGGGCGTTTTCGGAAACCCAAAGGTCCGAAATGTAAAGGCCAGCGGCCCCTTTCACGGTTGAATAAACCGGCGATGCCATTGCAACACCGAGTGTTTCTCCGGTTTCCTGCTTTTCGGCTATGACAGCAAAGAAGGCACGATATGCGCCGAAACCGTGACGCAGCAGATCTGCTGCCGTGGCTCGGTGGTCATCACCCAAATCGTTCGAAAGCTGCTCCAACGCGTCATGCAAACGCTCCGCGTCTCTGGCTTCCGCTTTTCTCAATGTCACAGTGCTCATTACTTCATTTCCGTTTTCTCAGCCCCTTTGAGACCCAACATCTGTCGTGCCTCATCAGGCGACGCGGGCACCCTGCCCAGCGCTTCCACAATGGCTGTGACCTTTCGTACCTGTTCGGCGTTGGAACGAGCAAGCTGCCCACGTGCAATCATGAGCGAGTCTTCAAGCCCAACTCGAACATGCCCGCCCATGGCCGCGGCAATGGCGGCAAAATTCATCTGGTGCCGCCCCGCTGCCAGAACAGAGAACGAAAAGTCATCGCCAAACAACTTCTGGGCTGTAGCTACCAAATGTGTCAAATGATCGGGATCGGCGCCAACACCACCTAAAACACCAAAAACAAACTGAATAAACAGCGGGGCCTTGATCAACCCACGGTCGAGAAAGTGGGCCAGCATGTAAAGATGACCAATGTCATAAACCTCGAATTCGAAGCGCGCTCCGCGCTCCTGGCCGAGTTTGGTCAAGACGGTCGCAATGTCTCGCGGCGTGTTCTTGAAGACCAGATCATCAGAGTTTTCCAGAAACGGTTTTTCCCAGTCGAACTGCCAGTTGGTAAACCGGTCCGCAGCCGGATAGAGCGCAAAATTCATCGTGCCCATGTTGAGCGAACACATCTCCGGTTTGAACTGAAGCGGCGCCTGCAAGCGCTCTTCCAGCGTCATGACCGCACTGCCACCGGTAGACAGGTTCAGAACAGCATCACATGAGCGCGCTACCTGCGGCAGATACGCAGCAAAATGCGCTGGATCCGCTGACGGGCGACCAGTTTGAGGGTCGCGGGCATGAAGATGCAATATGGCGGCCCCTGCATGGGCGGCCTCAATGGCCTGCTCGGCGATGTCCTGCGGACGATATGGCAGGTGCGGCGACATGGTCGGAGTATGAATCGACCCCGTCACCGCGCAGGTGATGATGATTTTTGACATGGCCCTTGGGATCCTAGCCTGCTTTCAACAAGTCCGGCTTCAGGTCGTTGGTGAAGGTGGTCAAGGAAGCATCCAACGTGGTGAGAATCTCATCCAGGTGGTTTGCTGTTGCTATCATGGGCGGACAAACGAGGAAGTGGTCCCCAGTGTACCCACCCCGCGTCCGCCGCGAGTAGATGATGAGCCCCTTGTCGTAGGCGATTTCCACCAGCTTGTCGAAGGCCCCGGCTTCCCGAGGCAATGGGGCCATGGTCTCTCGGTCGGCCACCAACTCGAAAGCAAGGAGCAACCCTTTTCCGCGCACGTCGCCTATCAACTCGTGGCGCTGCATCAGTTGTTGCAATCCAGCTTTGAGCTCCGCTCCAATTGACGACGCATTCGCCATCATCTGGTGAGCTTCAATTTCCTCGATTACAGCCAACCCGGCAGCACACGCCAACGGATTGCCGGCATAAGTGTAGCCATGGATAAAGCCCCCCTTGTCCAACACCGGCTCGACAATCCGCTCATGCGCAATCATGGCCCCCAGCGGTGCATAGCCCGCACCGAGGCCCTTGGAGAGCACCAGAATGTCTGGCTCCACCTGCCAATGATCACCAGCGAAGAAAGCTCCTGTACGGCCCCCGCCGGTCATAACCTCGTCATGGATCAACAGAACACCATAGCGCCGACAAATCTCCGAGATTCTCTGCATGTAGCCTTTCGGCGGTGGCAAAGCCCCGGTTGAGGCCCCGCCGACTGGTTCGACCATGAAAGCCAGAACAGTCTCAGGGCCTTCCTGCAGAATGGCCTCCTCAAGCATATCCGCATAGAATTTACCGGTCGCCTCGTCTTCCGGATCCAATCCGTCCAGATAGGCCCGTGGTGCGGGGATCTTCGGCATGGATTGCATCATGGGATCAAAGGGTGCCGTCATGGGCGCATACCCCGTGAGAGCCAGTGCCCCGAGTGTGCAGCCATGGTAGCTGGGATAGCGCGAGATAACCTTGTAACGCTGGCTGTCCCCGGTTGCCACCGCATGCTGGCGCGCCAGCTTGATGGCACTCTCCACTGCCTCTGAACCGCCGGAAACGAAAAACACCTTTTCCAGCCCTTCAGGAGCCAGAGATGCCAGCTTTTGAGCGAGTTGCTCGGCCGGCTCCGTTTCAAAGTGCAAGCGGTATCCAAAGCTGGACTTGTCCATCTGCCGGCGCATGCATTCCAATACATGCGGATTTGAGTGCCCAATGTTGCACACCATGGCCCCGGAGGACCCGTCGAGATAACGCTTGCCGTCTACATCCCACATGTAGACCCCGCGCGCCTGATCCAGCAGCGGGCGCCTTCGGCGGGATTGATAAAACAGCTTGCTTTCCGGGCGTTGTGTCATGCTGCAGCCTCCGGCAACAGGGTGCAATCCCATCCCCTTACGTTCACGGAGACTTCTGCCCCTTCTTCAAACGGATGTTCCTTGATCATATTAAGCGCCTGCAGCTGAGTATCCCCCACCCGCACAAAATAGCGCACAGCCTGACCCTGATAGTCGACCGCCTCGATACGGCCCGGCACACTAATGGCGCCGTCCATTGTTTGACCGGCTGGCTCAACATGCACTTTCTCGGCACGAACAATCAGCTGGGAGCGTCCCTCGCCCTCGATCTGGGGCGCGCGCTTGCGTGGCAGCACCAGCCGACCGAAGTGGTTGGTTTCCACTTGAATGTCCTCAGCGGCCATAACCTGTGTCGTGGCGGGCAACACGTTGGAGGCGCCCAGAAAGCGGGCCACAAACTCGGTTGCCGGCGTGTTGTAAACCGCTTCCGGCTGTCCCTGCTGCTCAATGCGCCCTGCCGACATGACAACGATCTCATCAGACATGGCAAGAGCCTCCGACTGATCGTGGGTTACGAAGACGGTGGTAATGCCAATCTGATGCTGAATGCGCTTAAGCTCCACGCGCATATCCTCGCGCAAATTGGCGTCCAGAGCCGATAGCGGCTCGTCCAACAACAAAACATCCGGCTCAATGACAATGGCGCGGGCAAGAGCTATTCGCTGCTGCTGGCCACCAGACAAGGCCTTGGGGTAGCGATCGGCTACGTGAGGCAGTTGCACGAGATCCAACACATCGCGGACCCGTCGCGCTGTTTCCTGCTTCGAAACGCCCCGATATTTCAAGCCAAAGGCGATATTCTCGAAAATGGTCTTGTGCGGAAACAAGGCATAGTTCTGGAACACAATGCCCAGATTCCGTTTGTAGATCGGCAAGTTGTTGACTGATTTGCCCTTGATGAAAATCTCGCCGTCCGAGGGATCCAAAAGCCCGGCGATCATGCGCAGTGTCGTCGTCTTGCCGCACCCGGATGGTCCCAAAAGGGTGAGAAAGCTTCCTTCTGGGATATGCAAGGAGGTGGGATGAACGGCTGTGAACCCGCCAAACCTTTTACTGACATTCTCTAGTGTTACCGTGCCCACGCCAAACTCTCCAACTTTCCTGTTCTTCTTGCGGGGCGCGCCGCCTTCAAAGTGCGACGCGCCGCGATGTCAGCTTAGTAGCCCTTCTGAACCCGGCCGAACGTCTTGGACCATTCAGCCTCGTTACCGTTCCAGTATGCAGGATCAGCAAAGGTCAGACCGTTCAAGGTTCCGGTTGGATCGAACGCAGGAAGTGTAGGCACCTTCTTGCCCAGATCGACCTTGTTGGGATCCAACGCAGGCGGATAATTCTGGCCTTCAGCCACGGCCACCGCTGTATCGCGCTCAAGCATGAAATTCAGCAGCTCTTCACACTCGGCCATCGGCGACCCCTTCATGACAAACAGGCACTCCTGCCACCCGAAACTGTTGGGCGGATCGTAGTAACCAATATCGTGCCCCTGCTCCTGCAGCGCATAAATGCGGCCGGACCAGCCTTCAGTGACGTAGATTTCCTCTTCCGCCAGCAAAGACATCAACTCAGCACCGGAGTTCCAGTATTTCAATGCCAGGTCCCGGTGGGTTCGGATGGCATCCCAAACGGCGTCCATATCCTCAGCCCCATTCGGGTTCTGGCCCGTTTGCAGGGACCCGTACCAGATACGAGTGCGCCAATCGCTCCAACCGCCGATCTTGTTCTTGAACTTTTCTTCAAGAAGGATGCGAGCGCCTTTTTCCTTCATCTCGTCATCGGAAATGAACTTGCGATTATAGGCCAGACCCGTCGTGCCATAGTCGTAAGGGACACACGACAAGGTGCCGCCGGTCACATTGCGGAAAACATCAATCAGTTTCGGAATGACGTTCGCAAGGTTCGGGATATTGGCCTCGTTCAACTCCGAGGCAAGGCCAAGGTTGTGATAGCGGGCGTAGTCGAACACGCCGGACAGATGGGCAATGTTGTATTCACCGGGCTGGCTGGCCTTGACGCGCGACAGATATTCATCGCCACCGCCAAACGTGCCATCAACCACGTTGATACCCGTCGCGTTGGTGTATGGATCGAAGGCATGTTTACGGAAAGCTTCCGAAACAACCCCGCCCCAACCGTCAAAGCGAACTTCACTCACGGCCGCCAATGCGCCCTTGGAAAACGGCATCTGGACCCCGTAAGCCAGACCCGCAGCCCCTAAAAGCCCGAGAAATTTGCGGCGGGAAAGATCGCCATTACCATAGCGCTCAAGCAAGCGCTCGTATCGTTTCGTATTGTCCATGCGTCCCTCTGTGTTTTTGTGTGAAGGTGATTTAAGTATTTATTTTTCCTGCCATTCTTCTGGCGATGGCAGCTCCGAGTAGTGGAAGCCCGACGGTAAGAAGGATCATCACCGTTCCCAGCGCATTGATTTCTGGAGAAATGGAATTGCGCAGCATGGCGAAGATCTGGGTTGGAACCGTTTCCACCCCTCCCGGCTTCCAGAACAATGTTCCGGTGATATCGTCAAAACTGATGGTGAAAGCGAACAGCATGCCCGCAAAAATGGCTGGAGCCATGAGCGGTAGTGTGATCTGAAAGAAGGTCTGCACCGGATTGGCACCAAGGCTCAGGGCTGCCTCCTCGTATTCCCGTTTGATTGCCACAAGCCGCGCTTGGACCACCAACACGACGAATGGCAGGGTAAACACCACGTGCCCCATGAGCAGCATGCCGAAGCTCTTGTTCAGGGACAAGAAGTTCAGGAACAGCAACAAGGCAACAGCCAAAACAACTTCGGGAATGAGAATGGGTGCGATCAACAACATGGAGATCACCGCCCGTCCGGGCACCTTGTAGCGTACCAGAGCCATGCTGGCCAAAACACCCAGCACGGTCGAGATCATGGCCGTACACAAACCCAGAATGAAAGAAGTGCGGAAGGCCCGGAGTATGGCTTCATTGGAGAACAGCTCGGCAAACCAGCGCAATGAAACACCCGTCATGGGAAAGCTGCCAAACTGGCTCGCATTGAAGCTGAGCAGCACCACCACCGCAACCGGCAAGAACATGAAAAGATAGACCAGAAACGCCCAGCCACGAACAAGAAACCAACCCATCCTACTGTAACCCCTTCATGAGTTGCGTCATGCCCAGATACCGGTTGTAGACCATCACAACAGCGCCCAGAACCACCAGCAACATCAAGGACAAGGCCGAGCCAAGCGGCCAGTTCAACTGGGTGATGATGGCTTCAAAAACGAGGTTGGCGAACATGGCATCGGTCGGTCCACCGAGAACCAGCGGCGTGATGTAGGTGCCCGCGCCCAAAACGAAACACAGCAACCCGCCTGCCGCCAGCCCGGGCAGAGACAGGGGCAATGTCACCTCAAGAAAGGCCCTCCATCGGTTGGCCCCCAGGGAGCACGCCGCATCTTCCAGCGTGCGATCAATACCTTCAAGGCTCACGTAGACATTCAGGATCATGAAGGGCAGCAGGAAATGAACCAGCCCGAGAATGACGGTTGCCTCGTTGTAAAGCATCTGGATGGGTTCGCTGGTCAGCCCCACCGACATCAGCGCCCAGTTGAAGGCCCCGGAAACGCCCAGAATGTTGATCCAGGACATTGTACGAATGATATAGCTGATCCAGAACGGCAGCATCAAAAGCAGAAGCAGCACCAACCGATTGCCATTTGAACGAGCAATGAAGTAGGCCGTCGGATAGCCTGCCAGTGCACATACCACGGTGGTGATCAGCGCAATCTTGATCGTGTTCAGAAGAATGTCGCGATAGAACGGGTCCGTCAGCGACTCGACCCAATTGTCCAGAAAAAAGCCAACCTGATCCGCCCCGGTCGCTGTACGCAGCCAGAACGAATAGACCACTACAAACCCCAGCGGCACAATGAGCAGTAGCCCAATCGTGCTTAGCGCAGGCGTAAGTAGAATGATCGGCTGTCGCGCTTCGCGCGTCTCCACCGTCATATGATATCCCTCTTGGAAGTTTTATAGGTGTTTTTACTTGACGCTAGAGTTGCAGAGCCCTAACCATTGAGCAAATAGATAATCGGAATTTTGATTATAAATCTCATCAATAGGCGCAGTTAAGTGATCGACTCTGCTGAACGACTTGCTCGCAATCTGGACTGGAATCTGCTGCGTACGTTCATGGTCATCGCGCGTTCCGGCAGCATCACTCAGGCAGCCACAACTTTGCGGCTCAAGCAACCTACCGTCTCAAGCGCACTCAAGCGTCTGGAAGACCACCTGGACCGCAAACTGGTCGTGCGCACGCCGGGTCATTTTCACCTGACTGAAGCCGGCAAGATGCTGTACGAGGAAACCGTTGAGATCTACGGTTCGATCCTGCGCCTGGACACGATCATGCGCGAGATCACAGATGCCGTGCGTGGCCATGTGCGCATCGCTATGGCATCGCATGTGACATGTCCCCTACTCGATCAGGCACTGAGTGACTTTCATGAGGAACATCCGAATGCGACCCTCTCCATTGACATTGCCTCCAGTCGAGAGAGTTTGGCGGCGGTGAACGCAAGTCAGGCCTCTTTTGCGGTGTGTCTGGTACGGGACCGAAATCCGAGGCTGGAGTATCGTCGTCTTTTCCGGGAATTCTTCGGGTTGTTTTGCGGCCCCAAGCATCCCTTGTTTGGCCGTTCTGATCTGACCAAGTCCGATTTGGCGGGCCAGTCTTCAGTATCCTTCATCACGGACCAGATGAGCGAAGCCCTTCGTCCGGTCTCTTTGCTGCGCGCAGAGCTGGCTCTGGATGACCGGGTCGTAGCCACTTCGGCAAACCTAGAGGAGGTTCGCCGTCTGATTGTAGCCGGTCTGGGTGTTGGCCCCTTGCCGCTTCATGTGGTTGGGCGTGACTTGCGAGATGGTATCTTGTGGCAACTGCCGCCCTATGACAGTTTGCCTGCCATTGATGTGCATGTTGTCTGGAACCCGAAGGCCAAGATGAACCGCGCGGAACAGGCCTTGCTGGCCAAGCTGCTGCACTTGATCGAGATGACCCCGATCGAGCAGCGCACCTATTCGCTTGAAACCATGAGTGAAAGAGGCCGCAGCGCCCACCTGCCGCTGCCATGAAGCGCAAGTGGCGCAATAATCCTTAGATCCCGACATGTTTTACACAGATGAGCGCGGGGATGCTTGGTTTTTTGGCGGAACTTGCCTCCAACGATTGACAAGCGTGCGCGCAAGTCATAAATAGCCTTCCACCGGCCGCGATGGTTGAGCTTTCCATTGCACTTTTGCGCCTAACATATTGGTTCTACTGGGGAATAGTTTAATGGTAGAACAGCGGACTCTGACTCCGTCAGTCCTGGTTCGAGTCCAGGTTCCCCAGCCAATCTATTTCGGCGTTGTTTGATCTGAACAGAAGATCAGGCGTGCAGCACAGGCCGCACGAGCTCACATGATGTTTCAAGGCTTCGTTTTGAAAGCCAGCAACATTGTTCTACTGGGGAATAGTTTAATGGTAGAACAGCGGACTCTGACTCCGTCAGTCCTGGTTCGAGTCCAGGTTCCCCAGCCATCCCTTCCGTAAAATTCATCAAGCTTGTACAGTGACTTAGCGTGTCAGGGCAAAGGTCTTCCTGCCGCCTAACTGCCACGATGAGCCGAACGCATCAAAGGCTAGGCAGCTCACGGACGTGGTGTCACCAAACAGCAAACATTTCACCGACTTGGCCCCGATCAGTTGCCCATGCAAATCGATCTCGGACTTGGCAGGCCACATCAGTTCAACCTGAGTGATGCCATAGGTATCATAAATCCGCAAAGCACCTTTATCGATGACCTCTGCCCGGCCCTCAACAACGGAAAGCTTCTGGATCTCCGTCGCAGAAGTCGGGGTAAAAAGCGTCAGGCAGCCAAGCGCTACCAGAGCCAGAACATGATGCGTCCGCCTTATCGTCATGGGGAGTGCCTTTTCTCGTTATCAACCCCAAAACCTTACCATAAGGAAGGCGCATTTGTTGCGCTTTATTTCATTTTGATGACATTTTTGATTCAATTATTATGCAATTGTTTCTTTCTTGCACAAAACCCTATTTGAACGGGGATCGCGAATTTTATACAGAGAACCCAAAACAATTACCTCTCACTCTTCAGTAAATCATGAAAGTAATCTTGAGGATTCAGCCCCCGTTTCTGGCAAGCGCAACACCAACATTCAATGCCCGCGTCATGCCTTCCAGCGCGGGAAAACACTGGGGACATCACAGCAAAAAGGCCCGCGCGCTGCGGGCCTTTTCGACATTCAACAAGAACGACAAGATCTATCCATCCGCCTTTGGCACTTGAGCTGCCAGCATTTCCTCATGCACGCGGCTGAGATGATGGTGACGCGGCTTGCTGAATCTGGCGAGTAACAGATAGGCGGCCGGGGTCACAAACAAGGTGGCAAAGGTGGCAAACCCAAGACCACCCACCATGACCCACCCCAGCTCCATACGCGCTTCGGCGCCGGCGCCAAACGCCAGAACAAGGGGTACACCGCCCAGAACCGTGGAGATGACCGTCATCATGACGGGGCGCAATCGCTGCAAGCAGGCCTGATGAATGGCCTGCCTCACATCATTTCCCTGCTCGCGCAACTGATTAGCGAACTCGACCAGAAGAATGCCGTTCTTAGCCATGATGCCAACCAGAAGCACCATGCCGATCTGACTGTAGACATTGAGCGACCCGCCGGTCAGAGCGATAGCGAAGATCGCCGCCGCCAGACCGAACGGAACCGTCGACAAGATCACGATCGCACTGATGAAGCTCTCGAATTGAGCTGACAGCACAAGAAAGACAATCAGGATGGCAAAGCCGAACGTGATCAGAATGTTAGAGGAGGTCTGCTCCAATACCGCCGCTTCACTCAGTAGCGTTATGGAGACTTCCGACGGCAACACTTCATCGCCAATTCGCTGCAAGTCCTCAATCGCATGAGACAGGTCATATCCCTCTGCCAAGCCAATGGAGATGGGCACCGCACGCTGCTGGCGCTCTCGGGTCAGGGAGGGAGCAACCGCTTCCTCCGACACGCTCACAATGGACGACATGGGCACCATGATACGGTCTGACGCCTTGACGAACAGGTTTTCCAGATCGCGCGTTGAGCGCAATGGCGTTGCACCTGCCTCCATGATCAGTGGAATACTGTCGTCTTCCACGAACAGCTCGGCAACTTCCGATCCTTCCAGCAACATGCGCAAGGTTGCGGTGACGATCTGAGGCGACAGACCTAGGTCTTTTGCACGTTCACGGTCCACACTGAACAGCAACTGTGGCTGGGTGGTTTCATAATCGATGTTGGCGCGTCCAATCTTGTCACCCAACTCGCTTTGAAGTGCGTAGGTCAGATCCTGTGCGCCCTTGGCCAGCACATCGTAGTTGGTGCCGGTAAGTGCAAAGCTCAGCCCTTCGCCGGCCCCCCGAATGCCCAGCGTATTCGGCTGAATCAGGAAGATATCAATTCCCTTGAGCTGGCGCAGGGCCTGATTCATCTCTGCGACAATGGCTTGCTGGCTGCGATCACGGTCCGACCATCCTTGCAGGGGCATGATCAGGAAGCCTGTGTTTTTTGAATTGCGAATACCTGCGATCGTCATCAACGCTTGCGCTTCACCGCTATCAACATAACTGCGCGCGATGTCTTCGATTTCGCTGAGCTTGGACCGGGTGTAGTCCAGACTGGAGCCCTGAGGCGTGCGGGCGAACATCAACACGATGGCTCGATCTTCCAAGGGCGTCAACTCTTCCGGCAGGCTATTATAAAACTGCCAGCCCAACGCACCGAACCCGATTGAAATAATGACGACCAGGGCTGGCACTTTCAGCGCAACAGCCAGAATCCGCTCGTAAAGGGCGGCAAGCCGCTCGCCAATCCAGGTCACCGGCGCCCAAATGGGCGAGAACTCAGCTTCGTTCGGTTTAAGCGGCTTGAGCAAACGCGAGGCCATCATCGGGGCCAGCGTCAAGGCCACGAATGACGACAGTCCGACACAAATGGCCAGAACAAACCCGAACTCCGAAAACAACTTGCCCACGCTGCCCGACAAGAACGAGATGGGAATGAAGACTGCGGCCAGCGTCGCCGTGGTGCTGATAACCGCGAAGAACACTTCCTTGGTGCCCAGAATGGCGGCCGCACGCGCGCCCTCTCCCTTGTGTATGCGCTTGGTAATGTTCTCCAGCACCACGATGGCATCATCAACCACCATGCCTGTGGCAAGCAACAATGCCAGCAAAGTGAGGATGTTCATGGAAAACCCGACCAACCAGATCCCCACAACGGCACCCGTTAGCGCAACCGGCACCGTGACTGCCGGGATCAAGGTGACACGCCATGATCGCAAGAATACGAGAATGATGGCAATAACAATCACCGTGGCCAACAGCAGGCTGAATACAACTTCAGTTATGGCGCTTTCAATGAAAACCGCATCGTCCGACGTGATGTTGATGGAAACGTGATCTGGCAATTGCTGACGCAGCTCATCAATGACCGCGCGAACGCCCTGCGAAATCTCTATGGTGTTGGAACTGGCAGCACGCACAATGCCAAACCCAATGGCCCGTGCACCGTTGATGAACGCACCGGATGCTGCGTCGTCCGGACCATAGGTGACAATGGCCACATCTTTCACGCGGGTTGTGGCATTGATCTTGGCGTTGGCAATGTCATCAGCGGTTTCAATGTCGCTGTCAGCGCGCACATACAGTTCCTGATAGGTGGTCTCCAGCGCGCCGCCAGAGGTATCCATGGCCAGTTCACTCAGCACGTCCCTCAGGTCTTGTGGTGTCAGGCCTCGACTGGAGAGCGCCGTCATGTCCAACGCGACCTTGAAGATGGGCTCTCGGCTGCCATAGACATCCACACTGGCCACACCCGGAACGGCGGCAATCCGATCCACGATCACATCCTCGGTGAGCGCGCTCAGATCCTCAATCAACATCTGAGAGGATGTAACGGTAGCCCGCATCACCGGTTCTGCGTCTGCGTCCGCTTTCACGACCACGGGCGTATCGGCGTCCTCAGGCAGGTCGCGAGCAGCACTACCAACTGCGTCGCGAATATCGTTTGCCGCTTCGCCAAGGTCCACACTGTCGTTGAACTCAACAGTCACGCGGCTGCGACCATAGCTTGATGTGGACGAAATGGACAACACACCTGAGGTGCGCGCCACAGCCTCTTCCACCACACTGGTAATTTCAGCATCAACGACTTCGGGCGGGGACCCCTTGTAGGTGGTGGTGATCGAGATCACGGGACGGTCCACGTTGGGCATTTCCCGGATTTCGACGCCCAGCAAGGCCGCAACACCGGCAACCACAAGGATCAAGTTCAGGACAATGGCCAAGACCGGCCGGCGCACACACAGAGCATAAATGCCGCTGTAGAGCGCCTTGTCGGGAGAAGAGCTCGGCTTGTTCATCTTAACATGTACTCACGGGTTCATCGCAGAGGGGCTCGCGTGGGGGCGGAGCACCATCTGAGTTGATATGTGTGTCTTGGGGCTGTCTCAGGCTTCTGGCAGTGCAGAACCGTCTGCTGGGCCAGACGGTACCTTCAGCGAAAAGCCGGGATGTGCTTCCAAAGCGAGCGGCGCACCAGGACGCAACCCTCGTGTTGCCTCTGTGATAACCACTTCACCAACCTTCAAATCGCCATCCACCAGGATGCTATCAGAATTGCGTTCGATGATGCGTACACTCACGCGCTCAGCCTTTTGCGCACGCGCAACCCACACATAAGCGCCCTGTTGATCCCACTTCAATGCAAGCGGCGGAATAGCTGTCCAGCTTTCTCCTTCAAGCAACACACGCACGGAAAACGCCATGCCCGACTTCAGCAAGCCTTCCGGGTTGCTGACTTGTGCACGCAGGCGCAGGGTTCGCGATGTCGCGTCCACTCTGTTGTCCAACGCAGTGATGGTGCCCTTGAACTGGCGGCCCGGGACCGCATCCGTTGCCAACTCGACCGCGCCGCCGCGAGACACCTCGTTGGCAAACCGTTCGGGCACGACAAACTCAACCAAAATCTTGTTGCGATCATCCAGACCTGTCAGGCGGGTAGAAGCATCAACAAGATCCCCCACTTCTACGGCCACAATGCCCACCGTGCCAGAAAACGGTGCCACAATCTTGCGTTTTTGTAGGTCCAATTGCGCCTTTTCCAGCGCCAGCTGCGCCTTGTCGCGCGCGGTGCGCGCGTCACGTAACTGCACTTCGGAAATGGTTTGAGATTTGATCAGGCGCTCATAGCGATCAACTTGATCAATCGCATCTCGCAGTTCTAGTTCGGCCTGCTTGACCGCCAACTCTTCATTGGCTTTATCCAGCGTGATGACGGTTTGACCGGCCTCGACATAATCACCCGCCTGATAGGCGATGGTGGTCACACGGCCCGTCGTTTCGGGGTAGAGGTTGGTTGTTCGAACAGAGCGTCCGGTGCCAATGGCCCGAACGAACGTGTCGGTTTCCTCAAGTGTCACATTGCGGGCATGCACCGCAATCTTGCGTGGTGCGCCTCCTTGTGGCCCGGCAGCATGTGCCTCGGCTGCATTGGCCTGCAGCATGAACGTGCCCAACTCGTAAAAACCGGGCAAGGTTTTATTGGCTATCAACGGTTGTACCACGAAGTGGTAGCCAGCAATCAGCACCGCGGCCATGAAGCCCGCTGTGCCAACCTTTTTCAGAGCCCCCATGGGAAGACACTCCAATCTCGTTTTGTCGTTTGGAACTACGACAGGCACCTGCCTGCCACAGCGTTCGGCCCGTAACGCGTCAGGTTGGGTTATCTTTCATTATTCCCCACTGCCTTATTCCCCGAATCCGGCCTGGACGCTAGTGGCACATGTGCCGAATTGGTAACAAACCTATCGAAATTTCGCCGATTGATACATATTGATACACTTTTCAAGGCTCGTCGGACCACATGCCATAATAGCAAGGGCGCCCGCGTTACAACTCGGGCGCCCTTCCCTACATCAAATCCAGGTGTGACTAGACCGTCGTTGCTGGCGCACTGCGCACAATCACAGGGCTGCCGTCCGGCACGCGGTTGTAAAGGTCAATAATATCCTGGTTGAACAAGCGGATACAGCCACTGGATACATTGCGGCCGATAGACCAGTCCTCATTCGTTCCATGGATGCGATAGAGCGTATCAACTCCGTTGTCGAACAGGTACAATGCCCGCGCGCCCAACGGGTTTCCAAGCCCTGGCTCCATGCCGTATCTATACTTTTCGAGTTCCGGCCGGCGCTTGATCATATCAGCCGGCGGTGTCCAACGGGGCCATTGACGCTTGTACTGGACACGAGCATTGCCCGCCCATCCAAAGCCGGCGCGACCCACCCCAACGCCGTAGCGCATGGCATTGCCGTCACCGCGCACAAGGTAGAGAAAGCGCTCTGCCGGATCGACGACGATGGTGCCCGCAGGTTCAGGGCCGGTGTAAGGCACAACCTGCCGCAAAAAGCGATCATCGGAAACCTTGTTCAGGTCGACTGCCGGGATCGGGAACTTTTCTTCAGGCATTGGACCGTACATGGCCAGATAATAAGGATCCTTGCGCAGATCGGCTTGTACGCGCGGCGCTCTGGACGACGTGGTTTGACACCCCGCCAACAACAAGGCTGATGAGCCCACCAGAAAACCGCGACGGGTCAAACGCGCTGATGCAAAATCCCTGATAGTCTTTGTGTGTTCGGGTGCCGTCACCACACTTTCCTTTTCAATTCTCGCTGGGCCTGTCGGGCAAATCATGCGTATTGCCCGTAACGATCCTTTGCAGATCACCCAAAAATATTTCGTCAAATTTGACCCATTTATACTTAATGAAGCTTAAAAGCTCCGTTGCATAACGGGACCCAAATCTTCTAGGGGCGCTTAGACCATCCGATTATGTCGAAATATGGCAAATTCGGTCTATCCACACGGCTTACGGCATCAATGTAACTGTTTTAAACAAACAAGCCGCTCACGAAATTGTGTAGCGGCTTGATCCGCAACTCAAAGCGATAGTTGAAACATCAAGCTGGTTTGTGATGATCATGCCAATGGCGGGCAATATCTGCCCTGCGGGCCACCCAAACCCCTGGTTTGTCGCTAACGTAGTCCAAAAAGCGGTTCAACGACGCCATTCGACCCGGCCGCCCCACCAGACGGCAATGAAGGCCGACCGACATCATCTTCGGCGCACCACCCTGCCCCTCTTCATACAATGTATCAAATGTGTCCTTGAGATAAGCGAAGAACTGCTCACCCGCGTTGAACCCCTGCGCCGTTGCAAAGCGCATGTCGTTGGCGTCCAGCGTATACGGCACCACCAGATGCGGACCATTTGCACTCTCCACCCAATAGGGCAGATCATCTGCATAGCTGTCGGCGTCATACAAAAAGCCACCGGTTTCCGTTACCAATTCGCGGGTGCGTTCGGAGCATCGTCCAGTATACCATCCCAGCGGGCGCTCACCTGTAACTTCCTCATGGATCCGAATGGCCTCTTCCATGTGGAACCGTTCTTCCTGTTTGGAAAAATCTCGATAGTCGATCCACTTCAGCCCATGAGATGCGATTTCCCAGTCGGCCTCCTTCATGGCTGCCACAGCATCCGGATTGCGCTGCAACGCCGTTGCCACACCAAACACGGTAACCGGCAGGGCACGCTGGGTGAAACTTCGCCACAACCGCCAAAAACCAGCCCGGCTGCCGTACTCATAAATGCTTTCCATGTTGGGATGGCGCTGGTTGACCCATGGCTCTGCCCCCATGATTTCCGAGAGGAACGCTTCAGAAGCAGCATCTCCATGCAAGATGCAGTTTTCGCCACCCTCTTCGTAATTGATGACAAACTGGACCGCTATCCGTGCGCCGTTCGGCCATGCTGGGTCCGGTGTGGAACGACCATATCCAATCAGGTCTCTGGGGTAATCGTGCTGCATTGGTCCTCTCAGTCCACTCAACTTTCAAAATTGCCTTCACAACGGGTTAACCGTAGATCCTCAATGAACGCCCACCGCATCCCATGTGCCCCTCAAATGACCGGGACTGTCTTGTGACTGCCATATTAACCGCTTAGCTTTCGATAAAGTTACGTAAGGTTCACTTATACAGGTTCAAAGGTTTGGACGATGGCTCAGGCACTACAACAGTCAGCTTCCCAAGGTTCCGGCAGTTCCTCGAGAACCATTGCACCTGAACACCGCTGGGCCGGCTCTCCCAAAATGGAGATGCCCACGTCGCGGTTCGCAGCCCTGATGGCGCATGAAGCCGAAATCGAGCGCCGGATTGCCGCCATGAAACAGCTCGTCTGTCGTCACCACCCCTGCTCCAGTTCTGAAGCTCTGCGCCTGCTGAACGCTCATTTTCCCGGCTCCAGCTTGCAAGAACGTATTCGCGCAATCCATCCCGAAACTGACTAAGTGCTGCCCTGTGGCCGAGTGATCTGCCGGGCTGCCGAAAATCGTATAGCGCGCAATGCCAATACGGCACTCAACGTTTGACTTATATCGCGTCGATACGTATAACGACCTGCATCAGAGCGATATATAAAATATTTCCGGCATAACCGGGATCCGGCACACAGTGAAAGTTCGGCATCATGACCACGCGGAAATTCTGTCTTTCGGTGCTCGTCAAGGGCGAGACAACCGGCTATGAATTGCGCAAGCTGTCGCGTGATGGGCTACATCGTTACTTCACTGACGCCAGTTATGGATCCATCTATCCATGCTTGAACAAGCTGGAACGTGAGGGTCTGGTCACCTGCCGCGAAGAAACGACCCCCGGCAAGCCTGTCCGCAAGGTCTACACCATTACGGACAAAGGCCGCGCTGCTTTCGTTGAAGAGTTGCAGGAACCGCCGTTTGACGACACCTATCGCTCTCCTTTTCTAATGCTGGCACTACATGCCGCGCACCTCCCGCCCGAATTCCTGAGTGAACGTATTGACGCGCGCGAAGACGAGTTGCGCCAACGCATTCAAGCACTCTCAGAAGAACTCTCCATTTGCAGCAATCCTGCTTCTTGTTGGACCTTGCGGTCAGGCATTGAGACCATGGCAGCTGCCCTGAAATTTATTGAAAACAACCGATCTGAACTTGAAGCCCTGTCACATGCCTCCTCCCAGGCACGGGTACAGGCCGCCGAATAGACGCTGGAAGAGACCCTCATGGCCATCCGATTTTCCTACATTCTTGCTGCTGCCATTGCTGGAGGGGTTGCCCTCTGGATGAGTTCCGGGACCATTGTGGTCGGAGGCCAGGGAGCAAATGAAAACTCCGTTCCTCCTCCGGCGGTTCGTGTCGAGGCTGAAAATGAGGAAGCCTTTCCAGTCCGCGTAGAGCGTTTCAAGGCACAACTGCGCCGCTCCTATTTGGACCTGCGAGGCCGCACCGAGGCAGACACCAAAGTCGAGGTTCGGGCTGAAACAACCGGACAGGTGGAAAAGCGCCTGGTGCAAGAAGGACAACGTGTCAAATCTGGCGATCTCCTGTGTGTCCTCGACCGCGGCGCGCGTGAGGCACGGGTGTTGCAGGCCAACGCCCAACTGGCTCAAGCCCAACTGGACTTTGAAGCTGCCAACGAGTTGTCTGGCAAGGGATTCACGGCAAACAACCGGGTTGCTGCGCTGAAAGCTGCCCGTGATGCGGCTCAGGCAGAGCTGCGTGAAGCCGAGATCGAGCTGTCCCGCACCGAGATCCGGTCCCCTATTCGCGGCATTGTCGAAAGCCCTATGGTCGAGATGGGAACGATCCTGTCTGTGGGACAGATTTGCGCCACGGTTATTGATCCAGACCCCATGCTGGCCATTGGTGCTGTCTCAGAAACCAATATTTCCCGTGTCTATCTGGGACAACCAGCCCGTATTGAACTGGTTACCGGCGACGTGGTTGAAGGCAAGGTTCGTTATATTGCCCCGTCAGCCGATCCCGATACCCGCACTTTCCGTGTGGAGGTGGAGATCCCCAATCCCGACGGAACCGTACTGGATGGCATCACGGCCTTGACGCAACTGAAACTGCCCGAGCAAAAGGCGCACTACATGAGCCCGGCTTACCTTACGCTGAACGACAACGGGGTTATTGGCCTGCGCGGAGTGGATGAATCCAACACCGTGGTCTTTTATCCCGTTGAAGTGATTGGCGGAGATACAGAGGGTGTATGGATCAGCGGTTTGCCTGAGGAAGCAACGATCATTGTCGTTGGTCAGGATTATGTCAGCGCCGGTAAAACCGTGAAGCCCGTCTTTGAGACGGCGGAGGTAAACTGATGACCTCGCTGCTTGAAACCATCCTGAACCGACCCCGAACGGTATTGACGATGATGGTTGTGGCCATCATCGCCGGGATCACGGCCTATGTAAACGTGCCGAAGGAAGCTGCGCCGGACATTGACGTACCGTTCTTTTACGTCTCCATCAGCCAGCAGGGCATTTCGCCGGAGGACGCCAACCGGCTGATCGTCAAGCCGATGGAGACCGAACTGCGTGGTCTGGAAGGGTTGAAAGAGCTTACAACCATCGCCGGTGAAGGCCATGTGGGCATTCTCCTTGAATTCGATATCAGCTTTGACAAGGACAAGGCCCTCGCCGACATTCGCGACAAGGTTGATCAGGCCAAGGCCAACATTCCGGACGATGCGGATGAACCCAGCATTTTCCCGCAGAACATGGCTTTGCAGCCTGTATTGTTCATTTCCGTCTCCGGAGATGTCCCTGAACGGGCACTGTTCAAGACCGCCCGGCATCTGCAGGATGTGATTGAAGCCCTTCCTACGGTCAAGGAAGCGGACATGACCGGACACCGGGAAGAACTCCTGGAAGTGGTCATCAATACGCTTAAGATGGAATCCTACGAGATATCGCAGAGCGAACTGGTTCAGGCGTTGACGCAGAACAATCAGCTCATTCCTGCGGGGTTCATTGACGGCGGATCCGGGCGTTTCAACATCAAGGTACCCGGCTTGGTGGAAACGGCAGAAGACGTGTTCTCGCTGCCAATCAAGCAGTCCGGCGAGAGCGTTGTGACCCTTGGCGACATCGCCACGATCAAGCGCACGTTCAAGGACGCCTCCGAGTTCACGCTTGTCAATGGCGAGCCAGCCATCACTCTGGAAGTGGTGAAGCGCATTGGCCAAAACATCATCGAAAACAACGCGGCCGTGCGTGCAGCCGTCGAACAGGCCACGGCGGAGTTGCCGGAGTCGATCAAGATCAACATGATGCTGGATGTCTCCGAGAACATTCACAGCGTTCTTGGGTCTTTGCAGTCCTCCATCATGACGGCTGTCATGCTGGTGATGATCATCGTCGTGGCGGCATTGGGATTGAAGTCGGCCCTGTTGGTTGGGTTGGCAATCCCGACCTCGTTCATGTCCGGCTTCCTGATCCTCTACACCCTCGGCATGACCGTAAACAACATGGTGATGTTTGGCCTCGTGCTCACGGTCGGGATGCTGGTGGATGGCGCCATTGTCATGGTGGAGTATGCAGATCGCAAGGCCGCAGAGGGCATGCCGCCCAAACAGGCCTATATCCGCGCCTCCAAACTGATGTTCTGGCCCATCGTCTCTTCAACGGCGACGACGCTTGCTGCTTTTCTGCCCATGTTGCTTTGGCCGGGTGTTTCCGGCGAGTTCATGAGCTACCTGCCCATCATGGTCATTATCGTGCTGTCGGCATCTCTGGTTACGGCCATGATATTCCTTCCGGTAACCGGCGGCGTGGTGGCACAGATATCGGCATTTCTCGGCCGCCATGCAGAATGGGTCATGACCCCGATCGTTGCGGGCGTCGCGGGGCTTGTTGTTGCTTCCCTACCCGTGCTGCAGGCGTCCTCACCACTGTTTGCTATAGCCTGTGGACTTGGCGTAGCGCTTGCCGTGTTCATACCCGTGCTGCGGATCATGCGGCGACTGGCCAACATGTCCCGGCGCAGGGCGGAGGCACGTCGACTGGAAGAACTTGAGGCTGCGCGGGCGTTTTCCGGTGAAGGCAGCTTTGATCCGTCGCGTGTGCGTGGCATTACGGGCGTCTATGTGCGCACTCTGAAAAAGCTGGCGGGCAATATGGTTGGCTCTGTCCTGACCATTGTTGCCATGTTCGGGATTTGCTTTCTCATCCTGTCTCAGTTCATGACGAACAACAACGGCGTACAGTTCTTTGTTGACGAAGAAGCGGAACTGGCCAGCGTGTTCATTTCCGGTCGCGGTAACATGTCTGCCCGAGAGTCCCTCGAATTGGTCGAGGAGGTCAACGACATCGTCCTGCGCATTCCCGGCATTGAAAATGTCATCGCGCGCGCGTTCCCAAGTGGCGGGAGCGGCAGTGTGGGCGGCAGCGACATACCGGTCGATCTGATCGGGCGTCTGGATCTGGAGTTGACCGATTTCTGCTGCCGGCGCAAGGCGATCGACATCTTCGAAGACATTCGTACCCAGACAAGCTCGCTCGCGGGCATTCGCGTTGAAACCCGAAAGAAGGAGGATGGCCCCCCCACCGGCAAGGACATCCGCCTTCAGGTCACCTCCAACGACTACGACGATGTTGTAGCGTCTGTGGCTCGCGTTCGCGCTCACATGGACAACATGGAAGGCTTGCTGGACCAGGAGGATGGGCGCCCACTACCCGGAATTGAATGGTCTCTGGATATCGACCGCGAGAAGGCCGCGCGGTATCGCGCTGATATTTCCTCGGTCGGCGCCATGGTTCAGTTGGTCACCAACGGCGTGATGATCGGGCAGTACCGCCCCGCCGACTCTGAAGATGAAGTGGACATTCGCGTTCGATTGCCCGAGGACGAACGGACACTGGACCGTTTTGATGGCCTGCGGCTGCAAACCGATTTGGGAATGGTGCCCCTAGCCAATTTCGTGGAGCGTTCACCTCAGCAGAAGGTCTCGAGCATCACTCGGCGTGACGGCCTTTATGCCATGGACGTCAAGGCCAACGTGGATCTCGCCGAGGGCTACAACGTGGCGGCCAAGGTAGATGAGCTGCAATCCTGGCTTGATGAACAGAAGTGGCCATCAGGTGTGGCCCTGAAGTTCCGGGGCGCGGACGAAGAGCAGAAAGAGTCTTCGGCGTTTTTGATGAAGGCCATGGTGGGCTCCTTGTTCCTGATGTTCCTGATCCTCGTAACCCAGTACAACAGCTTTTATCAGAGCATCCTCACGCTCTCGACCGTTGTGCTGTCCATCTTCGGGGTGTTGCTGGGGATGCTGATCACCGGGCAAAAATTCTCGATCATCATGACCGGCACGGGCGTGGTCGCCCTCGCAGGTATCGTGGTAAACAATGCCATTGTGTTGATCGATACATACAACCGTCTGCGCGGGGATGGAGAACCACCCATTGATGCCATGCTGCAAACGGCAGCACAGCGGCTGCGTCCGGTGCTGTTGACCACCATCACGACCATTGCCGGGCTCATACCCATGGCAACTCAGGTGAACTTCGACTTCGTCAATCAGGTCATCTCTTACGGGGGGCCGATTGCCGTGTGGTGGATTCAGCTTTCAACGGCAATCATCTTCGGGCTTGGCTTCTCAACGTTGCTAACGCTGGTTCTGATCCCGGTCATGCTGGCGCTGCCAACCGTATGGGGGGCATTTTTCGCCAAGCTCATCAACCGGTTCTCTGGCGGTGGCTCCGATGATGCTGGCACATCTGACGTGGATGAGCAAAGCATGAAGCCGCGCCACGAGCGTCAAAAGCCCGGCGAAAAGGAAGCCGTGCCGGTGGCCGCCGAATAACTGGCCGCCTTCGCAGCCAGAGCAAGACGCGAATAGCCCGGCGCACTTGAGCCGGGCTTTTTCGTGTGGTTGGAGGCCAGCGCACTGACGGCCTTCTCGAACTCGATCATCAAAATATGGCCGCGACCCATTCGATCACGACCATATTCTTTAAAGGTCTTTCCAAGTACGCGCGCATGAAGATGCGAAATGACCCAGTCATCGTACTTGAGACGCTTTAGTCATCTCAGTGTATGAAAATACTCATTACTTTGTGCTTTCGTCGTTTGACACGACGCGATCCAAGATCCAATCGAGCCCGCGCAAGAAATCGTCGATGATCAGTGGGTTGTCGTTGTTCGCTGTCGCAGAAAGAACAAACCCATGCGTGTAATCGATAAGCAAGTGCAGCAACACATCGCCTTTATCCCCATCGTTGAGGATCTTGGTGTTTTGGCTGAGTGATTCCGTTATCCGGTACAGGCTTGGCCCCATTATTGACGTGTCATTCAAGACGGCTCGCAAGAGGTGTGCGTTTCGCAAGGCACAGGTGCAATAACGGACTAATATCAACCGCGCTCGTTCAGTTGCAGTCCGGCCGCCAATCTCTCCAAGCGCGTCTCTGAACGCGGCTTCAACAAGATCAGCCAAGAGTTCCGACTTACTACCCGAATGGTATGTGACGGCCATTGGTGTCACGCCGAGCTGGTCTGCAAGGGCTCGAAACGAAAGTGCATTCACCCCGTGTTGCTGCACAATGGGCAAGGCGGCGGCAATGATGCTTTGCTTTGTTAGCTTGGAATCGGATTTACGCGGACGTCCTGCGCCTTGCTCCTTCGTCATGGGGCTTTGACCTTGTAGACAAGGTCGACTAACCCCGAGGGAAATTTCTCTATCGAAACCATCTCAAGGTCCGTATCGCCTCTCGATTCATCGAAAATGCGAATGCCCTCACCTATCAGGACCGGAACAATCGAGATCTTCATATCAGCAATCAGCTTTGCTTTCATGAAGGATTTGATGACCGCGCCGCCGTCAACGTAGACACGCTGGATGCCGCGCTCATCGAAGGCCTTCATCAGTGCCTTAGGCTTGAGCGCAGTGATCTCCACTTTGTCACGCAGGTTTTCAGGGATGTCCTCAGATGTCATCGATCGGCTGAGGACGACGACCGGTTTTCTATAGGGCCATTCGCCGAAACCAAGCACCGTTCGGAAGGAGCCAGAGCCCATAACGATGACATCTACGCTTTGCTGAAAGGCCTCAAATCCATGATCTTCACCCGTCGTCGACTGTTTCTCCAACCAATCGAGGGTGTGGTCCGGTCTCGCAACAAATCCGTCGAGGCTCATTGCCATCATGATGTGTCCTGTGGGCATGCTTTTCTCCAATCCTTTATATTATACACTGTATAATACAAAGGATTGGAAGTCGGCAACTGCAATGGCTCAGATACCCCTAGCGGCACCCAAAAAATTTCTCTCGGGATTTTCGCGCTTGGACACCAGTAGAAAATCAAGGTGTTCTCTTTCAAAAACAAAGCCCTGCCGCGGCTTGCGTGACAGGGCTTTTCGTTATCGTGTCTACCGCATGGAATGCATCACGCACTCGCACCGGGCTTTTTCATGCCTTCATCGAAGATCAGGATTTGGGCTCCGTTCAGACTTCCTGATCGGCTTCAGATTCTTGTTCATCCGCTTTCAAGTGCTTGCGATAGGAGCGATAGGCGAATGGAATGGACATCAGATAACTGACCGTGAAAAAGGTCATGGTCTCGAATGGGAAACTAACAAGCAACGCAACCAGCGCCACGAACACCACAAATAGCGGCAGGACCCATTCTCGGCTGATCCGGTTCCCGACCTGCTTGCCGGAAAAGGTCGGGATCTGACTGACCATCAAACATCCGACAAGCAACGTGTAAAGGCCAATGGGCATTGCCAACTCTTCCCAATGCGGCACCCCAAGTCGCTCGACATAAAGCGGCAGCAACACCGTCAAAGCGCCGGCAGGCGCAGGAACGCCAGTGAAGAACTTGCTTGCCCATTTGGGTTTGTCTTCATCCAGTGCCACATTGAAGCGCGCCAACCTCAGTGCACCGCAGATCGCAAAGATCATGGCGGCTATCCACCCCAGAGAAGACGCCTCTTCCAGCATCCAGGCATACAGGATGATCGCCGGCGCCACACCGAAATTGACAAAATCCGCCAATGAATCCAGTTCGGCTCCGAACCGGGACGTGCCCTTCAACAACCGAGCCACGCGCCCATCCAGACCATCCAACACGGCAGCCAGAATGATCAGCCCCATTGCGAATTCCCAGCGGGCTTCGAAGGCCATGCGAATGGCTGTCAACCCGGCGCACAAGGCAAGCAACGTCACCACGTTGGGCAGGATCACCCGTACCGGGACCTTCTTGAACCGTTGGGATCTGGGTTTCTTGTTCTTGACTGATCCGCCCGGATCATAAGGGGTAAATGGAGCCGTCACCCTGTCGTACCTCTTAGGAGTATCTTGTCACCAGATCGTTGTCTCCGGTGCTCTTGAGATCCGCAATTACGCTTTCGCCAGCAATCATGGTCTGGCCCAGTGCAACCTGAGGCTTGGTCCCTTCCGGCATGTACACGTCCAGCCGGGATCCAAACCGGATCAGCCCAAACCGATCACCTGCGGAGATGGTCTCGCCTTCCTTGACAAAGCACACGATGCGGCGGGCCACAAGTCCAGCAATCTGCACCACGCCAATGCGGGTCTCGTCGTTTTCAATAATCAGGCCATTGCGCTCATTGTCTTCACTGGCCTTGTCCAACTCGGCGTTCAAGAACTTACCTGCCTTGTAAGCCACACGCGTGACACGCCCTGTCATCGGCGCGCGGTTCACGTGGCAGTTGAACACGTTCATGAAGATGCAAACGCGCATGAGAGGCTTGTCGCCCATGTCCAGCTCACGCGGTGGCACAGCCGGGCCGATAAGGCATACAGTGCCGTCTGCGGGAGACACGATCAACCCATCACGAACCGGCGTGACACGCGGCGGATCACGGAAGAAATATACGACCCACGCCGTCAGGATAAGCCCAATCCAGAACAGCACCGACCAGAACCATCCAAGGATGATTGTCGCAACTGCTGCAATGGCGATAAATGGATACCCTTCCCGATGGATAGGCACGAAAGTCTTCGAAATCGTGTCTGAAAGCGACATAGCTCACCCCTTGCTCATGGTCCGTCCGTGGCCCCTGCTTCGCGTGCGGGCCCGACAGGCCACAGCACATGGCTTATCGGGTCATAGAGTGTCTTGCTTCACCCTTCAACTGGAAGTGACCCGATTGCCATATCTTCTGCGCTTTTTCCCTTGGGAATGAACCCCTCATTTTCCTGACGCATAGCCTCAAGGCGGGCTTCTGCTTCATCCACCTCGCGTTGCCGTGCCCACATGGAGGCGTAAAGACCGTCATTGGCCAGAAGTTCTGCATGGGTTCCCTGCTCAACGGCAACGCCATCCTTGAGGACCAGAATCCGGTCGGCATTGACCACGGTCGACAATCGGTGCGCAATGACCAGTGTTGTACGGTTCTTGGATACCATGTCCAACGCAGACTGGATCTCCTGCTCGGTGTGGGTATCCAGAGCGGATGTCGCTTCGTCAAGCACCAGAATGGGCGGTGCTTTCAAAATGGTACGGGCGATCGCAACGCGCTGTTTTTCGCCCCCGGACAATTTGAGGCCCCGTTCGCCGACCTGACTGTCATAGCCATCGGGCAGCGAACGAATGAAGCCATCAATCTGTGCCAGCCGTGCCGCTTCGCTCACTTCCTCGTCCGTTGCATCCGGCCGACCATAGCGAATATTGTAGGCGATAGTGTCGTTGAACAACACGGTGTCCTGCGGAACCATGCCGATCTTGTGACGCAAGGAGCTCTGTGTCACGTCCTGAACATTGACACCGTCGATTGTAATTTCGCCGCTGGTAACGTCATAAAACCGGTAGAGAAGCCGCGAGATCGTGCTCTTGCCGGCGCCAGACGGCCCCACGATGGCCACTGTCTTGCCTGCAGGAACTTCGAAACTCACTCCTTTCAAGACGCTGCGGGCCTGATCGTAGTGAAAATGCACATCATCAAACCGTATCTTGCCCTCGGAAATCTCGATGGGATGCGCGCCGGGCTTGTCCTGGATTTCCGGTTCGACGTTCAATACCCCGAACATGGCTTCCAGATCGGCAATTCCCTGGCGAATTTCGCGGTAGATAAAGCCGATGAAGTTCAAAGGTACAGCCAACTGCATCAGTAGCGCGTTGATCATCACGAAGTCGCCAAGCGTTTGGGTACCAGCTTGAATGGCGCGCGCGGACATGACCATGCACACGGCCATTCCGGTCCCCAGAATGAGGGCCTGACCAAAGCTCAGCCATGCCAGCGATGTCCACGTTTTTACCGCGGCATCCTCATAGCCGCGCATGGCGGTATCAAAGCGGCTACGCTCCATGTTCTCGTTGCCAAAATACTTGACCGTCTCGAAATTGAGCAGGCTGTCTACGGATTTCGTATTGGCGTCCGTATCCGCGGCGTTCATGTCCCGGCGAATCTGAATGCGCTTGTTGGATGCCTTCACCGTGTAAATGACATAGGCCACAACGGTCAGAGCGACAGCGACCACATACCAGAAACCGAACTGGAACCAGATAACGGCTGCCATGAAGGCAAATTCCACCACCGTCGGCACGCCGCTCAAAATCGTAAAACGAACAATGCCTTCAATGCCTTTCACACCGCGGTCAATGATGCGGGTCAGCCCGCCGGTCCGCCGACTGAGGTGGTACCGGAGAGACAATGCGTGCAGATGCTGGAACGTCAGATTGGCCAGCTCACGCACAGCATGAAGGCCCACGCTGGAAAAGATTGCATCGCGGTATTGGTTGAATCCGATGGCTAGAACACGGGCAGCCTGATACGCGATAACCAACATCACGGGGGCAACCAGCGCCTGCGGCAACCACTCCGGCAAGGCCTCCGGTTCGTTCAAGGCATCTGTCGCCCAGCCAAAGAAATAGGGAGACAGGACGGTCACGACCTTGGCAATGATCAATGCGATCATGGCCAGTACTACCTTGGATTTCAGATCGGGCCGGTCGGAGGGCCACATGTGCGGCCACAATGACTTGAGCGTCTTAAAAAGCCCGCTGTCGTCCGCATCAAGTTCGGTCTTGGTCTGCTGTTTATTCCGGGTCGCGGCTGTCATGCGCTTGCCTTTTCTTCTTTCAAAACCACCGGAGATCATGGCAAATCGGGGTGATCACCCGGCGTACCGCGCGGCGCGGCCCTTATAGCGCACGAAACCGGCCTTCATCCAGCAGGATGTTAACCGGCCCTGCGCTGTTCAACTCGAATGCCGTTCTCAAAGCAAGAGTGCCACCAGGTCCCTTGTTATGCGGCGATCCAGCCGCAAGCACTGGAAAATGGGCGAAGCGACCATCTGGAGTTTGGCTCGTGCGCGCGAAAATTTAACAATATTGGTGTTTTTATATTGGGGCTCGCCTAGCGCGTTTCCAGTGCGAAGGCAAGGCCCCATGCAAAAAGCGCCGCACCCAGGGCGCAGCGCTTTCACTTAAGGTATGATGGATCAATTGGTCTGTGTTTTCCAATTGACATCGCTTTCCGGCAACACGAACACCTGCCCCGGATAAATCAGGTCCGGATCACGAATTTGCCGGTCGTTGGCTTGATAGATTGTCGTGTAGCGCATGCCTTCCCCATACAAGCGGCGGGAGATGGTCCAGAGATTGTCCCCTTTTCGAATGATCACATTGGGCAGTTGGCCTACACCAGCCTCGATGGTTGCGCCAGCGCCGCCGGAGGCAGTGCCCGTGGCCACAGCCTGCAGAGGCCGCAGGATCACCTGATCATCCGCCTTGGCGAACGTTACCTGAGCCCGCGCAACGACCTTGCCATCGCTGCCCTTCACTTCATCAGCGCGCACGTTCACGTCACCGACTGCGATTTGCTGATTGCCCTGAACGAGCCAACGGCCGTTCTTGTCGGTCTGGGTTTCCCCAACCAGCTCATCTCCTACATACACGCGTACCTTGCTGCCCGGTTCGCCTTCACCGGCCACATACACCTTGCCTTCCTGAGATTCCACAGCCTGAACGCGCAAGCTTGATTGCGGCAGAGTTTGCTGCGTTGCGGACGCGTCTCCAGCTTGGTTGGTGGCTTGGGAAGATGAGACAGCGCCCACCACAATATTGCTCTCTTCGGTCTTTTGAACCGATGCGGTTTTGGTTTCTGACGGTTGCGCCTCAGGCACCTGAAGCACGGTTGACGGTCCCTTCGGATCGTTCAGCACCACCAAAACCTCTTCGCTGGCATCCTTGGGGATGGATACGGCGATGCGCTGGTCAGAAACAGTCTTTTCCGATTTGCCGTCCGCGGCTTCCCGCGTGGCCTCAAGGCTTACATCGTGATCGCCGGGCTTGAGTGGCTTTTCCAAGACAATGGCAAACTCGCCATTCTTGTTGGCAACGCCCTTGCCGAGCACTTCACCATTGGAGATGACAGCAACGATTGCTCCTGCTTCCGAACGGCCCGCCACCACGGCATCGCCGGAAGGCTCAACACGCATGACGTCGAAGGACGGCTTGATGGTTGGCGTCACTTCCACACTTGAGGCCACACCATCCTCATCCGGAGACGAGTGAGGATCAATGGAAGCGACCTGCATATCCTGTTCATCAGCGGCCGCCTTGTCTTCCGCATCAGAGGCCGCGCTCCGTCCCGACTGGGCGCCGGATCCCTTGACCTTCGTGACCAGCGGTGCATCCTTGGCAGTTTGCTCTTGCGGGGATGAGCCAGTGTTCAACACATAGACGCCCACACCAATGGCAACTACAGCCACAAGCGTTGCTGTCCCCAAAAGCCAGTTCATCCCATTGTTCGACATTGTTCCCTGTCCGCTCCTGTCGTCGCGCTGCGGTTTCCGCGCGCGCTCATGCACCTTCTTTTGGCACCTTTTAGTCGATCTCTCAATATCTTACACAAGTTCACGTGGTTTCGCACTAGTGTGCGACAGATTTGTCTTTCCGCCGCCGCCCAACCTGATAGATTTGGGGGATGACCTCATCAAGCATCAACCCCAGACCAAAACGGGCAACCGATCACTATGAATGAACTAAAAACAATCTGTGTTTATTGCGGTTCCGGTGAAGGAACCAACCCGGCATACGCAAAAGCGGCCGAGACGCTGGGGCGCTTGCTGGCACAAAATGACATTCGCCTTGTCTACGGCGGTGGCTCCGTTGGCCTGATGGGCATTGTGGCGCGGACCGTCCTAAAACACAACGGCACTGTGACCGGTGTTATTCCGGAATTCCTCAAAAACCGAGAGGTCATGCTGGAAGAAGCCCATGATCTGATCGTCACCAGTGACATGCACGAGCGCAAACGGCTGATGTTTGAAAAGGCCGACGCCTTCATCGCCCTGCCGGGGGGAATCGGAACACTGGAAGAACTGGTGGAAATGCTCACCTGGGCGCAGTTGGGACAGCACCAGAAGCCTGTATTGCTGGCCAATGTTGATGGCTTCTGGGAACCGCTGAAAACCCTTCTGCAGCACATGCAGCAGGAAAAGTTCATCCGCGATGAAGCCGAGGTTCGCTACGAAGTCGCAGATCGCATTGAAGATGCCATCCCGCTACTGCGTCAGTCGATCCAAAAGCCGATTCTTCACAAAGACAGGGCTGTGGGTACGGTCGCCCAATACTGACACGCGGCGGCACCGCCGCCCCACCTTGAAGACGCCGGGCCAACGGCCCGGCTTCAGCCGGCTTGGTTCCGCTTGCGTTTTCGATGACCGCGGACGCTGTCCACCGTGAAAATCGCCAGGGCAATCCAGATCACCACAAAACCGGTCAACCGTTCCGTGGAGAGTGGCTCGTTCCAAACCCACACTGCAAACATGAACTGCATTGATGGCGCCACGTATTGCAGAAAGCCGATGTAGGTCAGTGGCAATCGCCGGGCACCGAAGGCAAACAGTGTCAGGGGCGCTGCGGTTACCAACC
Source organism: Pseudovibrio exalbescens DSM 16456 (assembly GCF_000422785.1). GTDB lineage: Bacteria > Pseudomonadota > Alphaproteobacteria > Rhizobiales > Stappiaceae > Pseudovibrio > Pseudovibrio exalbescens. Next base: position 153,053 of record NZ_KE383919.1, read on the forward strand.
CTGTTCCCACAAGAGCCACCAGCAACCACGGATCTTGAGCGGGCACGACGGTAAGCCCCTGCCCGGCAAAGTAAAACAGGCCAAAAATTGCAAGAGGTGATGCAATCAGCACCTCACCGAGCTGACCGGAAATCGCGCCAACAGGCGTGCGTTTGCGAACGAGACCGTAAAGGGCAAACGAAAACGCCAGCGTGAGCGAAATCCAAGGAAACACGCCCAGTTGCAGGGTCTGGTAAAGAACGGCAGCCGCAGAAAGGACCAGCGCGAACAGTTGGCCGCGGGACAGGCGCTCTTTGAGAAAGACCACGCCCAGCGCCACACTTATCAACGGGTTGATGAAGTAACCCAAGCTTGCGTCCAACACTCGGTCCGCTTCCACCGAGTAGATGAAAACGAGCCAGTTGGTGGTTACCAGAACCGAGGCCAACACGACAAAACCAAATACTTTTCGGCTTGCCACAACATCGCGCAACTGATCGAGCCGCCCCGCTAGCGCCAGGTATCCGCCAACAAAAAGCACGGAGCCGAGGATGCGATAGCAAATCACGATCATTGCCGGCACGTCTGCCGTGAGTTTGTAATAGGCGGGCACAACGCCCCACATCAGGTAGGCTCCCAACGCCGACAAAAGCCCGAGCTTGAAAGCCCGGGCTTCCTCTGACTGGAGACTGGTCAAATCCGACGTGACCATCGGCCCACTCCTTGCACGTCTCGCCTGCGCCGTGGGGCGCAATCAGGCGGCCGCTTGTTGTGTCTTGAAGATGATGTAGCGCACAGAATCCGTAAGCGCTCTAAACGAAGCATCCACAATATTGCTGGATACGCCCACTGTAAACCAGCGCTGGCCCGTCCGTTTGTTCATGCTTTCGATCAGGACGCGGGTAACAGCGCCAGTGCCGCCATCGAGGATACGCACCTTGTAGTCAATCAACTCCAGATGATCTATGACTTCCTGATAGCGTCCCAAGTCCTTGCGCAGAGCCAGGTCCAGCGCGTTGACCGGACCATTCCCTTCCGCCACTGACATATGGGTTTGACCGTCAATCTCCACTTTCACAACGGCTTCTGACACCGTGACCTGATCGCCAACCGCATTGTAACGACGCTCCACACCGGTTCGAAACGAGATCACGTTGAAGTAGTCCGGCACCGAGAACAGGCGGCGACGGGCCATCAACTCAAAGGAGGCATCGGCCGCTTCATAGGAATAGCCCTGAGCTTCCAGTTCCTTTACTTCGGCAAGCAAGGCATCAAGACGAGGATCATACTTGTCGGCCTCAATTCCAAGGCGCTTCAGTTCTCCCAAGAGGTTGGATTTACCGGCCTGATCCGACACCAGAACGCGGCGCTGGTTGCCGACAACTTCCGGCGGCACATGCTCATAGGTTTCGGGCTCTTTCAGAAGAGCCGAGGCGTGAATGCCCGCTTTGGTAGCAAATGCACTGCGGCCCACATATGGCGCATGCAGGTTCGAAGTTCGATTCAGGATTTCATCGAAAGCCCTTGAAATCGTTGTGATATCACGCAGTGACTGCTCGCTGATACTCAAGTCATAGGCATCCTTGAACGGTGCCTTCAGCATCAAGGTCGGGATCAACGTGATCAAGTTGGCGTTGCCACAACGCTCGCCAATGCCATTGAGTGTGCCCTGGATCTGGCGGACGCCTGCGGACACTGCTGCGAGTGAATTCGCCACGGCATGCCCTGTATCATCGTGGGCATGTATGCCCAAATGATGGCCCGGCACAACCTCCTGCACCGCTTTGACAGTGCTTGCGATTTCATCCGGAAGCGTTCCCCCGTTGGTGTCGCACAACACCACCCAACGCGCCCCTGCGTCGAAGGCAGCCTTGGCACAAGCCAATGCAAACGAGGGGTTCGCCTTGAAGCCATCAAAGAAGTGCTCGCAATCAACCAGCGCTTCTTTGCCGGCCTCGACAGCTGCTGCCACGCTTTCGGAAATGCCCTCAAGGTTCTCCTCATTGGTGGAGTTGAGGGCCACCTTGACGTGATAGTCCCAGCTCTTTGCCACGAAGCAGATTGCATCTGACTGGCTTTGCAACAGGACCTGCAGCCCCGGATCATTGGAGGCGGATCGTCCTGCACGCTTTGTCATGCCAAAAGCGGTGAACGTGGCATTCTGGGTGCGCTTTTTTTCGAAAAACTGACTGTCCGTCGGATTTGCACCGGGATAGCCGCCTTCCACATAGTCCACGCCGAGACGGTCCAGCAAACCGGCGATGGCGATCTTTTCATCTACGGAGAAGTCGACACCGGATGTCTGCGCCCCGTCGCGCAGAGTTGTATCAAAAAGGTAGAGCCGTTCCTTGGCCATGTGTCATGTCCCTGACTGGAAGTGGCGTGCCGATCAGATTTCGCCTCCTTTGTTCGAGGTCTCCTCCCAACCTGACCAGCACGCATCCTGAGTTTTTAGGTTTGTTTCAGTTCCCAGGTGGTTTCGATTTCACCCGTTTCCTTGTTTTTCTGATCCTTCAAAATAATGCCTTCTGCGGCCAGCTCGTCACGAATGCGGTCGGACTCGGCAAAGTCCTTGGCTTTTCGTGCTTCAAGCCGGCGCGCAATGGACTCCTCAACGCGCTGTTTCAAGGCCGGGTCAATGCTTTCGAGCGCAGACTGCTCTTCTTCCTGCGTGGCCTCTACCCATGCCTTGGGGTCGAAACCGAGGAAAGCCAGCGAATCCGCCAGTTGTTGAGCCGCATCCCGATCACCAGAACGGGCTGCACGGGCTAACTTGTGGAGCGAAGCAAAGGCGCGCGGCGTGTTCAAGTCATCCAACAACCCGTCCACGACGTCCTGAACCGGTTTGGGGTCGGCACTGGGTACCACATCAAGTTTGATGAACAGGTCCGTCCAACGCTTGATCTGCTTGTCAGCTTCCTGAAGCCCCTTCTCGGTGAAATCGATGGGCTGCCGGTACTGCGTTTGCAACAGCGTGTAGCGAATGGCCTCACCCGGCCACTTGCGGCCACCCAGTCGATCCGTTTCAAGAAGCTCGTGAACGGTGAAGAAGTTGCCAAGAGACTTGGACATCTTCTCCCCTTCAACCTGCAGGAAGCCGTTGTGCATCCAGACATTGGCCATGACCGGCGTCCCATGGGCGCATCGAGACTGGGCAATTTCGTTTTCGTGGTGAGGAAACGTCAGATCAATCCCGCCACCGTGAATGTCAAAAGTCGTTCCCAGATGCTTGGCAGACATGGCCGAGCATTCGATATGCCAACCCGGCCGCCCCGGACGTTCTATACCGCAGGGGCTATCCCAGCCCGGCTCACCTTCTTCCGATGGCTTCCAGAGAACAAAGTCGGTCGGATCCTTCTTGTAGGTGGCCACCTCCACACGAGCACCTGCGATCATCTCGTCAAGCGAGCGACCAGAAAGCTGACCGTAGTCTTCCATGCTCGGCACATGGAACAACACGTGATCATCGGCAACGTAGGCATGGCCTTTTTCGACCAAGGTTTCGATGAGTTGCTTCATCTCTTCGATGTGTTCGGTTGCCCGAGGCTCAATGTCCGGCATCTGTGCACCGAGCGCGCCCATATCCGCGTGGAACTGGGCCGCCGTCTTTTCAGTCAGATCCCGAATGGAAACACCTTCTTGCGCGGCGCGCGCGTTGATCTTGTCGTCAACGTCGGTGATGTTGCGCACATACGTGACATGGTGCGCGCCATAAAGAAGCCGAAGCAGGCGTGCCAACACGTCAAACACAACCACAGGGCGTGCGTTGCCCACATGCGCATAGTCATAGACGGTGGGACCACACACATACATGCGCACGTTGTTCTCATCGATGGGAACAAACTCTTCCTTTGTTCGCGTGAGCGTGTTGGTGAGCATCAATTTATTGTGAGCGCTCATAAATGCGGATCTCCTGGCCAGCTGGCCGGGGCGTCCATCTCACGAAAAAAGGCAGAAAGGAACGGCCACAGCCAGCGATGTCGCTAGCTGCAAATAATGGTGATGATAGAAGAAATGTGCATCGCCGTTTTCATGACCTTGCTTTTCGCCGATTGTTGCGTACAGGTCAAGATGCTGCGTGCAATCCTCACTAAAGTTTCTAGGGTTAATTATTCCTATAACTCGGGGCAAACCTCCCTCTACGTGCTGTCTGTAACAAAAAGGAAGCTATCGCTCGTGACTTCCCTGCGTTTTTATTTGAGTGCCTGTGTCGCCGTTCTGTGCTTGGTCAGTTCTGCTGCCATTGCCGAGAACTCTGTTCAAAATCAAGTTGTTGACCCTCTCGGGCTGCACGACAACGATGCGGTTTTGGCGGCGGCCGTACCGGGTCCGGGCCGACAAGAAACCGCAGACAGCGCAGCTCCTGCCGCCAGCCAATCAGTTCCTGAACCTGCGGTTGAACCATCCGCAAAAACACGAATCAAATCGATTGAACCATCGGTTGCAGCTCCGGAAACCACAGCAACCACGGAGACCTCAGACCCATTGGCCGGCCGGGATGCCTTCGACCGGGGAGTTTTCCGCAGTTTTTTGAAGAAGGCTCCTCGTCTTGAAGGCGATGAAACCAAAGAAGCTGTCATCGATTTTTATCGTGGACGGCGCCATGAAAGCCTCTGGACGAAGGGCAAAGGCTTGTCGGTTCAAGGTGAAGCCTTGATCAAACAGGTTCGCTCGGCCCCGGACCACGGGTTGAAACAGGAAGACTATCTGCCTCACGCGTATTTGACTCGGAATGGCGGATTGTCGGATTGGCCGGCCCAGCACGAGGTGGAGCTGGACCTGACCCTCGCCTATCTGGCGCTGGCAGATGACCTGGCATCGGGTGCGGTGGATCCCATGTCGACCGGCTCTGAGATTTACCTGCAGCCCAAGCATCTGAGCGTCGAGGACCTTCTGGAGCGTCTCGACGAGGCTAAATCCATTCCCGCGTTGATGGCATCTTTTGCGCCCAAGGACCCTGCCTATGCAAAACTGCAGGAAAAGCTGAAGCATTATCGTCAGCTCGCCGCCCGCAAGAGCTATACCCACGTGCCTTCTGGAAAGACATTGCGCAAGGGCGATGTGGATGCACGTGTGCCGGCCCTGAAACGTCGTTTGTCCGAAGAAGGGTTTTACAAGGGATCGCTGGACGATACCGATCAACATTACGATGGAGATGTTGTGGAGGCCGTCAAGGCGTTTCAGCGGGCCAATGGCCTCAGCGCTGATGGGGTTGCCGGGCGAAATACCTTTACGACGCTCAATATCTCGCTTGAGCAACGAGTGCGCCAGATTGAGGCCAACCTCGAGCGTTTGCGTTGGTACGATTATCAGGCAACAGGCAGTTTCGTGGACGTCAATATTGCCGATCAAACCTTGAAGGTTGTACGCAATGGGCTCACCATTCACCAGACGCGGGTTGTTGTCGGCAAACCGAAGTACAAGACCCCCATCTTCTCCCACGCCATTTCTTACGCGGAAGTCAACCCAACCTGGACCATTCCGCGCTCAATTGCCTTGAAAACCTATTTGCCCATGTTGCAACGAGACCCGACCGAGGTCATGCGCCGGGGCATTCGCGTCTTTCACGGCAACCGGGAGATTGACCCGCGCAGCATCATCTGGAGTACGGTCAAGCCACGCTTCTTCAATTTCACGCTGCAGCAACGTCCTGGACGGAACAATGCACTGGGCGGGGTGAAGTACATGTTCCCCAATCGGCACGCCATCTACCTGCATGATACGCCGTCCAAGCATCTGTTTTCGCGCAGTGGACGGGCGTTCAGCCATGGCTGCATTCGCGTTGAGAACCCTTTCGACTTCGGGGACCTCCTCTTCAAGGATGAGGGATGGGACAAGGATCGGTTGATGAAGCTGAGATCCAAGTCCTCCAACCCGCAACGCATCAACCTGTCCAACAAGGTGCCCGTGCATCTGCGCTATTTCACAGCCTTCGTCGATGCTGCGGACACCGTGCAGTTCCGGTTCGACATCTACGGCAATGACGCCCGCCTGATTGAGGCTCTGGAGACCCGCAGCGCGCCTTTCTCCTGAGCATTTACAAAGATGAACGCCAGTTGAACGCTGTACTCAGCAAAGCTTCAACCTCTGTGGTCTATGGTCTGCTCAAGATCAACGCCTTTCGAGGCACCGAATTTGAGGAGACAGACCATGACACGGATTTTCTTCGGTTCCGTCGCTCTTGCCACGCTGATTGCCAGCCCGGTCGTCATGCTCGCCACTGTTTTGATGGCAGCAGGCGTTTAACTCTCCATATAGTCACCGCATTGGGGCGCCGGATTGTCGCCCCACGGCATGATAGGCACCGTAGAGGTGGAGTTTTTCGGGCTGCCCTCTACCAGTTTGTCGGAATAGACCAGATAGACCAGCGTGTTGCGCTTGGCATCACAACCGCGAACGATGCGCATCTTCTTGAAGAAGATCGACCGGCTTTCACGGTACATTTCATCGCCCTGCTCGAACTTCTCGGTAAACTCGATGGGGCCAACCTGACGGCATGCCAACGAAATGTCCGAGACTTCTTCGGCTAGTCCCAGCATTCCGCTGAACCCACCCTTTTCGGGCACCGTGAAGTGACAGGCCACACCTTTCACCAGTGGGTCGTCAATGGCATAGGTTGCAAGTTTGTGGTCCGGGCTCATGAACTTCCATACAGTCGACTTCTTGAAAATCAGGTCCGGCTCCTGCGCCAAGGCGGGGGAAAGCGCCAGTCCAAAAGCAAGAATGGAAATAGAGGCAATCTTCATAAAAGGTTTACTCCTTAAAACACACCGGAACCTGATATAAGGATTCCCGTAGGGTTCCCAAAGGGCGGTTCCAAAAAACTGAGATTTTCGGCCACTGGTCACAGTATTGCCAGTGTTATGGGCGCATACCACGCCCAATTCCATGATTATAGAATACAAACCAAGGTCCACATCGTGTTTGGAAAAGTTGCCAATTTCGTGTTTTCAGTTGGAGTGGCAGTGACGTTTCTTGCCCCAGCGGCAACGGCACGTCCGCAGGCCTGCAGTACACTTGAGGCCGAGTTCGTTCGGCTAAGCAAACAGGCCGACTCGCGACCACAGCGCTCGGCGCTCTCTGGGGCGTATGCCCAGCAAATTGAAACAATCCGCCTAACCCGCCAGAAGGCGCAGCGGCTGGGATGTGGCAGCGAGTACGCGCCCGCCCAACAATGCAATGCCTTGGCCGCACGCCTTGCAGATATGCAGGCCAATCTTGATTATCTTGAAGATGAACGTGATCGCGCCGTGCGTAGCGGCTCGGTGCAGGCGCGCCTTGAAGCCGTGCGCCAGTCCCTGATCGATCTGAACTGTAGTGGACGGGCCCCCGCCACGCCACCGCAAGTTTATGAGGCAAACAGCAATCCAACCGATCGGGGCTATCAGGTCCCCGGAAGTCAGCTCCCCCCTGTCGGCGCACCTCAACACAGCGTGCCAATTGACGAGCGCCCTTCCTACATGCGCCCGGACGTTCAGCCGCTTTCTCCCCAGCCCAGCCGGTCCTCGGCGACCGTGCGGCAACAGGACGGCGGCCAGCTATATACCAGTTACTGCGTGCGCACCTGCGACGGCTATTATTTCCCGGTAAGCAAGGCCACCCCTCAGGCGCATCTGGATGAAGATGTTGCCCTGTGCCAGACCATGTGTCCGGGCACAGAAACGCAGCTTTACATTCATGGGCCGCAAGAAGGCATTGACCAGCTGCGCACCCCCGGCGGCACCCCTTACACGGCGTTGCCAACGGCCTACAGCTTCAAGGAAGGCAGCGCGGCGTCTTGTACTTGCAACGGGTCCATGAACTTGCCGAAGGCCGAGGACATTCAGGAAGCCAGCCTGCCGCCACTAGATGGCACCTCCGCAGCGCCAGACTTTTCTTCTGGCAGTGTGCCTGCCACCGGCGAGCACCTACCCAAAACTCTGTTTGATGCGCCAACCGCTGACAAAGAGATTCAAGAGAGCGGGGCCAAGGATCTGGCAACGCAGAGTCAGCAGGATGAAGTAGAGAATCAAGGCACTGCCTCGGAGTCAGTCGCGACACAGACGACCACTCCGCACAGCCAAAATGAAACGGCGCGGAACGAACGTCCCGCGCCGAGAAAAGTTGCTCCCAAGACCGGTCCGGTCAGGCAAGTCGGTCCAAAGTTTTTTGCCGACCAATAAGCGGCAGCAATGACTTCAGGTCTGGCCCATGGGTCAGGCCTGTCAAAGCCCTGCGCAGCGGCATGAACAGCCCCTTGCCCTTGCGCCCGGTGGCATCTTTCACGGCTTTGGTCCAGACACCCCACGTGGTTTCATCCCACGGCTCTTCTGGTAGCAGATCACGTGCTTGACTGATGAACTCGCGATCCTCATCAGCAATATCCGGCGTCACGGGTCCTGTCACCACGGGCCACCACTGCGCTGCGTCCTTGACCGTATTGCAGTTTTCCTTGACCGCGTTCCAGAAAGCTTCCGATGCTTGAATGCCCAGCGCATCCAGACGAGCAGCGACCTGATCGTAAGGCAGACCGTGCACGATGCGAGCGGACAGGTGCCCCACCTCTTCAGGATCGAACTTGGCTGCCGACTTGGAGATCCCCGTAAAGTCGATCATGTCTGCCAGCGCGTCGAGATCGGCTGCCGGCTCCACCGCATGGGATGTACCGGTCAGCACCGCCAGCGAGCACACAGCCATTGGCTCATACCCGGCCTCGCGCAAGGAAGAAATGGACAACGCGCCGGTGCGCTTGGACAAACCTTCGCCGCTTGCGGTTGTCAAAAGGTTATGGTGACCGAACATGGGCACATTGGCACCCAGCGCCTCGAAAATGGCAATCTGAACGCCGGTATTGGCCACATGGTCTTCACCGCGAATGACATGAGTTACCCCCATGTCCGCGTCATCGACTATGGACGGCAGAGTATAAAGATAAGTGCCATCACCGCGGATCAGAACCGGGTCTGACAGCGACGCCAGATCCACGGTCTGGCGTCCCCGAATAACATCATCCCAATGCACTTCGGTGCGTTCGAAAGAAAACGGGTCTCCGTCCTTGTGGTTGGGCAGCTTGAAGCGCCAATGCGGGACACGTCCCTCTTCCTTGAACTTTTCAAGCTGCTCATCGGTATATTTCAGGCCGGCCCGGTCATATACCGGCGGCTTGCCCAGCGCCCGCGCCCGGTTGCGGCGGCGTTCCAGTTCTTCTGCCGTTTCATAACAGGCATAAAGCAGTCCGGCTTCTTTCAGCTTTTCGGCCGCTGCATCATACAGGGCAAACCGGTCGGACTGGCGCTCTATCCGGTTCGGTTTAATGCCCAGCCATGTCAGATCCTCAAGAATGGAATCGGCATATTCCTGCGTCGAACGTTCCCGGTCGGTATCATCAAACCGCAGGATGAACGATCCACCTTGCTTTTGAGCATAAAGCCAGTTGAACAGAGCGGGGCGCACATTTCCGATGTGAATGCGGCCGGTTGGCGATGGCGCAAAGCGGACGGTTACTGTCATGACTGATCCTTTTTCAGGAAACACGAAATTGGTGCTTTTCCGGTAGCCGGTTGGCCCGGCAGGGTCAACCGCCCTTTGCCCGGTTGCGCACTGTGAATTGGACCAACCCCGGCCTTTCGGCGGGACCGGGGTCAGCCTCACCTCAGGTTGCCGGTTCCTTCTGGGCCTGCATGGCCCCGCGCATGAGGTAAAGCGCCAAACTCAAGGCAAAGCAATACACGGCGCAGTAGATGAACTGCTCGGACAAAGATACACCGTAGTCCACCAGCAAGCCCATGACACCGGGAGCCATGGCCGATCCAAACACCACAAGTGCCGTATAAACGGCACGAATGCCGCCAAGATACATCGTGCCGAACGTTTCAGCCAGATAGGCGGACATCACCGCGCCCCAACACCCCATGGACAAGGCGAAGCAAACCATGGCCAGGAAAACGAGGCTTTCCGCCTCAATGGCCGACAGAGCCAAAAGGCCACACCCCAACGGGATGATCATCATCGGCAACAGCGCCGCTGCCGAGAACCGATCGATCAACGCGCCTGCGCTCAACGAAAACACGGCGCCCAGCCCCGCATATAGCGGCAGCAGTGCCGGTATCGTAGTGCGCGCCCACCCTTTTGCCTCCATCAACTGAACCTGATGAAACATGACACCTGTCATGAAGGTGGGAACGGCAATGGCCGCCGCCATGGCCAACCAGAACCGCCAGTCTCTTATCACCTGCCCGCGCTGCCAACTGGTCACCGGGCCCCGCGCCATCTCGGTGGCACTGGGGTTTTGCGGACTACGATCCTTGCGCAACAACAAATAGGAAATCGGCAGGAATCCGAGCAAGAGTGATGCACCGGCCAACAGCCAGAGATTGCGCCAGCCCAACGCCGCCATCAGCGCCACGGCAACCAGCGGCAGCATTGCTTCCCCCAGCATGTTGCCGAAATTCGCCAGACTGAGTGCTTTGCCACGTGAGGCGTTGAACCATCGCGCCATCGCTGTCTGGGAAATGTGAGGCAGGCTGCCTTGCCCGAACAGCCGCAGTCCGAACAGACACAGCCCGAGCATGATCACGCTGTCCTGCCATGCCATGAAGAACGTAAAGCCGGCCAGCACGATCAGCGCGCCGCACCCCACGACGACGGTTGGTACATAGTCAACGATCTTGCCGACCCAAATGAAGCAGAAGGCACTGGCCAGTGTCGCGGCCATGTAGAGAGAGCCGAACTCGCCGTGAGACAAGCCATAAGCTGCGCGCAACTCCGCAGAAAACTGAGCAATGAAGAACGTTTGTCCAAAACTGGAGCCAAACCCGAGCAACATGCCACCCAGTATCCACCGAGCGTTGCTGATGAAAAATTCCATGAATTTCAATAGTACGTACCGAGGTTAGCGGAAACTGATCGATCAGGTCCCTTAAAAGACGAAAGCCGGACAGGTGATCCTGCCCGACCCTTTCATTACAGACTAAGCGACCTTGCTCAGGTCGTGCGGTCGCGGAACCTATTGGTTATGGGGTACCGGCGGTCGCGGCCAAAATTCTTTTGCGTGACCTTCACGCCGGGTGCTGCTTGCCGCCGCTTGTATTCAGCAATGTAAAGCAGGTTTTCGATGCGATGGATGGTCTCCACATCATGCCCGCGGGCGGCTATGGCATCAACCGACATTTCCTCTTCGACCAGACAGGTCAAAATGTCATCAAGCACATCATACTCGGGCAAGCTGTCCTGGTCGGTCTGGTTTTCACGCAGCTCAGCCGTGGGAGCCTTTGTGATGATATTGCGCGGAATAACCTCGCCTTCCGGTCCAAGACACCCGCTCGGCCTTTGGGTGTTACGCCACGCCGAAAGCCGGTACACCTCTGTCTTGTAAAGGTCCTTGATGGGGTTGTAGCCGCCATTCATGTCGCCATACAACGTGGCATAGCCTACAGACATCTCGGATTTATTGCCGGTCGTCACCACCATGGCCCCAAACTTGTTGGAGATTGCCATGAGAATGGTGCCGCGCGTCCGCGACTGCAGATTCTCCTCAGTAATTCCCGGTGCGCTGCCTTCAAACATGGGGGCCAAAGCGCTGTGGAAGCCCTCGACCGGCTCTGCGATGGGCACGATATCGTAACGCACCCGGAGGGCTTCGGCGCAGGCCTTGGCATCCGCAAGGCTTTCCTCGGAGGTATACCGATAAGGGAGCATCACGCAGTGCACCCGCTCTGCACCAAGAGCATCCACGGCCATCGCCGCGCAGATCGCACTATCGATGCCGCCGGAAAGACCAAGAACAACACCCTTGAAGCCATTCTTTTCCACGTAGTCACGCAGGCCCATGACGCAGGCTTTCCAGTCTGCCTCATCCCGCTCAGGCAGGTGCTTCATGTCCGCGCTGTCCAGCTTCCATGTACCGTCGCCCGTTCGCGTACATTCGACATAGCCGATGGCCGCATCCAACTGCGGCATCTGCATGGCCAACACACGATCCGCGTTCAAAGCAAACGAAGCGCCGTCGAACACGACTTCATCCTGACCGCCGAGTTGGTTGCAGTAAATCAGTGGCAGGTTGGTTTCGACAACGCGCTGCACCATGATCTGCAAGCGTTTTTCAGCCTTGCCCCTGTTATAGGGAGAGCCGTTTGGAACCAGCAGCAGTTCAGCGCCGGTTTCCGCAAGGCACTCGCATACCTCATCGCCCCACGCATCCTCGCAGATTGGCACACCAATACGCACACCACGGAAGTTGATCGGCCCAGGCAGTGGCCCGGTATGGAACACCCGCTTTTCGTCAAACACGCCGTAGTTGGGAAGATCCACCTTGAACCGCAGCGCTTCAACCTTGCCGCCGTCCACGTAGGCCACAGCGTTGTAGCGTTGATGGTCCTGTTCCCACGGCACACCAATAAGCATGGCCGGCCCTTCGGCAGCGGTTTCTGCCGCCAGTTCATGAAGTGCTGCCTTGCAGGCTTTCATGAAGGCCGGTTTGAGAACAAGGTCTTCCGGCGGATAACCGGAGATGAACAACTCCGAGAACAGCACGAGGTCGGCATTCTGCTCAGCGGCCTGCCTGTAGCACGTGCGTGCCAGCGCCACATTACCAGCGATGTCTCCCAAGCGGGGATTGGCCTGAACGACTGCGATGCGAAAACTGTCAGATATCATGGGGATACTAGAGCTAAGCCTTTTTCAAGTAGTCTCCCCTGTGTAGCGGCTCTGGGCGGGCGAGACAATCAAATTAGCTCGAACCGTCCACCGCCGACCTGTTCAGGAGGATTTGCCACGCCGAAACGGCACCTTTTCCTGCGCCTTGGTTGTGCTGGCGCTCTTGCCGGGCGCGCTCGTCTTGCCCTTTTGGGGAGCAGGCTGGGGCGGCGCGGGTGCATCGGGATCAAGCTTTTGCTGCCGCTCGTCTTCCAACCGCTGCAGATGTTGTTGCAGGGAGGCCTGCAACGGGCTTTCGTGCAACTTTGGCTTTTTTCGAATGTAGTGCCCTTCCATAAGGGCGATCATGCGTTCTTGCAGCACAGCGGGCGAGAGCGGCTTGGTCAAGAAAAGGTTCACACCGGCGCGCATGGCATTGAGCACGACGGAGCGGCGGGCATCCGCGCTGATCACGATTACCGGAATCTGCGAGACTTCCGGGTCCGAATCCTCCCGCAGGATGCGCAGGAAGTCCTCGCCATCAAGCGGACGCATGACCCACTCGCACAAGATGAGGTCCGGGCGGCGGTCAATCGCCACGGCGATGGCATCAGCTCCGTCCTGTGCCTCATAAATCTGCCGCACTCCGAAACCCGAGACCATCGTGCGCAACAAACTGCGCATGTAGTTGTTGCCCTCGGCAATCAGAACGGAATATTTGCTCAACGCAGCTTTCTTGTGCCGCACACCACATCTCCCCGGCGAGGCAATTGTTGCATTTCGCATAAAATAAAGGGCCACTCGTTAGCGGCCCTTTAACACACCTTAAAATTTGGGAAAAATCGTGTAGTTGCTTACTCGGCAGCTACAGCCTTTTCCTCAACCACCCCCTGCTTGCGCAGGTTTTCGGCAATGGTGAACGCCAGTTCGATGGACTGGTCCGCATTCAGACGCGGATCGCAGTGGGTGTGATAGCGATCGCCCAGTTCATCAGCGGAGAGCTTGTGCGCCCCGCCCGTGCACTCGGTCACGTTCCGGCCGGTCATCTCCACATGCACACCGCCTGCGTGCGTCCCTTCAGCCCGGTGAACGGCAAAGAAGGCTTCCACTTCCTTCATCACGCGCTCGAACGGACGTGTCTTGTAGCCATTGGCGGTAACGGTGTTGCCATGCATGGGATCACAAGACCAGACAACCTTGCGGCCTTCCCGCTCCACCGCCCGGATGAGTTTGGGCAGGTGCTCTTCCACGTTGTCTGCACCAAAGCGGGCAATCAACGTCAGGCGTCCGGCCTCGTTGTCCGGGTTGAGGATATCAATGAGCTCCAACAGGCCATCGGTGGACAGGGATGGACCACATTTCAAGCCAATGGGGTTTTTCACACCGCGTGCAAACTCCACATGCGCATGGTCTGGCTGGCGGGTTCGATCCCCGATCCAGATCATGTGACCAGAGGTGGCATATGGCTCACCATTGGTGGAATCGATACGTGTCAAGGCTTCTTCATAGCCCAGAAGAAGGCCTTCATGGCTGGTGAAGAAATCGGTCGAACGCAACTGAGGCGCCGTATCCGGATCGATCCCGCAAGCCTGCATGAAGGACAGCGCCTCGGAAATGCGATCAGCAATTTCCTGATAACGGTGACCCTGCGGGCTGTCTTTCACAAACCCAAGCATCCACTGGTGCACGTGGTCCAGATTGGCAAACCCGCCCTGCGCAAAGGCACGCAGCAGGTTCAACGTTGCCGCGGACTGACGATACGCCATGACCTGACGGTGCGGGTCAGGCGTACGGGCTTCTTCCGTGAATGCGATGTCGTTGATGTTGTCACCGCGGTAGCTGGGCAGCGTGACACCATCCTTGGTCTCGAAGTCCGACGAGCGCGGCTTGGCAAACTGACCCGCAATGCGACCCACCTTGACGACCGGCTGCTTGGCTCCATAGGTCAATACGACGGACATCTGCAGAAAGACACGGAAAAAGTCGCGGATGTGATCGGGATGATGCTCCGCAAAGCTCTCCGCACAATCACCACCTTGCAAGAGGAAACCACGCCCCTCGGCAACATTGGCGAGCTGCGCTTTCAACTTGCGCGCCTCGCCTGCAAACACGAGCGGCGGATAAGATGCAAGGCGACGCTCTACGTCGGCCAGTGCTTCCTTATCGGGATAGTCCGGCATCTGCACGATCGGTTTTGACCGCCAGGAACCCGGTGTCCACTTTTCCGCCATCTTACTAACTCCAATAGTCTTCGGCATTGAGGCCCGATTTTCTTCTTGCAGGGCCCCCATCAAAACAAGTTTCGTATTGAACTCTAAGAGCAAATACGGGGAGGCTTATACACGCCCGTGACACGCATTGCCAGAGGCCAAACCTGCCGGATTCTGCGCCTTGCGTGAGGTAAACTCAATATATCAAAGGGCGAAGGCTGAATATTGCCCCGACTTTTACAAAGTTGGCACAGGGTCACTGTTTGCGCACTCAATAGGGAATATTGTTCCAATCCCGATGCTCAAGCGCTGTATTCACAGACAGTTTTTTGCGCCACGTTAAATCGTGAGTCATAACAGACGACTAGACCGCACTGTTCAGGTGTCGATTCAAGATGCGGGCGCCATGCTGTTCCAGAAGAGAATCAACTCGCCCCGCCAAGTCCGTTGATATCGTTACGGCACGTGGGTAGATCGGGGCCGCCCGATCGTTCATCACCGGCACCTGAGACCAGCCTTCCGTTGTTTCGAAAAAGTGGCGGATCCCCGCCTCGCCCCAGACCCGATGGAACCCGGCAATCACGCAGTCCAGGTAGCTTAACAGAATGGGATGGTCTTCATTGCCCCATTCATAGTGTTCGGTCTTGACCGAATACATGAAGGTGTCATGGGGCACGAACTGCGCCTGATCCGGGGTGAAGCTGCCCTCTTCCAGCGTATTCCGATTGTAGTGCCATTCACGGTCGTCCAGCCATGGCAGGTTCTTCTTGCGATCCAGCACCATCATGCCCCGGATCGCAGCCCCCTGCTTGGGGCGTACAGTCAGCGCGCAGACACCGGCCATACCCGCTTGTTCCTTCTCACGCCACTTGGCACAACCGCGCCATTCACGCACCCAGCCTTGCAACAAGCCAGGCACGACAACGGTTCCCTCGGGCAGCGTTTCTTCATTGACCAGAGAGCCATAGCCAAAGTAGCTGATCTGTTCGTCTTCCCACGTCATTCTTGTTTTCCCGCTGGTGGTTCCATTAAAAAGGGCGACCCGCAGATCGCCCTTGATGGGTTCTCGTGATCCGGCCGCCTAGCCATTCTTGCGAATGCGCTCGCTGGGTTCACGCATGGTCACAAGCTCCTCGGCTGAAGTTGGGTGTACCGCAATGGTGCGGTCATAGTCGGCCTTGGTAGCGCCCATGACCATTGTCACCCCAATCATCTGGATCAACTCTCCGGATTCCGGGCCCATGATGTGAACACCAAGGATCTTGTCGGTGTCGGCATCCACAATCATCTTCAGGAGCGTTTTCTCGTCCCGTCCCGACAATGTGTATTTCATCGGACGGAACGTCGCCTTGTAGATGTCCAGATTGTCGTATTTTTGCTCCGCCTCGGCTTGAGTGAGACCGGCGGTGCCGATTTCCGGCTGAGAGAACACGGCGGTGGGGATCAGGCTGTGATCAACCACCCATTCCTTCTTGCCGTAGACGCTGTCGGCAAAGGCATGGCCTTCGCGCAGCGCAACCGGCGTCAGGTTGGCTCGGTTGGTAACATCCCCCACGGCATAGATATTGGGCACGTTGGTCTGGCTGTCGGCACTCACCTTGATCGCGCCGCTTGCGTCCATCACGACGCCAGCCTTTTCCAATCCCAACCCTTCCGTGTTGGGGCTGCGACCAATGGCAAACATGACCTTGTCGAAGGTCATCTGCGCGCCAGACTTTGCCGTCACGTGCAGCTCATCCCCTTCCTTGTCGATCCGTGTGACCGTATCCTGGGTGATGATCTTGATGCCTTTCTTTTCCATCTCCTGATGGAGCGTTGCACGCAGGTCATCGTCAAAACCGCGCATGATCTGTTCTCGCCGGTACATCAACGTGGTATCCACGCCCATGCCCGCGAAAATCCCGGCGAACTCCACTGCGATGTAGCCCCCACCCGTGATGAGAATGCTTTTGGGCAGCTTGTCCAGATGGAAAGCTTCGTTGGAGGTGATCACATGCTCGCTTCCCGGCAAACCGGGATCGATATTGGCCTTGGCGCCCACTGCAATCAGGATGCGTTCAGCCGTCACCACCTTGCCGGTAGCCAACAGGCGCACTTCGTGGGGCCCTTCCAGTACAGCCCTTGTATCGTGAAGCTCCACACCGGCCTTTTCCAGATTGCGCCGGTAAATGCCTTCCAGCCGTTCGATTTCCTTGTCCTTGGCTGCGACAAGAGCGTTGAAGTCAAAGCTGGGCTTTTCACTCACGTTCCAACCGTAGCCCGCCGCATCCTCAAACTCCTTTGGGAATTTCGAGGCATAGACAAACAGCTTTTTGGGAACACAGCCGCGGATCACGCAGGTTCCCCCATAGCGGAATTCTTCGGCGACCGCGACGCGGGCACCGTGCTGCGCTGCAATTCGAGCTGCGCGCACACCACCGGAGCCAGCGCCGATGACGAACAGGTCATAATCGTATTGGGACATGGGCAAATGCCTTTTTTCATGGAAAAGGCCGTGTCCTCAAAGACATCGGCCTTGCGTGCGTGTCACCACAAAAATAAGGGCAGCCCGCGTTTTTTCAAGTCGCGAGCTGCCCGTGTATACGTTCTACGCTAGGTAGTGGCTTATTCGACTGCCAACTGCTGCAGGCGTTCGCGAGAAATGGCAACCATCTGCTCGCTCAAGGCATCGCCCCACTGTTTCGCTGCACCCATGGAAAGCGCGCTCAACTGGCCGCCGAGCTTTGCCAGTTTGGACCCGGCTTCCGTGTTGTAAAACTCGGCAATCTGCTTCAGTTCTTCCTCAGAGAAGCGACGTGCCCAAACTTCATAGATGATCTTGTCCAGTTCCGGACGTTCGGAGGCCAGCTCCAGCGCCACTTCATTCACCACCCGGTCAATCTCGGCGGTCATGGCCGGATTGGAGCGAATGAACAGGGCGCGGGTGCGCTCGGCAACGTCAGGCAAAATATTGTCAAAGCCTTCAGTGGACCGAGTCGCAATGATGGCTTCACGGGCCGCATCCAGATGCGCTTCGGAAAAGCTTTCCTGAGCTACAGACGGCACGGACAACAACGCAATGGCCAGTGCGGCTCCGGCAAGGCTCTTTCCAATCGCATTCAGTGATTTAACGAGCATAATCGTAGCTCTCCCTCTCAAAAATGAATTCTTGATCCGCAGGTCTTGGGACCCGGGCACTATCGCTCAATAATCTCGACCCGGTCATCGCCGGCAACATAAGCGCGCATGGCGAGATTGATAAAGAGCCCATTTTCGACAACCCCCGGAATATCATTCAGGCCTTTGGCAAATGCCTCTGGATCCGGAATGGTTCCCAAGTGGGCGTCGATGATGAAATTGCCGTTATCTGTTACAACGGGCGCTTCCGCCCCGCCTCTTAGTACCAACTCGCCGCTCAGTCCGTTGGTCTTCAGGTGCTGTTCCAGTTTAACTCGCGTTGCGCCCAAGCCAAACTGCACAACTTCAATAGGAAGTGGAAATTTGCCCAGCGTGTCCACAACTTTGCTGCGATCTGCGATTACCACCATGCGCGCCGAGGCCGTCGCGATGATTTTTTCGCGCAACAGGGCAGCCCCGCCGCCCTTGATCAAGGCCAACTCATTGGCAATTTCATCGGCACCGTCGATGCACAGGTCCAACTCTGGGGTTTCATCCAGCGTGGTCAGCGGCACGCCAAGCTGATTGCACAGCTGAGCGCTGGCTTCAGATGCCGGCACACCAATGATGTCCAGCCCGGCCGCGACTTCCTTTGCCAGAAGCTTGATCAACTCGTTGACTGTGGAGCCAGATCCGATGCCCAACCGCATTCCGTTCCGGACTTCCTTCAAGGCCGCGGCTGCGGCCTCGCTTTTCAGTGCTGCACTCATTTGCGCGTTCATTCCCAATCGTTCCGGCCGATGATCGCAGGACGATCGCTGCGCAGCAGCGGTTTTTCCCGTCTCATATCACCGCCTCATGCCCTGCCACGGGCTGCTTAACATGTCCATGCCGGTCGGCCAAGCGTGAAAAGAATCCCTGTGATCCGCGTTCACTGCAAATTGACAGGTCATAAACTTTGGCTAGGTTGGCGCAGACAAATGGAACGACAACGAGCATTTTTTATGACTAAACCGGTATTGGTATTCGATCTGGACGGCACCCTTGTCGAGACAATGGGTGACCTGACTGCATCGATGAATCACGTCCTTGTGGACGCAGGCTATGAAGCCATCGAAGCCGAGCGGGTCCGCACCATGGTTGGCGCTGGTGTGCGGGTACTGATCAGTCGTGGCTTGAAGGCCAACAAGGTTGAGCCAACTGATGAAGTGCTCGATCCGTTGCTGGCCAAGTTCATCCGCTACTACGAAGCGCATATTGCAGACCATTCCTACCCCTTCCCGGGGGCTCTGGATACGATCCGCCGTTTGCGCGAACAGGGCTGGAAGACGGCCATCTGCACCAACAAGCTGCACAAACTGGCCATGCCGCTGGTCAAGGCGTTGGAAATGGATGACCTGTTCGATGCCGTCGTTGGCGGCGACACCTTCTCCAAGAACAAGCCGGACGCCATGCCGGTGTTTGGCGCCATCGACATGGCCGGAGGTACCGCTGAAGGCTCGATCTTCGTCGGCGACTCCCGCGCGGACATTCAGGCAGCACGCAACGCCAACTTGCCTGTTATTGCCGTGGATTTTGGCTACACGGATGTACATGTCAGCGAACTCGGACCGGACGTGGTGATTTCTCACTACGACGAGTTGGAGGACGCTATCGAGAAGGTTCAGGAAAAAGCCTGATCATCGCGTCTTTTCAGGCTTGAAGACGGGCCGCATCCATCGCCCTGCGTGGCGTGGATGCGGCCCTTTTCTTTTCCCGCGCTGTTTTCCAAGTGGAAGCACATCCCATCAGCGGCTATTCCGTAACGCTCGGCCCCGCCTCATCCCCTCATCCCAATCTGGCGGTACCCTAAAAATACATAGGCTCATTGCGACACCTCCCCCACCTCTGGTTATCCAGCGTCGTTTAAACTCGGCAGCGAGGCTTTGACCTACATTCGTCATCCCGCGCTTGACGCAGGATCCAGACGGGAAGTTGATCCACACGCCCTCACCAATAACTTTGGATCCCGGATCAGCGCTGCGCTTGTCCGGGATGACACCGGTGGCTGGGGCGGAAGCGGGAGGTCTCACAAACACCAGGCATCCAAAAAATGAGATCCAAAACTCCATCCACACACTCCACCGTCATCCCGCGCTTGACGCGGGATCCAGGCGGGCAGTTGGTCCACACGCTCCCACCAATAACTCTGGATCCCGGATCAGCGCTGCGCTTGTCCGGGATGACAGCTGTACGGAGCAGTGGTGACCATAGAGAACGCCAGACACCGCAACCTCGCCGGGCCGCGTCGCCGTCCAGCGTCCTTGAGACCCGACAGCGAAGCTTTGCCCTACATTCGTCATCCCGCGCTTGACGCGGGATCCAGGCGGGCAGTTGATCCACACGCCCTCACCGGCAACTCTGGATCCCGGATCAGCGCTGCGCTTGTCCGGGATGACAGCGATGGTTCTGCCCTACAAAATCCGCCCCTCATAAGCCACGGGGCCAAAGTCGTGCCCGAATTCTTCGAAAAAAAGCCATAGAGGGCGCGCAAAAACTCCGCACAAGCTCGTCATAAGGCAGTCCTGAGGCCGCCGTGTCGCGGTGTACCGCGCCATGCGCCCCCTTAGGATTGAGTGAGTCCACAAATTTATGGTCAGAACCTATCTCGTTCCCCTTATGGCAATCATCGTCGCCGCAGCATGCATGCAGGTTGCAAGCTCGGCCATGATGACTTTCGTGCCGCTTTTTGTGGGTGCCCATGGCGGCGATACCGCAGAAGTTGGCCTGCTTGCCGCGGCCTACTCTCTCGGGTTCATGGGGGGATGCCTGCGCGGGCTGAAGATCATCAACCGCGTCGGGTACATCAGGGCGTTCGCCGCTGGCGCCGGCTTGACCGCGATCATGATCCTTCTGGCTCGCAGCACGGACAACCTCATGATCTGGGCCGGTCTGCGTTTTGTCATGGGTGGTGCCGTGGCCATGTTGTTCTCAGCAGCCGATGCCTGGCTCAGTGTTGCCACGCCGGATGCGGTGCGCGGCCGCATTCTTTCCATCAACTCTCTGGCGGTTGGCCTGATGGCGATCCTGTCCCAAGTGCTGATTTTCCAGTTTGCAACAGATGACCAGCTGCTTTTGGACATCATGCTGCTGCTAAGCCTCTGTGCCATCGTCCTTTTGTGCCTGACCCGGTCTGTGCCACCCGTGACCGAAGCCAAAAGCCGCCTGTCCTTTCGCGAGGTCCTGAGGGAGGTTCCGGTTGCTGTCACCGGAGCTTTCGTTGCGGGAGCGATCACCACGAGCTTTCTGACCGTGGTGCCCTTCGCCTTGTCTGATGCCGGCGTGACGGCCGGAACTACAGCGTTTCTCGTTGCCCAACTCTATGTGGGCCGTCTCCTGTTTCAATGGCCGGTTGGTGCGCTGTCCGACACCATGGATCGTCGTTTCCTGATCCTTGGCTGCGCAATAATCATATGCGTTCTGACCACATTGTATCTGGCGGCCGATCCGTTCAAACACTGGCAGGTGGCCAATGGCTCACAAGACGGGCTGTTCACCATTTTGGCCGTTCTCTTGATCATTCTCGGGGGATTGAGCTTTCCGCTTTATTCCCTGTGCCTTGCCCATGGGTTCGAGTTCAAGGTCGACAACGGACCTGCCCTGTCGACTTATTTGCTGTTCGTCTGGGCGCTCGGCAGCGTCATCGGACCTCTGGCCATCAGCGCCATGGCGCCTGTGTTTCCAGATACGGCAGCCCCGCTTCTGGCAGCTGTTCTGTCCGGATTGCTGGCGGCCTTTACCCTGTGGCGTCTGCACAAGCGCCCCTCGCAAAAACCGGAGTTGGAACTGTCCTACACCAGTTACCCCAGTGCCGGACTTGGTGTTGCCCCTGAAACCGTGGCCAATGCGCTGGAAAGCGCGTCACCAACCTGTCATCCTTTGGAAAAACCTCAATAAAATCACAGGGGAACAACTTTTTTGGATTTCTTTTGGGAAAAACTGCAGTGGAGGCTTGCGCTCTCAAATCAAACCGCCTAAATACGCCTCCAACGACGACGCGCCGCACGGCGCAAAGGTCGGGCGATTAGCTCAGTTGGTAGAGCGCTTCGTTTACACCGAAGATGTCGGGAGTTCGAGTCTCTCATCGCCCACCATTCTCTCCCCACCAAAAAATTGTCGTTCTCACGTTACCTCAAAAGCGTGTTTGCATGCGTTCGCTCTTGCGTCAAATCCCTGTTTTGTGCATTACAACGCAAACCTAACGCATTTCGAGAGTGATTGTTTTGGCATCCCAAAAGAAGAGCCGATCAGAACAGGTGTTCTTGTTCTGCGGCATGCTGTTCGGCCTGTGCACCCTGATTTTCGCAGCTTTGGTTTTTGTTCAGATCGTCTTGTATGGAGGCCCGAACTTCAAGGTTGCCGCCGCCCTCGCGGTTGTGATTGGCCTGCCTGCTTTGATCTATCAACGGCTGAAAGCACCACACCCGGAGAGCTGATCCCTTGAAATGAGTTAGGGCGGCACACTGGCCGCCCCGTTGTCCTGCGAAAAACCGTGCAGGAAAGTCCATATGCATACAAGGCCCTAGAGGGGATAGTCTTCCCCATGGCCGAAGTTGTCGGTGACGTAGTCCAGGTCTTTATCCCCGCGCCCCGACAAGTTCACAAGGATGGTTTCTCCCGCATGTGTCGCTGCCATTTTCATGGCATAGGCCACAGCATGACTGCTCTCCAAAGCCGGGATAATCCCCTCCAGACGAGACAGTGCATAAAACGCCTGCAAGGTTTCCTCATCTGTAGCTGAGCCATATTTTGCCCGGCCGATTTCATGAAGATGAGAGTGCTCCGGTCCAACTCCCGGATAATCAAGCCCCGACGCGATCGAGTGCACCGGCGCCGGTTCACCATTGGCATCCGTCAAAACCAGGCATTTGAACCCGTGAATCTGGCCGGGCTGGCCAAAGGTGATTGTCGCCGCGTGGTCCCCTTCCTTCGGGCCTTTCCCCATCGGCTCAACACCGTGAAGTTGCACCGTATCGTCATCGACAAAGCCGGAAAACAGTCCCATGGCGTTGGAGCCTCCACCCACGCAGGCCACCACGTGATCGGGAAGATTGCCAGTCATTTCAATGAATTGTTCGCGAGCTTCAACGCCGATGATCTGTTGGAAGTCTCGAACCATCTTCGGAAAAGGATGTGGCCCAACGACAGACCCAATGGCATAAATGGCTTCTTCCGTCTGGCCCAGATAGGATTCAAACGCTGAATCCACGGCCTCTTTCAAGGTTCGCGCACCGAAGCTCACTGGTACAACCGTTGCCCCAAGAAGCTTCATTCGCTTCACGTTCGGGTGCTCCTTGGCGATGTCCACCTCGCCCATGTGGATTTCACAGTCGAGCCCAAAGTAGGCCGCTGCCGTGGCCAGTGCGACCCCATGCTGGCCGGCTCCTGTTTCGGCGATCAGCTTCTTTTTGCCCATATGCTTGGCCAGCAAGGCTTCTGCCATGCAATGATTCAGCTTGTGAGCGCCAGAGTGGTTCAGGTCTTCACGCTTCAAGTAGATATTCGCGCCGCCCAACTTGGTAGAGAGGTTGCGGGCATGAGAGATTGGTGTCGGACGCCCCTGATAATGCTTTCGGATATAGCGCAGCTCGGCAATGTAGGAGGCATCACCAGAAATTCGCTCGTAAGCCTGCGCGATCTCCTTGAAATGCGGCTCCAGTTGCGGTGGCAGGAATGCCCCGCCATAATTGCCAAAATATCCATCCTTGTCAGGCACTTGCTTAAGATAGCCGCTCATTGTTTCCCCACGTTTCATGTCAGTTCGATCAAGTCTATCTGGAAAGCGAAGATCCCCGGCTCGGCTGGCCTGATCCTGCATGTTCCTTATCGACTCTTCCGGGGATCATCATTGAACGTCAGCTTATGAGGCGCAATCGCGTATTTCTAACCAAAAGGATGAGGTTACAAACGCAAAGCCCTCCGGCGAATTTCGCCGGAGGGCCACGAAAAACGAAGCGTTTTCCAGTTCTTACTTGATATCGACGCCGTAGAAGATGTGACCGCCGAACGGGTCGATCTTGTAGTTTTCGACGCGAACGCTGACCGGCTCAGACACAACAGAGTGAGCGATGGTCGCCCATGGAGCCTGCTCCTTGAAGATCTCCTGTGCCTGCTTGTAAAGCTCGGTACGCTCTTCCGGATCGGCCGTGATCTTGGCTTTCTGGATCAGCTCCTCGAATGGCTCATGGCACCACTGTGCACGGTTAGAGCCACCAACAGCATCACAACCAAGCAGAACTGCGAGGAAGTTGTCCGGGTCACCATTGTCGCCTGTCCAGCCCAGAAGTACGGCCCCATCGCGATCCAGTTCCTTGGAGCGCTTCAGGTATTCACCCCATTCGTAGGAGACGATTTCAACGTCCACGCCGATCTTGGAGAAATCTTCCTGAATGAGCTGTGCCATGCGGCGTGCATTCGGGTTATACGGACGCTGAACCGGCATTGCCCAGACCTTCATGTCAAGATCAGTCACGCCTTCCGCTTCCAGCATGGCCTTGGCGGCTTCCGGATCATACGGATCGTCTTCGATTTCCTCATTGTAAGACCAGATGGTTGGCGGAAGCGGGTTCTTTGCAACCTTACCAGCACCCTGGAACACGGCCTCAAGGATCGCATCCTTGTTGATGGCCATGTTCAGCGCCTTACGAACCTTCGGATTGTCAAATGGCGCCATTTGAGTGTTGTAGCCAAGGTAACCGACGTTCAGGCCTTCCTGCTGCATGAGGTTGATGCTGTCATCGCTCTTCATGGCTTCAAGGTCAGCCGGGTTCGGGAATGGCATCACGTGACACTCACCAGCCTTCAGCTTCTGGTAGCGGACAGAGGCATCCGGGGTAATCGCGAAGACCAGATTGTCGATTGGCGCTTTGCCAGCCCAGTATTCAGGGTTTGCCTGATAGCGAATGATGGCGTCTTTCTGGTAACCAACAAGCTGGAAAGGTCCGGTCCCGACCGGCTTCTGGTCAAACGCTTCCTTGTTGTCCATCATCTGCTCAGCGTATTCGGCAGAGTGGATGGACGCAAAGTCCATGGCCAGGTTCGCAATCATCGGCGCTTCTGGGCGGGACAGCTTGAACTTCACCGTGTAGTCGTCAACCTTTTCGATGGACTCGATCAGGTCCGGCATGGACATGGCGTTGAAGTACTCATAGGTACCGCCGGAAACATCGTGATACGGGTGGTTTTCGTCATACTGGCGCATGAACGAAAAGATTACGTCATCTGCATTGAAATCACGGGTGGGCGTGAAGGTGTCGGTTGTGTGGAACTTGACACCCTTGCGCAGATTGAAGGTGTATTCCTTACCGTCTTCGGAGACTTCCCAGCTTTCGGCAAGCGCAGGGACGATCTTGGTCGTGCCGCGCTCAAACTCGACTAGCTTGTTGAAGATCTGGCGGGAAGAAGCATCGAACGTGGTGCCGGAAGTGTACAGCGACGGCGTGAAGCCTTCCGGAGACCCTTCAGAACAATAAACGAGCGTCTTGGCCATGCTTGGCGCAGCCATTACAACGGAAGCGGCCAGTACACTGCCAAGCAAAAATGATTTTTTCATAGTACGTCCCCAACTGATTGGTATTTTTCTCCAGATATCTATCTGGTGAGCAAAGCATCACTCTCTCCGCGCCGCTTCGCATCCCAGACCAATCTGCCCCGCAATACCCGACCCTCACGCACCAAAGCTGCGCGTCGCGCCGTGCATTCCGGCCCCACTGATATATATTGAAGGGGGAAATAGGTAAACACCTCATTGGGTAATTCAGGTATATTCTCCCTTTGCAGCGCAAAAACTCAGCCGATTTATATTGGATTTGGGCAGAGTTTCGTAAAATCGTGCCAACGAACTCGCGCAGCGGACGCGCCACAACTAACGGAAGAATCGATAGCTTCAGCCCGCTACTTTTCATGGAATCAGCCGTTGTGCTTGCCCACTGGATCGACACATGAAAAAGGCCGGCGGAATACCGCCAGCCTTCAAAGGTTACTCTCAAGTCACACTCTCCCGGCACCTATCCGGTGCGAGCCAGACGTTCCTTGATATGGGCAATGTCTGCTCTCGGCGTCGCGTTGAACAGGGTCTTGGTGTACTCGTGCTGAGGGTTATCGAACACTTCGTCCCGCGTGCCGTACTCAACGACCTCACCAAAATACATGACCATGACCTTGTCGGCGATGTAACGCACCACTGACAGATCGTGAGAGATGAACAGGTAAGTCAGGTTGAACTCTTCCTGAAGGTCGGCAAGCAGGTTCAGGATCTGCGCCTGAACAGACAGGTCCAGTGCCGATACCGGCTCATCCAGAATGAGCAGCTTCGGGTTCAGCATCAGCGCACGGGCGATGGCCACACGCTGCCGCTGGCCGCCCGAGAACATGTGCGGGTAGCGGTTGAAGTGCTCAGGGCCCAGACCAACCTTGACCAGCATTTCCATGGCCTTGTCGCGGCGCTCTTGCGCCGGAAGGTCGGTATTCAGCATCAAAGGCTCGGTAAGAACGTCACCAATACGCTGGCGCGGGTTCAGCGAGCCATATGGGTTCTGAAAAACGATCTGAACCTTGCTGCGCAGATCCGGCGTGATCTTTTGCTTGGCAATGTCAATTTTCTTGCCTTCAATCAGAAGATCGCCATCTGTTGCCGGATCAATCAGGGTCAGGATACGGGCAAGCGTTGACTTGCCGCAGCCACTTTCCCCCACCACCGCCAGGGTCTTGCCGCGCTCGAGTTTGAAACTTATGCCCTTGAGCGCACGGGTTACGTTGACCTTGCCGAACATGCCTTCCTTGCTGCGATATTCACGCACAAGGTCGCGGGCTTCAAGAATGATATCCTCTGCCATCAGGCTGCCCCCTCACCGTTCATGTGATAGTCCGACACCGTTGGCAACCGGTCGCCCGTCGCGTTTTCCGGCAGAGCGGACAGCAGCGCCTTGGTATACGGGTTTTGAGGGTTCTCGAAGAGGGAAAGCACGTCGGCCTCCTCCATCTTCTTGCCCTTGTACTGCACAACCACCCGGTCGGCTGTTTCCGCCACAACACCCATGTCGTGAGTGATCATGATAAGCCCCATGCCGGACTTGGCCTGAAGGTCCATGAGCAGATCCAGAATCTGCTTTTGAATGGTCACATCCAGCGCCGTGGTGGGCTCATCCGCAATCAAAAGCTTGGGTTCACAAGCAATGGCCATGGCGATCATAACGCGCTGGCACTGCCCGCCAGACATCTGGTGCGGGAACTTCTTCAGGGTCTTTTCCGGTTCAGGCATGCCTACGGAATTCAAAAGTTCAATGGCGCGGGCCTTGCGCTGCTTCCTGTCCAGACTGGTATGTTCCTTCAGAGTTTCCTCAATCTGGAAGCCCACTGTGAAGCAGGGGTTCAGACTGGCAATGGGTTCCTGAAAGATCATGGAGATGTCCTTGCCGATCACCTTGCGGCGCTTGCGGCGAGACATGTTGAGCAGGTCCATGCCCTCAAACTCGACGCGATCAGCCTGGATATGCCCATTGCTTGCCAACAACCCCATGACCGCCAGCATGGCAACGGACTTGCCCGAGCCACTTTCACCCACGATGGCCAACACTTCCCCAACTTCGATGGAGTAGCTGACGTTGTCGAGGGCACGGAAGCGACCAGTCACGGTGTCAAATTCCACCGTCAGGTTTTCGATTTCCAATAGAGCCATAGGGGTCAGCTCCTCTTCAGCTTGGGATCGAGCGCATCGCGCAGCCCGTCACCGATCAAGTTGATGGCCAACACGGTCGTCAGGATCGCAACACCCGGGAAGGTGACAACCCATGGCGCACGCAGGATGAACTCACGGGCTTCTGCCAGCATTGTGCCCCATTCCGGGGTTGGTGGCTGAGCGCCCATGCCAAGGAAGCCAAGAGCGGCCGCGTCAAGGATTGCCGTGGAGAACGACAATGCAGCCTGCACAATCAGGGGCGCCATACAGTTGGGCAACACCGTTACGAACATCAGACGCAATGTGCGAACACCTGACACCCGCGCGGCCATGACATACTCACGGCTCATTTCCGAGATAACCGCAGCGCGGGTCAAACGGACGTAGTACGGCTGTTGCACGATCGCGATGGCGATCATGGCGTTGATCAGTGATGGTCCGAGGATGGCCACGAGCACCAGCGCCAGAAGCAAGGACGGGAAAGAAAGAATGATGTCCATGATGCGCATGATCACGGTATCAATCCAGCCCCGGAACGTGCCGGCGACAAGTCCCAGGCAGATGCCGACAACCAGTGCAACCGAGACCACAACCACGCCAATGAACAAGGAGAACCGGCTGCCGTAGATCAGGCGAGACAACAGGTCACGACCAACGGCATCGGTGCCGAGGATGTGGTTCCAAGAACCGCCATCCATCCAGACTGGTGGCACCAACAGGGCATCACGATACTGAACCGTTGCACCATGAGGCGCGATAAGAGGCGCGAATACCGCGATGAAAACCAGTACGATGAAGAAGTACAGGCCGAAAACCGCACCACGGTTGGTCTTGAAATGACGCCAGAAGCCCTTGAGCACTTCGAGGCGGGTATCCGGCGCGCTGTTCTGAGTTGTATCAGTCATGATTTACTCCGTGTGCCGGATCTTCGGATTGACCAGACCGTAGGCCAGATCGACGAGAAGGTTCACAAGCATGATGATGGCGGCGATCATCAGCAACCCGCCCTGCACGACCGGATAGTCGCGGCGGAAGATGCTATCCACCATCCATTTGCCGATGCCCGGCCAGGAAAAAATGGTTTCCGTCAGAATGGCACCCGCAAACAATACACCAATTTGAAGTCCGATGACGGTGATCACCGGGATCAAAGCGTTGCGCAATGCATGAAGAGCCACAATTCGGTAGGTGGACAGCCCCTTGGCGCGCGCCGTACGGACGTAGTCCTCGTCCAGCACTTCAAGCATGGCCGAGCGGGTCTGACGGGCGATGACAGCCAGTGGAATGGTGCCAAGTACGATCGTCGGCAGAATCAAATGGTTCACGGCGGACCAGAATGCGCCGTCCTGATCGGAGAGCAGCGTGTCGATCAGCATGAAGCCGGTCACGGGCTCGATCCAGTACATCAGGGAGATACGGCCTGAAACGGGGGTCCATTGCAGGATGCCCGAAAACAGGATGATCAGAAGCAATCCCCACCAGAAGATGGGCATGGAATAGCCGACCAGAGCGGTGGTCATCACGGTATGATCAAGCGTTTTACCGCGTCGTACTGCAGCCAGAATACCCGCTGGCAGGCCCACGACAGCGGCGAAGATGATCGCGCACACCGACAGTTCAATGGTTGCCGGGAACAGAGCCATGAACTCCGTCAAAACCGGCTGTTTGGTCACGATTGAGGTGCCCAGATCCCCTTGAAAGATGTTGCCCAGATAGGTCAGGTACTGCTGCCAGATCGGCTGGTCATAGCCGAACTGTACCATCAGTTCCTGATAGCGTTCTGGACTTACCCCGCGCTCCCCAGCGAGAAGTAGAATTGGGTCCCCCGGCAGTAAGCGAATGAAAAAGAACGAAGTCAGGGTAACTCCAATGAATGTGGGTATTAGGAGCCCCAGTTTTCTCAATATGAGACGAAGCATTCTGCTGACACACTTTTTGACGGTTTGGCACACAGCGACCCAAAACAACCGCTGC
Organism: Pseudovibrio exalbescens DSM 16456; assembly: GCF_000422785.1. Classification (GTDB taxonomy): domain Bacteria; phylum Pseudomonadota; class Alphaproteobacteria; order Rhizobiales; family Stappiaceae; genus Pseudovibrio; species Pseudovibrio exalbescens. The sequence goes on from NZ_KE383919.1 coordinate 182,639, forward strand.
GATACGTGAAAATACAAAAGTATCCCGGCGAATACTCGCCGGGATAGACAAAGTCCAGCGGAAAATTATTCTACTTCAGATCTACAGGATAGAAGTAATGACCTCCCAGCGGGTCGATCTTGTAGCCTTCAACTCGCTTGCTGACCGGCTCGAAAACGATCGAATGTGCCAGTGTTGCCCATGGAGCCTGCTCCTTGAAGACAACCTGCGCTTCTTCATAAAGAGCCGTACGCTCTTCCATGTCAGAAACGGTCTTTGCCTTCATAATCAGCTCATTAAAGCCTTCATGGCACCACTGCGAGCGGTTGGATCCACCAACGCCATCGCAGCTGAGCAGCACGGACAGGAAGTTATCCGGATCACCATTGTCCCCGGTCCAGCCCAAAAGCACCGCGCCGTCACGATCCGTCGAGCTGGAGCGCTTCAGATACTCGCCCCATTCGTAGGATACGATTTCCACATCCACGCCAATCTTGGAGAAGTCTTCCTGAATTAGCTCAGCCATGCGGCGGGCATTGGGGTTGTAGGGCCGCTGAACCGGCATTGCCCAGATCTTCATGTCGAGATCGGTGACGCCTTCTGCTTCCAGCATGGCCTTGGCCGCTTCTGGATCATACGGGTCATCTTCGACGGAATCGTTGTACCCCCACATGGTCGGTGGCAACGGGTTCTTGGCGATTTTACCCGCACCCTGGAACACGGCGTCGATGATGGCCTGCTTGTTGACAGCCATGTTGAGCGCCTTACGGACCTTTGGATTGTCGAACGGGGCCATCTGCGTGTTGTAGGCCATGTAACCGACGTTCAGACCTTCCTGCTGCATCAGGTTGATGTTCGGATCGTCCTTCATCGCGTCAATGTCAGCCGGGTTGGGATAAGCCATGACATGGCATTCGCCCGCTTTGACCTTCTGGTAACGTACCGACGCATCAGGGGTGATGGCAAAAACCAAATTGTCGACCTTGGCCGGCCCGGCCCAGTAGTCTTGGTTGGCCTTGTAGCGAATGACCGCATCCTTTTGGTAGCCAACAAGCTGGAATGGACCCGTGCCGACCGGCTTCTGGTCAAAGGTGTCTTTGCTGTCCATCATCTGCTCGGCATATTCCGCTGAATGAATGGAAGCAAAATCCATGGCCAGGTTGGCAATCATCGGCGCTTCTGGACGAGTCAGTACAAACTTCACAGTGTAGTCATCGACCTTGTCGATGGACTTGATCAGGTCCGGCATGGACATGGAATTGAAGTACTGATAGTTGCCGCCCGACACGTCATGATACGGGTGGCTCTTGTCCAACTGGCGCATGAAGGAGAAGATCACATCATCCGCGTTGAAGTCGCGACTAGGCGTAAATTCACGGGTGCTGTGGAACTTTACGCCCTTGCGCAGATGGAAGGTGTACTCCAGACCATCTTCGGATACGTCCCAGCTTTCGGCCAGCGCCGGGATCACCTTGGTGGTGCCGTAATCAAACTGGACGAGCTTGTCAAAAACCTGACGGGAGCTTGCATCGAAGGTGGTGCCAGACGTGTAAAGTGCCGGGGTGAAGCCTTCAGGCGACCCTTCGGAGCAATAAACCAAGGTCTTGGCGAGGGTCGGGTTTGCGAATGCCAAAGCAGCGACAAGCGCACCTCCCATCAATAGGCTCTTTTTAAGTTCCATTATCGTCCTCTAGGTATTCCAGTGTGTTATTGAAGCGGCTGTTTTCCGCTCGCTTGTGGAGTGACGGCTCTGTGCCACCTCACTCCGAAATCCATTGGCGGCTCATCAGTGCTCAAAATTGCGACACCTCGCCCACCGATCAAAACGTGTGATCGGTTCGATTGCCCCCAGTGATCCTCCCGCTAACCGCCTGTAAAAAAGCACGGCGCATATCAAGGAGAGAAATTAGGGATTAAACCAACAAAATGTCATAATCTTTCACTAGTCACCGACGATAGCAGTAGAAAATTCCACTCCCCGCCCTTCAATTAGTTTTTTCACTTAAATATTTTTGCTTTACACGCACAAGTGTGCAGCGCGCGCAAAATTAGGGCAACAGCTCTGACCCATACGGCATTTCAAGCCTATATTTTAGGCATCTACGCAATAAAACGCTCATAACCGCCACATTGATACATCAGTCATTGCTGTGGATAAGGGGCCATATCCGCAGTTTCGTCATGTGGACATTGTTTTGCTCTCTTAGCGGCATCTGGAAATTTCAGCACGTTTTTTGATTCCATCACCTCTTCACAGAATGCGGGCGAGCGGTCTTGTTGGCTTAAAACAACTCCTCCAAGCCGAACGGCTGTGAAGAAAAAACCGGACAGCCCAGTCCTGCGCCCTCAAGCCGGATAGTTCTGACTGCGAAATGGTCAATTCCGTCCAAAACCGTCGAGTTTTCATTGTTTTTCGGTCGCTTAGACCTCATTCTCTGCCAATGGCGGGAAGCCGCCGACCAATTCCAAAAGGTGCCGAGGACAGGGTTCAACCATGAGTGATGAATTCGAACAGCGTATAATCGATCTTGAAATTCATGTCGCACATCAGTCAGATACGATCGACACGCTGAACCAGGTGGTCACGCAACAAGGCAAAACGATCGACCGACTGATGAATTCGCTCAACCAAATGCGCGAGTTGGTCAGTGATCTGCAGGACATTGCGGACCACATCCCGGCGGACCGCAAGCCCCCGCACTACTGAGGGACCTCCCCTGTTATGTGCTCAACATCGACATACTAGATCAGAACGCGACAAGCGAAGAACATATGAAACGCACAATTGAAACGATTGAAGGCGATACCACGGGCGTGTCTTACAGCATTCCCGTTTACACTGTGAGCGGTGCTCGCAGCGACACAGCCCCATCAGCCTATCTGCAAGCCGGTCTGCATGCCGACGAACTCCCCGGCCCTGCAGCCCTGCACTTCTTTCTTGAAATGCTTCGCGAAGCCGAGGCGGAAGGGCGCGTTCTGGGCGCAGTAACCGTCGTGCCCCACGCCAACCCAATCGGCTCCTCGCAATATCACTTCCAGAAAATGGAAGGGCGCTTCAGCCTTGGAACTCGCGACAACTTCAATCGCGCCCACCCTCACCTCGAGCGCCCTGATCAGGCCCTTCTGCCGGTTGATGATACATCCATGTCAGCGGACAAGAAGCTGAAATGGCGCTTGGCGAAGCTGTCCCTTGGTCACGACATCATCCTTGACCTTCACTGCGATGACGAGAGCCTGAATTACGTTTACATCGCTGAAGAGCTTTGGCCACAAACACAAGACCTGGCCTCATGCCTTGACGCCGATGCGGTGTTGTTGTGGTCGGGAGATGCGGACCAGCCGTTTGAATCTGCCGCATTGGCCCCCTATCTTGGCCCAGACTACAAGAAGATCCTGCAGGAAAAGCTGGTCGTGTCCACCATCGAGCTTCGTGGCCAACGCGATGTAGACCGCACCACGGCCCACCTTGACGCGCGCCGTTTGTTCAACTTTCTCGTGGCGCGCGGTGTCATTGAAGCAGACATGGGCGTCAGCCCGCCCAAACCCTATCAGGGTCCGGTCATTCCACTCCTGAATATCGACATGCTTGAGGCTCCTGTCCCGGGGATCATTCTTTACCACGTCGATCCGGGTTCTGAAGTGGAAGAAGGGCAACCTCTGGTAACCCTTATCCGTGAACCGGGTAATCCTGACAGAGACGTTACGTTAACGGCTCCACAGGCTGGTCTTATCCTCACGCGCCGTAGTCATCGTTACACCCGTTCCGGGGATGCCCTGCTGAAATTGCTTGGCAGCAAGCCCAGTGCTACGGGCAAAGGAAGTATTCTGGAGAACTAATCGCAAGCCTCATCCAAGGCTCCTCTGGGATAACAGCAAGATGAGGCCCGAAGGTGTGACATCTGTACGCATGTCATCGGGCCTTCCTAATCTAACGTAAAAGCTGTACACGTTGCTCCAGTTGTTTGACAGATATTTCTGCTGTCGTCATCATAACTGCACCTGCCCGAGGGCAGGCTGTGATCGTGTGAATGCTAAAATAAGAAAGTAGCCCCATGGCGATTGACCATTTGCTGGCAGAACATGCGCGGGAAAGCCTGGCCGACAAGGCCTACCGTCTCATTGAGGAACTGATTGTAAATCTTGACCTCTCCCCGGGCATGGTTCTGACAGAAAGCGATCTTTGTGAACGAACCGAAATCGGTCGTACTCCTGTGCGCGAAGCAATCAAGCGGCTCTCTACCGAAGGGTTGATTGTCATCAGACCCCGCAAAGGCCTGTTTGTCTCTGAAGTCGAACCAGCCGAATATGTGTTGATGCTGGAAACCCGTAAACCTCTGGAACAGCTGATGGTTGCATCAGCCGTCAAGCGGGCCACAGCGCAGGAGCGTGAGGCTCTGGCGGAATGTGCTGAGGAAATTCTCAAGCAAGCGCGCGCTGAAGATGTGAAGGGCTATCTGAGAGCTGACAAAATCTTTGATGAGGTGCTGTGCGCGGTATCACGCAATCCATACACCGCACGGGCCTGTGCTCCGCTGCAGACCATGAGCAGACGCGCATGGAGTGCCTTCCGAGGGGCTGAGAAGCTGGAAGATTCAGCCATCCTGCACCGCGATGTAGCTGTGGCTTTGGCCAACAACGATGCGGACAAGGCACAGGAAGCCATTACGCAGTTGATGGACCACCTGACGCATTTTGCCGTGGAACAGGCAGAGCAGCATGAACAGATTGCGCTGGCTCGTTGAGGCAGCGCTGCTAGATGGGGTCGATGCGAGCGGTTCGTCCGCTCGCTCCCATCAAGATTGAGTAGGATTTGCCTTGCTCAACCGCGACCCGGCGCCCGCCATACAGGGTCGACTGACGCACACGCATCTCGCCATGTGCGGTTTCAAAACGCCAAATACCGCTATACACATCAGAAGCTTGCACCGGCGCGTACATGATTTCGCAGCGCGGGGGCGCGGACGGAGGCCTGGCAACTACCAACAGGTTGGCACGGATATCATGCCCTTCATCGTCCTGATCAATGTATCCCACTGCCCGGTGGATGACCTGATATCCGCCCGTCATTGCTACATGGGCTCCACGGCTTCCTGAGGCACGTGGAACGCGAACTCCTGCACCAGAACATCCTGAACGATATCCACGCCAAACCGCTCGTTGACGCGTGTCTTGATTTCGTCGGTGATGTCTTTCAGCTCCGTACGCTCCAGCTGCGCGAACCGCTTGTCCGCACGGGCGTAAATCAGACGAAACGCCTCATCCACCACGAACGCATGAGGCGGCACAGCCAGCTTTGCCAAGGTTTCTGCATCAATTGTGAAAACGAACTTGGCAATGATGTACCCGTAAATGTGACCATCTTCCAATACAGGCACATTGATTGGCTGCGTTTTCTGGTAGTCAAGCCCTTCCAGATGCGCTTCCTTTTGCATCATGGGGTCGTTCTGCGTTTTCCAGAGAGCCGTGGCGTATCCGGCAAACAAGGTCACGCCGCAGATCCATATGCCGGTCAGAAGTATCTTGAACATTGCGGATTACAAGCCTCCTGCAGACGCGTCATAGGTTCCATCGGAATCGATTTCCCGAATGGCATCCGTCAACTTGCTCGACAAATCGCGCACTGTTTCCAATTGGGTGGACAGCAATTTGAGGTTCAATGCCACCCGTTCACGCAGGTTTTGCAGGCGATCCACCAGTGCGGACGGCAAGTCATCCAGCGCAACAGTTTCACCAACGCGCTCCAACTCCAGCATGACCTTGCTCTTGCGGTAGGCAGCTTCTTCAAGATCGAAGGCCTCGTGGGCGTTTATAGCGCGAATTTCTTCCTCAACGACTCGCTCGGCGCGCTCGATAATGGCCTCAAGGCGGGCGTATTCCTGCCCGGACATGTACCGGCCGGTCTGAACGGGCTCGGCTTGCGTGAGTTGTTGATGCGTGTCTGCTTCCTTGACGAGGCTTGTATGCGCCTGTTCAGACATTATGCGTCACCTTTTTGAGTTTCTGTCTGGAGAGAGTCAGGCACCAACCGTTCGGCCAAGCCTATACCGCCGCTACGCGCCATCTGGGCCGCCAATTGCTCGGCCATCATGCCCTTCCACATATGACCAGCTGTGCCACTGCCAAACACGCTATCCATGTTGGTGGGCAGCATGGACTTGATGAAGGTTTGCAAAACAGCAGCTTCGAGCTTTTCGCCAAGACTGTCTTGCGCAGCATTGGCAACGGAATGCACACCTTCCGCCGTGCGGCTTTCAACCGGCGTACCTGAAGAAGCAAACGAAGCTCCGGTTCCGCTGGCGCCGACCTGCTCGGCACGCGCCATTGCCGAGACCCAAGACACTTCTTCGCCAGCGACCGGAAGATTCGCAGCAACGGACACAGGCTTTGACAAGGATTGCCGGGCCGACGAGACTTCAAGCGGATCAGCCTGCTTGAGGACATCCATCACGATATCACCGATGGGAGAAACAGCCATGAGCGAAAACCTCAAGGTTCAGGGGTGGACCTAGTTGCCGAAACCGTACTTAGCGAGGCTTATCCCGGCCTGACCTTTGTTTGAGGACCTGCAGCTCGGCCACTTCCATCAAAGACTTGCGTTCGGCATTTCGGTCGTGATCGGTCTTGGCTTCCTTATGCTGCTTTTCGGCCATGGTGGTTTTGCGCTTTTCACCCAACAGTTGATCCGTCAACTGTTTTACTCGGGCCTGCTTGCGCGTTTTCTCGGCAGCAGCTCGTTTCAGTTTCCGCGCGATCGTCTGATTGACCACTTCCCCGAGCGGCCCCTCATGACTGCCCCACTGACTTGTCAGGTCCTCCGCTCGCTCCTCCAGCGCGTGAATATCAGCGTTGGCTACCGAGATTTCGTAGCGAATGGCCTCTTCTTGTTGGCGCTGAACCTTGACGATGCGCTGAAGGCGCGCCATGCGTTTTCTGTCCATGGCCTACTCCAACACCAACCACATGCCCAAACCATTGAAGAACAAAGAAATCATCTCGGAAATTGTGAGATAGAGCACGAAGACACCCCCGAGAACAATGATCGGCAGCCCCACGAAGTACACCGGAAGCTGTGGCATCAACCGGTTGGTCAGCCCCAACGATAGATTTATGATCACACCGTAGACAAAAAACGGCGCAGTGATGCGCAACGCCAGAAGAGCCCCTTGTGTCAGGCGATCAGCCAATTGCAGGGTGGCCGCATTCGGCATGAATACCCCCTCCACCGGGACGGCTGCATAGGACTGAGCGATAGCCATAAACACGTCAATGTGCGCATCCGATATGAACAGCATGGCCGTTGCAGACAAGGTCACAATGGCAGCCAACGGGGGCACTTGCTCGTTATCCTCCACCATGGGCACAGGCATGTTGAAGCTGGTGGCATTGGCAGCAGCGCCCATAAGCATTTGCAACATGGCAAAAAACACCCGACCGAACAGACCAATCACAATGCCGATAATCAGCTCAGCCAAAATGATGCGAACCAGTTGCCCCGTATCTGCTTGAGCCACCGCCGGCTGAACCTGGGACAGCAATAGCGGGGTGATAGCAAGCGTCGCCGACAGAGCAATGAACAGGCGCACCCGAAGCGCCACGCGTGGCGAGGCGAACCCGGGCATGACCATCAAACAGCCGCCCACTCGGCAGAAAATCACAAACGCTGATAAAAGAAGCGTCGGGATTTCCGTCAGATTCACGAGATCGTCCCCAAGGTCTCCACTTCGATGCCACGCGCCACTTCCATGTGAGACAGAACCGGCAAGGCCGGGAACATGCGCTCCGTGATCATGCGCACATAGGTTCGGGCCTCCGGAGCAACAACAAGAGCAAAACGATGGCCTGCTGCAATCCGTTGCCGGATCGCCTCCGACGCTTCCTTTGCAAAATCTTCGACCTGTTTGGGCTCCATGTCGAACTCGATCGCTTCACCGCTGGCATCGCGGCGCAAGGCCTGGTGGAAGGCCAGATCCCAGCGGTTGCCCAAACGCAGCACCTTCAGATGGCCATCATCGGCAATGTCTCCACAGATCTGTGTAGCCATGCGCGTACGTACGTGATCGGCAATCTGTTCCGGACGGCGTGCGTGCGGCGCAATTTCCGCAATCGCTTCAAGGATCAAGGAGAGATTTCGAATGGAGATTCGTTCCGCAAGCAACAACTTCAGCACGGCCTGAAGCCCCGAATAGCTCACATGCTGGGGAACGATATCATCTATCAAGCGCTTGTAAGCTGGATCCAGACGATCGAACAGATTGCGCATGTCCTTGTACGAGAGCAACTGCGCCAGGTTGTTTCGGATGACCTCGGACAAGTGGGTCAACACGACCGAAAGATTATCAACGGTGGTATACCCGGATCGCTTTACTTCGTGCTCGAACGCCTTGGGAACCCACATGGCCTTCATGCCGAACGCAGGCTCGCGGGTCTCTTTGCCTGGCAAGGCGGGCAAGTCTCGCTCCCCACCGATGACAAGCAACTCGCCGACTCGGATATCCTGGGCGGCAACCATGGTCCCATGAATGCGGAACTCGTAGCTTTTCGGTTCAAGATCAATGTTGTCGGTCAACTTGATCTCCGGCACCACGAAACCATACTGCTCTGCAAATTTCTTGCGCATCTTGTTGATGCGACTTCCGATTTCAGGTTTGGCCGCCAAGAGCCGCGAGGTCAACTGCTTGCCAAGGCGCACTTCGATTTCAGGCAGTTCCAGACTGTCCTTGACCGACTCGCGCTTGGCCTCTGCTTCCCGATCGGCAATTGCCTGCTTAGCCGCCGCTTCCTGCTTACGCTGAGCCTCCAGACGACGGGGAATGGAGTAAGCGGAAAACGCCAGTACGCCAGAAAGAAAGGCAAAGGGGAGAAATGGCAGCCCCGGCAATACACCCATCAGCAACATCAGAAGTGATGCCACACCCAGAGCACGCGGATAGCCCCCCAACTGTCCGAGAACGGCCTGCTCTGCCGAGCCCTTCGTACCGCCCTTCGAGACGAGAAGGCCCGCCGCGAGCGAGACGACAAGCGCCGGAATCTGCGACACCAGACCATCCCCCACGGACAGTTTGGTAAACACATCTGCTGCTTCGGACAACTCCATGTTGTAACGGGTCACGCCGATGATGATACCACCGAGAATATTGACGGCCGTAATAATCAGGCCTGCCACCGCGTCGCCGCGAACAAACTTCGAGGCACCGTCCATGGCGCCGAAGAACGAACTCTCCTCTTCCAACTCGTGGCGGCGGCGCTGCGCTTCCTTATCATCAATCATTCCGGCTGACAGGTCGGCGTCGATGGCCATCTGCTTGCCCGGAATGGCGTCAAGGGTGAAGCGCGCGCCAACCTCGGCGATACGGGTTGCACCCTTTGTGATCACGAGGAAGTTGATGGTGACAAGAATCGCAAAAACGATCAGACCGATCACGAAGTCGCCACTCATGACAAACTTCGAAAAGCCGTGAATGACGTAGCCAGCAGCAAGAGGTCCTTCGTGCCCCTCAGCAAGAATGACGCGTGTTGTTGCGATATTGAGAGCCAAACGCAACATCGTGGCAATCAGCAGGATTGTGGGAAACGAGGAGAACTCAAGGGGCCGCTGAATCCACAATGCCACCATGAGAATAAGCACGGAAAACGCCACCGATATCGCCAGCCCCATGTCAATCATGAAGGTCGGCATGGGCAGGAACAGCACAGACAGGATAAAGATTATCCCAACCGCAAATCCCAGATCCCGGCGGCTGGATGGTACTGATTGCACTGCATCGCTCATTCTACATTTCACCTGAAGTCAGCAAAAACCCGTCCAATTTCTCAGGACCATGCCGAAGGAAACTTGTGTGAGCGTGGAGGAGCGGAAGGAATGGGCTAAAAACCGTTTTCAATTCGGCCATATAGCATTTCGGTCAACGCAAAAATCTGGCCACCAATGAACGGACCCGTGACCGCGACCATGATAAGGATCGCAACAATTTTAGGAATGAACGTGAGGGTCATCTCCTGAATCTGCGTCAGCGCCTGGAACAGGGCGATCACAAGCCCCACGGCCATGGCAACACCCACTGCGGGGCCTGTCGCCACAAGCACGGTCCAAACCGCATTTCGCATGATATCGAGAGCGTCTGCTTCGTTCATTCTATTGCCCAGTTTGCCGATTCAGGCCCCGGCTGGCCACCCGCCCCCAACCATATTGAAGGCTGGAAGCGGTCAACTCGTATGCGGTTTGCAATCTTAAGGCCTCACGCCTCAGGATTCTCCAATGGCGCATCGGAAATAGTCACGCCCGGCTGCATAAGAATGGCCGTTCCGTCTTCCAGTACAGCAACGTTACCCTGATGGGTGACTTGCACGGACTCAACAGTCCCGGAGACTTTTCCGTCATGTGTTGTTATCGTTTTGCCGATAAGCACAGCGGCCTGATCAACAGAACTCTGGTTGAGCATTGCTTCCAAATTCTGGTTGGTCATCGTCGCCTGTTCCACAGCCGAGAACTGGGCCAACTGCCCCATATACTCTGCTGTGTCCATTGGCTGAGTCGGATCCTGATTTTTCAAGGATTCCATGAACAGATGCAAGAAAGCCTCGTAATCCATGTAGGCTTCATTGCGGTCTGCTTGTGCCGACGGCTGAGAGGAAGCGGAGGCAACGTTGTTTACTCCAGCGACTGTCATGATGTTGCTCCCGTTTTAGGCGGCCTGGCCGCGTACGTGATCGATGGATGGCATATCCGCAGGCAAGTCTCCGCTGGCGAGCACATCCGCCTCGACCTTGAAGAGCTTGCGCAGGGTTTTCAGCGTTTCAAAGAAGCGCCCCCGTTTCATCTGGTCTTCCACACGGTCCAACCCTTCATGGATGTCCAGATTACTTACGGCCCGACGCAGTGCCGCAATCATGTCCTTGTAGAGGGCAAGAACCTGCGGCTCGCTCGAAGGGTCAATCAGTGCATTCTGAACCACAAAGTAGAGCTGGCGCAGCGGTGTCGTGGTCTCTTCCGGCTGCATCACATGGCTTTCCAGAAGAAACGTGGCGTCGTTCAACAAGTTGATCGTGGTTTTCTGATCAAAACTGAGAACAGCTCCATTTACGAAAACCTTTTCGCCCGCGCGCAGATGAATACGCATGTGCACTCCCCTTAATTCAGACCGTCGCGAATATTCTCATTCACTTGAATCAGTGTGTCGAAATCTTCGGTTTCGCCACTGCGGATCTTGTCTGCGTGTTTGATGCAGAAAATGCCGATGGAAATGAGCTCCGCTCTGAGGTCCATGGGCAAAGCATTGTCGTCGCTGCCAAGGTCTTCGATCAGAAACGACCAAAGCTGACGGATTGTTATCAACGCCTTTGCGGCTTCATCGGAGGTAGGCCCAGCATCCCGCGCTTCTTCCAGTTGCTTGATCGCCAGCGTGAACACTTCCCGTTCCTGGGCGCGTTTATCAACCGCTGAATCTTCCAGGGTTTCGGCGTAGGACATCTGATACATGACAAAACCTTTTTATGTTTCTTTGACTGGCCGATTAGCGGATGTAGTTGAGCAGGCTCAGCTTGTTCAAACGCGAGGTAATCGCATAGTTGGCTTCAAGCTGGGTCTCGGCTTCCGTCAACCGAACAGCCACCTCATTCGGGTCGACGTTCTCGATTTCGTTTACACGGATGTTCAAGGTGGACATGCGGTTGTCGAGGCTCTTTTCAGCAAGATCCAAACGGTGCTGGACCGCACCGATATCGGTCTGCACCTTGTTGATCCCGTCGATACCCTGAGTGATTGCAGCTACCGAATTGTCGATGACGACAGATTCAGTCTCAGGATCCAGATCTGCTGCACCAATTAGCCCAACCATGGCATAGGCTTTGGCAAGCTGCTTGAAGGACTGATCGTTAGCCGACTGCGTGCTGTTCACGTTCACGCCGGTTTCAATGTTTGCAGACATCACCGTGTCTGTTGCATTGGACCAGTTCGCCCCCCAGTTTGCCGCATTGAATTGATTGGTCGCACTTGCCTCATCGTTGAAGGTGTCGTCCAGAAACGTCTGCATCTGGGCCTTCGTGATGTTTTTTGTGTTTGCGCTGTCGCTCAACGGAAACCCGAAGTGCGTTGCAAACTCCGCTTCAATCGCTGCCTTGGCCGAGGCTTCGAAATCCTGCATGGGCCCGCTGCCCACGTTCTCGCCACCAAACACGTAGACCCCACCGGCACTGGTGTTCAGCAGGGATGTGAGGGAGTCCATTTCCGTGTTGGCCAGCTTGGACAAGGTGATGATGGAGCCGCCGGTATCGCGCACACCAATCATCTGCGAGCGGAACGCATCGGCGGCTTCACGCAGCGTGTCTACCGACTGATAGGCAACATCCAGCTTCATCTCAGTCTGGCTATTGGACAGGTCCAAACGTTCAGCATAGTTGAAATCATTGCGCAAGGACGAGGCCGTGCCAGCCTGTGCACCCACCGCAAGACCAAGATCGGCATGTTTACCGGTTGCATTCTCAATGGTGAGGCGATGCAACTCGTTATTGCCTTCCTGAATGAACTGCACCATGCGCGAGGACATGGTCATGCTGGAAACATTATAGATTGCCATTACTTACCTCACCGTGGCCAAAAGCTCTTTAAACATGTCGTCAATGGTGCCGAGTAGCGATGCAGAGGCGGAATAGGCATTTTCCAGCGTCAGCATGCGCTGCATCTCCACATCGAGATTGACGCCCGTCTTGTTGGATAGCGTATCAACGGAAGACGTGAACGCTGCCGAATCCACCATGGCTACATCTGTAGATCGCTGGCGTTCTGCCGAGTACCAGCTGGTCGAGTTGGTGGAGAACGTCATCAGACTGGACGTCGGATTGACACCAGAGGCTGGATCAAACGTACGATCTGCATTCATCAGATCGATGGATTGGTTCAACCGTTCGGCAAAACCGTCCGTGCCTGCAGCGTTGTAAACATAAGCAGCACCGTTGACCCCGCCGTTGCGGAACAATTCCAGATTACCACCCTGCCCCGGATCAACCGCGGCATTGACCTTGATCTTAGATGCGAGCCCCGGAATATCCGCAGCAGTTGGCATACCCGGACCACCGGACCAATCAAACAGGCCGGTCAAGTCTGGTCCACCGCCGCCGCTCTGATCCACTTCCTTGAAGATGTCGATCAGCGCACTGGCCGTTTCGTCCAACTGGGTTTGAAGTGTTACTGCCGTCTCATCGCGGATCTGGGCATGTCCGGCCAAGGCACCGCCAGAGACCGGCTTTGTGGCACCTGGGCCTACCACTGACACTCCATCCACAACCACCTGACCCCCAACCGTGTTGGCGTCAAAGGCCGCAGTGGGCGTGAAGCTGACATCGCGAGCGGACGTTTCAAACAGGGTAACACCGCTATCGGTGTAGATAGCCAGATCGTTGTTGTCGCGATAGACAACTTCAATTCCGATTTCCTGCGACAAGGCCAGCAACTGTTGATCGCGTTTATCCAACAGCGCGTTGACGTCCTTGTTGCCGGCTGTGCCAGCAACAATGTCCTCGTTCAAGCTCTCCAGATCCGAAAGGATACTGTTGATCTTGTCAACCGAGGTGGCCATCGCAGCATCTGAATCAGTCCGCAGCTTTTGAACCCGCGACGCACCGTTGTGCAGGTCTGTCACCAAGGCATTGCTGCTATTGATGACAGTCTGACCCAACACAAGATTGGTCGGATCATTGGCATAGGCGCGCAGATCGGATTCAAGCTTGCCCAACCCCGACGACAATCCACCTGAGAACGGATCGCTGTCCGTGGCACCCAAGCGGTCGAGAAGGCTGGCATAGGTCTCCGACGCTGTTGCAGTGCTGCCATTCGCGATGACGGTTTCCAAACCGGCCCGGTCCGCCGCCCGCTGGGCATTGGACACGTATATGCCAGTGCTTGTTCCGGCATATACGGTGGTTACAACCGCTGACTGGCGGCTGTAACCCCGGTTGTTAACCTGGGAAATGTTCTGAGAATTGATCGCAAGCTCAGCAGATCGCGCCTGAATGGACGCCTGAGCTGTCAGCAGTGCTGATGACAGAGACATAGCCTAACCACCCCTTAGCGCAGATTGACGAGTTCCTGAAGGATCTCGGAACTGGTGGTAAACACCTTGGAGTTTGCGCTATAGGACCGCTGCGACTGGATCATCTCCGTCAATTCGGTAGCCAGGTCCACGTTGGACCCCTCAAGCGCGCCTGACAGCATGTCACCCAGTCCGGCTTCGCCAGGCAGGCCAATGCGCAACTCACCAGAAGCGTTGGTTACCGAGTACACGTTCCCGCTCTGGGCCGTCAGATTGTCCGGGCTTGGCACATCACCCACTGGGATCTTGTAGATGGCGATTTCATCGCCGTTTCCGAAGATCGCATTCAAGGTGCCATCCTGATCGATGCGGATGGATTCTACCGATGATGGGGCGTTACCATTCACATCAACATCAAGAACCGAAAAGTCCCCAGCCAGATGCTTGCTGCCACCCGCATCCATTGCGATGGTCTGCATCGGCGCGGCAGGATCCGGACCCGTGATCTCAATGTCGAAATTGCCACCGGCAGTGACGGACCCCGTTGCCGGATCAAAATCCAGCGTCGCCGTCGCGGGGTTCAACGTTGCGGTGTAAGCAGGATCGCTCGACGTCGCCGTCACTTCCCACTGGTTTACACCTGTCTTGGTATAGGCGAAATCAACCTTCACCTCGTTACCGTTGTAATCGTAGACCACCATGGAGGTGGATTCCGTGTCGCCCACGGCAGCACCAAACGGCAAAGTGGCATTCAGCTTGCCGCTATCGGAAGGAACCGCCTGCATCTCCATATTCGAGACATTGACCGTTTCAAGACCAGCGGTGCTGTTGGCGGCGCTGTTGATATTGCCCGCGGCGTCGATCGGGTACCCCTGCAGATAGTAACCTGCCGTATTCACCAGATCACCGCTGTTGTCGATGACAAATGCACCGGCGCGCGTCAGATACGGTGTACCCGAGGCATCGTTGACTATGAAGAAGCCATTGCCACGCACAGCAAGATCGGTCCCGCTTGTCGTGAAATTATAACCGCCTTCTTGGGAAATGGACTGCACGACTGATGTGCGCACGGAGCCTGAGTTGTGGCCCGAACCGCCGGACCCGACAACCATGGACGAGAATTGGGTTTCAACACCCTTGTAGCCCACCGTGTTCACGTTCGCCACGTTGTCAGCAACAGTGGAAAGCTTGTTCGCCTGAGCGTTCATCCCAGACACACTGGTGTTCATGATACCGTAGATACTCATCGATCTAATGCTCCTAAGATCGCAGGGACCCTTGATGTGTCCTCAGTTAACCGTTGTAAACTTGCCCGAGCCTGACTGAGTTTTCTCATTCAGAACGGGTAGTTGCGCCGTTTTCATCGACAAAACTGACGGGCATTCGACGTCCATTTGCCGAAGCCGCTGGCCACCATGTTGGCGATGACGCGGCAGATGTATCTTTTTTGTGCAGGGTCGTTATTTGGACCGGCGTGATAACGCGCTACAGCCATGGTCCATGTTCCTTCCCTGCGCTTGAGTTCGCTCAGAAAACGAGCCGCATAGGTCACGTTTTCCCGAGGGACCAACATGCTCTTCAGCGAAGGAAATTCCTGCGCGTGATAGAAAACGTTGATCTGCATGCACCCCACATCTATTAGCTTCTTGCCGCGGGCCTGTGCCCGGCGGATTGCGCGCACTGCATCAGCAGCACTTGGGGCAAAGTGAGAGGCCCCCTCGATATTGAGCGCATAGGGGTGCAGTGACCCTTTGCGCCCGGTTTCGGTAAGTCCCACGGAATAAAGAATACCGAGGGGCACGTTGTAGAGAGCGGCGGCACGTTCCAACTCACGTTCACACAACCGGATTCCGGTTTTGGAAGCCGTGGTCGCCAACGCTCCGGTGTCAGAGGTAAATACCGTCGCGCAAATCAGCAGCGTCGACGCCAGAACGCGCATCACGTCCTCTGCCCTCCTGAAAAGCTTTCTCACGACCGTTTTGATTGGGATGCCCGTCCCCGCCTCGCGCGTCACCGCCTTGGCGACCATCACCTGATCCGGCTCGATCGCCCATGCCTCTGTCGCCCTGACCGGACAAATGCTGCCGCACTTGATCAGACACGTCGTTGCGAACATTGATCGTCAGGTTTCCGGAATCCGTCCGATAACCGGCATCGCGCAGCACCTTGGTCAACGCCAGACTATCCCGTTGCAACTGCTCGGCCGCTTCCTTGGAGCTTGCGGTCATCGTAATTTCCAAGGCATCACCTGAAAGCTGCATGGAGACCCGTACGGTGCCAAGATTTTCTGGTCGCAGCTGTATTTCCAGTGTCTTTACGGGTGTCGCAGACTTGCTGTTCTGCGCCGCCTGAGACAGCTCACGAACCAGCTTGGCCGGATCGTTCAAACCACCATCTGCACGCATTACACCTTCCGCCACCTGACGAGATGGCCCCTTCAGATCACTCGTCGGCATGAAATGGGTCTCAGCCTTGAGAACCTTCACGTCCTTGGCCTCCGGCGACACCTCCGCTTCTCCGACAGAAGGCTTGGTGCCCGCATTCGGATCAACCCGCATCTCTTCCGCCGTGTTGGACGGCATCACCTTGCCTTGGCCCGCCGCGACTTGATCCGCTACCGGCTTAGCCACACCCTCACCAGGTATCGGGGTCGCCTTTCCAAGTTTAGAACCTTCTCCAGCAGCGGTTGCGGTTTGCAGGTCAACGGTTTTTCCCGTTTCCATTGTCTGCCCAGAAGCACGGGGCAAGGTCGCGCCCACCACGGCACCAGCTTGCCCTTGCATCTGCCCCTGGTTGGCTTGCGCGGCGTTGAGTGCCACAACAAGTCCAGCGGCAGTTTGCGCTGCGGTCGCCTGCGCCGATCCGGTTTGATTTGCTGCGCTCACGTCTGTGCTTTCGGCAGCCTCAGACGCGTCCCCACCGGTCTCATCACCAGCGAGTGCGAGCAAACGTTTCAAGGCTTTTTCAGCACCGGGCTCCAGCTCTTCGCCAGCAGCCAATTTAGACAGCAAGACTTCCGGCGCATTTTCCGGGTTTTTCACGGCCTTGGCCGCGGTTTTACCTTCCGGATTTTGCTCAAGAAGCTGCTTGAGCGCCGTTTGCATTTCCTCGCTCGTCGGCAAGCCTTGTGCAGCGCCCCCCTTTTCGTTGGCCGCTAGCGCGTTTTGCCCGCCATCGCGACCGGGCAAGGCGTGCTCCTTGCCCTTCCCGCCGAGCTTTTCGAACAGAGCAGTGAACTCTCCACTGCGCGCCTGTGTTTCGGCTGCGTCACCCGATCCGCCTTTCGGCGTCTTGGCTCCCCCGCTCATGCCGGGGGTCATCAGGACTGGTGCGTTACTCAAAATTCTGCGTCCTTCAAAACAGCATTCGCTTGCGCGAGACTCTCATGAACTTCGGCCAACACCTCAGTGTTGACACCATACTTCTTCAATTCATTGGGCGGCAGATGGGGCGCAAAAATAGATGCTTCGGTGATCTTGGGAGATGGCCATGCGCGAACGGAGTTGGCCACCCGGGCAACGGCGTCAGTAAGCACCTTGTTCTCTGGGGACAGCGACGCGTACTCGATCTTGCCGATCCCTCGAAGTGCCTCCAGCCAATCCTCTGACGACGCCTTTGCCGCAGCCACATAAAGCATCGCGTTGCGGCGCTCTTCCGGCTCAAGCTTGTCCATTTCCAAAATCATGTGCCCCGCCTTGCGGGCAAACTGCATGTTGCCGCTCACCAGCGACGCCCGTGACAAGGTCAACAACACCTGCAACCGCGATTTTTCATCAAAATCAGCGATCAGTTGGAACACCTTGTCCCAATCCGTCTCGCGTTGCAGATAGCTTGACGTGCTCATGGTTTCCGCCATGGTCTTGCGGAAATCATCGGCAAAGATCGACTTGGGATATTGAAACAAGTAGCGCTGCGCCAAGCGCTCGAACTTGTCATGCTGACCGATGCGCGCAACAAGCGGCACCTGACGACGCAACGCGCTTTCCTCGACCAAGGTACCGGGCATGAGCAGCCGGGCCAGATCGAAGCGTTTGTTTGCCTTGGCTGGCTGGTCCTGACTGAGAAGAATACCTTGGGCCAAGGCCACCTGACCTGAAAGGCCTGAAGGAAGGTCATGAACATCAACCTTTAAAAGCAGGTTTTTAGCAGCGGTCCGGTTCCCTTGCGAGTAGGCCATTGCGCCCGCAAACAGATTGGAGTCGGTGTTGAACGTAATGCCGCGCGAGGCCAACTCCTGAAATACCGATCCGGAGCCGCCGCTGAGCATAAACGCAACCGCTGCATTGGCCTGTTTGCGCTTTTCCCAAATCTGGGGATCGACCGACAGGAAGCGGCGGCCCAACACCAACAGTGAGGGTTGCAGCAAATCGTAGGCTTCCCGGTTGCCCTTGATGATTTCATCCTGGAGGATCTGCATCTCCAGAACCATCAGATCCGGATTGGCAGACACCGAGACCTGTGCTGTTGCCGGCCTGACCGCCACAGTACCCGTTGCGCCGAGTGCAATGGCTAGGCAGGCGGCTCTGATGGAATGACGCAACCTCATGCTCTCAGACCTCCGGGTCATTCAACAGCATGATTTCAATGCGACGGTTCTGTGGTGCCAGCGTATCGCTTGGCACCTTGGGGCGCTTGTCCGCAAACCCTTCGATGCCTACGAACCGTTCTTCATCAAGGCCGCCTCGCCGTAGCATGTAGTAGGCCATGTGAGCGCGCGACGTTGAGAGGCGCCAGTTGTTGTAGTTGCCAGAGCGGAACGGGCGGCTGTCAGTATGCCCGCGTATAACGATCTTGCCGTTTTCCTGCTTGAGCACTTCGGCAATGCGCTCCATGGCTTTGACCACCTGGGGCTTTGGTTCAGCCGATCCAACCTCAAACATGCCGAACTGATCGTTGTCCATTACCTGAATGAGCACGCCCTCGGCATTGTGGGAGAACTCGACGCTGGCACCAGATGCCACACCGCTCAGAGCATTACCCACGCGACTGCGAATTTCCGCAAGGCGCGCCTCAGCCGCCGGCTTTTGTGCAGGCACCGCCGGTTTGGTTTCACCAATCCCCTGTTCAGACTTGTCTGAGTTCGCCATCAACATCGTGTTGGTTTCGCCATCAAGCTCACGGTCAGAGGTGCCATCTTCGCTTTGAGACGACGTTCCGTTTTCCTTCAAGTCGGAAGTGCCAGAGAATGGCTGTCCGGAACCACCATCTTCGGTCTGATCAGAACTTCCATCTGCTGTTTGATCGGAGGTGCCGTCTTCCTTTTGCGAAGTCGCCCCCTCAAAAGGCTGATCCGAGGTTCCGTTCTCCGCCAGTTCCGTCCCATCGTTGCCCGAACCATCCGAATCCGGGCGCTGAGACGCGAGAACTTCTGCAATCTCGGCAAACTCGGCTTCTCCTGCAGCCGCCTCGTCCTGCGCAGCTTGCCCCAGCACAATTACAGAGCTTTCTGTAGCACCGCCGTTTTCGGCTTCCTCACGCTTGACTAGCCCCACTTGCGTGCCTTGCTCCTTGCCAGCGATGTCAGATCCAGCTTCAGGGCGATAAACAATGGCAGATCCGCTTTTCAAGGCCTCTTCCTGACCTTCCATTTCCGGATCCTTGATCCCGGCGCGGGCCAGATCTTTAGCGTCTTCAAGAACACGGATCTGTTCCGGGCTCAATGCAGTCACATCCAGCCCATTTTCGACTTCCGTCACGATTGGAACCCGGGCGAGCAATGGAGAGTTGCCTGGCAATTCTTCGCTCTGCCAACCGGATGGATCAAAGGGATCGCGAAAACTGGAGCCCTCTGCAAGACCCTGCCCTTCGGGGTCCCGGTTCGGACGGGCAAACAACACAGGCGTCTTGGCGCGTTGCATGGCACCAGGGCCGCCCTGCCCAGCAGTGCCGTCCGTTTCAACCAACGCTTCGGCTTCAACGGCCAGCGCGGCAAGAACGGCATAGGGATTGTCAAAAAGTTCCTGTTCCGTGTAGCTGCCGGCCTTGCCGCCTCGAGGGCTTTTCACACGACTGGCATCACCGGGAACCTTCTCAGAAGAACGTCCCGCGCCGTTGGCGTCTTCTGTCTCCGACTCGGTGATCGGCTCCGGTTCATCCAGCCCCCCACCGGTTGCCGGGCCATTCAGCTCCGTTCCACCGAGACCGGCGTTCTTGCCGTCCTCGATGCCTTCATTGCCTTCAGCGGGCGGATTGGGGTCTTCCGGGTCCCGCAACCCTTTCGGTTGCGAGGCTGTATCAACGATCTTCATGGGGTTGAAGTAGGCAACGACACCGGCGCGGGTAGCGCTATCGGAAGCGTTGACCAGCCACATCACGAGGAAAAAGGCCATCATGGCGGTCGTGAAGTCGGCATAAGCGATCTTCCACACGCCAGACTTCCCGCCTTGATCAAGATCGTCATTCCGGCGCCGGACAATGATCAGCTCAGACTGCTCTTTTTCAGCCATTTCACCCCTTGCCTTCTTCTTTTGCGTGAAGTTCTGAAATCCACTCCGAAAGACCGGAGGACAGCGTCATTTCACCCACGCGCACCTCCAGATCTCCGCCTTCTGTCTCTGTGTAATTCATCAAGTGAAACAGATCGCCGGAAGTTCGCTCGAAGAGGTCATGCAGATCCTTTGGTCCCTTGACCTCAATCACCGCCTCACGATTGTCGGAGAGGTGACGACGAAGGACCTGTGAGAGCGTGGAAATGGCTTTTTCTCGCGCCTGATCGTGCAGGAACGGAATCAGGATTTCCGCAACAGCTGCAGACACCTTTTCTTCAAGTCCAGCCAGCGCCTGCTTCACTTGTTCTTCAAGGATGCGGCCCTGTTCTTCCTTCCAGGCTTTTTGGGTCGTGACGAACTTCTCATCGAGTTCCTTTTTCATTTCCTCGATGCGGGCATCACACTCAGCCTGTTTGGACTCCTCACCTTCCGAAAAGCCGTTCTCGTACGCTTCAAAAACACGGCCGACCCAGTCGCCGCCCTCGCCGTACGCCTTGGGCAGGATGGCGACAACATCGTTCAGTTCGAGCGGATCATGTGACCCTCTCTCGGTCGCATCCGTAAAGTCGGCGAGAGTATCTGCCAGCGCCTTTGTCATGAGGCATGACCCTGGTTATACATCCACTGCTTGAGAATAATCGCAGCCTGTACATCATCCAGATCCACTGCACGCTCCAGCTTGCGAAGCGCTACGCGGTTGACCATGGTCGGATCTTCATCATCGGCCACGTGAGCGAACTCCGGACCTCCAAGGGCGGCATATCCGCCCTCAGCGCCCGCTGCCCCTTCCAGAGCGGCCTGCTCTGCATGCCCTTCAGGCAACGCCGCCAACGCAGAGGCATTCGCTGCGTTTTCATCTTCCAGTTCCTGCTGAGTTGGCAGCAGGAAGGCGACGGCTGGACGAAGACCAAACCAGATGATCATCAACGTAACGACAAGGATTGCCAGTGCGTTGACCAGACTACCCATGTTGCGCATCAGCGCATCCATTATGGTCTGCTGAGGGATAGGTTGCAGCTGACCTTGTGGTGTGAGGAAGTTCACCGCACTCACAGTGATGCGGTCACCGCGGCTCTGATCCAGACCTGCAGCGGTGGCGATGATCTGCTCGATTTCCTGAAGCTTTTCATCCAGCTGCTCAGGGGTAATCTCCTCACCAGTGCCGGAGTCAGCCAGCAGACGATGACGGTCCACCACAACCGCGACAGACAGGCGGTCGATCTTGTAATCATCGAATACGGTTTCGACTGTACGGCTTGAGATTTCATAGTTTGTTAGTTCTTCACGGCGTTCGTTCTGCTCAGACGAGCGCTCGCCGCCTTGGGCATCGATCTCTTCTTCAGGCAGGTTTTGTTCAACCGTGACCGGTGTCTCGACACTGGCGTTTTGAGATTGCTCATTTTCACGCACGACGCGGAAGGACCGTTCCACACGGCTTTCGGGATCGAAGATCGTCTCCGAAACGCGCTGTTGGTCGGTGTCGAGTTGAGCCGAAACGCTGACTTCGAAATTCCCGATTCCAAGATAAGGCAGCAGCGCACGGCGAATGGACGACTGCGCACGCGACACCATGGTCTCTTCCAGCATGACCTTGCGGCCAGTAGACGCATTCGCCTCGGCATCACCAGCCGCCAGAAGCTGCCCTTCGGTGTCCAGCACCGTTACACCGTCTGCAGACAGGTTCGGTACGGCGGCAGCGACGAGATGACGGATGGATTGCGCAAGACTACCCACCTCACCCGGATCTGTGCGAATGAGAACCGACGCCGTCGGCTTTTGATCTTCGGTGCGAAACGACGCGCGCTCCGGCAACACCAGATGAACCCGGGCGGCCTTGATGCCGCGCATGGATTGAATTGTGCGGGAGATTTCCCCTTCGAGAGCGCGAACCCGGGTGATGCCTTGCATGAACGAGGTCAACCCAAGCGACCCCATTTCGTCAAAGAGCTCATAGCCAGCGCCAGAGCCACGTGGCAACCCCTTCTCGGCCAGCAGCATGCGCGCCCGAGCTGTTGACCCAACATCAACCGTGACCACCGAGCCATCGGAACTGACATCGAACGGGATGCCTGCATTTTGCAGAGCCGTCCCGATCTGACTTACGTCGTCCCGCTCCAGGTTCGCATACAACACTTCCTGTTGGGGACGTGACAGAAGATATGCAGCAACACCAATCGCTACAAAGGTGATCAAACCAACAAAGCCAAGGGCGATCAGCCGCTTTGTTCCAAGCTGAGCCAGGTTGGCATAGATTTTTTCTGCGTTTTCGCGGGCAGCCATACGCACCTCTGATGCTTTACATTCCTGCCCTATTTTGACCAATAACCTTGCGCGAAGGTGGTGCGGCGATTATTGGCGGAAAACAGCCAGTTTCAAGGGATCGAAATGGGCGAACGCGGCCCATCACCTGACCTACCCAAAGGTGTAATGGCTTGAAAATCGCTCAACCGGCCCTCCGCGATTCCCTGAGACGAGCTGGCGAGATGCTCTGCCGTCAGCCCGGCAAGTTGCAACGCTGCCCGCAAGGACAGGCTCTCGTTCACCTTTTCCAACAGGTGGTCGCGCATGGCTTCGACTTTTTGCCCAAGGGCGGACTGATGGGCATCCAGTCGATTGAGAAAAGCCGCCAAGGTGCCCCTGGCATCCTGAAGTCGCCGCTCAAGGCCTTCAACGGCAGAGAGCACCTCAAACAGACGGGCCTCCCCCTCCACGCCCTGTGTCAGGTCCAAAAGATCCATCGTGAGAACCGTCGGGGCGGGTTCAAGGTTGGCATCAGGTCGACAGACCGGTTGTTCCAAGGCCCCTGCGCCGTTGCCAGTTATCAAAACCACGCGAGACAGGTTCAACAATGCCTTGGTGACGACCGCGGATCCGTCAGCGGCGGTCATGACATCGATTGGCACAGCCAGATATTCAACGTCGGAACGCGCAACGAAGTCCTGGCGCTTGCAGCGCTCCTGCTT
Organism: Pseudovibrio exalbescens DSM 16456; assembly: GCF_000422785.1. Taxonomy (GTDB): domain Bacteria; phylum Pseudomonadota; class Alphaproteobacteria; order Rhizobiales; family Stappiaceae; genus Pseudovibrio; species Pseudovibrio exalbescens. The sequence goes on from NZ_KE383919.1 coordinate 206,093, forward strand.
GAAGGCCAACTGATTGGCGCAACAGGACACTTTTTCCTGAAGGATACTAATTTCCGCTTGCACCTTGCCACGGTCCACTCCCGGCGCACCAGCTTCATTCAGCAAGTCGCGAATTTGGCACAGGTACCCTATGAGACTGACCTGGAGATCGGCAAGCTCCAGCACCTCCGATGAGCCATCAGCGACCGTTTTGTGGTATGCAGCAACCATATCCTGTTCAGGCATGGCCCCATCCTCGCCATGATCGACGGCCAGCGCGGTCCCGACATCGGTTTCCTCACCAAGCACCGTTATCATGCCACACATTGCCCTGAGCGAAATTCGGCTGGGTTTTGATTGCTTATGGGATTTCGCAGGTTTGGATGGAAAAGGCCGCATGCCCCTCACCTTTCCATGGCATAAGGTGCATCAGCATGACCTGTCGCCTAGACGCCGACAGCCCCAACACCTTGAATGATTGATTGAGTACACATTGTACACTTGCCAAGTATAGTGAATGAACTTGCTTCAGCCTGACCAAAGATACAATTTTATTAAGTTAGGCGGGTATCTATTTATGTAAAAATACTAAAGGCCGCCTCATTGGACGGCCTCCTGAAATTCGCACTGCGATGTCAGCTTGTATCAGACAAACGATCGGATCAATCCCGCCGTCAGAAGATGCCACCCATCCACCAGGACGAAGAAAAGCACCTTGAACGGCAGCGAGATGACCGTTGGCGGCAACATCATCATGCCCATGGACATGGTCAGGGTTGCGACGATCAAATCAATGACGAGAAATGGCAGAGCGATCAGAAACCCGATTTCGAAACCGCGCCTCAGCTCCGATACCATGAAAGCCGGGATCAAAACACGAAGATCGATTTCCTCGACAGGTACGTTGCGGTCGTAGTCAAACGATTCCACCGCCAGACTATCAAACAACGCCAAATCCTTTTCCCGCACATTGTTGAGCATGAACTGACGAAAAGGATCGGTCATGCGATCATACGCCTCGGCCTCAGTGATCTCGTTGGCAATCAACGGCTGGAGACCGTTCTGCCACGCTCGATCAAAGGTGGGCGCCATGACATAAAACGTCATGAACAAGGCAAGAGAAATCAGAATGATGTTTGCGGGAGTCGTCTGAAGCCCCATGCCTGACCGCACGAACGACAACGCCACCACAAATCGGGTGAAGCTCGTGACCATGATCAGGATACCCGGGGCCAGTGACAGCACCGTCAGAATAGCAATGTATTGAATTATCCGACCGGTCGTGCTCGGCTGACCATCAGGCAGTACCGAGGACAGATCGAATTCCTGTGCCATACCCGCTGTTACGGTCAGAAGCAGAACGGCAACACCGAAAAGGAGCGTTTTCAGCTTCACTGGATGACCACCGATTCTAGAACCAGTTCATGCACTGCATCCCCGCCTCGCATGCGGGCCCGCTCATTCAGATCGTCCTTCAAGCGCAACAAACCTCTGGAGCCTTCCAACTGACGGGGCCCCAGCGTGCGGGCGTAGACCAATAGATCCTGCTCGATTTCCTTGGCCAGCACATCCCGGTCCATGTCACCAAGGCGGGCGGTTTCAATGACCAACGATGCTTCTATGCGGATCCAGTTCTCTGAGGAAGACAGCAAGTTGGTCACAATCGGGTTCAGGGACAGAATCTGGCTCTCTTCAGCGTAGATGGGATTTACAATCCCTTCCTGCTCCACTTCCCGCTCGGCCAACAACGTGTCATGTACCGTCGTCACCAGCTTGTCGCCCAGAATGTATCCACTCCCCAGCGCAACAAGAGTTACAACAACAAAAGCTATAACGGTCTCAATCAGCGAAGACTGGCGTTTCAACAAGCCACCGATCATGGGTCTCTCCTAGTAAGGTGCGATAATGTCCATGACCTGCTGCCCCCAGCCAGGCTGTTGAACTTCCGTGATGCGACCGCGGCCGCCATACGACACACGAGCCTCTGCAATCTTGTCATAAGGAATTGTGTTGCGGCCTGTTATGTCTTCCGGTCGCACAATGCCAGCTACCGACAGAACGCGCACCTCATAGTTGACCCGCACTTCCTGCTGCCCACTGATGATCAAATTGCCATTGGGCAACACCTGCGTAACGACCGCTGCAATGGAAAGCTTGATCTTTTCAGAACGATCAATGGCGCCTTCACCTTTGCTGGTCGTCTTGCCGGACGCGCCAATATTGCCGTTTGCAGCGCCACTTGATATGGAGCCCCAAGCGAAAGACGCATCTGCCGACGTGCGCGCATCAGAGTTCCGCGAGCGCTCGGATTCATTGTCGATCTGGGCCTTGTCATCAATCTGGATGGTAACGGTCAGCACATCCCCGATCTTCTTCGCCCGTGGGTCGCGGAAGAAGTCTTGCTCTCCTTCCGCCCACAAACCATGGAAGGCACGCTTTTCGGATTTGCTCTGAACCGATGTGGCCACGGGTAGCGCGCCAACATTGGGCGCAAGACCGTTGCCAAGCGGCGTCAGCTCCGGTTCCTTGCCAACGTTCTTCAGCGAATTACATCCGGCCAGTGACAGGGCCATGAACAGAAGAGCTAGTTTCTTCACGAGTCGGCCCCTTTTGAATATTTCTGGGTGAGTAGAGCCATGGTGTCTGTCAGGTATGCCGCTCGTTCAGCTGGCATCTCAGCCAAGATCGCGCCGGCCTGACGAGCCTTCATCTGCATGAGAACAGAAACGGCGGTGATATCATCCAGCGTGGAAAGCTGCTCGGCGGCTGCCTCGGCGCGCATCTTTGAGTAGATGTCGACAACGTGGCCTTCCGCGCGTTGAAGAATCTGCTCCCGACGCTCGACCCATTCGCGCAACTCCGCCACCTTTTCGTCTAATTGGGCTATCTTGGCGTTCATCTGTTCTTCTGCATCGAACATTGCGCGCATCTGCCACTTCATGCGAATGGCCTCCGCATCTTCAGAAACGTTTTCGCAATAGTTCAGTGCATCCTCGATCGCCTGCTTCGTAACTTCATCAAGGGGCTCTTGAGTTTCCTGAGCCAGCGATGCCACTGACGCGGCAAAAAGAAAGACGCCGCCGACGCTCGCAAGTTTTAGCGATTTCATGCAAAAAGCCATCGCACCATAAGTCCTGAGGAATGAGTTGAGCTGATCTTGAAGGCGCAAACTTGCCTGTGGCTTGTTGTGCGCCTTCTCAATCACTTGACCACAAGGGTGGCCTGCAGTGCGCCGGCCCGCTTGATCGCCTGAAGGATGGCAATGATGCCGCTGGGCTTGAGCCCAATTCGGTTCAGGCCATTGACGAGAGTTTGCAGATTCGTTCCGCCGACAATCTGCAGTTGCCCATCTTCTTCCACCGCCTCGATTTCCGTCCGCGGTACGACCGTGGTCTCACCCTGTTCCGCAAACGGGTTGGGCTGCGATACTTCGGGCCGCTCCGAGACACGAACCGTCAGGTTGCCGTGCGTAACAGCGACCGTTGAGATCGTCACGTTCTGGCCAATAACCACTGTACCAGTCCGCTCATCCACAACCACTCTGGCAGGCGTGTCTGGCTGCACAAGAAGGCTTTCAATCTGGGAAACAAACCGTACAGGGCTCATGCCTTGCGGTTTGCGGACTTCAATAGCCCGGTAGTCCACCTCTTGCGCCATCTTGCGCCCATAACGGGTGGTGGTGAATGCGTTAATGGCATCAGCCACACGGACCGCAGTCTTGAAGTCCGGGTTCTTCAACTCGAACACCAGCTTGGGCATGTTGGAAAAATAATCCGGAAGCGTCTTTTCGATGAGCGCGCCGTTGGAAATGACACCGGAGGTGGGTACGCCCTGGGTCAGGTTTTCCGCATCTCCCTCCGCATTGAACCCGGAGACCGAGACCGACCCCTGCGCTACGGCGTACACGTTGCCATCAGCACCCATAAGCGGAGTGACCAACAACATTCCGCCGCGCAAGGACGATGCATCACCCAACGACCCAATGGAGATATCGATGCGCGAACCATTGCCCACGAACGGTGGCAGGTCAGCGGTGACAACCACAGCCGCAACATTTTGGGACCGAACCTGCGCTTCTCGTACGTTCACACCCATCCGCTCAAGCATGGATTGCAGGGATTGCTCGGTGAACGGCGAGTTGCGCATGGTATCGCCCGTCCCGTTCAGACCTATAACCAAACCATAGCCAACGAGTTGGTTATCGCGAATGCCGCGCAGCTCCGCAATATCCTTGATGCGAACAAGCGCATTCGCGTTCGCCACCATCAGACAACTGAGAAGACCGGCCCCAAGGGCTCGTGTTACAATCCGCAGAACTTTGGTAAACACTTCTCAATTACCCCTTATCAGCAAGGTACCATCCGTCTGGACAATCCCCGTTACCTGCTGCCCCGTATCCACGTTGCGTGCCTTGATCATTTCACCGAACGCCCCCGACTGAAGCGGCTCGACCACTGCGATAATCTCAAGGCCATTTTCACGGAAAACGAGATTGGTCAGCGTGCCGCGCTTTACTACCAACGGCTCTCTCAAGGCATTGAGAGGAATTGGCTGTCCTGGCACCAAAGTGCGACGCACTTCCTTGCCAATCGCCCCGTCGGCGCCGCGAACAACGGCCATATCGGCCACGCCACGCTTCAAGAAGGCCTTGTCTTGCAACATGCCTTCCCGCACCACATCACCGGGATAGATCACAATTGAGGGCACCGGCAGGTCGATTACACTGTTGTCTCGCGCCACGGCGGAAGCAGTTATAACCACAGATGCCAGCGCCGCCATGGCGAGGCGAAGATAGGGGCGTGGTCTCGTCACGTTCGCTCTCGCTTTTCTAGGTTTTATCGGATGCCCTTGCTGACCGTGCCAGCCATGTCGTCGGCGGCCTGAATGACCTTGGAGTTCATTTCATAGGCCCGCTGAGCGCTGATCAGCTCTGTGATTTCCTTGACCGGATCCACATTGGCGGTTTCAAGATACCCCTGCTGGATAACCCCCAGCCCCGGATCACCTGGAACACCTTCAGTCGCTGCGCCGGATGCTTCCGTTTCACGGAAAAGATTCCCGCCAATCGCCAACAAACCCGCATCGTTCACAAAGGACGCCAGGGACATCTGCCCCAGATCCTGCGGCGCTTCATCCCCATCAAGGATGGCAAACACCTGACCGCTCTGGTTGATGGAGACGCGAACAGCATCTTCCGGCACAACAATGCCCGGCTGCACTTCATAGCCGTCCAGCGTCACGAGCTGGCCCTCCGCATTCACGTTGAATGCGCCGGCGCGGGTAAAGAGCGTCTCGCCATCAGGACCGGTGATCTGAAACCACCCCTTGCCATCAATTGCCAGATCAAATGTGTTGCTCGTTTCAACCAGTGCGCCTTGGGAATGCAGCTTGCGTACAGCCGCCGTCTTTACACCCAACCCTTGCTGAATGCCTTCCGGGATCGGCGCTTCACCAGCCTGCGTGGAAATCCCCGCGGCACGGTCGATCTGGTACAGCAGATCGGTGAACTCTGCGCGGGAGGCCTTGAACCCGGTCGTGTTCATGTTGGCGATATTGTTGGAAATGACTTCAAGGTTGGTCTGCTGGGCAGCCATACCAGTCGCAGCGATTGCCAGTGCTTTCATGGTCTAGCCCCTAGATCGACATTCTGGAGAATTCTTGATAGGCCGAGACGACCTTGTCCCGGATGGCGATGGCACTTTGCAGCTGAATTTCAGCTTCCATCACGGCCTCGACCACCTTCTGAGCGGAGACTTCGCCCTTGATGCCAGAGATTGACGTTGCTTCCGCTGTCTTTACCGTGTCAGCGGTTTGCTGCATGGCATCGGCCATCACTTCGGTAAAGCTGGCTTCTTGCGTTTGCGCCGTATCGCCGACCGGCGCGTACTGACGAGTTTCTGCTGCGCCACCAAGTGCCTCTGTCCCAACAGAGCGGGAACTGGACATCAGGCTACCGACACTGCCCAAACCTTCGATAAATCCAACCATTAACGCGACCTCAACAAGTCAATTGTTCGGGTAATCATTTCGCGCGACTGCTTCATCAGCGACAACCCGGCCTCATAGGAGCGAGTTGCTTCGCGCATGTCAGAAAGCTCAATGAGCGTGTTCACATTCGGATACTTGACGTTTCCATTCTCATCTGCAGCCGGATGCGACGGATCATATTCAATACGGAAGGCGCTATCGTCCTTGCCGATGCCATCAACTTCCACCAGCTCCGCACCGAGCGCACGATCCATCTCGCTCTGAAAAGTAATGGTCTTGCGCTGATAGGGATCAGCCCCTTCGGTCTTGCCCGTGGACTGAACGTTAGCGAGGTTCTCGGAGACAACGCGCATACGCTGCGATTGCGCATGCAGCCCCGACCCGCTGATTTTCAATGATGCGGCTAAAGGATCAATCATGTGTCATCGCTTTCCTAAACTAGCCAGAAGAAGGCCGTGGAACTTCTGCACAACAGCCGTATTCAGCTGATGTGATCGGGCCACTTCACCCGACTTGATCATTTCCTGTTCCAGAGAGACGGAGTTTTCAGAGGCCGACACCTGCCAAGGCTCAGCCTCCACATTGCGCACATCACGCGCTGTTTCGAAATCGCCGCCCAAATGACCAGAGGTTGTGGCGATCATGCCCAACTGCGTCTTGTCGAGAACATCGCGAAAGGGCTCGACATCCTTTGCAGTGTAGCCAGGCGTATCTGCCTGAGAGACGTTCTCGGCAATTGTCGCCTGCCTGACGGACAGCCAAGTGGATTGGCGCGAAGCAAGATCGAACAAGTAAACCGGTTCCAAAACGCTACTCCATGGATCACATTAGTGACCCTTGGGTACCAATCGAATCTTGCACGAGCCTGACGGCCAAAGCCATTCAGACCCACCACCGCCGGTTGATGGCACCAGATGCCCGTACCCAAAGCAGGACACACCAATAAAAAAGGCCCGCACCAAGTGCGAGCCACACGCCCTTCCCCACTTTCAGGAACTCAGGATTGTCCGGACAGGACTGCATCTTCCAGTGCATCACGAAACCGCTGCGAATTGTCCAGCACGTCACGCTCCAAACGATCAAACGCGATGAACTTGACGTCCACGGCCGACTTGAGCGGCAACAGGAACAATTCAAACATCACAGTCACGCCGTTATTCTGAAAGTTGAGATGAAAGCATACGGACTGATCGCCCGACCAATTGAGATCAATGGTCGCCGTGCCCGCGTAACTGATCGTCCCGTCCTTGAAATAAAGCTCACAGGAGGACTCGATCAAATCGGCGATATTGCCGGTCTCATGCCCAAGAATATGCCGTGCAAGGCAATTCAAATCGACAAGGCGCAGTTCGGCGGCCAACGGCCGAATGGCTTCTGCAAGCAAAGCCTCGCGCTCTGCATGTTCGGTAACCGTCGTATCTACTTCGCTCGCGTCGACTAGACTTTCGGCTAATGGAAATGTCCGCATGGCATCCTTACGCGCGGCTACACATCTACTCATCTTCTACTCACATACACGTAAGAAATAATTTCTGCAACTGCCCTGTAATATTCAGGGGGAATATATTGATCTACCGCTACGGCTGCATGCAGCCCGCGCGCCAGTTCCTTGTTTTCAACCACAGGGACATCGTTTTGATAGGCGATCTCCTTGATCTTGAGCGCAACGAGATCTTGCCCTTTCGCGGTCACTCGGGGCGCTGAATTCTCACCACGATCATAATGCAACGCGACGGCAAAGTGCGTCGGGTTGGCGACCACCACCGTCGCTTCGGCTACACTGGACATCATCCGCTTGCGCGCCCGGTCGCGCGCCAGCGACCGCATGCGTGCCTTGAGGATGGGATCCCCTTCTGCCTGCTTGTACTCGTCCTTGATGTCTTGCCGCGTCATACGCAAGTTCTTGCGCCACTGGAACCGTGCCAACACCAGATCGAAGCCGACCAACGCAATCGTTGCAACACAAATGGCCGAGAGCAACTTGATCGCGATCTGCAAAATGGTCTGCGGCAATAGCGAAGGGTCCTGATACATGGCAGTAAGTGCCACCGCCTGCTGAGACCGCAACACAATCAATGCAACCGCCCCAACGATGCTCAGCTTTATCAGGGATTTAACAAACTCCATGAAGCCATTCATGCTGTAGATGCGGCCGAACCCCTTGATCGGAGAAATACGATTCAGTTTCGGCTGAATGCGATCCAGGACCAGGCGCGGTGCGTTTTGCAAGAATGAGGCGGCCAGTCCAAGAATGATCAAGAGACCCGCGATCGGCATGAAAAACCGACCGAACTCCAAGGACACGATATACAGCAATTCCACCGCATCCTCATCGCTGAGCATGCGTATCTCGCCAGGATTGTCGAGGAACCAACGTAAAAAGCCCGAAAAGCCGGCACCAGCGTCGTTAAGCATGAAAGTCAGAATAAACATCATGCCTACGAAAGACGCGAGAACGGAGGCTTCCTTCGATACCGGGATATTGCCTTTCTCAATGGCATCCCGGATTCGCTTCTCCGTAGGCTCTTCTGTTTTACTCTCTTTATCCTGATCTTCCGACATGCCCACCCGCCTGAACTAGCCGCCCATGAAAACCGGCATGCCGGATTAGATGTAGACCTCTTCGCTACGTCCCAGGTCGAGCTCGATCTCTCCGCTGTTCGCTTTTTCCAAAGCCAGATCGGTGATCTGGCGACGGGCATCGAATACCTCACGCTGTGGTGATGGCTCGCCGGAGGCCAGGTCGTTCTCGACAATACGTTTGGCGCGCGAAGAAATGGACGACAGGATCGCATCGCGGAAGTCTGGCTCGGTTCCCTTCAGAGCCAAAGTGATGACGTCCGTATTGATGTCGTCGAAAATTGCCATCCGTGTACGCTGATCCAGATTGACGATATCGTCGAACGTGAACAGAAGACCTGCGAGCTGTTCCGCCGACTTGGGCAGCACTTCCCGAAGATTGTCCAACGTGTCCTCAAGATCGTCGCGTTCCATCTTGTTGAGGATGTCCGCCATCCGCGCATGCGCATCCGTACCCACAGTACGGGCGAAGTTGACCATGAAGTCTTCATGGAGTGTTTTTTGCACTTCGTCCATCACGTCCTCAACAATTGGCTTGAGGGTCAGCATGCGGCGGACGATCTCATTTCTCTTGCGCCGCGGAATTTGCGAGATGACACCCGCTGCAGCATTCGGCGAAATTTTTGACAGAATGAAAGCAGCCGTCTGCGGATGCTCCTTTTGCAGATAGGTCGACAGCACGTGCTCCGAGATCTGAGAGACCTTGTCCCATATGGAGCGTTTGGAATACCCCATGACATCGGACATGATCTCGGCAACCTGCTCTTCCGGCAGGATCCCTCTGAGGAGACCTTCAGCGCCCTCTGCCGTACCAAACAGGTTTACACCGCCGGAAAACAGTTCGATGAACTCTTCAATCAGTTCCTCAAGTTCATTTGCTGGCACCGTCCCCAGTTCGGCCGCCGACCGGATGATCAGACGCATCTCGTCATTGTCGAAATGCTTGAGCACCCGTGTCGCCTTCTCGTTGCCCATCGCCAAAAGCAGGGCTGCGGCCTTTTGTGTCCCGGATTTGTGAACAGCCACCGCTGTTCCGGTTCCTTGAACCTGAAGCGCTTTGTTCATGCTGCTTCCCTATCGCCTTACGCGTAACTACCCTTGGCGCCCACAATCTCTGTCAGAGAGACGCCGAACCGTGAATTATCATCTTCAACAACCACGATCTCACCTCGGGCAACCGTTCGCCCGTTCACCACGATATTGACTGGCTCACCCACACGGTGATCGAGCGGGATGACAGCGCCACGGCCCAACTTCAACAAGCTTGCAACCGGCATGGTGGCGGAGCCCAGCACGACCTGCATGTCAACCGGAATGCCAAGCACGGCATCCAGATTGCGATCCACGTTGGAATCGCTCATGCCATCGCTATCCTGCGCCTGAGAGGTTGAAGCGGCTGGCGTTGCAGCCATTGCCTCTTCCATGCTCATATCGGCTTCGGCAGCAGCAGCTTCCCACTGCAGGGCCAGAGCCTCATCGCTGGTCATATCGTTGGAACCGCTCATAGCCAATCACTCCAAGAGAATTGTTAGTTTAGTCTTTGACATTTACGCTTCTAAACGGCGCAGCCTGTCCAAAGCTTACCTTGCGCACACGCAAATTCTGTTTGTTAACCGCTGAGACAGCCTCACCAGACTGACCCTCCCCGGCCTTTCCTGCAGGTGCCGTACCCGCCTCCGACTTGCCCCCAGCGGCCGCACCACCTGCAGCGCGGCCCGCTGCGGCACCCTGCGCCTTGTGAGAGGCATCCGGCTTCGCCGCACCCTGCATCGCGCGGCCCTGACCGGCGTGCAACCGGCTGCGCGGCGCGGCGCTTCGAGCGCCTCGGCCTGCCGGGCGATCCGGAACGCGGGCATCAACATGAGACAGGTCTACTCCAACCTTGTCTGCGGCCGCCTGAAGCCAGTCGACATATTCTTGCAAATGGCTCATTTCCTCATGAGCCTTATGGATGACCGAGTTCATATCCACGGTTGTTTCCTTGGCGGTATCGATACGCTCGCTCAAGGTATTGGAGATTTCTTCACCACGAACACGCAGCTCTTGCAGCGTGACGCTAATGGCATCCATCGCGTCCGATGTCTGATCAAAGACCCGCTGATAGTCTTCATGATGCGATGCCATGACCCGCAGCTGCCTGTACATGAGCACCACCCGCCACGTGGTGAGCAAAAGCGCGAGAAATAAAAATCCGTCAATTAGATATGATGTCATCTAGAAGGTCTCCATCTTGCTGGATCAACTCATCAATTCGGACGGTATAGGACCCAGCAACCTGTCCCAGTTTACAGTTGAACAGGGGTTGTCTGTTGCACTCCAGCCGCACAGGTGTTTTGGGTGTTGCATTAAGCTCAAGCACAAGACCGACCTCGAATTGAGCTACCTCATCCAAAGTCAGGCGCTGCTCTTCAAGCACAGCCGTGAGCTTCACCTCTGTTTTTTGAATTTCGTGCTGGAACTGTTTCGTCCAGCGGGTATCCCGTCCTGCAACTTCGCCGGAAAGGACCTGTGTCAGGTTCTGTCGCAGCGGGTTCAGAACCGACTGCGGAATTACAATGAAGATCTCGCCTTCGCGCCCGATAAGCTCGGCGGCCATCTGACAAACGACACACTGGTTGCTGCGCCGACCGGTTTGCGCGAACTCGGTGCGCGTTTCCAGGCGCTCTACCTTCAACGTGACATCCGCAATCGCTTCGAAGGCGCTGGCCATTGCCTGCGCCGCTTCGGTAAACATCTTGTGTGCGAGGCGCTGCTCCACACTGGTCAGGGCCCGATCCTCGATGAACGGCTCCTCTTCCCCATCGCCGCCGAGCAGCAGCTCCACCATGGAAAAGATGAATTGCTTGTCAAAACCCAGCAGAATGCGCGCATCCCACTCCTGAGCATGCAAAACCGCAATAATGGCCTTGTCTTCATAGACATCCAGCGCATCACCAATGCGATCATTGCGCACGGACTGAACCGCGATGTACGGAGCTGACGCTGCCATCTGACGCAAGATGTCTATGTATTGGCGCGCCATGCGGTCGAAAACAACGTGCAGCATGGGCAACCGATCAACGCCGATACCTGCCGCATCGAGAAGACGCTGAGGCAAGTCAAACTTTGCCCCGTTATCTTCTTCACTGTCATCATAGGTGCCCGGCTCGATCACATCGCTTTCGTACTGCATGGGTTAAGCGGCTCCTGCGTTCATTGTCTCTTCTTCAACTTCATCAATGGTTGGGCGCGCATCTGCGGAGATGGTCTTGCGACCGTGCTCCAAAGCAATCTGCGGAGCTGCACCATTCATGAAGGCCAGAAGGGTTTGCTTGACTTCGATGTAGAGGCGATAGCGGCGCTCACGAACCTGTTTGATCTTTTGCCCGATAGGGCTGACGATGCCGTAGGACAGGAAGATACCGAGGAAAGTTCCGACCAGCGCAGCACCGATAAGCGCACCTAGAATTTCGGGCTCCTGATCAATGGCGCCCATCGCCTTGATGATACCCAGCACTGCAGCAACAATACCCAATGCAGGCAAGGCTTCGGCCAACGTGCTCAATGCATGGTAAGGCTTCAACTCTTCCCGACCGATGGTATGCAGCTCTTCATCCATGAGGGCTTCAATCTCATGGGGGCGCACATTGCCAATCACGATCAGGCGGAAGTAATCGCAGATGAAGCTGGTCAGGGATTCATTACCCAAAACGCTGGGAAAGCGCTGAAACAGTTCCGATTCATGCGGATTATCAATAATGGCTTCCACGTCGTTGCGCCCCTTGGCGCGCAGCGTGCGCATGAGACCATAAAGCACACTCAGCGTATCAAGGTGATCCCGCTTCTTCGGCACGGCATATTGGAAAGCCTGAACGATGCCTCGCCCCGTGTCCTTTATTGTCTTGAAGGAGTTCCCGACAACAAATGTCCCAAAAGCAGCACCGCCAATGATTACGAACTCGAAGGGTTGCCATAGCACGCCAAGATGACCACCCATTGCCATGTAACCACCGAGCAACGACCCGATCACGATCACCAAACCGACAATAATATTCAAAACGCGCTCCACTCTTCGAGCCAATTCCAGATTGAGAACGTTCTAGAGGCACTGGCTTGTCTGAAACTGGCGCACCGAACAGACCCCAAATCAGTTTCAGGCAAGCAATCAGCCCTAGGTTGTCGGAGATTTTAGTAATCTTGAGGTGCCCTATGCTTGATACAGCGCTGCGTTACACCATGCTGACACGCGACATGGGGTCGACGATCAAGCGGACCTCCGAGGACCCGATCGTCGACCGTGAAAGCCAGTACTATCTGGAAAACATTCGCAATATCAAAACGATCGACCAGTTTCTCGAGGACGATCGCATCTTCACATACGCCATGAAGGCAAAGGGGCTGGGCGACATGGCCTATGCCAAGGGCCTCATGCGCGACGTGCTTGAACAAGGTATTCAGGACAAGGACAGCTACGCCAACCGTCTGAATGACAAGCGCTACTATGAGTTCGCAAAGGCCTTCAATTTCGAAGCCTACGGCGGAACTGCGACCAACTTTGATCGGGCGCAGCAGGAAATCGTCGATTCCTACATCCTTCAAACACTGGAGGAGCAGGAAGGCGCGCAGAACGAAGGAGTGCGTCTGGCTCTCTACTTCCAGCGCAAGGCACCAGAGATCAACACCGCCTATGACATTCTGGCGGATCAGGCCCTTTATGCAGTGGTGCGTACGGCCATCGGCATGCCGGAATCAATGGTTGGCACGGATGTGGATCGCCAGGCAGACTACATCGACCAGCGTCTGGATCTGGAAAGCTTGAAGGACCCCGAACAATTGGGTGAGTTTCTGACGAAGTTCACCAATCTCTACGATGTTCAGAACAACGTCTCATCGGCACCAACCTTATCGCTGTTTCAGAATACGGGACCCGGTGTAAATCCGGACCTTCTGCTGCAGGTCAACTCCCTCAAGTTTGGAGGTTAAAGCTATGGAATCGTCGCTTTACGTCTCGCTTTCAGGTCAGTTGGCCTTGGAACGCCGCCTTGAAACGGTGGCACGCAACGTTGCGAACATGGATACAGCGGGCTATCGGGCGGATGCGGTCAAGTTCAGCACCGAAGTCAATCGGGCCGGGCTTGATCCAGTCTCCTTCGCCTCTGAAGGACAGACTTACATCAACCGGCAGGCTGGACCGATCAAACAAACCGGCAACCCGCTGGACGTGGCCATTGCCGGCCAAGGCTGGCTGGGCATTGAAACCGGCAACGGCGTCGCCTACACCCGCGATGGACGCATGCAGATTTCGGTGGACGGCTTGCTTCGCACGGTTGAGGGCAACCCCATTCTTGATGCCGGCGGTGGTCCCATTGCTCTGGATCCGGCCGGCGGCACACCGAACATCCTGCGCGATGGGTCCGTTTTCCAAAACGACCAGCGTGTGGCGGTTATCGGTCTCTATGAGATTCCGGAGGGAGCCAAACTATCCCGCATGGGCAACTCGGCCGTCGTGCCGGATCAGGATGCCCAACCGATTTTCGAGTTCACGGAGAACGGCCTTGAACAGGGCTATGTTGAAGGTTCCAACGTGAACGCGATCATGGAAATCTCTCGCATGATCGAAATCACGCGCGCGTTCGAGAGCACGAACAATGCGATGCAGACTGCTGAATCGGCTCGGCAGAATGCAATCCGCCAGTTGGGAGGCTGACCCATGTATGTGGATGGAGTCTCGACGAATACCGGCAGCCCGATGATCAACCGGCTGAATGAACAGGCGCAGGGCCACGAGGCTGCCCCTGCTCCCGATTTCACCATGGATGAGTTCATCGATATCCTGAATCCGTTGCAACACATTCCGGGAATCAACACGCTCTATCAGAATTTCACAGGGGATGAAGCCTCCGTTCGCTCCCGTGCGATCGGGAGCAGCCTGTTCGGCTTGCTGGGCGGTCCTGTGGGCATGGTGGGTCTGATGGCGGCCAACATGGTTCAAATGTCCGTCACCGGCGAGCTTGAGCAGGAAACCATGGTTGCAGAGTCTGGCGCCGATGCCCTGTCGCAAAAACTTGCCACGCTTGAAGCCGATGCCCTGCCCACTGACGTGGCTGGCGTTTCCTATGAGAACGGCGTGAAAGATATTCCCGCGCTGTTTGGCAACGTGGGCATGGCAGCAGCTAAGCAGGCAGCAGTAGCCCCAGACGTTTCGGGCCTGATGCCATCTGCCTCCGATGACAGCGAAGCGAACGCGGCGCGGGAAAAACAGGCCGAGGAAACACCGGTACCTGACCTTGCAGGACTGGCAAACGACCCGCGCAATGTGTTCCCAGAAGACGTTCTCCGGCAACTGCAGGCCAAACATCTGGGCGAGTCGTAAATGCACGATCTGGAGCGGCTGCAAAAGCTGACACGGCATGTGCCATCTGATGCATGGGACATTGATGTAACCGGCATCCTGAGCGAAGTAACATCCAACTACTTGCGCGTTCGTGGCCTTTCAAGCGGTGTCAACCTGGGTGATCAGGTCTCCTTCAACAATGGCCGTGAAACCTGCTTCGGTGAAATCATCAAGATCGACGCCGAAAGCGTCATCGTCAAACCGTATTCTCCGCGCAACGATCTGGGTTTGGGAACACGCATCAAACGCGCAGGAGAGTTGTGCCTGCGGCCAGACCCAAGCTGGAAGGGCCGCGTCATCAATGCCATGGGCAAACCCGTGGACATGCTTGATCCCCTCAAGCGCGGCGCGGAAGAAGTTCCTTTCAATCGGCCCCCACCTCCCGCCATTCAAAGAAAGCGGGTAACCGAACATGCTCGGACCGGCGTACGTGTCCTCGACATATTCACGCCGATGCTGCACGGTCAGCGCCTTGGAATTTTCGCAGGTTCTGGCGTGGGCAAATCCACTACCCTGTCGATGATCGCCCGAAGCAATTCCTTCGATACTGTGGTGATTGGCCTGATCGGTGAGCGCGGCCGCGAAGTGCGCGAGTTTATCGAAGAAACACTTGGCGAGCAGATGGGCAAATCCGTCGTTGTTGTTGCAACTGGCGATGAAAGCCCAATGATGCGCCGCCTGGCGCCCAAAACAGCCGTATCCGTGGCAGAATACTTTCGTGATCAGGGCGATTCTGTCCTGTTGGTGCTGGATAGCATCACCCGCTATGCCCACGCTTTGCGCGATGTGGCACTGGCAGCTGGAGAACCCGCCGTATCACGCGGCTATCCGCCCAGCGTGTTCACGGAACTTCCGGCGTTGCTGGAGCGCACCGGACCGGGCGTTGAGGGAACCGGCATGATTACTGCCGTCATCTCCGTCCTGGTGGACGGTGATGATCACAATGATCCGGTTGCTGACAACATCCGCGGCCTCTTGGACGGGCATATTGTTCTCGACCGACACATTGCCGAGGATGGCCGGTATCCGGCGGTTAACATCCTGCAATCGGTTTCTCGTCTGGCGCAACACGCCTGGTCGCCGCAAGAACGTGATCTGGTTCTGAAATTGCGGGCCATGGTAGCCAAATTCGAAGACACGAAAGACTTGCGCATGATGGGCGGCTACAAACAGGGCGTGGAGCCGTTCCTTGATCAAGCCTTAGAGATCGTACCCAAGCTCTACAAGGCGCTCTCACAGAGCTCTACAGACCCTTCCAGCACGGACGCCTTCACCGAGCTGGCCCAAATGCTGTAGCTGCCCTCTTCCCCTCTGCAATCGCAACAAAAAAGGCCCGCCTTGGTTCAATCAGGCGGGCCTTTTCATGATGGATTGTGGTGGTGATGTCTTGGGTGAGGCGACGTCAGCGCGCCTCTTGCGTCGTGTTGATGATGTATCCCAGATAGCGCTTTGAATCGATCGGATCATAGCCCAAGCGCTTGCGCAGTTTTTTACGCAGCTTGCTGATGTGACTTTCGATCACGTTCTCATCCACTTCGCTTTCGAAGATGCCATAGACAAAATTGTAGATCTGCGCCTTGGTCAGACGACGACCATTGTTCTGCGCCAGATATTCCAGAATACGGCGCTCACGGCGCGGCAGTGGTAATGTATCGCCGCTAACCTGCGGATCACGGCCGTCAAAAAACACGGTCAGATCTCCCAGATCCACTTGGACAGACTGGGTCTGGGTCCGGCGTTTGATGGCATTGACCCGGGCCAGTATTTCCTGAACATGCACCGGCTTGCGGACCACATCATCCACGCCTGCAGCAAACAGTTTCAAGGTCTGTTCAAGCTGAGTCGTGCTGTTGAGTGCGATCACAGGCTTCTGGCCACATCGACGGCGGATGATTTCCGGATATTGTTCGCGGTCAATGCAGTCACCGATCAAGATGGCTTCAACCGCTTCAAAATCCGTCTCCGGCGCGGAGCTAATCCAGTCATGAAACTCTGACGGATTAAAACCGCTAGAAGAAATTCCTTCACGCTTGAAACCAGAGGTATAACCTTCAGTCACAAGCTCCTGTTCATCTACAATTAGATACATAACCCCAAATCCAAATACCCCACGGACACCATTGGCACTAATACAGTTCATTCTGCCCTGTCAATTTATGTTTTTGTGAAATTATTTAGTTTATATAAGAGGTTAACACTTTGTTAACCAATTTAATCTTGGAAAAATCTATAGAGATTTATATAAAATTTTATTCTATTTTTCCCTCGAAACGGAATCCTTTCGGAATCTCAACAAGGAAGCCTGCCTTATTAACCGGCGAATGGTCAGTTTGTGGCAAGCTTTGCACGACAGAACGTGACATGAATTGGGCGCGATGGAAAAAACCCATTCAACGATGCCCTTTAAATTTTATGGGATAAAAATCAGGGAATTTCGCAGTTTTATGGAACGACGCAGCGAGAATCGGCAAAGGATTCGCTTTAGAGAAGGTAAGCTTTGCGATCTTAATGACCAATTTGTGGCAGAATGCATCGTGCGCGATCGGACCCGCAAAGGCGCCCGGTTGCTGGTAAGCGAGACAACAGACGTCCCAAAGCAGGGGCAACTCTACTTTGATGATGATAGTAAAATTGCGTTGTTTGAGGTGGTTTGGAAGAATAAATCAGAAGCTGGCGTTTGCTTTGTCTCTGAGCCGTGCGACATACACACATTCACCGCCAAGGACCTGAGGGCGCTAAAAGGGCTTTATTACGCCCTCACTAAATGAGCCGGCCCCGTCACAACAGCGTTGTGACGACCCGGATTGCGCCCCCCAACCACTCCTATGAAGTGTGCAGTCCCCTTTCTTCTGTGACAGTTCTATGGTTCTTGTCCCCACCCATACCCTTTAAGGCGACGAAAGACTTTTCTTGGTCACAGGATCGCGATAAGCGTTCTGCCAAACATACTGGCACGACAGATCGGCTTTGTGCCGACAACAGGAGCGACCATGATCATATCAGTCATTGGCAGTGGCTATGTGGGCCTCGTTTCGGGGGCATGCTTTGCAGACTTTGGACACGAAGTAATCTGCGTTGACAAGGCAGCCGAGAAGATTGAAGGCCTGAAGCGCGGTCAGATCCCCATATTCGAGCCGGGCCTTGATGAACTGGTAAAACGAAACTGTGACGAAGGTCGCCTTACCTTTACCACCGATCTGCCCAGCGCCGTCCAGAAAGCCGATGTTGTGTTCATCGCTGTCGGCACACCGTCTCGGCGTGGTGATGGCCATGCAGACCTTAGCTTTGTGTATGACGTCTCGCGAGAAATCGCAGCATCCCTTGATGGATTTACGGTTGTTGTAACCAAGTCCACCGTGCCCGTTGGCACGGGTGATGAAGTCGAGCGCATCATTCGAGAAACCAACCCGTCTGCTGAATTCGACGTGGTATCCAACCCGGAGTTTTTGCGTGAAGGGGCAGCGATCGACGATTTCAAACGGCCTGACCGAATTGTTGTTGGCGTGACAGGTGAGCGTGCCCGTGAGGTCATGACGGAAGTTTACCGGCCGCTTTATTTGAACCAGTCACCAATTCTGTTCACCTCACGGCGTTCCTCAGAACTGATCAAGTATGCCGCCAATGCATTTCTTGCCATGAAGATTACCTTCATCAACGAAATAGCAGATTTGAGCGAAGCTGTTGGTGCCGACGTGCAGGATGTGGCCCGCGGCATTGGCCTCGACAACCGCATTGGCTCCAAGTTCCTTCATGCCGGTCCCGGTTATGGTGGCTCATGCTTCCCAAAGGATACGCTGGCTCTCGTCAAAACAGCTCAGGATAACTCTTCGCCTGTTCGTCTTATTGAAACCACATGTTCCATCAACGATCAGCGTAAGCGTTCCATGTCCCGTAAGGTTCAAGAGGCTGTTGGCGGCAACGTGCGCGGCAAGAAGATTGCCATTCTTGGCCTCACCTTCAAGCCCAACACGGACGACATGCGCGACAGCCCGGCCCTGTCCATCGTTCAGGCTTTACAAGACAAGGGCGCGGCCATTCACGCTTATGACCCTGAAGGCATGGAAAGCGCAGCCGAACTGATGAACAATGTCACGTTCGGTACAGATGCCTACGAGATTGCGCAGGATGCGGACGCCCTGGTGATTGTGACGGAATGGAACGCCTTTCGCGCGCTGGACTTTACCCGCCTGAAGTCCCTGATGAAAACCCCGGTTCTGGTTGATCTACGGAACATTTACGGCCGGGACGAGTTGGAACGGCACGGCTTTTCCTATTTCTGTGTGGGCCGTCCGGCACAAGAAATCCGGTAGGCATTGGCTACAGGCAAAACAGTTCTCAAAAACCCGCTGGCATAGTGCTGGCGGGTTTTTTGTTTGCCTCCCCTTCCGCCCCCTGAGGCTTGACCGTTTTATGAGCCTGATCCGGGTCCGGTACTGCGCTGTAGCTGGGATCGGGATCAATACGAGCGGGAAACCAGCTCATTGTCCAATCAGAGAGCCGGGGAATGAGAAATGTTTTCTGCAACCAGATCAAGCCAACCAAGATCTTCGGAAAAGCGATTACCGAGCGGCGGCGTTGTATTCCCTTTAAGATCTTCTTGCTGGCTCGGACGGCCGAGATCTCGAGGGGCTTGGGTCCCTGATGACGCTGTGACATGGCACTGGTGACAAAGCCGGGAAACACCACTGAAACATGGATCCCTGTTCCGCGCAGCTGACCGCGCAGGGCGGCTCCGTATGCCGCTACAGCCGCTTTGGTCGCGCTGTAGCTTGGCATATCGGGCAAGGCGCGCAGCCCTGCCAGCGACGAGAGGAAAACTATCTGACCGCAATTGCGCGCCCGCATGCCCGGAAGCACCGCTTCTGCCGCCTCGACAGCAGCCGTATAGTTTACCTCGGTCAGCCGGTGAGCCTCTTCAGGATCTTCCAAACCGGTAGACGGCGCGACACCACAGGTAATCCCGGCATTGGCTATCAGAACGTCCACCGGGTACTGGTCATCAAAGGCTTTCAGTGTGCGGCGCAAAGCCAGACGATCACGCACATCCATCGTGATGAGATGGACATGAGCCCCGGCATCTGAACACCGCAGTGCCAGTGTTTCAAGCTTATGCCGATTTCGAGCCAAGAGGGCCAGCCGACGGCCCGGCGCGGCGTAGGCCAAGGCAAGCTCGCTGCCGATGCCGCCACTTGCGCCGGTTATCACGATGGTTTGCGGCTGTTTCGCCATGTGGTCGCCTTCCCTCGCTGTGCCTTTGCTCAAATACCCAAACGGCGTCCAGCCCAAGACACCTGCTGCAAGACCCAACGCCATGATTGGTTTTGCCGCCGTTCCCTGAGTTGTGCCAATCGCCGGATCAGGCGCTCCGGTGTCGTAATGCTCAAGGTGAGCGGGTCGATCATGCGAGTGTATTCCACCAGTACGAGGTAAATCAGTTCCTCCAATTTCAGGGTTCGTGTGCGCGCAGAGGAACGCGTTCTGTCCTCCGTCAACCCCCATCCCGCATAAAAAGGCAGGCCATAGGTCGTCACCGGCTTATCGCGGATCAATGCCTCGAAACCGGTGAGCGAGGAAAGTGTCGCGACCCGATCACACTGAGTTATCAGATGAATGAGGTCCGCTCGCCCGATCTCTTCGTCGCACAACCCTTGTGCTTGCGGGGCGTCGATATGGCCTTTGCGCAAGCCACTGACCACGTCTGGGTGGGGTTTGTACACGATATGGGCCTGCGGATAGTCCTCACGCACGGCCTGCAACAACTGAATGTTGATGTTCTCGTCTGACTGAGACGCCAACCGATCTGAAACGCCGCGCCGGACCGCCATGTCGTCCGCCACCTGCCCCGGAACCAGAATGATTTCTCGGCTGCGATCCGCCGGTTGCCACAAGGTCTTGCCGGTCAGGTTATATTTCGTGACCCGGCTTTCACTCAACAATCGCTTGAGTGTGAGGCCTCTTTCACGCTGGTGCTGTGAGAACTTGAAGGACGACAAGAGGCGAAACAGCCGGCTGTTCGTTGTGGGCGCATAATACAGCCCCTCATCATCCATCGCGATGGACGAACAGGCCACCAAACCGGCCCCCAACCCGACGGACCGTATGAACCCATCTTCAATCCTGCGAACCGGTATATCTGCGGCTCGAAATCTGGCCAAAACCTCATCGGATTGTTGCATGCCCCATACCACCAACGGACCGCCAAGACGCCTTGCAGTGTCCAGAGCCTGATCGGCGCTGGACACAAAGGTGACATTCTGGCCATTGCCCAAAAGGTGGCTCATGGAGCGGTGGTTCCACGCCTTCACGCCCAGACACACCAGCGGTGCACAAGCCTCCTCGATGTGGCGCGCGCGCGCCTGCCATAGCCACGCCCCCTCTTTGGGCTCAAGGATCTCGCCGCCGGAAAGAACAAAACGTTCAGGGGCCTGCTCCAGTGCTTTCTCAAGCCCCTCAAAAAAAGAGTCCGCTTTCTTTCCTAACGACTTATTGTAGTTGATGATTTTGCAGTTCAACAACCACTCGCCATGCACATGCTCCGGTTGCTGGACACCCTTGGCTTGCCACACCCACAAAGGCTTGTCCGCCTCAAGGCTCCATCTCACCGCTTCGACCAACTGGGGAGATTCAGCGGCAACGATCCCCGCCCGCGCCATGGGGCGAGAGACAGCAAGCGCGGGGTTCAAACCGGTCAAGATGCCCAGCGCCTTCAGCCAGCGCCGACTTTGACCTTCAAAACAATGCACGCCGATCATGCACGACCCTCACTTTCATAGTGAGCCTGAAGATCGGGCTGCAGCCCCGACGTTTCCTGGTGCGGCTCAAAGGTGCAGGCGAGTTTGGAAACAAAACTCTCCACTGCTGTTGTCAGACCACCCGGATGATGGATGGATCCGGGCACCTGCGTTTGCGCGATCAGCACCTTCAGGAAGTCTTGAAGCAGGTCCATCTCGGGCTTTACCGGATTGCGCCAGAACCCATCCAAGGTTTGCTGATCGGTCAGCCCCGGCAGATCATATAGTGTTGGCGACAGACACTTGACGGGTTTGGCGTCCTGCAATGCCTCGAGCCCTGCGGTTGAGTTGACCGTAACCACACCATGGCAGAGCGCCAGCCAAGCCGGCATGGGCCCGCCTTGCACGAAATGCACCCGCTGTGCGCATCCCAAACTGCGTGCAAGACGCTTCAGTACGCCCCCAAAATCTTCAAAGCCGGCATCAAGGGGGTGTTCCTTGACGACAAGGTGAGCGCTGGCTGGCGCTGAGCGTGCGAACGATTCCATTACGTGACGAAGCGCCGGGATCATGCTGCCAAATTGGGATTGGGTACGGATTTGAAAATCACCTTCCAGTTGAAGGGGAAACAGGAAGCGAGGGGCAGGCTCATCGCACAATCTCTTCATCACGGCAGCCGCACGTCGCTCCTGATGTCGCCGACCCACCAACTTGGCAATCCAGCGGCCATACTCGACCACCGGGTTATAAAGGGTGTGCTTTTGGTAGTGCGGGAAGGCCAAGAGATCGAAATAATTGGCCAGATTGTACACCACATCCGGCAAGGCTTGCATGGTGAACCGCGTGGGAAACTCCCCGCCGGACGCAGTTGTTTTCCGCAGCATGTGCGCCTGCGCCCGGACTTGAACCGGATCACGCGGCATGGGGCACGCTGACCCCAGACCATTCCTGCACAAGGTCATGTATCCGGGACGCAGCAACCCCATCTCGCTGACATGAACCCGAACCCCGTCCCGCCTCGCCATTTCGATAGCCAGACGATGGTACAGCCGCTGATCGCCATGACAGACCAGATCCGTTGCCTTGAGGTGCCTTAGAACATCGCGAAAAAACGCTGGCCATTGCCGCGGGCGCCCCCGGAATGGCACAGTATTCAACGAAGGCCAGTGCAAGGCATCGCCCAAACAGAAGTTGATCCGGCACACCTGCGCCCCAGCAGCCTCAAGCTTGCGTCCAACCCGGCGATACAGCGGCGACAACGGTCCCTGGAGGAAAACAAAACTGCGTTCTGCCAGTTCATCAGACCCAAGAACGCTGGCGTCAATGTTCATGTTCCAGCTCCCCGAGGCTTGGCCCGCTGGCCTCTTTGGTCCGACGGCCACGCGAGGCGATCTGGTCCTCGGCCCGCAACGGGATCCCTTGTGCGGCCGCCCGTTTGAGCCGTGGGGCCACCGGCTCAAGCGCGCCGGGCTGATTGATGGTTCCCGACAGCAGCCGGTCCGTCGCGGTGACTGTAGCGGCCCGCCGCCCCTCTCGCGTGTAAAAATTGCCCTTGATCTGAATGGTGGCGGCCAACACCTTTTCAAAATCCGCAAGCAGCTCGGGATCCGGCGGTGTCGGGTTCTGCCAGAACTGATCCAGACTGCCCTGCGCTGTCAGCCCTGCAATATCGTAGATCGCAATACCCAGGATCTTGACGGGACACCCCAACCGGAGCGCATGCAACCCTGTGGTGCTGTTGACCATCACGGCCCCGCGGGCGGACTTGAGCAAGGTCACCAGGTTACCGCCATCTATGACGTGTACACGCCTTTTGAGCCCATGGGTGCGGGCCAAACGGCGCACAATGGCGGTCCACGGCTCAATCCCATTGTCGAACGGGTGGACCTTGAAAACCAGATGTTGAGCCTTGGGTGCGGTACGCGCAAAGCTGGCCATGACCTGATCTATAGCTTCACTCAGATGGTCAAACCCGGCATTGTAGCGCAGTTGATAGTCGCTCTGGAGTTGAAGGGGCACGACGAAGTAACCTGCAGCAACTTCAATCACGTCCTCAATCAGCATGTTGGCGCTTTCATCCTTGCGCCGCGCCATCAGCAACCTGGGGATCATCGCCAGGTATTCCACCAAGGGATTGTAAACCTTGTCGCTATCAAAGCGCAGATAGGGCCAGGGAAAGAAGAAATTGGCCAGATGATAGAATACCTCTCCAAACGCTTCATTGAAGAACGGATGCGGGTATTCAATGGACCGATCTGCTTTGGGAAGCTGCCTGGCCAGTTCGCGAATGCGGGCCGGATCCTCCGGAAACCGTGAATACGCTCCCATGCCATCACGTTCCAGCGTGATCCAGTCGG
Organism: Pseudovibrio exalbescens DSM 16456; assembly: GCF_000422785.1. Classification (GTDB taxonomy): domain Bacteria; phylum Pseudomonadota; class Alphaproteobacteria; order Rhizobiales; family Stappiaceae; genus Pseudovibrio; species Pseudovibrio exalbescens. The sequence continues at coordinate 230,101 of NZ_KE383919.1, forward strand.
GCCTGAGATAGCCGAACTCATAAGCGTAACACGGGATCTTCAACGTCGCGCACACTTCGTTGGCGATGGCGTGATAAGGAAAACGATCCTGATAATACACCACGTCCGTCACGCTGTGCTGGCGCAGAAAATTTTCCAGATAGGACCGCCAGTTTTTCAAAGGGCCTCGATAGGACACCGTGCGCCGGCCCCGCCAGTACACCCAATCGCCGATGCACAGGTTGATGCGCAAGGTACGGGCACCGCGGCGCTCCAGTTCATCGGCCCATTCACGTGCGAAAAACGACGGTGGACCTTGCAGAAACAATATGACCCGCTGCTTGTCCCCCATTGATCGTGCGCCTCCCTTGCCCCTCGGGCGTCCTTTTTGTTTTAAACCCGGCAGTCGGCTGAGCAATCCTAGAAAAACTCCAAACGGTTTACGGTGGAGACATTGGAAAGCAACGGCGAGATGATCTGCAGGAACTTGCCGAACTCTGCGGTTGGGTGGTTCGCGACATAGAGAATGTCCTTGTCCTTCATCTGGACAAATCGTGCCCGCAGGAACCCGTCTGCACGGCGCAGGTTCAATCGATAAACCACCGGTACAGGGGTGCCCGACGTCACACTTGGAGCGAATTTTCGCTGTGTCATCTGACTGACCAGACCGGCTTCTTCAAAACGGAACAGGAAAATGCCGGCTGGATCAGCCGTGAAGTCGCTGATTCCCCCTACGACAGCCAATGCCTCAGCCAACGTCACTTCCTGCGTTCGGAACGGAACCAGTTGTTCCTTGCCGACAGCGCCAAAGACCGAGAAGCTGCGCGGTCGATGGGACAACAGGATGTTGTCTCCTGACGCTACGCGTATGTTGTTGGCAGGGTTTTCAATCAGATCCTCGAACCGAGCGGTGCCCGACCGGTGCCCTCGTTTCAGCGTGATCACGGTTTCATAGGTCGCCTCACGGGCTCCCCCGGCCACGGCCACCAGCTCCAGCAAGCGCGAGCCGCCAATCGAAATGGGATAGCGACCCGGCTTGACCACATCCCCAATCACAACCGCGCTGTTGCTCTGATTATGAAGAACCTGCACGAGCACCTGAGGCTCGATCGCCTTTCCAATAAGCTTGTTCTGTACGGTGGTTCGAAGCCCCTCCACCGTGAGGCCGGCCGCCCTTACGCGGCCCGCATACGGGATGAAGATGAACCCGGATTCATCAATAACTGCATCAATGCCGGACTGTTTGGACTTTTCCGTCGAAAACAGCCCCTGCGGCGCGGCCTCCCAGATGTGAATGCGCACGGCATCCCCCACCCCCAATTGCAACACCCCATTGGAGGCAGGCACGCTGCCAAACTTGTTGGCGAAACTTTGAGGCTGATAATGGCGCAACACCGAGATGGCCGCGTCATCCAGTTTCACGATTGTGTAGTTGGCAAGTTGCGCATCAGCCGTCACCTGCTCAGAAGATATGACCGCTGAAGACGGTCCTTGCGCTGGCAACGCAGAGCACGCAGCCAAAGCAACCGACATCAACCAAACTGGTATCCAGCGCATTGAGTATCCCAATAAGCCTGCAATCTGTAGACGAGTAATTATGATTCCCTAAGGCAACCGGGCCTAACCTTGCGCACATGGAAAAATAAAACAAACGCAACAACTTATTAGGCATTTTCCTACATGCTATTTTTACCAGTAATTTACTCAGGAGATGGAGGTAAAAGTGGCTCGGAGCGAATGATTCTAAGCCAGAATGCATGTCGTAAACGGCAAGTTCGCAACCCAACTGTGCAGGTAAAAACTACCAAAACCCTGTGTTTTGGCGAGGTTGGCCGTTCTCCACAGTTTCATGGCGATCGTCCTCGTTAAATCGTGGAATACACTCTGGGCTTCATCGCTCTGGCACATTCGGAAAGAACAGATTGCAAATGGCCAAGGGGCATGGCATGCAACAATCTGAATGGACGGCAAACTTCACAACAAGCTGTTATTGTGGTCTTTTTGCCGTCCACGACAGGTACTTGGTAAGTTTTCACGGATCCTTGTGCGGTAGTCATGGGACTACACTCGTCGCATCTGGGGATCCGTGCGATCTCGGAATTGGGGCTTGGATTGATCGCGGTGTTGGCAACAAATGGGCTTGGAGGACGGTTTTCAGCCATTTTGGCTGGCCTCGTGCTGGCGGCTGCCTTGCTGTTCGCCGCGCCACCTGCCCAAGCCTTCAGTCTGTTCGGCATCCATTTATGGGGCGAGGAAGAAACGGAAGCCTCCGCCGACGACGCTCTGCCCGAACCTACCCGTTTTACGGTGGAGCTCACCGTCACACCGAACCCTGAAACTGGTGAGGTCGATGAGGATCTGAAGGCACGGTTGGAACGCAACAGTGACCTCGTCACCAATCAGGATAGTCCAGTATCTGGAGAGGCTGGTGTGCTGGCGCTGGCTTCTGGCGACTTCGAAAACATGGTGGGCACGCTTTATACGCGCGGATATTATGGCGGCCTTGTCTCCGTACGCATCGATGGGCGGCCCCTCAGTGTTGTCATTGAAGATCCCAATCCCATTCAAACACGGCCCATTCCGGTTGAAGTCACGGTAACCCCAGGCCCCGTGTTTTCATTGGGCAAGGTCGATATTCGCTACAAGACACCCCGAGCCGAGTTGCAAGACATGCTTCCAGGTGCCGGAGATTTGGGTCTTGTTACAGGTGAACCGGCGTTTTCTGAAAAGGTTCTGACAGCGGAAAAGCGCGGACTAAGCGCTCTGGACGATGAAGGGTTTCCCAAAGCGCGTGTGGCAGACCGACAATTGTCTGCCAATCACAGCGCCAATACGCTGGACGTGACGTTGGTGTTCGATAGCGGCCGGGAGGCTTTTTTCGGGCCTGTTTCGGTTGAAGGTACGGAGCGAATGGACCCGGTTTTCATTCGCAGCTACGCCAATATTCCCGAAGGGATGCGCTATGATGCGCGCATTCTCAAACGCGCAGAAACCCGCCTGCGTGATCTTGGCGTTTTTGCCAGTTTGCGAGTGCGTCCTGATGATACGATTGCTGCCGATGGCACCTTGCCGATCACCATAACCGTATCCGAGCGTCCGCGCCGGGTATTTGGTTTCGGCGCCAGTTGGTCCAGCAATGAGGGATTTGGTGTTGAGGGATATTGGCGCCACCGCAACCTGTTCGGACAAGCAGAAAAGCTTCAGGTCTCCGGCTCCGTTGGCAAGATCGATACGGTGAACCCCGAGGACTTGGAGTATGCGCTGCGACTTGCCTTCGAAAAGCCGGGCGCCTTTGGGCCGACAACTTCGTTCACCACCAGTCTCGCAGCTGTACAGGAGCAGCCGGAAAACTACACCTCTCGTAGCCTGTCTGCTGATGCCTTCTTCGTGAAGGACTTCGATGAAACGCTTTCTGGACGTGTTGGCGGGGAAGTTTACTACGCCAATGAAGAAGACGTGTTTGGAACGAACGACTATTTCATCGTCGGCATTCCGGGCTACCTGACCTATGACACGCGCGATGATGACCTGAACCCCAGTTCGGGCATTTATGCGGAGGCGTATGTGGAGCCGGCCATTGATGCGCTGGACACGTCCCCTCTTGTGTTCTCCCGTTTTTCTGCCGCGTCATATCTGGGCCTTGACGATGCGAACCGGTTCATTCTGGCCGGGCGCGTGGCCACCGGCACGATTTACTCCGATAGCCTGCAGGACATTCCCGCCTCTCGTCGGTTCTTCCTTGGGGGTGGCGGCTCCGTTCGAGGGTATGCTTACAAGAACATTGGCCCACGTATTGGCGATGAAGTGATTGGTGGCCGCTCCTTCCTTCAGTTAAACGGCGAACTGCGCACGAAACTGACTGATAACATTGGTGCTGTAGGCTTTGTGGATGCCGGTGCGGCGTTCGAACAGAGCCTGCCGGACTTCAGCGAACCTTTGCAGGTTGGCGTTGGAGCCGGCTTACGTTACTTTACGCCTGTTGGACCGCTCCGGCTGGATGTTGGCGTACCGCTGGACCCAAAGGAAAACGACCCATCATTCGCAATTTACGTGGGACTGAGCCAATCCTTCTGATGAAGGGTTGATGATCGCGGCACCCACCAAGACAAGGACTTAGCACTGTGCTGCTGCGCATTCTCGGAGTAATTACTCGCCTCATCCTGAGTGTAATTGCCCTTGTCGCGCTGGCTTATGGCGCGCTCGTTGCGACAAGCCAGTTCGATCAGGGGCGCGAGGCGCTTGGACGTGTGGCCTCCGCGCTTGTTCCCGACATCGCCTTGTCGCAACTCGGGATCAGCCCGACCGGCACCATTTCCGTGGGCCGCGTCGACATATCCGATCCCACCGGCCCTTGGCTTGTTGTGGATGGCATCTTTCTGGAGTGGTCGCCGCTGGCATTGTTGCGCGCTGATCTGCAGATCCAGCAGTTGGCGAGCGAACATGTGCGCATTCTCCGCCAACCGGTTTATCCCGCCGAAAACACCAGTGAAGCAACCGAACCGGCCGATGAGGGCTCTGGGGGCTTGCCGCGCCTGACCGGACGGCTGACAAAGCTCAGTATCGACAAGATCTCGATTGAGCGTCCTGTCCTTGGTACGCCAATTCAATTGCAAGTCGTGGGGTCAGCTGATGTAACAGCATCCCCGCAAGCAGCGTCTGTTACCCTGCAGGCAGAGCGGCTGGACAGCGTCCAAGGCCGTGTGGATGTGGCTGCACATGTGGATCTTGCTGACGTCGCTTTCGATGTGGACGCCAAAATCAGCGAAGCAGCAGGTGGACTGGTCGCCTCGTTGCTGGACATCGCTCGCGCCCCTTCGTTTGATGCGGAGTTGGTGGGCAGCGGCACGCTGGAGGCATTCGAGGCTCAACTCTCTGTTGCGCTTGATGGCAAGCAGACCGTTTCAGGCTCTGCCGCCTTGACCGATATTGCTGCAACCAAGCGCCTGACGGCGGATCTCAGAGGCGATCTGGAAACAATCCTTCCTGCGCCACTGAAGCCGCTTTTTGCAGGCAATACGCAACTTGTTGCCAACGGTGAGCTGGACTCCTCCTATTTCCCCGCCCTTTTGGATGTGAGTCTGGCAACGGATACCTTCTTTTTGAAGGCAAACAGCAGCGTTGCGCGCGCCACGCAAACAGCTCTTGTCAAAGTCAACATCGGCACCCGCCTGCCAAGCGGCGAGACATTGGAGCTGCCAGTGCCCGATGTGCCGGTCAGCGTTCAGGCGCTCAATGCCAACCTAACGGCGGAAGGCGCATTGGATGCGTTGGACTGGACCATGTACGTTGAGGGCACCTCGATTGTATCGGATCAGGTGGATCTGCAGTCGGTTCGGCTGAACGCACGCGGCACGGGGGCCTCTACTCTGGCAACCGCTCTTTCAACTCCGCTGGAGGCGAACTTGGTGCTCGAAGGCGTTGCTCTAAAACACAACTCCTTCGGTGGCAGTATGCCACCTGCTGCAAGTGTGAGCCTGAAAGGGGATCTGGATCTGACCAATCAGGTGGCCCGACTTGATTTCCTGACCGCAGCCAGCGATGACACCTCACTCAATCTGTCAAACATTGTCGCCTCACCCACCCGCGTTTCGGCGCAGGGCCAGCTTGAGGCCACCAATCTGTCACGATTTGCCCGACTGACGGACCGCCCCTTGGCGGGTGCAGCTGCCATGACCTTTTCCCTCGACGGCACGCCGGATACCGGTCGCTATTCGCTGACCTTTGACAGCAGCGCTGACGATTTGCAGACCGGCATCGCCCAGTTGGATGCCCTGACAAAAGGGCGCGCGACGTTGAGCGGCTCGGCACGCGGTCAGTTGCCATCAGACTTCCCGGCATCGGGCGAGCTTGAGGTTATGGATCTGAAGGCAGCCTCTTCGCGTTTTGACCTGGAGGCCAGCGGCATCCTGCAGGACGGCGCGCTCGACGGCAGCGTTCGCGCGCGTTTGAAGGATTTGGCCGCGCTCGATCAACGCATTTCCGGCGCTGTTACCCTTTCCTCGCAGGTGAGCGGGCCACTGGATGCAGCCGTAATGTCCCTGGAAGCGCAAGCCGAGCGGCTGGAAATGATGGGAACGCCGGTGACCGATCTTTCGTTACGCAGCGAAGCAACACTGAGTACACAAGCACCGCGGGCGCAGGTGAACCTCAGCGGATCCTTGCGAGATCGGGAAATCACCATCTCAGGTGAATTGAATTCAGGTGATGGTGGCGCGGACATCAGTGACCTTGCCATCGTTGTGGGGGATAATCGTGCGAACGGTGCCTTCACGATTGCTGATCTGACCACCCTGCCCGAAGGCATTGAAGGGCATCTGGACATCTCCGCGCCCGATCTGGCGCAAATCGCTCCGTTGGTATTGGCGGAAGTGGAAGGCTCTCTTGTGGGACGCGTTCAGGTCCAACAGGCGGCAGGCCAGACCCGCGTTGACCTGGACGCTCAGGCCAGCGCCTTTGCGTGGGAAAATGTCACTTTAACGAGTTTGAGCGCAGATGCGCGCGTTTTGAACGCATTCTCGACGCCGGAAGTTGACGGCAACTTGAGACTGTCAGAACTGAACGCCGGAGCGGTTGTCGTGACCAATGCCAACGCCTCGGCGCAAACCAGAGGCAACACGACCACGGTCGATCTGCAAGCCAAACTTGACGGCGATACCGACAGGTTTCAGACAGCCTTTGTCGTCACCCGCGGATCAGACGCCTTGACCATCGACATCAACCAGATCTCCGGTAGCTATCAGGGCATCACCTCTCAACTTGACGCGCCTGGTCAGGTGGTTGTGCGGCAGGGCGTTGTCTCCCTTGCAAATCCCCTGGTCATGGCGTTGGGAGAAGGCCGGATCACGGTGACTGGTGCCAGCGGCTCCGAGCTGGACCTCGGCATCAAGGTGGACGCCGTGCCGCTCAATCTGGCCAATGCATTCGCCCCGCAACTGGGCCTTGGCGGTGCCGTGTCGGCGAGCGCAAGCGTGACTGGCGCACCGCAATCCCCCAATGCGCAATGGCAAGTAAATGCCAGCGGCATTGCAGTTGCTGCCATGCGGGACAATGCCATTTCACCCCTCACCATTACCTCTACAGGCCAACTGCAAAACCAGCGCATTCAACAAGACACCCGCGTCACGAACAACGGCGGCCTGGATGTCACGTCTACTGGCACTGTTTCGCTATCCGATGGCGGCACGTTGAACCTTGAAGCTGCCGGTCAGGTGCCGCTGGAAGTGTTGCGGGCTCGGCTGATCCGCGCTGGCCTGTCGGGACAAGGGTTGCTCAGTGTATCCGGGACGGCTGCAGGATCTTTCGCAAAACCCCGCTTCAACGTTTCGGTGACCCCGCAAAACGTGGAGCTGACCCGGTTGGCCACAGGCCTGACCCTGCAGAATTTCCGAGGCTCTGTGGACGCCAATCAGGATCGCATCAGCGTCAACGATATCACCGCAGACATCCGCACCGGTGGGACTGTGCGTGCCGGAGGTACGGTTGGGCTGGGCGATGGCTTGCCGATCTCGGTGCAAGCTCAGGTAGATCAAGGCCGTTATGTACAAGGGACGCTGGCCAACGTACTGCTGGATGCAGACATACGAATGACAGGGCCGCTAGCCAGCACCGCGCAAAATCCAACTCTTGCCGGCACCGTGACCATTGAGCGCGCGGATATTGGCATCCCGAACTCCTTCGGCGGCGGCGTGAACCCGGTGATCGTTCGCCATCTCAATGCTCCCAAGCCCGTTCTGGACCAAGCGCGCGCGTTGGCGATTGATGAAGGGCAAGCTTCAGGCGCCAGCCAACAGGCCGAGACGAACACCGGGGCCATCAATCTGGACCTTACCGTGAACGCACCCGGCCGCGTGTTCGTTCGCGGGCGTGGCTTGAACGCAGAAGTAGGCGGCTCACTTCGCCTTGCCGGTACTAGCCGAGATGTTCAAGGTATCGGCGGCTTCGACCTGGTGCGGGGTCGCTTTGATATCCTCAGCAAGCGCCTTGAGTTTCAAGAAGGATCAGTCACGTTTGACGGTAGTCTGATGCCTTACATCGACTTTGCGGCCACCACCAGCACGGCTAACGCCAATGTCACCATCGGGGTGCGCGGTGAAGCCGACCAGCCGGAAATCACCCTCACCTCGTCACCCGATTTGCCTCAGGATGAAATTCTGGCGCAATTGTTGTTTGGGCAGTCCGTCACCGACCTTTCACCAGTTCAGGTGGCTCAGCTTGCCAACGCGGTAACAACATTGGCAGGGGGCGGCACGGGCGGCCCGTTGGGCGCTCTGCGCAACGTATTGGGCCTGAGTGATATCGACGTAAACGTGAATGCTGACGGCGCAGCAGAACTGTCTGCAGGAACCTATATCAACGACAATATCTATCTTGGCGTCACCCAGAACGCCAAAGACGGCTCCAACTCGGCGACCGTCGACATCGAAATCACCAAGGACTTGAAAATTCGTGGCGAAGCCGGATCAACCGGCGATGCGAAGGCCGGTTTCTTTTTTGAACGCGAATACTGAAGAGGACGCGTGCACAGCACGCGCCAGCCATCACGTTCACAAGGAGTGAAACAGACGCATTCAACGCAGTGAAATATTTTGCCTGCTCATTAGTGAAAACGTTGTTTTTCAGAGCAGTATGTGTGAATTGAAGCTTCTAGATCTTCCTTCATTTCAAACTTCGGGGAACATTATGAAGCTTCGATCACTTGCCGTTTGTTTGGCCTCCATGCTAGTGCCATTGGCGGCCCACGCTGCCCCTGTTTCACCAAAGGTGATGGTCGTCACCATGTTTGACGGTGAGACACAACCGTGGTTGGACAATCTGGACCTGTCTCAACAGATTGCTGTTCCGGGTCTGCCTGCCTCAAACAATACCGTGGCCTGCAATGACGACTTGTGCGTCATGACAACGACCATGGGCTATGCGAATGCAGCCAGCTCGACACTGGCGGTGGCGTTGTCTGAACAGTTCGATCTATCGCAGACCTACTTCCTGATCGCGGGTATTGCTGGCGTCGACCCAAACAAGGGCACATTGGGATCAGCCGCATGGGCCGACTATGTAGTGGACGCGGGCCTGTTTCACCGCATCGATGACCGGGAAGCCCCGAAAGACTGGGACAGCCAAATTCTGGAACTTGGCGCACAAGCCCCGGGCGAAAAGCCCAAATGGGCCGCTGGCTCAGAAGTGTTCAAGCTGAACCCGGCACTGATTGAAAAAGCCTTTTCAGTCACTGAAGGCGTCGCGCTTGCCGACGGCGACACGGCTGCAGCCTATCGTGCAAACTACCCGCAAGAGGCCGCAAAGGCTCAACCAACGGTAATGATCTGCAGTTCTGTTTCGGCCGATACCTATTGGCATGGCGCCATTACTGCAGCTGAGGTAAGTGCTCACACAGCGCTGTTGACCGACGGCGAAGCTGAATACTGCATGAGCCAGATGGAAGACAATGCCACACTGACTGCGTTGCAGCGGGGCGCGGAAGCCGGAAAGCTGGACTTCTCTCGTGTGGCCGTGTTGCGCACAGCTTCCAACTTTGACCGGCAGAATCCAGAGCAAACGGCTGCCGAGTCGCTGGCTGCCAACTCCGGCGGCTTTGGCCCAGCGAAGGAAAACGCCTTTCGCGTAGGCAATGCCTTTGCGCAGGACATCATCGCCAACTGGAACGTCTATAGCGACGGCCTGAGCAAGTAAGACCTCTTTGATCAGGCCTGGCCTCCACCAAGCCTGATCACCCCTCCCCGCCTCATCTGGAGGGCGAAGACTGGATCCGGTCACGGGCCCTTGTTGTAAGCCCTAGTTCTATTTGCCAAGCGAACGGGGCGCGCATGTACCTTGTCAGCAGTCCTGAAACGTCATAGCAACTGGTACAAATGGCCTCTGGCCCTTGTCCTATCCTTCAGACTATCAGGTCCCAAATGACATTTCCCCGTCCAGCAGCTGCGCCCGTCTTGACGAGTGATCGTCTCGTCTTAAGGCCCTTGAGGCCAGACGATCTTGATGCCAGCCATGCTCTTTGGTGCGAAGAATCTGTTTACCGCTTCATTTCCGGCAAGCCTTCAAACAGACAAGACTGCTGGTTTCGCCTGCTCAACTTTGTCGGCATGTGGTCCATGATGGGATTTGGCTACTGGGCAGTTGAACACCGGGAAACCGGCGATTACGTTGGCGAAGTCGGATTTGCCGATTTCAAGCGCGCGCTTTCCGTTGACATCGAAGGGCATCCTGAGATGGGCTGGATACTCTCTCCAAGATTCTTCGGTCAGGGCTTGGGTCATGAAGCTGTCAGTTGCGCGTTGCAATGGGCGCAAGAAACCCTGCCTTTTGATAAGGTTTTCTGCATCATAGCTCCAGAGAACCAAGCTAGTGCCCGCCTTGCGCAACGCGCTGGTTTCGTTCAGCAGAGCGAGCCCGTTGTGTTCAACGAAGCACCAACTTTGTTTTTTCGCCGGCCTCTGGACCGCAACACTCAGAGCTGACCTTACCCTCCATACCTCTGCCCAGCTTGCCCTTTGACCGGGTTATCTATATGCACATAGCGAAACCGCAAGCAGATGGCGACATGCAGAAATACGACAAGATCTACAAACACAACCCGGAGTATTTCGGGCATACTTCCAAACAGTTCACAACCATGTTCAACAATCTCGACTTTGATGCCGGGCTTGTTCTGGATCTGGGTGCAGGTCAAGGGCGCGATGCCGTGTACCTCGCCAACCGAGGTCACCATGTCATTGCCGTGGACACTTCTGCCGTGGGCCTGGAGCAACTGCGCGAACGCATTGAAGCCGAGCACCTCTCGATTGAAACGGTTCACACAGACGCCATTGGCTATGCGCCTCAACACCAGTTTGACGCGATTGTATGTGACCGCTTTTTCCACGAGTTGGCCTCCAACACACGGGTCCGTGTCTTGGAGAAGTATATCGGGCACCTGAAGAGCGATGGCTATCTATTGATCGCCGATGACAAGAGCGTGTTGCCGCAGTTACGCGATTCCCTCAAAAAGCATGGATTCGAGTTCATCCGGGACAAGAACGGCATCTTGTTTGCGCTCAAGCCCTAATTTTCTGCATTCAAGATTTGTGAGCCCGTCTTGGTGGCTCACATCCCATCACAGTATTGTCAGCGAGTGGGCCGATCATTGTCCGGTCTAGCAGTACCATTGCACCTTGATATGGACAATTGAGGCGCACTCCTTGCTTTTTGCTGAACAATTTCCAAAGATTTTGCTGAAAGTGCCACAATCGTTCACACATTATGAACGGTACGTTCAGTTGCAATTTCATCAGAACCACACAATATCCCATCATGGTTTTTACGCAGTTCGCGTAGAGCAACTGAGAAACAAGAGGGTACTTGACCATGATGAAACGCCTTGCAGCCGTCGCTTTGACGACCGCTTTGTTTTCGGCTCCTGCGCTGGCCGAGCCGGTTGAATACGAGTTCGACATGTCCCATGCGAACATCGCGTTCAGCTACAACCACTTGGGTTACTCCACCACAGATGGGCGTTTTGGTGACTGGGAAGGTACGCTTGTTATCGATGAAGACGCGCCGGAAAACTCCAGCGTAGAGATCATCATCGACATGAACAGCATCGACACTTTCTGGGAAGAGCGGGATGCTCATCTGAAGTCTGCTGACTTTTTCAATGTGGAAGCCAATCCAACGGCCACCTTCAAGAGCACCAAAGTTGAGCAAGTGGATGAAGATGAACTGGAAATCACTGGCGATCTGACAATCAACGGGCAAACACGGGAAACCGTTCTGGAAGTGGACGTCAACAAGATGGCCGAGCATCCGATGTTGAAGAAACCAGCTGTCGGCTTCACTGCCACGACAACGGTGCTGCGCTCCGAGTTTGGCATGGACAAGTTCGTGCCCTATGTCAGCGATGAAGTGGACATCGTGATCAACGCCGAAGCCCTGATCAAATAAACCAAACAGGAATGGGGCATCTCTGTGGTGCCCCTCCTTGTGCCGAGGTCGAACATGATCAAAAACACACACAGGACCTATGGCCTGATTGCCATCACGTTCCACTGGCTAATGGCGCTGATGATTATTGGTCTGCTTGGTCTCGGGCTGTACATGGTGGATCTTCCCCTAACCGACCAACGCACCTTTGAACTTTACCAGCTGCACAAATCATTTGGCTTCGTCATTCTGGTTCTGGCTGTTCTGAGGTTGGTGTGGCGCACCGTGAACCCATCTCCCAAACTGCCAGAGACAATGCCGTTTCTTGAGCGTATGGCGGCCCATCTTGGCCACGCTGGCCTCTATGGACTGATGCTGTTTCTGCCCCTGTCCGGCTGGCTCATGGTGTCTGCCTCACCTTGGGGTGTGCCTACTGTCATTTTCGACAGCTTCACCTTGCCTCACCTTCCGGTGCCAGACTTTTTGGGAACAAAGGAAACGGCTGAGGCTACTTTGAAAACGGTTCATGAATGGGGCGCCTATCTCTTGATTGCCCTGATCGTTTTGCACATCGCGGCCGCCCTCAAACATCACTTTATTTCGCGAGACGATGTACTGCGCCGGATGACCCGCCCCAGCTAACTTCCTGACCGCACAAAAGACATCCAAAGGACCCTGCCATGTCATCCTTCAATTCTCTCCGCGCTGCTGGCCTTCTTGCCGTGAGTCTGATCGTTTCCACGCCGGCGTTGGCCATGGACTGGACGGTGAACTCGGAAAAAAGCAGTTTGAGCTTTGAAACCACCCAAAATGGTCAGCCCCTGACCGGAACTTTCGGCACCTGGGACGCGGCGATTTCGCTTGACCCGAACACTCCGGAGACGGGATCCATCGAAGCCACCATTTCAACCGGTAGCGCCGATACAGGCAATGGTCAGATAAACGGCACGCTGACAAGTGATGCCTGGTTCAATTCGTCAGCCTATCCTGATGCAGTGTTTTCCTCCGACGAGATAGTGGCAACAACCGGCAATCGCTACGAAGCACGCGGTACACTGACCATTCGCGGCATATCCGTGCCATTGACCTTGCCGTTTACGCTTTCGGTTGAAGGGGATGAGGCGCACGCCACCGCACAAGTGGCATTGATGCGTTCCTCCTTCGAGATGGGACAGGACATCTCTGCTGATACGGTGCCGGACAAGGTAGCCGTTACGCTTGATCTTTGGGCAACGCGCTGAACGGAGGACTTATCCACGAGGACGCAAGGTAAGCACTTTGCCTAATCGGTTTAATTTCCAAAGAACGGGCCGGAGCGCTTTGCGCATCCGGCCTTTTGATTATACAACCCTTGTGAACAGAAGACCGCAGGGTCCAACTTGCTGCAAAAACCAGAGATTTCGTCATGTCAGAAAACCGTCCTCCAGACTATGTCCACTCGCCTCTGTTTCCCTTGGGAGAAGACCAGACCCGCTACCGCAAACTCACTGACGCTCATGTGAGCACGACAGAGTTTGATGGTGAGACCGTTCTCAAGGTGGAACAGGAAGGCCTTCGACTGTTGGCGGAGGAGGCATTCAAGGACATCAATCACTATTTGCGTGAAGGTCATTTGAAGCAGCTCCGCGCAATTCTGGAGGACCCAGAGGCGACCGAGAATGACAAGTTCGTAGCCTATGATCTTTTAAAGAACGCCAATATCGCCTCTGCAGGTGTTCTGCCCATGTGCCAGGACACAGGGACAGCCATTATCATGGGCAAGAAAGGTCGACGGGTCTGGACCAACGGACGTGATGAAGAAGCGTTGGGTGAAGGCGCAAGGGATGCGTACTTCCACAAGAACCTAAGGTATTCCCAGTTGGCACCACTTGCGATGTTCGAGGAAAAGAACACCAAGAACAACATGCCTGCCCAGATCGATCTCTACAGCGAGGGCGAGGATGCCTACAAGTTCCTGTTCATGGCCAAAGGCGGCGGGTCTGCAAACAAGACCTTCCTCTATCAGGGTACGCCAAGCCTTCTGACCCATGACCGGATGATCGACTTCCTGAAAGAGAAGATTTTGACACTCGGCACGGCCGCCTGCCCGCCGTATCACCTTGCGATCGTGATCGGAGGCACATCCGCAGAAATGAACCTGAAGACGGTCAAGCTGGCTTCGGCGCGATATCTGGATGGATTGCCGACGCAGGGCTCCGAACTGGGCCATGCATTCCGCGATCTCGACATGGAAGCGGTGATACACAAACTGACCCAGTCCACGGGCGTTGGGGCACAGTTTGGTGGGAAGTACTTCTGCCACGATGTGCGGGTCATTCGTCTGCCGCGCCACGGCGCCTCCCTGCCCATTGGTATCGGGGTCTCATGCTCTGCAGACCGTCAGGCAACCGGCAAGATCACCAAGGACGGTATTTTCCTTGAGGAGCTGGAACGCCACCCTGAAAAATACATGCCGGAGGTCACCGACGCAGACCTCGGGGATGATGTGGTGAAGATTGATCTGACGCGGCCCATGCCCGAGATCCTCGGTGAGTTGACCAAGCATCCCATCAAGACGCGGCTGTCTTTGACCGGACCGTTGATCGTGGCGCGAGATCTTGCTCACTCCAAATTGCGGGAGCGACTGGAGAGCGGAGAACCGCTGCCAGATTATATCAAGAACCATCCGGTATACTATGCGGGCCCGGCCAAGACCCCTGAGGGCATGCCTTCGGGCTCGTTCGGACCAACGACCGCCGGCCGGATGGACGCCTATGTAGACCAGTTTCAGGCTGCGGGCGGGTCCATGGTGATGCTGGCAAAGGGGAACCGCTCGGCTCAGGTACGGCGGGCGTGTCAGGCCCATGGTGGTTTTTATCTCGGCTCCATTGGCGGACCGGCAGCCCGTCTGGCTCAAGACTGCATCAAAAAGGTGGAGGTGCTGGAGTTCGAAGAGTTGGGCATGGAAGCGGTCTGGAAAATTGAGGTTGAGGATTTCCCTGCTTTCATCGTAATTGATGACAAGGGCAATGATTTCTTCAAGGAGCTCAATCTGGGCTGACCATTGTGGCGGACGATCATGTTGCGATCCGTCCGCCGCCTCTTTTCAAGCTTAGCGAATTTCATTCAACATCGACGCATTTTGAATCTTTTTGTCTCTGACCGGTTTTTAACCGGATTTATGCGAATGCGATGTGATTTTATTAATTACACCAGAGACTTCCTCCCCTGACATCTGCACACGCGCAGCTTGCGTTAACGGCTTTGCAACAGAGCGGTGACAGCTTACAGTAACTTGACGCAGAGACACCCTCATGTAGTCGAGAATAATAAAACATAATTACAGGGGATCACTATGCTCAGATTTCTCGCCATTGCGGCCATTGTGTTGTCCGCTGGTTACGCGAGCACAACCGTGCAGGCCGCAAGCGGCAAATTCTTCGACCCGGCAACGAAACAGTGGGTTTCCTATGGAACCGCCCGCCATGGAAAATCACCCATTAAACGACAAATGGTGAACTACTACGGCCCCCACAGTCCCGGCACCATTGTTGTCAACACGTCAGAGCGGCGCTTGTATCACGTCTATCCCGGTGGCAAAGCCATGAAATACGGGGTTGGCGTTGGCCGGGAGGGGTTCCAGTGGTCCGGAACCCACCGCATCAGTCGCAAGGCCGAGTGGCCGGGATGGACACCGCCTGCTGTCATGCGCGAAAGAGAGCGCCGCAAGGGCCGGATCCTGCCTGCCTACATGGAAGGTGGCCCCAACAACCCTCTGGGCGCCCGTGCGCTTTACATCGGGTCGACCATTTATCGCATTCATGGCTCCAATGAGCCTTGGACAATCGGCTCTGCCGTTTCCTCAGGCTGCATCCGCTTGGCCAACGAAGACGTGATCCATCTCTACGAAAACGTACGGGTGGGCTCCAAAGTTGTTGTGGTGCGATAATAACACTCAACCATCCGACTTTATTTCCTGTGCCCTGTCCGCTTACGGACAGGGCCTTTTTCTTGCCCTCCGCCGACGTCAGGAGCGGCTCAACCCCTTTTCCTCCAGTTCCTTCAGGTAGCGTGCCCAAAGGGACTCCCGCTGTTCATCCAGTTCCTTGAAATAGGCCCATGTAAAGATCCCGGTATTGTGGAGGTCGTCAAATACCAGTTTGACCGCATAGTTGCCGACAGGTTCCACAGCGATGATTTCAACATGCGCCTTGCCGGCTACGGTCTTGCGTTGATGCGGCGCATGCCCCTGCACCTCTGCACTGGGCGAGTTCACCCTCAAAAACTCAGAGGTAAACTCCACAGGCTCGCGATCTTCGTAGGACACAACCAGGTGTTTTCTGTCCTTCTTCAATCGTATTTCGGTGGGCCATGGCACGGTCTCGGTTGCCAACGTATCACTCCGCATTTTATTGGTTGTATCCTGTCATGTGGGGCACCCTTCAAGTAAATGTCAATGCTTGCCCGTTGACGCTGGTTGGGATCACTCTAAACTACGGTGATCTTCACGCGATAGACAGGTTCAGGGAGGGGCTCGGTGGATCCAGAAATTCGCATTCCTCAGGCACAGCAGCCAGCGCTCGTCGATCCATTCGGCCGTAAGGTTACCTATCTCAGAGTTTCCGTGACGGACCGATGCGATTTCCGCTGCCTCTACTGCATGGCCGAGGACATGACCTTTCTGCCCAAAAGAGAAGTTCTCTCATTGGAAGAACTGGACCGCTTGTGCAGTGCCTTCATCGACAAGGGTGTTCGAAAGCTACGCCTCACCGGCGGCGAACCTCTGGTGCGCAAGAACATCATCAGCTTGATCCGTTCCCTTTCCCGTCACCTGGAAAGCGGCGCTCTGGATGAACTGACCCTGACCACAAACGGCTCTCAACTGGCCCGTTTTGCGCAGGACTTGGCGGCCTGCGGCATCAAGCGGGTTAATGTCTCCCTCGACACGCTGAATCCAGCCAAGTTCAGGGAAATCACGCGGTGGGGAGATTTGGCAAAGGTGCTGGACGGCATTGACGCTGCCGTAGCCGCTGGACTCAAGGTCAAGATCAATGCGGTAGCGCTGAAAGGCTTCAACGAGCACGACCTTCACGCCATGATGGAATGGGCCCATGGTGAAGGTCACGATTTCACCTTGATCGAAACAATGCCGCTTGGAGAAATTGACGGCGAGCGCGTTGACCAGTATCTGCCGCTTGATCAGGTGCGCCGCCAACTTGAGCAACACTTTACGCTGACCCCTCTCCCCTACAAAACAGGCGGTCCGGCCCGCTATTTTGGTGTGGCAGAAACGGGTGGTCGCCTCGGGCTGATTACCCCCCTCACGCACAATTTCTGTGAGGGCTGCAACCGCGTACGCGTCACCTGCACCGGGCAATTGTTCATGTGCTTGGGACAGGAGGATAACGCGGATCTCAGGGCGCCGCTGCGGGCCTCAGAAGGGAATGAGTTGCTGTCACAGGCCATTGAGGAAGCAATAAGCCGGAAACCAAAAGGCCATGACTTCGTCATTGACCGAGACACAAAAAAACCGGCTGTCTCACGTCACATGAGCGTTACCGGCGGGTAGGTTCGTATCACGAGTGAAAAACCCGCCAGCATATGCTGGCGGGTTTTTTTTGAAAGACTAATTTGTCGGTTTTGAACCGTCGAGCTTTGTCGATACGGCCGAGAAAAAGCCATCAAGGCTAGAGCCAAGCGCAGTTACCCCACCAACAATAGCCAAAGCGATAAGAGCAGCGATCAGACCATATTCGATTGCGGTCGCACCGGACTCGTCTTTCAGAAACTTTGCAAACATGTATTTTACTCCAACTGAACCCTAATTGCCCCTTTGGTCCTGAGGGCATGTCTGCAAGGTACTGGCAGGTTTCTTGCCAAAATCTAAATTTTTACTGGGTTGAATCTACAAGTACAATTTGAAGGTGCCACGCCCCAGAACGGAGACATATGATGTTAGGCACACATATTTCAACTAATTGAAAAACATAGGTTTTTATCTATTTTGATGCAAACCGGACATGTTTACCCTTGATTAACCACGCCTTAAAAACACTGTGTTTTGAATACCCTAACGTTTGATGGAGCGTGCTGGACGTGCGGTGGCGGGGCGACTCGGCGCCCCTTCACCCGCTCATTCTTAACGGCGCTTGAACAACCAGCGCAGTGCTGCCAGTGCCGCTTTTGATCTGGCCCGTTGTCCTCTGAGCAGTAGTTGGTTCATGGATTGACCATTGATGCTCGATGGCGATGCAAAGTGATGGACATTCATTGTCTCGTCTCCAGTAAAGACAGGTCCGTTCGTGGGACCATTTCCAGCCAGAGGGACGCGCAGCACCCGACCGGCGAACAGCATGGCGCAGACCATCTGCGCCATGAAAAGGGATCACGCAGAAGCCGGCGCCCCCGGCGTTGCCACCGGGATGTCGGTTGTTTCTTTCTGCTGTTTTAGCGCGCTGGTGCGTTCGGCTGCCTGTTCTGCCCGCAACCGCATGCGTTCGCGGTGAACGGTGTATAGGCCCGAGCCCACCACAATGACCATGCCCAGCATGGTGATAGCATCGGGGAAGGTGCCCCACACAAGGACGCCGATGCCGGTAGCCCAAAGCAGACCGGTGTAGCGCATGGGAGCTACCGCCACGAGTTCACCCAAACGGTTGGACACGATCGCAAAATAGTAAGCACCGATGATGAAGGCGGAAGATCCGAGCACAGGCCACAAATACCATGTGTCCACCTGAACCCAGTCTTCGGTGACGCCAAGGCCCAATCCCATGAAGGTTACGGCGCCACATACAACAAAAGTAACACCGAAGGACGGAAGCCCCTTGGGCATACGGCGCGTGACCAGATCGCGGCACGCCATGAAGAACACGGCAGCAATGGCCAGCAAGGCCCAGGCATCAAAACCATCCAGGCCGGGCTGGATGATCAGCATAACGCCCACGAAACCGAAAGCGACGGCGCTCCAACGGCGCCAGCCAACCACTTCGCCGTAAACCATGGCTGCTCCGGCCGTCACCATGAGCGGCATCGCCTGCAGCATGGCCGTGGCGTTGGCCATGGGCATGTGCGTGAGCGCGGTGAGGTACATCATGGACCCGATGACCTCCAGCAGCGCACGCGCCAGCACGACCGGATGAAACAGCTGCCACCCTATCTTGAACTGACCAAGATAGAGGCAGAGCCCCCCCATCACCGCCGTCGTGACCAATCCACGCAAGAAGATCACCTGCCCCAGTGGCATGGTTTGTGCGGTATATTTCAGTGTTGCATCATTGAACATAAAAAACGCGGTGGACAAGAACATTGCCAGCAACGCGCGGCCATTTTCCTTGGCAAGCATTCCCAGGGCACTCCAAATCTCTGGGCTTCATCCCTGCCGAACAGCAGCTTCATCCGGTTGCTTTCACCCCCCAGACAGCTATCCGACTTTCGTAGAGTACCGTAACGCGAATTAGCTCCATTTAAGACGTGACAATGTGCCGCCTTAAGGCCATTTTATGTTGAAATATCAGATATTTAGATAGTTTTACGCGGTAGTGTTTAAACGTATGAGCGCTGCGCCTATACAAATCTGTCCGTAATAACCGCAAGGCGGCCCCTGATCGGGGCCGCCAGATAGCATGACTGCGACAATCTTATTCGATGACGATTCTCGGCGCTGGTTTGCTCAAGCCGGCCTCGCCCGTTTCCAGAGAGGTTCGAATATGCTCGGCTATGGTCAGGTACGCCTGAGCAACTGCGCCTTCGGGATGCGCAATCACCACAGGGCGGCCTTGATCCGATTGAACGCGCAATTCCATGGTCAACGGTATTTCACCCAAGAACGGCACCTGAAGTTTCTGGGCCTCTTCCCGCGCGCCGCCATGCCCGAAAATCTCGTGACGACTGCCACAATCCGGGCATATGAAATGGCTCATGTTCTCGATGATCCCGATGACCGGAATGCTAACCTTTTGGAACATTGCTGTTCCGCGGCGTGCATCCAACAGCGCCAGATCCTGAGGCGTTGAAACAATGACACTCCCCGTCAAAGGTACCTTTTGAGCCATGGTCAATTGAACATCGCCGGTGCCGGGCGGCATGTCCACCACCAACACATCCAGCTCGCCCCACGCAACCTCTCGCAGCATCTGGTTCAATGCAGAGGTCACCATGGGGCCGCGCCAGATCATGGCTGTTTCTTCATCCACGAGGAAACCGATGGACATCAATTTGATGCCATACGCTTCCATTGGCTTCATGACGCGACCTTCAAGAACCTCCGGCTTTCCAGAAACACCCATGAGCTTGGGAATGGACGGTCCATAAATGTCCGCGTCAAGCAGCCCTACCCGCAATCCCAACTCCGATAGCGCCAGCGCCAGGTTAACGCTTGTGGTGGACTTGCCCACGCCACCTTTGCCCGATGCAACAGCGATGATCTTTGAAATGCCGGGTACATCCAACTGAGCGGAACTGCCCGTTTTTCCAGAGGCGGCAGTAGCGGCCGGACCAGAGGGAGCGGATCCGCCACCGGTCAACGGCGGCGTTGAAGACGATGCCGCAGGTTGGCCGGGAACGCGTTCTGCGGTCAAAGCAGCCATGACCTTTTCCACGCCTGGCAGTACGGACACGACCTTTTCGGCGGCTTTTCTCATGCCTTCCAGTTTCGGTGCCTGTTCTGCGGGCACCTTGATAGAAAACACCACCCGTCCCTGAAGGATTGAAATGTCACCGACCAAGCCCTTGTCCACGATATTGCTTTCACCAGACGGGTCTTTCACCTGCTTGAGGACTTCCAGTATTCTATCCTGCGAGAGATCGTCCACTTTCCCGCGTCCTTTCTTCCAAAACATGCCCCGCGTCCTTTGCCTTTAAAGAGCCTTGTGCCCGTTTTTGCGCCGTGATGGCTGTTTGATCCTATGCCCCGTGATGTAGGCCCCCAGCAGGCAGATGTCACGGGGAGAGTTGTGGAGAGTTTTGCAGAGCTGCGCTTTGAAGTACCTGTGTTTGTCCCCAGCTGTCCATAACAACTCAGAACAACTATCCATTCAGAAATAAGTATCTGAAGTAATTTGGAACTCTACGCGCAAATGATAGAAAATAATTCATCCTATTAGCAAATTGGAAACCGTACCGCTCTACTGTCAAAACAGGTTCAGGAGGAGCATATGGCGGTATCCCAACTCTGTTATCGAAGCCGAATTCACTGGCCCGCACTCAAGCATGATCTTGAGGCGGAGATGGACCTCACGTTAACCCGCATTCGCCGCATCAATTCACGGGTTGGCGTTACTGGTGCACTCATCCTGACCGATACGCACATTTTCCAGCTTCTGGAAGGCCCCTGGACTGCGGTCAAGCACACGTTCGAGTGTGTCTTGCAGGACCGACGCCACAGCCACCTGACAGTTGTGCATAACAGCGCCCATGATCATCAGCTTTTTTGTGGCGCCTGGATGCAATTTTTTGACCTGCGAAAGGATGAAATTCGTCCGTCGCAGTTGACACACCATCTGGCCGGAGCTGAAGAACGTCTCCACCGTGATGAAATCATGGATCTTTTCTACCTTCTCTCCCTAACACTATCAGAAGGCCGCATCACGCAACGCGTTTCATTGATGTAAGAGACGTAACAAACAAGAAATAACGTGTTGCGCATCACAGTGCGGCCTTTTTTTACACGCATATGTTGAAAAGGCCTCGGGTTTACCTTGATGGTCGGCATGCGTTAATATTTTTCAATCATAGTGCGACTTAGCAATGACCTGCGAAACGATGTGGCCCCTGATGCAAGCGACAAACCGACCCCAGCGGCCCTTGAGGGGACAGGGAACATGACCGTGACCCAACCGCGGACGCAACGCATCGTTGGCTGCATTCTGTGTGGCGGGCAATCGCGCCGGATGGGAGGACAAGACAAATCCCTTTTGCAGTTGAACGGCCGATCGTTGATTGAAATTGCATTTGATCGGCTCCGCCCTCAGGTGAAAAGCGTTGTCGTCAGCGTTAACAATCCCAGTTCCTCCCACGAAGCGCTCGGGGCCCCGTTGATCCGCGATAGTTTGCCTGGCCACCTAGGACCGATGGCTGGCGTGCTCTCTGCCATGGAGTGGGCCAAAACGCATGAGCCGGATGCCAAGTGGGTACTGAGCATAGCAGCTGACACACCTTTTTTCCCGCTGGACCTTGCGGAAAAGCTTGCAGAGCCTGCAGGTAGCATCGTGCCGCTGATTACCGTTGCGAAGTCCCGCAAGGAAGTACATCCCACCTTTGCGTTGTGGCCGGTCTATCTCGCCGATGATGTACGGACCTATCTGCTGACTGGCGGCCGGAGCGTGAAAGGGTTCATGCGAGATCGGACGCCTCCAGTCATCTCGTTTGGTGGCCCGATGGTAGACGGCATCGAACTCGATCCATTCTTCAACATCAACACGCCGCAAGATCTTCGTGTGGCCGAGATTGCAGACTCCAGTCTCATCGAAGAAATCTCGTTCGGGTAGCCCCCCTTTCTTCGCTAGCCACCAAACCGCGAAGCCTCAGAGCCAGGCACATCTCCGCTCCACCCAGCAAAGCCATCTGTCACAGTATTCAGTAAGATTTCATGAGTGTCTTGATGTGCAGCCAAGCGTATCTTGGCCATGGCGCTTGCGGTTTGACACGAGATTCGCAGCTCTCCTTAAGTCAATTCATTCAACACGACCCAACCCCGCGCGATATTTTCCCCAATTCCGGCAATTTGCCGGAAATATAAGCACAGCAACTATCCATTTGACGAATGTTTACGCGGCTCAACCGTCAATAAGCTTGATTGGCAGGCCGAATTGATGTGAACTGGTAATCGGGTAACGAGGGGAGCAACTCCACACGAACCCTCAACGATAAACATCAGGGGAATAAAGATGCGTTTTTTGCGTTTTGCTGCCGTAGCGGCTCTGGCCGTCGCGACCATCGGAGGAGCACATGCCAAGGAATGGACCAAGGTGCGTATGGGTACCGAGGGAGCCTATCCTCCATTCAACTATACGACCGCCGATGGCAAACTGGTCGGGTTTGACATCGAGATCGGCAACGCACTTTGCGAAGAGTTGAAGATTGAGTGTGAATGGGTGACTCAGGATTGGGACGGCATCATTCCCGGTCTGGTCGCTGGCAAATACGACACCATTCTTGCATCCATGTCGATCACGCCCGAGCGTCAAGAGCAGATCAGCTTCTCTGAAAAGTACTACAACACCCCTCCAGCCATCGCCGTGCCGAAGGATTCCGAGCTGACCGGCATCACAATGGAAGACTTGAAGGACATCTCGATTGGTGCTCAGTCATCCACAACCCACTCGGTATATGCAGAAGAGTTCTTTACAGAGTCGGACGTTAGGCTCTATCCGACTGCTGAAGAGTACAAGCTTGACCTGGAAAGCGGTCGTGTTGATGCGGTCGTGGACGACGTGATGGTGCTGTCGCAGTGGATTGAATCTGAAGAAGGTTCTTGCTGTAAGATCCTTGGCACCCTAAAGTCCGTCCCACGGATCCATGGGGAAGGTGCCGGCATTGGTGTTCGCAAGGGCGATGAAGACTTGGCCGCCATGTTCTCCGAAGCAATCAAAGCTATCCGCGCGAACGGCAAGTACAAAGAAATCAACGATAAGTATTTCAACTTCGACGTTTACGGCGACTAAGCCCGCGCGAATACAGCCGAGTTGATGAGCGGCGGGGACCCGATCCCCGCCGCTTGGCTTAGGTGCAAGAAGGACACCTTAAGAAATGAACGAAATACTGGTGATGCTCTCGTTCGGTCCTGATGGTTGGGGGGATCAGATTGCGACGGGAGTTGTTCTCACTGTGACACTGGCGCTCGCCAGCTTGCCTTTGGGCCTTGTTATCGGCCTGATCCTCGCGCTCGCAAAAAAATCCAGCGAACCTTCCTTGCGAGCAGCAGCCGACGTTTACACGACGTTGTTCCGCGGATTGCCTGAGCTGCTCACATTGTTCCTTGTTTATTACGGCGGCCAAATCCTGATCCAACAGGTATTGAGCATGGTCGGCATCGTCCACTTCGAAGTCAGCGCGTTCGTCGCGGGCATGGTGGCGTTGTCGCTGGTATTCTCGTCTTACGCCTCTGAAGCCTTTTTGTCTGCGTTTCGCGGCATCTCGCAGGGCCAATATGAAGGCGCTCATGCGTTGGGCCTGTCGCGCTTTCAAACACTGCGCCTGATCATTCTGCCGCAATTGATCCGCCTGTCGCTGCCCGCCTTGGGAAACCTCTGGCTGATTTTGCTAAAAGACACCTCCCTCGTTTCCATTATCGGCATGAACGACATCATTCGGTATTCAAACATGGCGGCGCGTACAACCAAGGAGCCGTTCCTGTTCTTTTCGCTCGCCTGCCTGATCTATCTGGTGCTCGCCGTCATTTCCTCCTTTGGTATCTCCAGCCTTGAGAAATGGACCAAGAAGGGAGACGCGCAGAAATGACCAACAGCACGGCTGAAACGACCGCGTCCGCCCCTTCCGAAGTGACAATTGAAAAGCCGGCGCCACCAAAGCGTCGCTGGACGAAGAGCCGGATTGTAGGCCACCTTCTGATGGCACTGTGGTGTGCGGCGGGGTTCGGCATCATCTACTTCCTGATGGTGCGCAACAACGTTTCCTTCAATCTGAATTATTCCGACAGCTTCCCCTGGATCACCTCGGTAGATCTGTCTGCAGAGCCACGCTTTCTTGAACGGTATGGTATGAAGCTGATTGATGGCTTCATTATCACCTTGAAACTGGTTGGTCTGTCGCTGCTGATCGGCGCGCTGATGTCGCTGCCCCTCACGGCGATGCGCATGTCCAAGATCAAAGTGTTCTCTGCCATTTCCTATGCCTATGTCTACTTCTTCCGTGGCACGCCCATGTTGGCGCAGGTATTCCTGATCTATTATGGTGCGGGCTCATTTACCGACGAACTGCGCGACATCGGTCTTTGGTGGTTCTTCCGAGATGCATGGAACTGCGCGGTCTTGGCATTCACCTTCAACACCTCCGCCTATCAAACAGAGATCTTGCGAGGCTCGATCGAAAACGTGCCCAAAGGGCAATGGGAAGCGGCAGATGCGGTTGGCTTGCCGCGCTGGTTGATTTTCTGGAAGATCATTCTACCGCAGGCTCTTATTGTATCCCTGCGTCCTTACGGCAATGAAATCATCCTGATGATCAAAGGGTCGGCGATTGTTTCCATCATCACCATTCTTGACCTGATGGGCGAAACCCGGCGCGCTTTTTCTCGAACCTACGACTTTCAAGCATATGTCTGGGCCGCCATCATGTACCTTGTCATGGTGGAAACGCTGCGCCGGATCTGGAACCGGTTGGAAAACCGCCTGACGCGCCACCTCAAACGCTGACAGGCTACTTGATAGACACACATCGCTTGCCCTCGCATCCATTGGTGCGAGGGCTTTCTTTTTCGCGCTCGGTCATACATCGAATTGCCATTTGCGCCTCATCTGATCACCGCTACTATCAGACGCAGACTCACGAGAACCATAACTACAGAGGGTGAAATGGCGAAAGTGGCATTCATAGGCCTTGGGGTAATGGGATATCCCATGGCCGGACATCTGCGCGTAAAAGGCCAGCATGAGGTAACAGTTTACAACCGGACCACCACAAAAGCGGAAAAGTGGGCCGAGCACTATTCTGGCTCATTCCGCCAAACGCCGCGCGAAGCGGCTGAAGGGTGCGATGTTGTTTTTTGCTGTGTTGGAAACGACGATGATCTGAGAGCTGTTACCACCGGGCCGGATGGGGCGTTTCACGGCATGAAAAAATCCGCCGTGTTCGTTGATCATACAACCGCTTCGTC
This sequence comes from Pseudovibrio exalbescens DSM 16456, assembly GCF_000422785.1. Taxonomy (GTDB): domain Bacteria; phylum Pseudomonadota; class Alphaproteobacteria; order Rhizobiales; family Stappiaceae; genus Pseudovibrio; species Pseudovibrio exalbescens. The sequence continues at coordinate 255,803 of NZ_KE383919.1, forward strand.
AGAGGTCGCTCAGGAACTGGCTGCAGTGGCCAAGGAAAGCGGTTTCAGTTTTCTGGACGCCCCGGTCTCTGGCGGGCAAGCTGGTGCGGAAAACGGCGTTCTGACGATCATGGTGGGCGGAGATGAGGAAGCCTACGATACGGCCAAGCCGATTATGGACTGTTATGGCAAAAAGATCGGATTGATGGGACCATCTGGCGCTGGACAGCAAACCAAGATGGTGAACCAGATCTGCATTGCCGGGCTCTTGCAGGGCCTTTCAGAAGGTATCCACTTTGCCGAAAAGGCTGGCCTTGATCTTGAGAAGGTCATTGGTGCCATTTCGGGCGGCGCTGCCCAATCGTGGCAGATGGAAAACCGCTGGGAAACGATGCGCGATGGGCATTACGAGCATGGATTTGCCGTCGACTGGATGCGCAAGGATCTGAACATATGCCTGAAAACCGCCGGCGAGATCGGCGCACGCTTGCCGGTTACGGCGTTGGTTGATCAGTTCTATGCTGAAGTGCAGGCCATGGGCGGGGGGCGCTGGGACACTTCCAGCCTGCTGGCCCGTATGAAAAAGGCCGACAACTGATCATCCTTCACAGATAGCCGGATCCATGGGGTCCGGCTTCTCAATTGCCATCAGGCGCCGGTTACCTTTGGCTTTTCGCTGGGCACATACGCAAGGGGCAACTCGGTCGTGTATTTGATCTGTTCCATTGCGAAGGTTGTTGACACGTCTGCGATATCAATCTTTGCGATCAACCGCTTGTAGAACGCATCGTAAGCATCGATGTCCGGCACAGCGACACGCAGCAGATAATCCACCTGCCCCGCCATGCGATAAAACTCCACAACCTCTGGAAACTCCTTGATCACGTCCGCGAACTTGCGCAGCCAATCATCGGTATGCTGGTTTGTTGTAATGGCAACAAAAGCTGTCACCTTGGCGTTGACCTTGGTGGGGTCCAAAAGCGCCACACGGCCAGTTATCACGCCATCTTCTTCGAGTTTCTGAATGCGTCGCCAGCATGGCGTCGTTGACAAGCCGACACGTCGACCGATTTCCGCAACAGGCACGGTGCAGTCTTCCTGCAGAATGGAAAGGATACGGCGGTCAATACGATCGATCATGAAATGCCTCGGAATACCTGTTGGCTGGCAGCAGCTGACTCTGAATACGCATCATATCGACTGGGTCACGCTGTGCGACGATCCATTTTTTCTATTCAGCAGAGATAATAGATCATCATTCTAATATCCAGCTGAAATCAGCGCTCCAGTTTCTCAACAACTCAACCAGAAGCCTTTAGTGTGGAAGCACTTTCTATTTGGCAGTTCAGGTTCCCACCCTGACTGTGAAACCGACCTCGGCATTCCCATGGCCCGTGCCGCTAATGCGTCGGAACTGAGGTCGCTCAGGCCACAAGCCGGGCGACCTCCTTTTTCACCAGAGGCAGCACATCGTTGGCAAACCAAGGATTTTTGTTCAGCCAGGCGTTATTGCGCCACGATGGATGCGGCAATGGAATAACAGCAGGCCCCTGCCCTTCGCGGCGGCGCTCGCAGGTCATATCCCAGATCCGCTGGTAATCAGCTACTGTTTCGCGCAATCGAGAATGAGCCAATTCTCCCAGATGATAGGCATGCGCATACGCTCCCACAGCCAACACCGTCTCCACCTGTGGCATGTGCGCAAATACGGTGTCATGCCATGTTCGGCGGCACTCCGGTCTGGGCGGCTTGTCACCCCCCTTTGCATCAAGCCCCGGAAAACAAAAACCCATCGGGACAATAGACAGACGCCTTGCATCGTAAAACACGTCTTCGCCAATGCCCATCCAATCCCGGAGTCGATCGCCCGACGGGTCCGTGAAGGGGCGCCCGGAGGCATGAACTCTGGTACCGGGCGCTTGCCCACTGACGCAGATGCGCGCGGTGGCAGAAAGCACGGCGACTGGTCGCGGCTCATGCGGCAACGGCTTACCTCGAGGCGCCTCTACACACACACGGCACCCAACAATCTTTCCATGCAATTCGGCAATCGCCTGCCGCTGAGACACCGTCCACCTATCCCTTGATGCTTGGCCTTTCACGCAAGCGCTCTGCCCACCGATTCAAATGGATAAATCGCTCAGGCACCTCGATCCTGGCCGGTTTGCAGAAGTTGATTGCTACATAAGCGGTAATGTCTGCAATTGTAAACGTGTCGCCGGCCACATAGTCATGGGTAGTCAGTTGTTCATCAAAGATCGCCATCGCCTCATCCACCTTCGGACGATTAGCCTCAGACCACGCCTCGATCTGGGGAACTTCAAGATGCGCCATGGCGGGATGGGCATGACGGAAAACATGGGTGATCGGCAAAAAAAGGTTCAGTTCCGCGCGCCGGTTCCACATCTCAATGACAGCTTGTTCTTCTGCCGTCCGCCCCATCAATGCGGGTTCCGGATTCAGAACCTCAAAATATCGACAAATCGCGACAGACTCCGAGATGACCGTCCCGTTGTCCAATAAAAGGACAGGCACACGCTTCATCGGATTCATCTGCACAAAGGCATCTGCCTTGGCCTCCTCCTTCATTATGTCGATGGTCTCAGTGTTAACCTTAACCCCTTTCTCACGCAAAAAGATTTCGACACGGACCGGATTGGGTGCGCGCTCTGATAGAAATAATTTCATAGTCCACCTCCCACACTCTTAACGCGAATACCGTAGATGTTACAGCGCATTTGTGCCAATACAAGCCAGTAGTTTAAATAGCAAAATTCCCGATTAACATATTATTAACCATAGTATTCAGAGCATTATTAAGAAAAAGTGTTCATGGTGGCCAAATAGGGAAGTATCCGGTCAGTCTATTTAAAAAACAGGCCATTGAGCAATGAGCAAGGTAAACAAGCAAAGTATTTTTGGAACAAAGGGGTTTGATGATGAAAGATCGGCCCGGCGGCGGCGCTTTGCCCGCTCTCTGCGGTTGAGAGACGGTGCGCCGGCGCCTTCCTCATGTCATCGCAGCTTTGATGCCGAACTTGTGTTCCTTTTTGTCAAGAACCGGCTTAGCGCAGCCTATGCCCTGCCCCTGTTCATGACTACTGTTGCTGCCATCTCACTGCTTTGGTTGCCTTTGATCTGGATATCCGGCTGGTTGTTTCTGTCGTTGTGCGCACATCTGGTCATCTACTGGCGTACCCGGCGCCTGGAACCCAAACTGGTTCGGCGTAATAAACTTCCGTCGATCAAAACGCAGTTGATTTTGGGCGACACTATATACGGCGTGATCTGGGCGAGTTATTTGCTGCTCAGCTTGCAGCCAGTGCCATTACCCGGCCTTGATGTCTTTCAGTTCGCCATCGTGCTGGTCGTCATTGCCATGAGCACCATGTTGTCTTTTGCGGTACCCATGGCCCTTTTTGCGGCCACGCTGCCGATCACGGCCACTCTTGTGGTCTGCTTCCTGCATTATGGCAGTTCCATGCACTTTGCCATGGGCGCCATGGCCATTGGCGCTCAAGGATTCTTTGCCATCCTGTCACAGCAGCTCTTTCGTTCCTCTCTTCTCATCATGTCAACACGGGCTGAAAAAGATGATCTTATTGCGGAGATGGAACAAGTGAATGCATTGGCCCTTGAGAGCCGGCGGCGGGCAGAAGATGCAAATCTGGCCAAATCCCGCTTTCTCGCCACGATGAGTCACGAGCTCCGAACCCCATTAAATGCTATCCTTGGATTTTCGGAGGTCATGAAAGATGAGGTTTTCGGACCAATGAAAAATACGGCGTATCTGGACTACGCCAAAGACATTCACAGTTCCGGGGAGCACCTCCTGAACCTCATCAATGAAATACTGGATTTGTCCCGCATTGAAGCGGGACGCTATGAGCTGAATGAAGAAGCCGTTCTGCTTGACGAGGTTGTCGCGCGGTGCAAGGGCATGATGCATGTCCGCATTCAGGACAAGGCTCTCACTGTGACCGAGCATTACGAAAACGACTTACCACAGCTGCTAGCAGATGAACGCGCGGTTCGTCAGATGGTTTTGAATCTGATGGCCAATGCCGTGAAGTTTACCCCAAAAGGCGGCATGATTTCCCTGACCGTGGGATCAACGGAAACGGGTGGCCAGCATGTGACGATACGGGACAACGGCCCCGGGATACCCGAGGAGGAAATTCCGACCGTGCTTCAGGCTTTCGGACAGGGCACACAGGCCATACAGAGCGCGGAACAAGGAACCGGCCTGGGCCTGTCGATTGTTCAGGCTCTTGCTCAGATGCATGGAGGCACGTTTGATCTGGCCTCACGCCCTGACAACGGTACTGTCGTGCGTATCGAGTTCCCACCCAGCCGGGTGAGACGCGATCCAACGTCAACCCCCCGTGCCGCGTCCGGCCGATTTGATGGCATGTTGAAGGCGGGCTGAACCGCCCGCCGCCCCTGTCGGCCCGAGGCCGATCAGTCCTTGTTCAGAACCCCTGCGTCTTCGAAAGTCGCCATGCCGGAATGGGTCGCTGCAGCTGCCTTGATGATACCCGCTGCCACGGCCGCGCCTGTCCCTTCTCCGAGTCGCATGCCAAGGTCCAGAAGAGGTTTGCCATTCATGGCATCGATGGCCTTCTGGTGGGCTGGTTCGGCCGAAACATGGGCGAAAATGCAGTGATCAAGTGCGCGCTCATCCATTTTGTAAAGGATCGCTGCAGCGGCACTGGTTACAAACCCATCAATGACCACCGGCACCTGCTGCATGCGTGCGGCGAGAATGAGACCTGTCATTGCTGCAATTTCTCGCCCACCGAGGCGACGCAAAACTTCAAAAGGCTCAAGCTTTTCCGGTCCGCCGCACCGCTCAACAGCTTCTTCAACGACCTTGACCTTGAGTTCAAGGGCATCACCTTCCACACCGGTGCCAGGCCCTACCCAATCTCGCGCCGAACCGCCGAACAGGGCGTGAAAAATGGCTGCTGCAACCGTGGTATTGCCAATGCCCATCTCTCCGAGGCACACAAGGTCGCTGCCGCCAGACAAGGCTTCCATTCCAAAGGCCATGGTTGCGGCACAGTCCGCTTCTTCAAAGGCATCTTCTACCGAAATATCGGCTGTGGGAATTTCCAAGGCCAATTCAAACACCTTGAGACCGAGATCGTAAGCAATACAAAGCTGATTGATGGCCGCCCCACCTGCCGCAAAGTTGGAGACCATCTGCTCGGTCACTTCAATGGGAAATGCAGAAACGCCGCGCTTGGCAACACCATGATTGCCGGCAAAAACCGCGACCAATGGACGACTGACCCGCGGTTTCGGCTGCCCCTGCCACGCGGCAAGCCATTCAACGAGATCCTCAAGACGCCCAAGTGAGCCCGCCGGTTTCGTCAATTGAGTTTCGCGCTGACGCACTGCTGCAACGGCCTCCATGTCCGGTCCCGGCATCGTCTCCACCAGGGCACGAAAGTCATCAAATGGCAGGGCGGAAGTAGACATGGACATCGATATTCTCCAGAGCGGTTTTCTATGCGGTTTTGCTTGTTTGCTGACGTTGTTCTATAAGCAAGCGCGGGTGATTTACAATCTCTGATGCGCGGCACATGTGCACCGCAGCAATGCCTGTCAATAGATGCGCGAAGGCCATTTGAATGCCGACTTTCAGTCAACCGGACCATTCCGAACCTAGAGAACAGTCCTTACCCGTTGATATCGCTACGTGTATTCGTTTCTTCTCACGGATACCGATACCAGCTTTAGGGCCTGATGATGTGATTGATCAACCACCCGATTTTCGGCGCACGGCCCGCGCCATCCCGCTGGCGGGGCTGTTGATTTCTCTACCTGCCGCCTGCGTGCTGTTGTTGTTTTCAGCAACGGATCTGCCTGACTTGGTCGTGGCAACTTCTTGTGTTGCGCTGACGGCGATTCTGACCGGTTGTCTGCATGAAGATGGCCTGACGGATGTGTTTGATGGTTTTTTTGGCGGCCACACCCGAGAAAAGCGTCTCCTCATCATGCATGACAGTCGCATCGGCACTTTTGGCGCACTGGGCATGATGTTGACCGTTCTCCTGCGCATCGCACTGCTCGCACAAGCATTGGATGCGTTCGGAGCGTTTGTGGCTGCCGTGCTCTATATCACTTCGGAGGCATTGGCCCGGTGCTTCATGGTCATAGCATGGAACAGCCAACCCTCTGCCAACCCGGGCGGGCTGGGGCAACGCTTCGGGTTACCAGATTGGGAGGCCGCGATTTGGGCCGTTTTAAGCGCTCTCTTTCTTACGCTTGTCACGACGTTAGTTGTAGCGCCCCTTTCCGGTATGATTGCGGGTCTGGTCTCCGCAGCAATGGCTTATGGTCTGGTACTTCTGGCCCGCCGCAAAATCGGCGGCATGAGCGGCGATGTGCTTGGAGCCCTCCAGCAAATTGCAAGCCTTGCATTTCTTTTCGGACTGTTTCTTCTGTGAGCTTTCATAGCACTATCGCAGAATCATGTAGATGCTGTGGAGGAGAGACCATCCCGCGACAAATCCGGGGTGACGCAAGCATTCAGTCCCTCAACAATTCGGGATGATGATGGGAAAGGCAACCTTGTGAGGCACCTACTGGATCAGATCCGCATTAGGCCCGTTTTGACGGTTGTGTTGGTCATGCTCGTTGCCGGGTGCACAGCGCGGCCAAGAACAGGAGCCATGGAAGTGGCTCTGACCCCGGCGGAGGGCGCTCAAGAAGTCAGCATGTTGATCGCAACGACACGGACCCGATCCAAGGAACCAAACACTCTGTTTGGGGTACAACGAAACGGTCAAACAGATTACGCCCAAGCCACCGTCTCGATCCCGCCAAGCCACAAACCGGGCCGCGTAACACTTCCCAATCCACCGCCGGGAGATCCGCAAACACAGTTCGTAGTACGATCGGCTGACTTCATTGACGGAAACGCTGCCTTTCGGAAGGATCTGAGCAGTAAACTTGCGGCGGAGCCCAAGGGCCAACGAAATGTGATGATTTTCATTCACGGCTACAACACGCTGTTCGCGGAAGCTGTTTTCCGCTTTGCCCAATTTACACACGACTCAGGTTATCAGGGCGTGCCGATCCTGTTCACCTGGGCCTCCATCGGAGACGTGACCGGCTACATTTACGACACCAACAGCGCTACGATTGCCCGCAATGCGCTGGAGCGCCTGCTGGTCGATGTTGCTGCCGAGAATCCAGATCAAATTGTCATCATGGCCCATTCACTTGGCAACTGGGCCTTGCTGGAAACCCTGCGCCAGATGGAGTTATCCGGCAACAGCATCATCAATGATCCAGACGTGACGGTCGTATTGGCCGCCCCGGATGTGGACGTGGATGTCTTCCAACACCATATGGAAATATTGAAGCAGCCCAACAATCCGTTTGTGGTCCTTACCTCACAAGACGATCGGGCTCTCGGTATTTCGGGAACGATTGCCGGTGGGCGCGGGCGGGTCGGATCTTACGCGGACAATGAACAACTGGCGGAACTTGGTGTGATCGTCTTGGACCTGACGAATATCGAAGCCAGCGATGCTGCCAATCATAACAAGTTTGCGGATTTGGCAACGCAAATCCCGCAGGTAGCAAGCGCAGTTTCGCAACAAATCGACAGAGATGAGGATCGCGAAACCGGATTTGCACAGTCGATTGGTGCCGCCGGTCGGGATCTTGGGAGTTTTATCGGCAATGCGGCGAGCGTCGTCATCACCGTGCCTCGTTCCATTGCACGCGCCGGGCAAACACGTGCGGTTGTCCCGGCCAACGCCAACTAACCACATCAGAAAGACAGGCTCGCATGGAAACCTCGGTTGCCAGTCCCTGCATCAAGATTTGTCAGATCGACCCACAATCGAACCTGTGCACGGGTTGCTTGCGCACTCTGGACGAAATCGCCACATGGTCTGTCATGAACGATGAGGAAAAACGGCGCACCATGGCCGCCGTGGAGCGGCGCCGCAAAAACGACGCGAACACGGAGGACACAGGGCAGTCATGGTAAGGATTGGGCTGTTTTTATTGCTGGGCGCCATGGCTGTGGGTGTGGTTTCCGGTTATTTGATGGGACCGGATTTCCATTCATCCGAGTTGCAACAGATCGGCCCCCAAATGGTGGCGCTCTTGAGTGTGCTGCTTCTTGTCAGCGCTGGACTACTGGCCCGGCGACCTGCCGGTGGTGAGGTACTCAAGGCGACTGTTTTCTGGGGTGGGTTGGCTCTGCTTCTGGTAGCGCTTTATGCGTACCGTCACGAGTTTTCGGTGATCAAGGATCGCATTCTGGCAGAACTCGTTCCCGGCCATGCTGTTTCCATGGCAGGCGGAGAGATTGCCATCGCTCGTGCCGGCAATGGCCAGTTTATGTTGAATGCGCAGGTCAATGGCACCACTCTGCCCTTTCTGGTGGATACAGGCGCCTCACACATCACCTTGACCCAAGAAGATGCGCGTAGCGCCGGCTTTCCCGTTGATCAGTTGAGCTACCGTGTTCCGGTGGAGACCGCCAATGGCATTGGCTATGTTGCCCCCGTGCGCATTTCGGAGCTTCGCATCAATGACATTGCCCTGAATGAAGCGCGGGCCTTCGTTGCTCAGGCCGGCATGTTGAATGACAGCCTGTTGGGCATGAGCACGCTGGATCGGTTTAGCGGCATTCGTGTTGAAGGCGATCGAATGATCCTGACACCGCGCCCGCACTAGCCCCCGGCATCACAGCAGGCTGTATGCAAACCGGGCACATACCACCAGCAGGAAGATCCCAAAGGCGATTTCCAGGTGACGGCGCTTCATGAAGTGCGCCACCTTTGCGCCTACAGGTGCCATCGCAATGGACAGGGGAATGATGATGAGAACAGCCAACAGATTGACATAGCCCACCGACAGTGGTGGCAAGTCGGGATCGCCCCATCCCGCAATCATCATTCCGATGACGCCGGGGATGGAAATCAAGACGCCAACCCCAGAGGAGGTTGCCACGGCTTGATGGATAGACCGATTGAACAGTGTCATGAAGGTATTGGTCATGACACCACCCCCAATTCCCATAAGCGTGCTGAAAAACCCGATGCAAACACCGATGAGTGTGCGCAGCGGATTGCCGGGAATGTCATCACCTAGGCGCCAGCTCTCGCGATTGAAGAGCATGCGCATGGCCACCATGAAGGCTATGCCCATGAACACGAGCTTCAAGCCATCGCCCGAAATCCATGAAGCAACCCAAGACGCCAGCATGACACCGGCAGGAACAGCAAGCGCCCAACTGGTAAGCAATTGATGGTCGACGGCGCCACGCGCCCGATGTGCAAAAAACGAGCGCAACGATGTAGGGACAATCACACCCAGCGATGTTGCCACAGACACATGCATGGCAATGGACGGATCCACACCGGCCGGAATGAGGACTGACAACAAAACAGGCACAAGAATGGCTCCGCCACCGATACCAAAAAGACCGGCCATGAAACCAGCCACACCGCCCGCAGCAACCAGCGCGGCCACCAACGGCAGCAGCTCACCCGAAAAATGTACCATGACCCAATCTTTCCCCGTCTGTAGAGCAGCTTGCCCTGGCCCACTTGTGATCTTAAAGAGTCGGCGCTCCCGCAGCTTCAGGCTCATCAGCGCCGAAACCGCCCGAAACCGAACCGTGAACGGCAGCCAGAGCCTGATGTACCACCTCGATACCAGCCCCCGGTTTCACCGCTTCTGTCGTCATGATACGCCGGAAATGGCGCGCACCCGGCACGCCTTGATAGGTTCCCAGCATATGACGGGTAATCTGGGACAGCTTTGTCCCTTCGGCCAACTCCGACTCGATGTATGGAATAAATGCCTCAACTGCTTCACGCGCATCAATATCGTCTTTCGGATCACCAAAGATCAAACGATCGACCCCGGCAAGCTGCATGGGCGAGTGATAAGCTGCCCGGCCCATCATCACGCCGTTGACGTGACGCAGATGCTCCTGCGTTTCAGAGAGTGTTGCAACACCGCCGTTAATGCCGATGAACACCTTTGGGTGCCGCTGCTTGAGCCGGTAGACCAGTTCATAATCCAACGGCGGCACATCTCGGTTTTCTTTTGGGCTTAGTCCTTGTAGCCACGCCTTTCTGGCGTGGACCCAGATTGCATCCGTGCCCGCTTTGAGAACAGCCGAAACCAAGGCGTCCAGTGCCTCTTCGGGATCCTGTTCGTCCACCCCAATCCGACATTTCGTGGTCACTGGAATGGAAACCGCGTTCTTCATGGCCGCGATACACTCGCCAACCAACTGAGGTTCCAGCATGAGACACGCACCAAAGCGGCCGTTTTGCACTCGATCCGAGGGACACCCCACGTTGAGATTGACCTCATCATAGCCCCAGTCCTCAACCATCCGTGCCGCATCTGCCAGCGCGTCAGGGTCTGATCCACCCAATTGGCACGCAACCGGGTGTTCACCTGCGTTGAAGTTCAGATGACGAGCGCGATCCCCGTGAATGAGCGCCCCCGTTGTAATCATTTCGGTATAAAGCAACGTCCGGCGCGACAAGATGCGATGGTAGGACCGGCAATGCCGATCCGTCCAATCCAGCATGGGCGCGACCGAGAAAACGGGCGTGTTGATATCGTAAAGCGTCGTGGTATCCGTCATACGCAGCCTATGGGACAGGTTCAGCCATCAGCCACCGCTGAGCTCCGCCTATCATTTCCGGTGATTGTTTGTGCTGGCTTTCTTTATTGGGCGACAGTCTGGCTGTCCCCAAAACGGGCCTCGCGTCAGATGCTTCTTCTAAATCGAGAGTGTGCCGAGCACAACAAAAACCTGATCCGAAAACGGCGCGGCAGAAGATCTGCCGCGCCGTTTGTTCAGGGTGTGGGCCAAGCGTTTGTTACCAGCCCGCTTCCACATCTCCCATTTCCACATAGATGCTTTTGACCTGCGAATACTGATCCAGCGCCCAATGACCATTTTCGCGACCGATACCAGATTGCTTGAAACCACCAAAAGGCATTTCCAGTGGGGTCAAGTTGTAGTTGTTGATCCAGCACGTACCCGCCTGGATCTGATCGATGACCCGATAGGCACGCTTGAGATCGCTGGTAAAGACACCGGCAGCCAAGCCAAACTCCGTGTCATTGGCACGGGCGATGACCTCATCCTCCCCGTCAAAAGACAGCACAGACATGACCGGGCCAAAAATCTCTTCCCGCGCAATGCGCATTGTGTCCTTTACGTCCGTGAAAATCGTGGGTTCAACAAACAGTCCATTGGGACACTCGGCCACTTCAGGCGTGTTGCCGCCATAGTAAAGCGTTGCGCCTTCTTCCTGTCCTATACGGATGTAGTCGAGCGTCTTGTCATACTGCATGCGGGAAACAAGCGGTCCCATTTGTGTCGCTTCGTCCAGCGGGTCTCCCATCTTGATACCCTTTGTGCGGGCGACAAGGCGGTCCAAAAACCTGTCCAGAATGCTGGAGTGAACAAAAACGCGGGTTCCATTTGAACATATCTGGCCCGACGAATAGAAGTTGCCGTTCATGGCTGCGGCCACGGCATTGTCGATTTCAGCATCTTCAAAAATGACAATCGGTGATTTGCCGCCGAGTTCAAGGCTCATATGCTTCAAAGACGCGCTGGCATTCTGGGCAATCACACGGCCTGTAGGTACAGACCCGGTCAGCGACACCTTGTCGATGGCTGGATGGGTCACCATCCGCGCAGCTGCGTCCCTGTCGCCCTGCACAACGTTAAACACGCCATCGGGCAAGCCCGCTTCCTTGAGGATTTCCGCCAGCTTCAACGCCGTCAGAACAGTAACCTCCGAGGGTTTGAAAATCATCGCATTGCCTGCAGCCAGTGCGGGCGCGGCTTTCCAGCACGCAATCTGAATGGGGTAGTTCCATGCGCCGATCCCCAAACAGATGCCAAGAGGCTCTCGCTTTGTCATGGCAAAGGACGCCCCCAGATTAATGTGCTCGCCATTGGCCGTTGCCGCAATGCTGGCAAAATAGGCAAGAGCTTCTGCCCCCGAGGCTGCGTCCGCCACCAACGTTTCCTGAAGAGGTTTGCCGGTATCGAGCGTTTCGAGCACCGACAACTCATGATTCCGCTCGCGCATGATCTGGGCGGCCTTGCGCAACACTTCGGCTCGCTCGCTCGGGCTGGTTTTTTTCCACTGCGCGAACCCCTTGCGCGCGCTTTCAACCGCTTTTTCAAAAAGTTCTGGTGTGGCGGAATGAACGCGGGCGATCTCCTGCTGAGTTGCAGGGTTGAGCGACAGGATAGCCGCACCAGCGGCGTCTTCCACGTAGGCGCCGTGAATGAAATGCGAACCAGCTGGCTGAACGCTCATGTGTTCTGCTTTCGAGTTTGTCATGGTGTGTGTCCCTTGCGTTAGCGTTGCTGCGTTTTCCAGTTGGGATTGATCCACGGCTCATCGTTCACCGGAGCAAGACGCTCCTTGCCCAGAATGTGATCCGCTGCCTTTTCGCCGACCATCATGGAAGGTGCATTCAGGTTGCCGTTGGTGATCTGGGGAAAGATGGAGCTGTCTGCAACCCGCAACCCTTCAACACCAATCACACGGCATTCCGGATCCACAACGGCCAAGGGATCATCTGGCGAACCCATCCGACACGTACCACATGGATGATAGGCACTCTCGGCATGTTCACGAATGAAAGCATCCAGTTCATCATCGCTCTGGACATGAGCACCCGGTTGGATCTCCTTGCCACGGAACGGGGCAAACGCTTCCTGCGCGAAAATTTCCCGCGTGAGACGAATACACTGCCGGAACTCATCCCAATCATCCGGATGGCTCATGTAGTTGAACAACACTTTTGGAGGATCCAGCGGATTGCCGGAGCGCAGGGTAACCGCACCGCGGCTCTTGGAACGCATGGGCCCCACATGCGCCTGGAAGCCATGACCTTCGGCAGCGGCCTTTCCATCATAGCGCACTGCAAACGGCAGAAAATGGAACTGGATATCCGGATACTCAATCCCGGCTCGCGACCTGATGAAGGCACAGGTTTCAAAATGGTTGGACGCGCCCTTGCCGGTCTTGGTGAACAGCCATTGAGCGCCAATCAGTGCCTTGGAAAACAGGTTCCAGTATTTGTACAAGGTGATGGGTTTGGTACAGGCCTGCTGGATATAGAGTTCCAGATGGTCCTGAAGATTCTGCCCCACTCCCTTTCGGTCGACAAGTGGCTCAATGCCCATTTCAGCCAGATGTTCTGCATCACCAATGCCTGACACCATCAACAATTGCGGAGAGTTGATGGAAGATGCGGAAACGATCACTTCACGCGAACAACGGATCTGCTTGAGCTCTCCACCTTTCAGGTACTCGATGCCCACCGCACGTTTGCCTTCAAACAAGATGCGCTGTGTCAGGGCACCGGAAATAACCGTCAGGTTTTCCCGATTTTTGGCGGGCTTGAGATAGGCGTTGGCAGCAGACCAGCGACGACCGTTGTAAACGGTCATTTCCATCTCGCCGAAACCTTCCTGCTTGTACCCGTTGTAGTCCTCGGTCGTCTCATATCCAGCCTGCGCGCCTGCCTTGATAAAAGCATCAAAAAGCGGGCTCCACCGCTCACCGCGGCTTACATGCACAGGGCCGTTTCGGCCACGCCATCCCTCATCACCGGCATGAGCGTTTTCCATGCGCTGGTAATACGGCAACACATCAGCATAGGACCAGCCACGTGCGCCCATTTGCGCCCAAGTATCAAAATCACGTGCGTGACCACGTACATACACCATGCCGTTGATCGAGGAAGAGCCCCCCATCACCTTACCGCGCGGGGTTACAACCTGCCGTCCATCCAGGTTGGGTTCGGGTTCGGATTTGTAGCCCCAATCATAGATCGACATGTTCATGGGATAGGACAAGGCGGCTGGCATCTGAATGAAAGGACCAGCATCGGTCCCTCCTCTTTCCAGAAGCACAACACGGTTTTTCGGATCTTCCGAGAGGCGGTTCGCCAATGCACAGCCAGCAGAACCAGCCCCGACTATGATAAAATCAGGTGTCATTTTTCTTTCTTCTTCTAGCAAGCGTTCAGTGTCACACCAGCGCCTTTTCGGCTTTGACGGTGAGGTCCACGTGATGGAGCGCGATTTCCATGGCTTGTGAGGGACTGGGATTGTCGCCTGCCAACGCCATTTGCAGCCAGAGCCCATCAATCAAGGCAGCCGTGGAGCGGGCACTTCGTATCGCTTCCGGACGGGGAGCCAGACCGCTGAACTCATGGACAAGGTTCGAGATCAATCGGCTGTGGTAGATGCGCAGCAATCGCCGGGTTGCTTGTTCCGTGCGCGCCTGCACGTAAAACGCCAGCCACGCTGAAATCACTTCCGGTCGAAACTGCTCCTGGCTGAAACTGGCCGCAACGATCGCCTTGACCCGCTCTTCCGGGTGCGAAAGGCCTTTCATCTGCGCTCGTGTCTGCACCGAAAGGTCCTTCAAAAGCTTGACCATTGTCGCATTCAGCAACAACGCCTTTGAGCCGAAATAGTGATGCGGCAGGCCTGTCGAGACACCCGCCCGTTTGGCGATCTGGGCCATTGTAGCCTCGGAATAACCGCGGTCATGGATGACGAAGATCGTCGCATCGATTATCGATGACTTTCTTTCCTCGATCGTTTGTGCCCGCTTCATACCAAATTCCCCTTACCCACAAGAAAATTAATTGAACACTCAATCAATATTTTCCCTCTTTTAGAGTACCTTGGAGCGATTGAAAAGTATTGATTTCGGATTAAGCGTATTTTTTTGACAGGGTTTCCCCTTGATATCAATTGAGACACCGCCTAATAGCTTAGGGGGCGATCACAGAACGCATATCAATTGACCGGATGCATACATAAAAAAGATCAATTCTTTCTTGTAGAATGCAGCATCTCGGAATTGAAAACTTGAATAAAGGGGATTTACATGCCTTTTACTGGGACAACAAAACTTGTCACCCTAGGCTCTACATTGGCACTACTACTTAGCGCCGGCATCGCGACTGCACAAGAACCGGACACCTGCAAGACGGTCCGGTTTTCTGATGTAGGTTGGACGGACATTACCGCCACCACTGCCACAGCCTCCGTCGTGCTTGAAGCTCTGGGTTACGAGCCAGAAGTAAAAGTTCTTTCTGTTCCAGTGACTTACGCCTCTCTGGCCAACAATGACCTCGACGTATTCCTAGGCAACTGGATGCCAACCATGGAAGCCGATATCGCCGCATATAGCGAAGCTGGTACGGTTGAAACCATCGCAACCAATCTGACTGGTGCCAAGTATACGCTCGCGGTACCCAAGTATACCTACGATGCTGGCCTGCAGTCTTTCGGCGACATCGCCAAGTTCAAAGATGAGCTGGACGGCGAAATCTTTGGCATTGAAGCGGGTAACGACGGCAACCGCTTGATCCTGAACATGATCGAGAGCAACGCCTTCGATCTGGAAGGCTTCGAACTGGTTGAATCCTCGGAAGCCGGCATGCTGTCGCAGGTCGCCCGCGCCGTGCGCCGTGAAAAGCCCATTGTGTTCCTCGGCTGGGCGCCGCACCCAATGAACAGCAATTTCGAACTTGAGTATCTTTCCGGTGGCGACGACTACTTTGGCCCGAATTATGGCGGTGCCGACGTTCGCACCAACGTGCGTGCCGGTTACACCGAAGAATGCGCCAACGTTGGCAAGTTCCTGACCCAGTTGAAGTTCTCTCTCGAAATGGAGAATGAACTGATGAACGCCATCTTGAATGATGGCACCGAACCCAAAACAGCGGCACGTGAGTGGCTTGAAGCCAACCCGGAAGCGCTGGATGCGTGGCTGGACGGCGTGACCACCTTCGACGGTGAAGACGGTCTCGTTGTCGCTAAAAACGCTTTTTCTGAGTAAGCCGTTGCACATCGGCTTTTCGCGCGGGGGCGATTTCCTTGCCCCCGCCAAAGCACAGCTCTTTGAGCTCAAAAACAAAGTCTAGAATCGAGGTATTCGCGTGGACTGGCTGACCGACCACAAACTTCCCATTGGCACGTGGGCCAAATGGGCCGTGGACTGGCTTACCGATAATGCCACAGCCGTATTTGATGGCATCGCCATTGGCATTGAAGCCATGATTGATGCTGTTCTATGGGCATTGACCACACCACATCCACTTGTCATCGTCGCCATTGCTGCCGCGCTGGCCTATGCCGTGCGCCGTACGATTGGCTTCACCCTGTTCGTCACACTTAGCCTTCTCCTGATCATCAATCAGGGGTATTGGGCAGAAACGACAGAAACACTGGCTTTGGTGCTCTGCTCCGCCTTTATCTGTATGCTTATTGGCGTTCCCATTGGTGTTTACAGCGCCCATCACCCGCGCTTTTTTGAGTGGGTTCGGCCGGTGTTGGACCTGATGCAGACCATCCCGACCTTTGTTTATCTTATTCCGGCGCTGATCCTGTTTGGCCTTGGTGTTGTGCCTGGCTTGATCTCGACCGTTGTATTTGCCTTGCCTGCTCCCATTCGCTTGACCCAGCTCGGCGTCGCCTCCACGCCAAAACATTTATTGGAAGCTGGAGAAGCGTTCGGCGCCACCTATTGGCAAAAGCTGTTCAAGATCGAGCTGCCCTACGCCACGCCAAGCATCATGGCCGGCCTGACGCAAACCATCATGCTGTCCCTCTCAATGGTTGTCATTGCGGCTCTTGTTGGCGCAGACGGCTTGGGCGTACCGACCTTGCGGGCACTTAACACCGTCAACATCGCCAAGGGCTTTGAAGTCGGTACTGCAATTGTACTGGTTGCCATCATTCTGGATCGTTTCTTCAGAACAAACCAAACAATGGAGGCGGACAAGTAAAATGAGAGATCACAACGAAACAACTGCGATCTCCTTTGAGAACGTCTCCATTGTATTTGGCAATCATCCTGACAAAGCGCTCGATCTTGTCGACCAAAAACTGTCGCGTGAGGAAATACTCAAGCAAACTGGTCAGTTGGTTGGCGTGGCTGATGCAAGCTTTGACATTCAACAAGGCGAACTACTGGTTTTGATGGGCCTGTCGGGTTCGGGTAAATCCACGCTCCTGCGTGCGATCAACGGGCTCAATCCGATCAGCCGCGGCGCGGTACAGGTTTCCAACGGCACTGAGTACATCAATCCGGCAACCTGCAGCCAGCAAGAGCTGCGCAAGTTGCGCCGACAGAGCGTAGCCATGGTTTTCCAGCAGTTTGGGCTTTTGCCATGGCGCACTGTGCGCAGCAACATTGGCTTTGGGCTGGAGCTTTCCGGTATATCAGGGGCACGCCGGCGGGAACTGGTCGACAGACAGTTGGAGCTTGTCGGTCTCAAGGAGTACGCTGACAAGTATGTGCATGAGCTATCAGGCGGCATGCAGCAACGAGTGGGACTGGCCCGGGCCTTTGCAACGGATGCTCCCATTTTGTTGATGGACGAGCCATTTTCAGCGCTTGATCCCCTTATCCGCGCCCACCTGCAGGACGAACTGTTGGAGCTGCAACAACAGCTCAACAAAACCATCGTTTTCGTGAGTCACGATCTGGATGAGGCTGCCAAGCTTGGTAACCGGATCGCCATCATGGAAGGTGGGCATGTGGTACAGATCGGCACACCACAAGAGATCGTAACCAAGCCCGCAGATCAATATGTGGCAAACTTCGTTTCTCACATGAACCCGCTGCACGTCCTTCGCGCGAAGGACATCATGACTGCGATAGCGGATGCCGGACCGGACGAACAGGCTGCCAAATCTGCTCGACAAGTGGATGCAACCCTCTCCTTGCGCGAGGTCATTGAGGTCAAGAAGGCGGCTACGGGCCACCTGAGTGTTGTCGAGAAAGGACGTGTCATCGGCACGATCACGGAAGACGACATCCTCAACAGTCTCGGGTCCTCTTAACGGGTTTCAGTTTCCTGTGTGATTTTGTCAGAGTTGTCAGCAGACCTCTGACAAAATCACGGCATCTCGGTTATATTGCCGGAAAAGGACTGATCGCTGATGCCCGACCTAAAAGACGACCTCGACCGTAAACTCATATCCATCCTTCAAGCCAATGCTCGCGAACCGGTATCTGCCATTTCGCGCCGGCTGAATGTTGCCCGCTCCACTGTACAGGAACGCATAACCCGACTGGAACGCACAGGCGTCATTTCTGGCTATACCGCCATTTTGGGTGATGTTCACGCAGGACAGCAGGTTCAAGCGGTTGTCATGCTCTCTGTAGCGCAGCAGCAATCCAAGACCCTGGTCAAACAGTTGGAATCCTATCCGGAAATACGGGTGTGCTATACTATTTCTGGTGAGTTTGACCTGTTTCTCATAGTCGAGCCTAGCCGCCTTGAAGAACTTGATGACATTCTGGATGAGATCGCCGAAATTCCCGGTGTATTGCGCTCCCGCTCATCCATTGTCCTCTCCAAGAAGTTTGAACGGCAAAAACCGATCACATCGACCAATCCGTTGAGCCCCGTGCTGTAATCTCTTGCTATGGATTCGGGTGCCCCACTCACACGCCATCGTAGCGTGGGCCATTATTCGTTATATTGACGAAATATGAGTTATATTGACGGATATCACCGTTAATCCGTCAGTTTGCGCTCTCAAAATCGTAAGCACTCCCACGTACACTGTTGCAATAGGCATTGGAGTGGAGGGCTCATATGACGACATGGAAAATCGGAATAATCGGGGCAGGCAAGATTGGCGTTGCGCTTGCGGATCTTCTGGCACAAACCGACGACTATTCGGTGATCATTCTCGACCGGGATCAAGCTGCTCTTGATCGAGTTGGAAACGCCGAGACTCAGTGTCTGGACGTGAGTGACGAAACCACGCTGACCAAAGCACTGGAACCTCTGGACGCCGTGATCTCAGCAGCGCCGTTTTTTCTGACACCCGTCATTGCTGAGGCGGCCAAGAAGGCACGCACTCACTATTTCGATCTGACTGAAGATGTCGCCTCAACGCAAGCCGTTCATCGCCTTGCTGCTGAAAGTGAAACCGTATTTGCCCCGCAGTGCGGACTGGCACCAGGGTTTGTCTCCATCGCAGCCCATGATCTGGCGCAGCAATTCGACAAGCTTGACAACCTGCGTCTTCGCGTTGGCGCACTGCCCCGTTATCCCACCAATCGGTTGAAATATAACCTCACCTGGTCAACCGAGGGATTGATCAATGAGTACTGCAACCCTTGCCTCGCCATTGAGGACGGCAAACCAGTGGAAGTCGCGCCCCTGGAAGGGCTGGAGACCTTTTCGCTTGAAGGGGCAGAATTTGAAGCCTTCAACACTTCAGGCGGCCTGGGCTCCTTGCACGAAACCCTGAGCGGTAAGGTACAGTCGCTGCGCTACTTGAGCATCCGCTATCCCGGTCACCGCGATATAATTGCCATGCTGCTGGAGGATCTTGGCCTCAAACAGCGGCGAGATCTTCTAAAGGACGTCATGGAAACCGCACTCGCTACTACTCGGCAGGATTTCGTGATGGTGTTCATCACAGCGACCGGGGAAATCGCAGGTCGCCATGAAGAAAGGTCCTATCTCAACAAGATCCATGCGGCGCAGATCAATGGAACCCTTTGGAGCGCGATTCAGATCACGACATCTGCGGGCGTATGCGCCAGCCTTGATCTTGTTCGCAATGGGGTATTGCCTCAACGCGGCTTTATCAAGCAAGAGCAAATCCCCCTTGATGCGTTTCTGTCCAACCGGTTCGGGCGTCTATATCAAGGTGATACCCGGCTGGATGATAACAACAACACAAATCTTCTTGCCGCCGAATAAAGCAAAACGCTCTTTTTACCATGCGATGGAGGCCGGGGTTTTGGCCCCGGCTATACATAGGCAAGCTGGTGTAGGCGGCAGAGGCTTCTTGCCTTGATCAAGGGGCTCATGGGAGCACTGCGGCTTTTCGGTTGCAGGTCTGTCCTCATGAGCACGGCTTTGTCCTTTAGCCTGCGTCACTCCGAGCGCTTGTCTCTCAACGCGTCCGTCACGGATCCCCAGCCCCCAATTTCCTTGTCCAATTGACCTTCATGTTCACTGAGTTTCGGTAGAAGTTGTTGCTTTTTCTGTTTTATTTGACAGTCCAGAAGCACATCTCATACTTTCCGCTACACACTCATGTCGTGGGGGCGACTTCAGCTTGACGTCATTGCAAACACTGAACGCACGTAGAGCACACAGCAGCTGAATTCTATTTTATTAATAAGATGAGACCGCAGCACCGTGGAACAGAAAAAGACAAATCAATCAATCGATCGCGCCGTTCACATTCTCAACTACATTGCAGAGAATGGCAACAATGCGCGTCTCATGGATATTTGCCAGGCGCTTGACCTAAAAAAGAGTACCCTTCACGGAATTCTTGCGACCATGCAAGTCCATGGTCTCATCATGCAGGATCCGGATACGACCCGCTATTCGCTCGGCATCAAACTGTTTGAATTGGGAAAGATCTACGAGGAAAGCTTCTCGCTCGGTGCTGTCATCAGACCCACGCTGGAACGTCTTTCAGCCGAGTTCAAGGAAAGCGTTCACCTCGGCATTCTTACCGAACAGAGCGTGCTTTACATGGACCAGATCGAATCGCCGTACTCGATCCGCGTGGCCGCGCAGGCCGGACACAAAGCACCTCTCTATTGCACGGCCTTGGGTAAGGCCATCCTCGCATTTTCCGATGACGAGATGCAGGAGGCCTATTTGGAAAAAGCGCCGTACACCCGGTTAACAGAAAATACCCTTTGCACCGCGGCCGACTTGAGGCAGGAGCTAAAGGAAATTCGTCGGACCTATTGGGCAATCGATAATGAGGAAGCGGAGAGCGGTCTGGTTTGTATTGCAGCGCCCGTGATCAACGGTGGCGGAAAGGTCATTGCCGCAATTGGTATCAGTGGCCCCAAACATCGAACTGATGAGGCTGCCCTCAATGCATGGAAAGACGCCATCCCGGCAGCTGCAAGGGACCTGTCACAAACCATGCGCTTTACTCGCTAAGGTCATCAAGGGACTACTTATAAAGTAGCCGGGCCGTTTGAGGCCCGGCCTTTCCATAACCTATTTACTTCATTGTTGGAATGGAGAAATCTGCCCCGTCCTTGAGACCTGACGGCCAGCGAGCCGTTACCGTCTTGGTGCGGGTATAGAACTTGAAACCATCAGGCCCATGCTGATTGAGATCGCCAAAGCCAGACCGTTTCCAACCACCGAAAGTGTGATAGGCAAGTGGCACTGGAATGGGCACATTCACGCCCACCATACCTACGTTGATACGGCTGGTAAAATCACGGGCCGTGTCACCATCGCGGGTGAAGATGGCTGTGCCGTTTCCGTATTCATGACTCATTGGCAGATCGATGGCCTGATCGTAGGTCTTTGCCCGCACAACGGACAGAACAGGCCCAAAAATCTCCTGGGTGTAGATGTCCATGTCCTTGGTTACATGATCGAACAAGCATCCGCCCATGAAGTTACCGTTTTCGTAGCCTTGCAGCTTGAAGTCACGTCCGTCGACAACCAGCTTGGCACCCTGCTCAACACCGCTTGTGACGAGTCCCTTGATGCGTGTGAGTGCCTCAGGCGTAATGACCGGTCCGAAGTCCACATCATCACCAGCTGTATAGGGCCCGATCTTGAGCGCCTCCACACGCGGAGCCAGTTTTTCAACCAGGCGATCTGCGGTCTCATCTCCAACAGGGACAGCCACGGATACGGCCATACAACGCTCACCGGCAGCCCCATATCCGGCGCCGACCAACGCATCCACCGCCTGATCCATATCCGCATCCGGCATGATGATCATATGGTTCTTGGCTCCCCCAAAGCACTGCACGCGCTTTCCAGCAGCGCAGCCACGGGTATACACATATTCGGCGATGGGCGTTGAGCCGACAAAGCCTACGGCTTGAATGACCGGATCATCCAGAATGGCATCGACGACTTCCTTGTCGCCGTTTACAACATTCAATACCCCTGCAGGCAATCCGGCCTCCATCATCAACTCGGCCAGCATGATTGGCACCGTCGGGTTTCGTTCAGACGGCTTGAGTATGAAGGCATTTCCGGCAGAAATCGCCGTGCAGAACTTCCACATCGGGATCATGGCCGGAAAGTTGAACGGCGTAATGCCGGCGACCACACCCAGCGGCTGACGCATGGAGTACATGTCGATCCCCGGTCCCGCTCCCTCAGTGAACTCGCCTTTCAAAAGATGCGGCGCACCGATACAAAACTCGGCAACCTCAAGACCGCGGATCACATCCCCCTTCGCATCCGGCAAGGTCTTGCCGTGTTCTTTTGACAGCGTTTCGGCGAGTTTATCCATGTCCCGGTGCAGCAGGTCGACAAAACGCATCAAAACCCGCGCCCTGCGCTGAGGATTGGTTGCCCCCCAGCCCACCTGCGCTTTCTCCGCAACGGCCACCGCTTCTTGCAATTCACCAGCACTGGCCAGCGCCACCTGACCGATTACCTCGCCCGTTGCCGGATTGAAAATGTTGCCTGTGCGCCCCGACTTTCCGGCCACACGCTCTCCATTGACGAAATGCCCAAGTTCCATGGTTACCTCCCGTTCCCTTCAGGCTGAATACTTTGAGCACCAGCTTACCAAACTCTACGTATGATCAGAATGAACTATATTCTCCGCAATTCAACGTGATATAAAACGAAACCGCTGTGCATATTTTAAAGTAGCTGACAGGATCAACCGCACTGATGAACTGGGATGACACACGCGTATTCCTGAGTGTCGCGCGCAACGGACAAATTCTCGCCGCTGCCCAGCGTTTGGGCCTGAACCATGCAACTGTGGCGCGCCGCGTCTCAGCGCTGGAGGAGGCATTGAAGGCCAAGTTGCTGGAGCGCTCCACAACGGGCTGCACTTTGACAGCAGAGGGCGAGCGTTTTTTTGAGTATGCCGAAGCGATGGAAGCGCAAATGCAAGAGGCGCAAACCACCATCGGAGGCACCGATGTAGAGGTGGCAGGCACAGTTCGCATTGCCGCCCCTGACGGATTCGGCGTGAACTTTCTGGCCCCTCGTCTGAGATATCTCAGCCAGAAATATCCAGAGCTGACGCTACAGTTGGTACCGTTGCACCGCAGCTTTTCCCTGTCCAAACGGGAAGCCGACATTGCGATCAACGTTGGGCGTCCAAGCCACGGTCGGCTTGTTACCCGCAAACTCGTGGACTATTCCTTGCAGCTTTATGCCACTGAGGCTTATTTGACCCAGCACGGCATGCCGCTTGCGCCCGGCGACCTGAAGGATCATCGACTGATCGGTTATGTGGAGGACATGATCCTTACATCCTCTCTCAACTATACCGGCGAGATCACAAAGGACTGGCGCTCGACGCTGGAGTTTGCCAGCGCTCTGGCTCAAACCGAAGCAGTACGTGCAGGTGGCGGCATCGGGGTCCTTCACGCCTTCATCGCCAATCAAGATCCGAGCCTGAAACCCTTGCTACCGGATTACAGGATCGAACGCAGCTATTGGTTGCTTACGCATGAAAGCATACGCAATCTGCGCCGTATCAAAGTGGTGAGTGATTTCATTGTGGCAGAAGTTCAAGAACACCGCGCGCTCTTCTAAAAACATAAACAATTGGCCTCAGATCGCTATATTGTTCACGTTTTCAGGAACTGTGTGTTCACTTTCAATCTGCGACCGCTGCTTTATCTTTGGTTCCAACAGCGCAACGCCGCCCTGCCTGCGGCATTAGAGGGAAACCAAAGCCATGACCTTGCCAAACCAGCCCGACCCAATTCCAGGCGATGAGAGCAGCATCAACGCCATTGAGCAAGTCATCGTGCCAAGAGCCCACGACATTGGCAATTTCGAAGTGCGCCGTGCCCTACCCTCTCGCCAGCGCCAGATGATTGGTCCCTTCATATTCTGGGATCAAATGGGACCCGCGGAGTTTTTGCAGGGAGGAGGCATCGATGTGCGCCCTCATCCCCACATCGGCCTTTCAACCGTCACCTACCTTTTGGAGGGTGAGGTTTATCACCGAGACAGTTTGGGCAGTGACATGCTCATAAAGCCTGAAGAACTCAACTGGATGACTGCTGGTCAGGGCATCGTTCACTCAGAGCGTGAACGCCCGGAACTGCGCGGGACACCTCGCCGCCTGTTCGGCATCCAGAGCTGGGTCGCCTTGCCCAAGACAATGGAGGAGACGGCGCCCGCTTTCGAACATTACGGTTCGGGAGAAATGCCTGTCCTGACAGATGAAAGCAAACGGGTTCGCTTGATTGCCGGGTCGCTTTATGGCCAATCTTCCCCGGTTCGAACCGCAAGTGAGACCCTTTACGCCGACATCAGCCTGACAGCAGGTGCCTTGCTACCGGTTGACCCCACCCATCCAGAGCGGGCGCTTTATACACTTCAAGGCCGCATTGAAATCAACGGCGATGTTTTCGAGCCGGGACAACTGTTGGTCTTGCGTGCGGGGGACACGCTGACAGTCACGGCTCTCGACGATGCGCGCCTCATGCTGTTTGGCGGCGAACCAATGGACGGGCCTCGCCATATCTGGTGGAACTTCGTATCCTCTTCCAAGGAACGGATCGAGCAAGCCAAGGAGGATTGGCGTTCCAAGCGTTTCGATAGCGTTCCGGGTGATGCCGAAGACTTCATTCCCTTGCCTGGTCTCAGCTAAAGACCCTTTGGAAACAACGGGGAACGTTGATAGCGTTCCCCTACCGGCGACAGGATCAGATGACGTTGCATGGGCGCCCGCTCCTGCTCTTGTGTTGAAGCCGTTGTTTTCAACGGCCTGGGCAAGACAAGGATGCGCCAGTGAATCTGACCGAACTCGCGGTCCAAAGCCTCGCCGCTTAGAAAAGCCTGTTCAGCCGCCTTCGGAATCTGGGTCCCGAGGTCGGAAAGGACGTTGTTCAACGCGACCAGAACAGTCTGCGATGCAAGCCGGATCAGTCTCTCGTCGTGGGCCGTAACCTGAAAACGCACCAAGTCAAGGTCAGCCGCGCCTTGACCGCGGGCACTGAAGAACACCTCCGCGCTATTGTTGGATCCGGATGTGCCGGTTTCCTCGAGCCTTGTTTCTACCGGGGCCCTGTTGATTTGAAGCGCATCGCTGTTGCATCCATACCCCGATCCCAACGTAACGGGCCGCCATCCCTTGTTTTCAAAGCCTTCCCTTCCGAAGCGCTTGCACACTTCTTCTGGGTTTGGTTGAAGCAGGCGGCGAAACTCTTGTGGCTGGGCCAACTGCCGGTTCTGCAGCAATCGTGACAGGGGGCTGGTGTTGCCTGCTGGTTGAACCTCAGCATGAGAAAATGATCTATGCAGATTGCTCCAGACGGTCTCAAAGGCACCGGGAACGATGACGGCGATATAGGCAGCGACAACACACGCAGCCAAAGCCATTGCCGCCAGAAAACGAAGACCGATATGGGGCCACCCAGATTTGACCGGAGCCCTTGTCCACTGCACACCGTCACTTTTATGTTGTCTGCCGCCCGATCCCCGACGCACGGTTCCTCCCACGCAAAACGCCGCCACCGATGTCCGGAGGCGGCGCTTTCATCTGGCGACGTTTGTCACACCCCGTTACAGGGTCTGATTGTATTCGCCGACCTCCGGGTTTTCGCGCAACACCGTATCAATGGCCTTGAACATGTCCCGCAGCCGTTGCTCTGAAACCGGGCTTTCAACCACGACGACCAGTTCCGGCTTGTTGGAGGACGCGCGCACCAAGCCCCATGTTCCATCTTCGGCAACCACACGAACACCGTTGACTGTAATCAGTTCGGCAATGGCCTGACCAGCGACTTGTTCGCCTGCTTCCTTCATGCGCGTGAAACGTTCGACAACCTTGTCGACGACTGCATATTTTTCTTCATCCGAACATTTGGGGGCCATTGTTGGTGAACCCCATGTTTTCGGAAGGGCACGACGAAGATCAGCAACCGTTTTCTCCGGGTTCCGATCCATCATATCCAGTACGGCAATGGCAGATACCAGCCCATCGTCATAGCCACGACCAATAGGAGCGTTGAAGAAGTAGTGGCCAGATTTTTCAAAGCCGGCGAGCGCGTTCAGGTCGGTAACACGGCGTTTGATATAGGAGTGACCGGTTTTGAAATAATCAGTTTTTGCGCCATTGGCCTGCAGCACGGGATCAGTGTTGAAAAGTCCCGTTGATTTTACATCCACGACAAATTGCGCATTGTCATGCAGAGCAGACAGATCGCGCGCCAGCATCACGCCAACCTTATCCGCGAAGATTTCTTCGCCCTCATTGTCCACGATCCCGCATCGGTCGCCATCGCCATCAAAGCCCAGGCCTACTTCTGCGCCTGTTTCCAACACCTTGTCCCGAATGGCATGCAGCATCTTCATGTCTTCAGGGTTAGGGTTGTAGTTCGGAAACGTATGGTCGAGATCACAATCCAGCGGGATCACATCAACGCCCAGAGCTTCAAGGATCTTTGGCGCAAACGCTCCTGCCGTGCCGTTCCCGCAGGCGACAACCGCCTTGATCGGGCGCTTCATCTTGGGTCGATCTGTCAGATCGGCGATGTAACGCTCAGCAAAGCCGGTGTGGAACTGGTAGGCCCCCCCGCCAGGTGTCTTGAAGTCACCGGCCAACACGATATCGCGCAGTCGTCCCATTTCATCCGGGCCGAATGTCAACGGGCGGTTCGCCCCCATCTTCACCCCGGTCCAGCCGTTGTCATTGTGAGACGCGGTAACCATGGCCACACACGGCACATCCAGATCAAACTGTGCAAAATAGGCCATGGGCGACATGGCCAACCCAATGTCATGCACCTTCATGCCAGCAGCCAGAAGGCCATTGATCAATGCCATCTTGATGGAAGCGGAATAGCCACGGAAATCGTGGCCGGTCACGATTTCAGGGCGAACACCCAGTTCATGAACCAGTGTTCCCAATCCCATGCCCAGCGCCTGAATACCCATCAGGTTGATTTCTTTTTCAAACAACCACCGCGCGTCGTATTCGCGGAAACCGGTAGGTTTCACCAGCGGGGTTGTTTCAAACTCATAGGTGTTCGGGGTCAACTGGGCAGCAGGTTTCTCGAACATTTAAGCTCCTCGTATGAAGTGAGTTTGCTAAGGGTCTAGCAGCCTCTTGTGACGCTTTTCATGCCGGATGATCCCTAGTCACGGTTTTCATCCTCGGCAGGCTCTCTCAAAATATCTTCGTCATGAATAACCGCGCCAGATTGAACCTCGATCATACGGACCTCGATCATTCCGGGGTTTTTCAGTTTGTGCGGTGCCCCCAGGGGCACGAAAACGGATTCATTTTCCGTTACGTATTTTGTCTCGCCATTGACGGAAACTTCCAGGGTTCCACTCATCACCACCCAGTGCTCGGCGCGGTGGATATGGCGTTGCATGGTCAATCCCTGCCCCGGCTTGATCATCATGGACTGGACACGAAACCGCTCGCCTCGCGCGATTTCCTCGGTCCAACCCCATGGTCGATAGGCGCGCCGGTGCTGGACCGTTTCGGGGCGCCCTTCGCGATCCAACTCGGCAACAATGGTCTTGACAGCCTCGGCCTGATCCTTGGCTGCAACCAAAAGGACGTCTTTGGTGTTCACCACTATTACATCCTGAAGGCCCAGCACGCTCACCAAGGCATCTTCCGAGTACACCAAACAGTCCGTACTGTTTTCAAAAATGGCTTCACTAAGGGCTGTATTGCCCGCATCATCCTTGGGCATTGTTTCCCAAATGGCCCGCCATGAACCAAGATCGTTCCACTGCGGGTCCATGGGAACGCAACAGATGCCCGCCTGTTTTTCCATGATTGCATAATCGAGCGATATATTCGGGACTTGTTCAAAGGCCTGCGGGTCCAAGCGCAGGAAGTCCAGGTCCTGGCGCGCCTTGATGCGCGCTACCTCAACCCCCTGCCAGATCTCCGGTGCGTGGCGCAGGAAACTGTCGCGCATTGCCTTGGCACTGAACATGAAAATGCCCGCATTCCATAGGTAGGTACCTTCTTCCAGAAACTGTTCCGCCCGTTGCTTGCTTGGCTTTTCAACGAACTGATCCACGGACAGCACGGCTTCGTCGGCGGGGACAAATTTAATATATCCATAGCCGGTATGCGCAAGGTCGGGCTTTATTCCGAATGTTACAATGTGACCTGCAGCAGCAACCGGAGTGGCCGTTTCGACGGCCTGTTGAAATGCCTTCTCATCAGCAATCATATGATCGGACGGCAACAGCAGCACAAGCGCATCTGCATCCTGTGCCAGAGCCACCTGTGCAGCCAACGCAGCCGGGGCTGCCGTGTTGCGCCCCACAGGTTCCAGCAGGATGGATTGAGCCGTCATACCAAGCTCTTGCAATTGCTCGCCGATCAGAAACCGGTGGTCCTGATTGGAAATGACCATCGGGGCTTCGAACTGCGCCCCGGTAGTTCGTTTGCAAGTTTTTTGAAACAGACTTTCACCATCGAACAACGGCAGAAATTGCTTGGGCCGGGCACGCCGCGACAAGGGCCACAGACGAGATCCGAATCCACCCGACAAAATTGCTGGAATAATAGCTGTCATACCCGCGTCAATCCGATCATCAATCAAACCGATTAGCTGTCAAAGCCACGTCCCTAGCGTGTCTTCAACAGTCTCAATAAACTTAACTAACTGCATTATTTCGTTTTTTCTAGGGCATCTCAAACAACGCAGAGTCAGTCTTTCCATCTTTCTCCGTCTGCGGCAAGATGAATAAGTTATTTTACGGAGGTATGGGCATGTTGGGGGACTTGGCCAATCGCATTTCTGGCAAACGGGAGGATCTTGTCAGCTTGACACAAGACCTGATCCGCTTTCCCACCATCAACCCACCCGGCGAGGCCTATGCGCCGTGTGCGCAATACATTGGGGAACGTTTGGCCAGCCGCGGTTTTTCCGTTCAGTACATTCGTGGCGAAGATACGCCCGGAGACTCGGATCGATATCCGCGCATGAACGTGGTGGCACGGCGTGAAGGCCGGGTGCCCGGTGTGTGTGTCCATTTCAACTCGCATATCGACGTCGTGGAGGCCGGAGATGGCTGGAGCATGGATCCATTTTCCGGTGTGGTTCGTGACGGTCGAGTGTATGGTCGTGGTGCCTGTGACATGAAAGGCGGTCTTGCTGCCTCTATCATCGCGGTGGAAGCTTTCTTGGAGTGTGTCCCGGATTTTCCCGGCGCCATCGAGATTTCCGGCACGGTCGACGAGGAGTCCGGCGGTTTGGGAGGGGTGGCCTATTTGGCGGCGAAGGGGCTTTTTTCCAAACCGCGGGTGAACCACGTCATCATCCCGGAACCTTTGCACAAGGACAGGATCTGTCTGGGTCATCGCGGGGTCTGGTGGGGAGAAGTGGAAACCCATGGCTCCATCGCCCATGGGTCCATGCCGTTTCTGGGTGATTGCGCGGTTCGCCACATGGGCGCCTTTCTCGAAGCCTTGGAAAAACGCCTTTATCCCAAGTTGGCTACAAAGCGCACTGAAATGCCTGTTGTTCCGGAAGGCGCACGCCAATCCACCCTCAATATCAACTCCATTCATGGTGGCCAGCCAGAAACGTATGAGGGTCTGCCTTCGCCATGTGTACCCGACAGCTGTCGGATCGTGCTGGATCGGCGATACCTGATCGAAGAAAACCTTGCAGAGGTGAAAGCGGAGGTCGTGTCACTACTCGAAGATCTCAGCAAAGAACGGGAAAACTTTCGATACACGATCAAAGACCTACTTGAAGTCATCCCAACCATGACGGAAAAAGACGCACCGGTGGTAAAAGCAGTCGCAGAGGGCATCGAACAGGTGCTTTCAAGACCTGCCGAAATGGTCATCTCGCCGGGCACCTATGACCAGAAGCACATTGCCCGGCTGGGGCATTTGCACGATTGCATTGCCTATGGACCGGGCCTATTGGAAATGGCCCACAGACCCGACGAGTTCGTGGTCATAGAAGACATGATGGACAGCGCCAAGGTCATGGCGCATGCATTACACGGTTTGCTTTTGGCCCCCTGAGGCGGGCTGCAGCTTGGAACCGCAGGACAAGGAGGGGACATGAACACGCACAAGACCTTGCGGGCTTTCACGAAGCTTGCAATAGGCACTGCCCTTGCGATGGGCCTTGCTGGCGCAACCCTATCGGCAGCGCAGACAAAAACGGACGTTTCTCTGGGGATTGTTCTTGAACCCCCGCACCTTGACCCGACAGCAGGCGCCGCTGCGGCCATTGACGAAGTCACCTACGCCAATGTTTTCGAGGGCCTGACGCGCATCGGTCCCAACGGCGAAGTACTGCCGGCTCTGGCCAAATCCTGGGAGATTTCCGAGGATGGATTGACATATACCTTCCGGCTTCAAGACGATGTTCGCTTTCACGACGGGACCGACTTTAACGCAGAAGACGTCAAGTTTTCGCTGGACCGTGCCCGTTCGGCTGACAGCACAAACGCTCAAAAGCCACTGTTTGAAGCGATCGAGAGCGTAGAAGTGGTGGCCCCTGACACGGTTCAGGTCGTCCTTTCTCGCCCTGTTGGCGGCTTCCTGTTCAATCTGGGCTGGGGAGATGCGGTGATCGTTGCGCCGGAATCTGCCGACAGCAACAAGACCCAACCGGTTGGCACAGGTCCGTTCGCGTTTGATCGTTGGGTCAAGGGGCAGGAAATCAGCCTCAAGCGTTTTGAGGATTATTGGGGAGAGCCTGCGGCCTTGGAAGCGGCACAGTTCAAGATCATCGCGGACCCCAATGCCGCTTTTGCCGCCATGATGTCTGGAGATGTGGATGCGTTTCCCAACTTCCCAGCTCCAGAAACGCTGATGCAGTTTGAAACTGATCCACGCTTCACCGTATCGGTTGGCTCGACTGAAGGCGAAACCATTCTGGCCATGAACAATGCCAACGGCCCCTTGGCCAATGCTTTGGTCCGTCAGGCCATTTCGCACGCGATCAACAAGCAGGCATTGATTGAAGGAGCCATGTTCGGACGTGGTACGCCAATCGGTTCGCACTTTGCTCCGCATCATCCAGCCTACACGGATCTTACGGGAACCTATCCGTTTGACCCTGACAAGGCCAAGGAGTTGCTCGCAGAAGCCGGGTTTGCTGATGGTTTCACCGCGACACTCAAACTGCCGCCCCCTCAGTATGCCCGTCGCGGCGGCGAGTTGATCCGTTCCGACTTGCAAAAAGTGGGCATTGAACTGGAAATCGTTCCGCTCGAATGGGCGCAATGGCTGACCGAAGTGTTCCGTGAAAAGAACTATGACTTCACCATCGTCTCCCATACCGAGCCCATGGACATCGGCATCTACGCCCGCGACGATTACTACTTCAACTACGACAATCCGGAGTTCAAAGAGTTGATCTCTGCGTTGAATGCGGAAACGGACAAGGAAAAACGATACGACCTCATGCGACAAGCGCAGGAAATGATTACGGCTGATGCGGTCAATGTCTTCCTGTTCCAACTGGGCAAAACAGGTGTCTGGAATGCCGAGCTTGAGGGGCTGTGGGAGAATGCCCCTATTCAGGCCAACGACATTACCAAAGTGCATTGGAAGAACTGACACAGCCTTGCAGACGCACGTGCCAAAAATCGCGTGCGTCTGGCCTTATCCCCACGACACGCCAGCGAAAATTGCATCTTGGCATCGTATGGGATACCTCCAACGCCAGTGAGGGTGCGGTTAGTGATCGTACCCGTGCCGGTTCGTGATCCTCAAGCCGATGGTTTGCCCATGTTCTCCTACGGAGTGCTGCGCCTTTTAGGCCTGACACTGACACTCTTGGCGGCAAGCATAGTCGTTTTCGTAGTGCTTGAAGTACTGCCCGGTGACCCGGCTCAGGTGATGCTGGGCATCAACGCACAGCCGGATACACTTGAAGCCCTGCGGGCGGAATTGGGGCTGAATGCCCCGGCCCTGACCCGTTACCTCGAATGGGTTACAGGCATGTTCCGCGGCGACTTCGGTATCAGCTATACCTATGACGTGCCAGTAGCCGAACTCTTGGCAGAGCGCGCATGGGTGAGCCTGCCGTTGGCTGTCATTGCACTGACCCTTTCAACGGCATTGGCCTTTCCCATTGGCATTATGGCAGCTCGTTTTCGCGGGCGTGCGCTGGACACTGGTATCATGGGCCTGACCCAGATTGGGATTGCCATTCCAAATTTCTGGTTTGCGATCCTTCTGGTTTATGTTTTCGCCATCGTGCTACGTCTGGTACCCTCCGGAGGTTTTCCAGGATGGGATGCGGGCTTTTTTACGGCTCTGCAAGCGCTCATCCTGCCTGCCATCGCGCTTGCGCTGCCCCAAGCGGCCATTCTGGCGCGGGTCATGCGCTCCGCCCTCATTGACGTGATGAGCGAGGATTACATCCGTACGGCGCGCGCGAAGGGCTTGTCTGCCCGCGTCACACTGTGGCGCCATGGGGTACGCAACGCGTTGATCCCCGTACTGACCATTCTCGGCCTGCAGTTTTCATTCCTGATTGCCGGCACGGTGATCATCGAAAACGTGTTTTACTTACCAGGACTTGGGCGTCTGATTTTTCAAGCCATAACCCAGCGCGACCTGATGACCGTGAAAAGTGGTGTCATGGTACTTGTGGCCCTGGTGGTTGCGATCACCTTTATCGTGGATCTGGCCTATGCGGCTGTCGATCCAAGATTGCGGCGGGGGCGATAAGTATGGACACCTTTGACACACCCATACATCCATTTCGCCGGGCCTGGAAAAGCCGCTCGTTTCTGATCGGAGCATGTCTTGCAACGCTGATCCTGCTCGCGGGCCTGGTCAGCCTGTTCTGGACACCATATGCCATCGACAACCTGAATGTCGCCGACCGCCTGCAACCGGCGAGTTGGAGCCACCTACTGGGCACGGACCAATATGGGCGCGATATTCTTTCCATGCTGATGGTGGGTGCACGCACGTCGATCATCGTGGCGTTGATCGCTGTCGGAATCGGGCTGTTGTTTGGTGTTCCTCTGGGATTGATTGCAGCGACGCGGCGCGGGTTGGTGGAAGAGGTCGTGATGCGCGTAAACGATCTGATTTTCGCGTTTCCTGCCATTCTGTCGGCCATTCTCATCACGGCCCTGTTGGGTCCGGGCGCCGTTAATGCAGTCATTGCGATCGGGATCTTCAACATTCCGGTTTTCGCACGGGTTGCCCGTGGCGGCGCTCTGGCGCTCGCGGGACGCGATTTTCTGCTGGCCGCGCGATTGTCAGGCAAGAGCGGCCTGCGCATCACGCTGGAACACATTCTACCCAACATCGCCAATCTGCTGATCGTTCAAGCAACAATCCAGTTATCGCTCGGCATTCTCGCGGAGGCCGGCCTGTCTTACCTCGGGCTCGGCCCTCAGCCTCCGCTGGCGAGTTGGGGGCGCATGCTCAATGAATCCCAGACGATGATGGCATTTGCCCCCCAACTGGCCCTGTATCCGGGGCTGGCTATTGTCATAAGCGTGTTGGGTTTCAACCTTTTAGGGGATGGATTGCGTGACCTGCTGGATCCCAAACTTCGTCGGAGGATCCGCTGATGGCGCTGTTCACCATGAAAGACCTGAGCCTGTCCATTCACGGGACCCCCATCATCGACAGGGTGAACCTGTCCATCGCCAAGGGAGAGATTCTGGGACTGGTTGGGGAGAGCGGGTCCGGCAAGTCCATGAGTGCCTTGGCGTCCATGCAGTTGCTGCCGGATGGCGCATCCCAAAGCGGTTCGATCCGCTTCAAGAAACAGGAGTTGATTGACGCAGGGGAGCGCACCATGAGCCGCATTCGCGGCCGCTCCATTTCCATGGTCTTTCAGGAGCCCATGACCGCCCTGAACCCAACAAAAACCATAGGTGATCAGGTCAGTGAGGGCCTGTTGTGGCACTTTAAGATGACACGGGAGCGCGCTCTGGAACGCACCCGCAAGGTGCTGAGCCGTGTAGGCCTGCCAAGCGACAACCAGATGATGGACCGGTTCCCGCACCAGCTTTCCGGCGGTCAGCGGCAAAGGGTCGTCATTGCCATGGCGATCGCCTGCAAACCCAAGTTCCTGATTGCCGACGAGCCGACGACAGCCCTGGATGTGACCATTCAGGCGCAGATTCTCGCGCTTTTGAAGGACATTGTGCGCAAGGACCAGATGGCCCTTCTGTTGATCAGCCATGACCTTGCCGTAGTGGCAGACATGGCGGACCGCGTGGCTATCATGAAGGATGGGCAGATCGTTGAACACGGCCCGACAGGCCAGTTGTTCCGCACCCTGTCGCACCCCTACTCCCGCGAGCTTGTCGAGGCATCCAGTCACATTCCCAAGACCCGGCAGCGATCCATCGACGCAAACAGCTCGCCGCTGCTGAGCGTGGAAAACCTGGTGCGCACCTACCCCCTGCCCAAACGCTCGTTTTTTGAAAAACGCCAGTACCACACGGCGGTAAACCATGTCGCTCTGCGCATCCTGCCCCATGAATCTGTCGGGCTGGTGGGCGAAAGCGGATGCGGCAAGTCCACCCTGGCCCGCACGGTTTTGGGTTTGGAGAAGCCCAGTTCCGGTGTGATCAGCTTTCTTGGGCGGAACCCCTTTACGCTGTCGCACAAGGAAAGCAAAACCCTGAAACGCGGAATTCAGGCGGTTTTTCAAGACCCTTACGGCAGTTTCGACCCGCGCCATACCATCGAAACGACTGTTGCTGAGCCACTTCACCTACTGCGCGGTGAAATCGGCCCCCAAGAGCGCCGCGACCGCGTGATACAGGCGCTGGAATCCGTTGGCCTGAAAGCGCGGGACTGTCACAAGTATCCGCACGAGTTTTCCGGTGGGCAGCGCCAGCGTATCGCCATTGCTCGTGCACTGGTGACTGAACCCAAGCTGATTGTTGCCGACGAACCGGTGTCGGCTCTCGATGTATCCATACGCGCTCAAATCCTTGATTTGCTTGCAGATTTAAGAGACCGGCTGGGTGTAGCCTATCTGTTCATCAGCCACGATTTGTCCGTTGTACAGGCCATCACGGATCGGGTCATCGTGATGAACGGCGGGCGGATTGTGGAGGAAGGCACCACAGAACAGGTGTTCAAGCATCCCAAACACCCCTACACGCGCATGCTGGTGGCTGCCGCGCCCGATCTGAACGAGACGCTGAAACGCCGTTACAAGGCCGAGGTCAAGAACAAGAGTGTGCGCCAGAGAGGGTAGCCCTGCTCCCTCCGCCTCGTTACCCACCGCCGAAATGACAGCCGCGCTGCAGTTATCCCCCTCACGTGCAGCGCCATAACCAGCCCCGAGTTGCGCAGATATCCGACAAGACACCACGGATCTGCAATGCAGCACAACGGCTGGCCGCACACGTGCGTTCGTTTTGCGTTCGCTTGCACGAAACGCGTATGTTTTGCGCTCGTTACTGCAGAAGGTCCTTCAACAGCCCGATACATGCGCAGCGGTGTTTCTAGGGAACGGGTGCAGATCAAATATTGTTTGAAATTCGATCAAAACCTCAGATTGTTTCAGTAGAGTGATTGAAACACGCAGCTGCCCGTATATCCTCATGGCCGACTTGGAGGAGATGGGCCTCCAACAAACAGGGAGCGACATCAGGCCATGAGACTTGGACTTGATTGGGGTGGCACAAAAATCGAAATCATCGCTCTGTCCGATCACGGTGAGGAACTGTTCCGCAAACGGGTCGACACGCCGAGGGACGATTATTGCGGCTGTATCGACGCGGTGGTCGGGCTGGTTTCCGCGGCGGAGGAAGCAACAGGGCAACGCGGCTCTGTCGGACTTGGGATTCCTGGCTCGATCTCGCCGTCTTCCGGTCTGGTCAAGAATGCCAACTCGACCTGGATGAATGGCAAGCCGTTGGACAAGGATCTGGAGCAAGCGCTGGCGCGGCCCGTGCGCATTCAAAACGACGCAAACTGTCTGGCCGTCTCGGAAGCCACGGATGGCGCAGGTGCCGGCTTTGGCATCGTTCATGCCATCATCATCGGAACGGGCTGTGGCTCGGGAATCGCCATCAACGGCAAGCCCGTTCGCGGCGCCAATGGCATCGCCGGAGAATGGGGCAGCACCTCGGTGCCGTGGCTGCGGCCAGAAGAGCACCCCGGACCAACCAACTGGACGGGCCAGCACAGTCCAATTGATCTCCTGTGCTCGGGAACCGGCTTTCAATGGGATTACGAAAACACCACTGGGACGAAGCTGAAGGGGAAGGAAATCGTGGCGCTGATGCGCAACGGGGATGCGCAGGCTCGTGGGACCTATGACCGCTACGTAAGTCGTTTGGGCCGAGCCATGGCCATGGTTGCCAACTTTCTGGACCCGGATTGCTTCGTGCTGGGTGGCGGAATGTCTAATCTGGACGAGCTCTACGAGGACTTGCCAAGTGCCATGCGACCCTACATCTTTTCGGATGGATACGACGTTCCCATCCGCAAGGCCAAACACGGCGACAGCTCCGGCGTTCGCGGCGCCGCGTGGCTGTGGAATGACTGATTGCAAACCCGGCAAGCCCTTCCCTTGCCGCCCCGACGCCCCGGCAGGACCCCAGCCCTGCCGGTCTTAATGGATAACAACCTATGAATACTCAAGAAATCCTTTCCAAACTTGTCAGTTTCGACACCGTAAGCGCCCGTTCCAACCTGCCGTTGATCGACTGGGTGGAGGCTTATCTCAAAAGCCATGGTCTGGCGCCCTTCAAGGTATTTGATGAAACGGGAGAAAAGGCCAACCTGTTCGTTACCATTGGGCCGCAGGATCAGGCGGGTTACATTCTGTCCGGGCATACGGACGTGGTGCCCGTGGACGGTCAGGACTGGACGCAGGACCCGTTCACGCTGACAGAACGGGACGGCAAACTGTTTGGTCGCGGAGCCTGCGACATGAAGGGTTTTCTGGCCTGTTGTCTGGCAAAGGTGCCGGAAATGGTAAAAGCGCCACTGAAAAAACCACTCCACATCGCGTTTTCACATGACGAGGAAGTCGGTTGCATTGGTGTGCGTGCGCTGTTGCAGGAGCTGAAGGACAAGGGCGTTCCGGCCGAGGCCTGCTTCGTCGGCGAACCAACGGACATGCAGGTGGTGCTGGCGCACAAGTCCAAAGCATCTTACCGGGTTGAATTTACAGGGCTGTCCTGCCATTCGTCGCTCGCGCCACATGGCGTGAATGCGGTGCATTATGCGGCGCGGTTTGTCACGAAGATCGAGGAAATGGCGCGCGCACTTGCCGATGGGCCGCGGGACGATTTGTTTGATCTGCCGTTTTCTACTGCTCACACCGGTGTGTTGCGCGGCGGGACAGCACTGAACATTGTGCCGGACCACTGCGAACTGATGTTCGAGTTCCGCGTTTTGCCTCGAGAAAGCCTTGCGGCTTGCGTTGAGGAGATCAAGCGCTACGCCATGGAAGAGCTGCTGCCGGAAATGCGGCAGACCCATCCGGAGGCGAATATCGAGTTCATTCCCTATTCGGAGATTCCGGGTCTGGACACGGCTGAGGATGCTCCTGTTACCAGTTTGGCCAAACGCCTTGCCGGACGCAATGACATTGCCAAGGTGGCCTATGGTACCGAAGGCGGGTTGTTCCAGACCATGTTGGGCGTGCCAACAGTGGTTGTCGGGCCCGGCTCCATCGAGCAGGCCCACAAGCCTGACGAGTTTGTCCGGATTTCCGAACTGGAAAAATGCGGTCGCTTCCTTGACCAACTGATTGAAACTGCCTGCTAGCGGCGTAACCCAAGGCATCAAGCCCCTGCCCTGTGCCCGTTGGCTCTGGATACCGGATCAGCGGCTCGCTGCGCTCCCCTTGTCCGGCATGACACCCGTGGGGAGAATAGGGCTCGCTCACCTCGCACTGGATTCCGGGTCTGCGCTAGGCTTGTCCGGCATGACGCCAGTGGGCAGGGTGGTCGCGCGT
>NZ_KE383919.1:294676-389450 GCF_000422785.1 Pseudovibrio exalbescens DSM 16456
GTTTCATTGTCCGGCAACCCTGCGCTCTATCGCAAACCGTCATCCCGCACCCGATGCGGGATCCAGCCGAGTGACTGTCCCACCCGCCGTGCCTTGTGGCTCTGGATACCGGATCAGCGGCTCGCTGCGCTCCCCTTGTCCGGTATGACATCCGTGGGGAGAATAGGGCTCGCTCACCTCGCACTGGATACCGGATCGGCGCTGCGCTTGTCCGGCATGACACTAGAGGGGGTGATAGTTGCGCGTGTTTCATTGTCCGGCATGACGCCGGTGGCGGGGGATAGGGATCGACAACATCACACTGGATGCTGGATCGGTGCTGTGCTGATGTGGGGCGGAGGGCGCTGGTGTTGCCGGTTAATCTGAGAGGGCCTTGCGGTCCAACCTTCGCCGTCTTGAGAGGGGCTTTACCACCCAATGGAGGACCAGAGCGCCTGTGGTTGTGGCGAGAACTGCCAAGCACAACACCCATTTGGAGATCTCCTCCATGGCGCCCTGGATCATCACGGCATGGATGACGGTGGAGATGACCACCACGAGAGCAAGGCCGTTGTGAACAAGCTGCCAAGTGGAGTAGCGCAGCCGCAACCGGCGGCGGCAAACCACAAGCACTGCCGTGAAGACAACACCCCACATGGCGATGACGCCATAGATGGAAAAAGCGGTGGGGGAGACCAGCAGCAGCGCATCCACTGTGTCCGCCGGGCTGGTGAGGTAGAGCCCGCCCACATGAAGCAGCACGGCCACCACAATGCTGGCACCGACCCAGCGGTGACACAAACGGCTGTGCGCCTTGTTCACCCCTGGCAGCGCGCCAAGGGCAAGCAAGGGCTGCAGCAAGAACAGGGCAAGCGCGAGAATGCCAGCGAAGCCGCCGATGATGTAGGCCATGCTGCGGTAGCCAAGATAGGGGCTTGTGGTGGCCAAAACGACCGGCACCGCCACCAGAAGCGCGATGCCTGACCAGATACCAAAACTGACGAGGTTCTTGTGCTGTTTGGCCATGTTCCTTTCGAAAATCCCGTCAGGCCGGAGCCAACACGAAATCCGCGTTTACCGAGGTGTCGCGAGCACTTGGCATGACCGGGCGCAAGAACACGGTTTTGAAAGCGCCATCATCATAGGCAAGGTGGGCGTGCGGCTCACCGAAGTTTGGAACAATCTGCTCCGTCTCCAGCCGGAAGGTGCCATCGGCGGCGGTCAGCACGCTGCCGTGATTTCGCGGCTCGCGCTCTCCGCCGATTGTGGTTGCGGCCCAAATCTGAATACGCACGCCGGAAAGCGGTGCGCCATCCCCTGCCCGGCGAACGGTGCCGGTGACCCAGAACCCGGAGCCCAAACGGTCAACGAGAGGCGCATTGGGGCGATAGTTGTTGGCCCCGCCGCGCATGGTGGGCGTTGGGGCAAGGCCCTTGGCCTGTGCCGGGAGAGTGAGCGCAAGGGGGCTTTGGGTCAGCACCAGCCCGGCAGCCCCTGCGGCTACGAGAAACCTGCGGCGGTTCATGTCATTTGATCTCATTGGGATCTCGCTTTTTCGTTAGATGCTGATGCGGCGCTTGGCATGGGCAAAAGCCGACAGATCTAACCTAGCGGAAACTACTTAAATCACACAACAAGGGGCAGGCGCACATTTGCGTGAGGAGCCCCCTCTGGCAGGACCATGCCCCCTTGGCGATGGGGCAGACAAACGCAACGGAAAAGTAACGCCCCTCATGAAATAACTAGTCAATTCTTAATGGTATTTTGGAAACTAAGTTCGTGGCCCAAAGTTTTGACAGTAGCGATAGCTCAGGTTTGTCCACGCCGGAGAGCCGGGGCGCCAGGCTCTGGCGCCAAGCTGTGCGGGATGGCGATTGGCTCACCTGGGACCGTATCGGCTTTGCCTGCGCTTGCACCGCCATTAGCCTCGTCGCTGTAGTTTTTTACTTCGTGTCAATTTCAGAATTGATCGTGTCTTCAAAAGGCATATTTGTAGCTGATTACTTGAGCTTTTGGTTTTCTGGCAAACAGGTACTGCTGGGAAGCCCGGAACTGGCATATGATTTCGACGCTTTCGCAAGGCTCCAAACCGAGTTCTCTGGTTCAGACACAGTCTTTGCTTTCTTCTATCCTCCGACCTATCAACTCGCGCTCCCGCCATTTTCTGCTCTGTCCTATCACTTTGCATTCTTGATGTTTATTGCTTTAACGACTGCCATGCTTTGGCTTGCCCTGAAGCTCGCTATGAGAAACAGTATTTGGGCCTTTTGCCTGCTGTTGCTTCCAGCCAACATCTTCAATGCTATGAGCGGGCAAAATTCTGCGCTTGTTGCCGCCCTGTTCGGACTGTTTTTGGTGTTCTTGAGCCGCAACAAACCCGTTGCCGCCGGGATCGCATTGGGCTTGATGACTATCAAGCCGCAACTTGGCGCGCTTATCCCACTGGCGTTGATCGCAGGCGGTTACTGGCGCACGTTTTTTGCGGCATCTGCAACAACCGTCCTTCTCGCTGCATTGGCGTTGGTTCTGCTTGGCCCTGACGTGTGGGTGGCTTTCTGGCAGCAAATACCGGTTGCTTCGGCGACCCTGGAAGGCGGCGCCGTTGATTGGGACAAGATGGCTTCGGTGTACAGCGCCTTGAGATTGTTTGGCATCAGTCATGAGGTTGGACTTCTTGTTCAGGTGACGATTGCATTGGGTGCGCTTTTGTCAGTTTGTTTTACCTGGCGCAGAACCACATGCATGGCGGCCCGTGCCAGTGTTCTGACGGCAGGCTGCCTGCTGACCACGCCCTTCTGCCTCTCCTACGACCTGACCTTGCTAACCGTGCCCCTGGCCTTCCTGATCGCACACGGCATCCGGGAAGGTTTCTTGCCCTACGAAAAGATCAGCCTTGCCATGGTGGTCTTGCTCTCAGCCCCCGCAACACCTTTGGCGCCAAGCTTGGGTGTTCCAATAGGACCGGTGCTGCCTCTCCTCATCCTCACGCTCGGCCTGTATCGAACGAGGGGGTGTGAGCCTAACCGAACCCACTTACCTGTTGGTGAAGCGCGTGCCTGACCAAATCAGGCGTTGCCTATCGCCCGTCACTATTGTAAGCAATTTCCCATGTTTATTTTGTCGAACCAGAAACTGCAGGGTTGGTGGCGCGCTTCACGGCGGCCCTGACAACGCATGTCCTGAGACGACGAGAGTTGACCAGAAACCGCCGCGTGACCTTCGCAGGCGGTTTTGTTGTATCTGGCGCCTGTGAACCTCTCCCGATATGGGCGCGCGGCCTGAGTGTTGGAGTTGAGCAATGCCACATACGGCGGCACAGACATACGAAACCAAAGGCGGTCTCACAATCCGCCGCAGTACCCGCCCAGCCCCTTATGAGGCCGGCACATCGGACTGGATGGACCGACTTGACCGACAGCGGGGCGCTGTCCTTTCCTCCTCCTATGAATATCCGGGACGCTACACCCGCTGGGATATGGCGCTGGCGAACCCGCCTCTGCTGCTGGAAAGCAACGACCGCTCCGTCGTGATCCGCGCGCTCAACGCGCGAGGCGCCGTTTTGATGCCCGCCCTTCGCGAGGCCTTGCAAGGGCACCCCGATATTGGCACTTTCACAGCAGATGACACGCGCATCGACCTTACCGTCAAGACACCGGATCGTCCTTTTACCGAAGAAGAGCGTTCACGCCAGCCCTCCACGTTCTCCATCGTTCGCGCCCTGACTGAACTGTTCGCTTGCGATGATGACCAGTTGGGACTGTACGGCGCGTTTGGTTATGACCTGACGTTCCAGTTCGAGCCCATCGACCTGAAGCTTCAGCGCCCGGACGACCAACGCGACATGGTGCTTTTCTTGCCGGACGAGATCCTGATCGTGGACCACTATGGCCGCA
Source organism: Pseudovibrio exalbescens DSM 16456 (assembly GCF_000422785.1). Lineage (GTDB taxonomy): Bacteria > Pseudomonadota > Alphaproteobacteria > Rhizobiales > Stappiaceae > Pseudovibrio > Pseudovibrio exalbescens. The sequence goes on from NZ_KE383919.1 coordinate 298,549, forward strand.
AGGCGCATGTGATCAGCTATGAGTTCGACGTGGCGGGCAAAACGACCGAGGGACTGCCGCGGGATGGAGAAGAAGTGCCGTACACGCCAGCTTCTCAAGCGCCTGGACGCGGTGATCACCAGCCCGGCGAGTACGCGGATCTGGTGCGCAAGGCCGTTGACTATTTCCGCCGGGGTGACTTGTTTGAGACCGTACCGGGGCAAACCTTCTACGAAGTCTGCGAGAACCCGCCTTCTGCTGTTTCCCGTCGCCTGCAGCAGATCAACCCATCCCCCTATTCCTTCTTCATCAATCTGGGTGAGAGCGAATATCTGGTGGGTGCCTCTCCCGAAATGTACGTGCGCGTCACGGGGGGCCGCCGGGTGGAAACCTGCCCGATTTCCGGCACCATTCGCCGGGGCCGAAACGCCATCGAGGATGAAGCGCAAATTCGCAAGCTGCTGAACTCGGCCAAGGACGAAGCCGAGCTGACCATGTGCTCCGACGTGGACCGCAACGACAAGAGCCGCATTTGCGTACCCGAGTCTGTTCGGGTGATTGGCCGTCGGCAGATCGAGATGTACTCCCGGCTGATCCACACGGTGGACCATATCGAGGGCACGCTGCTGCCTGACAAGGACGCGCTGGATGCATTCCTGTCACACACCTGGGCAGTGACGGTGACCGGTGCGCCGAAACGCTGGGCGATGCAGTTCATCGAGGACCATGAGAAAAGCCCGCGGGCGTGGTATGGCGGCGCAATCGGGGCAATTCTGTTCAACGGCGACATGAATACCGGCCTTACCTTGCGCACGGTGCGCATCAAGGATGGCGTGGCGCAAATTCGTGCGGGTGCGACCCTGCTTTACGATAGTGTGCCGGAAGACGAGGAAGCGGAGACGGAGCTGAAGGCGTCTGCCATGCGGGCGGCTGTGCGTGAGGCCGGATTGGCGCTTGCGCCCGAGGAAAAAGCTGAAGTGGTGAAACCCGGTGCGGGCCTCAAGATCCTTCTGGTGGACCACGAAGACAGCTTTGTTCATACGCTGGCCAACTATTTCCGCCAGACGGGCGCGGAGGTTGTGACCTATCGCACCCCCGTGGCGGAGGAAGTGTTTGATCAGGTACAGCCAGACCTTGTCGTGCTGTCTCCCGGTCCTGGCTCGCCAACCGACTTTGATTGTGCAGCAACCATTGCCAAGGCGCGGACGCGGAAACTGCCGATCTTTGGCGTTTGCCTTGGGTTGCAAGCCCTGACAGAAAGCTTTGGCGGACAGTTGGGCCAACTGGATGTGCCAATGCATGGCAAACCCTCACCGGTAAACTTCAGTGCCGAGTCAAAGGTCTTTGCTGGTTTGAAAACGCCGGTCACTGTGGGCCGATACCACTCGCTCTATGCCAAACGTGATACCCTGCCCGCCGATCTGAAAGTGACGGCAGAAACAGAGGATGGGGTCGTGATGGCCATAGAGCATGTGAATGAGCCCGTCAGTGCTGTTCAATTCCACCCGGAATCAATCATGTCGCTGGACCAGGATGCCGGTCACGAAATCATTCGAAACGTTATTCGGCAGGCTCAAACTTACCGAACGAGACGAATGTAGCATACATGTGACAAGTGGCGGAATTCCGCCACTTTCCCTTCTGATGTCCCACTGGACACGAATATTTACCTTGTTTGGTCATATTCCGTTAACTCGCGAAGCGCACCCTGTACCTGCAGCAAAAGAGGGTTACCTCAATTGAAAAATGCAGAAATGAGTGCACTTCTCGCCATGGCGACGGGTGCCGTGATCGCTGACGGACTGCTTTATGCGCTCGCATTCACCGGGCCAGCCGAGTACCTCATGGGTGCGGCAGCTGGCGCATTGTTTGCGGACCGCATATTCAGCTTTCTGCGCAGTTCGCACAGAGAGCCCTACCATTGACCAGAAAAGAGCCGGGAAATGGGAGTTCCCGGCTTTTTTCGGCAACCAGCCGCCACCATAAGGCTATTGTCATCATCTGCCCAAGCCCGGACCGCTTGCCCATGAAAAAACCGGCTGGCGGGTGGCCAACCGGTTTTCATTTTCAAGACCAGCGTTAAAGGCCGCCTAGTCCACCTTGCGCACCGCGCCCATGGCGGCGCTGGTGGTCATCTTGGCGTAAGCCTTCAGAGCGGTCGAGATCTTGCGCTTACGCGGTTCAAGCGGCTTCCAGGCATCCTTGCCCTTTGCTTCCATGGCCGCACGGCGGCTGGCCAGTTCTTCATCGGAAACCTTCATCTCGATCCTGCGGTTGGGGATATCGATCTCGATCAGATCGCCTTCTTCCACCAGACCGATGTTGCCGCCTTCTGCGGCTTCGGGAGACACGTGGCCAATGGACAGGCCCGAGGTCCCGCCGGAAAAGCGTCCATCGGTGATCAAGGCGCAGGCCTTGCCCAGTCCCTTGGACTTCAGGTAGCTGGTCGGGTAAAGCATTTCCTGCATGCCCGGCCCGCCACGCGGCCCCTCGTAGCGGATGATGACAACATCGCCCGCTTTGACCTTGCCGGTCAGGATGTCGCTGACAGCCTTGTCCTGACTTTCGAAGATGCGCGCCGGCCCGGAGAACTTGAGAATGCTGTCGTCCACACCTGCCGTTTTCACAATGCAACCATCGTGGGCCAGATTGCCGTAAAGCACAGCCAAGCCCCCATCTTGGGAAAACGCATGCTCCTTGGAGCGAACAACGCCGTTTTTGCGGTCATCATCAACGCCTTCAGCATAGCGAGAACTCTGCGAGAACGCCTGAGTGGTGCGCACACCGCCAGGCGCTGCTGTGTAGAACTCCCGCACACTGTCTGAAGGGTTGCGCATGATGTCCCAGCGATCGAGCGCGTCTTTCATGGTTGTTGCATGAACGGTTGGCACGTCCGTGTGCAACAAGCCCGCACGGTCCAGTTCCCCGAGGATACCCATGATGCCACCGGCACGGTGGATATCTTCCATATGCACGTTTTCGATGCTGGGTGCGACCTTGCACAGCACCGGTACACCGCGTGACAGGCGATCAATGTCATCCATTGTGAAATCGATCTCGCCTTCCTGCGCCGCAGCAAGCAGGTGCAAGATGGTATTGGTGGAGCCGCCCATGGCGATGTCCATGGTCATGGCGTTTTCAAAGGACCGGAAGCTGGCAATGTTGCGCGGCAAAACGCTCTCGTCGCCTTGCTCGTAATAGCGTTTTGTCAGATCAACGATCAGATGACCGGCCTCGATGAACAGACGCTTTCGATCCGAGTGGGTGGCCAGAGTGGAACCGTTGCCGGGTAAAGACAGGCCCAGCGCTTCTGTCAGACAGTTCATGGAGTTGGCCGTAAACATGCCTGAACACGAGCCGCATGTGGGGCACGCTTCGCTCTCAATGGATTGAACGTCTTCATCGGGCACTGCATCGTCTGCAGCGGCCACCATGGCATCCACCAGATCCAGTGTGCGTTTATCGCCATTGGCGAGCGTCACCTTGCCGGCTTCCATCGGCCCGCCCGAGACAAACACGGTCGGAATGTTCAGGCGCATGGAGGCCATCAACATCCCAGGTGTGATCTTGTCACAGTTGGAGATGCATACCATGGCATCGGCGCAGTGGGCGTTGACCATGTATTCGGCGGCATCGGCGATCAATTCGCGCGAAGGCAACGAATACAGCATGCCATCATGGCCCATGGCGATGCCATCATCCACGGCGATGGTGTTGAACTCCTTGGCCACACCCCCTGCTTTTTCCACCTCACGGGCGACGAGCTGGCCAAGATCCTTCAGATGCACGTGACCAGGCACGAACTGGGTGAAGGAATTCACGATCGCGATGATCGGCTTGCCAAAATCATCATCCTTCATGCCGGTGGCGCGCCAAAGGCCACGAGCCCCGGCCATGTTCCGGCCGTGTGTAGAGGTACGCGAGCGATATTGGGGCATAGGCTTCCTCAAGCGTTAGATTTCGAACGGCCGCTTGACGCAGCAATGTTAGAAATCCGGGTTCATTTCCGCAATTTTTTAAAGCCTACACCATTTTTTGGCAAAGGTGTACCCGCGAGTACGGTTTATTCAACACCGTTCGCTTGAACTAATCTCTTTAAAGGAATGGTCCAATCTCAATTTTGGAACCATCATGAAAGCGATTGAAGCGAAAACGGCTCATATCATGCCCGGCCGGATTGCCTGCCATGAGATCGCTCATTATGCGGCCGGCGGCCGGACCAATGCCAAAGCCATGGCCCGAAAAGCCGGTGGCAATGAACACCCCCTTGTGGCTGGGTACTTCATCCATGATCGGAATGAAGTCTGGCATGGCGTCGATCATACCGGCCCAGATCTCGACCAGACGTGTTTCGGCCAGTTGTGGAAAGCGATCTTCCCACCGAGCCAGAATGGTGGTCTTGGCCGAGGGATCGGGAGCCGGGTTCAAAACCCGCACCTTTTCGAAGGGAGTGACGTCATTTTCGGCCCAGGATCGCTTGTGCGCCCATGAATCCGGATGGCCCGCCGGACCTTTGAAACCAAGGGAGATACCCTTGTAGGACGCCTTCAAGGCCGGCAACCACTTGAGGAGATGCTTGAAAGAACTGGGCCCGATGTAATGCTGATGCAGATCGGACAAAGCCAAGGTATAGCCCCCATCCGCCCGGCGACGGAAGGCAAAATCACTGTCCGCGGCGTTGCCACTAAAGACATTTGGAACGGGCGCAGTAGCGGCCACAGTGGCGCGCACGGCAAGCTGGGGCACGGAGACACCCAGATTGCCCGCAAACAGCGACGACCACGCACCACCCGCCAGCAAAACGCGACCGGCCTTGATCCGCCCCTTTTCGGTGACGGCGCCTGAAACCTTGCCGCCTTCAAAATCCAGCGTGCGAACCGCGCAGTCTTCAACGACAACCGCCCCGAGACGTTCAGCAATACGCGCAATGGCAGGCACGGCTTGCCACGGCTCGGCGCGGGCATCGCTGGGTGTCACCATTGCACCGCGCCATTTTCCCGGACGCCCTTGAATCTGCTCGCGTATCTGACGTTCACTCTGGATTTGCGTATCAAGACCGTGCTGTTTGGCCAGTTTCAAGAAGGCCTCGAACGACGACAGGTCCTGTTCGTTCTCTGCCAGATAGTAGACGCCTTGTTGGGTAAAGCCGAGATCCTCATTGGTTTCGCTGACCAACTGTTTCCAGATGCGGTTGGATTCCATGCTGATGGGCAGCTCGGCCGCATCACGGCCCTGCTGGCGGATCCAGCCCCAATTGCGACTGGACTGCTCTCCAGCCACGCGGCCCTTTTCGCAGACTGCAACCCGCACGCCCTTCTTCGCCAGATGATAGGCAGTGCTGATGCCAATTACCCCGCCACCAATGACGAGAATATCTGTCTCTTCCGGCAGAGTGCCATGGAACTGCTTCGGCGTTTGGTCACAATACACAACCATGGCCATCTCCTGAGGCAGGTGGACGAACAAAGAGGGCAGCTACCCGCCCTCCTCGACCAGTGAACGCCGCCCTTAACGCGGAGCCAGACGGATCGCGCCATCCAGACGAATGACTTCGCCGTTGAGCATGGCATTCTCGCAGATGCTTTCCACCAGCTTGGCGTAGTCTTCACCCGTGCCCAAACGAGAGGGGAACGGCACTTGTGCAGCCAGAGAATCCTGCACTTCCTGCGGCATGGCCCCCAGCATGGGCGTTTCGAAAATACCCGGTGCAATGGTCATGATGCGAATGCCGGACTTGGCCAAATCCCGAGCAATCGGCAGCGTCATGCCAACCACACCGCCCTTGGAAGCGGAATAGGCTGCCTGTCCGATCTGTCCGTCATAGGCAGCGACAGAAGCGGTGCAGATGATCAGGCCACGTTCCCCATCCTCACTGATGGGGTCTTGCTTGGCCATGGCAGTCGCGGCGTGCGAGACACACCGGAACGTACCCACCAAATTGACATCAATGACCTTTTGGAACATGGCCATGTCGTGCGGTGCGCCGCGAGAGGTGGTTTTCGCTGCTGGTGCAATGCCCGCGCAGTTGACCAAAATGCGGGTTGGGCCGTGCGCCTCTTGCGCCGCAGTCAGGCCCGCCACAACGCTGTCTTCATTGCTGACGTCCACCTTGACGAACTTGCCGCCAATTTCTTCGGCAATGGCGATACCAGCCTCTTCGTTCAAGTCAAACAGGGTAACCTTGACGCCCTTGCTGGCCAGTTTGCGTGCTGTGGCGGCGCCCAAGCCAGACGCACCTCCCGTCACAACCGCAGAAACAGAATTATCGAGTTTCATAGACCCCAATTTCCCATGGTTCTTGTGAAGGCCTCCCAAAACCGGCGGCCTGATTCGCAGTTACCCGATAAGGAGTACTACGCAAGAACCACAAGCTCTACTGTTCCGTTGATTCCCGCAAGCGGACCTGACCTAAAGTTCAATTCGTCTTTGGTAAAGCCTTCAGCCTTGGCCCGAGCCAAAGTCTGGCGATCCGTCAGGACGGTGGAGTTCATCTGCTTGTTGGCCTCCTCCAGTTTCGCCGCCTTGTTGACCGGATCACCAATCACGGTGAATTCAAGACGATCATCCACGCCGATGACACCGACCGTGACATCGCCGGATGCAACCCCTACGCCAATACGAAACGTGCCGGGCCAGCCGGCTTCACGAAACTGTGGCGCAGCTTGCTCCAGAACCGCCTTGAGCTGCAGAGCAGCCGTCAGGGCGTTCGCGGCGGGACGCTGGCTTTCTTCCACCGCCCCAAACGTGGCCAAAATGCCATCTCCCAAGAACTTGTCGATCTGACCGCCCCACTCATCAATGACCCGGCCGGCAAGCCCTTGATAGAGCGCAAGCACGCGCATGGTGGTTTGAGGCGACAGCGTGGCAGCGGTCGGGGTGAAGGCGCGAATATCAATCATCAAAATGGCGCTGTGACGGATCACGCCTTGCCCCGCCTTCAGTTCTTCATCGGCAGAGACGATGGAATCGGCCACCTGCGGCGCAAAGAAACGACTGAGATCATCTACGGCCACATGCTCTCTGACGGCGGCGAACAGCATTCTGCGGCCACGCAGCAAGGCAAGTGACAACAGACCTGTAACCGAAACGATGATGATCAGCTTGTCCAGCTCAGCGCCAATGAGAATGGCATTGCTGGTGAGATACTCAACATAGTTTCGGGTAATCTTCATGGTGCCCATCTCGTGAAAGAGTGCATAGAGCACCAGTCCAAGCCAGCCCAGCGTTGCAACAGCCCCGGTCCAGAGAACGAAACGGGGGTCGAACCTCAGGGCACGCAGCGCGATGAACAGGAACACGTACATCAACGTCGGTGTCTTCAGATAAAACGCGGGATGCTGGCCATACTGGATGTGAAAGGAAAAAATGATCCCGACCAGCAGCGCCACGTCGACACAGACCGAAATGATCAGATACCAGTCCGGCAATCTGGCCCGAAACGAGAGGTAAATCCGAACGACGGTAAAGAGAAAATAGCTGAAGATGGCATAGGGAACGAAGTTGAAACCAGACGCCCCTTCGGCCCGCGGCGCGATGGCATACAACAGCGCGAAAAACAGAATGACGCCCAGTTGCACGATGCCGATCAGCCGCTCGGCGGCGTTTTCCTGTCGCTCGATTTCACTGCGAACCCGCGTCGGCAGCACGGTCTGCGTGATCTTGGGGCCAAGGATGCTTTCCCCAAGCCGGCGCACACGCCGCCGTCCGTTCGGGCGCTCATCCGCAGGCTGCGGGGATTGGTCAACTTCCCGTTCGGACGTGTTGATCTGGGCCTGTGTGCTGTCGTTCATGCCTTGGGCTCCCTGCCCGCGACCGGGCACAGATGGATGGAGCAAAGGCGAGGCCGAGGAACCGGGAGTAGCTGTATCACCACAGCAATCGGCGGCTGTCAGCCAGATTTCAGGGGCGAAACACCATACCTTCCGAGGCGATCACCGCACCGGGGTGACGGGCCTTGGCCGCCAATCCGATTTCATCCAGCTCATCATCCGTCCTTGTCGGATCATGATGGAAAATAACCGGCGTTTTTACCTGCGCCTTGATGCATTGTTCCACCACATGTTCCCAGGTCGAATGGCCATAGCCTTTGTATCGTTCATAATCTACGGGCGTATACATGCCATCGTAGATCACAACTTCGGCATCACGGATAAAATCCACGATCTGGGCATCGATTTCGGCGTCGCCCATCTCATGATCGGTGATGATACACATCTTCTTGTTCTTGTACTCAAAGCGATAGCCGCACGCGCCGCCGGGATGGTTCAGCGGCATGGTGCAGATGCGAAGCCCGCTTTCTCTTTCCATGCAGGTTCCCGCTATGAAACTGCCGAACTCGATACCCTTGAGGTTGGTGGCGGTAACGGGAAAGACCGGCGGAGACATGACCCGGCACAGAACTTCTTTCAACTCCCGATGCGGATTGAAGCAGCCGGCCCAAACCGTCAGGTGAAAACGGGGATCATAGGCAGGCTTGAAAAAAGGCAGCCCGCAAATATGGTCCAGGTGCGTGTGGGTAAAAAACAAATCGATTGAACGGCCAGCATCCTTGACCAGTTCATACCCCAGATTCCGCGCGCCGGAGCCGCAGTCGACGACCACAAGGTCATCGCCGGCCCGAATGTCAAAACAGGTTGTTTCGCCACCGTAGCGCAGGGTCCCCGTCCCCGGCGTGGGTGTCGATCCTCGAACACCCCAGATCTTCAGCGAAAACTCGTGCACCTATTACCCTTCCGATCCACGTCTTGGGGTCTCGCGTCATGAATGTGATTTTGCGTCCGCGAGATCCCTTGTTGTCTTTTCCAGACGTTGCGCCAACACTCGCATGACCTCCAAAGACATTTCCGGAAACTCCTTCATCAGCTTCAGAAAGTTCTCCTTGGAGACCGTCAAGACGTCTGTCGTTCCTATCGCCCTCAGTGTAGCCGTTCTTGGCATATCACACAGGATAGCAATTTCACCAAGTATGGCATGTTCACCAACCGTAGCCACATGCTCACCGTCCACGATGACGGCTGCCTCGCCCCGTAGAATGATGAAGGCACTATCGCCCACGTCGCCCTGCACACACAGATCTTCACCGTCCTGAAACTCCATGCGTTCACTGATAAACGCAAGGAGGCGGAGCTTCGTCTCGTCGATACCTGAAAACAGTGACACCTTTCTCAAGGCGGCAACTTCTGTATCGATACTCACCTTTCCATTCCTCCATAAGCTGGACGGTACGCCTGCCCATCAGGGCGTGGACTCATTTAATCCTCCAACCCTACAACTTTTTAACCTGAAGACGAAACCCTTCCGTTTTCCAACAGGATATAGCCATTGAACTCTTCCGCTACGGCCATGCTGGCGCTGCCGAACACGACCGTGCGACCTTTCAGGTCTTCCAAAACGCCCTGTCTGATGGCTTTGTCTTCATCCGTCACACCCGCGACCGTATCATCGATGATGGTGACGGGTGCCGCCTTCATGAGCGCGCGCCCCAGACAAATCATGCGGCGCTGGTAGCCCGACAGGCGCGATCCAGCCACACCCACATGATAATCAAGGCCAGCGCGTCGCACCGGCTGGCGAAGGCCCAACTCCATCACCAGCGAGCGAATGACCTCATCGATCCGCTGGCGGGCATCCCGGCGGTCCAACCTTGGACGGCCAAAGAGCAAGTTGTCCTCTATGGTTAGCGTAGGCAAATATGTGTCATTGTCAAAAAACGTGATGATGTCGTTGTCCGTCCCGACAGTTTCCCGGAATTCCTGACGCCGCTTGACGAGTTCTTCTTCAAGGTACTCATCCATGACACCAAGACGGTGTTTGGAAGGAACCAGACGAAACGCGAGCGTGATCAGCCGGTTGCGATCAGCTTCTCGGGTTTTCTTGGGCAGCTTGCCCTGTTTCATCTGCCGCAGGATGCGTTCAAACTCGGGTAGTTCGTCCTGAGTGATGAAGGAATAGGTGTCCAGCAACTCACTGTCGCCACTGACGTCCGAAAACAGCTCGATCATGATGCCGGCAATCTGACGCCCGATTTCGATCAGCCGTTCTTCCAGCCCCGTTTCCTGAAGGAACTCGCGCACGCGCTTGTTCTTGAGAACATCCTCCAGTTTCAACGTGCTGTCTTTCGGTACGGCAAAGAAGAGGTTTTCAGCTAGCGATGCGGAGGCGTTGAACTTGTTGACGTCCCACAACTCCACCAGATTGCGTAGCTTGGGATCCGTCTGAACCTTTTCCGCCAAGGCATGGCGGGCATCCAGAATGCGCTGCACCAGTTCCGCGTCATGGTCCGGATTGATGACCGATTGCAGGCCAAGGCGATAGAGATCGCGGGACAAGCCCAAGGTCTCTATGATTTCGAGCGCCCGGGCGTCCAGTTCATCCACTTCCGAAACGTTGTTGCGCTCCAGATTGATCCAGTTCACATCCAGCCGGTACTCCGGATTGTCGGTGGCGCGGGCCTCTTCCTTCCAGCGGCGCAGTTCAGACTGGCCAACCTCATCGGCGATCGGCTCTTCTTGTGGGCGATGGCGAAGGCCATAAAGAAGATTGTCCCGGATGGTGCCGGTCCAGACGTGAACCGAGGTACCCACGTAGGCGATCTCTCGGCCCAGTGTTGCCTCGCTCAATTGATCCAGATTCTGGGTGCCGATTTGCACCTTTCCCGCTGTGGGGCTGAGCAGACCGGCAGCCATTTGCAGCACTTCACTGCGCCCCGACCCTTCAGAGCCGACAACGCAGAACGTCTTGCCTTCCTCTGCCTTGAAGGACACGCCAAAGACCTCCTGCCCCGACGCGCCGCCCGCAAAGGTGGCATTGGTCATGACAAGATTGCCTTCCAGATGAACCGTTTCGTCCGACGTAATACGCTCCAACGGGTAGATGTCCGGCGGATCGAAGTTTTCGACCACGGTCTGGTATTTGACATTCACGTCTGCCGTCATCTGGTAGTAGGCCAGCAGTTCCTTCCAAGGTGCCGCCAGATCCTTGTAGGCAGCAATGACAGCCAACAAGGCCCCCAGAGACAACTCCCCCTTGATCGCCAGATAGCCGCCGATCAGGTAGAAGAAGAACGGCGTGAGCTGGTTCATGAAGTTATTGAGAAACTTGATGAAGTACTTGCGATTGTAGATCTCGAAACGGATACGGAAGTTGGTGTAGAGCCGGTCTGACAGGTCTGCCGAATGCCAGGCGGAGGCGTCATTGGCATGGATTTCCGTAATGCCGCCGATACTCTCGCCAATCTTGTCGGAAATGACCCGCACATTGCGCACACGATCCCGGGACAACAACACGACACGGCGCTGGAGCTTGGGAATGATGTAGGCCTGAATGGGATAGGAGCTGATGGCCGCCAATCCCAAAAGCGGATCCTGCAGGAAGATGAACCCCAACTGCACCACCAGCATGCCGCCCTGATACGCAGGCAGCGCAATGGCCTCCCCGATGAAGCCCCCCACATCTTCGACTTCAGCGGTGATCATGGGGATGATTTCACCGGAGCTGACTTTGCGAAAATGCGGCAGGCGGAAGCGCAGCACCCGCTGGTACAGGTCGAACCGCAACCGGCGCAGCATCCGCTCGCCCAAACGCCCCTTGTAGACGTTCAAGAACAGCTTGATGCCGTTGCTGACAACGACCAACAACAGGAACGAAACGCAAAGGAATGTCAGGTATTCGATTTGATCCAGCTCGAACCCCAACACCTCCCGCGGAAAGTCAGAGCCCTGAATGGCATCGTTCGTGATCTGCTTGGGAAGATCCAGCAGCATGAAGCTGACCGGATAGGACAGACAAGTAATCAGAAGGATGATGACCTGATACTTGGCCGAATTCTTCCAGATGAAACGGAAAAGGGATTTTTCCATGCGGGACCCGGTGTTCTGACTCGTACGGTGCGACGCGGTTATACGGCGGCGATTGGCGCGACTTACCGCACCGGATGCAACTCGCGCTAGACTAGTGCGGTAACTATTAACAATCCAGCAGAACCTTCAACCAATTTGACACTGTAAGTGATTGCGGATCGCTGGCTATGCTTTTAGTGTCACCACTTGTGCGCCGAACAACTTGAGAGGCGTGGGGTATTTTTACGACAAGTTGACGAGTTCATGACTTCTGACGCCCTCAAGGTACTGATATACAGTCACGATACGTTCGGGCTGGGCCACTTGCGCCGCTGTCGAGCCATTGCCCAATCGTTGGTGGGCACTTTTTCTGAAATGTCGGTTTTAATCCTTTCGGGTTCGCCCATCATCGGCAGCTACGAGTTCAAGTCCCGTGTGGACTTCGTGCGCATACCGGGGGTGATCAAGCTGCGCAATGGCAACTACACACCGCTTTCGCTGCATCTGAACATTGACCACACACTGGCGATCCGTTCTTCGATCATCGAGCATACGGCCAAGGTCTTTAATCCGGATATTTTTATCGTCGACAAGGAACCGCTTGGCCTGCGCGGTGAGGTCTTGCCGACACTGGAGCATCTGGCCCGCACACATACCCGGCTGGTGTTGGGCCTGCGTGACGTCATGGACGATCCCGAAGTGCTGCGCGATGAATGGACGCGCAAGAATGTGGATCCTGCCCTCACCGATCTTTACGACGAAATCTGGGTGTATGGCCCGTCTTTCATGAACAATCCGCTGGAGGGCATGGATCTGCCCCAGGCAGTTCACGACAAGACCCTGTTCACCGGCTACCTCCAACGTTCCATGCCCGCCTCAACCAGTGCCTTTGTGCCGCCGTTTGATGGCAATCCCTACATACTTGTGACGCCCGGAGGTGGCGGTGATGGTATCGAGTTGGTTGATTGGGTGATCCGTGCCTACGAGACCCGCGAGCGACCGTTGTTCCCAGCGCTGATCGTTCTGGGGCCCTTCATGCCCTCGGAAGAGGTGGAACGATTTACTGCACGGGCTGAAGCCTTGCGCGATGTGGAAGTGCTGCGCTTCACACCAGAAATCGAGCCGTACATGAACGCAGCCACGGCTGTTGTGGGCATGGGCGGCTACAATACGTTCTGCGAGATCCTGTCTTTTGACAAGCCAACCCTTTTGGTGCCCCGCGTGGTGCCGCGGCGGGAGCAGGCCATTCGCGCCGAACAAGCCAAACGTCTTGGCCTTGTTGAGGTGCTCCCCATCGACGCCTATCCCGATAACGAACTGATGCTTGATGCGCTTTCCCAGTTGCCGAGCAATCCGGCACCTTCGCAAGCGCAGTCCCGAACCGTTCTCGGCGGGTTGGAAGTCGTCAACGCCCGTGTTGACGAAATCTACCGGGAACGAAACGTAACACCCGTCTACAAGGATGGGGCTCCTGTGCTGCAATTGACCGCTCAACGGTCTGTCTAGGTAAATTTGTTCATGTCACGCGTTGCTGTTGTGGTGAAGGGCTATCCGCGCCTTTCCGAGACCTTCATTGCTCAAGAAATTCTGGGATTACAGAACCGGGGAATAGGCCAACTGATTGTGGCTCTGCGCAAACCGTATGACCCTTACATTCATGAGTTACATCGCCAGATCACCAGCGACGTGTTGTACTTGCCCGAGTACATCAAGGATGATCCGCAGCGGGTGCGCCGTGCCAAGGCATGGGCTGAAAAGCAGCCCACCTACGAAGCAGCACGGGCCCTGTTCGAGGCAGACCTTGCAAACGAGAACAACGCCAACCGGCATCGGCGTTGGGGACAGGCCTGCGTGTTTGCCCACGAACTGCCGGAGGACGTGCGCTGGATCCACACGCACTATCTGCACACGCCGTGCTCCGTTTCCCGTTATGCCGCTCACCTGTCGGGCCGGAAGTGGTCGTTTTCCGCCCACGCCAAGGACATCTGGACCTCTCCGGAATGGGATCTGCGCGTCAAATTGAATGATGCCGCCTGGGGGGTGACCTGCACGCAGGTGAACGTTGATTATCTGAAAAGCCTGACGGACGCACCTGACAACATCGAGCTGGTGTACCACGGGCTGGATTTCAGCTCGTTTCCGGTGAAGGAAGGCGACCGCAAACCACTTACCGGACATGAAGATACGCCGGTGACGCTGTTGTCGGTTGGCCGCGCCGTCGAGAAAAAGGGCTATGACGTGTTGTTGCAGGCCCTCGCCCGCCTACCGGCCACCCTGAACTGGCGTTTCGTGCATATTGGCGGTGGTGAGTTGGCGGAGAAACTGAAGGCGCTTGGCGTGCAACTCGGTCTTGACGAGCGAATTGAATGGCGCGGAGCACAGCCCCGCGAAGAAGTCATCTCCGCCTGCCTGACCTCGGACCTGTTTGCCCTGCCGTGCAAGGTGGCCCGCTCCGGTGACCGCGATGGCCTGCCCAATGTGTTGATGGAAGCCCAAGCCATGGGCCTGTGTTGCCTCTCGACCCGCGTATCGGCCATTCCCGAACTCATTCAGGACAGGGAAACCGGACGTCTGGTGGAGCCCGAATGCCCGCAGGAACTGGCGGACGTCCTTGGCGAACTGATGCAAGATCCGGCACAGCGCGACAAACTGGGCCTTGCAGGATCGGCCTTTGTGCGGCGAAACTTCGAGACTGCACCGGGCCTTGATCGGCTCAAGGAAAAGTTTGCCCCCATATTGTGAGTGAAACCAATGAAGCTGGCCTTCACCAGTCCCATGAAACCGTTGGACCATCCCGTGCCGTCCGGAGATCGGACACTTGCCCGGCTTCTGGTTCGCGCGTTTCGGGAGGCCGGCCACACTGTGGACGTAGCCACCCGTTTCCAGAGCTGGCGCAAGAGTGGCGGCCGGAGCATGCAAGAGGCGTTGAAAACGGAGGCGTTGCGCGAGGCTGAGGCCGTAGCGGCCAGTTGGCGCAGCACGGGATACGTCCCTGACGCTTTTGTCACCTACCATCTGTATCACAAGGCTCCGGACTGGATCGGACCGGCCTTGGCACGTGAGTTCAACTGTCCCTACATCGTGATTGAAGCGAGTCGAGCCCCCAAACAGGCGACGGGAGACTGGGCGTTCGGCTTTGCAGAGGCGGACAAGGCGCTTGAGGCAGCCGATCAGGTGGTTGCCCTGCACCGGGCAGATGCGACCTGCCTGCGCGACCTTGTCGGTGAGCGGCTCAGCATCATTCCGCCATTCATCGACACGGATCCGTTTGATGATGCGCCGGCGCTGGCCGTCGTGCCGAAGCGGATCAAGCTTCTGGCCGTTGGCATGATGCGTCCTGGAGCCAAGATGCGCTCCTATGAGGTTTTGGCCCAAGCACTGGAACGCGTGAAAGCCACAAACTGGGAACTGACCATTGTGGGGGATGGACCAGAGCGCGCGGACATTCACGACATGTTTTGTGAGCTGCCAGCGCATTTTGTCGGCTCGGTGGCGACGGATGCCATGCCGGCCTTTTACAGCACCAACGACATTCTGGTTTGGCCCGCCGTACGTGAAGCATTCGGCTTTGTATTTCTGGAGGCTCAGGCGGCCGGCCGGCCCGTTGTTGGCGGCGATACGTTCGGGGTTCCGGACATTGTGGCTCAGGGCGTCAGCGGTCTGTTGTCTGCCGAAGGAAATGTGGACGCATTTGCCGCCAATCTGGAGCGCCTCCTTGAAGACCCGCAGCTGTGCAACCAGATGGGGCAACAGGCACGGGCGCATGTTCAGGCCCGCCACAGCCTTGAGGCTGGCACACAACACCTCGACACTCTTCTACTGCGCGCCAAAGATCATTTTGCGTTCAAACATCAAACCGGAAAGATTTCATGAAAGCCTTCATCCATGTTCAGCATCTTCTTGGCACCGGGCATATCGTTCGCGCTGCCGCCATCGGGCGTGCGCTTGCCGCTCGCGGGGTGGAGGTGACGCTGGCTGCTGGCAACACGGTGCCGCCGACGCTGAACACGCATGGGCTCAACATTGTTGAACTGCCCCCCGTGCGCAGCCCGGATGCAGTCTTCGACAAGCTGGTGGAGCCTGACGGCACCCCCGTGGATGATGAGTGGTTCGAAAAGCGCACCGGCACCACACTGGATGCTTTCAAGGCGCAGGACTATGACATTCTGCTCACCGAGACCTATCCGTTTGGCCGCCGCCAGTTCGAACGCGAGATGCGGCCCTTGCTGGAGTTTGCCAAGACACGCAAGCCCAAGCCGCTCATTGCCTCGTCCATTCGCGACATTCTGGTGCGCAAGCAGCAGCTTTGGAAGGAAGAATGGATGGCAACACAGGCACGCCAGTCCTACGATTGCGTTCTGGTGCATTCCGATCCGGAATTCGTGCAGCTCGGCGACAGTTTCCCATTTACGGCAGAGGTGGATCACCTGCTGCGTTATACCGGCTATGTAGATGCGCAGCGCGATGACACAGCCCCCAGCGAAGAAGGGGAGGACGAGGTTCTCATCTCCTGCGGCGGCGGTGCCGTGGGCGGCCAACTTCTTGAGGCTGCCATGGTAGCCCGCTCCCTGAGCCGGCGAGCCAACGACACCTTGTGGCGTGTACTCGTGGGGCATGACATATCCGAGGCCGCTTTCACCGAGCTTCAACTCAAGGCGACGGACGGATGCAGCGTGGAACGTGCGCGGTCCGACTTTCCGCAGATGCTCAAGCAAGCCCGGTTGTCAATTTCCCAAGCGGGGTACAACACGGTGCTGGACGTCTTGATTGCCGGTGTCCCTGCCGTGTTCGTGCCGTTCGCCCAGGTGCGCGAGACCGAACAAGCCCAGCGCGCCGCCGCATTGGTGCAGCGCAGCCGAGCAGTAAGCCTGCCCGAAGACACGCTGACGCCTGAGGGCCTTGCCGCCGCCGTGGATGATGCGCTGGCCCTGCCCCGTGCCGAAATGACCGTACTTCTGGGCGGCGCAGAGCGCAGCGCCGACATTCTGATCGCCGAGCGCGAACGGCAGGTGGTGAAATGACCCGAGACATGCAGGCATTCGCCTCTTTCCAACAGGCGCTGACGCATCATCTTGACTGGTTTGCGACACGGGGGCGCAAGGTGCGCTTCTGGTGGCGGGATGACGATGCGATTGAGCCGACGCCCAATCTGGACAGGCTTTTGGCACTGTCAAACCAGCATACGGTGCCTGTCGGTTTGGCTGTGATACCGCGCGACGTCCAACTCAGCCTGGCCGAGCGCCTCAAGACTGCGCCCCATGCGTGGGTTTTGCAGCACGGATGGCAACACAAGAATTTTCAGCGCAAGGACCTGGGAGAAAAGGCCGCGGAGCTTGGCGCTCGGCGCAACGTGGATGAAGTCCGCGCCCAGTTGCAACAGGGTTTTGCGAAGCTTTCGGAATTGTTCGGATCCCGCTTCATTCCCGCCTTGGTGCCGCCGTGGAACCGAATTGACCCGGCCATCGCCCGTGTCCTGCCCGAGATCGGCCTGACCAGTCTTTCGACCTTTACATGGATGCACCCTTACGACTTGGCTCAGATGCAATCCCACGTGGATATCATCAAATGGAAAAAGAACCAGCGCTTCATCGGGTGGAAAAGCGCCAAGGACCGTCTCGACCTGCAACTCACCCGCAGGCGCACAAATCCGCATGAGCCCTTGGGCATATTGACCCATCATCTGGCCCATGAAGACGGGTGCTATGAGTTTCTGGAGGAATTTCTGGCCATTGCAGCCCATCACCCCGGAGCCGACTGGCCCGGCCTTCCGGATTTGTTTGCCGAAGAAGTGACCCGCGCTCAGCGCATCCGCACGTGATGCCCCATTCGCAACGGTGTTATTGGCGTCTCCCCCACTGGACCCCGGCTCGGAGGCCGGGGTGACAATGGCAAGGTGTGGCGATGCTGAAGGGGCTCACTCAGGCCAGACGGAATACACTCGTGGTTCCGTTTGGCTGGATCCCGCGTCAAGCGCGGGATGACATCAGAGTATGTGGCATACTATGGCAGTTCACCCATGGAGGTCATCCCGGACCAGCGACGCACAGACTGGACCCCGGCCCGGTGGCCGGGGTGACAATGGCAAGGTGTGGCGATGCTAAAGGTGCTCACGGAATACGCGCGTGGTTCCGTTTGGCTGGATCCCGCGTCAAGCGCGGGATGACGCCAGAGCATGTGGCATACTATGGCAGGTCACCCACGGAGGTCATCCCGGACCAGCGCAGCGCAGATCCGGGATCCAGCAGGTCAACGAGCGAGCAGCGGCGAGCACCATCCGTCCGCTCGACTGTCATGCCGGATCAGCGTACCGGCTTGACCAGACGCATGCGCCACGTAACGTTTTTCTTGTCCGACCGCAGGGCGTAGTCATCCAGCACGTCCCACTGGCTTTCATCGTCGGTCGCTTCCCAAAGCTTGGCAATCAGCTTGTTGGCACCGGACTCGGGCCGCTTTGGTGAATACATGGACAGGGCAATGACGCCGCCCGGCTTGAGAAACGGGACATAGCGCGCAACAACCGCTGCCGGATCCTCGGCAAAATGAAGCACTTCGTTGAAGATGATGGCGCTAAAGGTTTCACCAGCCTCAGGCTCGAAGGTGTGCATATCCCCCGCGCGCAGCGAGGCCACCTGCGGGTCTACATTGGCGATTTCGAGGGCAGCCGGGGCAAGATCCATCCCCACGTAGCGCTTGATACCCATGGGGGCGAGGCGCTCGTAAAGCAGGCCTTCACCACAGCCGATATCCAGCACCTCGTCGTTCGCCTCTGACAAGGCAAGCCACATGCCGATGATGCCATAACGCCCGCTTTCCGGTAGTGAACGCAGGAAGGCCCAGCGGCCTTGACGATACTCCTCATCCCAGCCTTCGGCGGTACTGGCGTTTTTCATCTCAACAGTTCCCATTGGTTTGTGATGGACCAGCCCGTGAATGCAGAGCAGGACTCACAGGCGGACAGTGGCCTCATTTATAAGGGTCCGCTGCGTCCCGTAAACCGTCCCCGAGGAAATTGAAGGCAAGAACCACGATAATTATCGGGATGACCGGGGCCATAAGCCACGGATAAATGGTCACAACCGAAATATTCTGGGCTTCGTTCAAAAGCACCCCCCAAGACACAGAGGGCCGCCGCAAGCCGAGATTCAGGAAGGACAGCGCGGTCTCGCCAAGGATCATGGCCGGAATCGACAAACTGGCGGAGGCGATGAGGTGTGAGGTGAAGCCGGGCAACAAATGCTTGAAGATGATGCGGCGAGGACGCGCGCCCATCATGACAGCGGCGCGGGCGTATTCCTCTTCGCGCAAGGACAAGAGCTTGGAGCGCACGGCGCGCGCAAGGCCAGGCCAATCCAGCAGCCCCAGAATGATGGTGAGGCCAAAATAGATCCAGACCGGTGACCAGGTGACCGGCAGGGCGGCGGAAAGCGCCATCCACAAGGGCAATTCCGGCAATGCGCGCATGATTTCGATCAGGCGCTGGATCATGCTGTCGATGATACCGCCGAAATAACCGGCCAAACCACCAAGCAGAATGCCCAAGAACATGGAAATGACAATACCCACGATGCCAACGGTCAGCGACAGTCGGGCCCCGTAGATCAGACCGGAGAGCTGATCGCGCCCCAGCCGATCCGTGCCCGCCAGGAACATGGAGCCCCCTTCCGCCGCACACACAAGGCGAAAATCCATCTCCCACAAGCCCCAGAAGCGATAGGTACTGCCGGAGCAAAAGAAGCGAAGCGGCTGAACCTGATCGGGATCTTCCTTGTAGACCCAGCGCAGGGTCTCCAGATCCACTTCCGACGTGAAGCCATAGACAAACGGACCGATGAACTGGCCATCATGAAACAGGTGAAGTGTTTGCGGCGGCGCATAGAGATAATCATTATTGCGCTCGTTGGGCGTATAAGGGGCAATGATCTCCGCAAACGGCACACACAGATAAAACAGGATGAGCACGACCCCGGACCACACTGCCAGCTTGTGGCGACGGAACTTCCACCACATGATCTTCCACTGGGAAGCCTGATAAAAGCGTTCTTGTTCCGGCGTGAGCTTTTCGGTTGCTGTAGGATCGAACGGCTCGGGGTTGACGTAGTGGTCGGGCTCGCGATCGGACGGGGGCAGATGACGGCTCATGAGCGGCTCCCTCCCCCCAATCGAATACGCGGATCCAGAACCGCCAGAAGCAGATCCGAAACAAGCATGCCGACCAGCGTCAGCACCGAGACGAACAACAGGATGAAGGCGGCAAGAAACTGATCCTGAGACTGCAACGCATTGAGCAGGACAGGACCAACGGTCGGCAAGTTGAGCACCACGGATACGATCACCGAACCGGACACCAGAGAGGGTATCAGGTTGCCGATATCCGCAATGAACGGGTTCAGCGCCATCCGCAGCGGATACTTGACCAGAAGCGCGCGTTCCTTCATGCCCTTGGCGCGGGCCGTCGTTACATACTGTTTGTGCAGTTCATCCAGAAGGTTGGCCCGCAGACGGCGGATCATGGCCGCTGTGCCGGATGTTCCGATCACGATGGTTGGCACAATCAGGTGCGAAAGTACCGAAAGCGCTTTATCCACGGACCATGGCTCACCGATGTACTCGGGGTCCATCAAGCCTCCGATGGACAGGTCAAACCATGCGTTGGCCAGATACATGAGCACGAGTCCCAACAGGAAGTTGGGCGTTGCCAACCCGACATAGCCCAAAAAGGTGAAGCCATAGTCGCCCCATGAGTACTGACGGGTGGCGGAATAGATGCCAATTGGAAAAGACACCAGATAAACGAACAGGATCGTGGCGGCATTGAGCACGATCGTGAGGGGCAAGGTTGGCCCTACCACCTCGTAAACCGGCTTGTCATATTCAAAGGACCAGCCCCAATTGCCTTGCAGCAGACCATCAAACCCGTGCGGCCCCGGCCAGAGCCCGACCCATATGGCGAACCGCTCGAAAAACGGCCGATCCAACGCAAACTCCTGTCTCAGGAACTCGAGCTTGGCCACGGAAGCGGACTCGCCGGAAGACTTCAGAACCGCGATCTGGTTCGAGATATAGTCCCCTTCCGGGAGTTCGATGATGAAGAACGTGAGCAGACTGATCACCAGTAGTGTCGGGATCATGGTCAGCAGTCTGCGAACGGTATAATAAAGCATCAGGTCTACTGCTCAGCCTTTCGGACCTAGAAGACGTGTCCGGTATCCTAGTCCTGTTCGGTAAAGAAGAAGGCATCCATGCGGTGAATTCCGAAGTGGGATCCCGGATCCCATCCGTAAATGCCGGTTTCCGGCACATTGGACAGCCCCTTGACCACCACAGGCTGACGTACCTGATTGACCAGACCGATGTGGATGGTTTCGTCCGCATGGATTTGCAGCATTTCATGCCAGATCTGGGCACGTTCCTCTTTCGTGCTGCTGGCCAGCCAGGCGTCATACAATTCCATGAGGCGATTGGCTGGCGCCCAGTCCGGCTTTTCACCAGATTGACCATCGGTCTCGTAATAGTCGCCCCACGGTGCCCATGAGAGGAAATCGCCGCGTGTGGGTGCATAGTCGACCGGAGGCATGTCCGCTGTGGGAACACCGTTTTCAAAACCGGACCAAACCGCCATGACCAGATCGCCCGACATGGCGCGGTTGCGAATGGTGTCGCGCTGGCTCGGTTTCAGGAAAGCGCGAATGCCCAGTTCCTTCCAGGTTTCTGCCACCAACTCGATGGCATCGTCCTGCGCACGGCTTTCCCCCGAACTTTCAATGATGATCTCCAGAGGCCGACCATCGGGCAACAACCGGGTACCGTCATTACGACGTTCAACAAGGCCGATCTCATCGAGAAGCGCATTGGCTTTTTCAGGGTCAAACGCTGCCCAGTCCTTGGCGTAGTCGTCCTTGTACAGTGGCGACATTTCCAAAACCGTGTCGTTGCTGGGATGAGCCAGCCCGAAATACAGCACCTTGTTGATCATGTTGCGATCAATGCCAAGTGACAGTGCATGGCGGAAACGGACGTCCTGATTGAGCTTTCTCCAAACCGGATCCTTGACGGCCAGATTGGGTAGCAAGGCCACCTGAGAGCCCTTGGTTGAGAGCCAAAGGTTGGTCTTGTACCCTTCCGACGCCTCTCCCCGCTTGAGAACGGAAATGTCGGAGAAGCTGAGGTTGCGCGCCTGCAGGTCACTTTCTCCTGCCTGGGTCTTGGCCGGGATCAGCTTGCCATCCGCCACGGTCATGACCACGCGATTGATATAAGGCAACTGCTGGCCTTCGCTATCGAAGCGATGGAAGTAAGGATTGCGCGTGAAAACGATACGCCGGTCATCACCCTCCTCGGTCAGGACCCACGGCTGAAGCGAGGGCAGCTCCGAGTTACGGGCGTTGTACATGTCGTCCAGCTTGTTGAACAACGGCGCCCAGCTTCGCACCTTGTAGGTGGCGGTCATATCCTCAATGACCTGCGGATCACCATAGTTTTCGTGGAACTGTTTGAGATAATGCGCCGGACGATAAATGAACGGTGGACGTGACTTGGCCAGTTCCGGCAAGAACAGCGGGTTGGGCTTGTCCCAAGTATAGCGAACCGTGATCTCGTCGATCACCTCAAACCTGGGTGGCTGTCCATCCACCAGCAGAAACGACGGCATGCCCCATGGATTCAACGCGTCGTTGGTCAGCACATCTTCAAACCAAAACCGGAAATCCTCACTTGTGAAGGGATGGCCGTCAGACCATTTGTGGCCCCGACGCAAGGTTAATGTGAAGATGCGCCCCTCTTCCACCTGAACGTCTTTCAAGATGTCCGGACGCAGTTCCAGATCCTCGGTATAGCCGACCAGACGGGCATAGCCCCATACATTGATGAGGCGCGCATCCTTGGTTCGCCCCACCAGAGTGCGCAGCTCACCGCCCTGTTTTCCAGTGGTGCGGCCAATCTCCGTCATGTTGGTGACAAGCGGATCAACCGGTGCACGCTCGCTGGTTGGCGGCAGCCCCTCCGCAATGCCCGGCGTGGGCGTCATGGTGAATGCACCCGCCGTCCCGGCCCAAGAGATGAGGATTGCCGCGGCAACCCCTTTGAACAAACCTGACGTTTTCAAGAGGCCCTCTCCACTAAACTCTGTATTGTCTGTTTTGCATTCCGGCCGGGTGCGCAGACCAGATGATCTGGCGCGATCTCGACCAGTTCTGGAACGTCCCCTTGTTCCAGACGGAATGGATCTGGCCACAGGTGTGGCTCGGATGCACGCATGGCATCCAGGTGTTCGAAGTCGAGAAGCGCATCCAGTCTCGGCTCCGGCACAGCGCTCAATAGCGCCTTGGTGTAAGGGTGTATTGGTGTCGTCACCACCGCATGTGTTGGACCAATCTCAACAACTCGGCCCCGACACATTACGGCGATCCTATCTGCGATATAGTCCACCACCGCCAGATTGTGGCTGACAAACAGATAGGTCAGACCAAGCTCGTTCTTCAGGTCCTGCAACAGATTGAGAATCTGCGCCTGTACCGAGACATCGAGTGCGGAGGTAGGCTCGTCGCACAAGATGAACTCCGGATTGAGCGCAAGGGCACGCGCAATACCAATGCGCTGACGCTGCCCGCCGGAAAACGAATGCGGGTAGCGGCGCAAGAACCTGGGGTTCAGCCCAACAAGATCCATCAGTTCGCGCGCCCGTTTCTGGCGCTCCGGATAGGTACCAATGCCATGAATGGTCAAGGGTTCCATCAAGATGTCGTTGACTGTCATGCGCGGATTCAGCGAGGAAAACGGATCTTGAAAGATCAGCTGAGCCCGGCGGCGGTAGTCCAGCATCTGCGCCCGGTCAAAACTTGCGATGTCAACGGGACCGTCGCCCTTGTCGAATGTGATATGCCCCTCATCAACCGGGAAAGTGCGCAACATGGCCAGCGCTGCAGTGGTTTTGCCTGACCCGGACTCCCCCACAACGCCCAGACACTCTCCGCGGCGAACCTCAAGACTGACCTGATCCAGAGCGGTGAACAATTTGGGCTGTGCACTCAACAGCCCCCCCTTGCGAGACCCAAACCGCTTGGTGACGTTGGACATTCGAAGCAGAACCGGGGTCTTTTCCGCTCGATGCTGCGGACGGTCCTTGAGGAAACTGGCAATATTGGCGTTGATTGGCCGGATTGGCACCAAACGTTGCCCCGCTTCCATGCCAAAACTGGGAACTGCGTTCAACAGGGCTTTGAGATACGGATGCCTTGGATCGGAAAACAGCGCCTGCGCGCTGCCCTTTTCCATGATTTTGCCGTGGTAGATGACAACGACCTCATCTGCCATGTTCGCCACGACACCGAAGTCATGGGTAATCATGAGCAGGGACATGCTCAGTTCCTGCTGTACTTCGCGAATGAGCTTCAACGTTTCCGCCTGAATGGTCACATCCAAAGCGGTTGTCGGCTCGTCAGCCACCAACAGGGCCGGTTTGCAGATCAAGGCCATTGCAATCATCGCCCGCTGGCGCAATCCACCAGAAAGCTCGAAGGGATAGGCATCCACGCCGCGGGACGGATCGGGAAACTGCACCAAGGACAGCATGGTACGCGTCAACTCGCGCGCCTCAGCAGCAGAGACGCCCTGATGGAGTTGAGCGGCCTCGCCGATCTGATCGCCAATGGTGTGCAGCGGCGACAGTGATGTCATGGGCTCTTGAAAAATCATCGCAATGCGATTGCCGCGCAAGTTACGCATCTGCGCCCCTGCCGGATCGAGCCGGGCAATGTCGATATCGACCTGCGGGTTCAACGGATCATGCAGAAGGATTCGACCTGAGGAGATCCGGGCGCGCGACGGCAACAACCCCATGATGGCCTGGGAAATCACTGTCTTGCCGGAGCCAGACTCCCCAACAAGAGCCACACTCCGGTTCATGGGAACGCGAAAGGACACATCATCGACGGCACGCACGCGGCCCTCGGCGGTGTCAAAATCAACCGTCAATCGCTCAAGTGACAAGAGTGTCACGGGGATGCCTCCTGTCCGCGTTGGTCGCGGATCGTTCCCTCCGAAGTCTGACCGTCTGGCTTGGCTTATTTTTCGCCTCTTGCGCAAGCTCAACCGATCAGTGTTCTAGCCTTAAGACGTTACAATAACGTGTTCTGCGCAAAATAAAATCACAGATCTCGATCAAAGACCAAACATAATCAGAGAACAACTGGAGCATAGCGGTGAAAGTCGCCGTTTTTACGGGTGATTTGCGCTTCACTCTTCCACGTAGGCCCAGATTTCTACCGGAGCACCTCGGCCGCGAATGGAGCGTTCACCATGGTTTTGCAGCCAATCTGTTTGCGTTGCACGCTGAATTGTTTCACCGCTGGCCAGAATGACGGCCTCTGCTTGCGGGGCAACCCCTTTGCCCAGACCTTGAAGGCGGTTGGTTACATTCACCGCATCTCCGATGACCGTATAATTCCAGCGGTCCTGCCCGCCCACGTTGCCCACGATTACCGGTCCGGTATGCACACCAATGCGCACCTTGAGCGCCTTGTCAGGCTTGGCCTTGTTGTGGGCTGCAACCGCCTGCGCAATTGTGCGTGCGGCCCGCAAACCGGCATCTGCATGATCTTCCTGCTCATCGGGCGCGCCCCAGAAAGCCAAAAGGCCATCCCCCAAAAACTTGTCCACCGTGCCGCCTTCATCCTCAATCGCCTTTACCAGAATGGCAAAGTGATCATTAAGCATTTGGGCGACTTCCCCGGCCGAATGGCGCTCGGAAATGCTGGTGAATTCCGCGATATCCGTGAACAGGATCGTGAGCTCGGCCTCGCGGGGACAGGTGGTTTGCTCGAGCCCTCGGCTCAACAGTTTGGAGACCAGGGTACGCGGCACGTACATACTCATGGCCTTCAGGCCTTCGACGCTGGAGTTGATCATGGTCGCCACCTTGTCCAGCTCCAGGATCACACTGCGCTCCATAGGCTTGATATTGTCGAAGTCCAGCCGACCAATATGGCTGGCGCGTTCGGCAATCTCACCCAGAGGCTCGGCAACGCGTCGCCCGATGAACAAAGCAAGCAGCGCCGAAAACAACAAAATGACGCCTCCGATCAGAGCAGACTTTGCGAGCCGCCGAATCTCGTCACCTACCGTGTTTTCAGCAATATACTGACCGACAATCCATTTCCGATAACCGAAGCCTTCGATCTCGCGAGTGAGGATGATATAGCCCTCATCGTTGGCCTTGACTTGCAATACATCCAGACCAAACCGGCTCTGAGAGCGTTGCGTGGCGACCGATTGAGCCGATGGCAATGCAGCAAGAACCGGGTCCCCAAACTGATCCAGCGGCGTCAACAGCCGTGTGTCTTCAACATCATCCAGCGCCCCGTTTCCCGTGTGAGCAATCACGCTGCGCCGATCATTCAGTACGAATGTCGTCAAGTTGGTGTCAGCGCCGAACTCCATCAGGGCCTTGCTCAGATGCTCCATGGACACGCCGGCGGTGATGTGACCAATAAGTGTCTCGTGATAATGCACGGGAACAGAAACGTTGGCGAAAATTCTGCCGTCCGAGCGAAGCAGGCGCCCCCATTGCGGCTTGCCGGAAAGGCCTTGCACGGAGAAGAAGTTGCGCAGTTGAAGTTCGCGCGGGGCCTGTCCAGCAAAACTGACGATTTCCTCGTTCTTTTTGCGACCAACCCCCCAGGTGCGTCCTTCCAGATCAGTGAAGGTGACCCATTCGATATTCCGATTTCCCAAAAGGACGCCGCTCATCAGTTCGGAGACCTGATGCTCGTCTGACAGATAGATCTCACCATCTTCGACGAAGTCTCGAATTTCCATCACGGCTTCGGAAATGGGATCGAATGAAGCGCTGATGATGTTTTCGATGGACATCAGCGAAAGATGCGCTGTGCTGTCGAGCAAATCACGCGTGTTCTTGATATTGGCCGTTACAGACGTGAACAGCACCGCGCCGCCACATACAGCCACAAGCAGGCCAAAGCCCACACCGACAATGGCGGTGAGCGAAAACCGCCTCAGTTTCATGCGCCAATACCATGGCCGGCGCGCCAAAAAGCGAAGAAACCCCACGAAAACCCCAGATGGCAGGAGAGAGATGCTTGCCCCGACACCCCTCAAAAATCACTGAGAGGCTACAGTAGGCCAGCCCTCCGCCATAGACAACACGCGTTGCACCGGAGGCAACGCCTTTTCAACCATGCCGTCGCGGTTTTGTTCGATTTACCGGCTTTTAGACAACTCGTTTTGCACTTCTTTGGTGTGCTGACCACACTTCGGCGGCGCTTTGTCCAGCGCCAGAGAGGCATTGGCGAAGGTGATCGGAGTGCGCACATATCGCTGGTCGTGGCCCGCAGTGGCCCCGCCGGATGCCGTTGTGACCATCCCACGCGCTGCTATTTGTGGATCCTGCAGCGCCTCCGCGACAGAGTTGATGGGTCCTGCCGGAATGCCATTTTGCTCACAAAGTGCCAGAAATCCATCGCGGGTGTAGGCCTTGAGCCTTTCTTCGAGCAGGGGCACCAGAACCTGACGGTTCTCAACCCGAGCCGGATTGGTGGCAAAAAGCGGGTCCTGAGCCATCTCCGGCATATCCAGCACGGAGCAGAGAGCCTTGAATTGTCCATCATTTCCCACTGCGAGAATAAGGTGACCATCTGCCACCTCGAACACCTGATAGGGCACTATGTTGGGATGAGCATTGCCCATACGGGATGGGCTTTGGCCACTTGCCAGATAGTTCATGGCCTGATTGGCAAGTACACCGACCTGTGTGTCAAGCAGCGCCATGTCAACCCACTCGCCCTCACCCGTCTGTTCACGCCGCCACAACGCAGCCTGAATGCCGATCACGCCATAAAGGCCGGTGAAGATGTCTGCAAACGCCACACCGATTTTTTGAGGCTCGCCCTGCGGGTTACCGGTGAGATCCATGATCCCGCCCATGCCCTGAATCATGAAATCGTATCCGGCGCGATGTGCATAAGGACCGTTTTGACCGAACCCGGTCACCGAGCAATAAACCAGACCGGGATTAATCTGTTTCAGGCTCTCATAGTCCAGACCGTATTTCTTCAGCCCCCCCACCTTGAAATTCTCGATGAGGACATCCGCTTCGCGCACCAGGTCACGCACAAACGCCTGCCCCTCCGCACTTGTGAAATCTGCCGTGACCGAACGCTTGCCTCGGTTGCAGCTGTGAAAGTATGCGGCGCTCTGCTGGCCATCCTCATCGGTGATGAAAGGAGGCCCCCATGTGCGCGTGTCATCACCGCGCGGACTTTCGACCTTGATCACGTCCGCCCCCAAATCCGCCAGTGTCTGGCCAATCCAGGGGCCAGCCAGAATACGCGCCAATTCAATGACTTTGACGTTTTGAAGCGGAGCAGTCACAGGTCTTCCTCACGTGATTGAACACTTGGATGTGCTACCGTGTTTTTACGCAGCCGTCGCCTGATGATCTGTCATAACATTGCGACCGAAACGCGAGACAGTGCGCAGCCATGCTTTCGCTTGGTTTTACCGGTCCAATGCGAATCTGTATTTGCAAACACCGACGTACCACGTAGAACGAACATAAACACGCCTCGCCTGTGCCTCGTCACAGGCTCTCATGATCCTATCAGGAGTACACTATGCGGTCGGAAAACGCGGCTCCCATTTTACTGAAAGATTATCAGCCAACCCCTTACCTCATCGAGAAGGTTGATCTTGACTTCAGGCTGAACCCCACACACACCACCGTGCGCAGCAAACTGACCGTGCGCCGGCGTGAAGGGGCTGCTGCAACGGCTGCCATCGAACTGGATGGGGATGATCTGAAGCTGGATGGCGTGTGCGTTGACGACATTCCGCTTGCAGAAGAGGAGTATACGGCCACACCAGACCGGCTGATGATCCCTGCTCCGGCAGCCGAGCGCTTCGAGCTGACCATCGACACGTCACTGGATCCATCAAAAAACACCCAGCTCATGGGTCTTTACGTTTCCAGCGGGACATTCTGCACACAATGTGAGGCGGAAGGCTTTCGGCGGATCACCTATTTCTATGACCGCCCGGATGTTCTGGCACCCTACACGACTCGCATGACGGCCAACAAGAAGGCTTATCCGGTTCTTCTGGGCAACGGCAATCTTGTCGAGAGCGGTGATGTTACGGGAACGGACGAACACTACGCTGTCTGGCACGACCCACACCCCAAGCCGTCCTATCTGTTCGCGCTGGTTGCCGGCAATCTGGCACACATCAGCACGGACTACACCACATCTTCGGGCAGTCCGGTGAAGCTGAACATCTACGTGGAGCACGGCAACGAGACACGCGCCGACTGGGCAATGGACAGTCTTGTCCGCTCCATGCGTTGGGATGAGCAGGTTTTTGGACGCGAATACGATCTCGACGTGTTTAATGTCGTGGCCATCTCAGACTTCAACATGGGAGCCATGGAGAACAAGGGCCTCAACATTTTCAATGACAAGTACATTCTGGCGGATCCCGACACAGCTTCGGATGCCGATTATGCAGGCATTGAAAGCGTCGTCGCGCATGAATACTTCCACAACTGGACCGGGAACCGCATCACCTGCCGTGACTGGTTTCAGCTTTGCCTGAAGGAAGGCCTGACGGTTTTCCGTGATCAGGAATTTTCCGCAGATGAACGCTCGCGCCCGGTCAAGCGCATTGCAGATGTGCAACGGCTCAAGGCGGCCCAGTTTCCAGAGGATGGCGGCCCGCTGGCGCATCCTGTACGGCCGGAGCAATACAAGGAAATCAATAACTTCTATACAGCGACCATTTATGAAAAAGGCGCTGAGCTTGTGCGGATGATCAAGACGCTACTCGGCGAACGCGGTTTCCGCAAAGGCATGGACCTGTATTTCGAGCGCCACGATGGTGAAGCTGCAACAATTGAAGACTTCATCAAATCCTTTGAAGACGCGACGGGAACCGACCTCCGCCATTTCATGCTGTGGTATTCACAGGCCGGCACACCTACCGTGACCGCCGAAGCTACCTATGATGCCCAGGCCCAGACGCTGACCCTGACTCTGTCGCAGGAAACCCGCCCCACGCCGAACCAACCCCAAAAGAAGCCACTGGTCATTCCAATTCGGTTTGGCCTCGTTGCAGCAAATGGAAAAGATGTTGGATACAGCAAGGTTGAAGGCGCGACGGTGAATGCCGATGTGCTGCTCCTGAATGAAGCGCAGCAAACCGTTGTGTTTCATGGCATTTCGGAAAAGCCCGTTCCCTCGCTGCTGCGCGAATTCTCCGCGCCGGTCAATTTGCGCAGCAATCTGAGCCTTGATGACCAATTGTTCCTGATGGGCAGGGACAGTGATCCCTTCAACCGCTGGCAGGCCGCACAAACGGTGGCAACCCGGTTACTGATCAGCCGCAGCCGAGGTGAAAACCTGCCGCAAGAGGCCAGCTTCATTGATGCACTTGGAGAGATTGCAGCAGATACGTGTCTGGATACCGCATTCCGCGCGCTGGCCCTGCAATTGCCCTCAGAGGCGGATCTGGCTCGGGAGATCGGCGAAAACGTGGACCCTGATGCCATTGGCCGTGCTCATGAGGACCTGCGTGCCGCTATTGGCCAGCGGCTTTACGGCTATCTGCGTGATCTGTATGTGGAGTTGGCTCCGAAAGACAGCAGGTTCGACCCCGGCGCATCGGCAGCAGGCGTGCGTGCATTGCGTAATCGCCTACTGGGTTATCTGGCTGCCTCCGGCGAAGCGGAAGGACATGGTCTGGTGAAGGCCCATTTCGATTCCGCCAACAACATGACCGACCGACTGTCTGCACTCGTCCTGCTTGATCACCTGAATCTGCCAGGCAAGACAGAGGCATTGGCAGCATTCGAGGCGCGTCACAAAACAGATCATCTGGCCATGGACAAGTGGTTTACGGTTCAAGCCACGTGTCCTGCTCCGGGAACGCTGGCACGTGTCAAGGAACTGACCAACCATCCAGCTTTCTCCTGGACCAATCCGAACCGAGTGCGCTCGGTCGTCGGCGCTTTTTGTGCCGGAAACCAGCGCCAGTTCAACGCCCCAGATGGATCCGGTTATGACTATCTGGCGGAAACTACTTTGCAAATTGACGGCAAAAACCCTCAACTTGCAGCCCGGATCCTGAACTCTTTCCGTTCCTGGCGGTCTTTGGAGGCCGGGCGGCAAGAAAAAGCAAAAGCCGCGCTGAAGAGCATTCTCGACTCGGGTCAGGAGCTATCTACCGACACGAAGGATATTGCAGAAAGGTGTCTTCAGTAGCCTTTGCCCAGACTATCCAAATGTCTCCCAGAACGGCGGTGCCCAGCATCGCCGTTTTCTTTTGTTTTTGCATTTGGACTCTAGACAAGCCGAATCGTTTGGATTCAAATGGAAGTGATTCGGGCTACGGCAACGGCTCGAAACGTGAGCGGCGGACTTTTACATTTGGGGGCAATCTATGGCACGGGCCTTTTCACAGGGCGCGACGGCACGGCGATTCATGCGCTTACCCAAGCGCATATCCGGCGCCGAGGCTTTGACGGGACACATCAAACTACTCGCGCAACCCGCGTACCACAGGCTTATTACCACCGAACCGTTTCTTCGGAAACTGATTCCCGCACTGTGCATTGTTTTTATTGTTTGCATGGCCACGTTTCGCGGGCTCGAACTTACCTACGACTATGACCAGATCGCCCAGAAGGCCGAGGATGACCTGACACTCATCGCAACGGCCCTCACGGTGCAGATGGACAGCTATGAAGGCACATTGCCGGAAGTGGGGTACCACACCGCACTTCAAAATGCGCTGGCTGAGTCCCTGCCCCCACGCGCCACCAGTCAGGGGCGCCAGATCATGCTGACGGACCAGAGCGGCAAGATTGTTGCAACGGCCCCGATCCGCCCCGAGGTTGAAGGCCTGAACCTCACCAGTTTGCTGGGGGCAAGCCAGCCAATGACCTTTTTCGGCAAGCGCGCCGGTGTCCTCACGCTGCATGAGGGACAGGATGATGCAGCGCTTGCGACCGTTCACCACTTGAAAGGTCGTCTTGGCATGGTTGCCGTGGTGCAGCCCGAGCACGCTGTATTTGCCGGCTGGCGTGCCGAAGTGTCTGCCAATGTCACGATTTTCGTTGGCACGGCCAGTGTCCTGCTCGTGCTGATCTATGCCTTTTTCGCTCAGGCGACCCGTGCTCAACAGGCTGACGCCATCTATGCCGCAACCCGTGCCCGCATTGATACGGCCCTGACCCGCGGACGCTGCGGCTTGTTTGACTGGGATCTGTCTCGTGGCCGGATTTTCTGGTCTGCCTCGCTCTATGAAATGCTGGGGCTGGAACCCCGCAATGACATCATGGGCTTTGCCGACATTACGAAGCTGACCCACCCTGATGACATCGACCTCTATCAACTGGCTCTGGACCTGATGGAAACCGGTGAGAGCACGGTCGATCAACAGTTCCGCATGCGCCATGCCGATGGTTCGTGGATCTGGCTGCGTGCCCGCGCTGAGGTTCAGATTGATGAGGGCACTTCGGAGCCACATCTGATCGGCATTTGCATTGACGTCACCGAGCAGAAGGAACTGGCCGAGCAAAGCCGCACAGCCGACCTGCGGCTGCGGGATGCGATCGAGACAATTTCAGAAGCGTTCGTGCTGTGGGATACGGAAAACCGACTTGTCATGTGCAATTCCAACTACCGGGCCTTGCACAATCTTCCAGACCATGTGGCCCAGTCCGGCACCCCGTATGCCACGGTCATGGCTGCAGCGCGTCAGCGCATCGTCCAGACCTCAGAGCCGACCCAGAGCGACGAGATCGAGCTGGCCGACACCTACGAAGCAGAGTTGGAAGACGGTCGCTGGCTGCAGGTCTCCGAACGACGCACCAAGGACGGTGGCTTCGTCTCGGTCGGCACCGACATTACGCCATTGAAACGCCATGAAGAGCAGCTTCTGAACTCCGAACGCCAGTTGATGGCAACTGTAGCTGACCTGCGCCAGTCTCGTCAGAAACTGGAAACTCAGGCCCAGCAACTGGTTGAGTTGGCGGAGAAGTACGCCGAGGAGAAGACCCGCGCCGAGGATGCCAACCAGGCAAAGTCCGAGTTCCTTGCCAACATCTCCCATGAGTTGCGCACGCCGCTCAATGCGATCATTGGGTTCTCTGAAATCATGACGCAGCAAATGTTCGGTACTCTTGGCAGCGATAAGTACGAAGAATACTGCAAAGACATTCACTCCAGTGGCACTTACCTTCTCAACGTCATCAACGACATTCTCGATATGTCCAAGATCGAGGCAGGACGCCTGGAGCTGGCCGTGGAAAACGTGCAGATTGATCATCTTGTGGAAGAAGCAACCCGGATCATTTCTGCAACCGCAGCTGAAAAGAGCATTACCGTTTCCAGCGAGAACGTGCCGGCCATTGGCATTGATGCGGACAGACGGGCTGTCAAGCAGATCCTCTTGAACCTGCTGGCCAATGCGGTGAAGTTCACGCCTGATAACGGTCAGGTCTGGGTCACGGGAGAACAGGTCAAGGATTCCGCCGTCCTGAAAATAAAGGA
This sequence comes from Pseudovibrio exalbescens DSM 16456, assembly GCF_000422785.1. Classification (GTDB taxonomy): domain Bacteria; phylum Pseudomonadota; class Alphaproteobacteria; order Rhizobiales; family Stappiaceae; genus Pseudovibrio; species Pseudovibrio exalbescens. The sequence goes on from NZ_KE383919.1 coordinate 331,922, forward strand.
CAACGGAATCGGCATATCCAAAAAGGATATCGACCGTCTCGCCAAACCATTCGTTCAGGTAGAAAACCAATTCACCAAGACCCACAAGGGCTCTGGCCTGGGACTGGCGATTGCCCGCTCACTTTGCGAGTTGCATGGCGGCAAGATGGAACTGAAATCCGAGGTGGGCGAAGGTACGGAAGTAACCATTTATCTACCCATCAAGACAGCAACGCCCAAAAGAGCGGAAGCCGCCTGAGCCATCCCTCCCTGCACATAGCTGACAAGGGCCAGTTCACCATGAACTGGCCCTTTTTGTTTTTCCAGGGCAGATGGGTTGATCTCATGCCTGCTCTAGCTGGGCATGATCTCAACTTGAAACGCGAACAGGACCCACAATCTCTTCAAATACGTTGCGAACATTTTCCTGCCCCTCTTCCAACAACCGTGTCAGGTGATCAAACGTTGGCTGACCGCCCGCCATGACCAAAAGATCAAGCAGTCCGCGTGGGGCAGTTTGCGGATCAAACTTGCCGGATAGCGTCAGCTTCAGGATCTGACTCAAAGCTTCGTAGAGGCGCAATTGGGGAACAAGTATCTCTGCATGCGCTTCGCTCAACACGCCAGCCTTCACGCAAGCCTGAAGGGCTGTTTCAGTCTTCTGCTGCAGAACAGACGAATGAGCTGCGCCATGAGACAACTGCAGAAACTGGGCGATGAACTCGATATCCACCAGGCCGCCGGGGATTTGTTTCAGGTCCCATGGGCTCTTGGCCGGCTTTTCCTTCTGGATGCGGGCCCGCATGTCGGCGACCTCCGCAGCGAGCTTTGCGACGTCCCGGTCCCCGGCCTTGATGGTGCGAATACCCTCTTCGATCTGGGAGGTGAAGGTCGCGCAGGTCGAGGCGATGACCCGGGCGCGGGTGAGTGCCATGTGCTCCCATGTCCACGCTTCCTTGCGCTGGTACTCGGTGAAGGAGGAGAAACGCGTTGCCAACGGCCCTGAGTTGCCCGAGGGCCTGAGGCGGAAATCCACCTCGAACAAGACCCCTTCCGCAGTGGGAGCGGTAAGCGCGCTGACCAGGCGCTGGGTAAGCCGCGCAAAGTATTGAGTTGGTGCCAATGACCTTTTGCCATCGCTTTCCAGAGTATCTTCCGGCACTTCATAAAGCAGGATCAGATCGAGGTCGGAGCTGCAGGTAATCTCCTGCCCGCCCAGTTTGCCCATGGCCAGCAATGCCACTTGAGCACCGGGCATCTTGCCATGAGCTTCTTCCAGTTCGTGCCAAACGCGGCTCAGGAGTTGCTCCAAGACCGCCTGCGCAAGGTAGGACAGGCATTCGCCCATCTGCAACGGCGTGATGCTATCCGTCAACAAGCGCAAGCCGAGCAGAAACTGCTGCTCCTGCACGAAGATGCGCGCCCGGTCGAGGGCCTCTTCATAAAAGCGCGCCTGCCCCAGAGTTGTTTCCAGGCCTGAAACGATCTGCTCCTGTGTCGGCACATCTCCGAAGAAGGCCGGATCCAATACCGCATCCAGAACATGGACCCGCTTGGAGACGATCTCGGCCATGCGCGGCGCCGACCCCATGACCGTGGCCAACAGATTCAGCAGATGGGGATTGGAGCGCAAAAGCCCAAACAGCTGCACTCCGGCGGGCAGCTTGGACAAGAAGGCGTCAAAACTGAGAAGCGCGCTGTCAGCGTTGTCCGTTTTTGCCAGTGCATCCAGAAGCACGGGATGCAACTCGGTGAGGCGTTCACGCGACTTGGCGGTGCGCATGGCAGGATAGCGACCATAATGCCACTCCCGAATGATGCGAATGGCTTCGGAAGGGCGTTTGAAGCCCAGACGCTCCAGCGTTGCCAGTGTGTCTGGATCGTCGCTGTCTCCGGTAAAGACGAGGTTTCCGAGGCTGTCAGTCAATTCCGGTTCATTTTCGAACAGGCCGGAATAATGATGCTGAACCGTGCGGAACCGCGTGAGCAAGTCTCGGGTGAACGTTTCCTGACTGGTGTAGCCCATCAAATGGTAGACACGCGCCAAGGCATCTGCGTCGGTGGGCAGAATGTGCGTCTGCTCATCGTTGACCATCTGAATGCAGTGCTCGACCTTGCGCAGGTAGATGTAAGCTTCGGTGAGTTCATCCTTGGTTACGGTATCGATCCAACCGTGAGACACCAGTTCTTCCAGGGTGACCAGCGTCTGCCGGGTGCGAAGATCCGGATTGCGCCCTCCAGCAATCAACTGCTGGGTCTGGGCGAAGAACTCCACCTCACGGATGCCACCTCTTCCAAGCTTCACGTTGTGGCCAGCCACGGTGATCTTGCCGAACCCCTTGTGCGCGTGGATCTGACGCTTGATGGAGTGCACATCGGAGATGGCGGCGTAGTCCAGATACTTGCGCCAGATGAAGGGCCGAATTTCGGAGAGAAAACTCTCGCCAGCAGCGATATCCCCGGCGCAAGGACGCGCCTTGATGAGCGCGGCACGCTCCCAGTTCTGACCGAGACTTTCATAGTAAACCAACGCTGCCGGAACCGAGATGGCAAGCGGTGTCGCCCCCGGATCGGGGCGCAGCCGCAAGTCTGTCCGGAACACATAGCCGTCGCCGGTGCGCTCACTCATCATCTTGACGATACGCCGGGTCATGCGGACAAACTCGACCGGAGGCTCGGCTCCATTTTGCAGGCGGCTGTATTCCGGCTCATAAAGAACGATCAGATCGATATCCGAGGAATAATTCAACTCCCCCGCACCGTGCTTTCCCATGGCAAGGATGAAAAAGCCTGCCTGCTTTTCCGGAGAAGCCGGATCGGCCGGATCGAACCGCCCACGGGCCTGAAGATCTCGGTAACACAGGCGCACACAGGCATTCAGAGAGACATCGGCAAAATCCGACAGCGCGCCGGTAACCATCTCGAGCGGCCACACACCACCCAGATCAGCCAGCCCGGTCGTGAGAGCCAGCTCCTGTTTGGCGCGGCGCAGGGCCTGCATCAATCCCGCTTCAGAAATCTCCGCATCATAGGCGTCGTGAAGGCACAGGTTGGTGATGGTGGCTTCGGGCGCGGTGAGAACAATCCGAAGCAAACGGGCGATATCACGCAGCGCCAGCTCTTTCAAAAAAGCCGAGTTCGTGACAACGCCCGTCAAAAATGGTTTGAGAGCCGGATAGGTGCGGAAAGCCTCGGCAAATGCCTCGGACATCTCTGCTTTTTCGATGGCTTTCTCAATATCCTGCCAATGGGCCTGAGCCAACCGCTCGTCCGGGGCCACCGGTCCGCCATCAAGGCGTTGTGCCAGACACGCCGTTTCTTCAAGAGGTTGCGCTTTGGACCCGTTGCTCTCGTGTGTCACCACTGTCTCCACCACCGTTCACGTCAGAAACCAGTGGCAACACCAACCGGGCTACAAGGCCCGGCTCGCCGCTGGTCAACTCCAGTTGACCATGATGGACCCCGGCTACCGCCTTGATCAAGGCCAGACCCAGTCCCGACCCTGGTTCTGAACGGCTGTTATCGAGACGTACGAACCGTTCGCACACGCGCTCAACCTCGGTCGCGGGAATGCCTGTCCCATTGTCAGCAACTTCAAGCAATGCCGACTGGCCGCGTTGATACAGGCGAACGCTGACTTCTGCCGGTGTTTCAGGGTGATATGGTCGTCCGTACTTGAGGGCATTCTCGATCAGGTTGGCAAGAGCCTGAGACAGCAATTGACGGTCACCCATCACGCAAAGATCCGCGTCAACGGAACTGTGGAAGAGAACACCTTGATCCTCGGCAACCGGTTCGTACAGCTCGCAGAGGTCCTCAGCTATGCTGTGCAGCGGCAATCTTTCCATATGCACGCCCTCCGATCCCGCTTCAACGCGGGCGATTCTCAAGAGCGCGTTGAAGGTATTGATCAGTTCATCGGTCTCGACAAGCGTTTCCTCAAGTGCCTCGCGCAGTTCCGGTTCTGTCTGGCGTTCGCGCAATGCTTCTTCCACGCGCCCGCGCATCCGCGTCAGTGGTGTCTTGAGATCGTGAGCGATGTTGTCCGATACTTCCTTCAAGCCCTTCAGGAGCTCTTCAATGCGCTCCAGCATCTGGTTCAGGCTGATGGCAAGACGATCGAACTCATCCCCGCTGCCGGTCACTTCCAGACGCTGAGACAGGTCGCCGGCCATGATGTGCTGGCTGCTGCGGGTCATGCCATCCATGCGCTTGAGGATCCGCCGACTGATAAAGAACCAGACGGCGACAGCCAGAACCACCATGCCGGCCAGCCAGAGCTTGAGTGCATCTCCCAAAAGCCCATGCAGCCGTGACTGTTCTTCCAACTCCCGCCCCACCAGCAAACGAAAATTGCCGGGCAGCTTGAATACCCGCACAACTGCCTCATAGGTTTCAGGCATAGCCGCTTCGCCCTCAACGGTTTCACTGAGGCGTTGGTAATTGACAAAATGTATTTCCCCATCCGCCTTGTCGAGCACAGCCGTTGGCAGATGGGAAATGTTGCCGGCAATCAGATTTCCGGCGAAATCGACCAAAAGGTAGAGATTGGCGTTGGGTTGTCGTACCCGGCGCTCGATGGCTTGGGCCAATCCGGTGATGCCGCCAAAGGCGTAGGGTTCCGTCAGACCGTTCACATCCGCGTCCACCGTCTGCACCACCTGCTCTCGCATCAGCGCATCGGTGTTGCTGGAAATGAACTGGAACAAAAACAGCGACAGACCAATGAACACCGTGATGGTGATCAAGGACAACTTGAAGGAGGTCGTGCGGACCAATCTAGCCAGCGCTGTCACGGATCGAATACCCTGCACCGCGGATGGTATGAAGAAGTTGCGTCTCGAAGCCCTTGTCGATCTTTGATCGCAACCGGGAGATATGGACATCTATCACGTTGGTCTGCGGGTCAAAGTGATAGTCCCACACGTTTTCCAGCAGCATGGTGCGCGTGACGACCTGCCCGGCGTGTTTCATGAGGTACTCAAGCAGGCGAAATTCGCGTGGTTGCAACACAATGGGCTGGCCAGCTCGTGTCACGGTATGAGCCAGCCTGTCCAATACGAGGTCTCCCACTTTCAAATGCGTTTCCACCTGAGTTGCAGATTGACGACGCCCCAGAACTTCCACCCGGGCCAACAACTCGGAAAACGCGTAGGGCTTGGGAAGATAGTCATCACCGCCCGCGCGCAGCCCCTCCACACGATCATCCACTTGCGACAACGCAGACAGGATCAGCACAGGCGTGTGATTGCCCGCCTTGCGCAGTTCCTCAATGACCGACAGGCCGTCTCTTTTGGGCAACATGCGATCAACCACAAGCACGTCCCAGGATTGCGCCAGCGCGTACTCCAGCCCCTCTTCGCCATCTGCCGCATGGTCGGGGTTATGACCGGCTTCCTTCAGGGCCTTGAGCAAATACTGGGCCGCCTGACTATCATCTTCTATGATCAGGATTTTCATTGCACAACCATCCTCCGGCGGTGGTTCTAGCACCCTCGCGCAGCCGGGCAAACACTTGTCCCGACCCAAAGGCACAGCATTGAGACCTTTCCCGCTCCTTGACACAGGAAAAACACCTGCGGCGAACCGCAGGTGTTTTGCAATTTCGGCCAGCCCCTCAAAAGAGACGGGGGACATGGGGGCTGGCCACGGGGCCAATAATCAGGCGTCTTCGAACGGGATCGCCACAAACAGTGTGTTGTTGTTGCTGGTCACACGAAGCAACACAGCCTTGCGTCCCTGTTCACGAGCGGCTTCAACCTGCTCGGCAACGTCAGCAGGGGTTGAAACGTCCTTGCCCGCGACAGCCGTAATAATCGCACCCTCACGCAAGCCTTTTTCGGCGGCTGGACTATCAGGATCTACACGAACCACGACAACACCTTCACCGTCCACTCCGGCTTCCTTGGCAGTCGCCAGTTCAAGTCCCAGGCTATCAACAAGGGCCGTGCCATCATCGCCGGTGACTGCGGCAACCTGTTCATCCTGAGGATAGGTGCCGAGTTTCACGGTCATTTCGATGACTTCGCCATCACGCCACAGGGTGATCACGACCTCCGAGTCCGGACGGTAGTCGGCAATGGTGCGTGCCAGTTCGCGAGGACCATCCACTTCCTGATCATCCACTTTCAAAATAACATCACCCGAGCGAAGGCCAGCCTTGGCTGCCGGTGTGTCCTCCTGAGTTTCCGCGACCAATGTGCCATCGGTGTTTTCGAGACCAAGAGACTCGGCAATGTCATCCGTCACCGGCTGGATCTGGACACCAAGCCAACCGCGTGTTACGGACCCGTCTTCCTTAAGGTCAGCAATGATCTTGCTGGCGGTGGCTGCCGGAATGGCAAACGCAATCCCAACGTTGCCGCCGCTAGGAGAGATAATGGCGGAGTTAACGCCAATCACTTCGCCGTGAATGTTGAAGGCAGGGCCACCGGAGTTGCCGCGGTTCACAGAGGCATCGATCTGGATAAAGTCATCATAAAGGCTGGCGCCGATGTCACGCCCCCGTGCGGAGACGATACCTGCGGTAACCGTGCCGCCCAACCCGAACGGGTTCCCAACGGCAACGACCCACTCACCCACCATTGGGGTCTGATCGGCAAACCCGACATAGGTGAAGTTCTTGTCAGCGTCTACTTTCAGCAAGGCCAAGTCGGATCGTTCGTCAGTGCCAACCAGTTTCGCCTCGTATTCTTCGCCATCATCGGTCACGACGGTGAACTCGGTGCCATTCTTGACCACATGATCGTTGGTGACCAGATAGCCATCTTCCGAAATAAAGAACCCAGATCCCTGAGACTGGCCGAACCGGCGTGGGGTGCGCCGCTCTTTGTCGCCGCCACCGCCGAATTCATCAAAGAAGTGACGGAACGGATGATCCTTGGGCAGGTTGCGGAACATGGGCGGCACACCGCCCAGCGGGTTTGATGCAGCTTTGATTTCCGACCGCACTCGCACGCTCACCACCGCCGGCTGCACAGCTTCAACAACCGGTGCAAAATTTGCCATAGCCGGTGCATCTACGCGCACAGGGTCAGCAAATGCAGGCGCTGTAGGAAGCGCCACCGGCGCTACCAACGCACCCGTTACAGCCAAAGCGACAGCACCTGTGAGGAGTTTCGAACGAAGGGTTGTTTTCATGTTCACGGCTTCCATTCAATTCAAATCCGGTAAAACTAAGGGAGTGGAGAGAGGGCCCGCGCCGGCTTTGGATCCGACGGCTCTCCCGAACTTGAAGAGGACTATGCCGCAGCGAATATTACGGCGACCTATCTGCCAGATTAAGCTTCTGTAATATTGGAGGCCAACCGCTCAAGCAGGTGCCCGTCCTTCTACCGTGGTCACAACGGCGGCCGTACCTTCCAGTGTCTTGTGAACCGGACACTTATCAGCAATTTCCAGTAGTTTCTCGCGGGTTTGGTCATCAACCTGCCCGTCGATCCGTATCCGGCGTTCAAAGCGGTCGATCTTTCCGGCCTTGCCTTCAGCAACAGCCCCGCAATCATTGCAATGAGCAGAGGCCACCTTTTCATGATCCACGGTAACCGAGATAGGGCCGACCTCAAGCTTCTTGAAACCAGCATAGATTCGCAGCGTCATCGAGGTACAGGCAGCCAACGCAACACTGACATAATCGTAAGGAGAAGGGCCGGTATCGTCGCCGCCGACCGAAGCGGGCTCGTCGGCGATCATACGATGCCTTCCGACCTTGACCATGTTCTGGAACTTCCCAAGTCCGGTTTCCTGAACAAGCGCGCTGACCGGCTGGTCATCAACATCCGAGGATTGAGGCGTTTGTTTCGTGAGATAGCGCGATGCCCATCCGGCGATCACAGTGGCTGCGTATTCCGCATCGTCCGCCCGGCTCAAGAGATGATCCGCTGTATCCAGTGAGACAAAGCTCTTGGGATGCTTGGCCGCGAGGAAAATGTCGCTGGCATTATCAACCCCCACGATCTCGTCCAGGGGCGCATGCATGACAAGCAGCGCCTTGCGCAGATGGGAAATCTGCGTTTTCACATCATGGTTTTCCAGATCTTCAAGGAACTGACGCTGGATGGTGAACTCGCGGCCGGCCAGCGAAACAGTCGCCTCTCCCTCGTCGCGGATGGTATCGAGCGCCACCTCGAAGTTTTGCACCACGTGGTTTGCGGTGGAGGGAGCCCCAATTGTGACGACGGCCTTTGCCTCAGGGATTTCGGGGGCTGCTGCCAAAACGGCAGCACCGCCAAGAGAATGCCCGATCAACAGCTCCGGAGCTTCGAACGAACGACGCATGTAGTCGGTTGCGGATAGCAAGTCTTGAAGATTGCTGGAAAAATTGGAGGACGAGAAGTCTCCACCGCTGCCGCCAAGACCCGTAAAATCGAACCTGAGAACCGCGATCCCCTCCCTCGTGAGGGCTTGCGCGATGTTTCGCGCTGCAGATAGGTCTTTCGAGCATGTGAAGCAGTGTGCAAAGAGGGCGTAGGCACGGATCGTTCCCGCCGGCAAATCCAGCCTTGCGGCAAGATCCGCGCCGGAAGCGCCTTTGAAACTCAACTTCTGCGGATGCTGGTTCATGTCTATCTCCGGTGATGCATCGTGGGACACGTCCTCATTGAGGTAAGCGCCCCACTCACGCATATAAAGGGAGAAGACCTATCAAATTGAGCAGAAAGGATCACTCTTCCTTGAAGAGGTCCTCCAGCTCTTGCTTTTCCTTGGCGCTAAGCGGCGGTGGCACCAGCCCTTCGGAAATCTGTTTGCGCCGGCGGCGCAGGCCGATAAAAATCACGGCGGCGCCGACCAGCAGGATCAAGGGACCGCCTGCCCATAACAACCAGGTGTGAGGCGCAAAACGCGGCTTCATCAGAACGAACTCACCATAGCGCTCGACCAGATAATCAAGCACTTCCTGATCGCTGTCCCCTTCTTGAAGGCGCTCACGGACCAGCAGCCGCAAATCCTTGGCAAGCTGGGCGTTGGAGTCATCTATCGACTGGTTCTGGCAAACAACACAGCGTATCTCCGCTGAAAGATCACGCGCCCGTTGCTCAAGGGCCGGATCATCCAGCATCTCATCCGGATTGACAGCCAACGCCGGTCCGCCCCAAAGCGCCATAACCAACAGAAGAGCGGAAAGAACCGTGTTTCTCATGGCCTCACCTCACTCTGCCGGGGTGCTGGCCGCACGGGCACGGGCCGTTGCACTCTTACGAGCCGGTTGTGGTGCGCCCACATGGAGCTTGCGATCCAGCAAGGCAATGAGTCCGCCGAGGGACATGACGAGGGCTCCGATCCATATCAGTGTGATCAAGGGCTTGTAGTAGACCCGTGTCACCAGACCGCCATCTGCCGTGTTGTCGCCCATGGAAATGTAGATCTGCGAGAAGCCTTCCGTGTGGAGCGCCGCTTCCGTCATCGGTCGCCCGCTGGCATTGTAAACGCGTTTGGACGGATACATGCTGTCAATTACCATCCCATCCTGACGCAAGGTGAATTCGGCTACCCGCTCCACGAAGTTGGGTCCGCGCTGATCCCAGGTTCGATCATAGGTGATGCTGTATCCTGCCACATCCCGTGTCTGACCCGGCTGCATGGTCAGTACAGTCTCGGTCTCATATGCCGAAACAGTGACAATACCCAGCGCCGTCAGCCCAACGCCAAGGTGCCCCAGCGCCGTTGCAAAGACCGTTCGCGGCAAACCAACAAAGCGATGCATGGCCTTTGACCATCCCACCTTGTGGGGCTTGATGCGGTCCACGATTTCCCAAAGGGCGCCAAAAATGACCCAGAACGAGATACCAAAGCCCAGTGCCGCCAGTATGTTCTGTCCCCCCATGAACCACGCGAGCAGCATCATCGCGACCAGTGTCATCCCGAAAGCCAAGGCCAGACGCTGGGTAACGCCCCACAAATCACCCCGCTTCCACGCCAGCAACTGGCCGAAAGGCATCATCAGCAAAACGGGTACCATGAGCGGACCGAAGGTGAGATTGAAGAACGGCGGCCCCACGGAAATCTTTTCTCCGGTCATGGCTTCCAAAACGAGTGGATACAACGTGCCGAAAAAGACCGCTGCCGTTGCTGTGGTCAGGAACAGGTTGTTGAGCACCAAGGCCCCTTCCCGGCTGACAGGTGCAAACAGACCACCCTGCTTCAAAAGCGGCGCCCGCCAGGCAAAAATGGACAGCGAGCCTCCAACGAAGACCATCAGGATACCGAGGATGAACAATCCACGTTCCGGGTCAACCGCGAAGGCATGCACAGAGGTCAGCACACCAGAGCGCACCAGGAATGTTCCCAGCAAGGACAACGAGAAGGTCAACAGCGCGAGGAAGATTGTCCAGACTTTCAGCGCGTCGCGCTTTTCCATGACGATGGCCGAATGCAGCAGCGCGGTTCCGGTCAGCCACGGCATGAACGAGGCATTCTCGACAGGATCCCAGAACCACCAGCCCCCCCAACCGAGCTCGTAGTAGGCCCAATAAGACCCCATTGCGATACCCAGTGTCAGGAAGACCCAAGACACCAGTACCCATGGCCGGACCCAGCGCGCCCATGCCGCATCAATACGGCCAATAATCAGCGCTGCAATGGCAAACGAGAACACGATGGAAAATCCGACGTATCCCACATAAAGCAGCGGCGGATGGATCGCCAAACCGATGTCTTGCAACATCGGATTCAGGTCGCGGCCTTCCATTGGAGGCTGCGCCACCCGCAAAAACGGGTTGGAACTGAACACCACGAACACCAGGAAGGCAAAGCTCACCCACCCTTGTGCGCCAAGGGTCGCCGCGCGCAGCTGCTGGGGCAGGTTGCGACTGAACATCGACACCAGCGCCCCGAACAGGACAAGGATCAACACCCAAAGAAGAATGGACCCTTCGTGGTTCCCCCACACGCCGGAAATCTTGTAGATCAGCGGCTTGTCCGAGTGGGAGTTCTCAATGACGTTCAAGACTGAAAAATCCGAGGTCAGATAAGCGTGCGTGAGCGCGGCAAACGCAATCAACACCAGCACGAACTGTGCGTTTGCCAGCGGCGGCGCAACGGCCATCATGCGTTGATCGTGCCGTAGCGCGCCCCAAACCGGAAAAACGCTTTGCACCAGCGACGCCACCAGCGCCAGGACCAATGCATAATGTCCAATCTCGATGATCATGGTGGGTTCCTGTCTTACCTGCCTGATCCCTAGTATAGGGCGTTGCTGTCCGGGAGTGGATGGCAGCGGCGCGCTCAGCCTGAAACCAGCGCGCCAGTTTCTGGCCTAGTCCTTGGCGTAACCGGCAGCGTAACTGCCGTCGTCCTCGTTCATCCAGTGGCCGGAATCTTCCAGCGCTTGCTGCACTTCCTTGGGCACGTAATTCTCATCGTGCTTTGCGAGCACCTGATCCGCCTGAAACACGCCGTTGGCGTCGATGTAACCTTCAGCAACAATGCCCTGCCCTTCGCGAAACAGGTCTGGGAGCAGACCTGTATAGGCAACAGCCACCGTCTCCACCTGATCTGTGACGACAAACTGAACGTGGGCATCGTCACCATGCACAACCGACCCGTCCTCAACGAGTCCACCCAACCGAATGCGCTGACCTTCAGGCACCTGCTTTTCGACAATATCCGAAGGGCTCTGGAAGAACACGATCTGGTCATTCAAGGCAAACAGCACCAATCCGGCCGCAGCCGCGAGGACCACACCTGCCATACTGATAAGGGTAAGTCGTCTTTGTTTTCTCGTCATCTGTTCCAACGTTTCAGAGCGGTCTATCGCCTCGGACTAAGCTGATCAAATCCCCATCGTCCGGATTGAATACTATCTATTGAGGTACTGGCCTAGTTCAAGCCCAACGCTTGGGCAACCCCGTCAAGCTGCGCTTCAGCCTCCGCGTCGCCGTCAAAGGCGGTTCGTGCGGCCGCCAACGCGTCTTGCGCTCGTTGTTCTTCGCCAATCACGATCAGGGAACGCACCAGACGGCTCCATTCCTGAACGCTGCCGCCGTCTTCGGCCAATCGGGTTTCCAACTGGGCGACCATGCCGGCGACCATGGCTTGACGATCCTGCACGGTCATGTCCTGTGCGGCTTCAATATCCTCACGTGTTGGACCCCGTGGCTCGTCCGGTTTCGCCTCAGTCGGGGCAGTTTCCTGACCCGACACAATCGAAGACCCTGACTGATCGGTCAGCGTGTTCAATTGAGCGCGCGCAGCTGCGACCCAGGGCTCATCGCCATTTGCGTCAGCCAACAAATCCCGCCATGCGGTGATTGCAGCTGCTGTTTGCCCCTGTTGGGTGAGCGCCAATGCCAGATAGAAACGAGGCTTTGCTTGCTCTGGTGCTGCCGTTGTCACTCGCTTGAGCATTGCTTCTGCTTCTGCGGTTACTGTTCCCTGTTGCTGGAAGATCAGCATTTCTGCGCGTGCCAATTCCAACGCCGGTGTCGGGCCCGCAATTCGAATGGCCTGCGCATAGGCCGCCTCGGCCTTGTCATAGGCACCTTGGCGAGCGTAAACAGGTGCGAGTACCATCCACCCTTGAACATCGTCGGGGTTCTGCGCCAGATGCTCTTCCGTGCGGGCAATAAGCTGATTGATGTCCGGATTGCGATTCAACTGCGCTTGACGTTCGGCTAGCGGCTGGTCAGGCACCCCCGGTGCGCCTACCAAGAAATAGAGCCCCAGCGCCAAGACCGGCATGGCCACAATCGCAGCAACACGCAGCCCCCACGCCCTTTGAGAGGCAGGTTGGTTCGCCGCCCGTCCATCAGCCTCGCGCTTGGCTGCAAGCAAGCGCCGGGAGATCTCGGTCCGCGCTGCCTCGGCCATTTCCGCTGACACAGCACCGGTGCGCAAATCGTCTTCAACTTCAGCCAGTTGCTGACGGAAGACCTCTATATCATTCTCTTCCCGTAAAGGCGCATGGCGCGCACGGGAAACAGCGACAAGAACGGACAGAGACACTGCCGCAGTCATAAGGGCTAATACGATCCAGAACATCATGGGCATGCAATAGACAGACTCGCGGGCAATTACGCAATATCCGGGGGACTGCGACCAGCGGTCGCAGTCTTGGCAACATGAGCTACGGAAAAGCCCGCGGTTGCCGGTTGGATGCTAAACTGGATGATATTTCAGAAAGTTAGGCCGCAGTTTTCTGCGCGGCACAGCGGCGTTTGTACATCATGCCGCCATATTCATTTCCAAAACAATTTTCGCCAAGAGCCACGAGGCAATCGAAGGCTCTGACCTCCTTATCCCCATCCTGCAAGCTTTCTGCCTGAATTCGGCCCAACAATTTGTCGCCTCGTCCTTCAAAAAACTGCTCGATCTTGCGCTGAAGCGGCAAGCTTGCCTCAGACAACCCAAGATTCTGAGCATGGCCGGGCATCAACTCCGCCACTTTCATCACTCGAATGGCGTTGCGCAATGCCTTGCGATCTCCCGACTTCTGGCCGCGCGCTTCTTCCAAGGCCTTGTCCATGGAAGGAATCAGACTATCGATATCATCTCGAACCATTTTGGTGATGAATGCACGGGTCTGCTCAAAGGTACGCGCCCACTGACGGCAATTCTTGAAATCAGTGAGCAACAACACAGCATCCAAAGACCGGAGCGCTTCGCGCAGCGCCTCCGGGTAGCCCAACTCACCAAATGGTGCATGCTTCCAGTTTTCGACACCTTGGATTTGACGTGCAATCTCGCACAAGGCGTAGGTTCCAAGCGGTTTGTAAGGACTTTCTTCCACCAGCCGCATGTCGCGTGTTTCACACATGTCCATGGCCAATTCGATCAAGCCGGCCGCCGTCACACCGCGCCGACTGACCAACAAGCCTGCCACATAGTGGCCATCTGCAGGCGTTTTCTTGATGTATTCGCGCAAGTATCGAATGAGCTTGACCGGGAACAAGCCATTCTCATCCTTGTCCATGCGCGGCAGATCATCCATGAACTGTTTCAGTCGCTCCGAGGCCTCGAAGATGCGCAATGCATCCTCCAGCTCTTCCATGTTGCGCTCACCGCCTAATCGGCGGCGCAAATGCCGGCGTTCGCTCAAGGAGTGCTCGGCGGCCTCCAGTCGCTGTTTGGCCGCAGACACAATCTGTTTGCGTAGTTCGACCGCCAAACTTTGCAAAAAGGCGTCTTCATCCTGTTCGATGTCATCCGTGCCGTGTTCCATTGCCAGACGGCATTGCAGGATTTCATCCTTCAGAAGATCGTCCTCAAGATAACGCCAAAAACTGTCGAGAAAACCGCGCTCTATCAGCCCCTGAGTTTTTACGGGCATGTGCTCGTTTATAAAAAAGGGCTGCAATGGCGAGAATACCACGCGCTGCAATGGTGACGAGCGAAACCCCAAACGCCGTGGCGACGCCGACTTACGCAGAAGCCCCTGCGCCAATGGCATGATCAGCGCACTGTTGGGTATCCGTGTTCCCTTCTGCTCCGAGGTCTCGATAGACCGAACAAGCATTCGCAAGGCCTGCGGAGACAAGCCGCCGAGGAACTCGGATAGTTTTTCGGATTTCAACTGTGTATTCGGCATATAAACTCATTCCAAACCTTGGAGTGAGTATAATCAGCACGAATTACTTAACCATTAAGAAGGGATAATATCCCCGGGATGAACAAGGGCTGGCGGCTAATTCAAAACAGTCCAATTCTTGCCGGATTTACATGCAGCGCCATTGAAGATCAACTTCTGCTCATCAATCTCGATGGAATGCGTGTAATCGCGGCAGGGCTTGTCGTTTACATAGTAGACGGGCCCGCTACGGACCGCACCCTGCGCGTCTGCCCGGCGACTTGTCCATTTCACAAGACTACCGGTTTCACTTGCATCCAAGGCCGCTGTTTGGGCTTTTTCTGCCGTACTCAGATCTCTATCAGCCAACAGGTCTTCCAATTGCGGCACAACCACACCATTGATGGCTTGCTGACCGCTCGGATCTGAGGCCGGAGATGCCCAGAAGCCGACCATGGCACTGTCGTTGTTGGCCTCGGACGATGGCGTTCCGCAACCAACCAGTGCAAGACAAAAAGAGAGGCAGACGCCAATCCGATACATGGTTATAAGCCCAAGGCTCCCTAACTAAGACGACACGACCGAATACTGAATTACCGTACCCGAAAACGGCTGAGTAGAATTACAGATCAAGTCCCGAAAACATATTGAGGCGCATATGCCTACAGGATACGTCTCATGGCAACCCAACCTTTTAATTAGATAGTTATCTTGATCATTAAATCGACGTCATGCAAGTCCTTCAGGATTTCAAGCCCGGCAGCACAACCAGAGCTTTCAATCCTCCCAACTCGCTTTCCTCCAATTCAAAGCTACCGCCGTAAACCCCTACCAAATCAACAATAATCGATAGACCAAGCCCGGAACCCGGAACGCTTTCGTCCAAACGTCTGCCGCGACTGAGAGCGGATTGACGCTCGGTTTTGGTTAATCCCGGTCCATCATCCTCCACAATTAGATGAATTGTGTCGCGCGATGAGCCTTCCATTTCGACGAATTCGCATCGCACTGCGACATTACGGTCACACCATTTGCAGGCGTTATCGATCAGATTCCCCGCGACCTCTTCCAGATCCGGCTGTTCACCCCGAAACCGCAAGGTTGCTGGCAAGTCGGTTGTGATAGTGATGTTCTTTTCGCGATAGATCTTTTCCATGACCCGGGTCAGCCGGGTTAATACCGGTGCAACTTCGCAGGATACGCCGATCACCCGTCTCTGCGCCGCCATGCGGGCCCGCTCAAGATAATGGCTGATCTGGCCCTGCATCAGCCCGGCCTGTTCTTCTACCTTACGCGCAAACCGCGTATCTTCGGCGCGCGCTTCATTCAAAATGACAGATAGCGGTGTTTTCAACCCGTGCGCCAGATTGCCGACATGGGTTCGAGAGCGCTCAACAATTTCCTGATTGGACTTCACAAGCGCATTGAGTTCTTCAGCCAGAGGTTTCAATTCACGGGGCAAATCCTCATCAATCACCTCAGCATCTCCGCGCCGGACAGCAGCCAGTGATTTTTGCAGGTGGGTGACGGGCAACAGGCCATAGCGCACCTGCAAGATGATTGCCGCGATCAGCCCTGCCCCAAGGATGCCCAGCGTGAGGGCCGCAAGCCATGCAAAGGAGGTCGTGCGCTCGTCCACTTCACTGGTACTACCAGCGACGGCGATCAAATAGGTCGTACCATCGGAGAAGCCAATGGTGTCCCACATGACCCGTAGTTCCATGCCTGCAGGGCCGGTGGTGTAAAACCGTTTTGGCATCTCTCGTGAGGTATCGATCAGATCCAGTCGGTCGCCAAACAAGGACAGACTGTCAAAAACAACGTCACGTGGATCATCGGCGTTACGTACAGTCCAATACCAACCGCTCAAGGGCAGGTCGAAGCGCGCTTCACCAAGGTTAGACGGTCGCTCAGGCTTCCCGGGCATATCGCGAGCGATTGCCCCGATAAGCGTGGTCATATGCACGTCAAGGCGTTCATCCAGCGCTTGAATGTTGGACTGCTGGAATAGGGTCACCAATACGCCGCCCGCAATGATGAAGGTCACGAGCGACCACAGCCCGGCGACCAGTACCAAACGAAGGGACAAAGCCATGCGGCCACGTTTTCTGGCGTGTTTTATCGTATCAGGCACCCGCGTCCTCGTCCTGAACCCGGTAGCCAAGTCCCCGCACTGTTTCGATGAAGGTAGAGCCGAATTTCTTGCGCAGCCGACCCACAAAAACTTCGATCGTGTTGGAATCACGATCAAAGTCCTGATCATACAGATGCTCGACCAACTCGGTACGCGAGATGACCCTGCCCTTGTGCATCATCAAATAGGACAGGAGCCGCAGTTCATGTGAGGTGAGCTTGACGGGCATGCCTGCATTGGTCACCCGGCCGGCCTTCACATCCAGCACCACGTCGCCGATAGCCACTTCATTGGACGCATGACCTGCCGCGCGGCGCACGAGAGCCCGAACGCGGGCCAACACCTCTTCCATGTGAAAGGGTTTGGCGACATAGTCGTCTGCGCCCGCGTCTATGCCAGCAACCTTGTCGCTCCAACGATCGCGCGCAGTCAGGATCAGCACCGGCATGGTGCGTCCGTCCCGGCGCCAACGCTCCAGCACACTGATCCCATCCATCTGAGGCAGACCGATATCAAGGATCACCGCATCATACGGCTCGGTATCGCCGAGGAAATGCCCCTCTTCGCCATCGAAAGCCTTGTCGACCACATAGCCCGCATCTTCACAGGCCGCGCACAACTGGCGGTTCAGATCCTGATCGTCTTCAACGATGAGCAAGCGCATTCAATTCTCCAGGCCGTTTTACGGCTTTATCGTCCGGTTTTTGCGTCAACAGTCACGGTCCGCACCTTGCCGTTTTGCAGCACAGACAAAACATAGACCAGCCGACCGCCTTGTCGGCACAGCTTGGCATCGACAATCTTGCCGGAAATGCTCAGCGAGCCAAGGGCCCGTGCCTGTCCGCTGCTCACCGCCGCCCGTGCTTCGCCGGGCGACAGGCACTGTGCGGCGCCAGCTGAGGGCACCAACGGAGCCATCAAAGCGGCAGCCAGACCGATCACGGCCAATTTGTGTTGCAAAAACCAGAGCTTCTTCATGAGCCCATTTTTACTGCACACTGGCTGAACATGAAATGAACGTTTGCTTCACTTGAGCTGGTTCAAGCCTTTATTTCGACAGTTTTACGCGTCCAGCCCCCCGGCCCCACCAGTTCCGAGAGTTGAGCCACGGAAATGATCAGGGTATCACCGTTGTTCACCGAATCGCTTTGTCGCATGGCGTAGGTATAGATCCAACGATCCTGAGCAACCTCTTGCACCTGCAAAGTGTTACCTGCCGGAGTTTCGATCCGCATCTGATACCGCTCCTCGGTTTCATTGAGAGGAACCTGCGCTAATGCCCAGCTATCCCCATTGGCACGCGTTCGTCGGACCCACTTGATTTCCAGATCCGCATTGGCCAGCCGGCGTACCTTCACGTGAACAGGTGCGAATGGCATGAGAGCCTTCCCATCGCTGGCATGTATGAGATCCACACAGGCCCGGCTGTCCAACGCTTCCCTTGCTGGTACCATACGATAGTACTGGTCGCGTTGCAGCGCCTCAAGAGACCACGGCAGGGCTTGAACCGCCTCGTTCAACAGCACGAACCGCGCACCTGCGGGCGCGCCTTGTCCCGCCAAAGCCTCCGTTCCGCGCTGACCGCGCAGCAATCCGGAAAGCTCATAGCTGTGAGGGCCAACCAACTCAGCCTCCGTAAACTGCAAGATCTCCCAGTGTCCCGGCTCGGATTCCACCGCACACGGATTGCCACCAGCCAGCACATCCAGCGGATCAGCGCCTTGAAGAGCTCCTGTCACGTCCGTTAGCACCACCGTGCTGTGCATGTCCCAGCGCCAAACGGGGCCCGGCGCCAGCGGCGCTGCAAGCACACCCATAACAGCGCGCTCGTCGAGTGTTTGGATCAACTCGTAGGCTGTGCCGCTGTTGCTGCGGTAAATCTGAAGCGGTCCGGGCCACGGATCCGAAAAAGCGGCGATAAACGGCGCTCCCGGCTCTCCAGTTCCTGTCAGGATCGGCAGATTGGCAATGACAACTTCCGGCGGGCCCACCGCCCCCGCACTGAAACGCGCAGGTTGTCCTTGCGTCGGCACCCCAAGGGACAAGGCCACGGGTTCCTTGCAGGTCTCTTGAGCTTCCAGCTTCAGATCATCGCCCCAAGCCATTCGGGTAATGCGATACCGGGTCTCAAACGCTTGATCCGGTTCGAGTGTTGTATCCAACGCGACTGTCTCTCCCGGTGTCAACGCCAGATGCCGATGTGAGACGCTGGTTTCAACCGCTTCGCGACTTGCCCATATCCCTTGCAGTTGTTTTTCGCAGAGCATTTGCAACTCGCTACGGCTTAGCGAGATCTGCAAGGACTGGGTGAGTACGCGATCGCCCTCTGCTCCCACGTAGCGAAACTGTGCGGTAGTGCGCGCGTAGTCCTCAAACGGATCGTAAGCACTCAGGCGCAGATGCGCCGGCAGTTGGCGCCCGCTTTCGCGCAACCGCGTCAAGGGGGCCGTCTCTTCCCCTTCCACGACGACGTCGCCAAGGCCCAAAGAAGCACCAAGTGGCGCAGGATCACTCTCCGCCCACGCGCTGCGTATCGCTACTTGTGCGCCCTCATCGGCCACGATCAATCCCAAGGGCCCCAACAACGGCTCCAGAACCTGGCGCAGGGAGGCAATCCCCGGCACCACCAGTCCATCCAGTTTGGCAGAGCCCTCCTCAACCCGCACCTCGCTTGAAGGCACGTCGAAGTCTGCCAGAAGTTGACGCAGCATCCCAGCAGATGACGCTGCCCCAAGTCTCCCGTTCAACCAATGTCCGCGATACCAGTTCTCGCCGTCCGCCCACTCACCGGTGAAGGTGGGGAAAGCTGGAAATGGCCTTGCATCCCATGTCCATAGAAAGACGCCGTGCGGGTCGATCATCGGACCGCCATAAACAGAAGAGATCGGGATCTCACCGGGCTGCAGCGTGGGGTGCGCGATCCCTGCGAAACTCAGCGATGCTTCCAATGCCCGGCGCTGGACAAGATCGTCCCGCGTTCCCGATGAAAAATGCGGGAACGCGCTTTCAGCAGACTTTGGATCAAAAAAGACATTGGGCTGGTTGGTTCCCTTGTCGACCGCTGGAAACCCAAGCTCGGTCAACCAGATGGGCTTGCTTTCCGGCACCCACGCTGTTGGGGTACCCAGCTCCACCTCTCCGATCCGCTCAACATGCGGGTTTTGCCACCAACTCTTCAGGTCTTTGGCACGATACACCCAAGGCTTGCCGTAGGCCCCATCCGTTATCGTTGTTCGTGTTCCCGCATCCCGGTCGGAAGTACTGGCATAATACCAGTCATGGTATTCACCACTTGTCAGACCGGCCCGCAAGCGTTCCGGGTCGTAGCGAGCTTGAGCGCTTTCGCCGCCGCGCCAGTCACTCAGCGGCACGTACCAGTCAATACCAATGGCATCAAGTTGAGCGTCCGCCCACAAGGGATCAAGAGGAAACCGCAGCTCACCCGGTTGTGGCGAAAACCCGCCATATTCCGACCAATCTGCGGCATATGACAGTTTCGTTGCCGGCCCCAGCTTGCTTCTGATTTCATGCAGCAACGTGACAAGCGCATCGACGAATGGAAACCGCCCCGGTTCGGCATAGGCACGCGTCAGGTTCTTCAGTTCCGTGCCGATAAGAAAGGCATCCACACCACCGGCCGACACCGCCAGATCGGCGCAATGGTGCAAGAAGCGGCGATATCCCGCGTCCGTCATCCCGCCCACAAACGCCTCGATCTCAGGTGCTGCCGCCGCTGTCCCCTGAGGGGTACCCGCCATCTCAGCTGCAAGGGACGTCGTGATGCGGCCACGCCATGGGTGAGCCGCCTGTTCCGAACCGCCATAAGGATCAGGCTTGCCATTACCTTCTGGAATGTCCATCAGGATGAACGGGTAAAACATTACCTTCAAACCGCGCTGCTTCAGCTCCGCAATGGCTTCACGCACGGAATCGTCAGAAGGCGTGCCCCCATACGCTGGGCGCCCGTCCACTTGTGACACGGCACGCGCTGTCTCCCGGGTCTTGCCTGCCACCTGCCAACTGCGGGGCCATGTCCGTCGGTTCTTGAGCGTTACCTTGGGTTCCAACACGCAGTTGGCACACCTTAGGTCATCGCCGAACCAACTGACCACCAGTGCCACGCTTTCCAGATTGGGGCATAATGCCTGAAGCTCATCCAGCGATGCGGCCAGATCACTGCTTGCCACCTTGAAATGACGGTTCAAGGTACGCCGGGCACCCGGTCCGGTTTCACCAAGCACCTCGGTCGTGCTGTAGATGAACTCATCCGCCCCGGGGATCAGCGAGACACCACGCACCATGGCCTCCAGTGGTTCCACCGCCCGCACAACCTCAAAGGAAAGCTGAGGCAGACGATTGCCATAATCTGCCAGCGGCAGTCTTTCAAAAACCACGTAGGCCAAGTTGCGATAGGCAGGCGCAACGCCTTGCTTGGCCTCGATCAATGGATCGGGCAGTTGATCGGCAGTCCCATGATAAATCCGCATGTTCACGCTCTCGCGGTCCAGTGGTTTGCCATCGGCCCAGATGCGACGCACATCGGATATGGGGCCCTCGCACAGGCCAATGGCAAAATTGGCAAAGTAGCTATGGGTGGTAACGGTCGTGGTGGTGCCGCCGCCTCCTTTGCCTCCCCCTTGTTTTTCGCGGGAAACAACCTCTTCGTAGCGGGTTGCCCAAATCACTTCCCCCGATAGTCGTGCACGGCCATAAACCCGTGGGATACCCTGACCCTGTGACGATGTTTGCAAATGCACATCGCCGATCTGGCCCCGTTCCACTTCTGCTTCGCGGGAAAACACCGCCCGGTCGATGGCCGCTCCGCCCAGCGCGCCCAGCGCTTGGCCCAGTATGGCGCCAAACGGTCCGGCGATTGCTCCGCCTACGGCAGAGCCCACACCAGACAGGATCATGGTTGCCATGGCTTACCTCACCTTAGTCGTCATGGGATCAGGAAACACAAAGCTCGCTGCAATCCGGCGCCGCCAGGCCGGAACAAGCGCGCTCTCGACGGTGCCGCCATTTTCATAGGCATGGATGAACCGATCCGGCGCACTCACGACGCCCACATGCTTGCACAAGCCGCTCGGTTTCCAGCGAAACAATACCAACTCACCAGCCCGCGGAGACATTGAAGGCGTCAATTCAACAAGATGAGCCCTGGCGGCCTCCAGCAACCGGTCCGAGCTGCCAACCTCGGCCCATTCCGGGGCGTAGGGCGGTACTGGCGCGGGCTCCGTTCCATAGAATGTGCGATACAATCCGCGCACCAGACCCAGACAATCGCAGCCGATGCCCTGACGCGAGGCACGGTGACGATACGGCGTCCCAAGCCATTGGCGAGCCTCAGCCACCACCTGCGCCGGGGGTAGTCCCTCCGCTGTCATGACAATGCCCCGCCGGTGTTCTCACCGGTATTCCGGCGCGGCCCCCACAATACGAAATCGTTACCCGGCATATGCGGGAATCCCTGGAAATTGGCCGCATTGGAGAACTTGCGCTGGCAGGTTTCAAAGCTCTTGTCGCACCCCGCCGCTACGGTCATCACCGCGCCCACACTCATGAGTCCTGCCACCGGCCGCGTCACTGTGAGGTGGGTAGCGCTGCCATGCTTTTCATCGCGTACCACGGTGAAGCGCTGCCCCAGCGGGCTGCCATCATCGAAGCGCACAACACCACCGCTGAACCATCCTGCATCGTAGGCGGCCAACCCAGACACCTCCAGCTTTTGTGGTTCCGGCATGTCCACCAGTGTGGCAGTTGCTGAAAAAGCCGGTTGATCCAGATCCACCCGGCACGCCGTGTCGCCCAACTCAGCGCTGCATTGCCGGGCATAGACCCGCCCCTTCTCATCAGCAAACAGGTCCAGCAGTGTGCGCAGCTCGGCCTTGAACGCCAAACCATCGCGCCGCACTTCCCCCAATACCGCCCGCATCAACACGGTTTGTTGGCTTTCAGGCGCTTGCCAGTTCACAAAATACACGGTGATGCGCGCGCCATCCCAAAGGCCCGCTCGCAGGTCGGTTTCATCCAACGTGTGCGAAGAAATAGCCCCCGTCACTTCCTGAGACCCAACTGCAAACCCCTCCGACACTTCGGTCAGGCTTTCATGCAGCCCAAGGCCGGGCTCATAGTTCTGGCCATCGAAGTGCAGAACACAGTCATGGCTGGTAAAGCCTAGTGTGCGCCCATCCGCGCGTTCGAATTTCCAGCAGGTTGCCACAGTCCATTCATCCCCTGCCAGATGGTCCAGCAAGGCTTGGGGTATCTGTCTCATGCCCTGTCCTTTCGGATTAAAGGTTTATTTCCACCAGCGGCACACTTGGCACTTGTCCGGCACTGAAATGGGTCAGGCTGGCTTCCAGATGATCGGTGTCGAACCGAACCGGGGTGTGAAACTCAAAACCGGCAGTGATCCGTGTCCCTGCTGCTGGCGGATCACCATGAATGGTGACAAGGCCGGTTTGGGTGTCGAGGCTGGCCTGGGGGCCGAGTGCGACGTGCACACCATCAACAGCAAGGCGCAGTGTGCCCGAAACGGGTTTCCGGATGATCCGGTTGTAGGGGGATCCCGGATCGCCATAGGCCTTGGTCAGTTGAAAGGTGGTTGCAGTACCGTTTCCGGTCGCGATCAGTTCATCCTCCGCCGTGATCGCCTGCCCCCACGCAGCCGTTGAATGATCAAACGGATCCTTGAAGCGAAAGCCGATCAAACGCCCGCGCGTTTCTTCAAAAAAGGCCAGCACATGATGCAAGTCGGCCAGAGACCGGATCCCGGTCCCCGCGTCATATCGCCGTCGAGATCCGACCCAATTGGTTGCGCGAATTTCATGTCCGTTGGCGAAAGTGAGAATGCGGGTGCGCCGTTGCGGGCCGCCGCTGGCACCAAAGGAAATCCAGCTCGGAAAACATTTTTCCAAAAATGTCATGGGCATATGGCCTATGGTTTGACCTGTCTCAAGGAAAGAAAGTCGAAACTTGGTGAATGTGCTTGCAGGCTCGAAAGGGCGGTTGGGTCGTATAATTGAAGTGACATCAGCATTTCGAGGTCACTGGCCCGCCCCATCGCAGCCACGACATTGCGCCGTTGCGACAACGGCCGCCGAGATGCGTCGGTCCTTGAGTCCCTCCTCTTCAATGCCGACGTTATAGCCCGCGCTGTCCCCGTCCGACAGCGCGGGCAACTGCTGTCGCCACCTGCCCTTGTGATTGCTGAAACCCCTGCACGTCCGGTGTCGTTACATTCACCGTAATGGGGGCCCCTGCCGCTCCAGAGGCATCCACGCCCAGCCGACCGCCAACGCCTCGTTTCAAAGGCAAAACCGCCTCCGGCCCCGCTTCGCCCATCACCCCAAGCGCGGCACCGTTGTGCCCCATGGGAAAGTAGGTCGGTGCGGCAACAATGCCTCCTTTTGCAAATGGCATGACGCCTGACAGCGATCCGCTGACGCTGCCGCTCACCAGATTGGTCAGACCGTTGGTCAACGCAGCCTCCAACGGTTGAAGCGCTGCGTTCAAACTGCTGCGGGACAATGACAAGGCCATCTCGGACATGACCGAACGCAGGCTCTTGCCCGACAGGACTGCGGCCGAGAGCCCGGAGGTCAACTCCCGTGAGAACTCCCCGGCCAGCCCCTTGAGGTCGCGAAATGTGGCGGCCAGTTCCTCGGCCTGATCCACGCCCCAGTCCGTTGCTGGTTCTTCGTCCATCAGTGGTCTCCTTTCTTGTCGGGATAGCGACCCATCAGTTGCACCAAGTCCTGTTGCAAAAATGGGGACGCGTTTTGCGGCGGGGCCAAACCGGCTGCCAACTCACGGGGCGTGGCTTGCCAGAAGGTGCGCGGACACCACCCGAGATGGGAAAAGGCCAGCCGCATGGCCTCCTGCCACGGAAACGGGCGTGTCACGGGTGCCGCGCCATGGCGGGGTGGTGCGTCGTATCGGAATGCCCTTTAGCTTTTGAGGGGCTCGTTGCAACAGAAGCTGTCCCCGCCTCCTGCGGGGCAAAGGTTGCCTCCAGCAGATGCTTGACCGCTTGTGCCATGCCGACCACGCCCTGCGGACAATGCATGCGGGCCAATTGGTCTGCATCAACATCATGTCCGGCCCCCTTCAGGCCCGCCAGAAGGAGACGCTGAATGTCGTGCGCACTGAGCCGGCCTGTGGTGAACCGTGCCAACAGGTCATCCAGATTATCGGCGGCATAGGCACCCTCCAGCTCCGCCAATGCTCCCAGTGTCAGCACCATGGACCAGCACCGTCCATCCAGAGTGATCTCCACTTCGCCGCGATATCGATTGGTCATTTCCTTGCCTCCTCAGGGTGTCTCGGAGAAGGTCAGCTCACCCGCCGACTCCAGCGCCAACTCATAGGTGACCTCGCCGTTGAACTCGCCGGCATATTCCAGTCCCGCCAGATGAAACGGGCCTTCCAATACCCCGAAACCGGGCAGGACCACCTGCCAGGTGGCCAACGCGCCGGAAAAAAACAGGGTGCGGATTTGAGCATCGGCATTCTGGTCCCGAAACACGCCCTGCCCCGATATGCTGGCGGACCGGGTGCCGGTTTGCGCCAACAGCTCCCGCCAGCGACCAGCGCTGTCCGCATTGGTGATATCTGCGGCAACGGCGTTCAACGCAAAACGACGCGAGCGCAGTCCTGCCACACTTTCAAAACTGCCGGAACCGTTCAGGTCCAGCTTCAACAGCATGTCCTTGCCTGCCTGAGCAGCCATGCCTTTCTCCTTGATTTGATGTTGTCTGATCTGCGCAGCCCACTGGCAGTGCGCTTCATTCCACCACCGCACGTCCGGCAAGCCGGGCCCGCCACGTACGCCGGTCGCGCTGCAGGGATATTTCTTGCGTCACGGCCAGCACAAGCACCTGGCCACCAGAGCCTGTGGTGAGCGCCCCCGCAGTCAGGACATCAGTCACGCGCGCGCCAAGCGCTGCCACATCCGAACGGGTGAGAGCGCGAGAATAGGCCTCAATCGTGAACCGCACGCGGTCGCCATCCGCCGGGTTGCCGGTGAGGCTCTGGCTCTGAACTTGAGACAGGCTCAGATACGGCAGGTGAATGAAGGCCGGCGCACCATCAACAATTCGCCCTTCGTCATTGTCCATTAGGGCGAGAAGAGCGGTGTCCGTCCGCAAGGCGGTGATGACGGCATCGCGGAATATGCTTTGGCTCATGAGGCTTCTTCCAGTTGGCGGCATGTCAGATCCAGCACGCGGGTTCGCTGGTCCGGGTCGACCACCGTTTCGACGCGCAGCCGCAGCGGGCCTGCCTCCAAAAGCCAACCGGGCAGAACATCAGCGCGGTAGCGCAGCCGCACCGTGTATCCTGTTGTCTCCTGTAGCCGCCCCGCCTGCGGTGTTGCAGCGACGCGGCGCGGGCGCACCTGCGCCCAGACCACTGCCTGTGGCAGATACACGGTCTCGTCATCTCCGGTTGGTGCCAGAGAGACCGAGGGGGCAGACAGGGTCATCGGCGTATCAAATTTCCCGGCCCCCATCATATCTTCAGCACCTTGTAAGGCGACAGCGCGCCGGCAAAACCATGAGGCAGAAACCCACTGATTGCCCCGTCCTCCACCAGGCTGCGACGCTCATACCAAAAGCCCATCAGCATCAAGATGGCGGTCCGCAGACCGGCAGGAACATCTGCCGGCTGATCGCCGTAGCCCGCTGTCATATCGACCTCAATGCCGTTGAGTTCCCGGCGCGGTGGCTCCAGACCCGCCCGCACCCGGAGCCGGGCCGGGTTGCTGGCCAGATCCGTAACATAGCGCTCCGGCGGCAGGACATGCGCCGTGCCGTCACTTGCAAAGAGTGTGAGCGCGTCCACCTGCCGAATGGGCGCAACCGGCAAACGAATAATCCGTTCTGCTGGCATCTCGTCGATGTACTGACGCCAGCTCTGAGTAATGAGAGCCCGCCCGGTCAACCGCTCCACTTCCGTGCGCGCTGCAGTGATAAGGCGTTCCAGCAAGGCATCCTCGTGGGTGTGTGACAGGCGCAAATGCGCATGGGCGTCGGCCAGCGTCACCGGCTCTCGCGCCGGTGCCACCGTAACAACCGCAGTCATGGCGGGCTCTCCGTTTTTTAGATTGAGGTCAGGTTTCAGGCAGGTGCTGGCGCCCTATGCGGCAAACTTCAGAAGCTTAATGGCATCAAAGTCCTGCACGCCGCCGCCCACGCGTTTGGTGGTGTAAAACAGCACATACGGCTTGTTGGAATACGGATCACGCAGGATGCGCACGCCCAGACGATCCACCACCAGATAGCCGCGCTGAAAATCACCGAAGGCAATGGGCGTCGTGGCGCTGCCGATATCCGGCATGTCCTCGGCCTCGGTCACCGGAAAGCTCATCAGACTGGCCGATGAGCCGGGGCTGGTTGGTGGCTGCCACAGATAGTTGCCCTGTCCGTCCTTGAGTTTGCGAAGGGCGGCCTGAGTTGACCGATTGAACACAAAACGGGCGTTCTGCCGAAAACCGGCCTTCAGGGCATAGACCAGATCAATCAGCACGTCACCGGGATTGCTGGCCGCAAAGGCGCCATCGGCACCGGTACTCAAGGTACCAATGTTGCCCCAACTCCAGCCGGTCTCATCCACCTGAGTATAATCAAGAAAGCCCCGCGGTGCGTTGGTGCCGTTTCCGGAAATGAACGCGGCCCCTTCCTTCTCCGCGAAGGCGGCTTGTACCTCTTGCGCGATCCACTCATCCACGTTGATGGCGGAATCGTCGAGCAGGGTTTGGGTGGCTGCGGGCATGGCGTAAAGCTCCATGGTTGGAAACGCCAGTTCCGCCAGATCCGGTGAGGCCGTCTCGGGCCGAGCTGCGGTCTCCCCCACCCAACCGCTGGCAAGGCCGGATTTGGAGAACGGTTTCTTGAACGTGTTCCCGGTTATTTGCCGATTGCCTGCGATCGCCCGAATGGGCGACACATTCGCCAGACGCAGAAGGATTTCCGCTTCCGTCTGCTCGGGTACCAGATACCCGCCATCCGCATCTGACCCCACCGACAGCGCCTTCACCTCCAACTGGCGCAGGTCCTGCTCCTGACCCTGGCGCACATACCGTTCAAACGCGGCCTTGTGTTCCGTCGCCGCAAAACCACCGGCTTGTGCACGTTGGGTCGAGCGCCCACTACCCACTGTCTCCAACCCCGGTTTTTCCGGTCGCCGGCTTTTCAAAGCCAGTTCGTTGACGCGCTCCATTTGCTTGTCCAGCGCCTCGTCCATGCGCCGCAGCTTGTCTTCCACCAATGTGTCGACCTGCGATTTTTTCTCCAGCTCGTCCAAGCGCTCATCATTGGCATGACGATAGTCCTCAAACGCGCCGAGCAGTTGGTCCAACGCCTCACTGGCCGTGGTCACACTTTGCCCTGGCGCCGCATCTGCCTTCACAACAGCCCCCTTGGGGTGGGCCAGATCCTTGGTTTCCAGCTGTGTCAGTCTCTTCTGATTCATAGGATTTTTTTCCTCTAATTTAAGACGCAGTTCTCCTGCTCCGCTACAACCAAAAGCAGCGGATCAAGGTTCACGTATCGGTTCGTTGAGCTGGTTCAGTCGCCCGTATCAGTCTGAGCTATCAAGCCGGGCGGACCGTAAGAGCGGGAAGGTCACCAGTGAAACCTCCCAGAGATCAACCGCCAGCACATCGCGACATCCGGTGTGCGGATCACGGCGGGCCTTGCGCGCCTTGAAGCCGATCGACAATCCGTTCAGCACACCGGCGGCAATCAGGTGTGCTGCTTCCCGGCCTTGCGCCACCGCATCCAGAATCTCGCCTTGCACGAACAAGCCCTGACTGTCCTCACGGATGGAAGTCCATCGCCCAATCGGACGTGACGGATCATGCTGCCAAAGCATCTTGATGTCCTGCGTCGGACGCCGCACAAGCGAGCGCAGGAACGCACCGCGATGAACACAGTCGCCGCCATCATCCACCTCATGGAACCGGCTGGCGTATCCCCTAATCTGCATAGGCCCTCCTCCTCACAACACCGGCATGACTCTTGCCGTCAATGCACGGAGCGAGCGGCCCGCACGATGCGCGCCAGATTGTGAACTGAACACGGCGCTACGTTTGGTGCCAAACGAGGCAGCCCCGTTTGCCGACAGGACTGGAGCGTCGCCGGCAACTCGGATTGCGTGTCGGCGCAGGAGCTCGATCCATCACACCCACCCTCTCGCCGCTGCATCGAAGGTTGCTCCGGCTCAGCCCTACCTCTGCGCTGCTGCATCATGGCCCGGCGCAAATCAGACGCCCTGGATCGCACCGTCTTGAACGCCTCAAAAATCTCACCGCATTTATGGCCCTGCCAAAAGACACCACTTGGAAACATGGCTCGCATTCCCACCTCACAATCCCAGCGCATTGCTACTAATTATCAAACTTAATCTCAATTATTTCCCATGTAACATTTATCGGCTCAAGGCCATTCCTCATCGCTCAGGATGGCGTTCAACCGAGTTACTTCGGAGAGAAAATCATCGAGCCGACGCGCTCCATTGGCCAGCTCACGCAACGCCCAGACCAGCAAACTGGTGGAACTGCTGGCCCACAGAAACAACGTCAGGTGAGCCAGATCTCCTCGCTCCGCCAGCACCTTTACAATATCCATCACACCTCCTCCCGCGGCCCATACCCAACCGCCTCTCGCTTTTCATCGGACGACAAAAAATCGGCCTGTGTCACGCGTTGCCACAATGCCGACCGCTCGGCGCTGAGAGCTTCCACCGCATCCAGATCTGCCTCCAATGTAACCGGACGCTCCCATGAGGGGGATAACCATTGAGCCAGCGCCGTATGCACTCGGCGCGCCAACGGCAAAACGGTCTGGCGCCAGAAGGCCCGATTGGCTTCCTGATAATTGGCATAGGTATTGTCTCCTGGCAGACCAAGGAGCAACGGTGGCACACCCAGTGCCAGAGCGACCTCTCGGGCCGCCTGATTTTTTGCAGCAATGAAATCCATGTCGCGGGGGGATAAAGCCATCGGCTTCCAATCCAATCCACCTTCCAGCAACAAGGGTCGTCCGGCGTTGCGCGCCCCCTGGTAGCTGTCCGCCAGCTCCTCTTTCAGCCGCTGAAACTGTTCGTCACTCAAATGAACAGCGTCACCACCCCCATAGACCAACGCACCGGACGGACACGCCGCATTGTCCAAAAGGGCCTTGCTCCATTGACCTGCTGCATTGTGAATGTCGAGCGGTCCTTGCGCCGCCTCCAGCGCGGCAAAGCCGTAGTAGTCATGCAATGGATGGAATTGTTTCATATGTAATAAAGGTACAACCTGACCGTTTCCCTGTGCCGGAATACGCATGGTCCTGCCGCCCACCGTGTAGTCGTAGGCTTCCACCCAACCCTTGGCACCGGGCACCACTTTCACCCGGTCAGGGCGCAACACATGCAGTTCACGCACATCGTCCTCAAGTGCAACAGCCTCTACATACGCATTGCCCGACAAAATCAGATAGCCGAAAATGGCCTCCAAAAAACTGGCGGTATTTTCGCCCGGCGCCGGCCGCTCCAACAACGCCAGAAGCGGGTGTTCGTCAACCTCGCTCCCGTCTTCCTTCACCACAAGCCTCAAGCCACTGGCGGCTTCACAGATCATCCGCACCGCCCGGAAGGCAACGGCGTTTTTCATGTAGCCTTCCTTAACCAATGCTGCATAATCTCGAGGGGTCCAAACGGCGCGTCCCTGAGTCTGCATGGCGACAAACCGCGAGGTGCGAGAGGCCTTGGTTTCTCTCTGATGTGCGGAAAAACGTTCAAGAAATCTCTTTAAAGGCATGAATATACTCGCTTTTCAACTACACTTAAAGCGTTGCTTTAAGTAGTTAAAGTGCCGATTCATTTGTTTGAAACATTGATTCAGTCAGGCCTCATTTCCTGAATCCTCTGAATCCCTTAGAGGCTTTTCTTGCCTCCATCCCATCCCTGGCTTCGGATGTCAGAGCGCACGCAATCTCGGGCGGGTTGACTGGTTCAGCATCAACTCACTCAGTGCCCAGACCAGCGCATCAAGCCGGTCGGGCGAGCGGCCAGACGACAAGCCCGTGGGCGCAAAGTCCGCCATTTCGTCTTCAAGTTCCGGATACTGGCCCACGTGGTAAACCCGGCCCTGTTCATACAAAAGCGCGACGGGTTCGGCCCGGCGCCGCTTGGACCGAGTGGCATGAACCAACTTGACAGGCACAGCCGGATCTGCGCGCGCCATGACTTCGCGCACCATCTCCCCGCCCTGATTAGCCTCCGCAACAACGCAATCCGCCTGCAACTCATGATAGAGATCAATGGCACGCTGTGCCCACTCGCGAGGCCTCAAACCACGCTTGCTTCGGTCTCGAAGTATGTACCCTGTACCGGCCTCATCAAGCCCTGCAGCCACGATCCCGCAGGCATCGGACCGATCGGTTGCGGTGGCGGGCGGGTCAATCGCAATGACAATGCGCAGTAGATTGGAGACCTCCGGTATCCGTCCCAGCTCAAACCATTTCCTGAGAAATAATCCATCTTCCCGATCAGCGATCAACTCGCCATCAAGCTCCTGACGCCCCAATCGCGTGCCCCCGTAGCGACGCATCATTCCCTCCAGAAATCCCGGAGCAAGAAACCCCGCATTGGTCATGGTGCTGGCTCGAGTTGTCATGGTTGTTTCCTCCGCCAGTATCCGTTTGAGCACGGGAACAACGCGGGGTGTGGTGGTGACCAGTTGCCGAGGGCATTCCCCCAGACGCAACCCGAACTGCAGCATGTCATAGGTCTCCTGAGCATATCGCCACTTGGCCAACTCATCACACCAGGCCACAGCGAACTGGGGTCCCCTCAACGCCTCGGGATCTTCGGAGGAGAAACACCGCGCCACCACTCCATTTGGCCATTCCAACCGCCGCCGCGATGAACTCCACGCAGGCCGCTCATGCCGGGGATGAATGTTCATTACACCGGAAACCCCCTCCACCATCACCTCCCGCACATCATGATAGGTTTGTCCCACAAGGGCGATCTGTCCGGCCCCCGCCGGCAACTCCGGCTGCCCAGCCCAAGGTTTGCCGGTCGCAAGAGCACGAACCCACTCGGCCCCTGCTCGGGTCTTGCCACAACCGCGTCCGCCCATGATCAACCAGGTATGCCACTGCCCTTTTGGTGGCAGTTGATGAGGGTGAGCGAAGGCGCTCCATTCATGTTGCAAAAACCTCAACTGTTGCCGTGTCAGGCTATTGAGAAAAACCTCCGTCTTGCCCACCTGCGCACAACGCTTCAAGCCGTCGCGCAAGCTGGTTGCGTACGTCGTCATCAGCACCTCCCTCCTCCTGCTGCGCCGGGCCGTGAGCGTCTTGCAGCGTGATCAGCGTATCCAGTGTTTTGGCCAGACTGGTCAGTGTGCGTGACAAGTGATCCGTCTCGGCCAGAGACACATTCTTTTCTTCCGCCAGTTCCCGAAGCCGCTGCTCGATCCGGCCAACCTGTTTTTCAAAGGCGCTATAAAGACGACTGATCAACCGGCTGCGTTCTTCCGGCGTCGCCTGTGCCAACTCCGCCGACAGGCGAGCGCGTCGCAGCCACCCTTCCCGGCGAATGCGCGAGGTGATGGTCGACGCCGGCACGCCGGTTTCACGTGCGATCTGATTGATGGGGACACCGCTTTCTTCGACCCGTCGGCGGATCCATTGCCAGGTCTCAAGCGGCACCCGCTGACCCGCACCACGCAGGTCCGCCTCCGTGCTTTCGGTGGTTGACACATCAGCTTCAGATGACGCCATGGCCGTTCTTCACCTCCCGCCTTCAGACACAAAAAAACCGCCGATCCGATCATCGGACCCAGCGGCTCACACACTCATAATCTTTCAACTTTTCCATCTCTGCCTTGGGAGCAAGGCACTGAAGCTGCCCCCCTGACAGAAGAGGTTTACAGCGGCGAGGTGCTTCAACACCTCCGCAAATAGCCTTCCTCAACCAAACAATTGATCACCTGAATAGGCCAGACAAACGCTACTCAAGCACTTCATCTGTCAACTTCTAGTAGCTAATTCGCGTCCAATTCAACCTTAGGCCAGCACGTTGCGAACACGATTGAACGCGCCCCATCTGGTATCCGTCACCAGCCCAGAAGCACAACCTGAGGTCAACTCACAGTTTTTCTAGCATGCCAAAACCCTAGCAAACCAGCGTTACGCTGTCAAGATAATATTCCTATATTTTCATTATTCATTCCGTTAGATCAATTATTCCCCTCTTGGGAAATGACAGTGTGGCCGCGACGGGGCTCAACTTCGCCGTTGCTGGCACAGCCCTCCCAAAGGCTGGGGAGACTTATCCCCCTTCACGCGGTAGTCAGACGCCATCAGCACGCCGGCAAAGATAAAAACCCCGTCAGCGTTAGAGATGAAAAATCCAGATAAGAGCAGGCCTGTGATCTGGGTGCGTCCCTTTCCGCGATCAAGACAAGCCACCCATGACCCGCACAACGCAAAAAGGGGAGCAGCGTTCCCGCGGCTCCCCTTTTGGTCTCAATGTCCATTCGCTTGGTGCTACGACTTTCAGCCAGCAGCAGCGCGACGCTCAAGCACCTTGTAGATGATGAAGGCGATCACAATGCCCGCCACAGAAAAGATTGCAGCGGCCGGGACGGCACCAAATCGCTCAACGAGAAAATTCACCGCATCAGCCACAGCTTTGCGGCGGCTTCCCGAAGAACTCACCATTTCACCCTGCAAAGCCAGATAGGCCAGCACTTGAAATACGACAAACACGACACCGCCAGAAACAAACTTATTCATAAACAGGCTCTTCATAACGTCTCCTTGGACCTCGTCATTTTTCTTGCTTGGCGAGAGGCGCACGGCAAATGCAACCTCCAGATCAGTGCGCGGTGTAAGGTATGCAGATCGCACTCGTCAAGGAGCCCTAACGTGTCGTCATAAGTATATTTCGAGAGGCGGCGAAAAAAGCGTTCGTGAAAGGATCTGACACGCACTACCGCAGCCCGCACGATGACAAACGGCAGGCGGCTTCCCCCGCTCATTGGCGCAGGCATAGTCCGGTAGCATACGCAACAGGCAAGCCAATCCGTATTGGTCCGAGTTGTGAATTATAGAGAATATGTTACATATTATAATTGAGGCCAATATTAAGAATATGTTACATGCTCTGCGAAACTACCCATGGAGATAATAAGATGCCTGTAGTTAGAATCAACGACGCAACGTTTGCCGATCTCAAGTCCATAGCGACATGGTTTGGCACCAAGACTCCAGGCGAGACCATTGACCGCATCGTGCGTGAGGCAATGGAGCGGCTCGGAATGGAACGAGACGACGAGCCAGAAATGGCAACAACCACGACCGATGGTGAGGCAATGCAGTTCGACACTGCGCCGGGTCTCACCTACACTAAGCCGCGAACCGCCTCGATCAACGGCAAGGTAATACACGGCCGACCTTGGTCGGAGATCCTACTCACCATGATCGGGGAACTGAGGGCCAAAGGATTTGAAGGCGAAAAGCTGGTTCGAGAACTTGGGATCCCGGCCAAGACGGAACAGTATGATGATGAGGGATTCAAGTATCGCCCCGACCTCGGAATTTCGGTTCAGGGGCAATCCGCGTCAGACTGCTGGAAGGAAATTGATCGCATCGCCAAAAAGTGGCGTATACCAGTCTCGGTAGAGTTCCGGTGGAAACAAGACGCGAAAGCGCAGTATCCGGGAAAGACGGGTGTGCTGCGGTCAGGCAACGCTTAGGGAAAACGGTCAGGCGCGCTTGGGGCGGCTGTATCGCGGTCGGGAAAATTCGGCTGACCGAAAGGTATGGAACGGCATGATGGAGATGCGGAAATCCAGATGCGTGTTATCAACGCCGAGAATGATCTCGTTCTCACTGCGACTGACCGCCGGAAAATGCCAATGGTTACGAATAGTTGAACCGGATGGAGACGCCAAACGGCTTCGCCAAGGCGCGCCGCACACGCAGCAGGCTGACCCAAGCCGGAAATGTCATCATCAGCTGCGCGCCTCGTCTAGGGAATATGAGATAGGCTTGGCGAAGCAGTCCATGAACTCTTCAGGCCGCTTTTTGTGATGAAGCATATTATCACTGGGAAGCACGGTAGAGTGCGCGGTTGTCATTTAATAGGCGATTGCTGTTGAACGACTTAAACCGATCACGAGCGCTGTACCAAAAGGATTATTCCTTCTCAGCCCCATCCACCTTGGGATCTTCATTGGGCCAGTCTACCAAGTGGTCTTCGTAGTCCTCCGGGGCCATTCCATCTTCGGAGACCGTCTTGTCGCGCACGGAAATACCGGCGGCATGAACCGTTTCCGGATCCCCAGACACCAAAGGGTGCCACCAGTACAGCTCTTGCCCTTCCCGAACCAGCCGATAGGCACAGGTTGGTGGCAGCCATTTGAGTTTGCGTACCGTTTCCGCGTCGAGCTGCACACAATCAGGCACCGTTTCAAACCTGCGTTCATACTTTATGCACCGGCATGTGTGACCATCCAGAAGAGTACAGGCTACGTTGGTCCAGTAGATATCACCGGTGTCCCAGTCTTCCAGTTTGTTCAGGCAGCAGCGACCACACCCATCACACAGGCTCTCCCATTCTTCAGGGGTCATCTGTTCGAGGGTTTTTGTTCGCCAAAATGGCTGAACACTGCTACATTCGTGGGGTTTCATCGGTATTTATCTCTATGCCTATATTCTAGTGTGCGTTCGAGCGGGATAAAGATAGAGTGTACAGGGTTCAAGCCCGCTCGTCGTTTTTAGTTTTTGCGTATTCAGGCCAGAATGGATCAGGCTGTTGAAAGACGAACGTGATACCAGCGTTGAGCAGAATGTCACGGAAAATTCTGCTCATGGTAACCAGAACAGGCGGACCCCAAAGTCCCCACGGTCAACTCAAAGGGCGTTGAACGGGATCTCCCGTCGACTGCTGGCCACAGATGCGTGGCTGGACACGGCGCTTTGGCGGATTGGTGACGTGCTTGGCGGCAGCTGGCGCGCCTACTCCACGTTCATGCGCCGGTTCAGGGCACGCGGAATCTATCGCGGGTTGGCTGAAGTGGGATCGGAAGGCGCCACTTACCTTTTGGTGGGTCTGGTGGTGATGTTGGCCTTTGCCCAGCCGGCCTTCAAGGCCACGGAGGCCTCCGACTGGAAAACCACCGCCGACTTTTCTGTGACCTTTCTCGACCGGTATGGAAACGAGATCGGCAAACGCGGCATCCTCCTGAACGATAAAATCCCCCTTGAAGAACTTCCCGACCACCTCATCAAGGCAACGCTGGCCACCGAGGACAGACGCTTCTTCACGCACTTTGGAATCGACGTTGTGGGGACCATGCGTGCCATGGCAGCGAACGTGAAAGCACGGCGTGTGGTTCAAGGTGGGTCCTCCATCACGCAACAGCTCGCAAAAAACCTGTTTCTTTCAAACGAACGCACGCTCGAACGCAAAATCAAGGAAGCCTACCTCGCCTTGTGGCTCGAGGCGCGCCTGTCCAAGCAGGAAATCCTGAAGCTTTATCTGGACCGGGCCTACATGGGCGCGGGAACGTTTGGTGTCGCCGCTGCCTCTGAATTCTATTTTGGTAAGGATGTCAGAGAGATAAACCTGGCCGAGGCCGCCGTTCTGGCCGGGCTTTACAAGGCACCGTCGGCCATCGCCCCGCACAAGAACCTGCCAGCCGCCCGCGCACGCGCCAACGAAGTGCTCACCAACATGGTGGAGGCAGGCTTCATGACCGAAGGACAGGTTATTGCCGCCCGCCGCAACCCGGCCGTTGCCGTGGACCGAAGCAAGGAAGATGCGCCAGACCATTATCTTGATTGGGCTTTTCAGAATGTGCAGGACCTTGCCAAGCAGTTCCCGGAGCTGGGTGAGGACCGAATTGTTACCGTGCGCACCACGCTGGATCCAAACCTTCAAAAGCAGGCATCAAGCAGCGTTGAAAGCATCTTGCGCCAATATGGCGACCGCTATGGTGTTGAAGAAGCAGCTCTGGCAGCAGTTTCAACGACGGGTGCCGTGCGCGCCATGGTGGGGGGAAGAGATTACGACTCGAGCCAGTTCAACCGAGCTGCAGATGCCTTGCGCCAACCCGGGTCGGCCTTCAAGCCGTTCGTCTACATGGCTGCGTTCATGAACGGTTATTCCCCCGACAGTGTGGTGCCAGACGCCCCCATCTCCATCGGCGGTTGGAGCCCTCGAAACTATTCCCGCGGTTATTCGGGAGCGGTGACCTTGAAAACCGCTTTGACCCGTTCCATCAATACGATACCGGTGCGGCTGGCGCAAAACATCGGACGCGACAAGATTGCGAACGCTGCCTACATGATGGGCATTCAACACGAGTTGAAGATCACCCGAGCCATGCCCCTTGGCGTGTCAGAAGTTACCGTCATGGACATGGCCAGCTCCTATGCCACGCTGGCCACCGGTGGGCTCAAGGTTCAACCCTACGCCGTTGAAGAAATGCGCAACTCTGACGGGGATATCATCTATAGTCACGAGCGTGATGCGCCGCGCCCTCTGCGGGTTTTGCCGTTTGACAAGGTTGCCGAGCTCAATGACGTTCTAGTCAACGTTGTTGAACGCGGAACCGGACGCCGCGCCCGATTGGAAGGCATCACTGCTGCCGGCAAAACGGGAACAACTCAGGCCTACAGGGATGCATGGTTTGTGGGCTACACGGGCAACATGTCAACCGCGGTCTGGTTTGGCAACGACGACTTTTCCTCCACCCGCCGTATGACAGGCGGCTCCCTGCCCGCCATGACCTGGGGCAGTTTCATGGGGTATGCGCACAAGGATGTTACCCTAAAGCCCATGCCCGGCGTCGACCCGCCGGACTTTCAGGCGCAAACTCAGCTTCTGGCGTCGCAGGACAACGAGGACAACCAGACCCCCGAGGTGCTGAATGCAAAGTCACAGCGTGTTCTTGAGGCTTTGCACCAACGTCTCGAAAGCCTGCATGAGGCCCCCTCGCAGGTCTCAGGGTTGCAGCAAGTACAAGCCGCCCGAACCGTTGGTGAACAGGCCGTTGTGACCAGATGACATCCATGCCCAAAATGCCGTCGCTGGCGCTGTTGAAGCAGCCGCAGCCCACTTACTATGACCCGGAGACCAGTTGGCAAAAGCCCTGGCCACGGGTATCTCGTCTCTTGTTCAAGGCGCCGTTCATTTCGTTCGGGCCGTTCCTGCTGTTCCTGATGATTGCAGTGGGCATCGGCGTTGGCTCAGCTTACATGGCGCTCACCAAGTCTTCCCCCTTCGAAGCCCTGCAAAGCGGCGTCTGGGTAGCCCACCCAAAAGCCGGGACCGATCAGGCGGATCCTTACAGCGCGGCGATCTTCGCCCGCACCCTGCGTATCCCCATGGGCAGCGGCGAGGGCCTCGCGTTCTATGCAGTCGTGGATGATCGCGGGCAGTTGCTCGATCCTTCCTGTACCTACACGATCTCCGGCAAGACGCCTCCGGCGCGACTGTGGACCCTGACTGCCGTTGATCAGCAGTTGGAACTGCTGGCAACCGACGCCGGACGCAGTTATCTGACCAGTGAGGATGTGTTGCGTTCCTCCGACGGCCGGTTTGAAATTGTGGCCTCGCGCAAGGCACGTCCGGGCAATTGGCTTCCAACCGGTCTTGGCGGTGGGCTTGTCTTTGCATTGCGGCTTTATGATACACCGCTGACCACGGGCGCTGGCATCGCTGACCCGGTCATGCCCTCGATCATTCGGGGGGATTGCCAGTGACCTATACCCATCGTGTCTTGAAAGAACTCAAGAGCCCGCGCTGGTATCTGTGGGGCCTTGCCGGACTTCTGGTCGGGGGGATAATCCATATCATCATCGTTCTGTCCGTTCCCGCACAGGTGCCTTTCAACCTGTTCGACAAGGTTGGCCAGTTCGGCCCCGACAGGGAATTTCACATTCTTCCACCGGTCCTGCC
Organism: Pseudovibrio exalbescens DSM 16456; assembly: GCF_000422785.1. Taxonomy (GTDB): domain Bacteria; phylum Pseudomonadota; class Alphaproteobacteria; order Rhizobiales; family Stappiaceae; genus Pseudovibrio; species Pseudovibrio exalbescens. The sequence continues at coordinate 370,507 of NZ_KE383919.1, forward strand.
CCGCACCGAACCGCTGGCGGATCTTGATCCAACCATGCGTCATGCAATTTGCCGCTATCATCTGGACCAAGGCCCCGTGCTGATGCGAACCGGCATTGCTTCGCCGTTCTGGTCCATTGCGTTGTTCAATCGCGAAGGACAAACCATCTACAGCCTCAATGACCGCACTGCCGATCGGGGGGAAATCTCCATGTTGGTGATTACCCGCGAGCAGCTCGCAATCCTTCGCGAAAATCCGCCAGCCGAACTTGAGGAGATGATCATCATCGAGACCGAGGAACTGGAAGGTTTTGCGCTGGTTCGCGCGTTCGTCCCCGGTGCGGCCTACGAACCACGGGTCATGGAAGGCCTGGCTCAAGCGGAATGCACCTCCCGCATCAGCAGCATCTGAGTGGTGTGGGGTAGCGTGAGAGGCGGGGTGCCACCAAAGCCCCTCGCCACAAGAGCAAGATTTGCTATCCCACCGCGTTTTGGAGAGGCTTGAAATCCCTGCTATTTTTGTGGCGGCGGAGACTCTTGTCCCCACCCTTGAAGAATACGCGACTTCAAGGGGCCTTCGGCGACCACCTCCTGCCCCTGCTCCAGCCCGCAGTCTTCAAATAGCATGATGTATTCCTGCGTCAGGGCGTTGTAGGCGTGATTTGCCGACCAGATCTTTTCCTTGGACGGTGTTTCCAGTTCCAGCGTGTTCTTGGCATGACGGTACGCCTTCAACCTTATGGTGGCCATACCAAGGACCCAGCGCGTCACATCGTCGTTTTCTTCCAGACGGGCATAAACCCCTGCCACATCATCCGACGTCGGCGCCGGCCGGCGCTCCAAGGCCAACCGCCTTTCCTTATCTGCCGCTGCCACTCGGCGGGCAATTTCGCAATAAGGGGCTATCAGGGTGCGATCGCTTTCCATATCCCGGACAATCCGGTTGTACCGTGTTTCACTGGAGCGGTACTTCTCGGACCGCAGCACTTCGTAATACTTTTCAGGGTCAATCCAGAGGTACTTTTCCGGCAAGATGCCGGTTCGGCGCAGTTCTGTCGTGGTGATGCCAATCCAGTCCGACGAGCTCGGTGGTGCAATCAATGCCCACGCGCGATTGCGCAGTTCCTTTTCGTCATCGGTGAGATTGAAGGTCGAGACAGTTTGCTGGGTGGTGTACCGCAATGCTTTACCAAAATCGGGCAGCAAATTGTCATGAAGCTCAGAGGGTTCTGCCCGTCCGAAATCACCTGTGGGTCGCGTGCAAGCTGACACGGCGGCCAACCCCAAAATGCCAAGCACAAGCACAGGACGTTTCCGCCCGATGGCACAGCGCGTCGCGGCGATGCTTTTTTTCGTTTGTGTGCCCCGCGTCAAAGACATGTATCAAGGCCCTGCCCCACTGGGGTGGCCGCCTTAGAGATCCTCATGATCCCTGCGCTTAAGGGCCCCACCCTCTGTCATGTGAGGGATCGTCCCGATTCTCGGCGGCAAATCAAGTCCCCAACGTTCCTGCCGAACACCCGTGAACAGATGAATTTCGGCAGGGCCTACCGGCTTGTCTGCGGGTTTGCGCTCACAGAACCGCTGCCTGCGCGCGCGTGCTGCATAAAAGTCATACACTGTGCCCATGAGAGTTTTCCTTTCCTACTCGCAAAACACGTGACGCTTACCCTGAGACATTTCATTTAAAGACGATCACGGTTAATCGCCTATAAATAAATTACCCCTAATTCTATACGGGCATTTTCCGCTGAGGCTATACGCGTTGCCTCTGATATTTTTGATACTCAGTACTGCGTAGATCAGATCATGAAAGCGAAAAGTCCTCGTCGGTCGACAGAAACAATTCCCTCTCAGAGCCTTTCCGCGGTGCTTCTGGACGCAACTGAAGCGTTTGTCGGCAGCCTGCGCAAGGACGCTGAAGAGCGGAAGATGTATCGCGATCTCGCACGCGAATATCTCCCCTACACCGATATTTCCTCGCGATATCAGGTTGCTGAGCTGCTTGTAGGCTGCTCCAAAGCACCAACGGAACTCCTGGAATCTCTAGGCCGCGACGCGGATCCGGATGTGAGTAGTCTGACACTCCAATACAGCGACGGGCTTAGCGAGGCCTACCTGTTGGCGGCCGTCGACAATGGCCCGCAGCATCGGCGTGATGCCATCTCCAAACGGCTGGATCTCCCCAAATCGGTACTCGCGGCACTTTTATCACAGCAGGCTGACGCCACCCTGACCAGTTTTAAAGCTGGCCCCAGCGTCCCGCCAACCAGCCTACCACCTCAGACCGCCGAAGCTCCAGAAGAGGGAAAACGGCTCGATGCGTTCCTTTCTCAATCGGATTCGGAACGCATGGCAAGCCTTCAGAAGTTCGAGGCCGAGGCACGCGAAGCAGACATGTTCAGTCCGGAGGGACGCATAACTGCCGGGCGCCTTGCCAGTGCGGATCAACGCGGCTTGACCCTTGATGTGATTACAAGAGGTGTCGACGGGCTTAGCGCCTTCCTGCAAGACCACACCTCGCTTTCACAAAACGCAGTCGACAAGATCATTCAGGACCAAAGTGGCTATGGCTTGTTGGTGGCCCTCAAATCGCTTGGGTTAAATCGCACATTCTGCGGTTGGATTCTGGTTCATCACCTCGGTCGAACCCTATCACTTGATGCAGTTCGCAAGCGGCTCGCCTATTATGACATGTTCTGTCCTCATGCAGCCTTGCTGATGGTTGAAAGCTGGGTATCGGCGCCGGCGCCGCAAAAGCGGATAAAACACCATGCCATGTACATGGATACGCCGGGCGTTCGAGAAAACGTTCTGGGCCGGCTGCGCAGAGCTCGGACTCGACATGGAAACGGACAGCCGGAAAAAGCCAGCGCCGTTCACTGATCTTCCGTCAAACATCAAGATGGGATGGCACTCGAGGCAGGCTTTATTGATCCTGTGAGACAACGTTCGACAGGAACGACCGGCCCTCTTTGTCCTCGACTTCGACGTGCCAATAGTCTTCGTCGAATCGACCCTCTTTTTCGAGGCGCGCAAGCACTTCCAACCTGTCTACATCCGAGAGAATTTTCTCAAACTCCCGGTCTACCGGCTTGCGCTCATCGAAAAAACTCTGGGGGGCGGGCCCGTACAAATCGTAGGAGCCATTCAACTTGTCGACCGACACAAAAATGGCACCAGCTTCTGCAGCGCCCCTCTTGAGGATGCCGGCGAAAGCCTCCTGTGCAAAACACTGGCGAATATAGGCACCAACCCAGAACTCAGAGGTTACGCGCATGAAGGTGATCTCCTGCGTTTCGGATCTACTCTCATGCTAAAGGATTTGCATGCCACTTATTTTTTCCAGTTCCTTGACCAAGGATTCGCGCAGCTGACCTGTAACTTCCAGCCCTCGATCCCGCTCGAACTGTTTTACAGCCGCAGTCGTTTGCCCCCCGAGCACCCCATCAACAGCCAGTGGGCCATACCCCAGGTCGGCCAGGACCTGCTGCACCGCCTGAACCTTGGTTTCGGAAGCCGCAATATGACCGGATTCTGAAGGAATGGGCTGGCTGGCCGAGGACACACGTTGCAGACGTGGCTTGGGAATGGAAACCGTGGCGGCCTGCACTGGGCCGCTATCCATGGTCAAGCGTGCAAGCAGGCGCGGTGTCACCTTACCAGTCTCAGGCATGCCGCGAGCGCGCTCGTATGCACGCACAGCTCGCTGGGTGGCTGGGCCTTCCAAGCCGTCCACAGAACCGGGGTATACCTGAAGTCGGCGCAACTCTCGTTGTACGTCACGCACCAGCGCAACGTGTTCAAGTTGGCGCGGATCCGCAGTAGTGGCCGTCAACTGGCTTTGGGTAACGTCTCTGGTTGCAAATAGGGGCGCCGGATGCTGGCCTTCTTGAAAAATCAAGGCATTGCCGATGATCAATGAGCCGGTAATGCCCATGAGTATTGCGGTGGAGGTGACGAAAGACCGGCTGCTGCGCGCACCAACAGCCTCCTCGTCGCCTACCAGCGAATACTCGTAGTGAGCCTCCGGCTCCTCGTAGGGCTCTTCATGGGTGCGTGCTGGCTTTCTACGCGCCATCTACTCAATACTCCACTCACGCGACACATCTTTCAGGCAATGACTGTGGCTCGTGGGAGCGATGGGAAGATCCTGAAGCATTTGCAGGAAGCCGCACCACAACGCTGGTTCCCTGCCCGATCCGACTCGTGATCTGAAACTGCCCCCCTTGGCGCTCAGTCAATTTTTTGGCTAGCGCCAAGCCCAGTCCATTACCTTTGTTTGCCACAAGCTTAGCGGAGCGAGCCTGAACAAATGGTTCACACACATGTGGCAGGTCCGCTGCATCAATTCCAATGCCTGTGTCAGCCACCTCGATACAAACATCATCAGGCGTTCGTGTGGCAGAAACCGTAACTGTGCCCCCTTGATCTGTGAATTTGACAGCATTGGTCAAAAGGTTTGTGAAAATCTGGCGTACGGCGGTTTGATCCGCTGCGAGTGAACCGATCGACTCATCCAGCTGTAATCGCAAATCGATTCGTTCCTGTTCAGCAGATTGACGGACCAATGCGAGGCACTCATCGAGACAGGACTGAATGTCGAAGTCCGACACTTCAAATGTTGTTGCATCTGCGTCCAAGGCGGCCAGTTCCAATGTGGATTCCGTTACCTTTGCCATATGGCGCCCAGTTGCCGCGATCAGTTCCAGATACTCGTGCCGTGTTTCGGGCGAAATGCTGTAGTTGTTTGCATTGAGCAGCAATTCAGAGAACCCGACGATGGCGTTCAACGGCGTTTTGATTTCGTGGCAGGCCAAAGCAATGTTGTGATTTCGCGAGGACAGTGCGGCGCGCGCGCGATCAAGTTCTTCCTCAAGATCAGAAAGACGATCACTGAACTCCGACAGATCCCGGAAGAATGCCAGTTGGGCTGCATCTGGGCAGTCCGGCATCTCGCATCCCATCTTGTGGAACTCAACATGATAAAGCCGTGCTTTATCATCCGCGTCTACCAAACGGATCTGAACGCTTTGGGGCCTTCCAGTAGCAGTATTCTCGCTTTGCGCCTTCAAGAAGGCCGGACGATCCTGCGGAAGCAGACGATTGAACAACCCGCGCGTGGTTACCGCACCCTGCTGCCATTTCAAGACCTTAGCAAAGCTGGCACAGGTGTAGCGAATATCACCATCCTGCGAGAAATAGCAGCATGCTTCTCGTGTCCGGCTCATTTGCACGGCTTGCACGCTTTGAATCCGATCTAACTCGGCTTCCATCTGCCTTTGAGCCATGAAAACTCGAAGGCCCACAAGAACAGCCTGAGAAAACAACATGAGCTCAGCTACAATCGCACCAGCGGACGCACTTCCAGGCGGGAGAAACGTGCCCGATACCATCGGTAGTGCCAGTGCTCCGCCCATGCCTGTGGCAGCCAATGCAAGACACGACGGGATGACCCAGCTCCATCGCCTCATCAGTGGCTCGACAAGACCGAGCGCCAACAAGAACGCCGCAACTGCTGGCGAAATACCAGCAACAAGGGAGCCAACACACACAATCAGCGCTAAAAGACCCGTGGATGCTACCTGAGTGATCGCCTCAGAACCGGTGCGCGACAAAAGGACCAACAAACCCAGATGAGAGATTAACCAGCCAAGCCAAACCCACGTCTGCGGCGCCACGTTCTGAAGGTCGAGAATCAGAAACGGAAACGCGGCCAAGACCACCAAACCGGCTGCCAGGCAAGAGACGGTCCACGCCCGCTGACGGATGAGGCGGCGCTGACTTGTCAGGGCACCGGGATGCAACAATCCATCTAAGCAACTGATAAACAATGAAGAACCCTGCGGTTTACTCACTACACTCCACGGCCGCAGAAACACCACGACTCCCCCCGGCTCTCAGAGCCAACGCTAGATAACCCTATGCCGTTTAAGGAAGGTTGAACCTTTCTTCCGAAAGCGCACTGTTTAAATTAACTGTTGCTTATCCAAGCAACTCATCACCAGCTTCGCTCACTTAAGTAAAAGTTTAGTCAATGTGTATAGGGTTTCGAGGGACAAATGCTTTAATTTTTAGAGATCAGCTCAACAGCTTGTTGGGAGCAACACGATAATCAGGAGATCTGCGGGGTTTAAAGACACTGTCAGATCTTCAACGCTGCATGTGCTCTGGGTATTGCCATGTCCTTCATTGTGCGATCAGTTTTCTGGATTTCGCTTGTCTTGCTTTTGTTGCCGATTGGCACAGGCGAAGGCAACGAAGCGCCAACCATAGGGTTGATTGAAGCCTACAAGGCTGCGCATGCGACCATTTCGGATCTTTCAGGTTTTTGCGAACGCAATCCGGAAACCTGTGAGACGGGTGGTTCAGTGATGACGCTGGTCGCACTCAAGGCGAAACAGGCGGCGTTGATGGCTGCCTCCTACGTGACCGAGGAAGAGCCATCCTCCCTGCCCGAAACCGGGATTGGCGAGCAAGTTGATCCAATTGCAGGACCTGTAGACACCTTGCCGGCTGAAGCGGCTGGCGAGCCGGACACCATCGCCACTCGCACACAATCCCGAAAAGGTATTGGGAGCGCCGGCCAGACCAACGCAGTACCTGAAGGAACCCTCACCCAGGAAGACCTTGAAATTCCTTGGCGTCTTGCTCAGGCTGCAGTGGAGTCCGGCGCGTTGGAAAGCCTGCGAGAAAGCGCCATGGCCGCTGCCGGGAAAGTCTCCACCGCCGCCACGTCCACATCCCCCTCTGCCGAGCATGAAGATGGCGCGACGAGTATGGGTGCAACCATTCCCGCAGATCCCGCCCTTGCCCCACTTATACCCCTTCCTCAGCCCAAACCGATGGGCCTTTAGACAAACACCTTCTTGTACGTGGTTGACATGCCTACGAGGATCGCTATGTGGCCCTAACAGCAGGGCAGTGCTTGCGATCGCGTACCAGTGTCATTAGAAAGACAACAAACTACATTCAAGAGAGACAAACTATGGCAAGTTCCATTGACGAAATACTGGAAGGCTTTGAGTTCCTGGAAGATTGGGAGGATCGCTACAGGTACGTCATTGAACTTGGCCGGGAACTTGAGCCCCTTACGGATGCCGAGCGCACTGAAGAGAACAAGGTGCAGGGATGCGTCTCTCAGGTCTGGCTGGCCAAACATCTCGACAAGAACGCAGCGGACAAGCCTGTGCTGACCTACAAGGGCGATAGCGATGCCCACATTGTACGTGGTCTGGTGGCTATTGTTCTGGCTCAGTATTCAGGGCGTACTGCAGATTTCATTGCCAATGATGATATTGATCAGGTTTTTGACAAGATTGGGCTGAAGGAACATCTCACCCCTCAACGCTCGAACGGCTTGCGGTCCATGGTCCAGCGCATCAAGGAAGACGCCCGTCAGGCCCTGGAAGCAGCTTGACTCAGGCGCTGCACTCGGCGGGCCGATTTCAGCTCGCCCGTGCACTTGGTCAAATCTACAATCTAAGTGGCACTATCGGCGCTGACCCCATGGCAGCGCCGTTTTTGGTCAGAGGCACCGACGCTCATACCATAGTGCCGAGCCAAGCTTGACAATCCGAGGGACAACACAACTCGCGCGGTCCGCGCTGGCCACTGCCGCTCGAATTCGACCTGCTGAAGCCCTTTGCCAAAGCAACATATATCGACAACCACTCCTGAAAGCTCAGGCCCTATCGCGGCCAACGCTTGCTCTGTGCGCCGCCGTGCGGAAAGCGCCGCGCTCGTGAGATCCTTTTCCTGACCTGCCCCACCACCCACGTTTTGTGTACGCCAGTTTGATCTGAGAGATCTGGTCAACTGTCCAAACTCATAGTCCGCTTGAAGGGTTTCGCCAGCCACCACCTGTTCGCGAGACAAGAGCGGCGCACCATCAGGGTTCTGGCGTCCTGCCAACCAACCCAGCGGCCCTTTTTTGGACGCTTCCTCTGAAGGCACGGAGGCCCGCGAGCGGTCAGACCCTTCAATTACCTGACCAGCACCGGCTCGCGACAACGGATGCGGCGCCTCCAAGAGCCCCTCGCTCAATGCCTTTTTCAAAACACGGCGCCCCAAGGCCGTGAGTTTTAACGACGCTCTACAGTCGTCAATATATCCTTGCGCCCGCGCACTTCGCAGCAGGTTCATGTCCAAGGCTGGATCAGATGCCTTCAGCGATGCTTGGGAGGCGCCCGCACGGCGTAAAAGTCGGATCATGGGTTGGGTAAGCTCAGTCATGACACTGCCCCCGCCGCGGCATGAGGCATGTTCGTGCTTTCCAGCACATCCCGCATGGCAAATTGGCCCGCGCGCGCCCGCTGAGTAAATCGTTCGAGTTCGCTGATCTGACGATCAAATGCCGGATTGTCGCGCAAGTCCTCAACGACCCGGCAGGCGTGAGCTGCTGTTGTGCGATCACGGTCGAAAGCAGCCCCTGCACGAGCCAAAGTCATTCCAAGTGCAACATGCAGAAGATACATCGACACTTGCCGAGCAAGCGCGACATTGGCCATTCCTCGTGTGGGACTGTGCAGGTATTCCGGATTGACCCCAAAGGCCAGAGCGACCCGCCCGGTTACGACCCACGCAAGAGCGTCACTCGGCTTGTGCCCTTTTCGATCTGGCGGACGCATCGCACAAGGCGCAGTGGCGCTGCCGGATATCTTACTGTTCTGACCTGTTTTGAACATGTCTGCACCTCGCATCCAAGCACAAGAAAAAGCTCATGTATTTCCTGATGATTGGGTGCTCAGGAGCAGAGGGGGATAAGTATCCGCAACAGATCTATCTCAACGGAACCTTCACGTTTATCATTAATAGAAATCCACATCTCTAATAGTTATGCGCATAATCATACAAGTCTATTCAACAAGGGAGGACCCAGGCCCAGAATCAAAATGCTGTTTGTTATTACAAAGGAATTATGAGGGAGGATAAGTTGTTTGACGGCCAATCACACCAGTGCAAAATTCGTAAAGCGGCATCGGCCTATGACGGCGAACAAAAACGCGGTCGCCAAGGGCACTGGACATATGACGCCAATCGCCTCATCGCCCAACACCTGAACTTTCGGCGTTCAATCTTCAGCTATCTGACAACAAAAAAACCGCCAGCTCCGTGAAGAACTGGCGGCTTTCCTTATCCCTGGGGGATATCTTATTACTTGGTGCGCTTGCGCTGCTGCCCAAGGCCCATCTTCTTGGCCAGCTCAGACCGGGCTGCCGCATAGTGCGGTGCAACCATTGGATAGTCTGAAGGCAGGCCCCACTTCTCGCGGTATTCTTCCGGTGTCATGTCATAGTGCGTGCGCAGGTGACGCTTCAGCGACTTGAACTTCTTACCATCTTCAAGACAGATGATGTAATCGTTCGTGACCGACTTCTTGATCGGCACAGCTGGCTTAAGCGGTTCAGGCTCTGGCTCTGTGATAGCGCCGCTGGTCTTCTGCAATGCAACGTACACATCGGTGATCAACACAGGCAGATCCGCGGACGCAACAGTGTTATTGCTGACATAGGCAGACACGATGTCCGCCGTCAGTTCAATCAAGTTATTATCTGCTGGGATCTCGCTCATTTCTCACCCGTTATCTTACGAAAATCGATTTTAATCTCTTTACACCGCGATACTGTATTTAAGTGAAATCGTCCGCATGCACAGCATACTTCAGGCGATCTTTACAATACAGATGATTCAACTCGGCGTAAAACCATGGTGGCCATTTATAGAGATCGCCTTACCTTTTCTCAAGAAAAAAAAGCAGCCTTTTTCTTGGTTACTAAGCTTTTTTTCTGGAAAGATGCAGAGGCAACTTGTCTAGCCGCACTAATTGCCCTGATGTAGGGAAGTAATTATGGCAAGCTGCCACATTCTCACAAGCCCAGATTTGACGCTGGGGCACATATAAGCCGCCGCGCCGTGCGGAAACGACAAATAAAAACAGCGCCGCAACCTGAAACATCAAGTCGCGGCGCTCTAATTCCGTTAAGTTTTTCGCAAAACTACCGTTACGCGGTGGTCAACCGGCGTTGTCACTCCCCGGTTGCGGGGGCACGCGTGGGTCCATGATCGTGTCCTGGGTTGGTCGATAACCCACGGCATAAGCAGCCCGCGCTATCAGATGCGCCGCAACCGGTGCCGTCAGGATAAAGAAACAGAACCCGGCAAATGCGCGGGCAAACACCCCAAGATCAATCGCATAAATCCCAAGGCCCAACAGCATGAGCCCAGAACCAAGCGTTCCCGCTTTCGAGGCGGCATGCATGCGCTGATAAACGTCTTTCAGACGCAGCAATCCCATTGCAGCAGCAAAAGCGAAGATGGAGCCAGAAATCAGCAACAGGCCCACCAGAATGTCGTGAAGAGCCATCATGATTTCGTGTCCTCCTTAATGTACATGTCCTCCTTGACGTAGTAGACGCCGACCTCATCCTCGATCGCCGGGTCATGAACTCGACCGCGGTTGAGAACAAATCTTGCGAAAGCCACGGTTGCCAGGAAGCCTACCAGCCCCAGCGCCAGTGCAATGTCCACGTACAAAACATATTGCGAACGCACACCCACAGCCGCCATCAAACCAATGGCAACGGCCACAAGCAGATCAAGCCCTACGATCCGGTCTGGCAAACCCGGCCCCTTGATGATGCGGTAGACGATCAAGAGAAACGTAACCGACAGGACTGCCAGTGCAAAGTGAACGGAAAACCACAGGAAGGTGGAGGCAAATTGCTCAAATGTCATCTGAAGCACTCCATGATCTGTCGTTCAAACCCTTCCTTGATATCGCGAATTGTCTCATCAGGATCCGGTACATCAAGGCAGTGAATGAACAGGGTTTTGCGGTCGTCCGAAACATCCATGGACAGGGTCCCGGGCGTGAGCGTGATCATGTTGGCCAGCAGGGTGATTTCATTGTCTCGTGTCACCGTGAGCGGCAGCGCGATAATGCCCGGCCGCAACTTCATGTTCGGTGACATGACGATGCACAGCACCCGCCAGGATGACATCACGACTTCACGAAGGAAGCTGTAGGCCAGCATCAACATTCGCGAGGAACGGCCTGCGTATTGCTGAAACGGTACCTGCTCGCGGATCACGTAGAGCGCAATCGACGATAGCAGGAAACCGAACACCAAGTTGAGCGCATCAAAGGAGCCCGAGACAGCGCCCCAGACAATCGCCATCAGCAGATTGATCAGAAAGAGCTTACTTTTCATGGCCAAACTCCAAAGACAGACTGGACATAGGCATTCGGGTCAACAAGCGATGCGGCACCCTTGCTGACTATGGCCATGACCCCTTCCGGGAAGACCCCAACAAGAATGATGATGGCTGTCAGCGCCCCCAGCGACAAGGTTATATTGGCAGGTAGCGAAACGGCATTCGCAGCCACGGAGCCATCTGCCTGCGGCACAAGCGTGCCATCCTCAGTGCCTTCCGGCCCTCCGCGCCAAAAGCAGAAGATCCAGAACCGACCGATTGCAATGGCGGTAAGCACACCCGTGACCAGAATGGACGCAGCCACAAGGCCCCTGCCATCGGCCAGAGCGCCTTCTACCAGCATCACTTTGGGCCAGAACCCGGAGAACGGAGGCAAACCTGCAACGGCAAGCAGCAAGACAAGGGCACACCCGGCCGTGAGCGGACTTTTGGTGTAGAGTCCACCAAGCTCGCGCATGGAGAACGAGCCGCCGATGTTGAACATCAAGCCCGCGAGGAAGTAGAGCGCGGTCATGCACAAGATGGAGTGCGCTGCATAGAAGATCGCCCCGGCAACCGCGATTTGATTGCCAACAGCCAGACCCGCAAGCATGGAGCCAATGCCCGAGATGACCAGATAGCCGATCATCCGGCGAATGTCGGTCTGAGCAAGGGCACCAAAAACGCCGGAGAGCATGGTTATGATAGCGACAAATCCGATGAAGCTGCCCATCCACTCACGTGTTTCAGGCATCAGCATCAGCACAACCCGCAGCAGAGCGTAGACGCCAACCTTTGTCAGCAAGCCGCCGAACACAGCAGAGACCACGATGCGGGGTGTATGGTAAGACGCCGGGAGCCAGAAGTTGACAGGAAACGCCGCCGCCTTCATGGCAAACGCGAGGAAATAGAGCGCGGCGATTCCGTAGATCGGCCCCTGCCCTTCCAGCTCGCTCACCTTGATGGCGATGTCGGCCATGTTCAAAGTTCCCACCAAGCCGTAAAGCAGGCCGGTGGCGATGAGGAACAAGGTCGTTGCCACAAAGTTGAGAACGGCATACTTCACACCGCCATCAATCTGGGCCTTATCGTTGCCCAGAATGATCATGCCCACCGACGCGATGAGGAGCACTTCAAACCACACATAGAGGTTGAAGATATCACCTGTCAGGAAGGCACCGGTCACACCGGTCAGCAACAGAATGAGGAACGGGAAGAAGCCGTAGCGCCGTTCCGAAGCCTCAATGGACCCGGTTGCATAAATCGCCGCGCACAAGGCGACGATTGAGGCTGCCAGGGCGAACAAGGCACCCATCGGGTCGGCGGTGAACGCGATCCCGAAAGGAGGCAGCCAGTTGCCCATGACAATGGTTACGACGCCATGCTGCAAGACGTGCGACAAGAGCGCGAGGTTGGAGACAACGACCAACGAGATGACGCCGATGGCGATCCATGGCTGTACCGCGGTTTTCTTGCGCAGCATGATGGCCACGGCTCCACCGGCCATGGTCAACAGCAACGGCAGCACAAGCAACCAGTCTGCGCCTTGCACTGGCTGGGTTACCATGGCGGCCGAGATATCTACTGTACTGGATGAAACTGCCATTGATTAGTACCCCAGCGGTGGCTTCTCTTCGCCTTTCGGCTCGGCCACGCGCATTTCAAGAACATCATCGGTTCCCAGCTCCTGATAGGCCCGATACCCGAGCACCAGAAAATACGCCAGAAACGAAAACGAAATCACGATCGCGGTCAGAACCAACGCCTGCGGCAGCGGGTTGGCCGTTTGCTCCAGAGGCAGATAACTGCCTTCCGGAATGAACGGCGGCACGCTGCGGGTCAGACGCCCGGACGTGAAAATGAGGAGGTTGACAGCGTTACCCAGGATGGCAATGCCCATGAGGACACGGACCAGCTTCTTGGAGAGCATCAGGTAGATTGACGCACTCATCAGCAGGCCGACAAGAATTGCGAAAACATATTCCATCAGTCCACATCCCTTTCTTCCAGAGACAGGGCAATGGAGGTGATCGCACCCACCACAACCAGATAGACGCCGATGTCAAACACCAACGGGGTACTCAGCTTCATTGTAGAGCCGAGAAAGTCGAAGATCAGCCACTGGCTGGTCATCGGTGCCTGCGCGAACAGATAGCTCGGCAACACCGACAGGACCGCGATGAAAAGACCGATCCCCGCAAGGCTCATGGGATGAACCACCATGGCACGACGCACGGCTGCAACACCGCAGGCGATGCCATAGATGGCAAAGGCGGATACGGCAATCAGACCGCCGATAAACCCTCCGCCCGGCTCATTGTGGCCCCGCAACAGCACGAAGATGGAAAACACCATCATCAATGCAGAAAGGTAAGGGGCGATTGTTCGGAAAATGACCGTATTCATTCTGCCGCCTCCTTAACAGGTTCCACCAGTTTCTCAGACTGACTCTTTTTCGGGCGCACCCGGATCAAGGCCAGCACGGACAAACCCGCTACCATCACAACGGCGATTTCGCCGATCGTATCAAAACCACGGAAATCAACCAGGATCACGTTCACCAGGTTGCGACCATGGGCGATGCTGTAGCTGTATTCGGTGAAAAACTGCGGCAAGGTGCTGTCGAATGGCAGACGTACGATCGTCATCAGCAACATGGCCACGCCGAGGCCCACCCCGCCGGCGATCACACCGTCAGTGACACGATCCTCTTTGGAACGAACGTCCTTCGGTTTGAGATCAAGACGGGTCATGACCAGTGCCAGGATCACCACAGACAGAGTTTCAACCATGAACTGCGTCAGTGACAGATCCGGTGCACCAAACAGCGTGTAGATCACGGCAACCGAGAAACCGGTAATACCCAATGACACAATGCCGGTGACGCGGTTTTTCGCCGTGATAACGGCATAAAGGCCGATCACTGCCAAAACGACAAAAGCCCATTCGAAATACGCAAGGTTCTCGAAGCCCACCATGGTTGGCCAGTTACCCGTCACCATCATCGGCACGAACAGCATTACAGCCACTGATGCAAACGAAAGCCGCATGTAGGTAACCATGGAACCGCCTTGAACCAGACGCGTAAAGCGGTCAGAGAACCTTACAACCAGCGTGATAAGCTGATCGAAGCCCTTGTCCGGTCCCCAACCGATGGTGGTCAGGATGCGATCCACGAGACCGCGCAGGTAGTCGATACGCAGAAACGCGAAAACACCCAGAGCAATGGTGATCACGGACATTGCCAACGCCATGTTCAGGTGGTGCGGCAACAGATAGAGTTCCTTGCCGTACGCGAGGCCACTGACTGCCGAAACCATTGGGTTCACGAACAGATAGCCCGCATACCCTGCCAACAGGCCCAGTGCCAAGCCGCTTAGCGCCAGTGTAATCGGCCCTGCCCAGAGAAGGATCGGACCTTCGTGCGCATGCTTGGGTGTCTCCACTTTTTCACCCAGGAATGGCTTGAGGGCCACGGCCATGGCCAGAGCAAACATCAACACGTTGCCGCACAGGGCCACCAACGCGATGACGAAGCCAGAACCAATGGTGTTCCAAGCGCCATCATACAGGACTTCCTTAGCCACAAATCCAATGAACGGCGGAAGACCGGCCATGGACAACGCAGCAAGAACAGCCGCAGCAAAGGTGATTGGCATTGCATTGCGCAAGCCACCCAGTTTGGTGATGTCTCGTGTGCCTGCTTCGTGATCAATGGTTCCTGCCATCATGAACAGAGAGCCTTTGAACAACGAGTGAGCAAGGAGGTAAATCACTGCCCCTTTGACTGCCACCGTATTCGGAGCACCTGTCAGCATGACCAGCAGCCCCAAAGAGGCCACCGTCGTGTAGGCCAGCATGAGCTTCAGGTCAGTCTGGCGAATGCCGATAATGACACCGGCCAGAAGTGTAATGCCCCCGAACAGCGGCAGAATAGTGGTCCACAACGCGGTATCACCCATGACTGGGTTCAAGCGCATGAGCAGGTACACACCAGCCTTCACCATGGTGGCGGAGTGCAGATATGCGGATACTGGTGTGGGGGCCTCCATGGCGTTCGGCAGCCAGAAATGGAAGGGGAACTGCGCCGACTTCGTGAAAGCACCCAGACAGATCAGGACGAAAATGGCTCCATAGAGGTTGCTGTCGCGCAGAACATCACCGGATGCCAGGACTTCGTTCATCTCCATTGAACCGCCGGCAATTCCGATCAGGATGAAGCCCGCCAGCAATGCCATCCCACCGGCACCAGTAACAACCAGAGCCTGAATGGCAGCCCGCCGGGACGCTGTGCGAAGATGGTCGAACCCGATCAGCAGGAAGGACGTGATCGAGGTCAACTCCCAGAAGATGAACAAGGTTATCAGGTTGTTCGCCAGAACAACCCCCAACATTGCCCCCATGAAGAGAAATAGGAAGGAAAAGAAGCTGCCTTGCTTGGGGTGACCTTTCAGATATCCCCCCGCATACAACACCACAAAGG
This sequence comes from Pseudovibrio exalbescens DSM 16456, assembly GCF_000422785.1. Taxonomy (GTDB): domain Bacteria; phylum Pseudomonadota; class Alphaproteobacteria; order Rhizobiales; family Stappiaceae; genus Pseudovibrio; species Pseudovibrio exalbescens. The sequence continues at coordinate 386,165 of NZ_KE383919.1, forward strand.
TGCCAATGCCAGATATAAGCAACGCAAAAAGAGTTGATAGCCCATCTAGATAGATGGAGAAGGTGACGCCGTAGGAGGGCACCCACTCAAGTCCCAAAGCGTACGTCTGCCCGGACGCGACGCTAGAGACAAGCGAGAGCAAGTGCACGAAGATCAGCGCAGGAACCGCGGCGAGAACCCAAGCAGCGTTGTGTTTCAACTTCTGCGTGAGAACCGGCGCGAGCGCTGCGGCTACAAAGGGCGCGAGCATCGCCCAAAATGTGGCCTCCACACCAGAAAATGGCATTTAGCACTCCGTTATAGGCTAGTCATTAGTTCAAGCTGGTCAGTCGAATCGATACCAAAGCATACAATTCGGCAACCGAACTCATGACATAATGTGCCCATCCTAAAACGGCAAGTCGATTACGTTGGGTATATTCGATATGTCGCTATGCAATTTTCCATATTTGGTTTATTTCGTCGCACTTGGCCATGAACTTCTCTTAACCCACCCTTTATTTCTACATAGCGAGCACGATCGGAAATGAAACTGTTCATGGATGCCAAAGACTCTTTACACGAGAGACCTTAGGAAATTCATCAATTGACGTAATTTAAACGATGAATTTCAAAACAAATACTCAGAACCAGCAAAGCAGTTGAGGCTCTGAAGAACGCCACCAGCTTATTGTGATAAATTTGTTTGGCCGAATTACTAGCAGGGAAGCAGTGAGGTACGCGACAATTCCTTGAGACTCTTTTTGTTAGCTCCCGATCAATTCCCGTTTATTTCGGATTTCTGCGATAACAATATTTCGGTTCCTTCGCTCAATTCGAACAGATCAGATAAAAAGTGCTCAAATCCGGCGCATTATTGGGGCGCGCAGAAGATGCATTCCTATAAACCATAAACGCCTTGGGTGCATTTTCGCCCTCTGGCCCGCAAACCATCTCTTTTTCCGCGGTCATCCAATTGACATTTTGACACACCAATTTGTGATGATCTCCACTTATTGGGCGCCCAAGTTTTGTGGACAGTCTTCCTTTCCACGAGACAGATGCCCCTCGCAAAAAGGCAGATGGCACACTACCTTCGTCATATTCCGACTCGCGACGCCACGCAAAAACAACAAGCCCGCCATGCGAGTCGTCCTTAGCCACAGGAAACAATAAGGATTTCACTCTTGATCGACGCACCCCGCGCAGAAAAGAAAGACCACACTACTCTCCACCACGGCTTCGAGAAATCCGATCCCTACCACTGGCTGCGCGCCGACAACTGGCAGGAAGTCATGCATGACCCATCTGTGCTGGATGCGGATATTCGCAGCTATCTGGAGGCAGAGAACGCGTACACCACAGCTCAAATGGCCGACACAGAGGACTTGCAGAAAGTCCTTTTTGAAGAAATGAAGGGGCGCATCAAACAGGATGACAGCTCCGTTCCGGCGCCGGACGGCCCTTTTGCCTATGCGCTGAAGTATGTTGAAGGCGGCCAGCATCCAGTGTTCTACCGCGTGCCGAGAACCGAACCGGACGGACAACAAGAAATTCTGCTTGATGGCGACAAGGAAGCGGAGGGCAAAGCCTACTTCAAGTTGGCCAGCGCTACCCACTCTGATGACCACAAATGGTTAGGCTGGGCCTATGACGACAAGGGCTCGGAATACTTCACCTTGAAGTTCCGCGATCTGACGACGGGCAAGGATCAGGAAGAGGTGATCTCGAACACCTCCGGTGGATGCGTATGGTCCGCCGATGGGCGCTATGCGTTCTACGTGGAGATGGATGCCAACCACCGCCCGTCCAAACTGTATCGGCATGAACTGGGGACACCGCCCAGCACTGCAACCTTGGTTTATGAAGAAAAGGACGCCGGTTTCTTCATGAGCGTGGGCCGCACCCAGTCCGGGCGTTTCATTCTGATCGACATTCACGATCATGAAACCTCCGAGGTATGGCTGATCCCGGCCTCAGATCCGACTGCTCAGCCAACATTGATCGCAGCGCGCGAGACAGGCATTGAATACAGCGTAGAGGATCATGACGATCTACTGTACATCCTCACCAACGCTGGTGAAGCCGAAGACTTCAAACTGGTAACCGTACCTCTTGCAAAACAACTGGCAACCCCCGGGCGAGATCAATGGGCCGACTTGGTTCCCCATGTCCCAGGCTGCCTCATTCTCTCGTTCTGCACCTACAAGAACCATTTGGTTCGCCTCGAACGGTTCGAGGGTTTGCCGCGCCTTGTGGTACGCCAGCTTGCAGATGGCGCAGAACACATCATAGCCTTTGAAGAAGAGGCATACAGCCTTGGCTTTTCAGCGGGTTATGAGTTCGACACGACAACCATCCGGTTCACTTATTCGTCCATGACGACCCCTGCCCGCGTTTATGACTACGACCTGGAAAGCCGTGATCGGCGGTTGCGGAAGGAACAGGAGGTCCCCTCCGGACACACCCCTTCGGCCTATGTAACTCGCCGACTTCAAGCAACAGCGCCGGACGGCGCTCAGGTGCCTGTGACAGTACTATACAAACGTGACACGCCTTTGGATGGCACTGCCCCATGCCTTCTTTACGGTTACGGCTCCTACGGCATTTCAATTCCCGCAAGCTTCAACAGCAACGCGCTGTCGCTGGTCGACCGGGGCTACATCTATGCCATCGCTCATATTCGAGGCGGCAAGGACAAGGGGTTTGGCTGGTACAAGAATGGACGCCGAGAATTCAAGAAGAACACCTTCACCGACTTCATTGCGGCAAGCGAACATCTGGTCGAACAAAACTTTACCTCCCATGACCGCATCGTCGCGCAGGGAGGCTCTGCGGGCGGTATGCTGATGGGCGCGGTCGCGAACATGGCGCCCGATCATTTCAAGGGAATTATCGCGGAGGTGCCATTTGTGGATGTGTTGGCCACCATGCTGGATGAAACCCTGCCCCTGACACCACCTGAATGGCCTGAATGGGGCAATCCGGTCGCCGATCCCAATGCCTATCGCTATATCGCCAGCTATTCGCCAATCGATAATGTTGAAGCCAAGGACTATCCGGCAATCTTCGCACTCGGCGGCCTGACGGATCCTCGGGTGACTTACTGGGAGCCCGCCAAATGGGTTGCCACGTTGCGGGAAAAGAAAACGGACGGCAATCTCCTCATGCTCCGCACCAATATGGATGCAGGACATGGCGGCGCTTCTGGCCGATTTGACCGGCTGAAAGAAGTTGCGCTGGTTTATGCCTTCGCCCTAGGGCCTGTTGACAAAGTGGGTTCCCAAATCAGCTGAACTGTGATTCA
>NZ_AUGS01000008.1 GCF_000422785.1 Pseudovibrio exalbescens DSM 16456
TGGATGCCGGATCAGCGCTGCGCTTGTCCGGCATGACAGCTGAGGAAGGAAGAGCAGGCCGCGGGTCACATACCCAACGGCTCACCCCACGCAGGTCATCCCGGCCCCCGAGCCGGGATCCAGGCCAGCAGAGGCACGCCCCGCGAAGGCCCGCTAATCTGGATGCCGGATCAGCGCTGCGCTTGTCCGGCATGACAGCCGAGGGAAAAGGCGATGAAAGGTTCGGGGGCAACGAGGCAGGACGGGGCAAAAGTGAACCGAGCAGAGCAAACAGGATCAGGTCCAGCAGCAACGCGGCGCAAAGATAAAAGGGGTCAGAGCCCTACGATGAACTCTCTGCAAATTGTCCGACCGAAACCCTACCGACCTCATGCTCACGCAAAACAATAAGACCAAGATCCAACCTCGCCCCTACCCCACACACGTCATCCCGGCCCCCGAGCCGGGATCCAGACCGGCAATTACGCGCACCCGCAAAGCCCCGTGAATCTGGATGCCGGAGCAAGTCCGGCAGGACAGCTGAGGGAAAGGCGATGGAAGGTTCGGGGGCAACGAGGCAGGACGGGGTAAAAGTGAACCGCGCAGAGCAAACAGGATCAGGTCCAGCAGCAACGCGGCGCAAAGATAAAAGGGGCCAGAGCCCTACGATGAACTCTCTGCAAATCGTCCGACCGAAACCCTGCAGACCTCCTGCTCTCGCAAAACAATAAGACCAAGATCCAACGTCGCCCCTTCCCCACACAGGTCATCCCGGCCCCCGAGCCGGGATCCAGACCAGCAATTACGCGCACCCGCGAAGCCCCGTGAATCTGGATGCCGGAGCAAGTCCGGCGGCACTAGGGGGTTAGTCCATGTAAGCATTCGCGCACTTGGAATCAGTTGGTGTTATCTGGCGGCGCCCACAGCCACTGAGCGCAAAAAACGGCTTGTCGATCTGTGCTGAGTGCCAGACCCGAGAAACACCCAAGATCTTTCGGCTCGATCGCACCAAGCCCCTACCTGACCGGAAACAGCAAAGCTGCTCTGCAGTATTCGAGATTCAGAAACGAGTTGCCTCCTACTATGAATGGCGGGCCTCGTGAACCGAGGTGCAAGTGCACGACACCAAAACAAAAAGGCCAGACCGTTACCCCATGATTGCTGACCCGCCTAAAACCAATTGGTTTTCCAAACACCGCAGTCAACTGTTTCTGGCCATTCGCCTGCTTGCCTCCGTAATCGCTACGTATATCGTGACCACCCTCTTGGGTATTCCCCAACCACAGTGGGCGGTATTGACAGCCCTGATTGTGACGCAGGGCAGCGTGGGCGGCTCGATCAAAGCCTCTGGTGATCGATTCATCGGCACGTTGGCCGGTGCGGTGTGGGGCGGCGCGGTTGCAGCTGTCATCCCCCATAGTGATGCCGTCGGCCTTGGTGAGGCCTTGATTATCGCAATCGGACCCCTGGCCTTTCTCACCGCGATGCGGCCGGGGCTGCGGGTTGCCCCCATCACCGCCATTATCGTGCTGATTGCCCCGACAGGCATTACCGTGGATCCGGTAGAGTCAGCCGCCATACGTCTGTTTGAAATTACCATAGGCTGTGTGGTGGGACTGGTAACCTCTCTGATCGTGTTACCGGTTCGCTCGCGGCAACAACTTGGCAATGCCACCAACAGCGCCCTTCAGCAAATGGGGGAGCTGATGGGCATCTATATCGCGTCCGCGCTTGGGACCCGTACCGCCTCTGAAAGCGAGGCAACGGAAGAAGCCTTGCAAAATCATCTCGACAAGTTCGGCAGCATCACCACGGAAGCCATTCAGGAGCGGCGCCTTTACCGAGCCGTGGATTACGATCCCGCCCCCATTTTCCGAACCATCATGCGCCTGCGCCACGATCTGGTGATCATCCAACAAGCCACCCATGAACCGCTCCCCACTTCCATCGCCAGTCGGCTGGGGCCATCCCTCAATCGCCTTTCCGCTGTAACACAAGAGTTTCTTCATGAAAGCGGGCTTGCCATGCAAGGAGAAGCGCCGGCCCCTCCGCTGGAGCCAGTGGAACTGGCCATCGACGGGTTCAATGCTGCTTTTGACCAACTACGGGAAGAAGGCGGCACGCGCACTTATCCCAGCGCAACGGTGAAAAGGCTGTTCTCTCTTGGCCATGGGTTTGAGCAGTTCCTGCGCCATTGCACAGATTTCAATGAACGCACCAAAGAGTGGGTTGCGCGCGCTCACTAAGCATCATGCTGGAGAAGACACCCCTAACCTCCGAGAATGTGCAGGCTAAACCGCCTGAAAGTCGCCGCTGACAACGCCGCGCATGACAAGCCCTTGGTGGATCTCGATGATCTGCTCAACTGTCAGGCGTCCTTCCGGTCGGTACCAAAAACAAACGCCTGTCAGCATGGCAAGAATGGCATAGGTCGCCACTTCAAGGTCGGTTTCCGGGAAGTCCCCCGTCTTCACGCCCTCTTCCAGAATGCGCCAAAGGTTCAGCTCATAGGCACGGCGTTTGGCAACAACATCGGCGCGTGCCGCCTCCCCGAGCGAACGCAGCTCCATATTGGCGATGAACACATCTTCCCGCCGTTCCACATGATAGCGAATGTGAAAGGCCACAAACGCTTCGAGCTGCTCATCCGGGGTTTCGCCCTTGTCCTCCAACGCCTCCCACGCATGGATGAGCGTATCCATGTGCTCTGTCATCAGCGCAGCAAGCAACGTGTCCTTGCTTTCGATATAGCGGTAGATAGAGGCCGGTTGCACCCCCACTTCGGCGGCGAGCTGGCGCAGGGTCATGGCTTCAAACCCATGCTTGACGATGAGGGTTTTGGCCGCATCCAGGATTGCTTTTTGTGTTGTTGCTCCGACAGAGCCCTTTGTGCGTGCCACGCTGATGCCTTCTCGTTGCCGCCTACGTGTTTTCGTCTAATGTGTGATTGAATAATACCAAGGCAGCTGTTATTAATCAAACGTACGTTCGTTTAATTAAAGCGGTCTGCACAGATGATGCTGGCATGTGGGAGTGCCCGGCGAAACATCTGATGAGGAGGATATCTGATGTTTTCAGCAGTGATGAACTTCGGGCTCGGTGAAGAAATCGACGCCCTGCGCGACATGGTGCACAAGTGGTCTCAGGAAAAACTGGCCCCACGTGCTGCCGAGATTGACGAAACCAACACCTTTGCCGCGGACTTGTGGCCCCAACTGGGCGAGCTTGGCTTGCTGGGTGTAACCGCGGATCCAGACTACGGCGGCAGCGGCATGGGCTATCTGGCACATGTTGTCGCCATGGAAGAGATTTCCCGCGCTTCCGGTTCCATCGGTCTTTCCTACGGCGCGCACTCAAACCTGTGTGTGAACCAGATCAACCGGCACGGCACGCATGAGCAAAAAACCAAATACCTGCCCAAACTGTGCTCGGGCGAGCATGTGGGCGCGCTTGCCATGTCCGAACCCGGTGCCGGGTCTGACGTTGTTTCCATGAAGCTGCGCGCTGAAAAGCGGAACGACCGCTTCGTGCTGAACGGCAACAAGATGTGGATCACCAACGGCCCCGATGCAGAAACGCTCGTGGTCTACGCCAAGACAGACCCGGAAGCTGGCCCACGCGGCATTACGGCTTTCCTCATTGAAAAGGGCATGGCGGGTTTCAGCACAGCACAGAAGCTGGACAAGATGGGCATGCGCGGCTCCAACACCTGTGAACTGGTGTTTGAAGACTGCGAAGTGCCCTTTGAGAACATTCTGGGCGAAGAAGGCGGCGGCGTGAAGGTGCTCATGTCCGGCCTCGATTATGAGCGCGTGGTTCTTTCCGGCGGGCCATTAGGCCTGATGGCGGCGGCCATGGACGTGGTGGTTCCATACATTCACGAGCGCAAGCAGTTCGGCAAAGCCATTGGCGAGTTCCAGCTGATGCAGGGCAAGATCGCCGACATGTACACCAACATGAATGCCTGTCGTGCCTATGTGTACGCCGTGGCCGCAGCCTGCGACCGGGGCGAAACCACCCGCAAGGACGCCGCCGGCTGCATTCTCTACTCCGCAGAAAAAGCAACACAGCTCGCCCTTGAGGCAATCCAGACACTGGGTGGCAACGGCTACATCAACGAATATCCCACGAGCCGCATCCTGCGCGATGCCAAGCTCTATGAGATTGGCGCAGGCACTTCTGAAGTGCGCCGCATGTTGATTGGCCGCGAGCTGTTCAAGGAAACCGCCTGATGTCTGTGCTGACCTCCAAGATTTCTCCGCGCTCCGAGAGTTTTCAGAGTAACGAGGCGGCCCATCTGGCAGTGATGGAAACCATTCGCGCTGCCAGCCGCACCGCTTTGGCTGGTGGCGGCGAAGGCCCGAGAGAACGCCATGTGGCCCGTGGGAAAATCCTCCCCCGCGAACGGGTGGCGCGGCTGATCGATCCCGGATCACCGTTTTTGGAGGTCGGCCAGTTTGCCGCCCACGGCATGTATGAGGGCGCTGCGCCCTCCGCCGGGGTGATCACTGGCGTTGGCCGCGTCAACGGCGTCGATTGCATGATTGTTGCAAATGACGCCACCGTAAAGGGCGGCACCTACTACCCAATGTCGGTGAAAAAACACCTGCGCGCCCAGGAAATTGCCGAGCAGAACAACCTGCCCTGCATTTATCTGGTGGACTCAGGCGGCGCCAACCTGCCCCAGCAGGATGAGGTGTTTCCAGACCGGGACCATTTTGGCCGGATCTTCTTCAATCAGGCCAACATGTCTGCAAAAGGCATTCCGCAGATCGCCGTGGTGATGGGGTCGTGTACCGCAGGCGGCGCGTATGTGCCTGCCATGAGCGATGTAACCATCATCGTGAAAGAACAAGGCACCATTTTTCTCGCCGGTCCGCCACTGGTCAAAGCGGCGACAGGTGAAGTGGTGAGCGCGGAAGATTTGGGCGGCGGCGACGTACACACCCGCCTTTCCGGCGTGGCTGACTATCTGGCGCGGGATGATGCGCATGCACTGGCCTTGGCGCGGCAAGCAGTGTCCAATCTCAATGCCATGCGGCCGAACCAGCTTCGCCTGCAGGAGCCGGAAGACCCGCTCTTCGATCCATCGGAAATCCTTGGCATTGTGCCCGCAGATCTGAAAACGCCGTTTGACGTGCGCGAGGTGATCGCCCGCCTGGTCGATGGCTCCCGGTTCGACGAGTTCAAGGCCCGCTATGGCACCACGCTGGTGACAGGCTTTGCCCACATTCATGGCATGCCCGTGGGCATTATCGCCAATAACGGTATTCTTTTCTCTGAAAGCTCTCTCAAGGGCGCGCACTTTGTGGAGCTGTGCTGCCAACGCAAGATCCCGCTGGTGTTCCTGCAAAACATCACAGGCTTCATGGTGGGCCAGAAGTACGAGAGCGGCGGCATTGCCAAAGACGGCGCCAAGTTGGTGACAGCTGTAGCCTGCGCCAAGGTGCCCAAGTTCACCGTGCTGATTGGCGGCTCCTTTGGCGCTGGAAATTACGGTATGTGCGGCCGGGCCTATTCTCCCCGTTTCCTGTGGACCTGGCCAAACTCCCGCATCTCCGTGATGGGCGGACCACAGGCCGCGGGCGTTCTGGCCACCGTGCGCCGCGAAGGCATTGAGCGCAAGGGCGGCACGTGGTCGGCAGAAGATGAAGAGACCTTCAAGCAGCCCATCATTGACCAGTTTGAGGAACAGGGACACCCGCTCTACGCCTCTGCGCGTTTGTGGGACGATGGCATCATCGACCCGCGCAAGACCCGAGATGTACTGGCCCTGTCGCTGGCGGCATCGCTCAACGCACCAATCGAAGACACGCCGTTCGGCATCTTCCGCATGTAAGGGGGCGCGGGAAACATGTTCAAGAAAATCCTGATTGCAAACCGCGGTGAGATCGCCGTCCGTGTGGCCAGAACAGCCAAGAGCCTCGGCATCAAGGTGGTTGCTGTGTACTCGGAAGCAGACCGCAACGCGCTGCATGTTGAGGAAGCCGATGAGGCCTACCTGATTGGCCCGGCGCCGGTGAACGAGAGCTACCTGAACAAGGACGCCATTCTGGCGGCGGCCAAGAAGGCGGGCGCGCAAGCAATTCACCCCGGCTATGGTTTTCTTTCGGAAAACCCGGAGTTTGTTGAGGCCGTTGAAGCAGCGGGCCTTGTGTTCATTGGCCCGCCTGCCAGTGCAATCCGCGCCATGGGTCTCAAGGATGCTGCAAAGCAACTGATGGAACATTCCGGCGTGCCCGTGGTGCCCGGTTACCACGGCGAAAACCAAGATGCGGCGTTCCTGAAAACTCAAGCCGACCAAATGGGCTATCCGGTGCTCATCAAGGCCCGCGCAGGTGGCGGCGGCAAGGGCATGCGCCGGGTTGATGCCTCCGAAGATTTTCTCAGCGCCTTGGAGGGTGCCCAGCGCGAAGGTCAATCCAGCTTTGGCGACCCCCGTGTTTTGATCGAAAAGTACATCCAGTCTCCCCGGCATATTGAGGTGCAGGTGTTTGCCGACAGCCACGGCAACGCCGTCCACCTGTTTGAGCGTGACTGCTCATTGCAGCGCCGACACCAAAAGGTGATTGAGGAAGCCCCTGCCCCCGGCATGAGCGAGGAAATGCGCGCCGCCATGGGTGAGGCAGCGGTGAAAGCCGCTCTGGCCGTTGGCTATGAAGGTGCGGGCACAGTCGAGTTCATCGTGGATGGGTCGGAGGGACTGAGGCCCGACCGGTTCTGGTTCATGGAGATGAACACCCGGCTGCAGGTGGAGCACCCGGTAACGGAAGCCATTACCGGCGAAGATCTGGTGCACTGGCAACTTCGGGTCGCGGCTGGCGCTCCTCTGCCAAAGCGTCAGGAAGAGCTGAGCATCAACGGCCACGCTTTTGAAGCACGAATCTATGCCGAAGACGCGGAGGCAGGGTTCCTGCCTGCCACCGGCACCTTGAACGAGCTGCGCTTGCCCCAGCACTTTGCCCGCATCGACAGCGGCGTGCGCAAGGGGGATACCATCACGCCGTTTTATGATCCGATGATCGCCAAGGTGATCGTTCATGGCGAAAACCGTAGCGAGGCACTGAGCAAACTGAGCCAGGCGCTGGAAAAGAGCTGGGCCGTTGGCGCAACCACCAACATTACCTTTCTGCACGCACTGGCGAACCATGAGGGATTTGCGCGCGGTGAGATGGATACCCTGCTCATCGACCGCGAGCTGGAAAGTTTGACCCGCGTTCCGGAACCCACAGCGGAGGTGTATGCCATTGCCGCTGCCATTGATCTGGGTCTGGCGCATGATCGAGGGTATGGCACCACTCCCTGGGAAACATTGGCCGGATGGCGCCTGTGGAGCTCTGCCCACCAGTTCGCCCATTTGCGCTATCGCGACAATCTGAAGGAAATAGCCATTGCCACACATCAAGACGGGACGCTGTCGGCAGCCATTGATGACAGGACCTTGTCCTTCAAGATCCTTCGGTTGGAAGGCTACGAGATCCGCATCAGCATGGACGGCGCCCAGCGCGTTTGCCATTTTGCCAAGACAGCCCACAGCCTCACGCTATTTATCGAGGGGCAAAGCTGGCAGTTCGACCTGCCTGACCATCTGAGCGACGAAGACGAACGGGTCGATGCCGGCAGCGCCATCATCTCCCCCGTCCCCGGTCAGGTGCGTGCTGTGCAATGCACGACCGGCCAGCAAGTGGCCCAAGGTGATGTTCTAGTGGTGACGGAAGCCATGAAGATGGAACACAGCCTGAAGGCCCCCCGTGATGGCGTTGTGCTGGAAGTCATGGTGGCCGAAGGCGACCAAGTGGAAGACGGCGCTCTGTTGATCACGCTTGAGGAGGAGGCCTGATCATGTTGCCGCAAATTCGCTCCTACGAGGGCCTGCGTGAGGCCTTCAAATGGAAGATACCGGAGTTCTTCAACATTGGGGTTGATATTAGTGACAAGTGGGCCGAGCGGGAGCCAAACCGGGAAGCCTTGGTGTTTGTGCGCGAAGACGGAATGGTCAGCCACTACACCTTTGGAGATCTCAAAGAGAAATCCAATCAGCTTGCCAACCTGCTTTCCAGCCGTGGAGTGGCTCGCGGCGATCGGGTTGGCATCCTGCTGCCACAAGCACCCGAAACCGCCTTTGGTCACATCGCCATTCACAAAATGGGGGCCATTTCCATCCCCTTGTTCACCCTGTTTGGTGAGGAAGCGCTGGAGTACCGCCTCAACAACTCCGAGGCCAAGGCCATTATCACCAACGCCATGGGTGCCGAAAAACTCCAGCATCTGCGTGGCCGCCTGCCGCACCTTAAGGTGGTGCTGTGCATCGATGGGGCGTTGCATGGGGCAGAGGATTATCACGCACTGACACAATGGCACTCCACCGAGTTCGAGCCGGTAAAGACGCGGGCGGATGACCCCGCCATGATCGTTTACACCTCCGGCACCACAGGCCAACCCAAGGGGGCCTTGCATGCCCACCGGGTGTTGCTGGGCCATCTGCCGGGCGTTGAGTTTCCCCATGACCTGTTCCCGCAGGAAGGGGACCGATTCTGGACACCCGCGGACTGGGCATGGATTGGAGGACTGATGGATGCCCTAATGCCCGCATTGCATCACGGTGTGCCGGTGGTCGCCTGCCGGTTCCGCAAGTTTACGGGCGAAGCTGCGTTTCAACTGCTGCAGGATCAAAAGATCCGCAATGCATTCATCCCGCCCACTGCACTGAAAATGATGCGGACCGTGGAAAACCCGCAGGAACGCTGGAACTACAGCGTGCGCACACTAGGCAGCGGCGGCGAAGCCCTTGGCGCGGAGCTGCTGGACTGGGGCCGCAAGACCTTTGGTATCACCATTAACGAGTTCTACGGCCAGACCGAGTGCAATCTCGTGGTGGCCACGTGCAGCCAGATGATGGAGACCCGCCCCGGTATAATGGGCAAGGCCGTGCCGGGCTTTGATGTGCGCATCGTTGATGACACCGGCGAAGAGCTGCCGCGCGGCACGCAGGGCAACATTGCCATCAAGACGCCTAATCCGATCATGTTTCTGGAATACTGGCGCAACCCAGAGGCCACCGCAAAGAAGGTGATCAACGGTTTCCTGATGACAGGCGATCAAGGCGTGATGGACGCGGAAGACTGGATCCGCTTCGTTGGCCGGGACGATGATGTCATCACCTCCTCCGGTTACCGCATTGGACCGGGTGAGATTGAGGACTGCCTGTTAAAGCACGATGCCGTGGCTATGGTGGGCGTTATCGGCAAACCGGACGCCACACGCACGGAAATCGTGAAGGCCTACGTTGTGCTGCGTCAAGGCATTGAGCCCAGCAAGGAGCTGGCTGACGAGCTTGCGCTGTTCGTGAAGGAGAGGCTGGCCGCGCACGAATACCCACGGGAAGTGGAGTTCGTGGACGCCCTGCCCATGACCACAACAGGCAAGGTTATCCGCCGCGAACTTCGGCAACGGGCCATGGAGGACGACCGATGAGCGATTACGTCACCCTATTCGAGATGGGGCCACGCGACGGGCTGCAAAATGAAAAGACCCTCATCAGCACCCCTGCGAAGATCGAGCTGATCGACAGGTTATCCGACTGTGGCTTCACAAAAATTGAAGCAACGAGCTTCGTCTCCCCCAAATGGGTGCCGCAAATGGCGGACGCAACAGAAGTGCTTGCCGGTATTACCCGAAAACCGGGTGTAAAATACACAGCGCTTACGCCCAACCTGAAAGGATATGAACGCGCAGTAGCCGCCAAGGCAGACGAAGTCGCCATTTTCGGTTCTGCCTCTGAAGGCTTTTCGCAGGCCAATATCAATTGCTCGATTGAAGAAAGTTTAGCCCGATTTGCCCCCCTTGTAGACCGGGCAAGGACAGAGGGCCTACCGGTGCGCGGCTATGTGTCTTGCGTCGTCCGGTGCCCTTATGATGGAGATACGAACCCGGCAAAAGTAGCCGAGGTTATCGCCCAGCTATTGGAAATGGGCTGCTATGAAGTCTCGCTGGGCGACACCATTGGCGCAGGAACACCGGAAACCATCCGCGCCATGCTCGCAGCGTCGCTGAAGGTCGCGCCTGCGTCACGCTTGGCCGGTCATTATCACGATACCGGAGACAAGGCGATTGCCAACATAGAAGCAAGCCTGGACCTGGGGCTGAGGACGTTCGATACCGCCATTGGAGGGCTGGGCGGGTGTCCTTACGCACCCGGCGCTAAGGGCAACGTGAGTACCATTGCCGTAGCTGAGCGCCTGCATGCGCTAGGTTTTGACACCGGGTTGGATATGGAAAAGTGCCGCGCCGCCCAAGCATTCATTACGGAACTGAAGGAGGGCGCACAATGACATATGCCACGCTCGACATTGAACGGTCCGACAGCGGCATCACCACCCTTTGGCTCGCCCGCGAGGACAAGCACAACGCCATGAGCGCCCAGATGATGGACGAGTTGGTGCGCACCGCAGATGAGCTGGATGAAGACGACAGCACACGCGTTGTCATTCTGGCCGCCAAGGGCAAGACTTTTTGCGCTGGCGGCGACCTGACATGGATGCAGGCACAGGCAGACAAGGACCGCACGGGCAAAATTGAAGAAGCCCGTCGCCTTGCCGACATGTTGAAGCGGCTGGATTCGCTCAAAAAACCGCTTATTGCCCGTGTTCAGGGGCCCGCCTATGGCGGCGGCGTCGGCCTTATGAGTGTTTGCGACCTGGTCGTTGCTGCCCAGGGCACAAAATTCTCCCTGACGGAGACCCGTCTTGGCCTGATACCCGCAACCATTGGCCCGTACGTTGTGCGCCGCATGGGCGAAGGGAATGCCCGGCAGGTCTTCATGAATGCCAAAGCCTTCGGACCGGAACGCGCCCAGTCTCTCGGGCTGGTTTCGCTGGTCGCTCCAGTCGAGGATCTGGATGCCATTGTTCAGGAGGAGGCTCGAAGCTATCTAAACTGCGCTCCGGGTGCGGTGGCGGACGCCAAGGCACTGGCTTGTGCGTTGGCACGGATGCCATCAAGTACGCAGATCGAATACACGATTGGAAAACTGGCGGACCGCTGGGAGACACAAGAGGCCCAAGATGGCATCCGCGCCTTTTTTGCCAAAGAAACACCTGCCTGGCGCAAATAACGTCGCGGCGGCACAACGCCGCCCTTTGGACAACGCGGAAAACCGGCAATTTCACTTTACTTGACTGGCGGCTCTGGTAGACACCAGCGGACCGCCAGCGAGTGAAGAATGCCTGCATCTTTTCTGAAATTTTCAGTTTCCGACAAGGACCACACCCTGTTTTTCGTAGGGTGTACGGCCTTGTTGCACGCAATTGGCGCCGGCCTCATTATTCCCGTGACCCCTCATCTTGTCTCGGAACTGACGGGCACCGGCATTGCGGGCGCTGCTATGTGGGGCGGTTTCATTGCGGCGGTTTATGCCATAATGCAGTTTTTATGCAGCGCAACAGTAGGCGCGCTATCGGACCGGTTTGGCCGCCGCCCTGTTCTGCTGGTATCGCTTGCCGTCCTCGTCGTCGATTATCTCATCATGACCTTTGCCAACAGCATCTGGTTGCTGTTCGCCGGCCGGCTGATTGCAGGCGCAGCCAGTGCGACCTACGCCACCTCGTATGCTGCGGTTGCCGACATTTCCGGGCGCAATAAACGCAGCACCCGGTTTGGCATGATCGGGGCCTGCATTGGGCTCGGCTTCGTTCTTGGACCCGCGGTCGGTGGTTTGCTGGGCGAGTTGGGTATTCGCGTACCCTTTTATGCAGCTGCCGTATTGCTCGCCGTGACCCTGACCTACGGCCTGTTCTACATGCCCGAAACGCTCCGCGAAGAAAAACGACGCCCATTTGAATGGCGCAAGGCCAACCCCGTAGGTGCCGCTCTCTACTTCATGCAGTTTGAAACGCTGCGCCGCTTCTTCCTCGCCTTGTTCCTGTTTGAAATGGCCAATTTCGTTTACGCTGCAATCTGGCCTTACTACACCTTTGAAGCGCTGAAGTGGACAAGTACCCAGGTCGGCCTGTCCCTCGCCGTTGTTGGCCTTGGGTTTTCCGGCGTCAAAGGGGGCCTGATCCGCTGGATCATACCGCGACACGGGGAAGAGCGAACCGCCCTGATCGGCTTTGCGTTCTCCGTGGTGGCGTTGCTGGGTTTTGCTGTTGCTCCCAACACGTGGGTGGTGATTGCACTCCTGCCATTGTCGGCGCTGGGTGCCATGATCGTACCCGCACTAACGGGATTGATCAGCCACTCGGTCACCAGCGATCGACAAGGCGAGTTGCAGGGCGCCTTCGCCAGCATCATCGGTTTGACCGCTGTGCTCTCAACGCTGCTGATGACACAAGTGTTTGCGCTGGCCACCAGCACACCCGACCGCTTTTACTTCCCGGGAGCCCCGTTCCTGTTGGCTGCAGTGTTCATGACCACGGCAGTCTGGCCGTTTTTGCGGGCCATCAGGCAGCAGCGGCCAACTCTAGAGGTCAGCCGCCGCCTGATGCAATATACGGCAATGCGTGGCAACTAGGTTGCCAGGTAGTCGTCCGCGCACAAAATGGTAGCGAAGGCAAAGCCGAGGGCTGCCATGAACGATGCCTGGACTGCCTGGGCCGGGACCACGTTACCATTGATCTCAAGATCCCGTGTTGCGCACGCATCATGCACAACGGTGACCTTGTAACCCATATCGAAAGCGGCACGCACCGTGGAGTCGATACAGTTCTGTGTCATTGCGCCCACAACAACAATCTCTGTAACCCCTGCGGCGTCTAGAACCTCCTTGAGGTTGGTATCACGGAAGGAGTTCGCCTTTGTCTTTTGCACCACGACTTCACCGGCCACGGGCTTGCAATCCTCATGCATCTCAACGCCTTCGGTTCCCTTGTTGAAGAAAGGGGCACCACCAGCTTCAACGACATGCTGGATGTGAACCACGGTTTCACCTGCAGCGCGGGCCTTTTCGAGAAGTCTTGAAACGTTTGCAGCGGCGGCTTCCATGCCAACCAGCTCCCAGGCTCCACCCGGGAAATAGTCATTTTGCACGTCGACAACGACAAGGGCTTTACGGCTCATGATCGGATCCTTTGTTCGTGAAGAATAAGATCACGACACTGTATGAGGCGATGAGGCTTTGAAGACTTGGCAAATTCGACATTTTTCAGGCTATAACTGACAAATGGAACCCGTTTTGCCCCAGCACAACATCGCACTCCTGAACTATCCGGGAGCGCAACTTGCTGCTCTTTATGGACTGAAGGACATGTTTGAGGTCGCCAACCGACTTGCGGAAGGCCAAACCAACAGTGTTTTGAAGCCCCACATCGTCGATCTTTTCGAGGACACTGCAACTCATCTGCATGATCTGCCCACTTGCGCAGCGCTGATAGCCCCACCCAGTTTGAGCGCAGAAAAGCACACCGGACAGGGCGCCGTCCATCATTGGATCAAAACCCAACATCAAAAAGGGGCGCTGATATGCTCAGCTTGCGCCGGCGCTTATTTGCTTGCGGCCACCGGACTGCTGAATGGACGCACTGCAACCACCCACTGGGCACTGAAACAGGAATTTTCTGAAACCTATCCCAGCGTTCAACTCAATACTGATCAGTTGATCGTCGATGAGGGGGACATCATAACGGCGGGTGGAGTCATGGCTTGGACAGATCTGGGCTTGCGCGTAGTTGAGCGATTTCTGGGGCCGGCCATCATGCTGGATCTTGCCCACCAGCTCTTGATCGAGCCGGGCCGATGTGAGCAACGGCTTTTCAGCGCTTTTCGGCCGGAGCTTCACCACGGTGACGCAACCATTCTCAAAGTGCAACACTGGCTGCAAACGACTTTCACCACGCGCGTAACCGTGAAAGGCATGGCAGAGCACGCCGGATTGACGAGCCGCACGTTTCTGCGCCGTTTCTACCGTGCAACCGGCCTCAACCCGAAGGCTTATTTACAATTGTTAAGGGTTGAAAAGGCTCGGCGCCAACTGGAGCTGACCCCCAAGCCAGTCAACGAGATCGCCTGGGCTGTAGGTTACGAAGACCCCACGGCCTTCCGCAGGATCTTCTTGAGAATTGTGGGCCTGCCTCCCGGCGAGTATCGCAAAAGGTTCTCAGTGGAAGCAGCGCGCCAAGCACTGGAACGCTAGCCGCGCATCAGGCCGCGCCGGGCTTCGTTCTCAACGGATTTACGCAATTGAAGATCGGAAATGGCCTTCCGCAATTCTGTCCGTTCATCCTCATCCGTGGCTACTTTCAGTTTTGCCTGAAGGTCCTTTATAGCCGCATCTATGTCGCCGCCTTCTGTGTTGCGCATGGCACGCACGCTGAGCGCCTCGGTCGTTGAGACTTGACGCAGCCCGTAACGGCGCGGCAACGGTTTGCCTGAACCGGCGATGTCTTTGAGATCGCCTTGTGACTGGGCCCGCCGCATTTGGCGTTCAATAAGACGATCGAACATGAAATGGCTCCTTTCGAGCAGAAGTCGTCGTGTTACAGATAGAAAAATAGGAAGCGTTCATGTCGGGTTTAAGGCATTGGGACGAGGTGTCGCGGCAGATTCAGATGCTTGTGCAGAAAACACCTTCACCCTCAAAAGTGAAAGGGCTCAACAAGCACTCTGCCACCCAGTGCAAACGCATCGACGACATGAACAAGAGGCGACAAATCCATGTCGCTGCGCCCCGCCGTTACCAACTCTGACAGGCGTCGATACAACCTTGGATACTCCTCGTTCAGTCCATCATCGACCAAAGTGCCATCCACATACA
Organism: Pseudovibrio exalbescens DSM 16456; assembly: GCF_000422785.1. Lineage (GTDB taxonomy): Bacteria > Pseudomonadota > Alphaproteobacteria > Rhizobiales > Stappiaceae > Pseudovibrio > Pseudovibrio exalbescens. The sequence goes on from NZ_AUGS01000008.1 coordinate 14,729, forward strand.
TCTTGGATCCACCATCTGTCAGGCACAGGTGCCCATCAGTTGTTTCCACGTCGATCGTCCACTGTTGCGGCCCCTCTTGGCGCCAGTCAAAGTCAGCACGAACGTCCGCGCCACCGCCATGATGGAACGCTACCGTTGCCGCTATCGGAGCCTGACGGTTTTTCGGGAACAACAATGTGGCTTCCTTGACATGCACCGGATCGGGAAGGATTTCCGTCATGATGGAGACTGCATTAATGCCCGGATCAAAAACACCCATTCCTCCGGGCTCGAAAATCCAATGCTGTCCCGGATGCCAGCGGCGCACGTCCTCATTCCAGGCAATGCGTAGCGATACCAGCGTTTTGTCTTCCAGCCACGCGCGCGCCGCAGGCACACACCAAGCAAACCGCGAATGCCAGGAAGCGAACAAGCCAACGCCTTTCTCTGTCGCTAAACGCTGCAACTGAAGACAGGCGGCAAGACTGTGCGCCGGAGGCTTTTCCAACATCACGTGCCGGCCTGCATTGAGCGCCTTGACAGCAACATCAAAGCGCGGTCGCGGCGGCATGGCGAGCGAGAGTGTGGAGATGTCCGGCCGTGCAGCAAGCAAGGCTTCAATGGTGGGATACGTGTCAACACCGTCCAACGCTGTTGACCGACTGACCACAGCGGCCAGTTCCCATTCTTTTGCACCGTGAATGGCAGGGATGTGCTGATCGCGGGCAATTTTTCCAATGCCGACCAGCGCTATTTTTTCCGCCATAGCCGATGCCTTTTCCGTTTACAAGGTCTACAAACGTACCGGCCGTGTGGCAGGCATGCCAGAAAAACAGCTAGCCTGCCTCACTTTATCAAGAAGAACATACCAACTCGGTTGATCTTGGTCTTGGCGCTGTCGACAAACGCGACACAATGGCGAATGCCCCCTTTGACTAACGTGGTTCATCGGGTCTAGGGAAATGAATAACCCGCTCGCCCGCCAGCTGGAAACCGGTCATGTACGGATCACGGCTATCAAGAAAGAGGGTGTTATATCCCGTCTTGCGTGCCCACCCTTCAATCGCCGGCACGATGGCTGTTTGTGAACCCACAGAAACCTCCTGCATTACCGTTCCAACAAACAGGGAACCGATAATGGATTCATGGGTAAAGGTATCACCCGGAGACAGCCTGCCCTTGGCATGCAAATGAGCCATTCGGGCTGAAGTGCCCGTGCCACATGGGCTCCGGTCCAGGGCCATGTCTCCATAAAAAACGGCGTTTCGAGCATCTGCCCCAGAAACGGTGGGCGTTCCGGTCCATTGGATGTGGCTTATGCCCGCGATCCGTGGGTCTTCTGGATGAACCATCTCGTACTTGGCATTGAGTGCAGAACGAAGACGCGGGCTCCATTCCAGCAACTGGCTGGGCGAAACATGATCCAGACCGGGATAAACGTCCTGGACCTCCACGATGGCATAGAAGTTCCCACCATAAGCCACATCCACTGACACTTCACCCAGCCCAGGAACATCAGCCCATAGCCCCTCGGCGGCAAGAAAACTGGGCACATTGGTCAAGCGCACACTTTCGACATACCCGCCATCCCAGCTGTATTCTGCAAGAACAACACCTGCCGGCGTATCCAGTCGCAACCGCCCTTCTTCCTGAGGTTGGATCAACCCTTCTTCCAGAGCCATGGTCACCGCCCCAATGGTGCCGTGACCGCACATGGGCAAGCACCCAGAGGTCTCAATGTAAAGCAACGCCGCATCGCAATCCGCCCGTGTAGGCTCCAGCAAAAGCGCGCCAGACATCATGTCATGGCCGCGCGGCTCGAACATGAGACCCGTGCGTATCCAGTCATACTGTTTGAGAAAGTGTGCGCGCCGTTCCAGCATGTCCGTGCCATTCAAACGGGGCGCGCCACCCACAACGAGCCGCACTGGATTGCCACAAGTGTGTCCATCTACACAAAAGAAGCTTTTGGATGCCATTTTCCCTCCCCAGAGCCGGATCTAAAACCGCTGCGCCCGATATGGTTCCAAAGACAGAGGTGTGTGCTCCCCGGCTACCAACGCACCAATCAGTTCGGCAGTGATCGCTGCTTGGGTCAAGCCATGATGCCCATGACCGAACGCGTATGTAATCCGATCACTGGCGCTTGATCTGCCAATCACGGGAAGCGTGTCCGGCAATGACGGGCGAAAGCCCATCCACTGTGTGCCTCCCTGTGTTTGCAGGTCAGGTACAATGTGGCGGGCACGGGTGAGCAACGCGTGCGCCCGTTTCCAGTTTGGTGGCAAGCCCAATCCGCCAAATTCGACCGCCCCGCCAACGCGCAAGCCAGTGGCCAGTTGCGACAGAACAAAGCCATAGCCCGGCAGTATAACCGTATGACTAAGATCAACACCCGATTCCGGCAAGGTTGTATTGTAGCCACGCTCTGTATCCAGCGGCACCGGATCTCCCAGTTGGGCTGTCAAAGTGCGAGACCAAGCGCCAGCAGCGATCACCACATGATCACTTTCAACGGGAGCTGCTTCATCATCAAAGGTAATGGACGCGCCGTAGTCCGACGGGCTGACCGCTCGAACAGATGACCGGCGGATTGTGCCGCCCTGCCCTTCAAAAAAGCTGGCAAGATCGGTGCAAAGCTCAAACGGTTCGTCCACGCTACACCATCCAGGTATGCGCGCTCCACCGACAACACAGGCTCCCAGATCGGGCTCCAGTTCGCGAAGTTGATCTCCATCAAGCTCTTCAACGTCAATGCCGAAATCCCGCTGCTCCTGCCATCCACTGCGCGCCCGCGCCAGTTGTCCTGCGTCGTCAAACACATCCAGACACCCCGTGTAGCGAACCCGATGAGCCGTCCCGGTTCGCTGCCACAAACGTTGCCACGCAGGCAAGGCTGCCCCATTGAGCGCGGCTTTCGCCGTCGTGCTCGCTTTGACACGTGTGGGCAGAGACGCGAGACAGAACCGCGCCATCCATGGCAGGACCTTCAAGGCATATGCTGGCCGAACCGAAAGTGGCCCCAAGGGGTCAAACAGCCAACCCGGCACATCGCGCCAGATCCCCGGCGATGCGAGCGGCGCCACATCTGTCCACGCAATAGACGCCGCATTGCCACGCGAAGCCCCCTCCCCGGGGCCCGCGCGATCAATCACCGTAACCTTGTGTCCTTCGTCTTGCAGTCGAATGGCCGTTGCAAGTCCGACAATGCCGGCACCAATAACGTGGACATGGCTCATGCGCTTAGAACTCCGGCAACTGAGGACGACAGGCAATTGCCGCTTTGATCACGCCCTCAACGCGGTCCCGCTCCGCACCGGAAAGCGCGATGCGGGGAGCCCGACACCGATCCGTCGATCCAAGCGCGTGAACTTCAGCCAACTTGATGTTCTGTACAAGGTTGGTCGATACGTCCAGATCAAGCAGCGGTCGGAACCAGCGATAAATGGCTCGCGCTTCCTCCATGCGTCCAGCTTCAACCAACTTCCAGATGGCAACGGTCTCGCGCGGAAATGCTACCACAAGACCAGCCACCCAGCCATCGGCTCCCATGAGCAGGCTTTCCAGTGCCAGATTGTCCACTCCGGTAAACACTGCGAACCGGTCTCCAAACCGATTGATGACTTCCGTAGCACGGCGGATATCATCGGTGGATTCCTTCATGGCGACGATCAGAGGATCGTTTGCAAGTTGAGCAAACATGTCCAGTGTGACATCAACCCCATAGGCCACCGGATTATTGTAGACCATAACCGGAAGGCCAGCCGCCTTTGTGACCTGTTTGATATGTGCGACCGTCTCGTGAGGCTGCGACCGATACGGGACTCCCGGCAAAACCATCAGCCCGTTCGCACCAGCTTCAGCTGCGTCCAGCGCGGCCCGACAAGCGCGCTTGGTGGAGCTTTCGCAAACCGTCATCAAGACCGGCTTCTCCCCGGCAACCCCTTTAGCGACCTTCAGGATTTCAATCTTTTCTTCCGGCTCAAGGGCCATGGCCTCCCCCAAAGACCCGCAGACAATCAGCCCGTCTACACCTGCAGCCATTTGCAGGGCAAAGCACCGCTCCATCTCGGCAATATCAAGCCGATCATCTTCAGTGAATTTTGTTGTTACAGCCGGATATACCCCACGCCACATTGCTCTGCCTCATCTGTTTACTGATATATCAGTCTTGATGAAGCAGTCACAACACGAAGTCAAGTGCCTGATATATCTCTTGCGGCAGTTTTCCTACATTGAGGAAATTTACACTACGATATCAAAGGGATTCGTCTTTACAACCAGCAAGCGCGCTAATGTCTGGAGCCCTCGCAAACGGGAGGACTCTTCCATTTCGAGGCCATGGCGGAGAGACTCAGGACAAATTGCGTGCCGACGTCGCCATGCCAAGGCAACCGGGTGCCGTCTCCTTGAAACCGAATTTGGCGTAAAGGTGATTGGCAGGCACATCGGCCAGCAAGTTCACATAGGCAGACGGGTCTGCGTGCGCTTTCAGGTGCTCAACAAGGGCACTTACAATGCGTTTGCCAAGGCCTTGCCCTTGGTAGGCAGGCTCTAAGGCAATATCGACGATCTGCAGGAAGCAGCCGCCATCCCCAACAATACGACCCATGCCAATCGTCCGCCCTTCAGTGACAAGCACCACCGCGAACCACGTGTTCTGAAGGCCCTTTTCCGCTGCCTCCCGCGAAAAGTTGGAGAGCCCGGCCACCTTGCGCAGGCGCATGTAATCCTCAAGGGACGGTGTGTTCGCGATAACTTCAAAGGAACTTTGGTCTGTCATGCAGGCACCTGATCAAGATGGGATGCAGACCCTTTTTTCGTCATTATTCTGCATCAAATCAAGCGGCGAGAAACACTGCCGCAGAAGGAAGTACCGGCCAGTGAGACGGGTGCTTTTGTTGGGTTTCGGTAAGAGCCCCCTCAGGACCGGGTGCGTTGTACCGCGTCCCGCCAGCCGTCAAGACGCTGGCGACGCTCTTCCTCGCTCATGGACGGCTCAAAGCGGCGGTCCAGATGCCACCGCTGTGAAAATTCCTCCATGGAAGGCCACACGCCCGCCCGCATACCAGCCAGCCAGGCAACGCCCAGCGCTGTTGTTTCCAGAACCATGGGTCGGTCAACGCGTGCCCCCAAGATGTCCGCCAAGAACTGCATGGTCCAGTCAGAAGCAGTCATGCCACCATCAACACGCATCACCATTTCATCATTGTCACCGCCTTTAAAGTCGGCGTTTTTGGCTTCAATCAGATCCACTGTCTGATACCCCACGCTTTCCAGCGCGGCACGGGCAATCTCTTCACGTCCCGTTGCCCGGGTCAGCCCAAAAATCGCACCGCGAGCATCCGGATCCCAATAGGGAGCACCAAGCCCGACAAAGGCCGGCACCATGTAAACTTGACTTTCCGCATCCGCCTTTTCCGCAAGGCCTTGCGTATCCGAGGCCTTGTCCACGATCTCCAGCCCGTCCCGCAACCATTGGACAGTGGCCCCGGCCACGAAAATCGACCCTTCCAGCGCATAAGTCGTCTTGCCATCAAGGCGATAGGCAATCGTCGTCAACAATCGGTTCTTGGAGCGGACCAGCTCCTCACCTGTATTCAAGAGAGCAAAACAACCCGTGCCGTAAGTGGACTTCACCATTCCGGCCTTGAAGCAGGCATTGCCAACAGTGGCCGCCTGCTGGTCACCCGCCACACCAAGAATGGGCAGGGCAGAGCCAAACAGTTCCTCTGGGATTACGCCGAAGTCATCAGAGCAATCCTTGACCTTGGGCAACATGGCGCGCGGGATGCGCAACAGATCCAGAAGTTCCTGATCCCATTCGCTGGTCTCGATGTTATAGAGCAACGTGCGAGAGGCATTCGTGGCATCGGTGACATGCGAACGACCGCCGGTGAACTTCCAGATCAACCAGGTATCGACGGTGCCGAACAACAGTTCCCCCGCCTCTGCCTGTTCGCGCGCACCTTCAACATTGTCCAGTATCCAGGCCACTTTGGTACCAGAAAAATAAGGGTCCAGCAGCAACCCGGTCTTGCGCATGAAGACCTCTTCCAGACCTTGGTCCTTCAGATCCGCGCAAAGATCGGAAGTACGCCGGTCTTGCCACACGATTGCATTATAAACTGGCTTTCCGGTGAGCTTGTCCCATACCAGCGTGGTCTCGCGCTGGTTCGTGATACCCACACCGTGGATGTCATAGGCTTCCAGATTGGAATTGTAGAGCGCCTCGCGACACGTCTCCAACGCCGTGCGCCAAAGGTCCTCCGGATCGTGCTCTACCCAGCCGGGATGAGGAAAGTGCTGCGTGAATTCCTTTTGTCCAACACCTTTGGTCTCGAACTGATCGTTGAACACAATGCTTCGCGTTGACGTTGTGCCCTGATCAATCGCCAGAATCCAGCCGCTCATAGGTCCCCCTCCCTCATCAGCCTGTTATTTTTATACGAATTTCTACGGTATTATCGAAGGAACCCCGAAAGGTCCAGAGCTTGCAAAGGAGTATGTCCCCCTTCGCCATATAGTCTTTAGTGGACTTTCTCCGCAAGATAGTCCGCCAACGCAGCTTTTTGTTCCGCGGAAAACTTCAATCCTAGCTTGCTGCGCCTCCACAGGATGTCATCAGCCGTAAGCGCCCACTCCCGCGCCCTGAGCCATTCGACCTCAACCTGGTACAAACCGGCACCAAAATGCTGCCCTAGATCCGCTTCCGATTTGGCATCCTTCAGGATTTCCAGGGCATCAAGACCGTAGGACCGCAACAACCTCCATGCGACACGATCTGAAAGATAAGGATGCAACCCCTTGAGGGCCTTGAGCCTGTCGTCAAATTCCTCGGGCCCAAATCCGCCTCCCGGCAAAACGGCGCTGGCCGTCCACGGCTTTTGATCAGCGGGCAAGAATGCCGAGAGTTCCTCAAGTGCCGATTCCGCCAAACGGCGATACGTTGTGATCTTGCCGCCAAAAACATTCAACAGCCCCGGCTCGCCCGGCTTGTGCTCATAGTCGAGCACATAGTCTCGTGTGGCCGCCTGCGCAGCCGATGCGCCGTCATCATAAAGCGGGCGCACCCCGGAATACGTGTGTACGACATCCTCCGGGCGGATCGGCTGCTCGAAGTATTCGCTGACCGCTTGGCACAGATACGCCACCTCCTCCTGGCTGATGGCAACCTCGCCTGGGTCTGCCTGATAGTCGACATCGGTCGTCCCGATCAGGGTGTAATCGTGCTCGTAGGGAATAGCGAAGACAATACGTCCATCTGTATTCTGGAAAATGAAACACCGATCATGCTCATAGAGCTTGGGCACAATGATGTGGCTTCCCTTGACCAACCGAACCCGCGATTCCTCATTGCGTCCCAAAGCACGGTTCAAAAGGCTGGAGACCCAAGGCCCCGCCGCATTCACCATGGCACGCGCCTTGACCTGACGGGTCTCGCCTGTGCCGGTATCGCGTAGGGTCACGGCCCACAAGTCGCCCTCTTTCTTGGCATTCACAACTTCGCAATTGCGATGGATTTCCGCTCCGCGTGCCTGCGCATCTCGAGCATTCAGCACCACAAGACGCGCATCATCCACCCAGCAGTCCGAATATTCGAAACCCTTGCTGAAGAGCGGCTTCAAGCTCTCGCGATACGGCCCCTCCTTCAAATTAACGCTTCGGGTACCGGGCAGGATCTTTCGGCCCCCGAGGTGATCATAGAGAAACAACCCAAGGCGAATAAGCCACGCCGGACGCAATCCCTTGTGATGCGGCAGAATGAACCGCAGCGGCCAGATAATGTGGGGCGCTGCGTTCAACAATACCTCGCGTTCAATCAGCGCCTCACGCACCAATCGAAACTCATAGTATTCAAGATAGCGCAGACCGCCGTGAATAAGCTTTGTAGACGAAGAAGAGGTTGCCTGAGCAAAGTCATTCTTTTCTGCCAGAAAAACCGAAGCCCCACGCCCCGCTGCGTCCCGTGCAATGCCGCAGCCGTTGATGCCGCCTCCAACAACAAAAAGATCAAAAACCTGATCCATCCATGACCCCTCGGCGCGGTATCGCCTTGTCTTTTGTTTCTGCTCGCGCCGTGCACACGCGAAACCTCTTACGCATAAATACGAAATAATCCGCGCTTTTCCGAAAGTCAACGAAACAAAACGAAATTCCCACGCCCGCCGCGACAGGGTCACCCATGCCAACACATTGAGTTAAAAAGAAAAAGCGGCCCGCTCGCGAGCCGCTCTCCTGTTTGTAGCAAGTCTAAAGTTGGTGGGGACTACCGTGGCCCATCCCCGTCTGCCCCCTCGGCATCGGCGGTATCCATATCATTGTCCACGCGGGCCCGACCCACCCGTACGGGTTCACGTTCCTCCTCAGAAGGAGGCAAACGCTTTTGCGCCGATACCTTGTCATCCGCATAGTGATAGGTGACCTGCGGGAACGGTATCTCGATGCCACGCTCGTCAAACACCTGCTTGATGTACTCGTTGTAGGCACGGCCAATCGACCACTGGCTTCCGGGCAGCGTCTTTATGCGGGCCCGAATATCAACGGAGGAGGCGCTGAAGGCAATGACGCCCTGCATTTCCAGATCCTCGAGAATAACAAGCCCGTTAGGCGTATCACGCAACCGCTTGAACGCCTCTTGCATGGCAGCCTTGGCATCATTGATATTGGTTGCGTAGCTGACCCCAACCACTGCAAGACAGTAACCGTAGTCCTTGGTTGCATTCGTGACGGTGTCAACCGCCGAGAACGGAATGGTGTGGGTAGATCCATCAATATCCCGCAGCCGAACTGAGCGAATAGTCAACCGCTCCACCGTTCCGCTGATACCTCCCAGAGAGACCCAGTCCCCCTCGTTCATGGCGTTTTCAACCTGAATGAACGCGCCGTTGATAATGTCCTGAACGAGCTTTTGCGAGCCGAACGAAACCGCCAAACCAAACACACCAGCACCGGCAATCAGGGGGCCGATGTTGATCCCGATTTCAGCAAGTGCTAGCAAACTGAACATTACCACCAGCAAGATGGTCAGCGCATTGGAGAACAGTTTGAACAGGGTTCGGCGCCGCGGCGTAATCATGTGTTCGCCCTGATCAGTCAGACGCAGGTCGATCCAGGACATGGTCACAACCCAAACGACCAATCCCATGCCCAGCACAAACAGGGCCGAGCTCAGGCGACTGCCAAAGCCAGTTCCCTCGCCGCCGAACAACCAAGACCAGAACGCTCCAAGCCCCCACACTTCAAGAATGCCGAGAACTGCCCCGATGACAACCAGCGTCCGGAACAACGACAGGATGGTTGGCACGAATGCATTCAATCGCGATTCCATGGTCGGCAACTTGCGCGCCATGCGAGGCGGCAACTTGATACCCCGTCGGATCGCCTTGCTGAGGGTAGCCGTCACCAATACGGACGCTACGAGAATCAACGCGGTATAGCCACTCGCATATACGATCTGCTCTACCGCATGATAGGGACGGCTGAGCCAGACCAGGAACATGGCAACAATGTAGAGGATCGCCACCAGATGCCATGTGGCGGCTAGCAATCCGAGCAACGGCCGTCCAATTTCGGACTGGATCTTTTTCTCGGCATAGGCATCAATCGCATCCTGCACCCGTTCGCGGGACCGCCAGATCACAAGGATCAGATACAACAGGGACAGCAGAACCACAGTCAGACGAATGCTGGCACCCAGGCTATAAGACCAGTTCAGGATGACGAGAGGCACAAAAACGCTTACCCCAAACCCGAAGAACGCCACCACAATGGACAGATGCCGCGACCAGTAAACAGCCTCTTCATCCGGGAACGGGAACACGCGGAGCTTGGGCCGATAGGGAGCAAACACGAACCGTATCGCCACCCGCGCCATTTCAATCAGGAAAAAAGCATTGAGTGTGAGCGTTTCCACCTGGTTGAAGCGGAAAGGCCCCGGATTGGGTGAAATATAGAGCGCCACAAAATAAGCCCCTGCCGCCGCAATGATGACGACGATGATCTCAACACCGCTTGAAAACAGAAGATAGCCACTGCGATGAAGCCAGTTGCCCGCCGTATAACGAGCCTGAAGCCTTGAAAACAGCCGCAAACTGACCTGTCGCAGGACCCACAAAATGATGTAGGCCGGAACAATGATGCTGAAGATGCCCAGCAAACCCTTCAAAAAGCGGTCTGGATCCACAGGCCCTCTGTCGTCCACAATCCTCTGATACCCTGAAAGACCAGCCCAGATCCGCTTTGCCACATCCCAAAGATCCGTACCGAACTTCTGCAGTGAACCGGCAATGGCACCAACTACCGACGATGTGACTTGCCCGACCTCACCCGAACCGGTCTCTGTTGCTGTACCTTCAGCTGATGCTGTCCCTTCGGTCGCACCCTCCGTCGTTGCTTCTGCGTTGGAAGTCCCGTTCGCGCCATCTGTCGCGGGTTTGTCTGTGGCAGCAGCTTTGGCCGCATCGGAACTCCCCTCAGACGACGTCGCGCCTTGAGCGGCGGCCGAGTTTTGCAGGAACTGAATCAAGGACTCCCGCTGCGCCGGGTCTTCCAATACCTTGATCAAGGCCTCTACAGCAGCCGGATCGTTGGGCATGGCCTGTTCTGCCTGTGCCGTTGGCGCAGGCGTGGTAGTTTGCTGAGCAAACGCTGTCCCTGTTAAGGCAAGCAGACATAGGAAGATAGAAATGACAACACGACGCACGGACAAGGAAGGCCTCTCTTGGCTGGTGCCGGTAGGACTTGATTGACGACTACTTTTCTGCGCTTCCAAGAAGCATTGCTTTGGTGACACAAAAAAGGCAGCCTCAGATTGAAGCTGCCTATCGTTAATTTCAATTTATATTCGTGGTTTTCCCGCCTTGAAACCTATCGTTTCTGAAGGACACCATCTTGAAGTCGCGGTAACCCACTGTCATCCTTGAGCATTTCGGGCATCAAGGCCGCCGGAAAATTCTGGAAGGCCACGGGTCTCAAGAAGCGCTCAATGGCTTTGGATCCTACGGAAGTGCTACGCACATCCGTCGATGCAGGATAGGGCCCGCCATGCATCATGGCATGAGCCACTTCAACCCCGGTGGAAAAGCCATTGCACAACAACCGACCAGCCTTGCGCTCCAACACGGGTACGAACGGTCGGGCATTGTCCATGTCGTCTGCATCAACCATCAAGGTGGCGGTCAATTGACCCTCCAGAGCGTCGGCGACGGCAAGCATCTCGGCAGGTGATGAACATCGCACCACCATTGCAGCCGGCCCAAACACCTCATGTTGCAGATCTTCTTCCGCTAGCCACACAGCTGCACTGACCTCGAACACGGCGGGCGACACGGCGCACCCTTCCATCGGCTTGGGCGGCACGGCCGCCCGAACATCATCGGTCCCAGCACGGCGTTCAACCGCCGTCGCATAAGCCTCGGCAATACTTTTGGTAAGCATGGAGTGAGCTTGTGTTTGCTCCAGCGTCTCACTCGCAACCCGGATGAAGGCGTCCATGTCCGTGTTGTCCAAACCGACCACCACACCCGGATTGGTGCAGAACTGGCCAACCCCCATTGTTAGCGAGCCAGCCCACCCCTTGGCCAGCTCTTCAGACCGACTTGCCAGAGCGTTGGGGAACAAGAACACAGGATTGACCGATCCCAACTCTCCATAAAAGGGGATGGGCTCAGGGCGTGAAACCGCCAGATCGAAAAGGGCGCGTCCGCCGCGCAAAGAACCGGTGAACCCTACCGCCTTAATGGATGGATGCTTTACCAAAGCCGCGCCAACCTCATGTCCGGCACCTTGCAACAAGGCAAATGATCCCATTGGCATATCGCAGGCCTTCAGCGCTGCGTGGATGGCCTCTGCGATCAACTCGGAGGTGCCGGGATGTGCCGGATGACCTTTGACGATGACAGGGCAGCCGGCAGCCAGTGCCGAGGCTGTATCACCTCCGGCCGTTGAAAAAGCCAAGGGGAAGTTCGACGCACCAAACACCGCAACTGGCCCAATCGGCCGATTCAACAGCCTCAGATCCGGACAGGGCATGGGCGCCCGGTCTGGAAGTGCTGTGTCCACGCGCAAATCAAAGCAGCTTCCCTGTTCAATATAGTCCGCAAAAAAGCGCAGCTGTCCGGTTGTTCGCCCACGCTCTCCTGACAGACGCGCTTCAGGCAACGCAGTTTCTTCCATTGCTACGCGCGTGATTTCGGTGCCCCGCGCCTCGATTTCATCAGCAATGGTGCGCAAGAAAGCCGCGCGCTCTGGTATGGAAGTGCCAGCGTAGGCATAAAAGGCAGCCCCCGCAGCCGCCGCTGCTGCATCTACTTCCGGGGTCCCTGCGTCGCAAAACTTGCGATCTGTCGCCTTTCCGGTAGCAGCAGCAACCGCCGCAAAGCTCCCCGTGGTTTCCACTGGTTCACCGTTAATCAGATGTCGCCCGTTGAGCATGGTGACTGCCTCCTCGTCCCTGCTGAGAACCATTGATCGGGAGATCGCACCGCCTCCCGTGATATATCATAGGCTCGTTTAACAGGGACATCAGAGCGAGACCAGCCCTTCAAACAGATTACATGCGGAAAAATACGGCCTTCCACGTCAAAGCCGTAGTGTTGTTGCGTCAGGCCGCCCGCGCAACACGCAAACAGAGCGGCGCAGCCAATGCCGACAACAAAGCGGCTGTCCCATAGAACCAAAGACCCGGTAATCCGCTGGCCGAGGCCAAACCGCTGGTCTTGGCTGCAAAGATCACCAGAGCGACCAGCATCACATCCATCATCGACCATTTACCAAGCGCGGACAGGGTACGCACAGCCCAGCCGGCCCGGCGCTGCAGGCAGGCCACGTGAAGTACAAGAATTTTCAGGCCCGGCAACGCGACAGAAAACAGCATGATGGCCACCGCCAACAGGGTATCGCCCTCTTGTTGCAAGCCAATTATGATGTCGATGAGAGATGGCGTGTCTTCGAGAATATAGAGACGTTCCATGCGCACCAGCGGCAGCGTCAACCCGAGCGCGAAGCTAAAGGACATCACCGGCAAGAGAACGCCCAGAATTGCAAGCATGCCAAATCCCCCAGTGGTGACCATTCACAACCGGGTGTAGACGGCAAGTATTCTACGCGCAAGTGCGTAGCAGAATCTCAGCTACTAGCCTTCAGGAAAAGCGGAGAGCCAACGCGACCCCTGGTGGAAGCAAGAACCCGGAGTCGCCAGCAGCATTCTTCCGCACAAGGATCAATTGCGATGAGCGTAACGACCGGCGATCTCGTCCATGTTGTCCTGCTCAATGGCTTCTAGTGCGTCGCGCTCACGCTTGATTTCCCGCTCTTGCATCAACTCCACTTTTTTGAGCTCTGCAATCGCGTCCTTCAACTCATCCTGGGCTTTGGACAACTGGTCCTTCAGCTCATTGGCAGAGTTGACGATGTTATCGCGGCGCTGCGCGGCAGCTCGAGCAAAAGTCGGATAGGCAAAGTGCGAGACATCATCAATCCCCACACGCTCTTGTTCCTGCCGGATCTGGTTGTCCAGCTCCTCCGCCATACGGTCGAAGTCGGCAAGCATCGTTTCAATTTGGGTAACCTGTCGACGTTTTTCATCAACATGGAACCGCTTGAGTTTGATAAGGCCCTGACGGTTTTTCATACGCATTACTCCCTTAACCCGATGGAATTTACGCAGGAGTCATTTCCAAAAGGTGAGCAAGCTGCTCATATCCGGCACTCAAACTCGTTTTTTCGTGCTTTTCTTGGCCTAAAAAGGCTTCAAGCTGTGAATTCCTGAGGATTGCCTCATCTACATCCGAATCGCTGCCTTTTTGATAGGCGCCGAGGCGTATCAACTCCTCCATATCCGAATAGGTTGCCATCAAGGCCTTGGCCTTGCGCAAAATGGGTCGCATCTCCTCCGGCACACACCTTGGCATCATGCGCGAAATCGACTTCAGAATATTGATGGCCGGATATCGCCCCCGTTCAGCAATGGCGCGCTCCATGACAATGTGCCCATCAAGGATACCGCGAACCGCATCCGCCACCGGTTCATTATGATTGTCCCCCTCAACCAAAACGGAAAACAACCCTGTTATGGAGCCGCTGCCGACCTTTCCCGGTCCCGCACGTTCCAAAAGCTTCGGCAGCTCTGTAAACACAGTGGGCGTATAGCCCTTCGACGTGGGCGGTTCTCCCGTGAAAAGACCAATCTCACGCTGGGCCATTGCAAAACGGGTTACAGAGTCCATCATACACAGCACATCATTCCCATGATCACGAAAGTATTCGGAAAGCGTCATTGTCAGGTAGGCCGCTTGCCGGCGCATCAAAACGCTTTCATCAGAGGTGGCGACGACGACAACAGAACGTGCCAAGCCTTCTGGACCGAGATCGTCTTCAATAAACTCCTGCACCTCTCGCCCGCGTTCGCCAATCAAACCTATCACGGACACGTCCGCTTCCGCGTTGCGCGCTAACATGGACATGAGTACGGACTTGCCGACACCCGATCCGGCGAAGATGCCCATACGCTGACCGCGACAACAGGTAATGAAGGTATTCAACGCCCGTACACCCACATCAAGCGGCCCCCCAACCCGGCTGCGCTCAGCTGCCGCTGGGGGAGATTGTCTTAACGACATCGGCGTAGACCCAAATTGCAAGGGTCCTTTACCATCAATGGGTTCCCCCAAAGCGTTAACAACGCGTCCCAACCAAGAACGGCTTGGGTGGATGATGCTCTCGCGCGAAATGAGTCGCGCTTTGGCACCGTGGCCTATGCCTTCGACGCCTCCGAAGGGCAAACACAGGGCAACTCCGTCGCGAAAACCAACGACTTCAGCCTGGACCGACGTTGCGTTCTCCCTGATTTCTAATAGTACGCGGGCGCCAATACTCATTTCGTGCACAGGCCCGGCCACCTCCACCAACAGCCCCCTAACTGCTTCCACAGTACCGTAAATTTCGACCGGAAGGCATTGCTCGATCTCGGTAAAAAGCGACTGCACAGCTCGGACCCCCATTAATCATTTCGAGAATGGTAACCGATCGTTTACGGTTATGGTTAATCTTAATGCTGAGAGTTTTAGCAGCTGGCAGCCCTTTTGTAGGGGGTCGTGCACAATCTGCAGGATCTCAGTAGTGGACAACCCTGTGCGCCGCGCGCGTCAATAAACAGGAACTTCTTCAGGTTGTCCTCAGAAGACTGGTTTCTGCAACGTCAAAGCGCTTGCCTGCGCGAATCGAGTTCTGTTAACCATAACTCAAGTATTGAGTCGGGGTTCAGTATTCCTTCGCAACGGTTCGCGTTTATTTGGCCGGCGCGACTGCCCAGGAAAGGCAACACGAGGGGATTAGCATGCGTGTATTGTTGATCGAAGACGACGGCGCTACAGCTCAAAGTATTGAGCTGATGCTGAAGTCTGAAAACTTCAACGTCTACACGACAGATCTTGGCGAGGAAGGCATCGACCTCGGCAAGCTGTACGATTATGACATTATTATGCTTGACCTTAACCTGCCGGACATGTCCGGCTACGAGGTGCTGCGCACGCTTCGGGTTTCAAAGGTCAAAACACCAATTTTGATCCTGTCCGGCCTTGCCGGTATTGAGGACAAGGTCCGCGGTCTCGGGTTCGGGGCTGATGATTACATGACCAAGCCGTTCCACAAGGACGAACTTGTTGCACGTATTCATGCGATCGTTCGTCGCTCCAAGGGTCATGCGCAGTCTGTGATTGTAACCGGCGATCTGACGGTCAATCTGGACACGAAAACCGTTGAGGTAGGCGGGCAACGCGTCCACCTTACGGGCAAAGAGTATCAGATGCTTGAGCTGCTTTCCTTGCGCAAGGGGACAACCCTGACCAAGGAAATGTTCCTGAACCACCTATACGGCGGTATGGACGAGCCCGAGCTGAAAATCATCGATGTGTTCATTTGTAAGCTGCGTAAAAAGCTGGCATCTGCTGCAGATGGCAAGAACTACATCGAGACAGTATGGGGCCGCGGCTATGTGCTGCGCGAACCAGAAGAGAAGGCTGCGTAAGCCACGCTCTGTTAGTTGAGTTTCCAGAACCCCCGTCATTTCGAGTGACGGGGGTTTTTCATTGGCCGCGGAAACGCACGGCTTTCATCATACCCTCTTGCTCTTTGTTGAATGTCTTTGCAGGCTCAGTGTTGTCGGGCCCGATGACAGACATTCAAACAAGGAAATCATGATGAAAGACGATCTAAAAATGACCGTTATCGGCTCCGTGCAATCGAACACCAACGGTGCTCTCATCGCAATCAGCGATGCATGGATTGAAGGTCTTGTGGGCCTTGCTGGCTTTACGCACGCCCATATCCTCTGGCTGGCAGATCACGAACGCGGTGACTGCATTTTGACCTGTCCCGCGCCCTACACCAGTTCAGCCGACGACATCGGGGTATTCGCCTCTCGTTCGCCTTTCCGCCCGTCTCCCATTGGCTTGTCCACGATCAGAATAACAGCCGTTGATGTGCAGGCCGGGCTTATCGAAACACCTTATATCGACGCATGTGTTGGCACCAAGATCCTGGACATAAAGCCCTACTTCCCGTCAACAGACAGGGTGGGTTCAGCGCTGATACCAGCCCATTTTTCGCATTGGCCGGGAACTCTTGAGGCATCAGCCGAGTTCGATTGGGCCAGCGAGTTCCGTGAACCAGAGAACGCCTAGCTGCAAACAACGACGTGCGCAGTAATCAGCAGGAGCCCCGCCGCCGAGCGGCGGGGTTTACGGCATCAGAGCTGCAGTTGATAGGATGCCGGAACATACCGAAAGCCATTGTCTCGCGCTTCGACATAACCGACCGCCGGAAACGGCATGTGGTATCCAACAAACGGCACACGGTCAGCAGCAAGCATGCCAAATATACGGCGGCGCGTTTCTGCTGCCGCCGTCTTGTCCATGTCGAAACGAACCTCCCAGTCGGGATAGGCCAGAGACCAGACATAATGGTTCGCGGTATCCGCCGCCAACAAGAGAGACTGCCCGCTGGATTCGAGCATGAAGAGCATATGACCCGGTGTGTGCCCAAATGCAGACATCGCTGTAATACCCGAGACGACTGAATCCCCCTCCCCAACAAAGGTCATACGATCAGCCAACGGCGTGACATTGTCCGCGACGAGTTTCGCAACGCCGTTGGACTCCGGATCCATGCCGGCCCAGAAATCATACTCTGTTTGGCCGGTCACATACCGCGCATTCGGGAACGCCGGTGCACCGCCTTCCATCAGGCCACCAATGTGATCTGGATGCATGTGCGTGAGGACCACGACATCGATCTGCTCCGGAGTAAAACCGGCCCCGGCCAAAGCGGCTCGCATATTACCTCGTGCTGGACGCCCACCTTCTCCAACACCTGTATCAAACAGTACAATCTCCTGCCCGGTATCCACGACCGTTGGAGTGAAGAATGCGCGGAACGTCTCATGGGGTATGAAGTTCTCCCGAGAAACTTCAGCAAAGACTTCCGGCTCCTGGTTCATCCCAAATGTGCTTTGTGGATCAGATGCGTTTACCGCGCCATCCAGAAGCGTGAACACCTTGAACTCACCAACTGCATGTTCTGCCGCCAGTGAAGGATTGGGGGCCGGCGACGGCTCCGAAGCCTGAACAAATGTTGAGGAGACCAAGCCTGACGTAATGGTACTTGCGACGGCGGCACCTGCCCCGACAAGGGCCGTTCGGCGAGAAACCTTAATCTTCACATCGTGCATGAAAAACACTCCCACGTTGAAATCTGGAAAGACTTTTTGCAACGGCTGGAAGTTGATTGTTTTATGTCTTGTTCAACCGCGGCAAAGAAAAGTAACGCCACGGATATAGGGCGGTAGACTGGTACTGCGCCCCAAGACACACGAATGTGAACATAAAAAGGGGCCAACCTGAGGTCAGCCCCTTCTTCTGAAATTCACCTGATCCTTAAACCTTAGGAATTCATGGCCTTCAAGGTCGGGAAGGCCGATCCAAGACGCGGACTCGCCGCCGCCCCCTGCTTGCGTGGGCGATACAGCCCGCGATGCTGGGGAACGGGCTCAAACGCATCACTCAGCCCGACAACCGTTTCTGCTGCACCAAGCACCAGGTAGCCATCCTCCGGGATCTGCTTGGCAAGGCGTTGCAGCACATCACGCTTAGTGTCCTGATCAAAATAGATCAACACGTTGCGGCAATAGATGATGTCGTAGGTCCCCAGATGAGAAAAGTTCTCCAACAGGTTCAATTTGCGCCACTGAACCATCGCCCGCAGCTCCGGAGACACCTGCCACAGCTCTCCTTGCTGGGTGAAGTACTTGAGCAACATCTGAATGGGCAAGCCACGCTGCACCTCGAACTGGCTGTAAACGCCTGTGCGCGCCTTCTCCAGCACCTCTGTGGAGATGTCGGTGCCGAGGATCTCGAACCGGAAACCAGCCGTCTTGTGGCGGTCTTCCTGCAGGCACATGCCCAGCGAATAAGGTTCCTGACCGGTCGACGCAGCAGCGCACCAGATCCGGATCCGCTTCTGAGACCGGCGGCCCTCCAGAAGATTTGGAAGCATCGTGTTGCGGAAATGATCAAAAGGCGTCTTGTCACGGAAGAAGAACGACTCATTGGTCGTCATGGCTTCCACGACAGTGTTCTTCAGATCTTCACTGCCCCGCGGACCAAGGTCCGCAATCAACGCACTCAGGTTCTTGTGACCCGTCCGGCGGGTAACAGGGACCAAGCGGCTTTCCACGAGGTATTGCTTTTCGTCAGACAGCACCAAACCTGAACGGCTCTTGAGAAACTGCTTTAAAAATCCATACTCGGAAGGTGTCATTTCGCCGTCCCTTCAAAGATACGCGTTAACTTCGGGCCGATCTGGTCCAATGGCAAAATCGCAGAGCAGCTGCCAGTGCGGGCCGCAGCGCCGGGCATCCCCCACACCACACTTGTTGCTTCGTCCTGAGCAATCACACTGCCTCCCTTCTGCGCGATACGTTCCGTACCTTTTGCGCCATCCGATCCCATACCCGTTAAAACGACAGCCAGGCTGGCCGCGCCATAAATCTCCGCCACGCTCTCAAAGAGCGGGTCAACAGAGGGACGACAGAAGTTGATCGGATCTCCGTCATCCAGTTTGGCCACAACGCCACCATCACTCTTGGCAAGACGCATATGCAGCCCTCCCGGTGCCACATAAATATGTCCCGGTTTGAGGAGCTCGCCATCATCCGCCTCTTTCGAGGGGAACCCGGTCGCTCGTCCAATATGCTCGGCCAAAATGGTCGTGAATGTCCGTGGCATATGCTGGGTAACCACCACAGGCACCCTACTCAATGTGTTCCCTGCAGCCTTCAACATGGCTTGCAGCGCCTGAGGCCCACCTGTGGAACTGCCAATCGCGATCACACGTGGCATTGCCGAAGAGAAGGAACGCAGCGATATGCCATCCTTGCCCACCAAGGAATGGCTACGAGCCTTTTGCATCTCCTTGCGCGCATCCAGTCGATCATGCCGTAAGGCACTGGACGCAGTCTGGCCTTCGTTGGTTTCCGCTCGCATGCGACGAGCCCGGACCAACGGTTCCCCGCGACTGGTTCCACGAACCTGCGCGCCCAAAGAGCGCAATTTTTGCAAAAGCTCTTGGCGAAACTCCACCGAAGTGGACGTCTGGCTTGTACTTTCTGGCTTGGCGACATAGTCCGTCGCCCCAAGAGACAGAGCCTTGAGACTGACCTCCGCATTGCGACGGGTCAGCGTCGAGGCCATGATGACCACCAACCCACGCTTTTTTGCAAGCAGCTTGGGTAGAGCCGTGAGCCCATCCATGATGGGCATTTCAACATCGAGGACCACGATGTCCGGGTTGCTGCGTTCAACGTCGTCTACGGCGAGTTGGCCATTACGATGCGTTGCAACCACGGTGAGATCTGGATCCTCGTCGATCCAGCGTCCGAACAAGCCACGAATGACGACAGAATCGTCGACAATCATGACCTTTGCCGGCTCGGAAGATGGGGTGCTGGCAGCAGCGTCACTACGAAAACGATTGGGCATGTTTTTTGGACCCATTTAGTTGATTGTTAAATAAGTCCAACTTCCTGGAATTTCGCCTCTATGATGTCCCGGTCAAACGGTTTCATGATGTATTCGTTCGCACCGGCCCGCACGGCCTTGGCAATGTGGGATACATCGTTTTCGGTTGTGCAGAAGACGACCAGAGGCTTCTCGCCACCTTCTTCTTCACGGAGTTTGTGCAGGAACTCCAGTCCATCCATGACCGGCATGTTCCAATCCAGAAGAATCGCGTCTGGCATCGACTCCCGACACGCATCCAGAGCCTGCTGACCATCCTCGGCTTCAGAAATAGAAAAATCCATATCTTCAAGGATGCGGCGGGCTACCTTGCGGATGACGCTGGAGTCGTCAACAACCAAACAGTGCTTCATCGAATATCTCTCTTTATGATTTAGCGCGGCGGCTTAGGCCGCCTTCGGTTCGATCAGCGATTGGAGGAGCTTGTCCACGTCCAAAATCACCATGAGCTGTCCCGGCAGGCGATGCACCCCGCCCGAAATCTCCGCCCAGCGCCAATCGAGGTTGGATGGGTTCTCTTCCCGCTCGTTCACCGGCAGGCTGAGAACTTCTCCAACAGCATCAATGACAAGACCATAGCTCTCGCCCTTGAACTCTATTCCGACAGCCATCATGCCCTGGTCTTCTTCCAGCGGCGGCAAATGAAGCCGCCGTCGCATGTTGATTGCCGTAACGATGCGGCCACGCAGGTTCAGGACGCCCTCCACCTCTGGCGGCGCCAGCGGTACCCGTGTAACCTTTTCAGGCACGAACACATCGTGCACCTGCGAGATCTGCAGGCCGAACAGCTGGCCACCAATCACCACCGTGACGTATTGAACGTGCTCGCTGCTGTTGTGCAACTGTTCATTGTTGTTGGTTGCTGCGTAGTTGCTCATGCTGCCACACCCATTTCATTGGTGAACACGTCTTTGAGCGCTGCAATCAGGCCCGGACGGTCGAACTTCGCCACATAGTCGTCAAACCCGGCATCGCGTCCCTGCTGGATCGACTGCGGGGTTACCACAGCGGACAGTGCAATGATCGGCAGATGACGGAACCGTGTATCGCCACGCAGGCTCTCGCAGAACTGATAGCCGTTGATATCCGGCATCTCGATGTCCGTAACGATGGCAGAATACTCTTCACCCTTTTCGAGCAATTCGTAAGCAGCCTGCGCACTGGCACATACAGTCACTTCATACCCAGCGGCCTTCAGAACAGGTGTCAGCATGTTGCGGAAGAACGCACTGTCATCAACGAACAGGAGCGTGCGATGAGACGGGCCTTCCTGCATTTCCTTGCGCATGAACCAGTCATCAAAGGCCAGTGGCAAGTAGTGACCCAGATCAATCACTTCAGTTGCCTTTTCCTTGATAATCGCAGAGCCAAGGATGCCTGAGCGGTCAGACACCACTTCGATCTTCATGCGGTCCTCAACGATGTCGACTATCTCATCCACAACGAGGCCCATGGACCGACCGGAGTCGGAGAACACCAGCATCGGCTGCGTGCCTTCACTCTTATGCTGGGAAGTCTCGTTAATGTAGACGAGAGGCATCAAAGAGCCACGGTACTGGACGAGGTCCCGCCCATTGGACCGTTCGATCTTGGCCACGTCGAACTCTTCCAAGCGCGTAACCAGAGACAGCGGCACGGCCTTGGGCTCTGCCGAGCCCGCGCGGAACAACAACATGGAAATTGGCGCATCGCCGTCCATCTGCTCCTCGCTGATTTCCTCGGCCTTTTCTTCCACTTCCTCAACAAGCGCACCGGATGCGTGGCTGGCCATGGCTGACGCCACGCCGTTCGGGTCTATGATCATGATCACAGACCCATCACCCAGAATGGTGTTGCCGGAGAACATGGTCAGATTTCGCAACATGGAAGACATCGGTTTGACCACGATTTCTTCCGTATGGAACACGCCGTCCACGACAACGCCAAACCGCTGGCTGCCTACCTGCATGACCACGATGAAGCCGTTGTCTTCATCCAGTTGCTCTTCCTGCTCGAAGCCCAGCAACTGGGACATTGGCACCAAAGGCAACAGCTTGTTGCGCAGACGCAGAACCGGCCTGTCCTTGATGCGTTCAATACGGTGCTCGGAATTGGACTGTACGCGAACCAGTTCCACAACAGAAAGCTGCGGGATTGCGAACCGATCGCCACTTGCTTCGACGATCAGGGTCGACACAATCGCAAGCGTCAGCGGAATTTTTATAATGAAGCTCGAACCGCGACCTTCCTGGGAGCGCACGTCGATCGATCCACCGATCTCTTCGACGTTGTTGCGCACCACATCCATGCCCACGCCGCGACCGGATACACTGGTCACCTTGGCGGCTGTCGAGAAACCGGCCGCGAAGATGAACTTCTGGATCTGCTGATCCGCCATCTTCTCCAGCTCAGCCTCGGTGGTCAGACCGTTGGCCAGCGCCTTTTGCTTGATCTTGTCAAGGTTCAGGCCACGACCATCGTCACGCACCTCGATTAGGATGTGCCCGCCTTCGTGGTACGCCGATAGAGTGATCGTGCCTTTTTCTGGCTTGCCCGCGGCAACACGCTCAGCAGGATTTTCCAATCCGTGATCAGCGGAGTTGCGGATCATGTGTGTGAGCGGATCCTTGATCAGCTCCAGCACCTGGCGGTCAAGCTCCGTATCCGCACCAATCATCTCCAGCGAAATCGGCTTCTGCAATTCCTGCGAAAGATCGCGCACGATACGAGGCAGCTTCTGCCAGGCATTCCCGATTGGCTGCATGCGCGTCTTCATGACGCCTTCCTGCAACTCTGCCGTCACATTCGACAAGCGTTGCAGTGGCACCTTGAATTCGCTGTCTTCATGACGACGCACGATTTCCAGGAGCTGGTTCCGGGTCAAAACCAGTTCAGAAACCATCGTCATGAGGTCTTCCAAGGTGTCAACCGCTACACGGATCGACTGATTGGAGACACCCTGACCATTGCTGGACCGGGCCGAAGGATTTTTCACTTCTTCCTTCTTGGCCTCACCCTCGGGTTTGTTGCTGGCAATCTTGATATCGACGCTGTCGCTTTGCGTTACCGGTGCCGGAGGTGCCGCAGGGGTTTCGGTTTCCTGCTCGCTCGCATCGGAATCCTCGTCGTCTTCAGCCGTGGCGACCTCAATCTCGACTTCCGCTTCGCGGAACGCACGCTCAAGCTCGTCCAACGAAACCTCGCCGGGACGAAGGGGGCGTTCCAAAACCTGATAGATGTCTTCGCCTTCGGTAACCGCTTCGTCAGTTGCTGCTTCAGCGGCGGGGACTGTATCCCCTGTAGCCTGGGCTGCCAACTCACCCGAGTCAGCGCTTTCAGACAGACGCTCCAGCTCTTTGATGAGATCCTGGTCGTCTCCAGCCGGTTCCTGCCCGTTGCTCATTTCGAGCTCGCCAAGGATCTCCTTGATGCGATCAATCGAAGACAGAACAAGGGAAACTGATTCTGGCGTGACCGGAACACCATCCCGGAATTTCCCCATCAGGGTCTCGGCGGCGTGCGCAATCGCCTCCAGCCGCGGAAGACCAAGGAAACCGCAGGTGCCCTTAATCGTGTGAACCAGTCTGAAGATGTTATCGAGGATCTTGGCGTTGTTCGGCTCTTGCTCGAATTTCACCAATTCGACGTCGACAACATCCAGACTTTCAAAAGTCTCAGTGAGAAACTCTCTGAGAAGATCGTCCATGGCCTGCACTCACTCAGTTTCAGAAGGGTACCCGCGATTAAGCCCCGGGGCGGGTACTTCACCTTGTTCATACTGAGCGAGTCTTGCGGCAAACTGTTAACATAGGCTGAAAGCCTGCCGACTTTACCTAACTAGAATTCAGTTTTGGCTGCGCCTTGCACATTATTTTTTCCCCATCACTATCCAGGGAAATGGTCATGCCCGCCTCTTCTGCCAAAAGCACGGCGTAAATCGGCTGAACCGTGTGCGCATCGATTCTCTCCGGCTCGCGTCCGTCAATAATCTCCGCAATCATGGTATGAACCCGGGCGTTTCGGCCCTCTGCTGTGAGGGTAAAGACCGGTTCATCCGGCCCGTTTTCCATACCGACGGTAATGGTACCGCCACGTGGTATGCACTGGTTCACGATGAGAATTAAATTCAGCAAAAGCTTTACTTTGTTCTTGGGCAGGAGCATGCGCTCCACCTCCCAGACCAGCTCTGCTTTCTCGTTTTCCATGAAGCCGGTAGCAACGCTTTGCGCATCGCCCAAATCGATCTCCGACCCGGCGGACCCGGCAGCGCCAAAGGCGATGCGAGCGAACTGCAGCTTTGCAGAGGCGTGTCGGGCAGACTTGCGGATAAGGTCCATGGCAAACTCTGCCATGTCTTCATTCCCCTCCTCGTCCAGCACTTCCAGCCCGTTGGTGATGGCCCCCACAGGACTGATGATGTCATGACAGACCCGGCTGGCAACCAAAGCGGCAAGATCGATGGAGGATAGTTCATTGAAGACAGACATTCACGCCCCGTCAGTTGGCACAAAATGGCAGTTTGATTCGAGTAGCGCCGCAAAGGGTTACATGGCTTGGGCGCCGCTGCCAAGAATGTTGGTTAACGAAACCTGTCGCAATCAACCTTTTCCGCGTTTTCGTGCGCCAATCCTATGATTTCTTCAGGAGCTGCCAGAAACAAAAACCGATTGGCTCGCAAACTGAACAAGTAGAGACGGTCATCGTGCACAGCAAAGGCCCGTGGCAAACCTTGCGCCTTCACCCCTTGGGCCAGCGCATAAGGGTCACACCCTGTGAATTGTGGTGCATAAACTTCCGGTGCCTGTTTAAACGCTGCCATATTACCACGATTGGCAAACAACCACAGGCGCCCGCCCCAGTCGACCTGATAGGTTTCGTCCCCGACGCGAGGGCGATGGTCGACCTGAAACGCCACACTATCAAAACCGCCCAAGGCATACTCGTAGCGAATGTCAGCGCCGGCTGGGACCGTTAACCCAAGGAAAAACGCTATACACACAAGAAATCTATGACTACGTGTAGAGCAACTTCGCGAAGTTACCATAAATTCCGCCTAGGGTTCGAATCAGACAATCCAGAACATGTGTGTGGTGGGCACACTACTGTGTTCTGATGACGACAGCCATTTAAATCCCGGTTAAGGAGATTTTTGAATGCTCTACACCACTTTCGGGCGCTTGAGACACATGACCGTTGTGTGCCTCGCACTTCTGGGCCTCGTCTTAGCCAGCATGGGCATGCCGGCATACGCTCAGCAGGCAACATCCGGACAACCGCAGGGCCAATCCACTTACAGCCAGAACGAGATCGTGGACGCAGGCCACAAGTTCTTCGGCAGCGTCTCTTCCGGCTTGGCCACAGTCGTTGAAAAAGCGATCAACAAGTATGGAGAGCCGAACGGTTACATTCTTGGTGAGGAAGGATCTGCCGCCTTCTTCGCAGGAGCCACTTATGGCGAAGGCCAGCTTTTTACCCGTAACGCAGGCATCCACCCGATCTTCTGGCAAGGCCCTTCAATTGGTTGGGATTTTGGTGGTGATGGCGCCCGCACCATGATGCTGGTATATAACCTGCCAACCATTGATGCGATGTACCGGCGTTATGTCGGCGTCAAGGGGTCAGCCTATCTGGTAGGCGGGTTTGGCATGCAGGTGCTCTCGAACAACAACATCTATGTTGTGCCCGTAAAAGCAGGTGTTGGTGCCCGTCTGGGACTAAATATGGGTTATCTAAAATTTACTAGGAAGCCAACTTGGAACCCATTCTGATATAACGGCTTTAACGTGGACTTTAGAGAGCCGCATGTACCTTCCCAAAGCGAGAAGCTTCGGGAAGGGATACGCCGGGGCTTCAACCGTGTATCTTGCCCCGTAATGAGCTAAGGCATTCAGGTGATTGAAACTGCGCTTTACATAGCCCTCGGATTTTTCTCTGCCAGCCTGTTGGCTCTGGGCGCCCTGCCTCTGGTTTGGGGACGCGCCGTACGGCTGACCCGCAGGGCCATCGAAGCATCCAACCCCGTCAGTTATGCAAAGGCCAACATGGCCCGCGACTATCTGCGCGCCCAGCACGCGGTAGAACGGCGCATACTTGAATTGAAGTTGGAGAGCGTTGGACGCAAACATGCAGAGGAGTGGGCGGCACGGAACCGAGCAGAAGCGAAGGTTTTCAAGCTTCAAGATGAAGTGACGGCATTAAACAAGCGGCTCGAAAAGCGGGGCCTGAAGGATCGCCTCACTCGCGGCTTCTGGGCCTCTGAAGAGGAACTCGGCCAGCAGGACAAAAACTCACCCGAGCCCGAACCCGAAACCAAGCCGGCTCCTGCACAATCTTCAGCTTCGGCTCAGGCCTCCAGTTCCACAACCGAACAGCCCGCCAGAACGGCGGAGGTCGTGCCTCTGCCAACAGAGCGCGCTGCGGTCTCGGAAAACCACCCCCTTCAACGGTTGGCACGCGAGATCTCTCGTGAAGTTTCGGAGCTGACGGCCCAGAAGCAACAACCGATCGTTTCCGACACGCCAGAAGAAGCGGCGGAGCAGGCCGGAGAGGCATTCGCACACCTCAAGGAAAACTACGAAAAACTCGAGGCGGAGCGAAACGAACTCAAAGCCAAACTGGATGAAACCGAAAAAGCTTTGAAAGCCAAGCCACAAACGGCGCGCCAGCGGACAACCAAGGCACAGAAAGAACTGAAAGCGTTGCAACTAAAATACGAAGAGGCTCAAGCCCAGATCGCTGCGCTCACCGAGCAACTACGATCCCATTCGGCCTCGGAGACACCCGAAGAGCGTTTCCAGGCACTACGCGAAGAACTCAAGGAACTGGCAGCTCAATTGGCAGCGACCGCTATAACCAAGGACGATGCGCTTTCAGACACCTTCGACTCTATCATGAAAGATCTAGGAACGATCAAAAGCGACGCCAAAGACGACGCCACACCGCAGTTGGCAGAACGTATCGAAGCGGCTCGCAAGACAGGCACCGAAGACTAGGCGTTACCTGCCCTTCCCTTGGGACAGGCGCTCAACCATCCCGTTTCAGGTTAGCGGCCCAGCCGGGTCTTTCTCCTGATCAAGCGCTTCGATCAGCCGGACTTCCCAGGTCTGCATCAGTTTCCGGATCCGAGGATCCTCCATCCGATCGCACACATAGGTATCGATCTGCTCCATGTGACCGACACGCACGGGTGCGGAGCGATCAAACTTGCTGGTATCAGCAACCAGAATAACATGACGAGCATTGGCGATGATCGCCTGAGCCACCTTCACTTCCCGGTAGTCGAAGTCGAGCAGTGCGCCATCCGCATCAAGAGCGGACGTGCCAATGACCGCATAATCGACCTTGAACTGATTTATAAAGTCTACTGCGGCTTCTCCAACGACACCGCCGTCACTGGCGCGCACAACACCACCAGCGATAACAACCTGGTTCTGTGAAAACGGGCGCAGGGTCACAGCCACATTGAGGTTGTTTGTAATCACCATCAAACCTGAGTGCTGAACCAAAGCCCGAGCGACGGCTTCTGTCGTAGTACCGATGTTTACAAACAGCGATGCCCCATTGGGGATGAGTTCCGCCGCTGCACGGCCGATGGCTTCCTTTTCACGCCCAGCCAGGTCCTTTCGGGTTGCATAGCCCACATTTTCAACACCGTAGGCCAACACGGCACCACCGTGCACACGCGACAACAGCCCCTGCTCGCAAAGATCATTCAGATCCTTGCGTATCGTTTGCGGGCTGACGGAGAAGCGCTCCGAAAGATCGTCAACCTCAACCCGGCCGTGGCTGCGAGCCAGATCAAGAATGGAATTGTGCCGCGCTACCAACATTATTCAGGTCCTGTTAAAACTTATTCAGAGCCCACGATAGAGTCTTGCCAAGTCTTTTCAATGAGCTAACGCATATCGCGGAAAAGCCCTTCCTGAATAGCGAATATCCGGCCTCTGGGCTATTGCACCATCTGATGCTTCGGGACTATTAATAGCCCATCATCGGGACTTCAGATTATTCATTTTTTGCGACATTCGACAGAGTTATGGGCAGCGAATGCTGGTCACTGCGAGGCAAACCGTACTGGAGGTCGTCGTTATGAGACAGGGTGCAGAACATAGCTCCGAGCTAACTGACAACACAAAGAACGCATCTCTGTGCACGCAAGTCGCCGCCGCTCAAGAGCGTCTTTACAGCAATTGCGAGCCGGGCAGCGAAACCTTGGATGATTACCGCAAATGGGCTGAGGAGCTGAAAAACTCGCTCGCCGATTACGTTCAACATCAAGACGACCCGGTCGCCGACTACCCCGAAAGCGCCCCGAAATCTCCGAAAAAAAGCGACTGCAGCCATTTGGGTGCTGGCCTCAAAGGGCGTTGGTTCTAATAAGAACGCAAAGACAGCATGGACGGTGACGTCAAACACAACATCGTTTGGCGCTACGACCTGCTAGATATGAAGCTTATTGGAGAGATGAAAAAAGTGGTACGCCCAAGGGGAATCGAACCCCTGTTTCCGCCGTGAAAGGGCGGCGTCCTAACCGCTAGACGATGGGCGCTCACTTAACAAGCGCTGCGACAATTGTCGCATTTCGCGGATCACATGAAGCAAGCGAATGGTACGCCCAAGGGGAATCGAACCCCTGTTTCCGCCGTGAAAGGGCGGCGTCCTAACCGCTAGACGATGGGCGCCTGCGCTTCGCTTCGTGCGATGAGGGGGATTTAATCGGTAACTTCCGGCTTGGCAACCCCCCTTGCATCGATGAATGAGACTTTTTCCACCTATCTTGCCATAAAATCGGTCCGACCCAGTTTTTTACCCGTCACAGGATCCACATAGATTAGCGCTTGGCCGGCTCCTTCATTCACCAACAAGACCAACTGGCCTTCCGACAACGCCACCTGCAAGACTTTCGCATCTGGGCTTAACGCAATCGTCGCGGCAACCGCCTCTGCGCTGACACTATTACTCCCCGCAGATATCTTGTAGAAAATGGCAGCGAACACGGCCACGAAGCCAATAAGCATGACAAGGCTAGACCCCATCAACAGGCGTCGCATTTTTTGCTGGATCCGCTGAGCTGCAGGATCTAATGCCTCGTCTTCAACCAAATCTGCGCTGTCATCAACAGGATCACGCATGAGCAAGTATTCTCCAAACGGCGTTTCGCCTAACCATACATCTGCAGAGCCGGGCGAAGACACCATGGCCTTCACCACTGTCGGGGCACAGGAGGCGGGGAAGCGTTTGGATGCCGTATTGGCCGCGCACCTATCCGACTTCAGCCGCAACCGGCTGCAAGCTCTCATTCGCGCCGGACATGTTCATGTCGGCGATCGCAAAATAGTGGAGCCCAAACACAGGGTCAACGAAGGCGACCTGCTGTCTGTTGAAGTTCCCGAACCCGAGGCGGCCGAACCGCTGCCGCAAAACATCCCTCTGAATATCCTCTATGAAGATTCAGAGGTTATCGTAGTCAACAAGCCGGCAGGGCTTGTGGTACATCCTGGGGCGGGTAACCCGGACGGGACACTTGTAAACGCCTTGCTTCATCACTGTGGTGAAAGCCTGTCAGGAATCGGCGGTGTTAAGCGACCGGGCATAGTTCACCGACTGGATAAGGACACCAGCGGCGTTCTGGTCGTGGCCAAGAACGATGCGGCTCATCAAGGACTGGCAGCTCAATTTGCGGATCACGGCCGCACAGGACCGCTGGAGCGCGCTTATAAAGCATTGGTGTGGGGCGCACCAATGGCCGCACAGGGCATCATAAATGCGAACCTCGCCAGATCACTGGCAAATCGGCAAAAGATTGCTGTGGTAAAAACGGCTGGCCGCGTCGCAATCACCCATTGGAAGGTGCTTGAACGGTTCGGCCCGCAGGACACTGATTCGCTTGCGAGCCTGGTTGAGTGCCGTCTTGAGACGGGACGCACTCATCAAATTCGTGTGCATATGGCCCACTTGGGTCATCCGCTGATCGGTGACATGGACTATGGCGCTGGCTTCAAAACGCGGCACAACCGGTTTGAGGAACCAGCCCGCTCGGCGCTGGCCGGTTTTTCAAGGCAAGCCCTGCACGCTGGCTTGTTGGTGTTCGAGCACCCCCGCACGGGAAAGGTCATGCGTTTCGAAACCCCAGTCCCAGAAGATTTTGCAACACTTCTCTCACTTCTACGGGCTGCTTAGGACAAATTTTCTCCACAAAGAGGTAGCGAATAAGCCATAATACCCCCATATGGTGATGTCTGGTGTGCTCACAGTAGAGGCACTGGAACGTGTTTGCCCAATAGGTGCCACGGGGGCACGGGGAACACTCATGGATAGAAAGGGGTGCTTAGATGGCCCGGAACTTACCGGTAGTCTCGTCCGCAGAGGGCGGCCTCAGCCGCTACATGGACGAAATCCGCAAGTTTCCCATGCTTCAACCGCAGGAAGAGTATATGCTCGCCAAGCGGTACAAGGAGCACGGGGAAGCCGAAGCCGCCGAGCGGCTCGTAAATTCACATCTTCGCCTTGTCGCCAAGATTGCCATGGGTTACCGCGGGTATGGTCTCCCGCTTGGAGAGGTTATCTCCGAGGGCAACGTCGGCCTTATGCAGGCGGTAAAACGCTTTGAACCGGATAAGGGTTTCCGCCTTGCTACCTATGCAATGTGGTGGATCAAGGCGTCGATTCAAGAGTACATACTACGCACATGGTCCCTCGTAAAAATGGGAACAACCGCTAACCAGAAGCGGCTGTTCTTCAACCTGCGCCGCCTCAAGGGCAAGATCCAGGCGCTGGATGATGGCGACCTGCGCCCTGACCAAATCAAGGAAATCGCGACCACCCTCGGCGTTAATGAGGATGAAGTGGTCAACATGAACCGTCGTTTGGGCGGGGACGCATCGTTGAACGCGCCGCTGCGCTCCACTGAAGGCGAATCCGGAGAATGGCAGGATTGGCTGGTCGACGACGGTGAAAGTCAGGAATCCATTCTTGCAGAGCAGGAAGAGTATGACGCCCGCCGCGGCATGCTGAAGGAAGCCATGGCTGTTCTCAATGATCGGGAACGACGTATCTTCGAAGCCCGGCGTCTCTCAGAAGATCCGCTCACGCTGGAAGAGCTCTCCGAAGAGTTTGGTGTGAGCCGCGAACGCGTACGCCAGATTGAAGTGCGCGCTTTTGAGAAAGTGCAGAAGGCAGTGATGCAAGCTGCCCAAGCACAGGCGCAGAGCAATCAGGAAAACCTTTTGGCCAGTTCCTGAGAGGCATAGACCACAACAAAAGTCAAAGACCTCCACAAAGGTGGAGGTTTATTTGGATGCAACAAAGCCCCGAACGCAAGCAGCGCCGGGGCTTTTTTATTAGTAGACAACGCTGGTGTAGGTCTCCACGGGCGGAGTTTGATCAATCAACCCCGCTTCCTTCATGAAGGCCGCAAACCGCTCGTATCGCCCTGCATCCAGAGCTGCGGGGCGTTTTGCAAATCGGGGAAGTGTATCCGCCCACGCGCGGCGATTCAGTTCATCATCCAGGTTGGGGTAGAGCTCAAGGAAAGCCTCCCAGGAATCTTGCGGATGATTGAGCAGGTAGATTGTCGCCTCTTCCAGTGCAGCCATGAATTTGGCAAGCCTTGGATCCCCCGTTTTATCCTTATGAGCAACCATAATCAGCTCATCATAGGGAGGCACCCCATTCTCCTCGGGATAAAAGGCAAGCCCTTTTGATCCTTTGATCTCGAGCTGGTTCAGCTCGAAGTTCCGATAGCCGCCAATGATGGCATCCACCTGACCGGCGAGCAGGCTCGGCGATAAAGAGAAATTTACGTTGATGAGTTCAACATCCTCCACGGCAAGTCCCGCTTGTTGGAGCATGGCACCCAGCATGGCGTCCTCAAAGCCGGACACCGAATACCCAACGCGTTTCCCCTTGAGGTCTTCCAATGTGTCAATGGGGCCTTCCTCAAGCACGATCAGCGTATTCAAAGGCGTGGCAATCAGCGTACCGATGCGAGCCAATGGCATACCTTCATCTATCTGCGCATGCAGGACCGGCTGGTAGGAAATGGCAATATCGCCCTGCCCTGCAGCAACCAGCTTTGGTGGCATGGCGGGATCTGCTGGTTCCAGCAACTCGACCTCGAGGCCGTGAGCCTCGAAGAACCCACGGGACTGGGCCACAGCCAGCGGCGCATGGTCCGGGTTGGCAAACCAGTCCAGAAGCACTCTAAGCTTTTCCTCGGCTTGAGCCTGAAGACCGCTCGCCAGGAAGGCGGCGAAGAACAAAGCGATCAATCGCTTCATGATAAAAGCCTTTCTCACGTTTTTTCCTGTTGCCAGGGAATGAGGCGCACCACTGCCATTTCGACAAGGGCGCGAAGCAAAAGAACCATGATGGCCAGAAGGATCAACGCGGCAAACATCGTGTCTGTTTGCATGCGCGCATTCGACTGCAGCATGATGAATGCCAAACCGCCCTTGGCCCCAACCCATTCGCCCACGACCGCCCCGATCGGGGCAAAAACGGCCGCGATGCGAATGCCGGAGGCCAAAGCAGGCAAAGCGGCGGGAATGCGAATGAACCGCAGCCTTTGCCATCGGTTGAGCCGATACAAGTGCGCCAGATCCAAGAAGGCGGGATCCGTGCGCCGCAAACCATCATGAAAAGTGGATGTAACCGAGAAGAAGATCACGATAACGGCCATGACCACCTTCGACGCCAGACCAAACCCAAACCACAACACCAGCAGTGGTGCGATGGCAAACACGGGCAAGGACTGAGTTGCCGTAATCGGAGGCAACATGAGGCGGCGCATGAGGTCGGAAGCACTCATCATCAAGGCCAACAACACCCCTGCCCCCACGCCAAAGAGAAACCCAAGAACGGTTTCTCCAGCCGTGATGGCGGCATGCTTCATCAGAAAGGCCCATTGATCCACAAATGCCGCATAAACCGAAAACGGCGAAGGCAGCATGAATGGCGGCAGCGCGAATGCCCGGACGACGAGTTCCCAAATCAAAACAAAAACGGCTATCCCCCCGCACAAGCGAAGGGCTCTCCAGACAACTTGTGTCATCACACCGCAACCAAACAGGATGCAGTTTGCCGGCCGCTTTGACAGACCGTTCCGATGAGACTTGAAAGTGGCGTCATGTGGATCTCCTCAAAGTGCACATCGCACGTCGGTAATGGAGACCCGGGAATAAATAGGCTTGGGGTTCCTGTCCCTTCGCCGGCATTACCCGGATCAGGTTCTAAGGGTTCGGCACTGCCATCTCAGCTTCCACACGGAAGCACCCCTCGGATACGCACTAACCTATAGATTATCCGTAAGTTTTCAAGAGCATCAATCGAATTAACCGGAACCGTCAAACAAAAAGCGCCGGCGAACAACACCCGGCGCTTTTGCCTTAGTCACAAAGATCATGCAGCCAGTTTAGTTCCAGCTTTCCATGGCCTTCGAAATCACGCGGTTACCCGCAACACCCTTTTCAAACGTCAGGATCGCACGTTTGCCGTTGTTGTAAAGCAAGGGAATGTCAATCCACTCCCGCTCTTGCAAGCGCTTCATGTTGGTAACGCGTTCAGCTTCGGCATCGGACAAGGCAATCCAGAAAAAATTATCGGAAACCTTGACCGCAGCACCCGCCAACGGTTCGCCCCGAGCCTGTTCGGTCGGCTTCATAATGATGCCCGGCACTTCGGAGATGCCCTGCCCGCTGAAATCACCCGGCAAGTCAAACTGCAGCTCTAACAAATGACTGGCAGGCAAGGAGTCGTCCGTATTTGGCTTGAGCGACATAGTGACGGTAACATTGCGTTCATGCATAACAGCAACGGCCTTTACCATTTGCTTGCCGCTCCCGGCAGGCTCCAGGGTCCAGATCACATTGCCGCGCGAGGCTGTCCCGGATTCACCGGGCGTAGCGGCTTCCTCGTAAAGAATACCTTGCTGAGCCACGGCCGTTTGTGTGTCCTGCTCCGTGATGCGCTCCGCCGGACGAACCGTATCAGTTCGCACGCTCACCGAGTCCAGTTCTTCGGCTGCAGGAATTTCCTGCGGTTGCGGCGCCGCAGGTGTTGGGGCATCCGTTGATGCAGCGTCATCTGTCACATCACGACTGACAGATGTCACACGTTCGGTTGTTACCGCACGCGCATCCGGTGAAACCTGAGACCCATCATCGTTCAACAACCGGTCGGTGTTCTTCTTGATCTGCGGTTCTGCCGGTTGGGCAGGCTCAGCAGGGGGCGCTTCACTGTCGGTTTCTTCCTGAACAGGCTCAATGAGCGCCATCAAATCATCTTTTTGAGAATATAGCGCGTACCCGCCGGCACCGAGCAGCGCGAGTACGATCAACAGGCCAATCAACTGCGGCATGCGCGAAGGTTTGAGACCCTCATCATTGATCGAGGCTGATGCCGACGCAGCCTTTGCCGCAGTGCGCTTGGATTGACCGCGTGGACGCTCCCTGGAGACACTTTTTGGCGTTTCCGGCTTTGGAGAAGTATCGTCATCCCCACGTGCTTGCTTGCGCGCTTCACCAGGCACCCACAAGTCCTCTTCACGAGCAGGACGCTTGGAGGACGCCGGGCTTGCTTTGGCTTCCGGCGATTCTGTTTTGCTCGGCGCTTGGGACGCCTCACTGTCAAATTCAGGCTCACGTTTTTCGCGAGGCGCTTCGGGAAAGTGTTCTCTGGCCTTCTGATTGGCTTGGTGGGCTGCGCTCCCCAAATCGGAGGCTGCCTTGACCGCCTGCTTGAAAACGTCCTGACCTTCATCAGGTTTTTCAGCGGCGTGAGAAGCGGTATCCGCGGACGGCTTTTGTGGACCTTCGCCAGCCCCGGCTGAAGGCGTGGGTTGTGAGCCCGAAGGAGTACCGGCGGGCTGTGTCTCGGTCGGGCCGCCGGTTTTGGCCGCGCCATAGCTGTGCGGCGCAGCCGGTGGTTTCGGTGCCGAAGTTGGTTGTACCGGCTGGGGGGAGGAAGCCGCCCCAAGACCGAGTGAAGCACGCGCGGCTTCAGCTTCGACCTTGCGGATAGCTTCTTCCAGCTTCAGCTGTTCCTCAGTAATCTGCGAGGGCGTCAGAGGTGGATCATAATTTTGCAGCTGCTTAACGATAGCCGAGCGCGCGCGCTGATATACACCGCGCCTCGCAGAGCCCGTATTTTCCTGAAGACCGTTGATTGTCTTCTTTAAAACGGAATAGTAGTCCGCCATTGATCCGTCCATAGCCCCCGCGGTTACTGTGCTAACGGCTTAATCTTGAAAAGGATTCTGAACGAGAATTGTGTCATCTCTTTCAGGACTCGTCGAGAGCAATGCAACAGGCGCACCAATCAACTCCTCAACATGCCGCACGTACTTTACAGCCTGCGCTGGCAGGTCTGCCCAGCTGCGTGCACCCTTGGTAGTTTCCTTCCAACCTGGCAGCGTTTCGTAGATCGGAACAACCCGCGCCTGTGCCCCTTGCGAAGCTGGCAGATAATCAATGCGCTCGCCGTCAAGCTCGTAACCTACACAGATTTTGATTTCATCAAGACCATCTAAAACGTCCAGCTTGGTAAGCGCAATCCCGCTGATGCCGCTGGTACAAACCGTTTGACGAACGATGACAGCGTCGAACCACCCGCAGCGGCGCTTGCGCCCAGTGACAACGCCGAACTCATGACCGCGAGTGCCTAGAAATTCGCCAACCTCGTTCTGCTGTTCAGTCGGGAACGGCCCTTCCCCAACACGGGTGGTATACGCCTTGGTAATCCCCAAAACGTAGTCGATGGAATTTGGTCCAAGACCACATCCGGCAGCCGCCTGCCCGGAAACCGTATTGGAAGAAGTCACAAAGGGGTAAGTCCCGTGGTCGTTGTCCAGCAGTGCGCCTTGCGCCCCTTCAAACAAGATACGCTTACCTGCACGCCGTGCTTCATCAAGAATCTGCCAGCTGCGATCCATGTACGGCAGGATCTTTTCAGCAACGCTTGCCAGCTCTTTGTAAAGGTCATCAGCAGAGATTTCAGGTTCGCCAAGACCGCGCAACAGCGCGTTGTGATGAACCAGCATGCGATCGATCTTGCCCGGCAATGTTTCAAGGTTGGCCAGATCCATCACGCGCACAGCACGGCGCCCCACCTTGTCTTCGTAAGCCGGACCGATACCGCGTTTCGTTGTGCCGATGCGGTTTTCCTTGGAGGCAGCATTTTCGCGAAGTGCATCCAGCTCACGATGAACCGAAAGGATCAAAGTGGCATTGTCAGCGACTCGAAGAATGTCCGGGGTGATCTCCACACCCTGTTCTTTCAAACGTTCAATCTCAGAGACAAGCGCATGCGGATCGACAACAACACCGTTACCGATGACAGATAGTTTGCCACGCACAACACCGGAAGGTAGCAGAGACAGCTTGTAGCTCACACCGTCAATGACAAGAGTGTGGCCCGCATTGTGCCCCCCTTGAAACCGGACGATGACGTCAGCCTGCTCGGAAAGCCAGTCAACGATCTTGCCTTTACCTTCGTCGCCCCACTGGGAGCCGACAACTACGACATTGGCCATGGATTTTCGCCCTCCTACGGCGGCGGTTGGCATAACCTGTTCGGCTATGCCCTCTTATTTGTTTGCTCTGGCACACAAACGTATATCACAACACACGAAACCCCGGGTGGAAAGCCCGGGGCATTTCCTTGGTCTTATAGCCCCAACAAACGCATCTGACGAGTCCTTTGAGCGGTTCTTTTCCCAAGCTTCACTGCGGCTTATTGCTTCCTCTTAAAGGAAGGTGTCGGACGCAACTCGCAAATCGGGTTGTTGTTAGCTGGCGTTGCCTATCTACTCCGCCGTGCCGGCCCGCTCGGGCAAGCCGAATACGATTGGAGTGGACATGACACCTGCCCCCAAAATTGATCTCGTTTCCGCCGCCATGCTGCTCTGTCTGTCACTGCTTTGGGGAGGCTCCTTTTTCCTCGCCAAGATCGCAGTCGAATTCATGCCACCAGTCACCCTTGTGTTTTTCCGGGTCCTGATTGCCGCGACCATACTATGGTTGGTTCTTGTGGTTTTCGGAGAGTCGTTGCCGCTGCACGGCAGTTGGCCCCTTAAATTTCTCGGCCTGGGGCTCGTCAACAACGTTATCCCATTCTCACTCCTGTTTTGGGGCCAACAACACATAGCATCAGGTCTGGCATCAGTTCTCAATGCTTTTACGCCCATCTTCACAATGCTGGTCGCACACCAGATGACCCGGGATGAGCGTTTAAGCACTGCCAAGGTTCTCGCTGGTTTGATAGGCATTTGCGGCGTCGCTCTCATGTTGGGGGCAGACGCACTTCTTGGGGCAACAGAACGCATTGTTCCACAAGTGGCTTGTCTAGGTGCCGCGCTGTCCTATGCCATCGCCGCAACCATGGCAAAGCGCCTTAAAGCACTGCCGCCGCTCACCATAGCTACAGGACAACTCTCAGGGTCCACAGTCATCTTGGCACCCTTGATCTTGTTCACCACCTCGCCCACACAGCTTGCCACCGTGCCCAGTCAGATCTGGGGCGCAATTGCCGTTCTCGCCATTCTTTCAACCGCCTTGGCCTATCTGTTGTACTTCAGAATTCTTCAACGGGCGGGCGCAACGAACGCCGCACTGGTCACTTTTCTGGTTCCTGTCAGCGCGATCCTTCTGGGAACGGTATTCTTGAACGAGAGGCTCGAACCCAACCAATGGATAGGGATCGTTCTGATCGCACTGGCCCTCTTGATCATGGATGGACGCCTCATCCGGCGCCTGAGGGTAGGCCGCGCATGAAAAAGCGGGCCCCGATTCCGGGACCCGCCGACCTTCTGGAAGGTTCTGATTATCTTTTTTGATTCTTTCGCAACCTATTAGAAGTGCAGTTGCTTGACCTGATTCACCTGACCGATCGCAGCAATCTTTTCCAACGCATCTGCGGGAATCTCACCGTCGACCTCCACAAGACAGATCGCCTGTTCACCCTCGGCTTTACGCCCCAGATTGAACGTGGCGATGTTTACGCCTGCTTCGCCGAGGATAGACCCGAGCTGACCAATGAAGCCCGGCTTGTCATCATTTGTCACATACAACATGTTGGCGCCCAGCTCGGCCTCCATGTTGATGCCCTTGATCTGGATGATACGCGGCTTGCCATCAGAGAACACAGTACCGGCAACAGAGCGTTCTTGTCGTTCCGTTATGATCGTCAAGCGAATGTAGTTCTCATAAACACCATGCTGTTCACGCCGGATATCTTCGATGGTTATACCACGTTCTTTTGCCATCACGGGCGCAGAAACCATGTTCACCGTCTGCAGGAGTGGCTGCAAGACACCCGTCACGGCAGCAGCAGTAAGTGCCTTTACATTCATCTCTGCCACATCGCCCTCATATTCGATGCGGATGCCCTTGATCGCCGTCTCCGTGGCCTGACCGGCAAATGACCCAAGTAGTTCGGCGAGTTTGACAAATGGCGTCAACTTCGGCGCTTCTTCAGCAGTAATTGACGGCATGTTGAGCGCATTGGATACAGCACCCTTGATCAGGTAATCCGCCATTTGCTCTGCAACTTGCAAGGCAACATTTTCCTGAGCCTCAGACGTCGATGCTCCAAGATGCGGCGTGCAAACGACATTCGGCGCACCAAACAGAGGGTTTTCCTTGGCAGGCTCTTCAGCGAACACGTCAATGGCAGCACCGCCAACCTTGCCGGAATCCAGAGCAGCCCGTAAGGCAACTTCGTCGACCAGACCGCCTCGCGCGCAGTTGATGAGATAAGCGCCATGCTTCATCTTTTCGATTGCGGACGCATCGATGATATTGCGTGTCTTGTCCGTCAAAGGCGTATGCAGCGTGATGAAATCAGCACGGGCCAAAAGTGTATCGAGATCCACCTTCTCAACACCAATATCCTGAGCCCGTTCCTCGGACAGGAATGGATCAAATGCAATCACGCGCATCTTCAAACCAATCGCGCGATCCGCGACGATGGATCCAATATTGCCGCAGCCAATCAGCCCCAAGGTTTTTGAGGTAATCTCAGTTCCCATGAACTTTGATTTTTCCCATTTCCCAGCCTGAGTGGAAGCATCTGCAGCCGGAATCTGGCGCGCTACGGCAAACATCATTGCAACGGCATGTTCGGCGGTGGTGATCGCGTTGCCGAACGGGGTGTTCATGACGATAACACCCTTGGCCGTCGCCGCGGGAATGTCAACGTTATCAACACCGATACCAGCACGACCGACCACCTTGAGGTTGTCCGCCGCAGCAAGGATCTTCTCAGTTACCTTGGTTGCGGAACGGATCGCCAACCCATCATATTGGCCGATGATCTCAGCCAGCTTCTCCTTGTCTTTGCCCACATCGGGCAGGAAATCAACTTCACAGCCGCGCTCTTTGAAAATCTCAACGGCAGCAGCGGAAAGCTTATCGGAAATCAGTACCTTAGGAGCCATAGGACATTCCTCTCGTGCAGAAGGACAGGCCTGGCACCGTCTGGCGCCAGAGCATTCCATTTCTCTTCAGTAATTCTCAAGAATTAAGGGCGATGCGGCTTGTTCAGCCAGCGGCCACCAACTTTGCTTTTTCCGAGGCAAACGCCCAGTCCAGCCAAGGCAGCAGAGCTTCCACATCGGAAGTTTCAACCGTCGCACCGGCCCAAATGCGCAAACCCGAAGGCGCATCGCGATAAGCACCGATGTCGTAGGCTACGCCCTGTGCGTCAAGCGTGGAGACGATTGCCTTGGCAAACGCGGCCTGCTTGTCTTCCGGCAAAGCGACAACATCTGCATCAACGATTTTCAAGCACACAGATGTGTTTGACCGCGTTGCGGGATCCACGGCAAGGAAGTCTACCCAGTCGGTACGTTCCACCCACATAGCGATTGCATTTGCGTTTGCGTCAGCCCGGTTCACAAGGGCTTTCAAACCGCCAAGGTCTTTGCCCCATTTCAACGCGTCAATGTAGTCTTCGACGCAGAGCATGCTTGGCGTGTTGATGGTGGCACCCTCGAAGATACCTTCGATGAGCTTTCCGCCTTTTGTCATGCGGAAGATCTTTGGCAGAGGCCAAGCTGGAGTATAGGTTTCCAGCCGTTCAACAGCGCGGGGTGACAAGATCAGAATGCCGTGAGCACCTTCACCCCCCAAAACCTTCTGCCAAGAATACGTAATAACATCTAGCTTGGAATAGTCCAGCTCCTGCGCGAACGCCGCGGAA
This sequence comes from Pseudovibrio exalbescens DSM 16456, assembly GCF_000422785.1. Classification (GTDB taxonomy): domain Bacteria; phylum Pseudomonadota; class Alphaproteobacteria; order Rhizobiales; family Stappiaceae; genus Pseudovibrio; species Pseudovibrio exalbescens. Next base: position 54,958 of record NZ_AUGS01000008.1, read on the forward strand.
GTAGCATCACAAATCACCAGACCTTCGCGATCCGCAGCGATCCAATCCGCATTCGGTACCCGAACGCCAGAGGTCGTTCCATTCCAAGTGAAAACAACGTCGTGTGCTGGGTTTACCTGTGTCAGGTCGGGAATCTCGCCATATGGGGCGTCCAGTACCCGGGCATCAGTCAGCTTCAACTGCTTGATAACATCAGTTACCCACCCCGAACCGAAGCTTTCCCATGCCAGCATGTCAACAGGACGGGCGCCAAGCATAGACCACATCGCCATTTCAACGGCGCCGGTATCGGATGCAGGTACAATGCCGATACGGTAGTCAGCAGGTACCTCAAGAACTTCACGAGTAAGTTCAATGGCTTCTGCCAGCTTGGCTTTACCAATTTTAGCTCGGTGGGAACGGCCCAGAGGCGCGTCATTCAAAACGGCAGGCGTCCAAGCAGGACGCTTCGCGCACGGGCCCGAAGAAAAGTTCGGGTTTGCCGGTTTAACAGCCGGCACTTCAATATTCGTCATGTGACTACCCTTTCAGATAGGTGCCCCTCGTTGGGGAGGGGTGTCCCACCGACGGGTCTATGTGAAACCAAAGGTTCGGTCAACAAACTTTTGCGCTTCTTCAGTTTTCAGAACTTGCGCGCACACCGAATGCAAAGAAATAAACTTATGAATTTCAAAGGGTTACGACTCAGTATTTTTGACTGTATTTTTTATCCCAAATGATCGAATCACCTTGAGAATCGGTTCAGACGGGCCTTTTGACCGGCAATAAAAAAGGGGCCTGCTGATGCAGACCCCGTTTTGCATTCGCTATTTCCGGCGGATCAGTATTTGGACACGACCGGCCCAGGTGTATAGTCGGCATAGCTCGGACCGAACTCGTAGCGCATTCCAACACGGAACTCATGAGCCGACAGATCGCGGTATTCGATGGAGTCCGTGGCCCCCGCATCAGTGAATTTCTTGGTTTTGGCGTCACCGATGTTCAAGTACCTATAACCAGCGTCGATGTGCCAATGGGGGCTGATTGAGTACCCCACACCAGCCATAAGAGCCCACGAAAAGTTCCAGTTCGAGCCCCCCGGATATGCAACGCGTGCACCGCCATCATTGATCGCTTTGACTGAATCAACATTCACGTAGGACGCACCAATACCCGCCCCTACATACGGCGAAAAGCCGTTGTATTGCCCCAGATCCGCATAGACATTCCAAAGAACCGTCCACACATCGAGGGTGGCATACTCATCCGATGCGGCACTGGAACCTACACAGGAACTGATACAAGCCGCATTCGCATAGAAATCCGAATCCCACTCGTAGTCCAAGGTCACATCAGTTCGCAGGTAGTCATTGAAGCGATAGCCTGCACCAACGCCGACAACACCCGTCGGATCCATATCTTCATCATAGAAACCGACATGCGCAAAACCTGCATCCGGTTGAGTATAAACCTTGTACCCAATGTCACCGCGCAAGTACCAACCGCTGTTGCTTGCTTCCGGCACCACCGGCACATGTTCGATTACCGGCTCGGGAAGATCAGCAGCCCAAACGGCGCTTGCCGCTGCAGCGGCACAAGCGAACGAAACTACGCGAACTATCGATTTCATGTTTCTGCCCCTTCTGGCGGCCGCGCCTCCCGGCTGCAGCCCTACTCAAAACTCGAGGTCAGTAGACATGATAATAATTACCTATAAATTAACTATGGTGATTTACTGTAAATTTTAACGTAAACAAAGAATTAACGCTCGGTAGCACGTTGCCATCAAATAGAAAAGGCTGCCCACGGGACAGCCTTTTGCTTAACAAAGATATGAAATACTCACGCAGCTGCTTCAACAGCTCCCGCAATGGACGCCACCACATCTCCCAGTAGAGCCGCATCATCACACTCACCCATGACGCGGATCAACGGTTCAGTGCCAGAGGCGCGAATAACGAGGCGTCCGCAAGTACCCATGCGCTCCTCGCCAGCCTTGATTGCAGCCTGAACCTCTTCATTCTGCAGCGGCTGGCCGCCGTTGTATCGCACATTCTTCAAGATTTGAGGCACCGGTTCAAACCTGTTGCAGACCTCCGAAACCGGCTTGTCGTGTTTCTTCACGCAAGCGAGCAACTGCAGGGCTGCAACCAAGCCATCTCCAGTGGTCGCAAAATCAGAGAGGACGATATGGCCTGACTGCTCCCCCCCCACATTGAAGCCGTGGGCACGCATGTGTTCCACCACGTAGCGATCACCCACCTTGGTGCGAGCAAGCTGCAAGCCGATGTCATTCAGATACCGCTCCAACCCCAGATTGGACATGACAGTTGCAACTATTCCGGGGGCGGACAAACGATTATCTTCTTGCCATGACTGAGCAACGACCGCCATCAACTGGTCGCCATCGACAATACGTCCGCGTTCATCGGCGATGATAACGCGGTCCGCATCCCCATCCAGCGCTATACCGATATCCGCCCGAACCTCATGGACCTTGCGGCACAACGCATCAACCGAGGTAGAACCACATTCCTTGTTGATGTTAAAGCCATTAGGTTCCACACCAATCGGGAAAACCTCGGCCCCCAGCTCCCAAAGCACTTCTGGCGCCACCTTGTAGGCCGCGCCGTGAGCGCAGTCGATCACAACTCGCATACCTTCAAGCGAAATATCTCGGGGTAGTGTACGTTTCGCGAACTCCATATAGCGATCGCGTACGCCATCAATACGTTTTGCCCGGCCGAGTTCTTCTGGGGGCGCCAACACACTGGACAGATCATCCGCATCAATCAAACGCTCGATTTCAACTTCCGTCTCATCGGAGAGCTTGAAGCCGTCGGGTCCAAAGAACTTGATCCCATTGTCTTCAAACGGATTGTGAGACGCGGAAATCATAACGCCGAGATCAGCACGCAGCGAACGGGTCAACATGGCAACCGCCGGCGTTGGCATCGGTCCCAGAATGAAAACATCCAACCCAGCTGCCGTAAAACCAGCCACCAAAGCGTTTTCGATCATGTATCCTGAAAGACGCGTATCTTTTCCGATCACAACGCGATGGCGATATTTGCCGCGACGAAACGTAACGCCAGCGGCCATCCCCACTTTCAGAGCGATATCCGGCGTAATTGGCCATTTATTTGCCGTTCCGCGGATACCATCGGTACCAAAATATGTTCGCGACATGCGCTTGTCCTATTTACTCTCAGGTGCTCAGATCCGTTGACGCGAAAGCCCGAAGGCGATCAAGCTAGTCACGGCTTGTGTCTGTTGTCAGACGTCAAACCTTACACGGTCAAACACCAAAAACTCGTTGGTACTTGGCTTGATACAATCATCATGGCCGCTTGTGGGGTCAAAAAATGTTTTCTTTTGTTACCAACTGGCAAATGTAGGCAATACAATCCTCTAGAAACGCAAAAACGCCCGGTTTTCCACCGGGCGTTTGCATCTTGTACAAGAGCACTGGCTCAGCCCTGTGGCTGAGGCTCCAGCCCATCGCCACTGGCTTCACCGCCAGAGCGCTTGGATCCGGTAGACGGAATACCGGAAGACCGAGCGGGAGGCACATCATCTCCCGAATCCCGAACAGGCGGCTCGCCTTCAAGCAGTTTGCGAATTTCATCACCAGACAAGGTTTCGTATTCAATCAATCCCTTGGCGATGATGTGCAGCTCATCTTCATGTTCCGAAAGAATGCGCTTGGCAGTTTCGTATCCTTCGTTCACGAAGCGTTTGACTTCTTCATCTACCAGTTGCTGCGTTTCATCAGATACGTTCTGGTTCTTGGCAACCGAGTGGCCGAGGAAGACCTCCTCTTGGTTCTCGCCATACAGAAGCGGGCCCAATTTGTCTGACATGCCATACTGAGTTGCCATGGCACGGGCAAGCTTGGTTGCCATCTGAATATCGCCAGAGGCACCAGAGGTTACCTTTTCGTAGCCAAAAATCATCTCTTCAGCCACACGTCCACCCATTGCCACAGCCAGATCCGCATAACACTTGGCTCGCGTCAGAGATACCTGATCCTTTTCAGGCAAGCGCATCACCATGCCCAACGCGCGGCCACGCGGAATGATGGTGGCCTTGTGAATCGGATCAGAGGCCGGCATGTGAAGGGCCACCAGCGCATGGCCACCCTCATGATACGCCGTCAGCTTCTTTTCCTCTTCGGTCATGACCAAGGTCCGACGTTCGGAGCCCATCATCACCTTGTCCTTGGCGTCCTCAAACTCCGCCATGGTAACCAGACGCTTGGATCGACGCGCCGCCAGAAGGGCAGCTTCGTTCACCAGATTCATCAGGTCAGCACCCGAGAAACCGGGTGTACCTCGAGCAAGAGTTTTAACATCCACATCCGGAGCCAGGGGCACCTTGCGCATGTGCACCTTGAGGATCTTCTCACGGCCCGTGATGTCCGGGTTTGGAACCACGATCTGGCGGTCGAAACGACCAGGACGCAACAACGCCGGGTCAAGAACGTCAGGACGGTTGGTTGCCGCGATGATAATGATACCTTCGTTCGGCTCAAAACCATCCATCTCCACCAGCAACTGGTTCAAGGTCTGTTCACGCTCATCATTGCCGCCGCCAAGACCAGCACCACGATGCCGACCGACCGCGTCGATTTCGTCAATGAAGATGATGCAAGGTGCGTTTTTCTTCGCTTGTTCAAACATGTCGCGAACACGGGAAGCGCCCACGCCCACAAACATTTCAACAAAGTCCGAACCGGAGATCGTGAAGAACGGCACGTTGGCTTCGCCAGCAACCGCGCGAGCGGTAAGCGTCTTACCAGTACCAGGAGGACCTACCAACAAGCAGCCGCGCGGTATTTGACCACCAAGACGCTGGAATTTTTGAGGATCGCGAAGGAACTCAACGATTTCCTGCAGATCTTCTTTGGCCTCATCAATGCCGGCCACATCATCGAAGGTCACACGGCCCTGCGTCTCAGTCAGCAGCTTTGCCTTCGATTTGCCGAAACCCATAGCCTTGCCGCCAGACCCCTGCATCTGCCGCATCACAAAAATCCAGATACCGAGAATCAGCAGCATCGGGAACCAGGAAATCAATGCACCCAGCAATGAGAAGTTCTCGGAGGGCGGCTTAGCATTGATCATGACGCCCTTCGAGCGCAACAATTCAACGTACTGAGCGTTGTCCGGTGCATAGGTCTGGAATGACCCTCCGCTATTGTAGCTGCCCGAAATCTGCTGTCCCTCAATCGTAACCTCTCGAACATCCCCTTGCTCAGCTTGACTGAGAAACTGGGAGAACGGGACTTGATTGTCGCTCGTTCTGGAGGCTGGGCTTTGGAATAGCTGGAACAGAGCAATCAGCAGCAGGCCGATGATCACCCAAAGGGCGAAGTTCCTGAAATTTGCGTTCATTTCGATCCCTTTACCGCTGAGGCGCGGAGGTCTTCGCGTTTCGTATTTTCTCTTGTCGTAACATAGGGGTCACTGATGGACCTGCCAAGGTGGACTCAAGAATGACACGACGACAATTCGATTTTCTTAAGACAAAAAACCTCAGTTAATTGTCAGGTATTCCTGCTCCCTCTCACCTCTGGCATTTCCCCAAAAGGTACGACAGAGTATTGGGTACGTTGAATACCCCAACGTCATGACAATCCAGTATGGAGCAACTTCACGACACAAGTTGGGCAACTCGGTCCGCGAAGGCCAGATATGACGCCACCCGGTTCATCGACTACCGGGATGTAGGGCATCTGTCCCGGAATTACAACAAGCGGCGCACTGGCAAAGGCAGATTTCGGCCATTCCTGAGGGGGCTGAAGTCCAAAGGCGGCAAACCCACCAACCCCTAAAGGTTGAATAACGCTACCCGCTGGCACCTTCCGCGTCTCAAACAGGAACCGATTGTCCCAGTGCCCCACCCCTGTTTCAGGCAAGCTCAATGCATCGGGAGGGTTGCGACCCAATTCTCTAAACAAGAATGCATCTGTCCGTCGCAAGTGTACGCGTACGCCCCCCAATGTTGCGCCACCTGAGGCAAACGACAAATCGATCACTTTTGTGTAAAGACGCTCAATTTTGTTTAATCTCGGCGTGTAGTTACCGCCCCCGACAAGGCGAATGACCCGCGCCAAAAGCCGCAAACCCACCTCTTCAGGCAGCTCAGATAGTGCTCCGCGCGGTAAACGCACTGGCCCTGCCGGATGCATTTCACACTTTTCACGAAAGAAACGCGCGACCCACGCATCCAATGCCGAACGCGCGCGTCCCAGTCGACGTGCCGTATCGGCAAGTTTCTCCGCGGTAAGACCCAACTCTCCAAGCATGGCCATCGATTGACGAATACGCACGCGTTCGTAGTGGGGATCCAAGTTACTGGGATCCTCAACCCACGACAGCGCCTTGGCGCGCAATGTCGCCTCAAGCCGCGCTTTCGGCACTTCGAGCAGAGGGCGCAACAGCATGGGCTCGGTATCAGTTCGCACCCGGCTCATGCCGGCAAGACCGTAAACACCACTGCCACGAGCAAGCCGGTACAAGAACGTTTCAGCCTGGTCATCCAGATGATGAGCAAGCACGATCGCACTCGCCCCACTCTCACACGCAGCTTGTTCCAAGAGATTGTATCGAGCAGTCCGTGCCTTGGCCTGCACATTGCTCGACGGCTTGGGCTCATCCCATGTCACGATACGATGGGGAATGCCCAAATCATCGCAGACCTGTCTGACGACCAGAGCCTCATCAGCTGCTTCGGGGCGCAATTTGTGATCGACTGTGACAGCTAATAGCGCGGGTTTATTGTCTAGTGATCGCCGCCACTCGGCTAACAGCACCAATAATGCTAGGGAATCGGCGCCACCAGACACGGCGACAACAAGAGACTTGAAATCAGCGAGATCGGCAAACAGCACCTCGGCTTCATCTGGCCCAATCGGTGAGTGCGCTCGATCACTTGCAGTTGGCACGGCTTCTTTCGTTCTTTGCCTGACTCAGTACTTCGTTGGAAGCGGATGGAAACTTGGTCAAAAGCTCCGAATAAGTCGCACACGCCGCATCGTTTTCGCCTAGCCCAAACAACGATTGCCCCAACTTCAACAGGCTTTCAGGTGCAATGTCACTCGACGGGTAATCAGTGTAGCTTTTCAAGAAAGCATCAGCCGCCCCCCGATAGTCACGCTGCGACAGTAAGCTCTCCCCATACCAATACTGGGCATTGGGCGCCAAATCATGATCTGGATACATGCCTAAGAATGTATCGAACCCCTCGGCAGCAGCCGGATAGTTACCCGCCATGACCAGATCATAGAACATGTTGTAGTCGGCACGTGGGTTGCCTGTAATGGAAGACTGCACATCACCATTGAATGTCGCTACATCTGGACCACCGGGCGCAACCAGTATGTTCCCATCAGAGGCGTTGCCGCTAGAGGGCGCAGAAGCGGACGGTGCGCCGTTACTACCTTGCGCCAAGGCAGAAAGATCCAGAGGCCCGGCCCCTGTACCTTGCGCCGTATCGCGAATGTTCTGGGTTTGCTCGGTGCGCGATACCCGTGGGCCTGTTTGCTGCGGTTGTTGCTGAGGCTCTACACGCCCCTGCGTGGAAGAGTTTTGTTGCGGGCTTATTGGCGAGCCACCTTCCAGCTGTTGAAGGCGATACTCGTTGTCTTCCTGAGCCCTGCGCAATTGATCTTCCAGTGTACGCACCTGGAACTGAAGCTGTTCCACCTGTCCTGTCAGCGACCGGATTTGTTCTTCAAGCTGTCCAAGACGCGCGCTGGTCTGTGCTGCATCATCCCGATCAGATCCGAAAAGCTGCGCCGACGCGGGAGCCACAACGCTTGCACACAAAAAGAAACTTAAAAAATACGTCGCAACCTTGCGGTTCAGTGTCATCAAAATCTCCCGAGCAGCACCAATTCACTGATGAACTACTAGTAACATGCTGATATCGGCCAAATTTTGACACTTGGCCCTATCAAATCACCATAGGTTATTTTTCGGGCAACCTGAGCTGAAAAAGGGGCGCTTTGGTCAAGTCGCCCCTCTTTACCTCACTTCGCTGTGTATTAGCTGCCAGCGTTGTTGATCACAGTCACAGCACGGCGGTTCTGGCTCCAGCACGACGCAGCATTACACACCGCTACCGGACGCTCCTTGCCGTAGGAAATTGTCTTCAAACGGCTTGGGTTGATACCTTTGCCAACGAGATAATCGTAGGCAGACTGTGCACGACGCGCACCAAGGGCAATGTTGTATTGCCGGGTTCCGCGCTCGTCGGCATGCCCTTCAATGGTCACCGTGTAGCTGGAATACGCCTGCAACCACTGTGCCTGCTTGTCCAAAGTCGCCCGGGCTTCCGGTGACAAAGAAGACTGATCGTTCTTGAAGAAAACGCGATCACCCACGTTCACGACAAAGTCCTGACCAGAGCCGGGAACCACAGAGCCATTAGCGCCGAGTTCCGGGCGGGTTTGAGAACACGCTGCTGCGACAAGACAAACGGTCACCACAGCAACCAAACGCGCCGCACGCGCGAATAGTACATTTGACATCCTAGTACTCCTGATCCCCAAGATTCTATTAGGGTTGACCATTGCTAACCAAACTTGGTTAATCCGCCCTTCACAAGGTTGGTTAATGGTCCGTAAAGATTCATGCAATCCCAAAAGCGCTTGGAGCAGAATTGCCCTCGTTTTAGTTCAGCAACGGCGACCATGCCGGGTCGGACGCGAAATTGGGTGTGTTGACAATCTGCTCGTTATAGCCCGTCAAGTCTACGGTCCATACCTGTGGCCCTCCCTGCGCTCCGCGTGTATCCCGGAAGAAAGTGAGCACACGGCCATTTGGTGACCAAGCAGGCCCCTCGTTGTGGAACCCTTCAGTCAAGACACGCTCACCACTCCCATCTGGACGCATAACCCCGATCATGAACCGACCTTGATGAACTTTTGTGAACGCAATCAAATCACCACGCGGGGACCATACGGGAGTGGAATACCGACCCGGACCGAAGCTGATGCGTTGAGCGTTCTGACCATTGGCATCCATCACATATAGCTGCTGTGCGCCACCGCGATCACTTTCGAAAACGATCCTTTGCCCATCCGGCGAAAACGACGGACTGGTATCGATGGCGGCAGTATTGGTTAACCGCGTTGTACGTCGGGTGCGCAAATCCATAATGTAGATGTTTGCATTGCCCCCTTGCTGCAAACTCATGACCACACGCTGCCCATCCGGAGAAAACCGTGGGGCGAAAGTCATCCCGGGAAAGTTTCCAAGAATCTCACGTTGGCCTGTCTCGATGTTCAGAAGGTAGACTTGGGGGTTCTGTCCGGAATAGGACATGTATGTAATTTCCTGAGAAACAGGAGAAAAACGCGGCGTCAGAACCAGCTCCTCACCATTGGTTAGATACCGCACATTAGCGCCATCCTGATCCATGATCGCAAGTCGCTTGCGCCGAGCATCCTTGGGCCCACTTTCGTCCACGAACACGATGCGCGTGTCGAAGTACCCCTTCTCCCCGGTCAGGCGCTCATAAATCTCATCTGCAATGATGTGAGCCAGCCGCCGCCAGTTCTGAGGTGTGGTGAAAAACTGCTGGCCGATCAACTGCTGACCGGCATAAACATCCCAAAGCCGAAATTCTGCCTTGAGACGCCCATCCGGCAATTGGCTGATCGAACCCGTCACCAACGCTTGCGCGCCGATGGTGCGCCAGTCCCCAAACCGTGGCGAGCTGTTAACATTCATGTTTTGCTGGATGTGGGCAGCAGGATCAATGGGTCGAAACAAGCCCGACCGTTTCAGGTCGGCCGTCACGATGCCTGTGATCTGTTGGCCAAGATCGGCCTGAGGCCCGTTTGTCGCAAACACTGGCAAGGCAATGGGCATGGGCTCCAGATTACCTTGTGTAATATCGATTTCTATCAGTGCATGCGCAGGGCTCAGCAGCGCAACGCTGGCCAGAACCGTCAGGAAAAGGCTCTTCACCCGCGTGACTAAACACCTCAAAAAGGCGTTTCCAGTTTGCTCTGAGGTCGCCTGTACAGACATTGACCTTAGCTCCTTTTCATCCAATCGGCTTAGTATCCAAGCATTTCGCGTGGATCAAAGTTGAGAATGATTGTCTGCCATGATTCGTACTTGGAAATCGGCAGAGAATATGGACCGCAGCGATATACAGCGCGAATTGCACTCTGGGCCGCAGCATTGAAAGCAGGATTGCCATTGGCATTCAGCACTTTCGGCTGGCCCTGAACTTCTCCGTTCTCACTCATGGAGAACTGAAGACGGACCACGAGTTCTTCCGCGCCTACAGCCCCTACTGGCGGGTTCCAACAACGCGCCACCTGCGAACGCAGCGCATCGAGCTCGGATTGGGACATGCGCACGCCGATCTGACCGCGATCTGACCCCAATGACGCAGGCTGCTGCGAGTTTGAGGTTCCACCGCCGCTCGGTGTTGTCTTGTTCAACAAGGCCGCAATATTGTTAGGGTCGAATTGTTCCTTCGGCGGCTCCGGCTCGCGCGGGCGCGGCGGAACACGGGGTTTTATCCGAGGACGAACCTTGACTATTTGCTGCTCCGGCTCTTCGGTGCGGTCGACTTCCGGCCCCAACTCGGCGGTTTCAGAAACGGCCTCCTCCGGTGCCGGCTCCGCTGCTGGCTCAGGCTCGGGTTCGGGCGCAGGAGGCGGCGGTGTCTGCTCGACGGCGGCTTCCTGCACAGGACGATCCGTTTCCGGTCCCGGTGCACTTGTCTCATTGTCACGGGGCCTGTCAGCGGCCTCAGGTTTCTCCTGAGGCGGCTTCTCAGCGGGCTTTACGGCTGCCTCGCGAATTTCCGTCTCTTCCTTGGTGCCCAATTGCAACTGTGTCATCTCGGAGACAGGAACCAGCTCAACCGGCAACGAATCCACCGGCGCAACAGACAGATCCCGCCCGCCGGTGAAGCCAATCACCCCGGCGACGAGAATGGCCAAGTGGCCTACTGCCGATGCAATAAGAGCTTTCCGCATGACCTGTTAGCTACCCTGTTCCTCGAGCGTGACCAAGCCGATCCGCTTGTATCCGGCAGCATTGATCCGCCCCATGACCTTCATGATGACGCCATAATCCGCATCCTGATCGCCGCGCACATAAAGGCGCTGGTCGTATCCATTCACGGCAATGGCTTCCAGTTTCGGGATCAACTCATCCAGCGGTATCTCGGTATCCTGAATGAATACGCGGCCATCCACATCCACAGATATGGCAATCGGCTCCACATCACCTTCCATAGGTGTGGCACGTGTTTCGGGCAGGTCAATTGGCACACCTACCGTAAGAAGCGGTGCCGAAACCATGAAAATGATCAGCAGAACCAGCACCACATCCACAAACGGCGTTACGTTGATCTCGCTGATTGGCGCGCTGTGGCGCCCGCGTCTGCCACGACGCCCGGCTCGTCCGCCGCTGGAGCCCACACTCATGCCCATGTTTACACCCGCTCATCAATGCGGCGAGACAGTATCGCCGAAAACTCGTCTGCAAAGCCTTCCATACGCGCTGCCAACTTACCGGAATCCGATTGCAGCTTGTTATAGGCAATAACAGCGGGAATGGCGGCCATCAGGCCTATCCCGGTCGCAAGCAATGCCTCGGCAATGCCCGGTGCCACCACAGCAAGGCTTGTATTCTTGGATGCCGCAATGGAGGTAAACGAGTTCATGATGCCCCACACGGTACCGAACAGCCCGATGAACGGTGCGGCGGCGCCGACTGTGGCTAAAAACATCAACCGCTTTTGCAAACGTTCAACTTCGCGGGTAATGTTCAGATCCATCACGCGATCGATCCGCTGTTGCAGGCTGGCAATCGCCGGACGCTGGCCTTCGTGCGACCGCTTCCATTCCCGCATCGCCGCAACAAACAACGCAGCCATGCCATTGTTGGCGCGCGTGGAGAGCGATTTGTACAAATCTTCCAGAGACTGGCCGGACCAGAACACATTCTCGAACCGATCCATCTGCTTGCGCGTCCGGCGGTACAAGACAATCTTGTCAAAGATGATCGCCCAACTCCAGATCGACGCCATCAGCAGACCGATCATCACCAGCTTGACGACAATATCCGCCTCGAAGAACAGCGATAGAAACGACAGGCTGGCGCCAGGTGTCGCCAGCGCAACTTCAGAAACGGCTTCAGGATTCATGCAGCAAGGCCCTCTCGCCCCTATGTAACTAGCAAATGCACTCGCGAAGGCAGCCCCTCGCCCCAGAGTGCTTCGACTTTCAGGAAAACTTGGGTGTCTTCCTGCATCCCGAATTTGGCGAAACTTCGACTGGGGCCAACCGGGATCGGCATGACGATAAAGAACTGCTTATGGTTACTGAAGAATTAAGAGGAGAGGAGTTCAATCAACCGTGATTGTAATATGATAAGAAAAAACCAGAGATTTAACAGGGAGCAGCCTTCAGTTTGCCAAGCCACTTGCCACAATCAGGCGCTCTGCCAAATGCCTTGGCATTCGCCGCGGACCGCCGCCGGGCTGGATGACAGCCACGGTAACAACAGCAGAGAACAAGATCTCACCAGCCCGCGTGACGTCCTGACGCAGCACCAATCGTGCACCTTTCAACACTTCCAGTCGCGTAACCACCTCCAGCACATCATCAATCCGCGCAGGTCGCAGAAAATTGATATCCATGTGACGCACTGCGAAGGCCAATGTTCCACCATGGACACCATCCTCCAACTCATGATGATGAATATCGCAAACCCGCAAGAAGTCTGAGCGGCCCCGTTCAATGAACTTGAGATAAGCCGCGTGATACACCACACCTGTAAAATCCGTATCTTCGTAATATACCCGGACCGCCAAAACGTGCCCGTTCGACGTCAAACGCCCGGCAAGGTCTGGCCATTCGTGCTGTGTATCTTGTGTACTCATGATGGATTACAGTTCTTCTTCGCTATCAAAAAACGTCATTTGTGGCACGTTTGTGCTGGAGGGCACAGAAAGGCCCAAATGACGGAACGCAATGGGCGTCAAAATACGACCACGGGGCGTGCGCTGAAGGTACCCATTCTGAATGAGGTAGGGCTCCACGATGTCTTCGATGGCATCCCTTGGCTCAGACAACGCAGCAGCGATGGTCTCTATACCAACCGGACCACCACCAAAGTTTCGGGCAATCTGTTCCAGATAGCGGCGGTCAAGACTGTCAAAGCCTGCAGAGTCCACTTCAAGCTGAAGCAAGGCACGATCAGCCAAAGCTGCATCGATTTCCTCAATCCCGGCCACTATTGCGAAATCTCGAACGCGGCGCAGCAGCCGCCCTGCAATACGCGGCGTTCCTCGCGAACGCTTGGCAATCTCACGCGCACCTTCTGCGCTCATGCCAATACCGAGCAGACGGGCACCGCGCGTAACGATCTGCATAAGCTCTTCTGCGGTATAAAACTCAAGCCGAACCGGAATACCAAAGCGGTCGCGCAATGGCGTCGTCAGCAAACCCAACCGGGTTGTCGCAGCCACCAGTGTGAACTTGGCCAAATCAATCTTGACTGAGCGAGCGGCAGGCCCTTCACCGATAATCAAATCGAGCTGGAAGTCTTCCATTGCTGGATACAGCACTTCTTCCACCGCGGGATTGAGGCGGTGAATCTCGTCGATGAACAAAACATCTCGATCTTCAAGATTGGTCAACAACGCGGCCAGATCGCCTGCCTTGGCAATAGCCGGGCCGGATGTGGCACGAAAATTCACCCCCAGCTCCCGCGCCATGATCTGCGCCAGGGTTGTTTTTCCAAGTCCTGGAGGCCCGACAAACAAAACGTGGTCCAGCGCCTCGCTCCGCGCCTTAGCCGCGCCAATGAAAACCTTGAGATTCTCGCGCGCCTGCCGTTGGCCGGTAAAATCATCCAACGTTTGCGGGCGCATGCCGCTATCGATCTCATCACCGCGGATTTCGGGGGTCACGATGCGCTGATCACTCTCTGTCATGCTGAAAGTTCCTTCAGGCCAAGACGGATCAACGTCTCAGCACTTGCCTCTTCTCCGGCCGTTTTAACCGCAGCGGCAACTGCTGCGGAGGCCTGAGCTGGTTGATATCCCAGATTGGTCAACGCTGATACCGCATCTGCTACCGGGCGGGCTGCGTTATTTTGCTGAACGGACGCGCTGACCTGAATGGTACTGTCATCCACACTCGCAAAATTCGGAGCCTTGTCCTTCAACTCCGACGCTATCCGCTCGGCCACCCTCTTACCAACCCCGGGCGCGCGTGTAATGGATGTCTTGTCGCCCAACGCAATGGCATTGGCAACCTCACTCGCCTTCATCACCCCGAGTATGGCAAGAGCAACCTTGGCACCAACCCCCTGCACAGTCATGAGAAGACGGAACCATTCGCGCTCATTGTCATCCTGAAAACCGTAGAGTTTAATCAGGTCTTCACGCACGACGGTCTCGATCGCCAACACCGCTGCTTCTCCCGCGCGCGGCAAATGCTGCAGTACCCGAGACGGACAATGCACCTGATAACACACACCCTGAACATCCAGCAGAACATAATCCTCACCGAAACTGTCCACCACGCCTTTCAGCTTTCCGATCATTTTGCATGCACTCCAGCTAAGGCCATACGACCTTGCGCGCTGCCCCGATGGTGCGCGTGACAAATGGCGATTGCGAGCGCGTCGGCCGCATCGTCCGAATTAAAAACCGCTTTTGGCATCAAGACCTTCACCATCATGCGGATTTGTTCTTTGTCCGCATGACCCGTTCCCACCACAGTTTTCTTCACGAGATTGGGCGCGTATTCGGCCACAGCAAGGTTATGCAGCGACGGCACAAGAAGTGCAATTCCTCGCGCCTGACCCAATTTCAGTGTCGCTCCCGCATCCTTGTTGACGAAAGTGTTTTCAACTGCAGCCTCTTCAGGTTCGTGCAGTGCGATGACGTCGTGAAGCGCGTCATGCAACTGCCGCAACCGCTCAGCCAAGCTCGCCTTGCTGTCAGACGTAAGTGTGCCACTGGCAATAAAGCTTACCCGATTGCCCTGTGCTTCAATCACACCCCAACCGGTGCGCCTCAAACCCGGGTCGATACCCAGTATGCGGATCCTGTGATTCATAGAACAAACCGGTAACAAATTATTGGGCTACGTGCCACAACAACACCGCGGCGCACAGAGTTTTACAGTGTGTTCTGCACACTAAGCCTTCGATATGACCGAATTCCGCTTCACCAGCAAACCACTCTCTTGAGCATTGCTCTTGACCAAACCGCGAACGATCTAGTCTTTTAGTCCAAACATCTTGTCGTTTTTCGATAATTTGGATAGATTTTTTGAAATATTGTTTTCAGCCATGCGGAAGTTGACATCTTTCATGCCAAAAAACGATCTCGACAAGACTGACCTTGAAATCTTGAAAAACCTTCAGGCCGACGGCCGCCTGACGAATGTTGAGCTTGCAACCAAGATCGAGCTATCTCCCTCACCGTGCCTGCGTCGGGTAAAGCAACTGGAAGAATCCGGCGTAATCAGCGGGTATCAAGCTGCGCTCAATCGCAAGGCGGTGGGGCTGGACATGACAGTATTCGTGGAAATGCGCGTGGTGAAACAAGATCGCGCCCGTGTGATGAGCATCCTCGAGCAACTGACCAACCAGAGCGAAGTTGTTTCCTGTCACCTTGTCTCAGGACAATCGGATATCCTTGCGGAAATCGTGGTACCCTCGTTGGAAGCTTACGACGCTTTCCTCTCTGACTTCCTGATGACATTGGAAGGGGTAGAAGACGTGCGCTCCAACTTTGCCATTCGGACCTTGAAGGCGAACGGCCCTCTTCCGTTGCAACATCTGGAGCGTAGTGACCAATAAAAAGAGCGGTGCAACGATCGCTGCCCGCCCCTTTTGGTCATTCATACTCGCCAGATTTCGGCTCAGCCGAGTTTCGCCATGATCTCATCATCAATGTCGAAGTTGGAGAACACGTTCTGAACATCGTCGTCTTCGTCCAGCACATCCATCAGCTTCATCAGCGTGCCAGCCTTTTCCTCGTCGACTGAAACGAGGTTCTGTGGCTTCCAGATGATTTTTACGGATTCGGCTTCACCCAACTGTTCTTCCAGCGCGGTCGAGACGTCGGAAAGGTCCTCAAACGCACAGATGATCGTGTGGCCGTCTTCATCAGAGACCACATCATCAGCACCCGCTTCAATGCCTGCTTCGAGAATGGCATCCGCTTCACCAGCTTCCGGTTTGTAAACAATCTCGCCGACACGGTCGAACATGAATGAGACAGAGCCTGTTTCACCCATGGAGCCGCCATACTTTGTGAAGTAGGAGCGCACATTGGCTGCGGACCTGTTGCGGTTATCCGTCAACGCCTCAACAATGATGGCAGTGCCGCCCGGACCATAGCCCTCATAGCGAATTTCATCATAGTTTGCAGCATCACCACCCTGGGATTTGGCAATCGCCCGCTGGATGTTGTCCTTGGGCATGGATTGCCCCTTGGCATTCTGAATTGCCAAACGCAAACGCGGATTCTTTTCCGGGTCGGGGTCGCCCATTTTTGCGGCGACGGTAATCTCTTTGGAAAGTTTGGAGAACATCTTGGAGCGCGCGGCGTCCTGACGACCCTTGCGGTGCATGATGTTCTTGAATTTTGAATGTCCGGCCATATAACTCTCAGGCTTGCTGCTTGTCTGTTGTTAAACTCTGAAGACAGGGTTCGCAGATGGCGCACCCGCCGCACACCGTATTCATGTATGCGGAGCGCAGCAGCATCGCAAACCGCCTCAATTCGTCCGTGCGCCGCTTATAAAATGTCAAAGGCGCAAAATCCAGCGCCCACTGACCATTTTTCCGAGATGACACAACGAAGCTGTCGCTTCTGATACCCCTCCGGCATCACTTGGTGAGCTATGACCAAAAATCTGGCATGACCTGAGACAGCCGCCCACCAATGCGCACGGGAGAGATCGCCGTGGCCAGACCCGTCCGGTCATCCGTCTCAACAGCCACACCGGAAATGGTCGCCTCTCCGAGCGACGGCGTGAACCGACCTCCAGGAATCTTGCGCATGAAGCGATTCACCGGTTCGTCCTTGTCCATACCCAGCACGGAATCATAGTCCCCGCACATGCCCGCATCCGACATGTAAGCCGTCCCACCCGTCAGAATTTGATGATCGGCTGTAGGGACATGTGTATGCGTACCCACAACAAGGCTGGCACGCCCATCGCAAAAATGCCCCATTGCCTGCTTTTCGCTCGTTGCTTCAGCGTGCATATCAACGATAATGGCGTCCGCAACTTCCCCAAGCGGGCACTCGTCGAGGATCTGGTCGATTGACGCAAACGGGTCATCCAGCGGATCCATGTAGATGCGTCCCATGACGTTGGCTACAAGCACGTTCGCACCGTTGCGCGCACGATATAGGTTTGCCCCCCGTCCCGGAGCCCCCGCAGGATAGTTGGCCGGACGCAAAAGCTGGGGCTGCCGTTCGATGTACACCATCGTCTCGCGCTGATCCCAAACGTGGTTGCCCGTTGTGACAACATCCGCACCGGCATCGATGACATTTTGGAGGATCTCCTCCGTGATGCCGAAACCAGAGGCCGCATTTTCACCATTCACGACCACAAAATCGAGTTGGTTCGCTTCCACAAGGCTTGGCAGTTGTTCAATCACCGCATTTCGACCAGCCCGGCCGACCAAGTCTCCGAGAAACAGGAGCCTCATTCAATATCCTTACGTGTCTTGGTGCGCAGTGGTCCGCGCTCAGTCAAAATAATATCCAGCATCCGATCATGCGGCTCCACAGGCACCTGCTCCAGCTCCTGACAGGCAAAACCAACGCCAATAGCCAGAACCGGCCCGCCTTTTTCCAATCGCGTCAACGCCCGATCATAAAAGCCCTTGCCATACCCCACCCGTCGACCGGCGCGATCGAAGCCAGCCAGGGGAACGAGCAGAACATTAGGCGCAACTTCAATCGCCCGCTCATCCGGACCATACGTGCCAAAACCCGCTGGCACGAGATCATCTTCACGCCCCAGTTTTCGGAAAATCAGTTCTTCACCCTTTACGATGGGCAAGCAGATCTCCGCCCCTCGTTCTGAGAGCTTGGACATGAGCGGACGCGGATCGATCTCATCGCGAATTGGCCAAAATCCCGCCACCTTGGCAGCAGCTGGTAACGACAATTGATCCGCATATAGCGCAATTTCAAGGGAACGTTCAATCCGCTGCTGCACGGTCAAAGCACGGCGTTGTAACAGCGCTTTCTTACGCGCGGCCTCTTTCGCCTTCTGAAGATCACTGAACTGGGAGTTTGAATTCTGCACTGGCACTTCCGATCACGACACAGTTGGACTAATTGAAAACTGTGCCGGAAAACGAGCGAGTAAAGAAGAAAAAAGGCGCGTGCCGCGTCGGCCGTCGAAAGCGTGCAATCCCGGAGAACCTACAAAGTAGGTGGGCGCCGTTGTGCCCAAGCCCACGGGCCAAGGCAGGGACAGCTCCCTTAGGAATGCGTAAGGCCCCGGGGATATAGTGTTTCTAACGCACCGCGCAGCGACGCTCAGCCCCATATAGTAAAGACTGTTTCGAAATGCCAGCACCACCTATGAATTTGTGCTGGTTTCCTCATTATTCTCTTCGCTTTCATTCGCCTCTGCTGCAGGAAGTGTCGCCAGTTTTTCCGCCAACTGCTCTATTTGCCCTGCCGCGTCCGAGACTTTTTCAGCCAACACCGCTTCACGTCCGGCATGCTCTGATTCAAGACCATCCAAACGCTTCTGCAAGGTTGCCTTTTCAGCTTCAATGCGCTGTTCAAGCTCTTCTTTCTCAGCCTTCAGACTCTCAAAACGACGCTGGGCTTCCGACGCCTGATCTGTAGCCATGATGCCTGCCATCACGGTGAGACGAAGGTCACCAATTTCTCCGAAACTGGACCGCAGCATATTGATATTGTTATCAAATTTTTCTGCCAACCCGAGGAGGCGCTCCTCTTCACCCTCGTCGCATGCCATGCGGAAGCTGCGTCCGTTGATGCTGACGGTAATTTGGGGCATACGTTCAGCCTCCGTGCTTTACAAGAACTGCGCGAATGGTCTCCATCGCGGAAACCAAGCGACGGGACACCTCGCGATTGACCGCCTCCAATCGCTCAGCTTTGGCTTCAGCTTCGTCGAGCGTTGCCGCCAATTGTGAACGATCCTCCGCCAGCCGCTGAAGATCATCTTCCAATGTTTCCACGGACTTGTCGTGAGACAGCCGTCGCCCTGCAGCCGCCTCCAGCTTACTGATGGCGGCAGTCAGGCGGTCAAAGGCCTTATCTAGGTCCTGCCCGTTTTCCATCTCCACCTTCGACATACAAAAACGTTAACCACATCTCTCCCTACAGCCCGCAAGGAGGGTGGCGCAATGCAGAATATGCAATGGGGACCTCACTATGCCATGCTTTATTGTGAAAGCTCGCGGATCGCCTCTGTTATTCACATGATATCTAAACTCTTCAGCCGAAGCCCGGAAAATAGAACAGTTTTTCCAGCCAGAGCAAAACTTGTGTTAAGCTGCAAAACATGGCGATATTTGATCAAAAATGCTCACCTATGCGTTGCTTTATACACAAACACGCACTTCTCCGTACTACCAAGCATCTACAATCTATGGTCCTATCACGGCGATTGTGTGCAGCAGTGATGCAAAAGCCCCGCGCTGCATAGGGTCATTACTTTGAGTCACATTGCCGAGTTTAATTGACTCAATGGAGCGAGGTGGTATTTCTCCTGTCGTTGAAAAATGGTCAGAACATCCGATATGAGAATGCCTCAGGGGCAAAGGCTACGGATGACTGGCTAGAACCACTGTTTCATTGACTGTAACCCGGCGGCCCGCCGGGTCGAGCAACGGGAATAAAATGACCGATCTCGAAAAACACAATCGGATGGCGAATGCGATCCGTTTTCTCTCCATGGACGCGGTCGAAAAAGCTAAGTCTGGCCACCCGGGTCTGCCAATGGGGGCGGCTGACATTGCCACCGTGCTTTTCACGAAATTTCTGAAATTCGACCCCAATGTCCCCAATTGGGCTGACCGTGATCGCTTTGTGCTGTCTGCTGGTCATGGTTCCATGTTGCTCTACTCGCTCTTGCACCTGCTGGGCTATGAAGACTTCACCATTGAAGAACTGAAGCGGTTTCGCCAGCTTGGGTCTCGCACCTGCGGCCACCCGGAATATGGGCACGGCGCGGGCATTGAAACAACCACTGGCCCATTGGGTCAGGGGCTTGGCAATGCGGTTGGCATGGCCATCGCAGAGCGCCTTCAGTCCGTTCGCTTTGGTGAAGATCTCGTCAACCATTACACCTACGTGTTGGCGGGTGATGGCTGCCTTATGGAAGGTATCTCGCAAGAGGCCCTTTCCCTCGCAGGCCATCTCAAACTCAACAAGCTCGTCGTGATCTGGGACAACAACGATATCACCATTGACGGTAAGGTATCGCTGGCGGATTCCACGGATCAGGTTGCGCGCTTCAAAGCCTCCGGCTGGCACGCCATTGAAATTGATGGCCATGATCCGGAAGCCATTGAAGCGGCGTTCACCGAAGCCAAGAAAAGCGACAAGCCAACCCTGATTGCGGCCAAAACAACTATTGGCTTTGGCGCCCCAACAAAGGCTGGTACCAACAAGGCACACGGCTCTCCTTTGGGCGACGCCGAGATCGCTGAGACCCGTAAAGGCTTGGGTTGGGATGCCGAGCCGTTTGATGTGCCAAGCGATGTGCTTGATGCTTGGCGCATTGCCGGTCTGCGCTCCGCACAGGCTCGCAAGGACTGGGAAAAGCGCTTTGAAGACGCTGATTCCGAATTGCGTCTCGAGTTTGAACGGCGCCTTCGCGGCGACCTGCCACTAACCTTCGAGCAGGCTATCCAAGACTACAAGAAGGAACTGGCCGAAACTCAGCCAACGATGGCGACACGCAAGGCATCCGAAGCGGTTCTGAAAGTCATCAATGGTGTTGTGCCCGAAACGATCGGCGGATCCGCCGATCTGACAGGCTCCAATAACACCAAGACTGAACAGACGGCACCTGTTACGACCGACGACTTCAGCGGGCGTTATATCCACTACGGTATTCGCGAACATGGCATGGCCGCTGCCATGAACGGTATGGCGTTACATGGTGGCGTGATTCCCTATTCCGGCGGCTTTCTGATCTTCTCGGACTACTGCCGTCCAGCCCTGCGTCTGGCATCGCTGATGAACCAGCGCGTCATTCACGTCATGACCCACGACTCCATTGGTCTGGGTGAAGACGGCCCGACGCACCAGCCGGTAGAGCATTACGCGGCGCTGCGGGCCATCCCCGGAATGCGCTTTTTCCGTCCGGCAGATATCACAGAGACACTCGAATGCTGGCAGCTTGCGCTTGAGCACAAGTCCGGGCCATCCATTCTGGCTTTGACCCGACAGAACCTGCCAACCGTTCGTAAAGAATACGAAGCCAAGAACCTGTGCGCCAAAGGCGCATATGTGTTAAAAGAGAGCGATGACGCGGCACAGGTCACGATCTTCGCCTCCGGTTCCGAAGTCGAGATCGCTCTTGATGCGAGTGCGAAACTGGCAGAAAAAGGCATTTCCAGCCGCGTGGTCTCCGTGCCGAGCTTTGAACTGTTCGAAGAACAATCGAAAGCTTACAAGGCAGACATCATCGGCGATAGCCCGATCAAGATTGCCGTGGAAGCTGGCATTCGTCAGGGTTGGGATCGCTTTATCGGCCCAGATGGCGGATTCATCGGTATGACAGGCTTCGGCGCTTCGGCACCTTACAAAGAGCTTTACGAACACTTTGGCATCACTGCAGACGCCATTGTGGGCGAAGTCGAACAGCGGCTCCCCGCTGACGCTGCAGACTAAGAGATTGGAAAACCCTGTCGCATGCGGCAGGGTTTTCCTACGTACGGCCGGCGGTGTTGCCGGCGAAATAAAAAAACGCGCCTCGGCGCACACACCGAATGAGGTTTAAAATGGCAGTAAAGGTAGCCATCAACGGCTTTGGCCGCATTGGACGTAACGTTCTCCGTGCAATCATTGAATCTGGTCGCACTGACATTGAAGTCGTCGCCATTAACGACCTCGGCCCAGTTGAAACCAACGCACACCTGCTGCGTTTCGACTCCGTGCACGGCAGATTCCCTGCGGAAGTAACGGTAGACGGTGACACCATCGACGTTGGCCGCGGCCCAATCAAGGTCACAGCAATCCGCGACCCGAAGGAACTGCCTTGGGGCGAAATGGGCATCGACATCGCGATGGAATGCACCGGCATCTTCACCGCCAAGGAAAAGGCTTCCATGCACCTTGAAGCTGGTGCTAAGCGCGTCCTGGTTTCCGCTCCCGCAGCTGGTGCCGACAAGACCATCGTCTACGGTGTGAACCACGACACCCTGACCGCAGAAGATCTGGTTGTTTCCAACGCATCTTGCACCACGAACTGCTTGTCCCCTGTTGCCTCCGTGCTCAACGATACCGTTGGCATCAAGAAGGGCTTCATGACAACCGTTCACTCGTACACCGGCGACCAGCCAACACTCGACACCATGCACAAGGACATGTACCGCGGTCGCGCAGCTGCACTGTCCATGATCCCAACTTCTACGGGTGCTGCAAAGGCCGTAGGTCTGGTGCTGCCTGAATTGGCCGGCAAGCTGGACGGTGTTGCAATCCGCGTCCCAACTCCGAACGTATCCGTTGTAGACTTGGTCTTTGAAGCTGAAAAAGATACTTCAGTGGAAGAAGTCAACGCAGCGATCCGCGAAGCGGCTGATGGCAAGCTGAAGGGCGTTCTCGGTTACACCGACCTGCCGAACGTTTCCACGGACTTCAACCATGATCCGCATTCTTCCATCTTCCACATGGATCAAACCAAGGTCATGGAAGGCAAGATGGTTCGCATCCTGACCTGGTACGACAACGAATGGGGCTTCTCCAACCGCATGGCCGATACCGCCGTTGCAATGGCAAAGCTCATCTAAGGTGATTTTTAAAGGGCCGCTTCTGCGGCCCTTTTTACCTGACATATGACAAATGCGCGTGAACCGGGCTAAGCGCCCCGTCCCCACCCTGTGAGAGATCGGAGCAGCCCGGTCTTAGAACGTGCGATGTTTGATTCTGGACATGTGCGAGCGCCCAAGGCCGCACACAGAAGACTCCGGAGATACTGATGTCTTTCAAAACTCTCAGCGATGCTGATCTTGCTGGCAAGCGCGTGCTGACACGCGTCGATCTCAATGTTCCGATGAAAGACGGCAAGGTAACCGATACCACCCGCATCGAACGCGTACTGCCGACAATCAAGGAAATCTCCGAAGCAGGTGGCAAGGTCATTCTTCTTGCACACTTTGGTCGCCCAAAAGGTGAAAAGGTTCCTGAAATGAGCCTGGCGCCTGTCGCGCCGGCCGTTGCAGACCTTCTTGGCAAGCCTGTTGCCTTTGCCGAAGACTGCATTGGCGATGTAGCCAAAGCAGCAGTCGATGCCATGAACAACGGTGACGTGCTGCTTCTTGAAAACACCCGCTATTACAAGGGTGAAGAAAAGAACGACGCTGAGTTCTCCAAGGAACTGGCCGCCAATGGCGATATCTACGTCAACGACGCCTTCTCTGCGGCACACCGTGCCCATGGATCTACCGAAGGCATCGCAAAGCTGCTGCCGGCATATGCAGGTCGTACCATGCAGGCCGAACTGGAAGCATTGCAGTCCGCGTTGTCAACACCGGTTCGCCCGGTACTTGCAGTCGTTGGCGGCGCAAAGGTTTCTTCCAAGATTGATCTGCTGGAAAACCTCGTTTCCAAGGTAAACATTCTGGTTATCGGTGGTGGCATGGCCAACACGTTCCTTGCCGCTCAGGGCGTGAACGTGGGCAAGTCTCTCTGCGAACATGACCTGGCTGAGACGGCAAAACGGATCATGGTCGCAGCTGAAAAGGCTGGTTGTGAAATCGTCCTGCCAACGGACGCGGTGGTCGCGTGGGAATTCGCTGCCAACGCAAAGAACGAAACCGTTGCACTGGATGCGATTCCAGCTGATTCCATGATGCTTGATGTGGGACCGGCCTCAATCGAGACCGTCAAAGCTAAGATTGACGAAGCCAAAACCCTTGTATGGAACGGCCCGCTCGGCGCGTTCGAGATTGCTCCGTTTGACAAGGCAACCGTTGCTGCGGCTCAGTATGCTGCGGAGAAGACGAAATCTGGCGACCTGAAAACGGTTGCCGGCGGCGGTGACACTGTTGCTGCCCTGAACCACGCAGGCGTTGGGGCTGACTTCTCTTACGTTTCCACCGCGGGTGGTGCGTTCTTGGAGTGGCTCGAAGGCAAAGAACTGCCGGGCGTTACGGCTCTTGAAAAAGCCTGAGCAGCGTCTCAGCGATAAAACACACATGAAGAGGGGCCTCTTGGTCCCTCTTTTTGCCTTTATTGACTTGAATTCTACAACAAGACACTGTTTAGACACACACAGTTCTGAGGCACCCTTATAAGGGGCCTCGCAGTTGCCACGAAATCTCTGGAGCCAATCACGTGCACCCACGTCTATATCTCATCACGCCCCCAGAATTTGAACTGGAGGAGTTTGCAGGCAAACTGGAAGAGGCTCTTGCAGGCGGCGATGTGGCGAGTGTGCTGATCTCTATGCCTAATGCACCAGAGGGAGTACTGCAAAAAGCCGCCAAACGTCTTGTACCTCTCATCCAGGCGGCCGATTCAGCCGCGCTGATTGAGAATGACACGCAGATCATGGGCCGATCGGGCGCGGATGGCTTGCATTTCATTGGAGATGATCAAGGCCTCGAAGAAGTCATGAGCACACTGCGCGATGACAAGATTATTGGCCACGGCGGTGTAAAAACCCGACATGCCGCGATGGTTGTCGCCTCCATGGGCGTGGACTACATGTTCTTCGGTCTTACCAACCTTGAACAAACACCCGAAGCTCACCCCAAGACACTGGAGTTCGGTTCTTGGTGGGCGGAGGTATTTGAAACACCATGTGTCGTATTGGGGGGCACCTCAATGGAATCTGTCGAAGCCTGCGCGCAAACGAAAGCTGAGTTCGTTGCATTGCGCGAAGCCATTTGGGACCACCCGGAAGGCCCGCGCGTGGCGGTTCAACAGGCTAATGCTATTCTTGCCCAAATCGAGCTCCCCGAATTCGAGGACTAAGATAATGCGATATCTACTGCGCCGATTGACCATATTGGCAATGGCCAGCCTGACTGCAGCCCCCTTGGCGCTGCAGTCGACAATGGCGCAGGATCAGAACCAGTTGCCACCACGGAGCGATGCGGCTGGTCCGCGAGATCAAACCATATTGCTATCTCCGTTCATGATTCAGCCACCAATGCGAACAGATGCGCTTGGCGGCAATACGGATATTTCTGCCGGAATTCGACCAGATGCAGATCTCGCCTACGGCGCATTCCAACGCGGCTGGTATCTGACAGCATTGGCTCTGGCAACCAAACGTGCAGAGGCTGGGCACACCCCGGCAAAAACACTGATTGGTGTTTTGTATGAGACGGGACGTGGCGTCTCGCAGGATCTGCCAAAAGCAGCCGATTGGTATGAGTTGGCCGCCAGCGAAGGTGACCCGCAAGCCGCACTGCGCCTTGCCATGCTCTACTTGGCCGGACTGGGCCGCGAAAAGGACACGGAGCAGGCCGCGCATCTTCTTTCCACCGCGGCCGATGCCAACCTGCCGGAAGCTCAATACAATCTGGGTCTGCTCTACCAATCAGGCGATGGCGTCGAACGCGATCAGGCCAAAGCCAAGAATTATCTGGAAGCCGCTGCAGAAAATGGCGATCAAGATGGCATGTACGCCCTCGGCCTCCTCCTACTCGAAGGAGATGAACAGTTCCGCGACCTTCGCCGTGCTGCCTATTGGATCGGCAGGGCAGCGAGACGTGGTGTCGTTGCTGCGCAAGTACAATACGCCATCATGCTGTTCAAGGGAGACGGTGTGGAGCCTGACGAACGCGAAGCCGCCGACTGGTTTGAGCGCGCAGCCCTTGCAGGCAACCCAATCGCCATGAACCGACTGGCCAAGCTCTATGTGAACGGCCGCGGGCGCCCTGTAAATCTCGTGGAAGCTGCAGCTTGGCAGATTCACGCAAGCTCTCTCGGCATATTTGATCAAGAGCTCGACGAAATGGCGCAATCGCTATCACTGGAAGAACAAGAGCAAGTAAGCGAGCGCGCTAGAATACTGGGAACTCAACTGCAGGAGGTACTGCGGCAATAACCAGCCAGTGGCCAGCCGGAAGATATCCCAAGAGCGGGTTCACCTGGTTCGTACGGCGCTTTTTCCTTGAATCTTGACCGGTTTTATGGTGGAGAGGCGCAACAATGATCTTGCTGCGACGACTGTTGATCGCTCCGCGCAAATCATCCCGAATTTCGACACTAAATTGATCGGTATACCCTATGAAACTCAACGGCAATGAGATCAAGCCAGGCAATGTTCTTCAGCATCAGGACACGCTCTGGGCTGTAGTGAAGGTTCAGCACGTAAAGCCCGGTAAGGGCGGTGCATTTGCTCAGGTTGAAATGAAGAACCTGATGGACGGACGCAAGCTGAACGAACGTTTCCGCGCAACTGAAACCGTCGAGCGCGTTCGTCTCGAACAGAAGGATTTTCAGTTCCTTTACGAAGAAGGCGACATGCTGGTGTTCATGGACACCGAAACTTACGAACAGCTCGAACTTCAAAAGGACTTCGTCGGCGAACGTGCTGCATTCTTGCAGGACGGCATGATGGTGACGGTTGAGCTACATGAAGAAAAGCCGATTGGCATTTCCCTGCCCTCTCAGGTAACACTGCAGATCGTAGAAGCTGATGCTGTTGTTAAAGGCCAAACGCAGTCATCTTCTTACAAGCCCGCCGTCTTGGAAAACGGGGTCCGTTGCATGGTACCGCCATTCATTACCGCCGGTGAGCGCATCGTCGTGGACACGGAAGCCGTCGAATACGTGCGCCGTGCCGATTAAGCTTCCGGCTTTGTTGTATTCCCGTCAATAATCGGAGGGCGCACCCGCCCTCCCCAATAATAATGGTGATATAGAATGGCGCGTTCAGCCCTACTCAACGTTATGGTACAGGCTGCCTCAAAGGCTGGCCGCTCTCTGGCTCGTGACTTCGGCGAAATCGAAACTCTACAGGTGTCACGCAAAGGCCCGGGGGATTTCGTATCGCAAGCCGACCACCGTGCCGAAAAGATCGTTCGCGAAGAACTGCAAAAGGCCCGGCCAAAATTCGGCTTCCTCATGGAAGAATCCGGCGAGATCGAATCTCAGGATGGTCAGCATCGCTGGATTGTCGATCCGCTCGACGGCACGACGAACTTCCTCCACGGCATCCCGATTTTTGCCGTATCTATTGCTCTTGAGCGTCAGGGACAAATCGTTGCTGGCGTCATCTACAACCCGATCATGGACGAGCTCTACACCGCTGAGCGCGGAGCGGGTGCCTTTCTAAACGACCGTCGCATGCGCGTTGCCCAACGCAAGGATATGAGTGATTGTGTCATTGGCACCGGTATTCCGTTCATTGGTGCCGGTGACCACGGACGCACCTTGCGCGAGATACGCCATGTCATGGGCGAAGTCGCTGGCATCCGCCGCTGCGGCGCTGCGGCCATTGATTTGGCATGGGTTGCAGCTGGACGACTGGACGCTTTTTGGGAAAATGGCCTGAAGCCTTGGGACATGGCAGCCGGCCTTTTGATGATTCGAGAAGCTGGCGGTTTCGTCACCGATGGCGATGGCCGCGAAAAGATGCTGGATACGGGCTCTGTTATTGCAGGTAACGAATTCACCCATCTTCAGTTGAAGGAATTGCTTGTTAAGGCGCGCGCCTGAGCCACTTTCGGCTGCCGTGCTATTCTTACCAAAACGGTAGTTATAAAAGATCTTTTCGCGTACAGCACGATTTCCGGTTTTCATGAGACCGGAAATCGCGCTATCAACGTGTATCGTTAACCACTTGATACATTCGGGCTAATGGCACGCGATTACGATCCTTACAGTTTGTCCAGTCCACAGATCTATCTGTGGCGCATGATAATCTTTCTGGTGCTGGCGGGCTTCATTGCCTTTGTTCTGATCAGCCAGATTACCGAGGCCTTCATGGCCAACCCGGCGCTCAACGGCCTCATTGTAGGGGTCGGTTTGTTGGGCATCGCGCTTGGATTCAGGCAGGTTATCCGGTTGATCCCCGAAGTGTCGTGGGTCAACGGATTTCGAATTGGCGACCCTCGCCTTGAGGTTCGTCGCCCTCCTGTTCTTCTGGCCCCCATGGCGACGCTGCTGGGAAACAAGGCTGGCGACATGACGCTGTCGCCAGAGACGATGCGATCCATTCTGGATTCGATCGGCACCCGCCTTGACGAGTCACGCGAGATTTCCCGTTACCTCACCCGCCTGCTGGTGTTCTTGGGTCTGGTTGGTACTTTCTGGGGCTTGATGGCGACCGTCTCTGCGGTGGCTGACACCGTGCAATCGCTCAACGTCGGCGGCGATGACGCTACTGTGCTGTTTGAAGATCTGGTGTCTGGCATCACCAGCCAGATGTCTGGTTTGGGTATTGCTTTCTCCTCATCGCTGCTCGGTTTGGCTGGTTCGCTCATACTGGGCTTCCTTGACCTGCAGGCTGGTCAGGCACAGAACCGGTTTTACCTGGAGCTGGAAGACTGGCTCTCCACCGTCACGGATCTGCAATCCGACGAAGGCACCATCAGCGCCAACGCAAGTAGTGCGGACCTCGCATTCGCCTTGGAGAAGCTTCGCTCCACACTTGAAGACCAAAAAGCAGCAAGTGCCAGCGAGGATGAAGCTACCGCAGCCATGAGCAATTTGGCGGAAGGCATTCAAGGTCTCGTACAACATGTGCGCTCCGAACAGAAGATGATGCGCGAATGGGCAGAAGCACAGTCGATGCAACAACGGCGCATTGAGCGGCTACTGAAAATGCTGACGCAGGAAGTAGAACGGGAAAAAGCAAAGGAATAGTTCATGGCGATCTCACGCAATCGCCGTGGCGAGCGCGGCAGTGAAGACTACTGGCCCGGTTTCGTGGACGCCATGTCCGCCCTGCTGCTTGTCTTCATTTTCCTGCTGTCCGTTTTCATGATCGGTCAGTTCTTCTTGTCTCAGCAGTTGTCAGGACGCGATACGGTTCTCAACCGGCTCAATCAACAAATCGCGGAGCTTACAGAACTTCTTGCACTGGAGAAGGCCAACGTAAGCGATCTGGAAGCAACCGTTTCCAACCTCCAATTCGACCTCGGCGAGGCAAATGATGAGCGCCAGCGCCTTCAAGGGCTACTGGATAATCGCTCCGGCGCTATCGAGGATGCCGATGGCCGCATTTCAACACTTCAAAGCCAACTGGAAGGTGAAAAGCAGGTCAGTGCCCGGGCATTGGCACAAGTGGAGTTGCTCAATCAGCAGATTTCCGCCCTGCGCCGTCAAATCGCGGTTCTGGAAGATGCTCTGGAGGCCTCAGAAGAAAGGGACCGTGAGAGCCAAACAAAAATTGCGGACCTTGGCAAGCGCTTAAACGTCGCTCTTGCCCAAAGGGTCCAGGAGCTTTCCAGATATCGCTCCGACTTTTTTGGCCGGCTGCGCGAAATCCTTGCCCAGCGCTCGGACATCGAGGTGGTTGGAGACCGCTTCGTTTTTCAATCCGAGGTTCTATTCTCCACCGGCGCGGATCAGGTGAATGAAGCAGGCAAAGCCCAACTTGATATTCTCGCGGACGCCATCAACGAGCTGGAACAACAGATCCCCGAAGAAATTGAGTGGGTTCTTCGTGTCGACGGCCACACGGACGCCCGCCCGCTATCCGGAACAGGGCGACTACGCAACAACTGGGAACTGTCAGCAGCGCGCGCAATCTCTGTGGTGCAATACCTCATTCAACGAGGCGTAGCGCCGGAACGCCTCGTTGCAGCCGGTTTTGGCGAGTTTCAGCCGCTAGAGGACGGCAATACACCAGAGGCCTATGCTAGAAACCGACGCATTGAACTGAAATTGACCCAACGCTAGCAAGACGCCGTCAATCTCACTTCAACTATCGAACCAAACAAAAAGCCGCCCTCGAAACCCGAGAGCGGCTTTTTTTAGCCTATAGGTAAAACGGCCGCTCAGCGGTTATCGCCTTCCTCGTCTTCATCATGATCAGATTTCATCGCATTCAGTTTGGCGAACACGGCATCTGCATCATATACTTCTTCTTCCGGCTGAGACTTGGGCGCAGGTTTTGCAAATGCAGCGGCCATGGCCTCTTCGGTCGTCGTTTCTTCAACCGGAGCCAGCGTATCAGGCAACGGCCCTTCGCCTTCCGGTTGTTGCGGCTTGTTCTTTGCCGCCTTCTCGACTTCCATGTCCAGCTCGATCTGAGAACACAGACCCAAGGTCACCGGATCAGCAGCTACGAGGTTGGCAGAGTTCCAGTGCGTTCGCTCACGGATCGCTTCAATGGTTGGCTTGGTCGTGCCAACCAGACGCATGATCTGCGCATCCAGCAGTTCCGGATGGTTCTTCACCAACCACAAGATCGCATTGGGACGGTCCTGACGACGCGAAACCGGCGTGTAACGCGGTCCCTTCCGCTTCTGTTCAGGCACACGGACACTGGATTCCTGAACCTTCAAGCGATAGGTCGGATTATTCTGAGCCTTCTCGATTTCTTCGCGGGTCAACTGCCCGGTCAAAACGGGGTCAAGCCCTTTGATCCCCTGAGCAGCCTCACCGTCGGCAATGGCCTTTACTTCAAGCGGATGCAATTTGCAAAATGCCGCAATCTGATCAAAGCTCAGGGCTGTATTATCTACCAGCCAAACAGCAGTTGCCTTTGGCATTAACGGCGCATTGGCCATTGTATATAACCCTCCTGTGTGCTCCCCCTCCCATTTTCAGAGAGAAAAAGCCGAATGTTCTTGGAGTTTTCGGGAAACTTGCGCGCACTATAAGCACACCGTCTCCGAAAATCAAATAGGTTCATGGCAAAGCAGTTCCCTGCCGCTTGGAAAAATCCGGCTGACACTGCTTTGCAAGCGCTCAGGCTTCTGCAACCTTCAGAACGATTTTCCCAATATGCCCGGAACTCTCCATTCGGGCATGTGCGTCTGCGGCGCGTTCAAGATCAAACACATGATCCATCACCACTTTTACTTGGCCACTTTCGTAAAGAGGCCACACCTTATCGCGCAAGCTTGCAGCAATCCGCGCCTTGAAGTCAACGGAGCGCGGACGCAAGGTGGATCCCGTATGGACCAGCCGTTTGACCATCAATCGCGAGAAGTTTACCGATTGGCTTGCTCCGTTCAGCGTCGCAATCTGACAAATACGCCCCTCCACGGCAGCAGCAATCCAGTTGCGCTCTACATAATCGCCGCCCACCATATCAAGGATAACATCGACACCGCGCTTTTCGGTGAGCCGCAGTATTTCTTTCTCAAAGGCGTGCGTCTTGTAGTTGATCGTGAAATCCGCTCCAAGATTGCGGACCGCCTCAGCCTTATATTCTGACCCCACCGTCGTGAAGACCGTCGCCCCGAATGCCTTTGCAAACTGAATGGCCGTCGTACCAATTCCAGATGTGCCCCCGTGAACGAGAAAGCTTTCTCCGCCCCGCAACCCGACCCGATCAAAAACGTTGGACCAAACCGTAAACGCCGCTTCCGCAACTCCTGCAGCTTCAAGGAAGCCCATACCCTTGGGGATTGGCAGCACATGCGAAGCTGGTGCAATACAATACTCGGCATAACCTCCGCCGGGAGTTAGCGCCAGAACGGCGTCACCGGGTTGCCAATCCTGAACATCCTCAGCAACTTCGGCGATCACCCCGGATACCTCGAGCCCCGGCAAGTCAGATGCACCAGCGGGAGGCGGGTATGCGCCCGCGCGCTGTAATGCGTCCGGTCGGTTCACCCCCGCACCAACAACACGTATGAGCACCTCGCCTTGCTTGATCGCAGGCTTAATCCGCTCCTCAATTTGCAAGACCTCCGGACCACCTGGCTCCGTAATTGCAATTGCGCGCATCTTTTCTCTCCCGCGTCATGTCATAGGGGTTGTCTTTCATTTCCAGATTTAGCGACGCAGGCAACCTCTCACAATAGGTGACAGAAACTGTTAGGCTAACAGCCAATGCGTTAGGCGGCATTCAAGTGAGCAAAATGGAGTTGAAGCCATGGGTCTGTTTGACGACGAAGAGCCAATCAAGAAAAACCCTCGTGACATCATTGTGGGTGAAACCTTGGAAAACTTTTCCAGCAGCGAATTGGAAGAGCGCGTCACACTGCTGCGCGCGGAAATTGAGCGGACCGAAAAAGAACTGAAAAACAAGGCATCTGCATCCGAGGCCGCGCATAGCCTTTTCAAGTAATTTAAATCAATGATTGAAATTAAAATTCAAACAACCTCATCTACCCTTAAGGTATTAGATAAGTATATTTAGGATCGTTAACCGCTTATTAAGGAATGTATTCTATAAAAATACATATCCAGCGAGCTGGATTGGAGCGGATCTCCCGCTCCGTTTGACGCCTCCCTGTTAAACCACTTCAGAGCCGCCTAATGCGCGGCTCTTTTTTTTGGCAACACTTGAAATCTTGTAAACGGCCAGCTTGATCCCACCTTTCACACTTCATCACATGGCATAACTTTTGCGCAGCTTCGGTTATCGCGTATCCCTTTGCACCAGACCGGTACGCTCTTAAACTATGCGTCACCAGTTTGGCCCTCGGATGGATATCAGCTGTTCCAATTCGGGACGCGACGGGGTAAGAGTCACTACTGAGCATGAAGAGTCGAGTTATGACTGAGTTACCACATCAAGACCGTCACACGCTGTCCTTTGCAACGAAGCTGGTCCGATCCGACAACTTCAACACCCTCTTCAAGGAAGGCATGGGCTTGGTTGAAGAAACGGCTACGTACCTAGATGGTATAGGGCGTGCCGAATCTCGGGAACTGGACCGTTCTGCAGCACTAGCTTACTCGACCGAGTCGATGCGCCTGACGACCCGCCTGATGCAGTTGGCCTCGTGGCTTCTTCTGCAACGTGCCGTGAATGAAGGCGAGATGTCCCAAGAACAAGCCAGCAATGAGAAGAACAAGGTTCGCCTCGACAGACATGTGACCGGTCTGGATGTTCCGGCATGGGATCAACTTCCTGAAAGCCTTACCGATCTGATCACCCGATCTGTTCGCTTGCAGGAGCGGATCATCCATATGGACACCATGCTCGCACGCGAGAATACGGTAGAGCCGGCAACCGCCAACGACAATCCTGTGGCAGCTCAACTATCCCAGCTTAACGCTGCATTTGGAAAGTAGCACCGATGCCAGCCGCGCTGGCCCTATCAGAATTGCCGGGAGTAACCAGCGGTCTTTTGCGCTAGGGTAACTCAGGCAATCTGAAGCACACGCGCTATCAGCCGGTGTGAAACAGGGCGAGTAAGGATGATCACATGGCGCCAGCTTCCAGCCACGAAGCAAGCATTGTCTTGAAAAATGGCAACGAGCCACTGGCACTACAGTCAATAACGGAGCTTCTGGAGATTTTAAGCGCCGCTGGGGAGGTTTTCGGTGACCTGCTGAACAAGGACCCCATCGCACCCATTGGATTTACTGACGATGGGTTTCCACGCCCGTTGAATGCAGGCCTGTGGTATCATGTTGAAACAAGCTTCGCCCAGCCTGCCTCGCCCCAAGCCTTCCAAAAGCTACCCGACAAATCCGTGCAATATGATGAGAGCAATCTGACGAGCGACTTTGCGCGCAATAGAAGTGTTTCAACAGGGCGCCTGGAGACACTTGTCAGTCTGTACGAGGCGAATCTACCATCCCGGCTTTTGAAATGGCATGAAAGCCCCCTTGCTGCGCTATACGAGGCAATCGCAACCTGCAACGCCCCTGAAACAATTGACGATATGGCACTCTACATTCTGAACGCCTATCGCCTAAATCAACACAACAGCATAACGCTCACCTATCAAGAGATGCCTGGTTCGGAAGATCTGGACACCTTGGTACGGGTTTTTCAGGCAACAACACTCTATTTAGAAGACGCGATACAGCTCGCATTTCATGCACCGAACCTCATTGCGGATCAGCGTACACTGTCGGCGATTGAGGAGATCTCTGAAAAGCTCAAAGGAAAAGACGTGAACCTGATGCGTCAGCTTCACGCCCCAATAGCGTGCCGGTCGCGTTTGGATTGCTGGACACTTCACGGCGGCAAAATAAACCATTTTGAGCATGCACCGGACCCGCAAGCACAAAACCGAAACCTCACGCGAGCCCGTAGCAACTGCCTCAAAGGCACCTGGACCTTTTTGGGACAGCCTCATTCCCTGGCACAAAGCAGTCAAGGCCTGACCTCTGCCCGCTCAATTTCCTGCCTCAAGAAAATCAAGATACCCAAAGAGTCCGTGCCGCGGCTCAAACAAGAGATGGTGCGACTTGGCCTCCCGAGCCTGCTCGGCGAAGACGCGAGGCGCTGGAAGACAGATCCTCTCGGGTAAGCGTGCAAGTGCCAACACCCCGTATTTCAGCGCTTGGGATATGCCGTCAATGTAAACCACTTGCTCTCGGCAGCG
Source organism: Pseudovibrio exalbescens DSM 16456 (assembly GCF_000422785.1). GTDB lineage: Bacteria > Pseudomonadota > Alphaproteobacteria > Rhizobiales > Stappiaceae > Pseudovibrio > Pseudovibrio exalbescens. The sequence continues at coordinate 89,598 of NZ_AUGS01000008.1, forward strand.
TTCCATTTCACCACGAAAGTCATGTTGGTTGGCGTGAATTTGGATGCCTGATTGACCTGCGTACAATAGGTACGCGGCGCTGTGGCATAGGGGTTGTCGGTAGTGACAATACCTCCAGCAACACAATCATAACCAGTGAACGGTGCCATATCCGCTGCAAAATCGCCCGGCCCCAACGTGATGACGACATTGTCGGTTGAAGTTGTCTCATCGCAAGAACCAGCGCCGTTTGTGAGGAAAATATCCTTCACCGCGTCATATTGATCCTCACCTTCGAAAAACGTGCTCGCCATGGTGGGTTTGTCCACCGCGTTGTCGCTGTAGATGCCAAAGCCCGCCACATGCTTGCCAATGTGTGATCCTTCATCTTCGTTGGTATCAAGCTCCGCAGACTGCTGAACGCTCACAAGAGTGATGCACTCTACCGAATGAGCAACCGGGGCCATTCCAAAGATGGCAAGACTGGCAAGAAAAACGAAACGATAGGGTCGGCGCATGATGATCTCCTCTCAATCCGTGATACAGACAAGAGACGGAGGAACGCGCAGCTCGTGAGGAAACCTCTTCTTGGAGGCTTAACAACAGGTTTCCTGTAGGTGATTGAAACCAGATGCTGCGCTTGGCGAAAGAGTAGTGTGCACTACGCTGCCGGCCATCTTTCAAAGCAGCATCAAATCATAAAAAAAACCCCGGCGATTGCGCCGGGGTTTCAAACCAAACTCTGGCCTTGTGAGGCTTAGCTGCCGAGAAAGCCGGAGAATTTGTTCTTGAAGCGGGAAACACGGCCACCACGGTCCATCAGCTGACGGTCGCCACCGGTCCATGCCGGATGGGTGGACGGATCGATGTCCAGCTGCAGCACGTCACCTTCGGAGCCGTACGTGGAACGAGTGATGAATTCGCTACCATCAGTCATCTTGACGGTGATGGTGTGATAATCTGGATGGATATCCTGTTTCATGGCCAATCCTTTCAGCGTCGGCCGCGCCTCCATCTCAGGTCAGGCTGGCTCTGTCCGCATTAACTGAAAAAGAGCCGCAGTCGCTCTCATGACGCGGCTCAGAAATCGTGTCGGGTCTATACCCCATAGTGACTAGGGAAACAAGAGGGCAAACAGCGCTAATCGCCACAGAATCCGCTTGCCATTTCGGGTGATGAGCCCAATCTGTGCGTACATACTGGAAAACCACAGAGCGGGGGCGAGGTGACACAGGCAGACCGGGTAGAATCGGAGACGACAAAACAACGGCGATCCCTGAAACCATTGGCGGCTCTGTTCCCCTATTTGCTGGCCCACAAGGCAAAGGTCATCGCGGCGACAATAGCGCTCGTGACTGCGGCGGCCGTCACATTGGTGCTCCCGGTCACCTTGCGCTACATGATCGATTACGGTTTTACAAAGGACAACCCTGGCCTGATTGCCGACTCGTTTCTCGCGATCTTGATCGTGGTTGCCGTTCTAGCTGTAGCAAGTTCCCTGCGATACTATCTTGTGATGTGGATAGGCGAGCGGGTCGTGACAGACCTTCGAGCCAACGCGTTTTCTCATCTGGCCAATCTCAGTGCGTCGTTTTTCGATCAAAACAAGTCAGGCGAACTGATCTCTCGCCTCACCGCAGATACAACTCTCATCAAATCCGCATTTGGTGCCAGCGCATCAATCGCGCTTCGGCATATGCTCATGTTCGTAGGTGCAACGATAATGATGGTGATCTCAAGTCCGCGCCTGTCGGTCGTGGTCATCATCGCCATCCCGATCATCATCTTGCCGCTGATTGCTTTTGGGCGCTCCGTGCGCACCCGCACCCGAACAGCACAGGACACCCTCGCCCAAGCGATTGCCTATGCAACAGAAGCGCTTGGCGCTGTGCGCACGCTACAGGCCTTCACCAACGAGGCTGCCGCATCCGAGCGGTTTCGCGGGGAAACGGAACAGGCATTTCAGGCTTCCCTGCATGCAACAAAAGCGCGCTCGATTCTGATTGGCACCATCATACTGATCATCGCATCTTCTATTGTGGGGGTTCTGTGGATTGGCGCGATGGATGTCGTGTCCGGGCGAATGACAGGTGGCGAACTCACTCAGTTTCTTATTTATGCAATCATTGCCGCAGGAGCGATGAGCGAGCTCTCTCAGGTCTGGGGGGAGCTTTCACAAGCGGCAGGCGCTGCCGAAAGGCTTTCAGAGCTCCTGCGAGTTGATCGCGAAATCAAAGCGCCGCACACGCCTCTTGTCCTACCTTCGCCTGTACAAGGAGCCCTCTCTTTTGAGAAGGTTAGTTTTTCATATCCCACAGCACGGCAAGCGGGCGTTCTGCATGACGTCTCCTTTGAAATCTCACCCGGTGAGACCGTTGCCATTGTCGGACCAAGCGGGGCCGGCAAATCAACAATTTTTCAGCTTATAACGCGGTTCTACGATCCTCAAACGGGCACCATACGCCTCGATGGGATCAACATTTCACAAACCGACCCGAAGGCCTTGAGAAGCCATATTGCTGTCGTCCCACAAGATACCGCGATTTTTGCAACCACAGTCGCCCAAAACATCAGCTTTGCAAATCCTTCCGCCACACGAGACCAGATCCATCAAGCAGCACGATTGGCACTCGCCGATGAATTCATTCAATCGATGGCGGATGGCTATGACACCACAATCGGAGAGCGTGGAGTGACACTTTCCGGCGGACAACGGCAACGCATTGCCATTGCTCGAGCGATTCTTAAGGATGCACCTGTATTGTTGTTGGACGAAGCAACCAGCGCACTGGACGCCGAAAGTGAGAAAATAGTCCAAGCTGCACTGGATCAGCTGATGGAGGGGCGCACAACACTTGTCATTGCGCACCGTTTGGCAACTGTGCTCAAAGCTGATCGCATTCTGGTCATGGATCAGGGCAATATCGTGGAACATGGCACACACGACAGTCTTGTCGCCAAGGGCGGGCTCTATGCAAAACTAGCCCGCATGCAATTCGACACCGGAGCTCAGGCACTCCCCGGATAGCTGAGCTGTGAAAAGTAACGCCTTGAGGCGAAGGAGCACTGAATACATACTCCCCCGCCACCAAAACACTCAGCTTTCCACTGGCACCGTATAGTTCAAAGGCAAACGGCCACCGTCAGCAAAGATGGTTTGCCCCGTGATGTAGCTTGCATCCGCTGAAGCAAGGAAAGCCGCTATGCCGGCAATCTCGCTTGGCTCCCCAACACGTCCCATGGGCGTACGTGACAAGACACGCTTACGCTTGGTTTCGTCAGAGTTCACAGCGGCCATCAATTCGGTGTTGATGGAACCCGGCCCAATACCGTTGACACGAATGCCATAGGGTGCAAGTGACAACGCGCTCACTTTCGTCAACTGGTTCATGGCGCCTTTCGAGACGCAGTAGCCCACCTGTTCCGGTATGGCGACGACACTGTTAATCGAGGACATGTTGATGATGCATCCTGGCACACCACCGTTCTCGACTTTTTCGACAAAGTGCTTGGCAACAGTCTGAGAACACAAGAAGGCGCCTTTGATGTTGACGGACATAACCGTATCAAAGTCCTCTTCTTTCAAGGTCAGAAAATCGCCGCCAGCAACAATGCCCGCATTGTTCACCAAAACGTCGATTTCTCCATATGTATCCAGCGCTTCGGCAACCAGATTGCGGACATCCAACCGTTCGGCAACATTGCAATGTACAAATGTTGCATCACCGAGTTCACGCAGCTGCTCTTCTGCAACCAGACCCGCCTTTTCATCAAGATCAGCCAGAATGACCTTGGCGCCGTCCACGACAAACCGCTTGGCCACTGCATACCCAATGCCACGAGCGGCACCGGTAATAATGGCCACTTTTCCTGCAAGAGACACTGTGAAACCCCCAGCTTGCTAGTCAAAAATTGCGGCGACTCTAGACTTTTGCCCGAAGCGTGTCGATGAACCACGCCGCGGTATCTGGTGATATCTGCCTAACTACGATGATTTTACAAAGCCTTTTTCGCCCAGTGCAGAGGCTATTTCTTCAAGGATCATCGGATCATCAATCGTGGCCGGCATGTTGAACTCTTGCCCATCGGCGATGCTTCGCATGGTGCCGCGCAAAATCTTGCCAGACCGTGTTTTTGGAAGCCGCTCAACGATTACAACTCGTTTGAATGCCGCAACAGGGCCGATCTGATCTCGTACCATGGCGATCAATTCCTTCTCGACCTCCTCATCGGAACGCACTACCCCATCCTTGAGCACCACAAACCCGCAAGGCGACTGACCTTTGACCTCATCGGCAACACCAATCACCGCACACTCGGCAACGTCTCCATGACCTGCGATCACCTCTTCCATCGCACCGGTAGATAAGCGGTGGCCAGCAACATTGATGATGTCGTCCGTGCGCGACATGATGAACAGGTACCCATCCTCATCCAGCAGGCCGGCATCCGAGGTCTTGTAGTACCCTTCGAATTCGGAGAGATAGCTTTCTCTGAAGCGGTCATCTGCGTTCCATAAACCAGGCAAACAACCTGGTGGTAGGGGAAGCTTTACCACGATGTTGCCAAGCATGCCTGCGGGTTGCGGCTGCCCTCCTTCATCCACAACATCAATGTGATAGCCCGGCATTGGAACAGTGGAAGACCCTCGTTTGACTGGCAACAGCCCGAGCCCAAGTGGATTGCCGGCAATACACCAGCCTGTTTCGGTTTGCCACCAGTGGTCAATCACTGGCACGCCCAGCACGTCCTCAGCCCACATGATAGTATCCGGATCCGCACGTTCTCCTGCCAGAAAAAGCGATCTCAACTCGGTAACCTCGTAGGCTTGAAACAGCTTGGCTTCCGGATCCTGCTTCTTGATGGCACGAAAGGCGGTCGGCGCGGTAAACAACGAGCTCACGCCATACTCCGAAATCACACGCCAGAACGCGCCCGCATCTGGAGTTCCCACTGGCTTGCCTTCATAAAGCACAGTGGTCGCCCCCTGCAGAAGCGGGCCGTACACAATATAGGAGTGCCCCACGACCCACCCCACATCCGAGGCCGCCCAGAACACTTCACCGGGTTTGATGTCGTAGAGCGCATCCATAGTCCATTTGAGGGCGACCATATGGCCGCCATTGTCGCGCACGACACCTTTGGGTTGGCCGGTTGTGCCAGACGTGTAGAGAATGTAGAGCGGATCAGTTGCCTCAACCGGGACACAAGGCACATCCACACCCTGTGTTTTGGCTTGGGCCATCAAATTTGTCATGTCGAAGTCACGGCCGTCTATCAAATCCGCCCGCGCTTGGGGACGCTGCGTTATCAAACAACAATCCGGTTTGTGCGCTGCCTGCTCAATTGCGTCATCCAGAAGAGGCTTGTAGGCGACTACGCGCCCCGGCTCGATCCCGCAGGACGCAGATACAATGGCTTTCGGCTTGGTATCCGTGATCCGGGTTGCCAGTTCATGGGCAGCAAAGCCACCAAACACCACAGAATGAATGGCACCCAAACGCGCGCAGGCCAGCATAGCCATAACAGCTTCAGGGATCATCGGCATATAGATCAGCACACGATCACCCTTGCCAACACCCTTGTCTCTCAGCACCGCAGCCATCGCGACAACATCGGCGAGCAATTGCTGATACGTCATCTTTTTCTTGGTGCCGGTTACCGGACTGTCATAGATCAGCGCAGGTTGGCCGGGTCTTCCCCGAAGCACATGGCGATCTAGGCAATTATAGCATGTATTGGACAAGCCTCCCTTGAACCATCGTCCATAGGCGCCGTCACTGGCGTCGAAGGCTTTGTCCCAAGGCTTGATCCAGTCAATACCCTCCGCGGCTCGCTCCCAAAAGCCAACAGGATCACTCTGCCAAGAACGATAAACCTCGGCATACCTGCTTGTCATTTTCTGCCCTCCCAACAGTCCGTGGCTCACCTGGCCTGATAGGCCTCGATTAGATGACATTAGACTGACACAGGTTTACCTAAAGGCAAGTCGCAAGCTCTCGTAAATTCGACCTAGGATTCGCAAAGAATTGCGCGCACAGATCTTGCCATGGCTCACGCGCAGTGCCACTAGTGACCGCACCAATCAGCACGTCGAGACTCTATGCTTCCCATCACTGATCCTCTTTTTTACGCTTATGCCGTTCCAGCCATACTCATCGTTGGCCTGTCAAAAGGCGGCTTCGGAGGCGGCATTGCGTTGATTGGGGTTCCATTGATGAGCTTGGCAATTTCTCCAATTCAGGCTGCGGGCATCATGCTGCCGATTCTGCTTGTCATGGATGCGGTCGGTCTGCTGTCCTATCGGCATAGCTTCCACAAACCCACGCTGAAGCTCATGATACCTGCCGGCTGTGTTGGCATCGCCATTGGCTGGGCGACGGCAGCATACGTAACGGACGATCATGTCCGTTTGATTGTCGGGCTGATTTCACTGGCCTTCGTTCTGAAGCACTGGTTTGGCCAGTCGGCAGCCGGTGAGGCAGGTGAGCAGAACCGATACTTGGGCGCTTTTTGGGGGATGGTCGCAGGGTTTACCAGTTTCGTCAGCCATTCAGGCGGGCCGCCCTATCAAATGTACACGCTCAAGCTTGGGTTGCCGCCAATCCTTTATGCAGGCACTGCGGTGTTGTTCTTCTCAGTCATCAATGCAACCAAGGTCATTCCCTACTTTTTCCTGGGTCAGTTTGATACTGCAAATCTGGCCACTTCCGTTGTCTTGATGCCGCTTGCTCCGCTTGCCACGTACGCCGGTGTACGCATTGTGCGCGTAATCGACCATAGCGTCTTCTACCGCTTCACATACACCTGCGTGTTTTTTGTCGCTTTGAAGTTGATTTGGGATGGTCTAGTCGGCCTGGGTTATCTGTGATTCTGGCAATATGCTGCCCTTGTCCTCATTGAGAATGATGGCAAGTGAGTGAATAAAGTCTCGTAACGGCATGTCGTACCGAGCGGCCAGTTCACGCACGGTCACGCGAGAGTTCTGGACCTCAATGCCAGCATGCCTCAAGTCCTGTATCAAATCAGTCGGTTCGCGATCCAAACGCCTCGCCAACACGAACAGTGCCTCATCCGACACTTGAGAGACCCGCACTTCGATGAAACGTTCGTAGGTCTGACCATCCATCGCATAGTACACCAACGGAAAGCCCAAAATTGAAAACGCGATGGCCCAGATCGCCAAGCCTTTGCGGATGTTTGGCCACAACGTGCGACGGTTGATGTAGGCGTGGACGACGCCAGGGATGATAACCAGAAGCAACAACCATTGGCGACGGAGCTCATAGTCCTCGCTGTGAGAAAACCAATAGGCACCAATAAACAGGATGACCATGATGCACAGCACGCATCCCGCCAGCACCAAGCTATCTCTGTAATGGTGTAATCTGTTCTGCATTATCGGCTCAGTTGAAACAACCACCCCGGACCTCCGGCCCTATGGGACATTCTTTAGACGCGTCTGATGACGCCCCATTAGTAACCATGATTAAGAGAGATTAGACTTGCGCAAATTGTCGCGAGGTCAAAAACGCACATTGTGGGTAATTCTGATAAGCGACGCAGACATGCCCAATTGCCGCCGTGGCAGCAACACCAAATATTCATAAAAGTTATAAACAAAACTTTCAGTTATACTCGAGACAACTTAAATATCAGGCATCAAGACCAATTACTGGGCAATATATCTGCCATTTTTATCAAAGCGCAGCGAAGTATCCAAACACCAGCCAAGAACATCCGTTGTGTTTTTGGGAACACCAAGCCCCGTTTTCACACCACAGCCCGGCATTCACATCAGTTCTTGTGAACCGCATATCATTATTTTTGAGAATCCGGGCAAGAAAAAAGCGCCACGGATGACTCCATGGCGCCGGTTCAACCTGCCTTTCAGGACCTAGTGCATCTTGTGGGAGGACTTAATCTTCGAAATCTCATCCTTGATCATGAGCTTGCGTCTCTTCATTTGGGCGAGCTCGAGGGAATCTGTAGAAGGATGGAGAGCTGCGTTTTCAATTTCGCGCTCAAGGTTGGCATGACGGCGTTCGAGTTCGGACAGATGTGATTGGATGGACATTGGTGCAAATCCTCCTGCCGTTGATTGTCATCACAACGTCATCTTGGCACTAAATATCGGGCTTGTCGAACGATGAGTGGATGTATTTTTCCTCTGATATACAACGCGTGATTTTTGGTTATAACCTCCCAATGATCTAAGCCAAACTATGTAGCGGGTTAACTTTTTGTTAGCAGTGCCGTAAAACACAATCTTGAAGCGAAACAGCTGACGACGCGACGTGATATTTCTGACTGCGAAAACTGTTGCAACACACGCTGGCAATTCGAGCTATACTCATTTTGATATCAAGCCAATTCCGGCTGCGACGCCATGACACACAAGAGCTGCATCTGATCATGTCTTCCATTCCGTTCCTACAGGATGAACTACGGCAGAAACTTGTCGAACTGCGCCTAGAGCACCGCGATCTGGACAGTGCGATTCATGCACTGATGGAAACCGGCAGATCAGACATGCTTCAGCTACAGCGGCTGAAGAAAAAGAAACTGCAGTTGAAAGACAAGATAAAGCATCTTGAGGCACAACTACGCCCCGACATCATCGCCTAGTTGCGCGCAGCACGCGACGATTCTGCGCCTCGCTTGCGCACCGGCGCGACCTGCATATAATCCGCCCATCTTTTTCCACCCCCAGCCAAGGAACCGCAGTTTATGGCAGAGGCGAGTCGCCCCCCAATCGCAATTATCATGGGAAGCCAGTCTGACTGGGCTACAATGAAACACACGGCGGAAACGCTCGACGCACTCGGCGTTGAGTACGAAGCGAAGATCATCTCCGCGCATCGTACACCAGACCGACTCTATGAGTTTTCAAAGAACGCCAAGGTCAATGGCTACAAAGTAATCATTGCCGGAGCAGGCGGCGCAGCCCACCTTCCCGGCATGACAGCAGCCATGACACCTCTGCCTGTATTCGGGGTGCCCGTACAATCCAAGGCGTTGAGTGGGCAGGACAGCCTGTTGTCTATTGTGCAAATGCCTGCAGGTGTACCTGTTGGCACTTTGGCGATTGGTCGCGCCGGCGCAATCAACGCAGCTCTGCTGGCAGCGGCCGTTTTGGCTTTAAATGACAACAATCTGGCAACTAGGCTGGACACTTGGCGGGACAAACAGCGCGACGGAGTGGCTCTGGCACCGGTCGATGAGAGTGATCAGTAAGGACACAACTTGATGAGTAGTGAAGAAAAGCAACTCAAACCGGGCGATACGATCGGCATTCTTGGTGGAGGCCAGTTGGGACGTATGATTGCCGCCGCCGCAATGCGTCTTGGCCTGAAGGTCCATATCTTCTGCCCTGACGCGGACAGTCCGGCCTTCGAGTGCTGCAGCTTCAAGACGGTGGCTGACTATGAAGACATGGAGGCGTTGCACCGTTTTGCACAATCCGTCTCCGTAGTGACCTACGAATTTGAGAATGTACCGGGTGAAACCGCAACTTTCTTGGAAGAGCATTGCATCGTCAGGCCCGGCCCACTTGCTTTGACGGTTTCACAAGACCGACTGACGGAGAAGACTTTCCTGCGCGAAAAAGCCGGAGTGGAAGTCGCCGGATATTACGCGGTTGAAAACCAAGGGGACCTTGCCACCGGCCTATCCCTGTTCGATGGCATGGGTGTCCTGAAAACCCGCCGCTTCGGATATGACGGCAAAGGGCAAGTCATGATCCGCACGGAGGAAGTTGCAGAAACCGCGCTTGAGGCGATTGGCGATCAGCCGGCGATCCTGGAAGCGCTGGTGCCCTTCGAGAAGGAAATCTCCGTCATTGTTGCGCGGGGAGTTGACGGGGACATTCGCTGTTACGACCCTGCGGACAACCACCATCAAAACCACATTCTGAAAACCTCCAGTGTTCCAGCTGAGATTCCGCGCGAGGTCGCAACGGCTGCGCTTGAAATAGCCGCGCAAATCGTGGCCGCGCTTGAATACGTTGGCGTAATGGGCGTTGAGATGTTCGCCGTACCCAATGCTGAAGAAAGCTACGACCTTGTTGTCAACGAAATCGCACCACGAGTGCACAATTCGGGTCACTGGACCCAGGATGCCTGCCCCGTGTCCCAGTTTGAGCAACATGTGCGTGCGATAGCGGGCTGGCCACTGGGCAATCCAGGCCGCACGAGCGATGTCGTGATGGAAAACCTGATCGGGCACGACGTGGATGCATGGCAAGAGATTCTGCATGAACCAAACGCGCGCCTAACCCTTTACGGGAAAACGGAAACCCGTGACGGACGAAAAATGGGGCACGTGAACCGCCTATTGCCATTGGGCGCTTAATGCAGGCAGCCCGTATCTCGTAAAAACCGAAGTAAAAAAGGCGGCTCAGAGGCCGCCTTTTTTACTTCGAACACCAATCAAAATGGGACAATCTTCCACTCTCGCCGTTTGTGAAAACGCAGCGTCAAACTTACAGCACAAAAAGTGAGGCCCAACGCCAAACCGGCCCAGATTCCTTCGGGTCCGAAACCCAGCGGAAATGCCAGAACATATGCCATCGTAAATCCGATGGCCCAGTATCCGAAAATTGCAATCATCATCGGGATCTTGGTGTCGGACAGACCTCGCAACACACCACTGGCAACCCCCTGAACGCCGTCGGCCAACTGGAACAACCCAGCAATGATGAGCAATGGAACTGCCATGACAAGCACCGCAGCCGCATTCGGATTGCTTTCATCCAGATAAAAACCAATAAGCGCTTCGGGGAAGATCCAGAACAACCCGCCACCAAAAATGGCGAATGCAGCGGCCAAAGAAATGGCACACCAGCCCGCGCGTTGTAATCCATCAGCATCCTGACGGCCGAGCGCCCGCCCAACTCGGGCGATCGCCGCATTCGAAAATCCCACGGGTATCATGAAGGCAATGCCCGTCAACTGAGCCGCAATGCCGTGAGCCGCAAGTTCCAAGGTGCCAATCCACCCCATCATGAAGGCAGAGGCGCCAAACAGGCCGGTTTCCGCAAGCAGCATCAACGAGATTGGCCATCCGAGGCGCAAAATCTCGAAAAATGCCCCCCAATCAGCACGCCACAAACGAACAAACACCTCATAGGTGCGCACCTCCGGCTGCCAGAAAATGTAGATGACCAGAATTATGGCAGAGGCAAATGCGGTCCCGACCGAGGCGATCGCGGCACCCATAATGCCCAGCTCTGGCAATCCCCAAGCGCCAAAGATAAGTCCATAATCCAGTATCGCATTCACCAAGGCGCTGGCGACCGTGGCCCAGAGCACGATTTGTGCCTTCTGAATACAGGTCAAGAAGCTCCGCAGGGCCACGACGAAAAGCGAGGGATACATCGACCATTGCACCACACGCAGATATTCTGCGGCAATGCGTGATACCTCCGGGTCCTGCCCAAGAAAAAGAAGAATGCTCTCCCCATTCCAAAGCCAGGTCATGGCCAACGAGGTATAAGCAAATGCAACCCAAATACCCATGCGAGAGGCACGGCGCACCCCGCGAATGTCTCCCTGCCCCTCAGCACGAGAAGCAAGCGGCATCACGGCCTGAATGATTCCCAGACCAGCCAACCAACTCATGAAAAACAACTGCAACGCCAGCACGGATGCAGCAAGTTGCTGTGCACCAAGCCACCCGATCATGAGCGTGTCTGTTGCGTTGATGGCCATCTGCGCCAATTGGGCCCCGATAAGCGGCAGCCCGAGAACCAAAGTCGCCTTGTATTCGGTAAGCCACAAGGACAAGGCAGGCGGCTGACCGCCGGCGTGCTCGACCCGCGTCATAAGCTGCTCCTAATAAAAGAAACGCAAGAGACACCGGTGCCGTAGACCAGTCATGTATCGTTGCGTGGGAAGTACGTCTGGCTGCCCCGGATCATGCCGGGACGAAAGCCCTATCTGCCAGCTCGGGAATATCGAGCGGCATGAAGCTGGGAGCAGCTATGCCACCAAATGAGAGGAAATGTCCAGTGGGAACTGCATGCCATTGGGCTTCGCCCGTATCCAGCGGCTCAGAGACAACTGTAAGGCTTCGGTTGCACAATCGATAATAAAGACTGGGCACCACTTGATCACTGGAATAACGCAGCGCGTACAGCCGCTCACCATCCGAAAGCGCGGCCGTTACCCGCAAGGCCGATTTTACCCCAGCCGCCAACATGATCTGGCGCACCTTATTCAAGACCGTTTGCATCGATCGATAAGGATCTTCCGCCAAACCATGACTTAACATGGCCAGGAACAGAGCTTCACTATCCGTCGTTCCGACGCGGAACTGATAATGGTGATCGTCAATCAACGCTTCTACTGGACGTCGAACCTGTTCATAGCCCCCGATTTGACCATTGTGCATGAAGAGGTAACGCCCCACAGCAAACGGATGGCAGTTTGCGCGTGATGTGGCTGTTCCGGTCGAAGCTCGCACATGGGCGAAAAATAGGTTCGACTTTATTTGATGCGTCAGGCTTCTTAAATTTTCGTCGCCCCACGCTGGCTGAGTATCACGGTACAAGCCCGGAATTGGACGTTCTCCATACCAACCCAGCCCGAACCCATCGCCGTTCATATCAACTTTGGCCTGTTCACAGCGGCGTGATTGCGCGATCAGCGAATGATCAGGACGGGTAATGAGATCATCCAGAAAAATCTCTTCGCCACGATACGCCAACCAACGACACATGCTGCAACGCCCCCTGAGCTCCTGCTGAAAACGACCCGATGAAACTCACCTTGCAATAGAAAACGTCGGCTGAACAGGACAACTCATGTAGAACAGCACTGATCTGTGTCCTATCGACCGTCACCGCTCAAAAACCATTCAAATGCACAAAAAGCATTCGGCCGTTGCTCTCAAGATCAGCGGAAACGATCGACACCGCCCACTTACAGAATCAACGGCTCACGGGCTATCAGCGCATTCGGGTATTGCCTCATAGCGATCAACGTTTGATAAGCCCCAAGCACATACGGGCATTCGTCTCCAGTAGTCCACAACTTCAGAAGGCCTTCATGAAGGTGTCTTGGATCTGTGAAAGGCTGCGACTACATTCGGGACTGCCTTGCTTGCTGTGATGCGTTTATCTTGACCGATCAAGTTCTTTGCACCCACTAGACTTGCGATATATTTTAAATCCAAGTGCTTACCTCCTCATTTCTCCCAAGCCTCAACATCGGGGGAAATAAACAACAAGGCTGCTAGACCAGCCTGCTATGAATGACTCGTCATTTTTGCGCGTAGTTGCATTTATTCGATGAGATTCCGCCTGTTCACGGTGGACAGACACAAAGCATTCTGCTAGGAACGCGCAACAACAGGCGACGCAAAGGCGGTGCATGTTCGCGTTTGGCCGAACCACTGCTGGTCGCATCGTTTTTTCATCAGTGTCTTGATAAACACGCGCTGGAGGCGAACTAAGACCTCTGGCGTTCGCAGCATAAGGATTTACGCGTGCAGGTTCTCGTTCGCGATAACAACGTCGATCAAGCGCTCAAAGCGCTTAAAAAGAAGATGCAGCGCGAAGGCATCTTCCGTGAAATGAAACTCCGTGGCCACTACGAAAAGCCATCGGAAAAAAAGGCTCGCGAAAAGGCTGAGGCAGTTCGCCGTGCTCGCAAGCTGGCTCGTAAGCGCGCACAGCGCGAAGGTCTGCTAGTCGGCAAAGGCCGTCGCTAAGCACAGCCTTCCTCTTCGTTCCCTGAAGCGAAGAGTGCAAAAACACCGGTTTCTCAAAACGGACCCACCGGCAAACCGGTTGGTCCGTTTGCCTTTTTCATGCTGGCATCCTTTTTGGAACTTTGAGAAACTGGTATCTCTTGGTGGTCAATCTTAGAGGGTGCCGATGCGGCTGGTCACGTTTCTTTGTCAGCAAGCGCCGAAAGCGAAGCTGGTTGGGCTAGGTCTGTTACTTGCCAGTGTTGCTGGCTGTCAAACCGGCGGTTTGGTCTACGACAACGTGGCAACCAATCCCGCAGCAGGATCCAGCGCCAACATAAAGTCGTTGACCGAAGTCATCGAAGCAAACCCTCAGAACGCCAACAGCTACAACACACGTGGCATTGCATACGCGCAAGCAGGACGCCTTGACGAGGCCATCGAAGACTTTTCGCAGGCTATCAAGCTTAACCCCCGCTACTATCAGGCATACGCGAACCGCGCATTGGCAGAGCGTCGCAAAGGCAACACCAGCAAGGCGATCGCAGATTACGATGCCGCCCTGAACGTCAAGCCCGACTATGTGCAAGCTCTTAACGGGCGCGGCAATGCCTATCGCGCTTTGGGGCAAAACACAGCCGCCCTGCGAGACTACAATGAGGTCATCCGGCTGGATTCAGGCAACGCTCGAGCCTACCATAACCGCGGGCTGATCTATCAATCTCAAGGTCAACATCAAGTTGCACTTAATGATTTCTCTAATGCCATTGGCATCAATTCGCGCGCTTATTCACCATTGATCGCGCGTGGTGTCACCTACATGGCATTGAACGACCCAAAGGCTGCGCTGAAGGATTTTGAAGCGGCAACAGCCATTAATGGTCGCTCAGACGCCGCCTGGGCTAACCGTGGGCGTGCCGAAGAAGCCGTTGGGGACGTCACCGCAGCACGCAAATCATACATGCGTGCGCTGCAGCTTTCACGCACCAATCAGGTTGCACGTGACGGCTTGTCCCGTATCGGCGGCAACGCCCCTTCTTGAGGGCTCAAAACCTCTTTAAATGTAAAAACACGCGCTTCAATTTCATTGGGATGTTGGCCGGTTGGTCAGCATCCAGTTCAATGTTTGTCGCCAGTCAAGCATGCGAATAGGCGTTCCATGCGAGCCGGTTTGGAACAGCGCAAAACGCACCGGGTATTGCCGGTGTTTCTTCTGCAAGGCCAAAAACAGTCCGTGCTGCCGGGTCCACGGGTACACCTGATCTGCGCTCCCATGCCCAAAAAAGATAGGCACCTTTCGTTTAACAGCTGCGCTGCCCACAAGCGCATCGTCACGAGCGCCCCCAAGGAACAACAGCCCATCAATCATTGCTGCAGTCACTGCGTTGTCCGCCAATTGATAGCACAACAAGCTCCCCATTGATCCGCAGGCCACATAAACAGCGGCATTTGGTGCCTCTTGCTTGTAGGCGGCGATCAGACTGCCAATTTCCCAATGTCCCCGCTCTTCAAAATTGGTGATGTCTGGAGATAGATACACGCCGTTATTGCGAAGCATCAGGTTTTTGATCCGGTTGAAATTGCCACCAAAGGTCTGATCATCCGCCCCCTGATGTCGATTCCCGCCCTTACCATGCAGATAAAGCGTAATGATCGCAGTCTCCGTGTTCGCGGTGCCGACACGAATATGGGGCAACCTCACTCCGTTAACAGTGATGCTGGTGTCCCGCTCCGACCATCTGGGTTTGTAAGAGACATAGTCCCCGCGCACCCGTCTTTCCGGCTCACTATCGCGCTGGCGCAAATCCCGTTCCAGTTGATAGTCAACGACAACAAGCGATCCGTCTGCCGATTGATCAATCACATCCGGATATTGAAACAAGGAATCTTTATAGGGCGCCAGCGAGAACGCTGAAGCGTTGGAAACGAAGGCGAAGACCACCACAAGAAAGACAATTGGTTTGAGCACGAAACCCCGATCTCATTCAGAACTCATGGAAAGCGACGCACTCACAGGCGCGCGTTCACGGATAAACCCATTTCTGTCCCACAGTGCTTCATGTAGCGCCCCATTGGCGAGCCCATAAACGCGGTACTCAACAGGCTCTGGAGGCTTGCGCGCATCCAACTCGCTTTGAAGCTCCAGCAATGCGGCTCTTTCCCTCAACTCCCAGCCGACGCGATCTCCTGCGATAAAGACCACCAATGCGCCAGAGGCGGTTTGGCCGACGGGCACACCTTGAACCACTTCAAGCGCCGTAATCGCTGCCACATGCTGATGGTAATCTACAGCCATCAACAGCGCCAACACCATATAATTTGCGCCGCTCGGCGCATCCGCCGTTGCAACAAGCGCCACTTGATCTTCAATGCCAGGAAGGGGACCCAGTTGCTGCATAGCTCCAACCAGAACCAGCTTTTCCGCTGGGGTCAAGGCCGACTGCGCCAAGAACGACCGTATCGTGGCATCTCTGACCTCCAAGCCCTCAAGTGCCTTTCGCATGCGTTCGTTCAACACAGCCGGGCTTTCAACCAGCATTTTGCGGAAATCTGCCGAAGTCACGATACCTGTAACGGCTACCCCCGCCGAGCCGGGAATGAAAAGCGAAGCCAATCTCACCACCCGATTGGACGACGCATAGGCCCAAGCGGCCTCATCCAGTTTGTCAGACAATGGGGTGAATGTGGTATATGGATCCACGCCGATCTGGACCGCGATTTCGCGCCGCGCCTGATCACGCCCAACAACCGCCGCCGCCAGTGTTTCAGATGGGCTTTCGCCCGCACGCGTCGGCCCCATCGGCGGTGGGTTTTTTCCAGCCAGAGTATTTACCGTGCCATCAAACATTTCGCCGACCCGCTCCGCACTCTCACTGAGAGTTGTACCGGGGCGGCGGACAAGGTCCCCGAGAAATGTAAGGGGCTTTTTGACCGCTTCAACGGCTCCGTCACCAGCCAGTGCTGTCCAGTCGGTCCTGTTCAACTGCTGTAGAGCTTGAACTTCGGCAAGTCGTTTGCGCATTTGCGCGGTACCCCGAACAGGAAAAGTTCCTTGAGGCGTTTTCAGATGATAAAAAAGGAGAGTTCCACTTCGGGAGATCGGCGGAGAAATCTCAAAGCCCGCCCCGGAAGCTGGCAGGTCCTCCTCCGCAAGCACTTGTTCAAACGACGGTTCAGGAACACCCTGAACCTGAGACAACGCTTGCGCAACCATGGGCGCAAACAAGCCAGCACCAAAGATCCCAACCGCAATAGCCGCTGCTTCAAGCCTGCCCACGCCGCACCTCATAAAAACAATACGCTACGCGTCAGTATAGATGCCAAGTGAGCAACAAAAGGGCAAAAAGTTCAGCAATATCAACCAAAGTCACGAAAACCACAGCCAAAGCTGCGGTTCACATGATTATCAGTTGGCTCTAACTGGCGGTAACTGCCAATGCCAACAAAGATAATGCCAACACAACGCCTGGAGCAGTAATCGCACTCTTTTTGGATACAGCGCCCATAACTGCACCACCGAAACTTAAGATAATCAAGATAGTGCCCAGCACGGATCCCGCCGTGCCCCCAAAAGCGATTGCGGCCAGACACACAATCCATGTCAGCACAACCGCTGCGGCGATGGTTGAGAACTTGATAAAGCCCTCGTAGGTGTTTTCGTGATCGTTATAATCCATTGCCTTAGAGCTCCCGTCAGCCATAAGACTCCCCTCACACACGTATTAATACTGAGATATACCTAGCATCAGTTACGTCAGGATGGCAACTGGCCTTTGGTCAGCGATCACAAGACATTGGATTTTGAACATGAAACGATCATGAAGACAATCCAGCTGCACTCAGCGCCTGACGCTGACGCTGCGCCAATTGCTCAACATCAAATGAATCGATCTGGTCATTAAACAGGCGATAATAGTTCAGTTCGGCCTGAAGGTGGAGAAACACACTCCCAAGACCAATTGCCGCCCTGTCCATGAAGACAAAGTATCGAGGCACGCGAACCGGCCCAAGCTCTCGTAATGCCTGATGCACCCGGAACGCTTCTTTGCGCCCATAAGCGCCCGGAGAAACGCCCTCAGCAATCGGCCGAACACGGTCTGCAAGCAAGGGCCCGTAGATGAAACGAGCCCATATGTTCAGTATTTCAATCAGGTCCTTCGTCAGTCCTTCGAAGCCCCAACGCTCATAAGCCGAAACCACCCGCTGCTCATCGTTCTCAAGCAGCCCCTTGTAAAGATCGACAACCCCTTCGACGAACTCGGGGGGAAAGATGCGTATACAGCCGTAATCCAGCAGGTTGATGCCCTCCGGTCGGCCTTGGTGCTCCACCACCGTGTAGTTCCCCAAATGAGGATCCCCATGAATGACACCAAAGTGGCTAAACGGAGCCCACCACGCCTTGAACATCATCCGTGCAATCTCATTGCGCGCTTCAAGTGACCGCTCCTTGAAGGTCAAGAGAGGATGCCCGGACAACCAGTTCATGGTCAGCAAACGTCGAGTGGAAAGCTCTGTTATCACATCAGGAACGCGGATCTCGTCATCATCAGAGAAAATCCCCCGATAGAGCGCTGCATTATTGGCTTCGCGCCGATAATCCAACTCCTCACGCAAACGCTCAGCGATCTCCTCTCCAATATCCGAAGTATCAATCGCGGGCCGCATACGACGATGTAGGCCAAGCAGCATATCAAACTGAGCAAGATCAGCTTCAACAGCACTATCCATATCCGGATACTGAAGCTTGCAGGCAAGCGGAACCCCTTCATGAGACGTCGCTCGGTGAACCTGACCAAGAGAGGCAGCCGCTGATGGATGATGGTCGAACGAGCCGAAACGCTCTTGCCACCCGGCACCCAGCTCAGCACGCATGCGGCGTTTGACAAAACCCCATCCCATCGGCGGGGCATTGCTCTGCAGGTTTGCCAGTTCGGACGCGTATTCCGGCGGCACCGCATCGGGAATGGTTGCAAGCAACTGAGCCACCTTCATCATGGGGCCTTTCAAATTGCCTAGAACCTCTCTGATTTCCGCTGCATTGGCGGATTTGTCCAGCTCACCACCAAAAAGACGGGCGCTGGCCATTTTGGCAGCAAGACCGCTCATGTTCGCTCCGACACGCGCATACCGCCCGACGCGCGCACTCAGTCGGTTTGATTCCCGATCTCGTTCACTGGCCATTCCTGCTCCCAACCCTTCTCGACAGTGCGGATAGACTCGCTTGAGTCCTCCTGATGCGTGTTCGCACTCTCAATAAGATAGGGACAACCCCGTAGAGGACAACAGCTCACATGAAGCGACCGCAAACCAGAGGAAAAAGACGACAGCAACAGTCAGAGCGCTTTCATGAAATGCGCGAAGGAAATCAAGCCCTCCGGCCACGGCCCCTGCCCGCTCTCTTCATTCAAGTGCCCACTTTCACCAGCATCTTGCAAGAGGATGCCCCAATGCCCTGCCAATTGTTGAGCCCTGTCCCATGAGCAATAAGGATCGCTTCGGCTTGCCGTCAACTGAGCCTTGAAAGGAAGGGGCGAGGTCGGCAAGGGACCGAAATCACGCAGCGACTCAGGCACCCGGCTGCTGTCGTCCACATCAGGACAGGCCACCAAATAAGCGCCCTTCACCCAATGTTGCATCCGGGGTGCGGCATGTACCACGGTAGCCACGCCGAGCGAGTGAGCTACCAAAACAACCGGCTTCGAGGCACGCTCAACATCGCGCACCAGTTGTTCTACCCAGTCGTCTAGTTTCGGGTTTTCCCAATCCTTTTGTTCCACCCGGCGGGCAGTAGACAACTTCGCTTGCCAACGGCTCTGCCAATGGTTTGGTCCAGAACCCTTCCATCCTGCGACGAACAGCGTTTCCACTTCAGAGATTTTCATGGATGGCCTCACACAAATCTGTATCGGTTTGGAAAGAACAAGTCACAGGCTGTCGATTCGCGAGCCTCACACCTGCCACCGGCTTCATCTCAACCCGGGTCGATGAAACCCCATGAACTGGATAGAATCAATTCATCAGGTCCAATCCATTCAATGACAAGCCGCACTCATAGAGCGCGGCTTGTCATTGGAAACCCAGGTCAAGGTTGACCGCCAATCACGCGTCCTTGAAAACCCGGTTGAAAATCGTGTCGACGTTCTTGGTGTGATAACCAAGATCAAACCGTTCGCGCACTTGCTCTTCAGAGAGATATTTGCGCACTTCCTCATCCGCCAGCAGTTCGGTCAGAAAGTCGACCTTTGCTTCACCAGTCGTCTGATAACTGTCCCACACCTTCATCGCGTTGCGCTGGACCAGACGGTAGCTGTCCTCGCGGGAACACCCGGCCTGTGTCAACGCAAGCAGAATACGCTGGGAATGCACCAGACCGCCAAGACGATCCATGTTGCCCATCATCCGCTCTGGATATACCACGAGGTTTTCCATCACATTGGTCAGACGGGCAAGAGCAAAATCGAGCGTCACAGTTGCATCAGGTCCGATCATCCGTTCAACAGAGGAGTGCGAAATATCGCGTTCATGCCAAAGCGCGACGTTCTCCATCGCAGGCAAGGCATAGGATCGAACCATGCGAGCCAATCCAGTCAGGTTCTCCGTCAATACCGGATTGCGCTTGTGCGGCATTGCAGAAGAGCCCTTCTGTCCCTTGGAAAAGAACTCTTCAGCCTCCAATACTTCCGTTCGCTGCAAATGACGAACCTCGGTGGCAAGACGCTCAATCGACGAAGCCACAACACCCAATGTTGCGAAGAACATGGCATGGCGATCCCGCGGGATCACCTGTGTTGACACCGGCTCTACACCAAGACCCAACTTGGCTGCCACATGCTCTTCAACGCGCGGGTCGATATTTGCAAACGTACCAACAGCCCCGGAGATGGCGCAGGTTGCAATTTCCTCGCGGGCCATTTCGAGACGCTTCTTGCATCGATCAAACTCGGCATAAGCCTGAGCCATTTTCATTCCGAATGTGACCGGTTCCGCATGAATGCCGTGTGACCGACCAATGGTAACAGTGTCCTTGTGTTCAAAAGCGCGGCGCTTCAAGGCAGCCAGCAACTTCTCCATATCGGCAATCAACAGATCGGCCGCTCGCACCAGTTGAACATTAAAGCATGTATCCAGAACATCCGAAGAGGTCATACCCTGGTGTACGAAGCGCGCATCCGGTCCGACGATTTCAGCGAGATGGGTCAGAAACGCAATCACATCATGCTTGGTTTCCCGCTCGATCTCATCAATGCGATCAATATCGAAGGTCGCAGGGCCGCCCTTCTCCCAGATCACTTTGGCCGATTCCTTCGGAATCACACCCAACTCCGCCAGCGCATCACACGCATGAGCTTCGATTTCGAACCAAATCCGGAACTTTGTCTCCGGAGACCAAATGGCGACCATGTCGGGCCGCGAATAGCGCGGGATCATGCGTGTCCTCGTTTTTCTGAACAGATCTGGAGCAGGGTTTAGCAGGCCTTTCGCGTAGGCTCAATGCCAACGCGCAGACGGCCCTCGCAAACCCTTGCTACTCATAAGTACCCACCAACAATTTCAGGAGAGAAAAAACGATTCTTTCATGATTGATTAACGACCAAAAGCAAATGCGCGAGACTCCATCTCAACAATCGCTAGAATTTGAAACGAAACAGAATTCAATACTTTCTTTGAAACAGGGACAGGTATGGCTTCACGACACACTGATCATCCCCGAATTCATTTCGAGGACCTGCCACTGTCATTTCGTCTGTTCGTGTACAGTCAGGTTCTACCGATCGCCGCGCTGCTGCTTTATGTGAGCCTTGTCCCAGCGCCCGCATCTTCCACGTCGCTGCTCACAATTTTCTTACCCTTCTTCGCAACACCAGTACTGGCGTTGGAAGGCCTCCTGTTTTGGCGTGGTTTCAAGGATTTGAAAACGAAGTTAGCCTCTTGCTAATCGTCCCCCGTAGCCATGCATTCAAGTTCCGGCCAGGGTAGATCGGAGCGCAGTAAAATGGCCCTGCCACAATACGTGACAAGGCCATCCATCTAGTCAGACTTCAGTTCATGTTACGCGGACGCACGGTCCATTTCTTCCAGCTCATCTATCAACCGCTCAATAACGGACAAACCCTTTTGCCAGAAACCGGGATCGCTAGCATCTAGTCCAAACGGCGCCAAAAGCTCGCTGTGATGCTTCGTCCCACCTGCTTTCAAAAGCTCGAAGTACTTTTCCTGGAAGCCTGTCTCTGCCTCTTCATAAACCGCGTAGAGCGAGTTTACGAGACAATCGCCAAACGCGTACGCATAGACATAAAATGGCGAGTGAATGAAATGCGGAATATACGTCCAGAAGTTTTCATAGCCACCTTCGGTATTAATTGCTGGACCCAGGCTTTCCTTCTGCACGTCCATCCAGATCTCGGCAAGACGCTCTTGTGTCAATTCACCTTGACGTCGCTCTTCATGCACCTGCCGTTCGAAGGTGTAGAACGCAATCTGTCTTACGACAGTATTGATCATGTCCTCCACCTTAGCTGCAATCATGATCCGCTTCTTTTCTGCGGTCTCAGCGCCCGCCAGAAGATCGCGAAAGGTCAGCATTTCGCCAAACACGCTAGCGGTCTCAGCCAATGTCAGTGGTGTCGGAGCCATCAAAGCACCGTTCGGGCCCGCTAGAACCTGATGAACGCCGTGTCCCAACTCATGCGCCAATGTCATGACATCCCGAATTTTGCCCTGATAGTTCAACAACACATATGGATGCGCACTGGGCACAGTCGGGTGCGCGAACGCACCGGGAGCCTTTCCTGGTACAGCAGGCGCATCAATCCAGTTATTGTCGAAAAAGCGCTTCGCAATGTCCGCAAGCTCTGGAGAAAACTTACCATACGCCGTCAATACGGTTTGACGCGCTTCATCCCACGGTATGGTGCGGGTATCCGCCTGCGGAAGTGGCGCATTGCGGTCCCAAAAATTCATTTGCTCCGTGCCGAGCCATCTCGCCTTCATCGCGTAATACCGATGAGAAAGGCGCGGATACGCCTCACGCACGGCCGCTACAAGCGCATCAACGACCTCGCGCTCAACACGGTTTGCCAAATGCCGACTATCCGCGACATCTTCAAAATTGTGCCAACGATCAAACGTTTCCTTGTCCTTGGCCAACGTATTTGTAATGAGGGTGAACACGCTGAGATTCTTGGCAAATGTCTTGGAGAGCGCTTGCGCCGCCGCCTTCCGCTTGGCAGGGTCGTGATCCTGTAAAAGGTTCAAGGTCGGCTCAATTGAAAGCTCCTGGCCATCCACCTCGTAGCGCGACGCAGATATTGTCTCGTCGAACAGCCTGTTCCAGGCCGCCGCACCAGAAACATGCTTTTCGTGAAACAGCTGCTCGATCTTGTCGTCAAGTTGATGCGGCCGTTCCTTGCGAATATCATCCAACCAAGGCTTGAAGTGCGCCAGCTCCGGGTTCTCGGCGGCGGTATCCAACACGACATCCTCAATGCGATTAAGCTCGAGCGTGAAGAAAAGTAGATGCACGCTGGAAGCGGTCAATTTTTCCTGCACATCGCCATAGAACTTCTGCCGCTTTGGATCCGTGGTGTTTTCCGTGTAACAAAGGCCTGCAAACGAGGCGATGCGACCCATCAAATCTTCCAGGGCTTCGTATTCACGGATCACTTTGGCCAGGCTCGCACCCGAGTCCTTTGCAATCTCGGCAAGCTTTCCCTTATAGGCCGCCTCAAACGCCTCTGCTTCATTCTGCGCACGCTCGAGATCGCGGTTCACGCTGTCGTCATCCATTGATGGATAAAGCACTGACAAATCCCAACGCGGGAGCTGGCCCATTTCGCCCGCCACGCCTTCTGACGCTGAAGCCTTTGTTTTTACTGAATGAATAGAGGCAGACAAGTGATCCATTGCGTATCCGTGGAGGTTCGCGAGTTCAAGGATTTGCCGAGCCTTAGGCAACCCGGCAACGTTTCCTTAAATATGACTGCATTTCTTCAGGTTGCAATGGCATGTTTTCGGACCGTCCCCATCGGTCTTGGGCAATTTATTTACTAAACTCCCGTCAGAATGCCCCGCAATGGCACAGCCGAATAGCAAAAATACCGAGATGACAGGTGGGTGAGTATATGAGTGGCCGCATTCTTATCGTCGACGACGATCCAGTCCAACGCCGACTACTCGAAGAAGCGGTGAAGCGTTTTGGCTACAAATCCAACACGGCTTCAGACGGCGCACGCGCACTGGAGCTGCTCACGGGAGACAAGGCAAGCGACTTCGATCTTGTCATCCTCGACCTTGTCATGCCGCAAGTGGACGGTATAGCCGTGTTGACACAGCTGCGAGCGGCGAAAAACAAGATTCCAGTGATTGTGCAAACCGCTCACGGCGGGATCGACACAGTCGTCAAAGCCATGCGGGCTGGCGCGCAGGATTTTGTGGTCAAGCCAGTTGGTCCGGAAAGGCTGGAAGTTTCCATCCGTAATATGCTCAAGGTTTCTGCGCTGGAAGACGAGATTACACGCATCCACAGCCAGACCACCGGTACCCTGACCTTCAAAAATATTGTCACTCGCTCTGAAACCATGGACCGCGTGCTGAGGCTTGGCGAAAAAGCAGCCTCATCCACCATCCCAATTCTAATTGAAGGGGAATCCGGTGTTGGTAAGGAACTTATCGCCCGCGCCATACAAGGTAGCAGCGATCGACGCTCCAAACCCTTCATCACAGTAAACTGCGGCGCTATTCCCGATCATCTGGTGGAATCCATCCTTTTTGGCCATGAAAAAGGGGCGTTCACCGGTGCCGTGGATCGGCATATCGGCAAATTTCAGGAAGCCAATGGAGGCACGCTGTTCCTTGATGAAGTCGGTGAACTTCCGCTTGACGTCCAAGTGAAACTCTTGCGCGCCCTTCAAGAGGGCGAAGTGGATCCGGTTGGCGCCCGCAAACCGGTTAAGGTTGATTTCCGTCTGATCTCAGCCACCAATCGACGTCTTCTGGATCAGGTCAAGGAAGGCAAGTTCCGCGAAGATCTGTATTACCGCCTCAATGTTTTTCCCATTTGGGTGCCCCCCCTCAAGGACCGGTTGGAGGATATACCCAACTTGGTCCGATATTTCATTGCACGCTTTGCTGCAGAAGAGAGCAAGCCTCAGGTTACAGGTATTGATCGGCAAGCGCTACAAATGCTGCAATCCTACGAGTGGCCGGGCAACATTCGTCAGCTTGAAAATGCCGTATACCGTGCGGTGGTGTTGTGTGATGGAGCTCATCTTTCAGTAGATGACTTTCCTCAAATCGCGCAGACTGCTGCACCTGCCAAGACTGCGCCGTCCGATGAGATGATTGCCACACACGAAGTTGGCAATAAAGTCACCCTCACCCAAGAGGACCTTCAGGATCAGGAGTTCATTCAGACCGAAGTCCGCAGCGCTTTTGATAGCAGCACCGCTCCGTTCGGCTTCATGCGCTCCATTGATGACACCGGCCATGTTCGCCGCCTGGATGATGCGGAAGCAGAGTTGATCCGTCTTGCAATCAGCCATTATGGCGGACGCATGACCGAAGTCGCCAAGCGCCTCGGCATTGGACGCTCTACGCTGTATCGCAAGCTTAAGGAGTATGGCCTCGACGATAAAAGCGTTGCTTGAATCTACCGTAGCGATACCCTAGAAGACTTGAACAACCGCGCGGCTGTGGGGCGATAGACAGCTGCGCTTGGAGGAAGCGCAGGGGAACTGCTGAAAATCGGGACAGCAAATGCAGCGTACAATCGGAATTCGGGTCAGCCTGATCGCCATCGGGCTGTTAGCAGCACAAATTGCAACGCCAGCGCGTGCCATCGTGGCAGATGAGGTATGGCCGCAGGACACCACCGCCATATCCCTCATGAACACCCCGGCGCAAACTACGATTCGCGCGGCGTTCCACGAAAATACGGTGCATCTCAACTTTCGGCAAAAGCGCGATCGCGCTGCCGCAGAATTGTTTTATGAACGGCGCGGGTTCCAGCCCGCATGGTTCAAGAATGGAGAGCTGACGTCAGCAGCGCATAACGCCATTGAACAGCTCAAACGCGCTGATGAAGATGGGCTCGCCTCCTCAAACTATCCAATCCCGGCCCTTGCAAAAGATGACGCGCAAGAACTAACACCAGAGCAACTCGCTCGGGCAGATTTCACCTTGACACAATCGGTGCTTGCTTATGCTGAGGATGCCCAATCTGGCACGGTTAGCCCGCGCAGCATCTCATCAAGCATCTCCATAGAACCGTCCAGACCCGACCCGGTGGAAGCCTTGGAGCGCATTCACCGCAGTCCGCAACCAGGAACCATTTTGGCGCAATTCCATCCACCCCATCCAGAGTACAATGCGCTTAAAGAACAATTGGCCATCCTCCGGAAGCAAACATCAGCAACCGCCGATGTTGTGAAGGTGCCGGAAGGCGGTCTGCTGCGTTTTGGATCGACAGGAGACCGAATTGCGGTTCTGCGGGAGAGACTTGCGGCACCCGCAAAAATGCCAGAGGACACCAACCGTTTCACTGAAGATCTGCGTGCGGCTGTAAAAGCGTTCCAACGAGCCAATGGCCTGAACGACGATGGCGTCGTGGGTCCGCGCACATTGCTGGCCCTCAATGCAACAGTTTCAGGAGATCCTGTGAGCGACATCATCGCCAATATGGAGCGCTGGCGCTGGATGCCGAGGGACTTGGGAGACACCTATCTTCAGGTCAATATACCAGAATTCATGGTCCGACTTCGACATGACGGCCAGACCCTCCATGAAACACGGGTTGTAGTGGGAAAGAAATCCAACAAGACACCGGTATTCTCCGACAGGATGAGCCACGTAATCGTCAATCCTTATTGGAATGTGCCTTACTCCATCGCCTCTAAGGAAATCTTGCCGCAACTGCGCCGTAACCCGCAGGCTTATCTGATGCGGGGAAACTACGAGATTCTGGCGGGAGGCAAAGTTGTTGATCCAAATCGCGTGAACTGGGCAGGGGTAACTTTCCAGAACCTGCGCATTCGGCAACGTCCGGGCTCAGGCAACGCGTTGGGAGACATCAAGTTCATGTTTCCCAACAAGCATCATGTCTACTTGCATGACACCCCGTCCAAGTCGCTGTTCCGCCGGTCAACACGGGCATTTTCCCACGGCTGTGTGCGCGTACAAAATCCATTTGAATTCGCGGATGCCTTGATGGACCTGCAAGAAACATTGACGGGCCAGAAAATACGCAGCTTGCTTGGTGGCCGACAAAAGCAGGTAAACTTGGAACGTCAGATCCCAATTCACCTCACCTACTTTACGGCATTCGTTGATTCCAACGGCAATCTGCAGCGTCGACCGGACGTCTACGGGCACAACGAAAAGGTTATTGAGGCGTTGGATCTCCAGTAATCCCTAATTATCCACAGGGAATCACAGGACATACCCCTGCATTACGTTAGGATATCAGGAGTAAAGTGCAGGCGTGTGCTGCATTTAGGCCTTCTTTTGTTGGAATGCTGGAAAACAGATATTCTCAAAATCTATCGTAAAACAGGGTAAATGCTCATTAACCTGTGTCCGTTTAAATGAACCTTTGGGGCTAATGTTCATTTAATAAACGCAAGAAAGCGAGTTTGATTTGCGTAACCGATCACTCTTCGGGCCAAAGGGACTGCGTGGCGTGTTCAGGTCACACCTGATCGCCGTGACCCTCGCCTGTTGCGCGCTCGCTGTATTCAGCACAGCAGATGCCAGCGCAGAGACACGAACCCTGAAGCTGTACAATACCCATACCAAAGAGCGGGCCGACATTACCTTCAAGCGCAATGGGCGGTATATCCGATCTGGCCTCAAGGAACTGAACCATTTCATGCGCGACTGGCGCCGGAATGAGCCCACCGATATGGATCCGGAGCTGTTCGATCTGATTTGGGAAGTCTACCAAAAAGCCAATACGAACGAATACATTCACGTGGTTTCCGGCTACCGGTCCTTGAAGACGAACAACATGCTGCGCAAGCGCTCCAGTGGTGTGGCCAAGAAAAGCCAGCACACGCAGGGCCGCGCCATGGACTTCTTTATCCCGGGCGTCAATGTAGCCAAGCTCAGGTCCATCGGTCTGCGCAAGCACATTGGCGGTGTCGGCTATTATCCACGCTCGAACACACCGTTCGTGCACATGGATACAGGAAGTGTCCGTCATTGGCCGCGCATGACTCGCAGCCAGCTTGCCAGGGTCTTTCCAGATGGAAAGACCATTCATATTCCAACTGACGGCAAACCATTGAAGGGCTACCAGCTCGCACTGGCGGAAATCAAACGGCGTGACAGTGGTGGCAGCCGAACGGCCGTGGCAAGTGCACGATCTTCAGGCAGTAGCAGCGGTTCCAATTTCTTTACCCGCCTGTTTACCGGCGGTGATGAAGATGAAGCTGAAACAACACCCAGTACCCGGCGCAACAACCCCACGGTTCTGGCGCGAGCCCAGTCGAACGACCCGGTCAGCGTAATTCCAGAGCCGAAACGCGCAACATCAACATCCCAGCCAGAACAACCCACCGCCATTCAATTGGCGGCTGCCTCAATCCCGCCGCCAGTCAAGCCGTCCTTGCGCGATGAAGCGGAGACGGCTGCCGAAGCCGAGACAGATGCTGCCAACATCATCGCCATTGCACCGCGTGGCAAGCCAGCTGAGCTCATACAAATGGCAAGTGCCCAAGCCCCGACATCGGCCGTGCCGCATCCTCGGTCTCCGCGTACCGCAGTAGATGCTATTGCCGCATTGGCGGGTGAAGCGCAGCCGGAACGCAAACCTGACAATATTCAACTGGCGGCTTATGCACCCACAGGCAACGCACGATCCGATACATCAACCGGGCGTACTGGCTTGAATGCGTTGCTACCGCCGCCCTCTGATTCTGCAGCTCAAACGGCAACAATTGCAGGCCACATTCCTGACCCGCTCGCGACTTTTGCCGGGCGACCAGCACCTTCCAGCACACTGATGTTGTCGCAGGACGAAACTGCAAGGAATTGGGGCCTTGCCTACCTTTACCATCCCAACCAACGGGAAATCGAAGGCCTGACTACCGCAGTCAATTCCATAGTGGCCAACGGGTTCTCAAAGGATATGACACAACAACGGCATGACCGTTTCTCTGGTACAGCCGTCACATTTGTGAATCGCATAACTTCGAAATGATACAAAAAACGGCCCCGCAATACGGGGCCGTTTTCATTTCAGCAAAGCTTGAAGCTTGATTAGATTTATTCAGGATCACCAGATGGTCCCGCCATGCCAAGCGCATGAAGATAGAGGTCCATCACGGCCTCTTCTTCCTCACGCTCATGCGGCTTGCGCTTGCGCATGGAAACAATCTTCCGCATGACCTTCACATCAAAGCCATTGCCTTTTGCTTCCGCATAGACGTCCTTGATGTCGTCTGCGATCACCTTCTTTTCTTCCTCAAGGCGCTCAACGCGCTCTATAAAGGCCCGCAGCTGGTCTGCAGCAACACCTCCAGTGTCAACCATGCAAGAATCCTCGAATGTTGGTCGCTAAAAAATGATGTGCGTTGTAGCTGCCAGAACTTGGAGGGGGGGTCAACATCAAGGCGGAGTTCATGCACGCGGTACACAGGTTGTCCCAGTATCAATGCAAAACACTAAAATATATCGCTGCTCACTCTCCACTTTGCATGCTGCGAAAGATTAGGCATTGAACGATTGCCTAGCCACCGATCTTCGTTACCCTTAGGTCAAATCACAATCGGGAAGCGCATCGTGAAGGCAAACCACCAAAGCACGCATGTTCCAACAGCTTCGCCTCTACTGTTGCCCTTCCTCGCGGTGTTGGCAGGCGCGACGGCCATGGGCATTTCACCCATCTTCGTCCGATTGGCGGAAGTCGGCCCTCTGACAAGTGCATTTTGGCGCGTAGCACTGGCACTGCCCATTATCGCGCTGTGGGCCCGTGCCGAGCGCAACCATCAGGAAGCTGAGCAAGACAACGCGCCGCAGTGGTCGCCCGCGACCTTTGTTGCTGGTGCGGTTTTCGCTGGTGATTTGATTTGTTGGCACTTGGCCATAATGCACACCACCATCGCAAATGCGACTTTCCTCGCCACGATGGCACCGGTTTGGGTGCTCCTGATGTCCGGCCTTGTACTGAAAGAGCACGTAACGTTGCGAATGTGGGCAAGTCTCGGGCTTTGCCTTGCTGGTGCAGCGGCTTTGACCGGGTCTTCGTTCTCCGCCAATCCAGAGCACCTCTTTGGAGATGCCTTCGGCATCCTGACCTCCGTCTTCTTCGGCAGCTACTTTCTGGCAATGCGCGCAGCACGCACGAGTGGGATCGGAAGCGGTCTGCTCATGTTTCGAAGTTCACTCATAACAGCAGCTTTGCTTTTCATTGCCGCGTGGCTGATGGAGGGAGACTTTCTACCCGATACAGTCAAAGGATTGTCGGCATTGATTGCGATTGCACTCTTGTCTCATGCAGGCGGCCAAGGATTGCTGGCCTATGCATTGGGACATCTGTCCGCCGCCTACTCATCTTTGGTCATTTTTTTGGAAGCAGTCGTCGCCGCCGGCGTGGCATGGATCATTCTATCCGAGACTCTTACCTTATTGCAGATCGCCGGTGGCGCTATCATCCTTATTGCGGTTCTCCAGGCACGTCCGAACCGCTGAGTCGGCACACCTGTGCTACGCCGTTAAATTGCAGGCTAGCCCCGTCAAACTGCAGTGACAAACAAGATATCCCGTGACAAAATCGCGCGTTACGTATTCAACCGCACACAATCCCTAGCATGCCACATTCGCCATGACCGTCTCGCCACAATTGACAGGCACCGTTGACGTAACGTGCCCCGTAGCACACGCTGTTTTCCCCACTCAAAAATTGTAGAGGAGGAACCTTGGCACCCTCGGAAATACCTTTGACATCTTACAAAAGCCACATGTTACTCAAGACTCCTGCAACATCTGAAAACGGCAGCTAACCGGGCGTCCAGCGCAGCTCTTGATTTGCCAACTCATCACTAGGAACAAGGCTATGCCTCTGTAAAATCTACATAGCCTCATATATAACAGCGTCGTTTTAGACCAATGCCCGTGCCTAGCCCGCTTTTTTTATCTTGATCCCAAGACCCGGATCACACCATAAATAGGCTTGCGCCGGGCGGCCAGTTGGCCTCCATGACGCTAATGCCAAGCAGAGTATGCAGTTGATTTTCGCCTCCTGATTGCAAAGGAAGCCACTCTCCGGAGAGGACTGGACGGCGCGGCTGAAAAGACATTTTCATGCCGTTTTTGTGTGGCCAAAACGGAGCTTCAGGTTTCTTGATTGCATTGCTGCGTGGGGGCCTGTGTCTGATGCCTTGTTTAAGGGGCGTGATCGCACTCGGTCACATTGACAAGGCGTCTAACAAAAAGCATTAAACTGCCGATTGTAGCTGTAAAGATTGTTATGAGACTGTCCAGAAACCAACGTTCATCCGGCCTTGCTCCACGCAAGGCATTCGGCAAAAAAGAACTGACGGCTGTCCTATTTGGGGCCTTATGCATGCTAAGTGCATCCCCAGCACTCGCTGATCTCCGGTTATGTAACAAGACCGATGACACAGTGAGCATAGCAATCGGGTACCGTGATAACGCGGATTGGGTAACCGAAGGCTGGTGGAATCTTTCCAAAAACAGCTGCGAAACACTAATCCCGGGTGATTTACAGTCACGATACTATTACATTTACGCTGCAGAAAACGATAAGATCGGCGAATGGGGCGGACAGGCATTCATGTGTGTCCGTCAGAAGGAGTTCACCATTCGCGGGATCGAAGACTGCGTTGCACGTGGTTACGAACGCGCAGGCTTTTTTGAAATAGACACAGGCGAACAGAGCAGCTGGACGGTCCAGCTGACTGAACCGACAAAGCAAGGAACAGGTGGACGATGAAGCGCAATAGACGGGTGAAAATCCTCGCAACCCTCGGCCCGTCCTCTTCTGATAAAGAGACGATCAAAAAGCTTTGGCAGGCTGGCGCGGACGTGTTCCGCATCAACATGAGCCACTCCAGCCACGAGATCCTCAACAACCTCGTTGGCCGGATCCGTGAAGTGGAGCAGGAAGTCGATCGACCCATCGGCATCCTTGCGGACCTTCAGGGTCCGAAACTTCGCGTTGGCACGTTTGAAGGCGACCAAAAGGTTATGCTGGAAAACGGTGCAACCTTCGTACTGGACGATGACCCGACACCGGGTGACGTCAACCGTGTACACCTTCCACACCCGGAAATCCTAAGCAGCCTTGAAGCCGGCCATCGCCTGCTGTTGGACGACGGCAAGATCCGCTTGCGCGTCACCAAGGCCTCTCCGGATCGCTGTGAAACCACTGTTGAAGTGGGCGGCAAGCTTTCCAACCGCAAGGGCGTCAGTGTTCCTGACACAGAAATCCCTGTTGGCGCACTGACCGAAAAGGACCGCAAGGACCTTGTGGCCGCTCTGGACGCCGACGTGGACTGGGTTGCCCTGTCCTTCGTACAACGCCCGGACGACCTTCAAGAAGTTCACAATGTTGCCAAAGGCAAGGTTGGTGTGCTTGCAAAGATCGAAAAGCCGCAGGCTATTGAGCGCCTCAACGAGATCATAGAGTTGGCAGACGCCATCATGATTGCACGCGGCGATCTCGGCGTTGAAATGCCGCTGGAACAGGTTCCAGGCCTGCAAAAGCGCATGACTCGCGCATGCCGTCGGGCTGGCAAGCCTGTTGTTGTGGCAACACAGATGCTGGAAAGCATGATCACGGCGCCAGTACCGACCCGCGCAGAGGTTTCTGACGTGGCAACGGCGGTATTTGAAGGCGCTGATGCAATCATGCTGTCGGCAGAGTCTGCAGCTGGCGAATTCCCGGTTGAAGCAGTGTCAACGATGGACCGCATTGCTCAGGAAGTTGAAAAGGACGATCTGTACCGCGGCATCATTCACGCGCAGCGGACCGAACCAGAAGCCACCGGTGCTGATGCAATCACCGCAGCTGCAAGCCAGGTTGCCGAAACACTCGATTTGGCTGCAATCGTCTGCTACACGGCGTCCGGCGGCACAGCCCTGCGCGCTTCCCGTGAGCGCCCGGAAAAGCCGATCATTGCCTTCTCGCCGGATATCCGGATCGTTCGTCGTATGACCATTGGCTGGGGCCTGCACTGTGTGGCAAACCTCGACGCCAACAACGAAGACGCAATGGTTGAACGGGCTTGCCAATTGGCACGTCAGGAAGGCGTAGCGCAGGAAGGTCAGCGGATTATCGTTTCCGCAGGTGTACCATTCGGCACACCAGGATCAACCAATATGCTGCGCATCGCTACCATCGGCGAAGACAACTAAAAATTTTTTGGGCTAAATTTTAATCGGTTTAGGTCAAAGAAAAGCCCGCGGTTCTGCCGCGGGCTTTTTCTGGTTCGCGTCAGACGCCGCAAGCTATTACGTATTTAAACGTAACTCCTGTACCACGCGCTCTGCGAACCCGTTTTACATGGACGCGATCCTGGTCCTGTTCTCTTTGATAAGGCAATCATCGCTGGTCAACGAGCGCTCCAGTCGCCTCATGGCTTGCTACAGCGCTGCGTTCATCCTACACCTCATCATCACCCAGTTCAGCCTCTATCTCACTCACAGCCTCCTGAGCGCTATCCAGCATCGGATAGATATCGAGAACCCTCTGATAAACTTCAAGCGCTTGCTCATTTTGATCCATGCGGCGCAAGATCATTGCCAGCCCGGACATAGCCGCGTAATGGCGCGGCTCCAACCTCAGTACCTGCTCAATGTCGGATATGGAGCGCCCGAATTCTTCCTGCAGATAGTACACGGTGGCCCGACGGTTCCAGCCTTCAGCATAATTGGGCTTGAGGCGAACCACGGCATCGAGAAGGTCGAGGGCGAGTGAGTAATCTTCATGACGCATCGCCTCTCCAGCGCGCTGCATCAACAAATCAACAGTGTGGCTTCCAGAGAGCAACATAAGTTGCTGAATGCGGGCAGCCAAGGCACGGGCTTCAATTGGCGTCTCCGCTTTGCCAAGATCACCGAACAAGCGATCTACCACACCGCTGTGAGCATGCGGCTCGGCGTCTGAATCGCGCCCACCATCTCCGTGATAGGCATCATTTTCCGGAAAGCCATCTGGTTCTGGGAAACTTTCCAAATCATCCAGAGAGGGCGGCTCAAGATCGGGATCGGCCATTTGCACCGAATGCCCCAGCCTCTCACCTGTTGCCAGCAACGGCCAGCCGAGGGCGGCAATCACGACATGATTCTCCGTCCGGTTATCAACCACCTGATCAAAGGCAGCCACCCCGACCGAACCTGACATGAATACACCGGCCACAAGAGCGGCACCAGAAAACGCAAAAAACCGCATTTCAGGAGCGTACACTCCCGAAATGCGGCAATCAACTCTAAGAATTGGTATGAGGCTGGGCCTCAGATCACCTTAACCCTGACGCGCTTTAAAACGTGGGTTCTTCTTGTTGATGATGTAAACACGGCCACGACGGCGCACCATGCGGTTTTCACGATGACGGCCTGCGAGTGCCTTGAGAGAATTCTTGATCTTCATTGTCCTGTCCCCGGTCGGGATATTGCCTTTTCGGGATCCTGACCTAGCATGATCCGCCAACGAAAAAAGGCGTAAGAACGCCTTTGGTGAAAACCCTTAAAGACATCCGCGCTGAGTCTCAAGCACTTGAGCTGCGCAGGTAATGACTTTTCAGGCAAATTCGCTGAAATTGATCAAACAACCTCGGCGAAGAATGGTGGGCGTGACAAGGATCGAACTTGTGACCCCTACGATGTCAACGTAGTGCTCTACCGCTGAGCTACACGCCCTAAACTTCTTTGAACCTGCAAGAGGTTCGCCCCCACAGCGTGTTCGCTGCGGTGGAAAGCCATATAAGAGGAATCTGAGAGCCGTGCAAGGTCTAATTTCAATTTCTGGCTTCATTTCCACACGGGTGGGGAAAATTAGGCAGCCAGCATCCGCTCCACTTCCTGTACCAGGTCGCGCAAATGAAACGGCTTGGATAACACCTTGGCATCTTTAGGAGCTTTGGAATCTGGGTTGAGCGCAACCGCAGCAAAACCGGTAATGAACATGACTTTCAGGTCCGGATCCAACTGGGTTGCCTTGCGCGCCAGTTCAATACCATCCATCTCAGGCATCACGATATCCGTGAGCAACAACGCAAACGGCTCCTCTCGGATGCGCTCATAAGCGCTCACTCCGTTATCGAAGGACACGACATCATGTCCGGCCTTTTCCAGCGCCTTTGCCAAAAACCGACGCATATCGTTATCATCTTCTGCAAGCAGGATTCGTGACATGGGTGTCAACCGTTTCGCTCCAAGACCACTCTCGCAACCAACCAATAGCTATATATTGGCGGCTCTCACGTTAAATTAGTATACCATGTTGCTGTGCCAGATCGGAAAACTGTGTGCAGCGATCGACTGGACCTTCGGGTGAGGACACTACATAGTCTGTACCTGCAAAATCAATAGAGTAAGGAGCCCGAAGCTTGGGAGAGATTTTTAGGGACCACCACATGCGGCTCATTGCTGGGTACAGTGAACCGCCCACCGAGACGGGTGATGTCGCGCCCTTTTCAGTTGAGAACGCTTTGAACCCCAAGGTTCCTTTCGTTTTCAACTCTCCCCATTCCGGTAGATTCTACCCAATTGATTTCATTGAGTCTTCACGCCTCGATCAGAAAGAAATCCGCAGTTCTGAAGACGCCTTTGTCGACCATTTGTATCGCAGCGCCGTCGAGTTTGGCGCTCCATTCATAACGGCTCATTTTCCGCGTGTTTATCTGGATGTAAATCGAGAGCCGTTCGAACTGGACCCCAAAATGTTTGAGGGCCGCCTCCCCAGCTATGTAAATACTCGTTCCTTGAGGGTAGCAGGAGGACTTGGGACAATTGCGCGCATAGTAAACGAAAACAAGGAAATCTACCGCCATCGCCTTTCCGTTGAAGAAGGGCTGAAACGCATAGAAGATTTGTATCGCCCCTATCATATGGCCATTCGCAGTACCCTTGCTCGCGTGCGCGAATTATTCGGCGTTGCGGTTTTGATCGATTGCCATTCCATGCCCTCCACGACCCAATCTCGAGGTGCACCCATACATTCGGATTTCATCCTGGGGGATCGTTTTGGCACCAGTTGCAATCCGGCCATTACAAATGCCGCTGCCGACCTTCTGACCGATCTTGGGTTTTCTGTCGGGCGCAATTTACCCTACGCTGGCGGCTTCATAACCGAGCACTATGGGCGCCCGGAGAAGAACATTCATGCCCTGCAAATAGAGATCAACCGAGCGCTTTACATGGACGAGAAAGCGCATGTGCCCAGCGAACAGTTTCCTTTGGTCCGCCGTGTTCTCACTCGCTTTATCGGCCAGCTGACCAGCATTGACTTGGGGCACACCGGATCTCAACCCCTCGCGGCTGAATAAAAAGAAGGCCGCCTCTTGGACGGCCTTGAGTCTAGGGAGGAAACGCCCAAGGAGGGCGGCGCACAATCACCTGATTGCGCCGCACAATAACAACATTGCAGTGCAGCAAAGTCAATTAGAACCTATGGTGAACCCTGATTTCTATGGGCCCCCTAAATCCGACACCACAAGGCGTCTAAGCAACTCTTGGTTTGTTTGCAGCGGCCTATCCCATCTTCACGGACTCACCACACCAATCTGCATCAACACCCGGTCATCCAAGGCCCAAAAACGAGTTGCCAGCCTCTTCCCTCGCCAGTAGGTTGATGCCACACTCACCGAAGCGTCATGGATCCCCTATGTCTCTCTCTCCCTCGTCTCGTTCCTCGCTTGTCGACTTCCTGCACGAACTCGCCGATGCGGCGGACAAAGAAACCATGTCTCATTTTCGGCGCCCCGTTCAGGTCGACAACAAGCTGGAAGGCGGCTTTGATCCGGTCACTGTTGCGGATCGGGACGCAGAAAAAGCAATCCGCGCGCTGATCAATGCGCATTATCCGGAGCATGGCATAATTGGCGAAGAGTTTGGCAGAGAACACGATACCGCTGAACATACCTGGGTGCTTGATCCAGTTGATGGCACTAGAGCTTTCATCACAGGCATACCGCTTTGGGGCTCCCTCATTGGTTTGATGGCCAATGCAAGGCCTGTTTTGGGAATGCTGAGCCAGCCCTATACTGGGGAGCGGTTCTGGGGCACGGGTGCTGAAGCGTGGCATAGCGGACCGCTTGGCAGCAGCACACTGAAAACCCGATCCTGCACCGCGATCCCCGACGCGATAATGATGACGACCGCACCACAGCTGTTTTCGGAAGAGGAACAGCCGACCTATGATGCGATTGAACGCGAAGCCAAACATGTGCGCTATGGCACGGACTGTTATGGCTACGCCATGGTTGCTTCCGGGCGCTGCGATGCCGTGGTGGAAAGCGGCCTGCAGATCTATGACATCATGCCGCTTATCCCGATCATTGAAGGCGCAGGTGGCGTGGTTACAAACTGGCAGGGTGGCGATGCTACTCAAGGCGGCCGTATCGTCGCCTGTGGCGATCCAAGGCTTCACGAAGCCCTTTTGAAAAAGCTCAGCCGAGTGCCTGACGCTTCTTCTTAAGCACAACCCGGAATGAACGCATCAAATGCAGCCCAAAACTGGGCCCGATAGGCGTCGCGCTCCATCAAGATCTCATGGTGCGCACCGTTGATGTTGATATGCCCCATCATGGGAGCAGACCGGCATACTGCCTCTGACGCTCGCGAGGAAACGACAGCATCCGACCCCGCCGTAATAACAAGAGAAGGCACTGAATAGGCGAGCCCAAACTCTGGCTTTTGCAATCGCTTCAACGCACGGCTTACGGTCCAGAACCATCCAACGGTTGGGGACCCGATCGAGAGTTCTGGAAACATTTCCAGCCAATGCTGTGTGCGCGCAAATCGCACCGCGTCCGACGTGAGTGGATTGTTGTCGAATGGCAACGCGGACCACGGCGTGCCAAAAGGCACGAAGCTTCCGCCCAACCCAACAGCCACCAGCCCGCCTGCCAGCGTTCGGGCGGCTTTCAGAGCGGTTGCGTGCATATTGAGCTCGACCAGTGGTGACGACAAGACAGCCCGCTCAATCTGCGTTCGCAGTCGTTGATGGGCCGTCATGACGATGGCCGCACCCGTGGAGTGCGCGAGTAGATAGTGTGGCCCCGGCAGGTCGGACAAGACGGCTCTGTCCAGAATCTCATGCAGATCATCAACATAACGTTGAAACGAACTGACGTGACCCTTGTGAACGTTGCCAAGCAAACGCTGTGAGCCTCCTTGGCCGCGAAGATCAAAAGCAAAGACGTAGAAACCTCGTGCCCGAAGGTCCGAGATCACTTCATAATACTTTTCAATAAATTCCGCCCGCCCCTGAACAAGGGTCACGGTGCCCTTCACGCCATTGTCAGTGGGTGCCCAGCGAGCCCAACGTATGTTGATCCCATCGCTCATTTTCATGAGTCCGCAGGTCGCTCCGAAGGGTTCCGGACTCCCATCCATCGAATTAAGCTGCATCCACGCCCCACTGCACCCTGATCATGGTTTATGGTGATAGCCTTGCAGGGCCGGAAGGCGCAACCCTATTGATTGCGGGTTGCGTTCCTTGGGACAGGCAGATCGGCAAAGGGCTTACCCTCAACGCCAATGGCGCCTCACCTTGTAACGCAAGATCCGCCCATACTGCTTACCAACAACCAACCGCACCTTTTCACGATGAGGGCCGCGTGCATGCACAACGTACTTGTTCGCGCGCTCCCGAACGAACTTGATTTTGCGAAATCCGCGGTGCCGTAGGCTGCGACGGATCTGCTTGCGGCTCATCTCACACCCACGTGGATGGTGAACCTGTTGAAGCATGGGAGTTTGTCCGGAATAAACCGCAGAACCGAAGCTGCTCGTCACGGACCAGCTTCCGGCCTGTACTTGGGGAGCAGAAACCGCCAAACCCATCAAAACAGCACCAGCAGCAAGAGTCATCTTGGTTTTCAGCATATCGTCGCTCCATCTGTCTATGTGATTGATGAAGCAACCCTAACGGGCCGGATCTGAACCTGCGGCGAAGCCATTGTTCATCGCTCATTCAGATTGGTGGCGACAAATGAATTATGTAGTTTAACGTATTTGACTACATCCCTCTTGAAAGCCCCTCCGCACTTACTAAATCAATGTCACAGACGCCAACACGGGTCTGCAGTAAATCGCAATCAACGCCATAACGGGTTGATTGCAAATATGAAACGCGGGTCGTGCGCCTCGCCGACGGCCCATGTCAGTTGCTCAACAAAGAGGACAAGACTATGCGTCATTTTGATCTCAGCCCCTTGTATCGCTCCACTGTCGGGTTTGACCGCCTATTTTCTATGCTCGACAATGTGAATGGCGATCAGACTTCAGCTTATCCCCCATATAACATTGAGCGCACAGGCGAAAACGCCTATCGCATCACCATGGCCGTCGCTGGCTTCAGTGAAGACGAACTGACGATCGAAGCCAAGGAACATGTGCTTACTGTCTCGGGCGAAAAAGCCCCGGAGCCGGAAGATCGAGAAGTGCTGTATCGCGGTATCGCATCGCGCGCCTTTGAACGCAGGTTCCAGATTGCCGAATATGTGAAGGTTGTCGGCGCTTCCATGGAGCATGGCCTGCTTCATATTGATCTTGTTCGCGAACTGCCCGAAACAATGAAACCTCGCAAGATCGAAATCAAAACCGGCCAAAAGGATGACGTAAAACAGATCGAAGGATCATCCGCTACTACCGCTCACTAAGAACCTGAAAGTCTGACTTCCTCCCCCTAGCTAGGTCAGACCTCTCCGTAGCGCCCCGCTTTCTCCCAGGCGGGGCGCTTTTTTATGCAAGTAACAACCATAAAAAAGGGCCCCGCTAGAGAGGCCCTCTTGAATGGAAGCGCTCTTTTTCAACTAGAAACGGCTGACAAAATCATCAACCATGGCAGGAGTTGTCGCAAAGCTAGTCACCAGACGAATCATCATCCGGTCAGCTGGCAAGTCATCCGTTGGCCACTCGTAAAACTTCGCCCCAGCATCCTGTAATACAGCCGCCTTGGCGCGTGGAATCACAGGGAACACTTCATTTGCTTGAGGGGTCACAGGCAGGTCCACGCCGGGAGCTGCGCTGAGACCCTCTGCCAAACGCAAAGCCATCGCATTTGCATGGCGAGCACTTTCGAGCCAGCTATCATTTTCAAAATAGCCTTCGAACTGAGCTGAGATAAACCGGCTTTTGGAAAACAGTTGTGCGGAGCGTTTACGCAAGAACTCGAAACCGGCACCGTCTTGCGGATTGAAGAACACCACTGCCTCCGCACACCAGCAACCGTTT
The DNA here is from genome assembly GCF_000422785.1 of Pseudovibrio exalbescens DSM 16456. Classification (GTDB taxonomy): domain Bacteria; phylum Pseudomonadota; class Alphaproteobacteria; order Rhizobiales; family Stappiaceae; genus Pseudovibrio; species Pseudovibrio exalbescens. Next base: position 129,687 of record NZ_AUGS01000008.1, read on the forward strand.
TTTGTCGCCCCGAAAGAAAGAACATCCACGCCCTGTTTCCAGGTCATTTCAGCAGGACTGATATCGAGGGAAACCAATGCATTGGCGAACCGCGCCCCATCCATATGGAGCGGCAAATCGCGACTTTTGGCGACAGTGCTGATCGCCGCAATCTCATCCGGTGTATAAAGCGTACCGACCTCAGTAGCCTGTGTAATGGAAACAGCAGAGGGTTGGCCATGATGAACAACACCTTCAGGATAGCCCTTCAGTGCAGTTTCCAACGCCTGCGGTGTGAACTTTCCCGCATCGCCCGGTAGGCCAAAAAGCTTGTTACCGCCAGTGGTGAACTCGGGGGCACCGCATTCGTCAACGACGATATGGGCTTCCTTGTGACAGAAAACGACCCCGCCCGGCTTGGCATAGTTTGCCAGCGCGAGAGAATTGGCCGCCGTACCGGTAGACACCAGGAACACGGCAACTTCGCGCTCGAATACTTCGTTGAACTTCGCTTCAATAGAGCGGCTCAGCGGGTCCACGCCATAGGCTGGAGCAAACCCACTTGTATGGCGAGCCAGAGCCGCCATTACGGCGTCTGTGGCACCTGCCCAGTTATCACTCGAAAAAATCATGAACTACGCATACCATCGACCAGACGCGAGGCAAGTTAAAACTCACGATCTGACCGTGTGCCACTTGATATTTCAATCATGTCTCAAGCGCTTGGCGAAAAGCCCATCAAGCGACACCGCACCGGGCCCGCGCACGACAAGATAAAGCAAGGGGAAAGTCCACATCACGCGTTGATCAGCAATCTGACTGCCCGGCGCATTGTCGAAAAATCCGCCAATCGTGCCGGGATCTACGTGATGACCGGTAATGTCAACGTAGGTCATCACAGCAAGAAACCCAATCATGCCCAAACTCGCGACTCTGGTGAACAACCCCACAACGATCAGTGCGGGCAGCGCGAATTCGGCCCACGTCCCCAGCAACACAATCAATCCATACGGGAAAAAGGCTATTTGAGAGATATCGTATCCGGCCTGCTCCGTAACTTGAGGCAAGATTTGCGCATATACACCCGCCGTCGGCTCAAGAAACCCGGCATAGCCTGCTCCAATTTTGGTCAGCGCAGACTTCCAAAAATACAACAAAAGCACGCTGGCAAAAACCAAACGAGCCACTAAACCCAAAAACCAATCTCCAGCAAGCCGCTCGACAACACCAAAAACAGCAACGTAGAGGCGCACAAAGGGGGACAAAATTCCAGTCATGGGGCTACCTCCCGGTTGCTCGTTGGTTGAATTCGATAGGGCAGGACGCGACTCGAGCAAGCGCGCCTACTTGCAACAAAAACGCAAGGGCCTGCTCCAGATCAAACCCCTTAAACTGCGAGAGACTTGCCTCAGCTGCCTCTCCAAGCGCCGCGCCGGAGGCAAGGCAGTTAAAGAAAAACGCTTTGTCCTGCGGGATATCATGGGTTGTCACATGAAGCTGCGGGCGGACAACAAGAACGTGTTGAGGCCCGCTCTCACGACTGCCCTCCCCTTCAATATTTCGATTTTTGCGGAAGATATCGTGGACCGGATAGCCAGACGAAATGATTTGCGCGGTTGGATGGGCTTGAAACCGCACCAGTGGGATCACTTCTGGTTCAACGACTCGAAGGTCTTCCAGCGCTGTGCAAACCTGATCTGCCCCGTGGTAGGCACGTAGCCACGCCCATTCCAGTGCCGCAACATCTCCCAAGTACGGATAGGCCTGAAGAGGCGGGAATGCGCGTAAGAATGCCGGAAAGTCGCTGCCATATTCGGACAACACAGGCTGGGTTGGTGGTGCATGGCGTACATACTCAACCCCCAAAGCTCGGAAGTAGGCCGCTCCCAGCAACTGTTGTATCGCAGGAAAATTCGCGGCCAGTGCATCACACAAGCTGCTCAGCACATTATTTCGGTAAACCTCAAAACGCCGGGTTGATACAGCTCCATTTCTGCCCATGACACCGGCAGGAACCTCAAATTTCTGCGCAGTCAGATTTGCGGAGAAATCGCGCAGGACTTGTTCAGCGGACCTTTGCATGGAGCACCTCTTGCCCTGCACTATTGTCAAGAATCTGCTGTGCCCTGACGGCCTGCTCATGAAGTACGGGCCAAGCCGGGACATCTGCGTCCCATTCAACCAATGTCGGCTTTGCACCAATGCGCTCCACGAGACCTTGGAAGAGCAACCAAACCGGATCTGCCACAGCCCTGTCATGGGCGTCAATCAGCAGAGTATGGCCATGTTCGTCTTCATCTGGTGCGTGCCCCCCCAGATGGATCTCTCCCACATGGTCTACTGGAAACGCAGCGAGGTACTCATCAGCCGACCGCCCCGAGTTGGTTGCCGACACAAACACATTGTTCACATCCAGCAGCAAACCACATCCAGTGCGGTCTACCACGCGGTGCAAGAACTCCGTTTCCTCAAGCGTGCTGTCTTCAAAAATCACATAGGTTGAGGGGTTCTCAAGTAGCATCTGGCGACCAAGCATTTGCTGAACCTGATCAATATGTGCGGCCACCTGATCCAGCGTCGATTCTGTGTAAGGCAGGGGCAGCAAATCATTGTAGTAGGCTGGCTGATGGGTAGACCATGCCAGATGCTCACTGAACAGTCCGGGCTCATAGCGATCATGTACCTGCTTGAGGCGCGCCAGGTGTTTCGTGTTCAGAGGAACCGGCCCACCGATGGACAAACCCACACCATGTAGCGAAAGTGGGTAGTGTGCTCGGATCGCCTCCAGATAGGCATGCGGCGGGCCACCCGCCCCCATGTAGTTTTCAGCATGAACCTCGAAAAAACCAAGGCTTGGCTTAACATCCAGAATATGCCGGTAGTGATCGGCCTTGAGACTAACGCCCACAGCATGGGGCACAGCTGCATTCACTCTCTGTTGGTCGACCATGGTATCCCGCTCCACACTGTTCATCAAAGCAGGAGATGCGGACGACACACGCCGCACCCCCTATAGTTCTGTTCGGCTCATGCCTCAGGCAGGTCGCGGTCCAAGGGCGTTAGTGATCCGGTGCGCCCGTCAGGTAGTTCCATGGATTCGCAGGTGCCCTCAGGCACCAATGTCCAGGCATTACCCTGATAGTCGACGGTGGATGTCCCGGCACAGGTGGTGCCAGCGCCAGCCTTGCAGTCGTTTTCACCAGCCAGAGAAACGCCGTAGCATTTCTCCTTTGCCTGAGCCTGCGCGGTAGTAGGCGCGTTGACGGACATTACGGCAGCTGCCACAGCACTGGCGAGAACTGCTCCGGATAGACCTTTGTTGCTCATGGGGATCTCCTTGTAAGTCTTGCGTAGCTCTGAATTTGACTTTCTCGCTCGCAGTTGGACTGTGGCCATTTTCGTACTCAACAGGAAATCAAAGGCCTGTTACAATACGGTGAGCCAAGACAGGAAAAGAAAGTCTTCACGCGACTAGACAGGCTTGCGAAAGAATGTTGCGATAAACTTTAAAACACCGCGCAATTTCGACGAATCTTTCAAAAAGCTTGAAAGAACTGCAACCTTCGGCCAGAACTTCTTGCTTGCTCTGCACTGCGAAATCTGGCATCTTGCGCCAGCTTGAGATAGGACAGCACTGCTGTCCCTTATAAAATATGGCGCGAGAATGCTGCTCACGTTTTCTTCAGAGAACGCGATGCGCTATATTTACCAAAGCAAAACACCAGAGCGGGACTTCAGAAAAAGTTCCGGCGGAGCGATCTATCGCAATGCGCGCTAGCCGCTACGTGGATAGGACAAGCGGAGGCAACTCCGGATCAGGGTGGCTCTACAAGGTGGAGATCCGCTCTTCATTCGACAGATCCGTGGCACCAGTGCCTGGGCTTCGAACGAGCCGCGTCGAACAAGAACGCGACCCGAACGATAGACCTGACTCTGTTGAGGCAGTAAGTGACTGAAAGTGAGGCCAATTATGGCGAGGACAGGAGGACAGACAGTGCAAAATAGTGGGGGCCATATCAATAAGACCCGTGCCACAACAGGCACAGTTAAGGACACACTCCGCACTGCCGCCACACAGGGCCTTTACAACCCGGGCAAGGAACATGACGCTTGCGGCGTTGGCTTTATTGCCAACATGAAGGGCGAAAAGTCCCACCATGTCGTCAAGAGTGGGCTGCAGATCGTTGAGAACCTGACGCACCGCGGTGCAGTTGGTGCCGACCCTCTCATGGGTGATGGCGCCGGCATGTTGACGCAAATCCCCCATGCCTTTTTCAAGGAAGAATGCGCCAAGCTGGGCTTTGAATTGCCGCAGGCGGGTGCTTACGGTGTGGGCTTCTTTTTCATGCCCCAGAATGACGGCCTGCGTACCCAGTGCGAAACCATCATCGAGCGCTACTGTCAGAACGAAGGTCTCAAGATCCTCGGGTGGCGTGATGTCCCGGTTGACAACTCGTCTCTGTCCAAAGCGCCAGACATAGCGGCCACGGAGCCGGTGTCCCGGCAGCTATTCGTGACAACTGACGACTTTGATCCGACCAAGGACGAAAACGGTCTGGAACGCCGTCTGTTCGTGGCGCGCAAGGTCATCTCCAATCAGGTTCGCGCGGAAAGCAACGCCGTAGACAAAGGCTTCTACATCGTTTCCTTCTCCAGCCGCACCATTGTCTACAAGGGTATGTTCCTCGCCTATCAGCTGGGCGCTTACTACGACGATCTGAAGGACGAACGTTTCACCTCGGCATTGGCGCTGGTGCACCAACGCTTCTCCACCAACACCTTCCCCTCATGGGATCTGGCACACCCTTATCGCATGGTGGCCCATAACGGCGAAATCAACACCCTTCGCGGCAACGTCAACTGGATGGCCGCTCGTCAGGCCTCTGTTTCCTCACCGTTGTTCGGCGATGACATTTCCAAGCTGTGGCCAATCTCTTACGAAGGTCAGTCTGACACGGCCTGCTTTGACAACGCCTTGGAATTCCTCGTCATGGGCGGGTATCCGCTGGCGCATGCGGCAATGATGCTGATTCCGGAAGCCTGGGCCGGCAATCCGCTGATGGATGAAAACCGACGCTCCTTCTATCAGTACCACGCCGCGCTCATGGAGCCATGGGATGGTCCGGCAGCTGTTGCCTTCACCGACGGTCGCCAGATAGGCGCGATGTTGGACCGGAATGGCCTGCGGCCAGCCCGATACGTCGTCACGGATGATGATTTTGTCATCATGTCCTCTGAAGTTGGTGTACTCGACATTCCGGAGGAAAAGATTGTCAGCAAATGGCGCCTTCAGCCGGGACGCATGCTTTTGATCGATCTGGACAAAGGCGGCATCATTTCCGACGAGGACATCAAGCGCGAACTGTCCACGGGCCACCCTTACAAGGATTGGGTCCACCGCACACAGATAGTGCTGGAAGACCTGCCAGCGGTACGTGAGCGCGCGCCCGTTGCAGGTGAAACCCTGCTCGATCGCCAGCAAGCATTCGGCTATACACAGGAAGACATCAAGTTCCTGATGGAACCGATGGCAACCGTTGGCCAGGAAGCTCTGGGATCCATGGGCTCCGACACTCCGGTATCGGTGCTGTCCGACAAGTCCAAGCTGCTCTACACATACTTCAAACAGAACTTTGCACAGGTGACCAACCCGCCGATCGATCCGATCCGCGAGGAGCTAGTCATGAGCCTCGTTTCGTTCATTGGCCCGCGACCGAACCTGTTTGATCTGGAAGGTCTGGCGACCTCCAAGCGCTTGGAAGTACGACAGCCCATTCTCACCAATGCCGATCTCGAAAAGATCCGTGCAATCGGGGAAATGGCCGACAACCAGTTCCAGACCAAAACGCTCGACATCACCTACTCCGCCGAACGCGGTGCTGATGGTATGAAAAGCGCTCTTGATCGCCTTTGTGAAAGAGCTGAAGAAGCCGTACACAACGGGTACAACATCATCATCTTGTCGGACCGCGTCATTTCCCGCGCTCGCATCGCCATCCCGGCTTTGCTGGCAACGGCTGCGGTTCACAATCACCTCATCCGCAAGGGCCTGCGCACATCAGTGGGCATTGTGGTGGAAACGGGCGAAGCTCGCGAAGTACACCACTTCTGCGTTCTTGCAGGCTATGGTGCCGAGGCAATCAACCCGTATCTGGCGTTCGAAACCCTGCGCTCCAAGCATTTTGAAATGCACTTCCCTGAGGAAGTGGACGAGCAGGAGGTTGTCGAGCGTTACATCAAATCCATCAACAAGGGCATGCTCAAGGTCATGTCCAAGATGGGCATCTCGACCTATCAGTCGTACTGCGGCGCCCAGATTTTCGACGCGGTCGGACTGAGCTCGGAGTTCGTCCAAGAGTACTTCTTCGGCACGGCAACCACGATCGAAGGCATGGGCCTGTCGGAAGTAGCGGAAGAAACGGTTCGCCGCCACCGCGATGCTTTTGAAGATATCCCGGTTCTGCGCCGTTCTCTCGACGTGGGCGGGGACTATGCCTACCGTGTCCGTGGCGAAACCCACATGTGGACACCAGACAGCATCGCGACCCTTCAACATGCGGTCCGGAACAATCTGCCTGAAAAGTACCTCGAGTTCGCCAAACAGGTGAATGAAGAAAACGGTCGCTATACCATCCGGGGCATGTTCCGCATCAAGTCCGCGGAAGAGTTGGGACGCCGCCCGATCAACATCGATGAAGTTGAACCGGCGCATGAAATCGTCAAGCGCTTCTCGACGGGCGCCATGTCCTTCGGCTCCTTGTCGCGTGAGGCTCACGCCTCTTTGGCTGTGGCCATGAACAAGCTGGGCGGCAAATCCAACACCGGTGAAGGCGGTGAAGAAGCGGAACGCTTCAACCCGCTTCCGGACGGCTCACCGAATCCGGAACGCTCAGCCATCAAACAGGTGGCCTCAGGCCGCTTCGGCGTGACGGCGGAATATCTTGTTAACTCTGACATGATCCAGATCAAGGTTGCCCAGGGTGCCAAGCCCGGCGAAGGCGGCCAGTTGCCGGGTCACAAGGTGGATGCGGTGATCGCCAAGGTGCGTCACTCAACACCGGGTGTGGGCTTGATTTCGCCGCCACCACACCACGATATCTATTCGATCGAAGACCTGGCTCAGCTGATCTATGACCTGAAGAACGTGAATCCAGCCGCCGACATCTCGGTTAAGCTGGTCTCTGAAGTCGGTGTTGGAACAGTTGCGGCCGGTGTGGCCAAAGCACGCGCCGACCACATCACCGTCTCCGGTTATGATGGCGGCACAGGGGCATCGCCGCTCACCTCCATCAAGCACGCCGGTTCCCCGTGGGAGATGGGTCTTTCGGAAACCCAGCAGACATTGGTCCTCAACGGGTTGCGCTCCCGCGTCGCCTTGCAGGTCGACGGCGGCCTGCGTACGGGTCGTGATGTTCTGATCGGCGCACTTCTGGGCGCGGACGAATACGGCTTCTCCACGGCGCCACTCATTGCGTCGGGCTGTTTGATGATGCGCAAGTGCCACCTGAACACCTGTCCGGTCGGCATCGCCACGCAGGACCCTGTGTTGCGCAAGCGCTTTAAGGGCCAGCCGGAACACGTCATCAACTACTTCTTCTATGTCGCAGAAGAACTGCGCGGTCTCATGGCCGCTCTGGGTTACAGCAAGCTGGATGATCTGATCGGACGAGCAGACATTCTTGATCAGCGCGAGGCGATCGACCATTGGAAAGCCAAGGGTCTTGACTTCTCCCGTCTGTTCTATCGCCCTGACGCCTCGCAAGAGGCAAGCCGGTGGAGCGAGCTTCAGAAGCATCCTATTGATGACATTCTGGACCGTCAGTTCATCGCCAAGTGCGAACCGGCACTTGAGCGCAAGGAACAGGTCAACTTCAGCACCGAGATCCGCAGTGTGGACCGGTCTGCCGGTGCTATGTTGTCCGGTGAAGTTGCCAAACGCTACGGCGACAAGGGCCTGAAGGACGGCACCATCAACATTTCGCTGACAGGCACGGCCGGTCAGGCGTTTGGTGCGTTTCTTGCGCGGGGCGTCACGCTGGACCTTCAGGGCGACGCCAACGACTACGTCGGCAAGGGTCTGTCTGGTGGCCGCATCATCGTGCGCCCACGGGAAAACAGCAAGATCGTGCCGGAAAACTCCATCATCGTTGGCAATACGGTCCTGTACGGTGCGACTAACGGTGAAGTTTATTTCCGCGGCGTAGCGGGCGAACGTTTCTCCGTGCGCAACTCCGGCGCAACCGCTGTTGTCGAAGGCGTGGGTGACCACGGCTGCGAATACATGACAGGCGGTGTCGTGGTTGTTCTTGGGCAGACCGGACGCAACTTCGCAGCCGGCATGTCCGGTGGTGTGGCTTACGTTCTGGATGAAGACGATAGCTTCGCTTCCCGTTGCAATCTGGCGATGGTCGACATCGAACCGGTCACCGAGGAAGATGACCTGCTCGAAAAGCTGCATCACCATGGCGGCGATATCGAGCACAAGGGCCGCGTTGACCTGTCGGCAGACATGACACGCCACGACGACGAGCGTCTGCGCACAATTCTCCAGAACCACGTCAAGTACACGGGTTCGTCCAAAGCCAAGATGATCCTCGACAACTGGCAGGAATGGCGTCCGAAATTCGTGAAGGTCATGCCTGTCGAGTACCGCCGCGCGCTGAAAGAAATGGAAGCAGCGCGTCTGAGTCTGGCAGCAGCGGAATAAAGGAACACCAGATGGGTAAAGTAACTGGCTTTTTGGAGATCGATCGGCAGGAACAGAAGTACCAGCCGGCCTCTGATCGCATTCGTCACTTCCGGGAGTTCACAGTACCGCTGCCGGAGCAGGAAGTTCAACGACAAGCGGCCCGCTGCATGGATTGCGGCATTCCGTTTTGTCACGGCCCGACCGGCTGTCCGGTGAACAACCAGATTCCGGACTGGAACGATCTGGTCTATGAGGGAGATTGGGAAGAAGCAGCCCGCAATCTGCATTCCACCAACAATTTCCCCGAGTTCACGGGCCGTATTTGTCCGGCGCCCTGTGAAGAAGCGTGTACGCTGAACCTTGAAGATGTTCCCGTATCCATCAAAACGGTGGAACAGGCGATTGCCGACCGGGCCTACAAGGAAGGTTGGATCAAACCGGAACCCGCTGCCCACAAGACCGGTAAGACCGTCGCCATCATCGGCTCAGGACCTGCAGGCATGGCAGCGGGACAGCAGCTGGCACGCGCTGGACACACCGTTCACATTTATGAACGTGAACCTCGTGCAGGCGGCCTGATGCGCTATGGCATCCCGGACTTCAAGATGGAAAAGCACTACATCGATCGCCGGGTAGAGCAGATGGAAGCCGAGGGTGTCGTCTTCCATTACAATTGCGAAATCGGAAAAGACGTTACACTGGAAGAACTCCACGACCGTCACGATGCAACCCTCCTGTGCGCAGGTGCAGAAAGGCCACGTGACCCGGGCATTCCGGGCATGCACCTGAACGGCGCCATGTACGCCATGCCGTTCTTGGTTCAGCAAAACCGCCGCGTGGGTGGGGAAGATGTGTCCAGTGAAACGCCCTATTGGGCAGGAGGCAAGCACGTAGTCGTCGTGGGCGGTGGTGATACCGCCTCGGACTGTGTGGGCACGTCGTTCCGTCAGGGGGCCTTGTCGGTAACCCAAATGGATATTCGCCCCATGCCGCCGGTCAAGGAGGACAAGTTCAAGTTCTGGCCATATTGGCCAACAAAGTTCCGCACATCCTCCTCTCAAGCCGAAGGCGCGGAGCGTGAGTTCCAAGCCGCAACTCTGGAAATCATCGGAGACGAAGACGGCAAAGTGACGGGCGTCAAGTGTGCCCGAGTGGACGAAAAGCGCGTGCCCATTGAAGGAAGTGAGTTCATCCTGAAGGCGGATCTGGTTCTCGCCGCCATCGGGTTCTCAGGCCCCGAGATGAACACCTACATCAAGGAAACGGGCGACAAATTGGAGCTGGACCAACGCACCAACGTCAAGGCCAACACGGACGACTACAAGACCAGCATTCCGGGCCTGTTCGCAGCCGGTGATGTACGGCGTGGCCAGTCTCTGGTTGTCTGGGCCATTCGCGAGGGACGCCAAGCGGCACGGTCAATCGATGAGTTCCTGATCGGCCACTCAGACCTGCCGCGGTAATCGCGACCGAAAGAAAACAAGGATCGGCGTATCAGCACCTCGATCCTAAGCTCAAGAAAAAAGCGCGGCCCTCACGGATCCGCGCTTTTTGACTGTGGTGCGCCTGCAGTATTCAAGCCGCTTTGACCGTCTTCAAGAACGAGGCGACCGCATCACCAAGCTGACTGGAGACGGATCCAAGTTTGCCAGCCACCTGATGCAAGTCGGAAGACGCATTCTTGGTGCCCGCATAGCTCTCATCAAGTCCGTCCATGTCGGTCGCGACCCGGCGAGCTGTTTCGTGTGCGCTCCCCAGATTGCGCGAGATGTCTGTCGTCGCCTGCCGCTGTCCACTTACCGAAACGTTGATATTCTCCGAAATGCGGCTGATCTGTTTGATCGTCTCCCCAATCGACCCAATGGCATCAACAGCTTGATCCGTCACCGACTGTACGGATTGTACCTGCGCTGCAATATCCTCTGTTGCCTTGGAGGTCTGTCCTGCCAGTGTTTTCACTTCGCTGGCAACAACCGCAAAGCCCCGCCCTGCTTCGCCGGCCCGCGCGGCCTCGATCGTGGCATTCAGCGCCAGCAGGTTGGTCTGACTGGCAATCTGGTCAATAAGCTCAACAATCTCACCGATGGCTTTGCCGCTTTCGGCCAACCGCCGCACGATTTCATCAGTCGCCTCAACATGGGAAACCGCCTCCCGAGCAAACCCGGCAGCCTGTTCCATTTCCGTCCCAATTGTCTGAGAGGAGGACGATATATCCGTTGCAGCCTCCACAATATCACTGACTGAGTCTTGAGTGGTACGGGCCGCAACACGTGATGACGACATGATTTCTGCCGCGTTGTGCACGCTTTCATCCAGCTCGCGAGACCGCCGCTCCACTGTGCCACTGATTTCCATCAGTTCGGTCACCACAGCGCCAACCGTCTCTTCGAAGTTGACAGCAACAGCCTGCAGTGCCTGTTCACGTTCTTCAGCCAGACGCAGTTCCTGCTCCATACGGCCCTTCGCATCGGCTTCCGCCTTTTCCTGGAGGATCACACGAAACGTTGCGACGGAACGGGCAATATCACCGATCTCATCACCACGGCGGGTGCCGGAAATAGCTGTATCCAGCTCCCCGTGCGCCAGCGAATCCAGGTCTTCGCGCAGCTGGCTGAGGGATACCATGATCCCCCGGCCTAGCCAGATCGCAAGCGCCAGAAACGCAACTCCTACCGGCGTACATACCGCCGCAATATAGACCAGCTGCTGAATGATAAGATTGCTGGTGCGCTGAGATGCATTGCCGGCAAAATCGGCAGACATCAAAGCCGTATAAATATTATGAAAGGAAAACAGCGTACCGCCAGCCATGATCGACAAGGCCAGAAGCACGATCACAACGAATTTTCCTACAATCGAAAACTGGAATAGGCTCGTTTCGCTCGTTGTCGGCATTCCGGGCTTTCCTGATATCTTAAGGAGTAGTTTTGCCGATCATGCGCGAAATAACGTAAACACACCATTGATGGGGTCTGAGCAATAAGAATTAAGTGCATTTACGCACAGGATAGGTACAGGGAGGCGCGAGTTAAAAAACCGGCCACCGATCTTCGTCCACACGTCCGGGCACACGTGGCATGTCTGCCCCCGACACGGTAAGCTTGTACTGAGGTGTACCGGGCACCGGCTCCGGCTTCTCGTCAGCATTTGAGATCAGTTTTTTCTCTGGTGAGGTCAACCGACCAGTCAGGACCATGAAATTCGGGTCGTCCTTAACCCCTTCAAAAATAAAGGCACTTGCGCTGCCGAACACCCGCGCAATCTCACGTTCCACGAAAAAGGCCATCTTGCGATACCCATCCCATGTGAAGTAGACGCCGTCGCGATCCCGCAGCCGCTTCCGCTTGCCGTTGATGTCAGGTCCGTGACTTGTGTAAACGCCGTTTTCATCCAAATAGGCATTCCAGATATCGACGAAAATGCCGCCGGAAGGCTCCACTTGTTCCATATACAAGTCGTTGAGAAAGCTGAAGCTTGCGGTCTTCTGGTAGTCTTCCGCCGGGGGAAGACCCACCCAGATCATGGGCAGTTGCTCATTACGTACCGACGCTACAAGCGATGCGACTCGGAATCGATATTCCTTCATCCAGTCCGGGCCTTGAAACGGCAAGGTCTGATCGCCAAAACGAAACGCCTTGTCGTCTTCGGCACCAAGCGTGATCACCACAAGCCCGACATCCTGTTCAGACAGCGTCTTGGTGACATCTTCAGGCCAGTCCGGCTTTTTGTCCTTCACCAGACCGGTTTTGGCGTAGACCAACTTCTCAACACGTATTGAGGGTGTCTTTGCGTAGACAGCCCGCAATCCATCTGCAAGACCGCGCGCAACATCATCGCCAACCACAAGAAGAACCTTTGCGTCTTCATTCTTGGGCTCTTCATTGATGCGCGGAGCAACCGGCTGAGGCTGCGTCGGTTTGCTGCGACGTTTCGTGGTACGCCGAGGAGATCGACGTTGAATCTTCTTTTCTCTGGTTTCTTTTTTCGGCTTGAAAAGGCCAAAGAACTTGGAGAGGAATCCGCCTCCCGATCCACCATCGCGGCTTTGAGCATAGGCATGGTGTGCTTCCGTTACGATAATCGGTTCAGCAACAGCAAAGCACAAGGCCACGGCAAGCACGCGAAAGACCGCAGAGTAACGCATCAACAAATCCAGCCAACTGAGTACGATTGCTCCGGCACACCCTCATGGTGTACCGGAGCTCGTCCTATCAGAAGTCTCGTTGCAAGCGTCTTAACAAGTCAAGAGAAACGTAGCCGTCAGGCGTCATCCCCCTTGATTTCTGGTAGGCCATAACGGCCCGTTTGGTATTAGGGCCAATCTTTCCATCCACCTTTCCGGCAGAAAACCCGCCTTGATTCAAAAGGCTTTGTACTTCGGCCCGTTCATCCGACTTCAACGGCCGATCATCCCGCGGCCATGATGCCTTGAACTCATCCATACCAAGAAGTCGATCACTCAGATGACCAACAGCCAGCGCGTAAGCATTAGCGTTGTTGTAGCGCTTAATGACCCGGAAGTTATCCAGCATCAAAAAGGCTGGCCCACGAGCACCCGCAGGGAGATACAACACAGCCTGATCCCCAGGTCTCGGAAACGCAGAGCCGTTGACCCGCCGAATGCCGAGCCGTGTCCATTGCGCCAGACTCTTCTTGGAGCGCATATCTCCCAGCGTATAGTCAAAGCCCCGTGGCAACTCCACTTCATAACCCCAGGTTTTGCCAGCGTCCCATCCGGAATCCTTCAGATACGCAGCTGTAGAGGCCAGGGCATCCGGAATCGTGTTCCATATATCCCGACGCCCATCGCCGGTCACATCAACGGCGTGGGCCAGATATGTTGTCGGGATGAACTGGGTATGACCCATGGCACCGGCCCAAGACCCCATCATGTCATGGGGAGCCACATCGCCGTTTTGCAGTATCTTCAAAGCCGCAAGCAGCTGGGTGCGCCCAAAGCGCGATCGCTTGCCGCCTTTGTATGCCAAGGTCGCGAGAGAGCGAATGGTCGGCTTTACAATACTCGGATTGTCCAAAACCTGCCCATATGAGCTTTCCATGCCCCAAATAGCCACCACAACATACCGGCTCACGCCGAACTTCCGCTCGATATGGTCCAGCCAATCGCCCCATTCATCCAACATGCGCTGGCCGTTTTCGATCCGCTTGTCTGACACCGCGGAATCCAGATACTGCCAGATCGCACGCGTAAACTCCGGCTGATCTTCTGCCTTTCGGATCACATCAGGATCCGGCGTCATGCCACGGAACACTTCCTGGTACAGACTACGCGAAATACCAGCACTGCGCGCCTCAGGCCAGAAGCTCTCAACCCAACGGTTGAAGCCCGCATCAGCCAGCGCCGCACTGCCCCCGAAAGGAACCAGTAAACATAGGCAGATCAGCGCCTTTCGAACCATTCGCCTCACACGTTTCTCCGTTCAAATTTCCGATAAATTTGCCGCAATCTAGGTCACACTCGTGACGAAAATGAGCCATCGATCTTGCCGCAAGATGTCGCTAGGGAACTATCCACGTTAAAAAGTGGGCGCAAACAACCGATCACGCCCCTAAAGAACCGACCGACTCTTATCGGCGTAGGCGCAGGCCCGCCTCGATGGTGCTGCTTTCATAATTGCGACCGTTTTCTGAACTGCGAAACACCTCATAGGTGTAACGCGTTTCCAGCGCCGCAAAATCCGAAAGCGCCCAGGTCAATCCAAGACCGGAACTGAAGTCCCGCTCCGTCAAGGAAATGCCCTCATAGCGCCGGTAGCTGAAACCGGCGTCCACATCCCCAACCAAATCCTCAGAGAACTGGTGAGTATACGCAATCGTGCCGGAATATAGCAAAGATCCGGAGGCCTCTGCCAAATTGGTCGCTTCAAAGCCGGTATCAACGCCAAAGGTTACCGTATCGCGCCGTGTTGGCGACCAGATCAGCGACCCGTCCACCAACATCCCCTCCAGCTTGTCCAGTCGTGGGTCGTCGGGCCGTTCCTGCCGCCACCCAATGCCGATTTCGCCGCGTAGTTTAGGCCCTCGGTCAATCAACAGCCCCCCACGAATCTGGTACCCTGTCGCATCACGGTCCCGACAGGATGGGTCAGTTGGTGCGCAGGTATCATCAAAGCGGCGCATCAACCCGCCTGCTTCCACAAAACCACCTATTTCACCGTAGCGCTGTGTCTCCAAACGGGCTGTGCCCTCATAAACCGTATTATTGCGCGATCCACCGGACGAACTACCCGCATCTCCATAAACCGACCGATCGGCTCCCAGCGAAGCGATCGCCCCAATAACGCCAACCCGACGCTCGACGTCGAGCTGTCCTCCGAAAAACTGCTGGCTTGCGGTTTGGCCGCTGGTCACATCGTTTTCCGCAGAGGATCGAGCCTCACGACTGAAACTGTAGTCACCGCGCAAAGCAACCGCCGTTTGTTCGCCCAAATCAAGGCGGCCATCAACGGAGCCATCCAGTTGGGGGGCATTGTTGTCTTGCTCGGAAAAAAACGACTGATATGTGCCCCGCAGGCTGCCCCCCAAGGCATGACGCGCCCAATCTGAACGGACATCAACGCCGCCTTCCACGGAATAAAAACCATCTCCGGAGCCTGTCGCACTTTTGGCGGCATTGTCCGTCCAGCCGGATCCCGCGCTGAGACTTGGCAGCACAGTAAACTGGCCAACGCGAATCCCCTGCGCCATGTCCCGCCTGGTCTCACCATCAAAAACACCGGACTGTGGATCATTTGGAGCCACCCCCCCAGATTGCGCAGCGGCAATCCGTTGCGCCACTGTTGGCGCACGCAAGCCCGCAGCAGGCGTTGTCACCCCTGATACTGGCACGACTGTGCGCCGCAAATCAGGCTCTGGTCGCCGCCCTCGTTCCGTTACGGCATTTTCCTCTGCCGTTTCAGCAGGTTCGTCGTTTTCCTCCATCGCGCCGCGCAAGCCGTCCACGGTTTGCTGGGCCAAGGCCCCGGAGAGCCACCCGGCAAAAAAAACCGTAGTTACCAGCCTAATCCAGCTAAGACGCATTCCAACTTGCCCTGAACACCAGAGGATGAATTAATTCAAACACCTGCAACTCTTGGGGCATTATGGTTAATGGTCCCTTGAAAACTCAGTAGTCACTCCATTTGTTTTCTCTTTTATTTTTTGGTAATCAACTTCCGGCCTTGAAGAAATGGCCGCCAAAGTGCGACATTTGAGGCTGCTGCAAGTTCCCGAAAAACCGATTGCAAAGCGCTTTGCTCATAAATGGGGCCCCGATACAATGCACATGCCTTCCTTTCAGAAACACGACGAAAGAATTGTAACGCCATCCGCTGACTGGCTCGTTTCCGCGGAAAGAACGCTGGCTACGGAAATCGAGAGCCTCAAAACGTTGCGCGCTGCATTGGGCAATGGCCTTTCCGCTCCCTTTACGAAAGCCATCGAGACTATCGCCCAGTCCACCGGCCGCGTTATCATTTCCGGCATCGGCAAGAGCGGGATCATCGGAACCAAGATCGCAGCAACACTCGCCTCCACAGGCACACCGGCCTTCTTTGTTCATGCAAGTGAAGCCAGCCATGGTGACCTTGGCATGATCACCGAAGAAGATGTGGTCGTCGCAATTTCGTGGTCTGGAGAAACGCAGGAACTGGCAAGTCTGATCGCATTCACTCGCCGGTTCCGTGTACCGCTGATCTCAATTACCTCCAAAAAGGACAGCACATTGGGCGCAGCCAGCGACATTGTGCTTGCCCTGCCTCGCGTGGAAGAAGCCTGCCCGCATGGTCTGGCGCCCACTTCCTCCACGCTGTTGCAATTGGCCATTGGGGATGCCTTGGCCATCGCTCTTCTGGAGGCGCGTGGGTTTACGGCACAGGACTTCAAGGTCTACCACCCAGGAGGCCGTCTTGGTGCCAGCCTGCAGCATGCCCGCGATATCATGCATACCGGCGACAGCTTGCCGCTCGCACGCATGGGCACGTCCATGCGTGAGGCCATCGTATTGATGACGCAAAAAGGTTTCGGTGTATTGGGTATCACCAACGAATTGGGACAGATCAAAGGCGTCATCACGGATGGTGACTTGCGTCGCCATATCTCCTCTGATTTCCTCGACCGCAATGTTGAGGACATCATGACGGAAAACCCGAAAACCATCAGCGCCGACCTTCTGGTGGCCTCGGCCTTGGAAATGATCAACTCCTTGTCGATCACCTCTCTGTTTGTTGTGGAAGATTCTCGCCCTGTTGGCATTGTTCATCTACATGACTTGCTGCGTGTGGGCGCGGCCTGAACCTCTTCAAAATACGGAGGCCGAACCGCTCGGCCTCCGCCGCAACGGTACCTACCTCCACTCGGCCAAATATCCCAACGGCATAATCAACCTATCCTTGCCACAACATCCAAGACAACCGCAGAATACTGGCAAAAATCACACATAGATTTCGACTTTTATTAGGATTTGATTAGTCATAGATGGCGTAGTGTGAGCCGAACTAGAGAAGCACTCTATTTCACCAAGGCTCAGGAATGGATCTCGCTACAATAATCGGCATTATTGCTGCCAGCGCAGTAATTGCCATCGCGATCTTTATCGGCGGCAGCTTTTCCCAGTTTGTGGATCTCCCATCGATCCTCATTGTGATTGGGGGCGGCATGGCCGCAACGCTGGTGCGCTTTCCGCTGTCCGGCATTGCGCGAGCGTTTGCGCTAGGCGGCAAGGAAGCCTTCACGCACAAAAACGTTCAACCTCGCGACCTGATCGAGGAAATCGCAGGTTTGGCAGAAATCGTGCGCAAGCAAGGCCCACTCGGCCTTGAGAACGCCGATGTGTCAGACGATTACCTGACCAAAGGCATTCAATACATCGCCGATGGCTATGAGCATGATCACATTCGCGGATCCATGGAGCGCGAACGGGACCTGTATCTGGCCCGCCTTCAGGAAGGTAAGCGCTTTTACAAGGCGCTGGGTGACGCAGCACCAGCCTTCGGCATGATCGGCACACTTGTTGGTCTGGTGCAAATGCTGGCCACCATGGACGATCCCTCCACCATTGGCCCGTCCATGGCCATCGCTTTGTTGACCACCCTTTATGGCTCGGTCATTGCCAACGTGATCTGCCTTCCCATCGTGGACAAGCTTGATGCCAAGTTCGAGATGGAAGAGTTGAACCAGACACTGATTATCGACGGGGTTCTCCAGATCCGCGACAACAAGAGCCCCACCCTGATCCGCGAGATGCTTCTGGCGTACATGCCCGAACATCACCGCGCAGAATTCATGGAACAAGCGGCATAGCGCCGCGAGGAAGGTCGCGCCATGGCACGCAGCAAGAAGAAGGAAGAAGGCGGCGCCCCGTCCTGGCTTGTCACCTTTGCTGACCTCATGTCCCTGTTGGTCTGCTTCTTCGTGCTGATCATTTCGTTCTCAGTACAAGACCAGCAGAAACTGCAAGTCGTCGCCGGCTCCATTCGCGATGCGTTCGGCATCAAGCAGGAGTCGCGCCGCACCGGAATCATTGAGCTTGATGGCGTACCGCTGCGCGACTACATGAAAGATGCGTCCCTGCTTGAAGAACAACGCGACGCTGATTTCGCCAGTGTTGACCACATGCAGCGCAAGAAACAGGGACCGGAAGCCAACACCCACAGTGTGGAAGAGACCGACATCGAAAAGCCGCGCCAGTTCGCAACCGCCGCAGTCTCTCTACGCCAAGCCTTTCAGGAACTGCCGGAAATCACGGAGCTTTCCAGCAACATCATCATGGAGGAAACCGACGAAGGCCTCAACATCATGATCGTTGATCAGGAGGGCCGCTCCATGTTCCCTGAAGGTTCCAAGTATCCCTATGAGATCACTCGGCGGCTCCTTGCCAAAATGGCGCCAGTTCTGGCACAGCTGCCAAACCGCATCCGCGTAACCGGTCACACGACATCAGGCTATTCAGCCGTTGCAGCCTCTGAAGGACTGTGGGACCTGTCTACTGGACGGGCCATCGCAGCTCAACATATTCTGGCAGAAAGCGGCCTGCCCACAGACCGCATCCATTCGGTGGTGGGCAAAGCCGATACGGAACCCTTGTTTCCCAACGATCCCTACCTTGCCGCCAACCGTCGCATTTCCATTTTGCTCATGACTGAAGAGCCGCCCTTGCCGCTGGACTACCAGCCCTGACAAGGCATCAAGAAGGGGTTGTTTCCTCAACAACCAGTGACACGCCTTCAATCCGAACAACCCGCACTCGGGTTCCCTCAGGAAGTTCCGGGCCACGGACCCGCCACACCGTATCGTCAATGTTCAGCGATCCTTGCCCCTGTTCGATTGGGGCGGACAGAATAAACGTGCGGCCGATGTAGCGGGAGCCCCGCCGATTGAGATTCTCATCGCCTTCAGTGCGCGATCGGTTCATTGCCCAACTCCGTCCCACAAGCAAACTTGCCAGAGACAACGCTCCGAATAACACAAACATCCACTGCCAGCTCAGATCAACAAACAGTGCGATGGCCCCCACCAGCATCGCCGCTATGGCGAACCACAGGAAGATGAAACCGGGTGCCAGAATTTCCAGCGCCAGCAGCACCAATCCCAAAATCCACCAAGTATACGGCCCAAGATAGTCAATAAGCTGCTGCATGGTCTGCTACTGATCTCCTCCCGCGCCAGTCTGCGGCACACTTACACCACGCCGACGCTGTTGCGCCTGCTCGGTAAACACCTCCTTGCTTATTTCGGCAATGCCTGTCAACGAGCCAATCAGCGATGAGGCTTCCATGGGAATCATAACAGTTTTCTGGTTTGGCGACTTCGCAAGTTCGGCGAAGGCCTCCACATATTTGGTCGCCACGAAGTAGTTCACGGCTCCCATGTCGCCCTCGGCGATTGCCTTGGACACCAGCTCCGTTGCTTTCGCTTCGGCTTCCGCAAGTCGCTCACGCGCCTCCGCATCACGGAATGCGGCTTGTTGCCGTCCTTCGGCCTCCAGAATGAGCGACTGCTTGACACCCTCCGCCTTGTTGATTTCTGCCTGCCGATCCCCTTCGGCTTCCAGAATAGCCGCGCGCTTCTCACGTTCCGCTTTCATCTGGCGCCCCATGGCCTCCACCAGATCCGCCGGAGGATTGATATCCTTGATCTCAATACGAGTGACTTTCACACCCCACGGCTCGGCGGCGGCATCTACGACCCGCAGGAGTTGCGAGTTGATCAGATCTCGGTTCGACAACAACTCATCCAGATCCATGGAACCCATGACACTGCGAATATTCGTCATGGTCAGGTTCAAAATGGCGTTCTGCAATCCCAGAACCTCATAGGCGGCACGAGGTGCGTCTACGATCTGAAAAAAGGTCACGCCATCAGCCGTGATGGTGGCGTTGTCCCGCGTAATGACTTCCTGCGCTGGAACATCCAGCACCTGCTCCATCATGTTCAGCCTGTGGCCGATGCGATCAAGAAACGGGATGATGAGGTTAAGCCCTGGACGAAGGGTCGTGCGGTACTTGCCAAACCGTTCCACCGTGTAGTTGAACCCCTGCGGCACGGTTTTCACGCCTGCCAGTATGACAAGCACAATTACCGCAACAAGGATCAACAGCGTAATATCAATTCCAAGAACGTTCATGGCCTTCAGCCCTCACCCTGCGAAAAATACTAGGGCGCAAGCTACACGCATTTAATGACAAAAAAAACGTCTGCAACCGACCCACGATTGCAGACGCTCGAAATTGGTAAACGGACTGGCAGAAGGTAAGGCTCAGGTCCAGCCCTGCAATTCACGTTGCACAACAGCCTCGATAACTCTCATACCCAGATCACTATCATTGAGGCACGGAATATGCGTGAACTCTTCGCCGCCATTTTCCTCGAAAATTTCAGCCGCCTCGCCCGCGATTTCCTCAAGGGTCTCCAAACAATCTGCGACAAAACCAGGCTCCATCACGGCGATACGCTTGACGCCGTCCTTTGCCAGTTGCTCCACGGTCTTGTCGGTATAAGGTTGCAGCCACTCCTCAGGCCCGAACCGGGACTGGAACGTGACCCGCAGCTTGTCCTTGTCCCATCCGAGCTTTTCGCGCATCAGGCGCGTCGTCTTCTGGCAATGACAGTGGTAAGGATCGCCTTTTTTGAAATAGCTCTGGGGAATACCGTGGTATGACGTCAGCACCACGTCGGGCTCGTGCTCCAACTCGCCAATCTTGCGTTTTATGGAGTCCACAAGGGCATCAATGTAAACCTCATCGTCGTGATAAGGCGGCACTGTACGGATCGCAGGCTGCCACCGCATTTCCATCAATGCGCGAAATACCTCGTCATTCACGGTCGCGGTCGTGGAGGCTGCGTACTGGGGGTACAGCGGGAATACAAGAATGCGATCACAGCCTTCCGCCTTGAGGTTCTCCAACCGAGAACGGATGGAAGGGTTGCCATAGCGCATGGCCCAGTCGACCACAACGTTCGGGTGTTCAGTGAACGTTTTTGCTAGTTTGTCAGCCTGGCTACGGGTGATCGTTCGCAATGGGCTTTCGTCCAGCTCCTTGTTCCAGATCTCCTCATAGGCCTTACCGGACTTTTGCGGCCGCTTGGACAAGACGATTCCGTATAGGATCGGGTACCACAACAGCCTCGGCCATTCGATGACGCGGCGATCACTCAGGAACTCAGCCAAGTAGCGGCGCATGGGCCAATAGGATGTGCCATCGGGCGTCCCGAGGTTAACCAGCAGCACCCCCACCTTGCCGAACTTGACCGGCGGATGGTCCTTTACATGCGGAATCTGCCCTTCGGCGGGCCGTTCTTTTTCTAGCGTATCCATCTCAGCGACCATTGTGCACCCATCAACATAAAAACACGTATCATACATAGGCTTAAATGCTTTTTTGACGAGAGCACAACCTGTCGCAAGTCAGTTTTTCTTATTGCACGGCAATATTTTTTATGAACAAGCCTTGCCCAGGCGTCAGGCATCAAGGGGTCGCTCATCGCTGATCACCTTGCCGTCATTCGGCAAGGAACCGGGTTTCACAAGCTTTACCGAGCCAGCAAGACCTGTGTGCTCACGCAAAGCCGCGCGTAACTGCTCATCCAAACCTTCCGTTTGTTCACTTGTCTCCACCAACAATTCCATATGGTCTTGTTCGTCACGGCGCAGAACGGTCAGGCGGGCTTTGAGCACGCCCTCATGAGACGCCTCCACCCGAGCGATTTGGGCAGGATCCACAAACATGCCTTTCACTTTGGTTCGTTGATCAGCACGACCCATCCAGCCCTTGATCCGCATGTTGGTTCGCCCGCAAGGAGACTGACCCGGCAAAACAGCAGAAAGATCCCCCGTCGCAAAACGGATCAGCGGATACTCGGTAGACAAGGTCGTGACCACCAACTCGCCAACGTCTCCCGGCTCCACAGGCTCGCCCGTGCCCGGTCGGACGATCTCGACGATCATGTCTTCATTGACAACCATGCCTTCCATGGCTTCTGTCTCATAGGCAATCACCCCCAGATCCGCTGTGGCGTAACACTGGCTCACCGTCACGCCACGCCGGGCGTACTCCTCGCGCAGCGACGGATACAGCGCGCCGCCTGAAACCAACCCGAGCCTCAGGAAACTCAAGTCGACACCTTGTTCTGCTGCCCGGTCGAGGATCACTTTCAGGTAATCTGGGGTGCCGGTATATGCTGTGGGCCGAAGTGCCGCCATAGCCTGCACCTGAAGATCCGTATTGCCGATGCCTGCAGGAAACACCGTGCACCCCAACGCTCTGGCACTGTAATCCATTATGAATCCGCCGGGCGTCATGTGATAGGACAAGGCGTTGTGTACCAGATCACCCGCCCGTACACCCGCCGCAAACAGCGCACGCGCGCCCTTCCACGCATCATTGCCCGCGGGCTGCGGCTCCCAGATCGGTCCCGGCGACATGAAAAGCCGCTCAAAACCAGCGGCATCAACAGTGGCATAACCGCCAAGCGGCGGCGTCTGCGTCTGTGCTTCCAGCAATGAGGACTTCCTCAATACCGGCAAATCGGCCAGAGCAGCGCGATCAATGACGGCATTTGGATCAACATTTTGCAGATGAGCCTGCCATCCACGCGCCTTCGCTTTGGCCTCAGCGACCACCTTGGGCAGCCGTGCAAACAAATCCGCCTCCCGCTCTTCGGGACTGCGCGTTTCGTTGGTATCGAAATGCTGCGGGCTCATCATCCCCTCCTGCTTGTTCGTCACACATGACCGCCCATCGGCTGGGCGGCCTGCCGGGGGATAAGACAAAGGCCGCTATTGCAACCCGACAACATCCACGATGCCGCCATCACACCCCGGGTTCACCTTCTCCGCTTCACCCATCAAACGGGCAATCGGCAATCCGAACTCCAACTCTCCCTTGAGGTGAAGACGAAGTTCAGTAATCAACGTCCGCGCCCCATCCTCGGCGCAAACCACAGACACCCGCTGGCCAGCGCCTCGGCCAAACGCCTTGTCAAATGCCTGTCGGATCTCGCTTGTACTCACGAACTCACCCAGATTGCCGACAAACAGGTCACGCACCTGAGACAGGTTGACCTGCGCCAACAAGTTGATGGATTCGCGGTAGTAAGCCTCGGCACTCGGCCCGAAACAGGTGCCGTGTTTCACCCACTCATACCGGTGCAAATACGAGGCCGTACCCGGCATCACATGGCTCAAGGTCCGACGCGTGTCTTCACTCAGATCCAGCGTCGGCAGTTCGTCCCAGTGTCGCTGCTCTGCCAACTGTCGGTAGCCTGTTGGCACTTCGCAGTACACATTATCGCGCGGCTGTGGCCACAAGCCGTGCAGCGAAAAGTTCTCCGCATCCAACCGCAAAGCTGTCTGGGTCTGGCACTCCAGCTTGGACGGCCGCGTCTCACAAAAGCCCGGCTGCCAACTGACCGCCAGAACATAAGACAGGTTGCCACTTGCATCGCCCGACAGTGACAAGTCACCGTCCGGAGCATCTGCCCCGCTAGGCACGAGCGGTTCATTTGCGACAACAGTGCGCACACCGCACTCCACCTCCACCCAGCGTTGTGACGGGTTAGCGCCTTTGACACGCACCAGATAGTGTGAGGCCGCCTCCTTGTTCTTCGCGATCACCTGATAGGCGTGATCAGGTTCCACGAACACATCGCCTGGGTTCGTTTGCTTGCGCAACGACTGGTAAGCCGGACATACCTCGTCCGCCACAAAGTAGCCGTCGAGAGGTATCTGCGCGCCAGCCCGGGCCGCGATCAAAGACGTAGCGGTCGCCATTGCGATTTGTGTGAGTATTTTCATCGAAATCTCCGATCTGTCCCTTCGATGAGTCTCCGGGTATTCCGATTGAACCTCAACACAAAAGCGCATCAGATCCGAACTGTTACTTATGCGCGTACACGTTTATGCCAGCCAACGCTTACGCCGTTTGTAATGCTTCACATCTCGGAACGATTTGCGCCCTTCACTGCCTACCCCCAGATAGAACTCCTTCACATCTTCGTTTTCCCGCAGTGCAGCGGCATCACCATCCAGCACGATGCGTCCGGCTTCCATGATGTAGCCATATGTGGCGTACTTCAGAGCCACATTGGTGTTTTGCTCAGCCAACAGGAACGAAACTCCCTCGTGCTTATTCAGCTTCTGCACAATCTCGAAAATCTCTTCCACAAGCTGCGGAGCCAATCCCATGGAAGGCTCGTCAAGCAGGATCATCTCAGGCCGGCTCATCAGCGCACGGCCCACCGCACACATCTGCTGCTCGCCGCCGGAGGTATATCCTGCCTGAGAGGTTCGCCGCTCCCGCAGCCGAGGGAAGTACTCGTAAACCATTTCCAGATCGCGGCGCACTTCGGTGTATCCGTCGCGGCGCGTATAAGCACCCGTCAACAGGTTGTCTTCAATGGACAGGTGACCGAAACAATGCCGCCCTTCCATCACCTGTATGCAGCCACGGCGCACCAGAGCATTGGGAGAAAGCGCCTGTACCTGCTCACCATGAAACTCGATCGAGCCCTTCGTGACCTCGCCACGCTCAGCCTGCAAAAGGTTGGAGATTGCCTTGAGTGTCGTGGTCTTGCCTGCGCCATTGGCCCCGAGCAAGGCAACAATGCCGCCCTTGGGCACCGTCAATGAAACGCCCTTGAGCACGAGAACCACGTGATCATAAATCACTTCAATGTTGTTCACGGAGAGAATGGTCTCCGCGGCGTCCTTGGCATCTTTTTGCGGTGCGCGCGCTTGTGCGGTGGCTGTCATTGTCTTGTTCCCGGCCTGCCCTGAATTCCATTGGTATCGAGGTGAATGCCGGGCGACACATCGCCCGGCACCAGTTCACTGCGTGCCTTATTCGCAAGGCAGCCCGTCGCGCCCCGGCCACGGTGCGTTGTTCTCGGCATATTCAGCCGCTTTTTCCTTTTCCAACGGCTCGATGGACGCACGATCCGGCTTCAAGAGATCGCTGGCCTTCACGAATTTCTCGCCATCCCACTCCAGCATCCAGGCACCACCATGACCGGTGTGGTTACTGCACGAGGTCTGGAACGGCGCAGTCATGCCGGCCATACCCAGCTCCTCAAGCAGCTCATCCGTGATATTCAGGTTCTCAAGCCCCCAGCGCAGCTGTTCAGCATTCACGGCCCCGACGTCAAAATGTTCCTGAGCAGCCTTGATGCCTTCAACGAGGAACATCGACATCACCACACCGCGTTGATAGAACACCTTGTCCATGTCCGCTGGCTCTTCGACCATGGAATTACCGGCATCAACCACGTGCTCCTTGATGGCATCGATAACAGGATAATCACCCGGTACGTTCCAACTGATGGACTTGTACCCCTTGGCCTTTTCACCGAGCGGGATCAGGTCGTCATCAGACCCGGACCACCACACGCCCACGAATTTGTCCATCGGGAAACGGGTCTTGACGGCTTCCGTAAGGGCGCCGGCATTCATTGCCCCCCAACCCCACATGACAACCCAATCCGGGCGTTCACGGCGGATTTGCAACCACTGCGCAGATTGGTTCTGCATTTCCTTCAGACCAACCGGGATCGGCACAAGCTCGAAGTCATACTCTTCTGCATACTGTTCCAGCAGCGGCAGCGGCTCTTTGCCGAACGGATGGTCCAGATGCAACAGCGCGATCTTCTGGCCCTTCAGCGAGTTCATGTCGCCATCGCTGATGAAGTTCATGATCATGGACGCGCCGTCCCAATAAGAGACCGGCGGATTGAAAGCCCATGCAAAGGTGTTGCCGTCAGACATAGGCGAGAAGCCGTAACCCGGCGCCAGAATCGGTATCCGATCCACATTCGTGCGTGGCAGAACCTGAAGGGTGATGCCGGTCGACCAAGGCTGGGTCACAATGGCGTTCGCCTTGGTTTTCTCGTAGCACTCCACACCCTTGTTGGTGTTGTAGCCTGTTTCGCACTCTTCAAAGTCCACCATCACGCCGCCAACACCGCCATCACGCGCGTTCAGCATGTTCACATAGTCACGCTGCCCGTTCATGAGGGGAATGCCGGTCGCCGCAAATGGGCCGGTTCGATACGACATGTTCGGGGTGTACATGGTTTCTGCTGCAACGCTCGTTACGCCGATGCCCAGCGCCAAGCCCCCCGCGGCGACAAGTGCGCCGATCTTCGATAGTTTGGTCATAGTCTCCTCCACGTTTCCGGTCCTCCACCGGAGCCTTACCTGCGTGATGCTGCGTTTGCGCATTGTCATCAGTGCGGATAAGGCCAAATGATAAGCTTCTCCCGGATCAGCGCCCAGAACCGGGCCAATCCGTGTGGTTCCACAATCAGAAAGGTGATGATCAGGGCGCCCACGATCATGTCGTTTACATGCTCCATGGTCGCCGAGTTGATGGTCAGTCCAAGTGTGTCAGGCAAAACGTTCAAGATAACCGGCAGTGCCACGAGCAGGATCGCCCCCAAGAAGTTGCCAATAATGCTACCAAGCCCACCGATAATGGCGATGAACAGGATCTGAAAGCTGAGCGGAATGTCGAACAGATTGGGTTCAGCCGCCCCTTTCCAGAAAAACACCAGCAACGCGCCGGCAATGCCAACCACGTAAGAACTGACGGCAAAGGCTGTCAGTTTTGCCCGCATCAGGTTGATACCTACGAGTTCAGCGGCGATATCCATGTCGCGGACAGCCTTCCACATGCGCCCGTAGCGTCCGCGTGTCAGGTTGATCATGGCAAAGGCGATGATCGTGACGACCGCGAGAACGAAGTAGTACTGGGTCACCGGTGTGGCGGTCGGGCCGGTAATGACAATCCCGAAGAACTCCATGGTCCGCACTTCAATGGCACCAGAGGCATTGTAGTTGTAAAGCCATGCCCATTTTTCGAAGAGCCATACCAGGAAGAACTGCGAGGCCAACGTCGCAATAGCCAGATAAAATCCCTTGATGCGCAGCGAGGGCAAACCAAATGCCACCCCTACGGCCGCAGAAAAGAAGCCGGAGAGCGCCAGCGCGACCACGACGTTCATTTCAGGGAATATCGTCGTCAGCTTGTAGCAGGCATAGGCCCCGACCCCCATGAATCCAGCGGTGCCAAGTGACAACTGACCCGCATAACCCGTCAGGATATTCAGCCCCATGGCGGCCAACGAATAAATTAGAACCGGTACGAGCAAGGCCTTGAAAGTGAACTCGGAAGCCGTCAGCGGGAACACCACGTAGGCGGCAAGCAGAATGACCCCCAGCAGCAAGGCATCCTGCTTGACTGGAAACAGTGCCTGATCGCTTTCATATGTTGTCTTGAACTGGCCAGATGTTCTGTAGAGCATTGTGTACCCCCTTACACGCGCTCGATGATGCGCTCGCCGAACAGGCCCTGCGGCCGGAACAGCAGAACAATCAACGCCAGAATGAACGCAAACCATGTTTCGGTATTGCCACCAAGGAACGGCTGCCCCCAGTAGATCTCGAAGAGTTTTTCCAAAATGCCGATCGCCAACCCGCCAACAATGGCGCCGGAGACAGACTCCAGACCGCCCAGCATCAAGACCGGCAACGCCTTGTAGGCGATCACTTCGAGCGCAAACGACACACCGGCCCGCGCACCCCAGACAATACCGGTAGCGAGCGCGATAACGCCGGCTATGAACCAGACAATGACCCAGATGGTGGATAGAGAAATACCCACGGACAAGGCCGCTTGGTGATCATCCCCCAAAGCCCGGATTGCCCGCCCCATGGACGAGTAGTTCAAGAATGTGATGAGTGCAAAAACCAGCAGCACCGCCATGACGACCGCTGTCAGATCCTTTTCCTCGATCAATACGAACCCGCCAAAGGGATTGAACTCCAGCGCTCCGGTCGGAATGCCCAGGGCTTCGGTAATCATGACCTTGTTCTCGCCGCCAAACACGAACTCCCCGAAGCCAATCAGGAACAAGGTCACACCGATGGTCGCCATGAACAATATGATATCGGGCTGTCCCACCAATGGACGCAGAACCACACGCTCAATGCCCACCGCCAGCACATACATAACCCCAAGGGTCAACGGCACGGCAAGCCATGCCGGCACGCCGTTTTCGTGCAGGCCCACCAGCGTCAACGCGGCAAACACCACCATGATGCCCTGAGCAAAATTGAAAATACGCGACGATTTGAAAATCAGCACGAAACCCAGTGCGATCAATGCATACAGCACGCCCGAGACAAGGCCCTCCCAAAGGACCTGCATCAGAAAATCCGGCGCTTCATACATCTGCACGAAGGGATCGATCAGTATGTTGTAGAGAGTTTCCATTGTGCCCCCCAAACTCAATGTGAAACGCCCAGATAGGCATCAATGACTTCTTGGTTGTTCTGGACTTCCTCGGGTGCCCCATCGGCGATCTTGCGACCGTAATCCAGCACGACCACCCGGTCGGACAAGTCCATCACAACGCCCATGTCATGCTCAATCAGCGCAATCGTGGTTCCCAACTGGTCATTCACATCCAGAATGAACCGGCTCATGTCCTCTTTTTCTTCCAGATTCATGCCCGCCATAGGCTCGTCCAGCAGCAGCAGCTCCGGCTCCATGGCGAGTGCGCGGGCCAGTTCCACCCGCTTTTGCAACCCATAGGGCAACTTCCCTACCGGCGTTCGGCGGATATGTTGGATCTCGAGAAAGTCAATAATCTCTTCAACCTTCTTGCGATGCTCGATTTCCTCCGCCCGCGCGGGCCCGTAGTACAGGATCTGCCAGAACATGTTGCGATGCATGCGCGTCGCCCGGCCAGCCATGATGTTGTCCAGCGTGGACATGCCCTTGAAAAGCGCTACGTTCTGGAAAGTCCGAGCAATCCCTTGCGACACCGCCAGATGAGGCTTCATGGCGCGGCGGGTCTTTCCGTTGAATGTGATGCGACCCTGTTGTGGCTGATAAAACCCGTTGATCACATTGAGCATGGACGTTTTGCCCGCTCCATTGGGCCCGATAATTGCCCGGATTTCTCCGCGTTGAATATCGAAGGAAATGTTGGTGATTGCCTTGACGCCGCCAAATGACAGCGAGACGTTCTCCAGATCCAGGAGCACCTCCCGCTCTTTGCGCTGCGTGCCCGTCTTGTCTTCGGGAGATACGAGAACGTTCATTCCGCCGCCTCCTGATATGCACCCGCGTGCGTTGCGGGAAAGGTTTGCACGTCCCGGATCTCAACATCCGCTTCGATGGAGCCGATGCGCCCATCCTCAAAGCTTACCTGCGTAACAACATGCTTGTGTGTGGAACCGTCATAAAGCGCTTCGATCAACGGCGCGTATCGCTCCGCGATAAAGCTCCGACGCACTTTCTGTGTTCGGGTCAACTCGCCGTCATCTGGGTCGAGTTCCTTGTGCAGCACCAGAAAACGCGAGATCTGCGAACCTGACATCATCGGCTCCTGCGCCAAATCCCGGTTCACTTGTTCCACATGGGACTGGATCATCTCGTAGACACGCGGATTGGCCGCCAGCTCCTGATAGGAGGCATACGAAATGTTGTTCCGCTCTGCCCAGTTGCCCACGGCAATCAGGTCGATGTTGATGAACACCGCCACGAAGTCCTTCTCATGCCCAAAAGCAACGGCTTCCTTGATGTTCGGAAAGAACTTGAGCTTGTTTTCCAAATACTTGGGCGCAAACATCGCGCCATCGGTCAACTTGCCTACATCCTTGGCGCGATCAATGATCTTCAGATGGCCGTTTTCCAGAAAAATACCGGCGTCCCCGGTCTTGACCCAACCCTCGGCATCCTTGGTGCTGGTGGTGGCCTCCTCATTCTTGAAATAGGCCTTGAATGAACCGGGCGAGCGATAGAGCACCTCGCCATTTTCCGCAATCTTGATTTCCACGTCCTTGAAAGGCCGTCCAACCGTATCGGGATAAATTTCACCATCAGGTTGGCTGGTGATGTAAACGGCAGATTCAGTCTGGCCATAAAGTTGTTTCAGGTTGATACCCATGGAGCGGTAGAACCTGAAAATCTCCGGTCCGATGGCTTCGCCCGCCGTGTAGGCGACCTTGATGCGCGAAAACCCCATCTGGTTCTTTAGGGGGCCAAAGACGCAAAACTCGCCAATCGCGTAAAGCAGTCGATCTTTTAGGCTGACCTTTTCGCCGTTCAGAATGCGCTCACCCACACGATCCGCAACCCGAAGAAAGTAGTCGAACATCTTCTTCTTGGTCTTGCTGGCATCTTCCATGCGTACCATGACATGGGTCAGCAGCCCTTCAAACACGCGAGGCGGAGCAAAAAAATAAGTCGGTGCGATCTCCTTGCGGTCCGTCAGCACAGTCTCAAGGCTTTCAGGGCAGTTGACGCAATATCCAGCACAATAAGCCTGCGCCAGAGAAAACACATGATCCCCCACCCACGCCATCGGCAAGTAAGCCAACACGTCTTCGGTTTCGTTCAAATGATCGAAGTCGTTGGCGTTGCGCGCGGAAATGACCAGATTGTCATAGGTCAGCATGACTCCCTTGGGCCGACCGGTCGTCCCTGAGGTGTACAGCATGACCGCGACATCACCGCCCTCAACTTGCTCTGCATCCTGTTTCCAGGCCTGCGCCACGGTTGGATCAGAAGCCAGTATCTGCCGTCCGATCTCTTGGACATGAGCAATGGAACTCAGGCGCTTCTTGTCATAGTCACGCAAGCCCTTTGGATCGTCATAGAGAATGTGCTGGAGTTGGTTCAACTCACCGGAAATCTCCAGCACCTTGTCTACCTGCTCCTGATCCTCCACAACGGCAAAACGCGCCTCTGCGTGGTTGAGCACATACGCCATTTCGTCGGCAATGGAGTCGGCGTACAACGGCACCGGCACCCCGCCCAGCGCTTGTACAGCCACCATAGACCAGTAAAGCTGCGGACGGTTGGCGCCGATCACGGCCACCTTGTCGCCAGCGACACAGCCCAATTGTTTCAAACCCAAAGACAGGGCGCGCACCTCCTCCAGCACGTCTGCCCAGGTCCATGTTTGCCAGATACCGAATTCCTTTTCCCGCACCGCAGGGCGCTGCCCATACACGCGTGCGTTGTGAAACAGGATCTTCGGAAAGGTGTCTCCACCAGTGACAGGCGGCTCAGCCATTTTCCCTCCCAGAAAGTCTCAGCTGTTCGCCAGCTTCTTCCATTCATTTGGATCATCTAGGGAAGCCCCCGATTTTCACCGGGTTTTGCAAGTCTCCCTCTTGCAAAATGACCTCCACGTAAATGTTTAGCATAAAGGCTAGTAGTCTTTCATTTCGCCAATATGAGAAGATTGTGTCGAATTGTTTCGGTTGCAGCGCAACAACATGAAATCACAATGGTTTAATTGGTCGGGCAGTAGACGAACGTATGACGAATTCTGAACATGAAAGCCCTTGCACAACGGAAGTTTCGCAGCTCGACTTGCTGCAAGCCGCGTTGGATCACATCAATCAAGGCTTTAGTGTTTTTGATGCCAACCTGCGGCTCGTCGCCTCCAACAGCATGTTGTTCGAGATGTTGGACTTCCCCTTGCGGCTCAAGACCAGAGGAACGCATATATCGGAGTTTCTCAGGGTCAACGCCGAACGCGGCGAATACGGCGATGGTGACATTGAAGCACAAGTGGCACGGCGGGTGGAACGGGCGGCCAAGTTCGAGCCGCATGCGTTCGAACGGCAACGACCCAGCGGGCAGATCGTCTCGATTCGAGGTGGCCCCCTGCCCCAAGGCGGGTTTGTCACCACCTACACCGATGTCACGCGTGAACGCATGCACCAGCGGCAACTGGAGCGAACCGTCGAGGAACGCACCCGCGCGCTGCAACAAAGCGAGGATTGGCTGCGGCTTGTCACGGACAACGTCCCGGCGTTGATCTGCTACATAGCGCCCGGTCCGGTCTATCGGTTCGCCAACGCCCCTTATGCGGTATGGTTCAATCAAACCCCCGCATCGATCATCGGCAAGCCCGTGCGCGATGTGGTTGGGGCCGCTCTGTTTAACCAGATGGGCCCCAAGATCGACCAGGCGCTGAACGGCCAAGTGGTCAACTTCGAGTATATGCGCAAGAACCGCAAGGGCGAACCCGTAACCATGCGGTCCACGCTGGTCCCGGACCGAACCGCCGATGGCCGCTCGCTGGGCTGCTTTGTTCTGTCCGTGGACGCATCCGAACAAAAGGCCAGCGAAAACAGGTTGTTGCAATCTCAGCGCATGGAAGCTGTCGGCCAACTGACAGGCGGCCTGTCGCATGACTTCAACAACCTTTTGTCCATCATTCTTGGCAATGGCCTAAGCCTGAATCGGAAGGCTGAAACCGCCTCCCTCACCCACGAACAGATCAGCGAATACACCCGCCCCATTTTGCAAGCCGCCCAGCGCGGGGCCGATCTGACACAACGCCTCCTGACCTTTGCGCGCGGCGATCAACAGGAAGCGCGCATTCTGGATCTGAGCGGCGGATTGGAGCATGCCGCCCGATTGGTAAAAGGTTCACTGCCCCAAAACATCGAACTGACATTGGCGCTGCCAACCTCTCCGCTGCGCGCGGAGGTGGACCCGACCCTCTTTGACAATGCGGTCGTCAACCTGGCACTGAATGCACGCGATGCCATGCCGAACGGCGGTCGTCTTCATTTGGCATTGGCCTTAGAAAGGCTGGAGCCAGAACAAGCCGCCGCATTGGATTTGACCGCTGGTCCCTATGCGCGGCTTTGCGTCACTGATGAAGGCTCGGGCCTTTCGGACAGCGCATTGAAGCAAGCCTTTGAGCCGTTTTTCACGACCAAGAGCTTTGGGACCTCCTCCGGTCTGGGCCTGTCCATGGTTTATGGATTTGCAAAACAGTCTGGCGGCACGGTCACTCTTGAAAACCGCAATAGCTGCCAAGGAGCACGCGTCTGTCTGTTTCTGCCCCTTTCCCACGCCCAAACGGATGGCGATGCGCCCCAATCGGCGCCTCCCCCGCCAGCCCGTGTGGGAGACGGTCAACTCATTATCATCGTTGAAGATGAACCAGACCTCGCCAAGATCTTGACTGAACAGGTTACGACCCTTGGCTTCACGGCTCTTTTGGCGGACGACGCGCAAGACGCACTCGGATTGGTCCAAACCCTGCCGGAGGTGCGCTGCGTCCTCTCTGACATCGTGATGCCCGGCACTCTGAATGGCCTCGAGCTGGCCCACCGCATCAGGCAAGGCACACCTCAAGTCGCTGTCGTGCTGATGACCGGTTACAATACCGAAGCCAAACCCGACATTCCGGAAGGCATACGCATTTTGAAAAAGCCATTTGATGAAACACGCCTCGCCGCCGCTCTGACGGAGAGCCTGTCATGAAAATAGAGCCCACCCCACGCTCGGCGGAAGCGCAAACTGCGCAACCGCTTATCTTTGTCATTGATGATGAACCTGAAATTTGCACGCTTGTTGCCAACACGCTCACAAGCTATGGGTTTCGCACGCGCATTTTTCACAGTGGGCAGGACGCCTTTAGCGCACTCGCCAGCGAACTGCCTGCCCTCTTGATCATTGATCTCGGTCTCCCGGATATCGACGGCATGGCCCTTATCGAACGGGTGCGAGAGAAAACATCCCTGCCAATCCTCGTTCTGTCGGCACGATCCCATGCTTCTGATCGCGTGATCGGGCTGGAACTTGGCGCTGACGACTATGTGTGCAAACCATTTGACCCCCGCGAGATCGTGGCCCGCACACGGTCTTTGTTGCGACGGGCACAGCCGAGCACCAATGAAACGTCCCGGCCCAAACGCACGGCGGTTTTTTCTGGCTGGCGGTTCGAGCCGGAATCGCACTTGCTTCAAGCCCCAGATGATACCGAGAGCTTTCTATCAACCGGTGAGGCGAGCCTCCTTCTTGCCCTCTTGTCGGCGCCGCGCCGTGTCCTTTCGCGCGATCAACTGCTGGAATTCAGCGGCAACGACGACAGCATGGACCGCTCCATTGATGTGCGGATCTCCCGGATCCGCAAAAAACTCACCAGCAAGCAAACAGGCGCGCTCATTCGGACAGTGTACGGATCCGGATACATGCTCACCTCAGACGTGACTTGGGTATCGTGATCAGCTTTGCCCACACATGCATACCTGGCATGACCCAAACCCACTGCCTGACCTTTGAAAAATCAAGTAAACACAGAGTCGACAGCGGAACTTTACTTTCCATCCCGCTCAAAGACGGCGAGGAAAGTACCCATCAAAAACAAAACAAGCCGATGCGTGATGAGCATCACAGCATTCTCGGTAATCGATAATAGAGTAGAAGCATAGTCAGGCAGCGAGGAGATCAACATGAGACATCCCCTGTTTCTCCGAGCTGAAGCAGTTCTCCCCGATGCTGCTGGACGTGTCGACGTGCCCCTTGTCGGCGCTGCTCTGCTCCTCACTGCCGGACTGTTTTGGGTGCAGGTAGGCCCCGCCTCTTCAAAAGAGCCTGCCGTACCTACCTACGAAATAACGTCGGTCGCGACACCTGCTACTCCCCCATCCTCCCAAAAGCAGGACCGCCCGACAGCATTTCGATCAGCGTCCGGCGCCTCCATCCTCCTTAAAGAGGTGCGGCTCGAAGCAGAACAGCTGTCAATCCTGCTGCAACAGGACAAAAACAGCTAAGAGAAGTAGACCTCCAAGTCTCCAAGGAAGCCTCGGGCCTCTGCCATCCAAAGCAGAGGCCCTTTTTCCATGCAAATCAGGACGCGGCGCCCAATGGCACGAGGCAGCCCAGCGCGCCAAACACCAGCACGGCAAACGTGCACACCATAGCCGCAACCCGCACCTTGTTGACCTCCTTGGGGCCACGCAGCGCAATCATGTACAACACACGGGAAGTCACCAACAGCACCCCAAGTGCATGCAGGCTCCAATCCGGCAATCCGCGCAGTTCCATCAAAAGGATCAGCAGAAGGCCAAACGGTACATATTCTGCAAAGTTGCCGTGCACCCGCTGGCGACGTAGCAAATCCCGGTTTTCTCCCGTCCCCAGAGATACCCCTGCCTTGACGCGCATCTGGATGACCCGCGCCGACAAGACAACAAACAACAAGGCCAAAAGCCCCGCATAAATCGGAGTTACCATCAATCTGCTCCCGCTGAACCACGTTGTGTCCTGAAACGAAAAGGGGCGCGGGATGAGAATTGCCCGCGCCCCCAAGTTCCAAGGTGTTTGCTACCTATCCATATATGACCTGAGGTAGCCAGGTCGCAATTTCCGGCACATACCACAGGATCACCAGCATCAGGATCTGGATGAACACAAATGGAATGATGCCCCAGTAGATATCCGAGGTCTTCACCGTCGGCGGCGCAACACCGCGCAGATAGAACAGCGCAAATCCAAACGGCGGTGTCAGGAATGAGGTCTGAAGATTTACCGCCATCATGACCCCCAACCACGCCGGACTCATGGACTCGCCATTAGGCATGGGCAACTGCAAAAGGACCGGTGCCACCAGAGGAACGACAACGAACACGATCTCCAGAAAGTCCAGGAAGAACCCGAGCACAAACATCATCAACATCACGGCGATGATGGCCCCAAGCGCCCCGCCTGGCATGCCCGTAAGCAGTTCGTGCACCAGCTCTTCACCGCCAAGATCGCGGAAGATCAAGGAGAAGAACGTTGCGCCGATCAGGATCACGAAAACCATGCAGGTGATCTGGGTTGTCGAATGCATGACAGGTACAAGCACATTGTCCTTGAGCACCCTCACCAGCGAAACAACGATGCCATAGGCCAAAATGGCCGTCAGAATGCAGGCAACAACGATCCCGATCATATCCGTCGTCGGTATTTCGTTGCGCAGCACACGCAAGTCCATGAACGACGTCAAGATCAACAGCGCGACCAGAGCCAGAACCGCAGCGTAGACCGGCAGCGGCTTTTCCTCATGAAGACGATAGCCAGCCAGCAGGATTGCACCCACTGCGCCCACGGCAGCCGCCTCTGTTGGTGTGGCAATGCCCAACAGAATCGACCCGAGCACCGCAATGATCAAGGCAATCGGCGGCACAAGCGCATGCAAAACTTGAGACAATGACGGCGCATTGTCCTCATCCACTTCCATGGGCGGCGACTTGTGCGGCTGCGTGAAAGCGGTAAACAGCTGATAGAGGATATACATGCCCACCAGCGTCAAACCTGGCAGCAACGCTCCGGCAAACAGGTCTCCCACGGAAAAGGGATCCGGGGACCAGTTGCCCATCTCCCGTTGCGCGGTCTGGTAAGCGTTGGAAAGCTGGTCCGCAAGAAACACCAGCACGATCGACGGTGGAATGATTTGCCCCAGCGTACCAGATGCAGCGATGGAACCGCACGCCAACCGCGGGCTGTAACCGTTGCGCAGCATGGTTGGCAGCGATAGCAAGCCCATGGTCACGACCGTGGCGCCAACGATACCGGTTGAAGCTGCCAGCAACGCTCCCACGACTGAAACCGCAATTCCAAGCCCCCCTGGCATGCGTCCAAACAAACGCCCCATGGTTTCCAGCAGTTCCTCGGCCACCTTGGAGCGCTCCAACATCACGCCCATGAAGATGAACAGCGGAACCGCAATCAGCGTTTCGTTCGTCATTGTGCCGAAGATACGGCTCGGAATGGCTCCCAGCGTCATCGAGCCGCCAAACAGCGTCCCGAGCAGGGCAAAAACCAGCGCAACACCTGCCAGTGTGAAGGCAACCGGGAACCCGGCCATCAACAACACACAGGCCGTTGCGAACATGAAAATATCGAGAGTGTGCAGCAACCCGTCCATTATTGTTTATTCCACTCCCGCAGTCTGGAAACTTTTCAGCGCGGCCTTGTCACCGTTCAACGCCAGCAAGGACTTCATAATGATCGCGACAGCCTGAAGGGCCATCATCACGGCAAAGGCAATGATTGCGCTTTTGAGCAAGTAGCGCCCCTGAATGCCCGAGGTTTCCTGAGACCCTTCCAAGATGGCCCAAGAGGCCGCCACATAGTCCCATGACACGTAGAGAATTGTAATGCACATGGGCAACAACAGAAAAATCGAACCGAGAAGGTCCACCATGGCCTTCTTGCGCGGGTGGGCGTCACGATAAAAAATGTCCACCCGTACATGACCATCCACGCTCAACGTGTAGGCTGCGGCCAACATGAACATGAACCCATGCATGTAGGTGATCGATTCCTGCATCCAGATTGATCCCAACCCGAATACGTAGCGCATCACGACAACAATAAACTGCACAAGGACGATACCCAGCGTCAGCCACGCACAGGTTCGCCCAATGCCACCATTGAGTGAATTGATAAGCTTCATTAGGGCGCGCATATCCGCCTCTTGTTTTTCGATGCCCTGAAGTTTCGCCCGACCCGAACCCGAACGCCCCGGACAATCGATGATTTATGGTAGCTCCCCCGGAGGATAGGGCTCCCCACCGGTTCCGGCGGGAAGCCCTTTCGAACGCTCGTTATGCGTGCATATTAACCCAGAATGCGCTTGCGTGCATCCATGTAGGCGCCTTCGGAGGTGTTGATCCAACCACCAATTTCCTTGCGCGCCTTGATGTAGCTGTCATAAATCCGCTTGGACAGATCGTCCTCATTGGCCACTTCCGCAACAACTTCTTCGGAAACCTTGCCAATGGCGTCAAACACTTCTGGCGAGAACTCCTTCAATTGAACGCCGTGCTTGTTCACCAATGTGTCCAGTGCAGCACCGTTGTTGTAGTTGAACTCGGAGAACATGTAGTTGTTTTCCGCCAGACAGGCATCGCGTACCAAAGCCTTGTCGGAGTCAGAGAAGCTGTTCCACACATCCATGTTGATGCCGCAAGACAGGCCTGCGCCCGGCTCGTGGAACCCTGGGTAGTAGTAGAACTTGGCGATCTTGTAGAAACCAAAGGCAAGATCGTTCCACGGACCAACCCATTCGGTCGCGTCAATGGCACCGGACTGCAGAGCCGGGAAGATTTCACCACCAGGCAACGCTACGGCCGTTGCACCCAGTCGGCGAAGCACTTCGCCGCCAAGACCCGGCATGCGCATCTTCAGACCCTTCATGTCTTCAAGGCTGTTGATTTCCTTGTTGAACCAACCACCCATCTGAAGGCCGGTATTGCCCGCCATGAACGGCTTGACGTTGAACTGGGCTGCCAGTTCATCCCAAAGCGCCTGTCCTTCGCCAATGTTGATCCACGCATCAAGTTCGTTGGCGGTCAGGCCCATGGGAACGGCGGTGAAGAACGGGTAAGCCTTGTGCTTGCCCTGCCAGTAATAGTCCGCGCCATGGTACATGTCGGCTGTGCCGCTGGACACCGCATCAAAACTTTCGAATGCCGGAACCAGTTCGCCAGCGGCAAACAGTTTCACGGTCAAGCGGCCATCGGTGGCATTGGTAATGCGGTCAGCCACACGCTGCGCACCCGTACCAAGACCCGGGAAATTTTTCGGCCATGTGGTGACCATGGTCAGTTCGCGTTTGCCTTGCGCCAGCGCTGGCGCGGCCAGACTAGCAGCACCAGCGGTTGCACCGGCTGCAAGGCCTGCGTTTTTCAAGAAACTACGGCGGTCCATGAAACTCCTCCCAAGAGTTTAATCAAACAACAGTTCGATAAATCGACGTGTGCCCACCTCCCTCATCTATGTGGAAGGCACTATGTCATTTCCCTTATAAACCGCATGATGGACGTCTATACAAGAGAAACCGCGCACCATTCGCCGAATTAATGACGTCATGACGCAGCGCCGCAAACAAACGCGGTTCGCACATATGCCGCTTTAAAATTTTGATTTTACGTATCTTTTTCAATTTCCCTCAAAGATTTCCGTAAGGGAATACATCGCAATTAAATTTTCGTAATGAATGCTATTTTGTTACTTTATTCCAAAATATTGTGAAACCGTCAGAACAAACAAAAACACAAACAGCCCGTCAGGGTAACTTTATTCCTTATACCGCTAGGAAATAAATATAAAATATTTCAACAGCCTAGGTATTCTGGCCAGGAACCGAACATGGGCACTTGCCCCGCAGAAAGCCCGCCTACTTCCCAATATGACGGAGGTGGATAATCGCGCTCGGCATGGAGGCACCTCACAGCGCGTTTACTTCAAAATACACTTCAAGTACTTGAAGATGAAAATACAACTACCGAAACACAATAATACTTAACCGGCATATCAGAAGTCACTAAAACATCACACAAACTCTTTGTGACGTCAGTTTAGGTACAGGTGGGCATTAGTCAGCCCACCTTACTATCGATTCTCGAAGCCCTAATACCAGCCCACACTGGCGAAGAATAACGCCCCACCAATCATACAAACGAAGAGTGAGCCAACAGCTGATACCGTGCGGTGCAATAACACTCCGCTTCGTGATGAGCGCCCCCAGATGCCATAGGCGGTGTCTCGGGCCAAAACAGCAAGACTGGCGATAGCCGCCACCGTGATACCCGTACCGATCCCCATGACAAGCGTTGAGGCGATGCCAGCCCAGATCATGCCTTGAGACAGAGCAAACGCCAAAACAATTAGCGCACCCGTGCATGGACGCAATCCAATGGCCAGAATGATGGACCAGGC
Source organism: Pseudovibrio exalbescens DSM 16456 (assembly GCF_000422785.1). GTDB lineage: Bacteria > Pseudomonadota > Alphaproteobacteria > Rhizobiales > Stappiaceae > Pseudovibrio > Pseudovibrio exalbescens. The sequence goes on from NZ_AUGS01000008.1 coordinate 169,377, forward strand.
ACTCCACAAATCCAGCTTCACGTTTTTCAGTTGCGCGGGATCGGGCGCATGGGAGTGACCACAGCACCCATCATGATCATGGTGATGATGAGAGGAATGAGCATGGCCGTGATCGTGATCGTGATCGTGAGAATGATGTGCCACGTTCGCCATGGCACCCACAGGCTCTGCAACGGCTGCTACGCCAGCGGTCTCCAGCACCGGTTTTGCCTTGCTGGACTTGTAGGCTTCATAGTCGAAGTCCTTTGTTTCAAACTGGCCGCAACCACAACTCGTTTCCGCCAGCGCTTCCCGCAGATCTGCTGGGATCAAGGGCCGCAAGACCCGCGTCCACACCATCCACAAACCAAGCGCAAAGACCATGGCATACGATCCAACTTCAAACCAGCGTGTGGTCTCGGTGATGGCCATGCTGGTCAGGCTAAGAGCAACGCCCACGCCGCCCACTAGAACAATCGCCGTCATGGCTTGAGCCAATGACGACAGAAAAGACAGCACAACGCCCTTCTTCAATGTCTGCTCATCAGCCACCACGTAAGTGGAGATGATCGCCTTGCCATGTCCGGGGCCAGCGGCATGAAACACGCCATAGAGAAAACTGATCACCATGAGCCACAAACCCGCTTCCGGTGAAGACCGGAACGAGCGTAGATAACGGGTAAGCTCCCGATAAAAATCGTTCTGCAAGGCCGCAATGGTCCCCATGGCTTGAGCCCACAGCCCGGTACCATGCTGTTGGGATTGCGTCTTGGAGTCCATTGCAGCTTGCGACGAAGACGCCCCATCCGTTGGCGTTTGAGCAGTTGCTACTGCGGTTGACTTGCCCAGCCCGTTCAGCGGAGTGGACTTGGCCTCAGGCGCGGCGGTCAGCGCGGCAATGGCGTCTTGGCCATCCATCAGCGCACTCCCTGTACCGCCGTTTTCCGCCACGAAGGCCTTGGCCTCATCACACGTGACTATCACCTGATTGATAAGGTTTTCCGTGATGCTGCGCAGCTCTATGGGGATCTGGCGTACGTCCGCCCCAATCGTCGCCAACTGAGCCGCCACCTGAGCATCCAGCTCAGGAGGGTGGATCAACTCAACTTCGCATTGCCCGGGAGGGTTCTTCAAGGTTACGGCCGTAGCAGGCGCCCATCTGAAATCAACATAATAGGTCGGGTCATACACATCCACGGTCAGCGGACGATCGGCTTTCAAAGGGTCTTTCAATGGAAGCGTGAAATTGAGTTCTGCCATGGAAACGTTTTCCGGCACCTGAACATCACGCCCTGCTGCACGGTCTTCGGCAATCGCCTTCTTGTCTTCCTCCGAGACCATCCAATAGTCATCGAAGGCGGTCGTCAGCATGCGCATCCACTCATCGCGCGGCGTCACGAAGTCCATTTCCACCCGTGTATCATCGCCAAAGGTGAAATATCCGAACTCCTCCATGCCCTGCACATTGACACCGGCCAGATCTTTCAATTCGCTCTGGCTCAGGGTCCCGTCCCCATCGGCATCAAGGCCCTGCACGGCAAAGGCCGTATACATGTCATCAAACAGCCAGGTGTGGTTGATGTGCGTGAGGTACCCCTCATCGTTGAAAACCAGCTCGGCCTTGGCTTGAATAAAGACATGCGGGTGGGCCAACGCCACACCCGGCATGACTACACAGCACAGCAGCATCAGCGCCTTGATGAGCACCGGTCGCATCACAGAAATCACAGTAAGTTCGCCCCACGAATTTGCGTTACAACATTACTCTCCGAAAATCGCGGCAAGAACAAGACATTCCTGCGGTCAACGCAGCGGATATATATTTTCACGTACCTTGGTACTTGAGAAAATTTCCTTTGAAGTCGCTTTACTGGGGCGCAAATCAAACCGAATATTGCCCGAAAACGAGGCTATGATTTCATATATCGATCATAGTTCATTTTCGGGAGGAAAAAATGAACGCACCGTTGGCACAAGCCGTTGCGTTGGAAGACACGTCGACCGCCTTTGACCATCCCGAGTTTTCGGGGCACGAACAGGTGGTCTTTGCCCATGACCCGGCTTCTGGACTGCGCGCAATCATCGCCATTCACAACACACGTTTGGGCCCGGCCCTGGGTGGATGCCGCATGTGGGGGTATCGCACCAGTCGGGAGGCGCTCACCGATGCCCTGCGTCTGTCCAAGGGCATGACCTACAAGAACGCGCTCGCCGGTTTGCCGCTCGGGGGCGGCAAATCCGTCATCATCGCTGATCCCAAAACGGAAAAAACGCCGGAGCTGCTCAAGGCATTCGGCCGCCACGTCGAACGGCTCGCGGGTGGGTACATAACCGCCGAGGATGTCGGCATCACCGCTGCGGACATGGAACTGATCGCGTCCCAAACCGGTCATGCACGAGGCACGGAGGCAACCGGCCTCGGAGATCCCTCGCCGTACACTGCTCTCGGTGTCTTTACCGGCATTCAGGCTGCCGTGGCCCACAAATTCGGCACATCACACCTGACCGGCATCACTGTTTCAGTGCAAGGGCTCGGCAATGTGGGCTATGGCGTTTGCCGTTATCTTCATGCCCACGGTGCCAAACTGGTGGTTTCCGACATTCACGAGCCGAACGTGAAACGCGCCGTCGCCGAGTTCGGCGCCCAACCCATCGACCCGCACCAGGCCCATGCCGCCGATGTAGATGTGTATGCACCGTGCGCATTGGGAGCCACAATCAACGCGGCCACCATCCCCCAGATCAAGGCAAAGATCATCGCCGGCGCGGCCAACAACCAGCTCCAAACGCCCGAAGATGGCGTAAAGCTGATGCAGCGCGGCATTTTGTATGCACCCGACTATGCCTTGAATGCAGGCGGCGTCATTTCCGTTGCGCTGGCAACATCCAGCAAGGACGACGCCATGGTTCGTGAAAAAACGCTGGCCATCGGCGATACGCTCACCGCCATTTTCAAACGCGCAGACCTCGAAGGGCTGCCCACCAGCGTGGTGGCGGACAAGCTTGCCGAGGAGCGGCTCATGGCCGGTTAAGGAACGATACGCTCCCCGACCACACCGGTGCGGGGAGCGTTAGCGCCCCGAGGGTACTTCTTGAACCACTTGACCAGATAATCCACGAAAGCCCGCACCTTGCCGCTCAAGTGCCGCCGGTGTGGGTACATGGCATAAATGCCAATATCGCCTTGGGTATAGTCACTCAGAACCGGCACCAGTGCACCACTCTCCAGCTCTTCCGAAACAAACAGCTCCGGGGTGCGCAAAAAACCCAGCCCCGCCAACGCCGCTTGCCGACAGGTTACTGCACTGTTCACCTCAATCGCGCCCTTGACCGGCACGGACAAGCGCCCTTCCGGCCCTTCAAACCCCCAATTTGCCTTATTGCGGTAGTTTGTGTCGATAATGCACGGCAACCGTGCCAACTCCGACGGATGTGTCGGCGTACCATACCGGTCCAGAATGTCCGCACGCGCACAAACCACGGTTTTGAAGTCGCGCACCTTGCGGGCAATCAAGCTGGAGTCCATCAACTCGGTCACGCGAATGGCAACATCAAACCCCTCATCCACGATATCGACAAAGCGATCATCCAGCTGCAGTTCCATGCGGACATCGGGATGATCACTCAAGAAGTCGATCATCGCTTGCGTAACCAGAAAGTCCCCCATGGAGCGAGGTGCCGAAACGCGCAGCAAGCCCCGCGCTTCCTGATGGTCTTGTTGCACCGACTCCTTGAGCTCGTCAAACCGCTGCAACAACTCACCCGCTTCACGGTAATAGGCCTGTCCCACTTCAGTCAGCGAAATCTGCCGGGTCGTGCGGTTCAAAAGGCGCGCGCCTAGTTCATCTTCCAATTCGCCCACATACTTGGAAACCAACGCCTTTGAGCGCCCCATATCCCGCGCAGCGGCCGAGAACCCGCCCTTTTCGACAACTTTCAAGAAGCACCTGATGCGGGTCACTGTATCCATGTCTTGCGTCTCCACCCGGCTCTAGGCCGCTACAGCCCCACCATCGGAGCGGGGGTCATGTGCGCCCCTCATTTCTCCGTCACCGCGGCGAATGATCATGCCTGCATGTCCCATCACATCGCTGTAAGGCACATCCAGAGGTTCAATGTCATGCCCACGGCGCTTCAGCGCAAGCAACACGTCCTCATCCATTCGGTTTTCAACACGCACACTGGTAATATCTGAGCCCCATGTCCGGCCAAGTAGCCAACGCGGCGCATCCAGCGCTTCAGCGGGATCCATGCCCCCCAGCACGGCACGAGTGAAAATCATGGCCTGTGTTTGTGGCTGGCCATCCCCGCCCATGGTTCCATAGACAACCGTTCGTCCATCCTCCATGCGCGCAAGCGCCGGATTCAAGGTATGGAATGGCAGTTTTCCGGGCTTCAGCGCATTCAGGACCTCGGGATGACAGGAGAAGCTTGCCCCGCGGTTCTGCCAGAGAATACCGGTTTGCGGCAGCACGCAACCGGACCCGAACTCCCAATAGACCGACTGAATGTAAGAGACCGCTCGGCCCGCGCTGTCAATGGCCCCAAGCCACACGGTATCACCCGGTTTGCCCTCGTGGGGCCACGGCAAGGCTCGTGTCATGCTGATATCATGAGCCGTTTTGTCCAGCCAAGCCGATGTCAAATAGGCCTTGGGGTCCTCTTTCATGACCCATGGATCGGCAAGGATCTCGTCTCGCACCAAAAACGCCCGTTTCGTTGCTTCAAGTACGGCATGGACATAATCAGCAGAGTCAAGGCGGCCAACCTCAAGCCGTTCCATCAGGCCGAGGATCAACAGTGAGGCCAAACCCTGTGTGGGCGGCGGCGCGTTATACAGCGTGCCTTGTTTCAGTTTTAAAGAAAGGGGCGTTTTCAAACGCGCTTCATACCGGCGCAAATCATCATGACCAACAGGCGCACCGATGCGTTCAAGGTCAGCAGCAATCGCCTCTCCAACATCCCCCTTGTAGAACTCATGCAATCCGCTGTTTGCCAGATAATCCAGCGTATCCGCCAATTGTCGCTGGCGTTGTACTGCGCCAACTTCGGGCGGTGCCCCCTCTTCCAGAAAGACTGCGGCAAAACCCGGCTGGTCTTTCAGCTCCTCCAGTTTGGCCGCCGTCAGTTCAGCCTGTGAGCGGGAAACTGCATACCCTGATTTGGCCTGGTCAATGGCAAAGCTCAAAAGCTCCTTCAGCGGCAAGCCGCCACCCATCGCCCGCGCCGCTTCATGGGCCACTTGCCAGCCTCCCACGGCACCGGCCACGGTAAGCGCTGCCAAGGGGCCCCGCGTTGGCACCTGATCAAATCCCTTTGCGTTGTAATGTTCAATGGTCGCCGCGGCACCTGCCGGCCCGCACGCCTCGATCACTTTGGGCGGACGGCCGGGTTCAGAAATCAACCAGAAACCATCGCCTCCGATGTGGTTCATGTGCGGATACACCACGGCGATGCTCGCAGCTGCCGCAATCATCGCATCAACCGCCGTACCGCCACTGCGCAAGATTTCAGCGCCTGCTTCCGCGGCCAGTTTGTGTGGAGCCGTTACCAGCCCACTGCGAGAAGATACAGTTTCCAACGCAGACCTTCAGCGATGAAACCCAATCGCTGTCCCTTTGTTCATGTAGTGCGCACACCGCGCCGACGCCGCAATCGCTTGCGTCCAGCTCGGCCCGCACCAACGCCACCATAAAACACCAAGTACCCCAACAAGAAGCCAAACCCACCAATGATAAAGGCTTCCTGTGTCACGGGAACAGCTGGCTCGAAGTCCTTCCATGCGGCAGAAGACAACTGCCGATCCGGCTCTTCCAGCATCACTACGATTCGGCTAAACGGCCCGGCGGACAGCATGGCCTGCCGTTGCCGCTTCAACCTGTCCAGTCGGGCGAAGCTCAAGGCCATGCTCTCGGCGCGCTTTCGTACGAACGCATTGTCGCTGTCACGCATGTACTCAAGCGCTTCAGACACACTCATGCCAAATGCGTTCGCGTCCGCCGAAAATGACAGTTTAACGCGTTCTAACGCATCAATCGCGCCACCCAAACGCTGTCGGTATTGCTGAGAAAATTCTGGCAATTGAGAGGTTGCAGTCGCGCTCATCAGCGCAACTGCCAAAGCCATGCCCCGCGCTATTCCCATGTTGTCCCCCCAAACTGCCAAGACAAGAGGCAACGGGCCAGCGCGCCAGCCGCCTCTACTCCTCAGCTATCGTGATCACACCGGCAGCACCCTCTTCCGTTCCGAAGGCGAGCCGTGTGCCCTTTCGGTCCCAGCACAGCGCCGAAATAGACCCCTGTCCGGGTCGGCGCAACAACACCTCCGCATTGTCGGAAAACCGAACCGCCATCACCATGCCATCCTTGTAACCAATGGCCAGCATATCCTCTTTGGGATGACAGCAAACCACGGAAACCTGAGTGTCGGCCCGCAATCCCAATTGAAGTGGCTGTTGCCCCATGGGGCCGTTTTTGCCGGTGAACGGCCAAAGAATTGCAGCTTCCGCGCCAGATGAGGCCAGATACTTTCCCTTGGCGGACCAACTGATGCTCTTGACCTTGAACGGATACCCGCTCATGCGCATGTCCTGGCTGTCTGACAGACGCCAACCATGCAGCGCGTTTTCCTGCATGGTTGTGACAATGTACTTGCCGTCCGGCGAATACGAAACGCCTGTATGCGCGCCCTTCCAAGTCAACTCTTGAGGGTCGCCCTGCGCATTTACCCACCAAAGCGTCACACCGTCATAACGTGCGGTCACCAGACGCAAACCCTTGGGCGCAAACGTCAATCCGCCTACGGCGCGCTGATGAACAAACTCTTTTTCCTCGCCATTGTTCAACCGCACCCAAGCCGTACGACCGGAGGCAAATGCCACCGCATCCTGAGGCCCTGTTGCAATCAGATCAATCCACTTGCGCGGACGCTCGGCCAATTCAGTCACGACACCATCTGCCGTTACCCGACAAATTCTGCCATCGGCCCCGCCTGTTACCAAAGCCTTGCCATCCTGAGTAAGGGATGCACTTAAAAGCCCGCCTTTATGGACCGGCACAACGGTTTCGGCACCACCTTGGAAATGAACTGCGCCGTCGCCAGCACCAAACACAGCGACATCACCCAGGAAAGCTGCTGAAACAACGAAGCTTTCCAAATCAACAGGAGCAATTACGGGCACCATTCACCTCACGCTTTGCAGGCCATGAAGCTCTCTTCCAGAGCTTTTTCATCCAAATCTCGTCCAATGAAAACCAACCGGCTTTCGCGGGTTTCGCCCGAACGCCACTCGCGTTGGTGATTGCCCTCGATGATCATGTGAATGCCCTGCACCACATAACGCTGAGGATCATCCTTGAACGCCAGAATTCCCTTCAAACGCAAGATCTTGGGCCCCTCAAGCTGGGTGACCTCGCCAATCCAGCGCAGAAAGGTCTGAGGATCCAGCTCACCTGCCTTGAAGGAGATCGACTTTACCGAATGCGTATCCTCATGATGATGATGGTGCTCATGATCACAGTCTGGACCGCATTCATGGTCATGGTGGTGATGATCATGGTCGCAATCCGGACCGCATTCGTGGTCATGATGGTGATGTTCATCACCCGTCTTCAAGAAGTCCGGCTCAAGTTCGAGAATTCGATCCAGATCGAACGCACCGCGGTTCAGCACGGCATCCAATCCCACAGAACACCGCTCTGTCTTGTGTAACTTGGCATAGGGATTGATCTTGCGAACCGCAGCTTCAACCGCTTGAAGTTCTTCGTCTTTTACCAAGTCAGTCTTGTTCAGAAGAATAACGTCCGCAAAGGCGATCTGGTCTTCCGCTTCATCCGTGTCCTTTAACCGGTCCAACACGTGGCGGGCATCCACCACTGCCACGACCGCATCCAGCTCGGCTGCCGCTCGCACATCATCATCCATGAAGAAAGTCTGGGCTACGGGAGCCGGATCGGCAACACCGGTGGTTTCAACGATGATGGCGTCAAATGCGCCTTTGCGTTTCATCAGGTTCTCAACGGTGCGGATCAAGTCACCGCGCACAGTGCAGCAGATGCACCCGTTGTTCATTTCGTAAACTTCTTCATCGGATTCGACCAGAAGATCGTTGTCGATGCCGATTTCACCGAACTCGTTTACGATCACCGCGTAGCGAGTACCATGGTTTTCTGTCAGAATCCGATTCAACAGCGTTGTTTTGCCCGCCCCAAGGTAACCGGTCAACACGGTAACCGGAATGCGGGAGTCAGCAGCCTCTGACATGATATTCTCCTAAATCCTGTGCAGACCCGGCGCGCGCGACGCCGGTTCATCCTTTGGACTCCAATATAATCGGTGAGGGCCACAGCAAAAGGGTTGATATGGTTATCCCCTACCCGTGACACGCTTCATTCGCCGAAAGGGCACATGGCATTACCCGCGCGGCTGACGTAGAACTCTCTGTCAAACATGGGAGGGAGAGGTCATGATCCAGCCAGTCACCGCATTTACCCGGTTGGGAGATGAGAATGCCTTTGCCGTGCTTGCGCGTGCCACAGAATTGGCCGCACAAGGACAATCCATCATCAATCTCGGCATCGGCCAACCCGACTTCCCAACCCCCGAACACATCGTCGAGGCTGCGGTAAAGGCCCTGAGGGACGGCGCCCATGGCTACACCGGCGCAACGGGTGTCAAACTGTTGCGCGAGGCGGTTGCAGCAGAGCTTGAGGCGCGCCATCAAGCCACGGTATCGCCGGACCGGATCATGATCGTGCCCGGCGGCAAGGTAACCATGCACATGGCCATCACGATGCTGGCAGAACCCGGTGCCGAAGTCCTCTACCCTGACCCCGGATTTCCCATTTATCGCAGCCTGATTGAGTTTACCGGTGCAACACCTGTCCCCGTTCCGATCCGTGAAGAAAATGACTTTGCGTTTTCTGCAGATGAAACGCTTTCACTGATCACGAACCGCACACGCCTTCTCATCGTGAACTCACCCGCCAATCCAACAGGCGGGGTCACGCAAAAGGAAGAAATTGATAAACTTGTCAACGGCTTAGAGAAACACCCCCATGTCGCTATTCTCTCCGACGAGATCTACTCGCGCATGACCTACGACGGTTTGGAGCACACCTCGTTACTGTCTTATCCCCTTCTTCGCGACCGACTTGTCCTATTGAATGGCTGGTCCAAAACATGGGCAATGACGGGCTGGCGCATGGGTTATGCGGTGTGGCCTCAACACCTGATGGACGCCGCCCGCAAGATTGCCGTCAACTGCTGGTCCTGCGTCAACGCACCTGCACAATATGCGGGATTGGCCGCGCTCACCGGACCTCAAGACGCGGTTGATACCATGATGGCAGCTTTCGATGAGCGCCGGAAGATCACGGTGGACGGGCTCAACGCCTTGCCTGGCGTCTCATGCAAAATGCCGAAAGGCGCGTTTTATGCCTTTCCCAACATCACGGAAACAGGATGGAAATCCAAAGGCTTGGCTACTGAACTTCTTGAAAATGCCGGCATTGCGACCATCGGTGGGCCTGATTTTGGTGTGCGCGGCGAAGGGTATCTGCGCATCTCCTACGCCAATTCCGCGCAAGAAATTCAGAGTGCGTTGAACCGCTTCAACACCTTTTTGACGGAAATGACACCGCCCTAACGCAAGCACGCTGCAAGCGTCTCATCCAACGCAGGCCCGGCTCCGATCAAGGGCAGATCCACTTCACTCCCAGCGGTGATGACAAGACTGCGACCACCTCGTAGTTTTTCAATAATTTCAATGTGTTGATCTGCAAGATAAGGAGAGGTGTATTCCGCCGAGTCCTCCACGACTGTCAGCGGCAATCGAGCAATGGATTGACCATCCACGGCAATTCCCAACGGTGCGCCGGGTTCAATATAACCGCCAGCCAGCATCACGAAAAACTCGGTACCCGCCCCTTTTCCGCAGCGCAAGCCGAAGCAGAAAAAGTTGCCGGTCGCCTCGTCGTCCTTGCAAATGGCCGCACCGTTGCCAATCACATCGTTTTCGACACGCTGCCAGAATGGAGATGCCGTAGCAGCACCCAAGAATAGGCAAAGACCTGCGATAATTGAGAAAATGGGAAATACGACACGCTTCATGATGATGACCCGAAAAACGATTCCAGCCACAAGCCTAGCCAAGTCTCTCCGGCAATACCACCGCGTTTTTCTCTGCGGCCTGTCGTTTATCGCTGTGCCGTTACCGTCACCGCCTTCTTGATAAGGTCAGCTAATCTCGCGTCCCCTTCAGGGCGCATCACCATGAAATGTGAGGCGGGTACGACTGATGTAAGTCCATCAAGCTCCGCCAGATCAAACTGAGCAACGGTGTTGCCGCTCTCATTTACAAGCAATAGACCGGTGTCATAACTCCACTGCCACGCGGAAATGCCATCGAAGCCGGCATGCAAGGCCTCACACCCCCACGCATCGAATGCATATCCATCGCCCGACTTGGCGGTTTGGTGCTTGAGTTCGACGACACAGGCCGCTGAAGACAGGGCATCGCTTACCCGCCATACCCCGAAAGGCTTCTTGCCGATTATATCAGCATGCGCACTGCCAACACCTAAAGCCAGCGTCAGTGCAACTGCGGCCAGCGTGGACCGATATGGAGTTCGCCCGATCATGGTAGTACATCCCCGAAACTACGCAATTAAGGTAGATACTCCGCTACTTATGGTTAAATCTAGATTAACCAAGAGGTCGCGCCAAGACCATCCCAGCAAGCAACCCCAATATCACGAAGCTTTACGCAGCAAATTACAGGAAAACGAGGATTAATTATGGCAAATTATTAGTGATTTTATGTAGATATGGCGATTAACTTGTGCACCCGGGACCAACAGATCTTACCTGTCACCCAAATGTCACGACACACCCTCGGATCAACCCGCCAACAAAACCACACAAGTCATGGCCAAGGTAAAGAAGCCAAACATCTTCAGATCCTTACGCTCTTCCTGCATCAACGCACGACGATCCACAACTTCTACTCCACTCAGCTTTACTGCTGGAATAATAAGCGATTCACCTTAACAAAGTGTAGATTTGTGATGCCAATGTCATGATGCACAGCCTTTCAAAGGGCTGTTCACACCTCGACCACAGGCGAAAGGCGCGTACCGACCGGTGGGGCGCTCTCCCGTATCCGCAGCTCCGGCCGGATCAGCTTGATGCCGCTTGGAACCGGTTCGCCATTGATTTGCTTGAGCATGATGTAAGCCGCCTCACGGCCGATGACCTCAGCCCCGTTCGCCACCGTAGTCAGAGAAGGCGTTCGGTTTTGCACACCTTCAATGTCATCATAGCCTGTAATGGCAAGCTCCGGCCCCGGCTCCACTCCGGCTCGCCGAACAGCAGTAAGAACGCCCAGCGCAACAAGATCATTGAAGCAGGCAACTGCCGTTGGTCGCGGATTGGCCGCCAGAATCTGTGGCACCGCTGCCTGACCATCTTTTTGGGTCATAAGCTCCGGAATATCGAGCTGCTTGTCCGGGTCAATGCCGGCGTCCCGCAAGGCTGCGCGCCAACCGTTGTTGCGGTCGCGCCCCGAAGAACTCTGCCGGCGACCTCCGATCATGGCAATATGCCGATGCCCCTGCTCAATCAGATGTTGGGTCATCATGTAGCTGCCACGATAGTCGTCTCCACGTACACATGGCGTCTGGACACCGGGCAAATCCCGGCAAACCAGAGTAATTGCAACGCCTTGCTCGGCAATCTGGTTAATCCGATCAGGATCCGTTCCAACTGATGGACACAGGATCAGTCCGTCAACACGATGCTGCAGGAGTGTATCGATGAATTGGTTTTGACGCTTCAGGATATCCCGGTGATTACAAATCAGGATCGTCTTGTTCTGTTCGGCCAGAACCTCTTCGAGACCCCGAAACACCTCCGCAAAATACGGATTGAGGATATCGTGAACCGCCACGCCAATCATGTCAGACTGAGACGTGCGCAACGAGGCGGCAGACCGATTATAGATATAGCCCACCTCAGTGGCGTAATCCTTCACCCTTTGCCGGGTTTCCTTTGCGACCAAGGGCGAATCCCGAAGGGCCAGCGAGACAGTCGCTGTCGAGATACCCAATTTTTCCGCAAGGTCTCCCAAACGAAGGCGCTTACCTGGTGCACGCACGTTCTGTTTCTCCAAGCTGGCAATGCCTCGGCTTCCTAGCATGCCACCTAACGAAAGCAAACAACTTGTTCCTACGATAGATTACCGCAGCAAACCCCGGATGCCCACAGATTAGACATGTAAATGTCATAACTCAACGCGCGGGAGTACCTAACCCAACGGTGTTTCCCATGAAAAACGCGTAAACCACCTAACGTCCCAGGTAGGTACAAGCTCATTTGCCATCAACGGCTTAGAGTTCAGTTGTCGTCAGCGCTACACAAACCCGCAAGTGCGATCCATTCAGAACGTTGGCACTTTTGAGCGGGATCCAAAGCGCGAAACGAATGCGCCGCAAGTGATCGCATCATGATATATCTCCTAAAAGTGAGACGCTCGAAAAGACAAAACAATTCAATTAGTTCGTCATATGGATGTAATGAAATCGTCGCATGGCCGTAACATCCGCGCAGTAGGTACACACGCAGAGCGAGAGCCCAACGCCATCGCACTCCCATTTGAGAAAAGATAAGGTATGACCATGTCACTTCGTAAACTTGTTATGGCCCTTGGTATTGCTTCCGCGCTGATTGCGCCGGCCCAAGCTGAAGAAACGCTTGTCGTCTATACCAGCCAGCCGAACGCAGATGCCCAGCAGACTGTAGACGCTTTCATGGCGGCGCATCCTGACATCAAGGTAGACTGGGTACGTGACGGCACAACCAAGATCATGGCAAAGCTGCGCGCCGAGTTCGCTGCAGGCAACCCGAAGCCAGACGTTCTCTTGATCGCCGACATCGTCACAATGGAAGGCTTGAAGCGCGAAGGTCGCCTCGCCCCTGTCGAAGGTCTGGAGCTTGAGGCCTACGATCCGGCTCTTTATGACGCCGAGCACAATTACTTCTCCACGAAGCTGATCACGACCGGCATCGTCTACAACACCAATTCTGACATCAAGCCAACCTCATGGAAGGATCTGGCAAAGCCGGAACTCAAGGGTCTGGTAGCCATGCCATCTCCGCTGACATCCGGTGCTGCCACCATCCACATGGAAGCACTGACCCAGAACGACGCATTGGGCTGGGACTACTACGAAGCACTGGCGGCAAATGACGTGAAGCCGCAGGGCGGCAACGGCGGCACCTTCAAGGCAGTTGCTGGCGGCGAGAAAATGGCTGGCGCGGTCGTTGACTTCCTGCCAATCCGCGAAAAAGCAAAAGGCTCACCAGTCGAGTTTGTCTTCCCGGAAGAAGGCGTTTCTGCCGTGACCGAGCCGGTAGCTATGCTGTCTACCGCAAACAACCCGGAAGCTGCCAAGAAGTTCGTTGCTTTCCTTCTCTCTGAAGAAGGTCAGAAGCTGGCTGCTGATCAGGGGTACTTGCCTGCTCACCCTGGTGTCGATGCACCGGCCGGCTTCCCATCCCGCGACAACATCAAGCTGATGGCGTTTGATGCCGGTGAAGCGCTGGAAACCGCTGAACAGGACAAGATGAAGTTTATCGAAATCTTCGGGGAATAAACTTGTCACTCAATCTTGTGAATGCAGGCACCGCGCCGGGAGAAACATCCCGGCGCGTTCTGCCTTTTGGCACAAGCGCAGTATGGCGCAAGGCACCAGAAGCCCTCACGCTTTGGGTAATCGTGCTAGCCGTGGCGCTCGTTGCCGGGTGGCCTTTGCTCCGTCTGGCGAGCGAGGCCGTGTTTACGGATGGGGCCTTTGATATCAGCCCTGTTCAACGCGCGCTCGAGTCTCGCTCAACATGGCGTGCAACAGTCCATTCCTTGGAAACCAGTTTCTTTGGCATGGTATTCGCCGTTTTGCTGGGCGGGCTTTTCGCTTTTCTTGTCGCGCTAACCGACGTGCGCCTGAAGCTACCGCTGGTGTTCTGCTTCATGCTGCCCATGATGATCCCACCTCAGGTGACGGCACTCTCGTGGATCCAGGTATTCGGCCCCTCGTCAGCTCTCCTGAACACCTTGGGCATCGCGCCACCACCCGGATCAACCAATCCGGTCTACTCGGTTCAGGGCATCATCCTGTTGCTCGGCATTCAGCATGCGCCACTTGCGTTCCTCTTGCTGCGCGCCGCGTTCCGGCAGATACCTAGGGAGCTGATTGAAGCAGCCAGAATGGCAGGTGCCGGTGCGGGCCGAATTGCCGCCCAGATCATTGTGCCACTCCTTACCCCTTCGCTGGTGGCCGCCGCAGGCCTCACCTTTGTATCCGCCCTCGGCAATTTCGGCATTCCAGCCATGCTTGGAATTCCAGAGAGTTATTACGTCCTGCCCACCTTGATTTATCGGCGCCTGACTTCATTCGGCCCGTCCATCATCTCAGATGTGGCCATTCTCGCCATTTTGGTGGGGGTCATAGGGTTGGCTGCGGTTCTGCTGCAAAACTACATCAAAAGCCGCATTGAATCGCGGCTAATGTCGAAGCCGGGCGCTCCGCTGTTCATTCCGCTGAAAGGCTTGCGACCAATCGTCGAAGCAGCACTCTGGCTTATTATCGTGATGATCCTGGTTTTGCCGCTGTCTGCTCTTGTCGCAACGGCTTTGGTGCCAGCATACGGCGTCGGCCTCACATCAACCACAGCCAGCCTCGAAAACTTTCAGGAAGTCTTGTTCCGGCAAAGCGCAACCTTGCGGGCTTTCATGAATTCAGGTGGGTTGGCCTTGGTCAGCGCCGTGGCCCTCGGGCTCATTGCCATTCCCCTTGGTTTTTTCATGGTCTGGCAAAAAAACCGCATTGCACGCATCGCCGCGCATCTTTCGGAAATGCCCTACGCGCTCCCAGGGGTGGTGCTGTCCATCGCGATGATCCTCGTGTTCCTGCAGCCTCTTCCGGTCCTTGGCATCAGTCTTTATGGCACAATGGGCATCATTCTGGTGGCTTACCTGGCCCGTTTCCTGGCGCTGGCCATCAAACCTGTGATCGCAGGCTATGAACAGCTGGATCCCAAACTGGATGAAGCGGCCCGAATTGTCGGCGCTTCCTTCTTTGACCGCCTTTTCAGGATCGCGGCACCGCTTCTGGGGCCAGTAGCTGCTGCTGGTGGTATTCTCGTTTTCATGACCGCACTGAATGAGCTGACCGTGTCCGCTCTCCTGTGGTCTGCAGGAAACGAAACACTCGGCGTGCTGGTGTTCAACCTGGATGACGGTGGATACACCGTTCTTTCCAGTGCACTGGCGGTTATCACGGTACTGGTCATCTTCGCCATCATGCTTGGCGCACAAGCACTGAATGGCATTTTGCCCCGAGGGGTTTTGCCTTGGACGGACGACCAGCCCACCCCACACGGACGCTAGTCATCCGTAAGGGTAACTGATCGCCATCTCCTCTCGTGCCATAGTTCACACTGAACAGGAACGGGAGGAGCCCCTCATGCCAACACCCCATGATCTGGTTTCGATGGCGCGGTACAATCAGTGGATGAACCAAAAGATTTATGCAGCCGCACAGTCGTTGCCCATTGAAGAAGTCACAAAGGATCGGGGCGCATATTTCCAATCCATACTTGGCACACTCAACCACCTCTACGTGGCCGATATTATCTGGCTGAAACGCTTCAGCCGGCATCCAAGTCAATTCACCACACTGTCGGGCCTGAATGACCAGCCTTCACCGACACGGCTGGATGAAATCGTCCACGAACGATTGCCAGAGCTTTGGGCCGCCCGTGTCAAACTGGACACCACGATCTTGAATCTGGCTGCACAGATCACCCAATTCGATCTTAATCAGGTGCTGTCCTATAAAAACATGTCCGGAGAGCCCAAAACCAAGGGCTTTTCGGATCTCTTGCAACATTTTTTCAACCATCAGACCCACCACCGCGGACAATTGACCACGTTGTTGGCACAGGCCGGTAAACACGTTGAGCCCACCGACCTGCTGGTCTTGCTTGACGATGCCTGAAGTATTAACTGCGAATGGCCCAGACACGACCTATATCAAAGGCAACTTGCGCGCCGTCCTTGATCCGCTCTGCGCTATAGGCTGTCAGTTCCACTTGTTTGGTTTCATGGGTGATTTCAATCTGAACACGAAAACGCCCGCCCAAGTAGGTCACCTCACTCACGCGGCCCGTGAACGGGCCCGTGCCAAGGGTCACGTCTTCCGGGCGAATAACGATGACAGCCGCATCGCCAATTGATAGAGACTGATTTGGCGTGACTGGAATGACATCCTCTCCAAATGCAACCGTCTCAGCGCTCATGGCAGCGGCTTTCAAAACCGCACCGGCGCCAATGAATCGAGCGACGGATTCGTTTACCGGCCGATTATACAGTTCTTCAGGACGGCAAAGCTGCTGCAATTTACCATCCAGCAATACTGCAATCCGATCTGCAATGGACATGGCTTCCGCCTGATCATGGGTAATGTACATGATCGTGGAGCCTGTTGTTTTGTGAAACCTGGAAAACTCGCGCAGCATTTCCTCACGCAAGTGCATGTCCAGATTGGCCAATGGCTCGTCCATCAACACGATGCTGGGTGCTTGCGTCAAACAACGGGCCAAGGCCACGCGCTGTTGCTGCCCACCGGACAGCTCGCTGGGGCGCCTGTTGGCCATTGGTGTCAGTTGCACCGCATCCATCGCCTGCCGCACCACTGCTTCACGCTCGTCTGCGCTTTTCCTGGCGACCTTGAGCGGAAACTCGGCATTTTCCTTGGCAGACATGTGCGGCCAAAGAGCGTAGGACTGAAACACCATGCCTACATTGCGCTCTTCTGGCGTGATGTGGCTTACAGCAGATGAGACGATTTCATCGTCAATGCGAATATCCCCATCGTCAACACGCTCAAGCCCGGCAATTAACCGCAAAAGTGTTGTCTTGCCACAGCCTGACGGACCGAGAACGCACAGGAATTCGCCTTCATGAATGGTCAGGTCCAATTCACTAAGAGCAGTATGGGAACCAAAGCTCTTCGATATATTATTTATTTTAACAGATGACATGTCGAACCTCCGTGGAGGTTCGGTACGCCCTCTTCATAAAAGTGCAATGACAATCGCACTGAAACCTGACGTTAAACCTGCGTTTCCACTGCCGCACCATTCACGGCTTCATCGCCCTGCGGACTCGCCTCTTCGGCTTCTTCATCGTCGTCATCCTCCAACATCTTGCTGGAGAGATTTTTCTCTATAACACGCAATAACTTACGTAGCTTCTTGCGGTCCTTGTCGTCCATACCCGCCAGCGCTTCGCGCTCCAGGCGCTTCCAAGCGCGATCCACAAGCTGGATCCGCTCATGGCCTTCTTCGGTCAGGTAGACACGGGCCAACCGACCATCATGTTCGGCCAGTTGACGCTCAACCAGGCCTTGGGATGTCAGGCGTGTGACCATCTTAGTGACGGTAGGAGGCTGAACGCCCAGCGCCAACGCCAGTTGGCTCATGGTGCGCCCATCCGATTCCGCCAGAACCTTCAGCACGGCTTCCTGGCCGGGAT
Organism: Pseudovibrio exalbescens DSM 16456; assembly: GCF_000422785.1. Taxonomy (GTDB): domain Bacteria; phylum Pseudomonadota; class Alphaproteobacteria; order Rhizobiales; family Stappiaceae; genus Pseudovibrio; species Pseudovibrio exalbescens. Next base: position 186,949 of record NZ_AUGS01000008.1, read on the forward strand.
GCAGACCGATACGGGACAGATGCGCACCAGAACGGGAGCGCTGCGCCTTTGCAGCCTGTGCCAGCCGGAATGTCGTGCTCTTTTTGAAATTGAAACCCATGGCGACGCAAATCTCGCTGTTAAAGGAATCTCTACGGAGCACGCACACCGTGCTCACCCCAAGGTTTTAGCCTGCGTTTTTATCTGTCCCGTGACGGTCTGTGGATTTTGTTAGAAACCTAACAACTAATCCGGCTAAATTATAAGCTGGCGTACTCCAGTGCATCAACGGCTGTCCGGCATAACCTGTTATATTCCGGGGAGAGCCGGAAGTCCTTGCCCCGCGGATATGGCGCTTCAATAGAGAAATCCTTCAGGATCTGTCCTTGCTGACGGCCCATCACCACCAAGCGGGATGACAGGTAAACGCTCTCGTAAACAGAATGCGTCACAAACAGGATCGTCCAACCAAACCGTTCCCAAAGAGACAACAGATCGTCATTCAGCCGATTACGGGTAATTTCATCAAGAGCCGCGAAGGGTTCATCCATGAGCAAAATGCGCGGCCGTGTGATCAGCGCGCGCGCAATAGACACGCGCATCTTCATGCCCCCAGACAGTTCGGAGGGCCATTTTTGCGCACTCGCCTCCAAGCCGACCAGTTCCAGCGCAGCCATGACATCATCATGTGCCGCTGCAGCGCTGATACCTTTGATTTTCAACGGCCAGTGCACATTCCCAAACACCGTGGCCCACGGCAGCAAGGTTGGTTCCTGGAAAACAAAACCCAGATCCTCCGAAGCAGCGCCGCCAGCAAACCGGACTTGTCCGTGTGTTGGCGTCTCGAGCCCGGCAACCAGACGCAAAAGAGTAGACTTGCCGCAACCAGATGGCCCCAAAATGCTCACAAACTCACCGTCTTCAACCTGTAGCGACAGGTTCTCCAGCACGGTCCCGTGCGCTTCAAAGCGCTTTGTAACCCCATCCAGTTGAAGCTTGGGTGCCCCTGCTGAAAAGGACGGCGCAGACGCCACGACGGACTCACTGTTGATTTGCATGGCCTTTCCTTTCCGCGTATTTGCTCTTGATCTATTGATGGTGTTACCACAACACAAGTCCATAGGGGACGACCATCGCACAACCAACAGGGATTAGGGACAACCGACATGCAGGGTCTGCCGCGCCGATATTGGCAAGACATGACGACCACGGATTTTTCCGAGGCATCTCGCGAGTGGATCGCGGTTCTGCCCATTGCCGCCATAGAGCAGCATGGTCCTCATTTGCCTTTGAGCACGGATGCCTGTATCGCCGAAGGCCAAATCGCTCGAACCATCGAATTATTGCCCGATGATCTGCCGATCACCTTCTTGCCCGTTCAAGCCATTGGTAAGTCAGACGAGCACCTCTCTTTTCCCGGCACACTAACTCTGTCATGGGAAACGGCCATCAAGAGTTGGATAGAGATTGGCAAAAGTGTGAACAGGGCGGGTGTCCGCAAGCTGGTCATCGTCAATTCCCATGGCGGCAATGCCCCCTTGATGGATGTGGTCACCCGCACCCTTCGGCTCGAAAACACGATGTTGGCTGTCGAAACCAGCTGGCTTCGTTACGGCCAACCAGATGGCCTGTTTGATCAAGGTGAATTTGAGTATGGTATACACGGCGGCGACATTGAAACCTCGATCATGCTGGCCTTGAGGCCGGACCTCGTGCGCATGGACAAGGCCGAGCACTTTCCGTCCTCACAACAGGACTACATCAAGTCCTTTGCCTATCTGCGAGGCCACGGACGCCACCAGTACGGCTGGAAAACCGAAGATCTCAATCCAACCGGTGTCATGGGAAATGCAGCCGTAGCAACAGCAGAAAAAGGACGGGCTTCACTGGACCACGGTGCCCGCGGTCTGATCAAGCTGCTTCAAGACGTGCACGCGTTTGATATGACAGCGTTCCGCTAACCCAGCTCAGGCCAGTTCGCCATTCTCAGCAGCTGTTTGCCACTTGTCGACTTCAAAACCAACAAGACGGAGATCGCCGGCAACCACCAAGGGCCGTTTGATGGCTGAGGGTTCCTTGGACAAAAATGCCAGTGCAGCTTCACCCGAACTGACCTTCGCCTTCACGTCGTCCGGTTGCTTGCGCCACGTAGTGCCCCGTTTGTTCAGGATGGTCTCCCAGCCGAACTGCTTGATGAATTCATCCAGAACGACCTCATCAACACCGTCCTTCTTGTAATCGTGGAAGTCGTAGGACAGCCCGTTTTCATCCAGAAACTTGCGTGCTTTCTTGACAGTATCGCAATTGCGGATCCCGTAGAGGATCATAGCCACCTCCCCAAACTCGAACACCGATTGCCGGAAAACCTCCGGCTTTATATCTCACATTTGTACTAGGATACACGGTTTGACCCCGTCCATGCCTTAAACACACTGTAAACAGAATTGGCATTTGACCTCGACCAGATGCAGGCACATGTTGCCACGGGTCTCCGCCGACGAGAGGTGCCTATGAGTGAAGTGTCAGATAGACAGGCCTTGCATGGCTCGCGAACCCAGCAGATCCGCCTGATTTCCGGCCTTATTCTGTTTGTGTTCGCTCTTACCCATTTCCTGAACCACGCCATTGGAAACGTCTCGTTTCAGGCAATGCTGTATGTTCAGGATCTGCGGTACGCCGTTTGGCATTCCTGGTTGGGAACGGCGTTGCTTTACGGCGCCTTGATTGTGCACAGCGCCATGGCACTTTGGAAAACCGCCCGTCGTCGCACGTGGAAGATGCCGGCTTGGGAAGCCCTCCAATTGGGTTTGGGACTGGCCATCCCCTTTCTTTTACTCATTCATGTCACCCGAACCCGCATTAACGAATGGGCCTTTTCTGCCTCCGTCGACTACACCAGTGTCATCTCGATCATGTGGCCCGGCGCCTTTCTACAACAAACCATACTCATGCTGTTGGTATGGATACACAGTTGCATCGGACTGCACTTTTGGCTGCGGCTGAAACCATGGTATCAGCATATGCGTATGGGCCTGGTGGTTGTGGCAATTGCGCTCCCAATCGCAGCAACTACCGGCTGGACCCAAGTTGGCCGCATACTGACAGTGACCGATCAGACAAAGCCGGGATACAGCGCCGAACAATCCGCCATTCTCAGCGCCTATGAAAACTGGCTAATGCTGGGCTTTGCGGGCTTGTTGAGCATGACCGTTCTAGCATTCGCGCTCCGGACCGCAGTCTCCCAGTCTGGCCGCCGTGTCCAAATACACTTTCCCAACGGGAAAAGCGCTCGTGTCGTACCCGGCCCCACTCTTTTGGAGATCAGCCGAACAAATCGAGTTCCAATTGAATCCGTGTGCGGCGGACGCGCACGATGCTCGACCTGCCGTGTTCTTGTCATGGAAGGGATCGATGATACCGACCCGCCAACGGCCGCAGAAGCACGGGTTCTGGAACGCATTGGTGCCGGAAAGGGCGTCCGTCTGGCGTGTCAGCTGCGTCCTCGCAAAAACATGCGCGTCCATCCTCTTCTCTCGGCACATCCCCAACCAACAGAACCGGGCACATTGGATCGTTATCGGTGGGGCGTGGAACAACCCGTCGCCGTCATGTTCATCGATCTGCGCGGCTTCACACGCCTCTCCGAAAACCGACTGCCGTATGACGTGGTTTTCATCCTCAATCGATACGTCAAAGGGGTCACCCGCGTGATCAATCAAAATGGCGGATTGGTCGACAAGGTGATGGGAGATGGTGTCATGGCGTTGTTTGGCATCAACGTGGATCATGCAACCGCGCTGCGCAATGCCTTGATGGCGATCGTTGAACTTGAGCAGGAAATGAAGCTGATCAACGAAGAGCTAAAAAGTCAGGTGGCAACAGGTCTTCGGTTCGGCATCGGCCTGCACGCCGGACCGGCAATCATCGGCCGGGTCGGCTTGGAGGGCGGCAACATACTGGAGTCGGGCCTGACCGCGCTCGGCGACACAGTCAACGTAGCCAGCCGACTGGAAACAGCCACAAAGGCTCATAATGCTTTTGCCATCATCTCGACCAGCATATTACGCCAACTTGGGCTCAGCGAAACCGTCATTGGTGGAACTCAGCAACTGGCAGTGCGCGGACGGGAGCGCCCACTTAGCGTAACGATTCTCGATGGAACAGAAAATCTGCAATCTGTACTGCTCGCAACCGAGCCTCGACCCACCAGCATAAAGTCTAAAGCCGGATAACTCTTCAAGAGTGAGCCAAATCCACGAAAACAAATACTAAAATTCAGGCAGAAACACACATTTTCAGCAAGTTTTGCTAAAAATGCGTCCCACATGTTTCTCAAACCCTCTAGACGTGTGATTTTGCTTAAGTACACTCACTTACTCGACGTCGGGCCGGCGGTTGGGGCCAACCCAGCGTCGTTTGAATGAACACGTCATACAAGACAACCACGCACGCTCAGCGTGGGAATGAGGGGAACATGCGTAAACGCATTGCAGCAGCTGCGGTCCTACTCGCGGCTTTCACCGGACAACAAGCGTCCGCAGAAACCTTGAAGTTTGCTTTTCAAGGCACTTACAACCAGCTCGACCCGTACAGCTTGAATGAAACATTCACGCTCAGCATGCACGGCAACGTTTATGAAGGTCTGACCGCGCGCACGCCGGACCTGCAAATCGTACCGGGCCTCGCGGAGAGCTGGGAGATCATCGAACCGACGAGGTGGCGCTTTCACCTGCGCAAGGGCGTCAAATTCCACAATGGAAATGATTTTACAGCAGAAGATGTTGCGTTCTCTGCAGAGCGCATCCGGTCCGAAGGATCAGACCTGACCACGCGCGTCGAGCCGGGCGTCAAGGTTGAGATCGTTGACGATTATACGGTTGATTTCGTTCTGCCCAGCCCTAACCCCATTCTGCATTATGAGTGGAATACATGGTACATCATGGACAAGGAATGGACCGAAGCGAATGACGCTGTTGCCGTCACTTCTGCCTCAGATACCAGTCCAAACCACGCATCGCTTTATGCAAATGGCACAGGGCCATTCAAGATCACGACACATGAGCCAGGCGTCCGAACCGTTTTTGAGAAATTCGACGGTTGGTGGAACGAGCCAAAACACAATCTGGATCGTGTGGAATTTACGCCGATTGGATCCGATGCGACGCGTGTTGCTGCCTTGCTGTCAGGCGAAATGGACATGGTCTATCCAATTCCAGTGCAGGACATCAAGCGTGTCAACGAAAACGATGGAACCACGGCGCTGACCGGGCCGGAGCTGCGCACCATCTTCCTCGGCATGGATCAGCGCCGCGACGAACTGCTGTACTCTGACGTCAAAGGGAAGAATCCTTTCAAGGACGTACGCGTGCGTAAAGCTGTTTATCAGGCGATCGACATTGAAGCCATCAAGTCAAAGATCATGCGCGATCTGTCCACGCCTTCGGCCATCATGATCTCACCGTTCCTCTTCGACAACGCCGAGGAATTCGAACGTTACCCATATGATCCTGAGGCCTCCAAGGCGCTGCTGGCTGAGGCGGGATACCCGGAGGGCTTTTCCGTCGGCATGGACTGCCCGAATGATCGATACGTCAATGACGAGGCCATCTGTCAGGCTGTCGCCGCATTCCTTGCTCGCGTTGGCATCAAGGTGGACCTCAACGCACAGCCCAAGGCACAGTATTTCGCCAAAATTCTTGCATCTGGCGGGTACGATACCTCCTTCTACATGCTTGGCTGGACCCCAGGTTCCTTCGACAGCTACAATGTCCTCTTGAACCTGCACAATTGCCGTGATGACGCTGGCAACGGCGGCCCCTTCAACCTCGGTGGCTACTGCAACGAAAAAGTGGACGAGCTGACACAGCAGATCCTTTCGGAAAACGATCCGGAACAACGCAATGCTCTGATTACTGAAGCCTACCGGATCACAACAGACGAAGTTTCTCACATCCCGCTGCACCAGCAAGGTCTGGCTTGGGGTGTTGCCGACTCCGTTTCTCTGGAACAGCGCGCCGACAACCAGTTCGACTTCCGCTACGTGGTCAAGAACTGATCAAGCCTGCAAGAAAACCATAGCCCGGCGTCTTCGCGGCGCCGGGTCATTCCATAAACACAAGAATTCATTGGAATACCATGTTTGGCTTCATCTCTCGACGCCTCGTCATGGCGGTGGTCGTCATGTTCGTCGTGGCCCTGATTTCCTTCACCCTGTTCCGGTTCGTCGGCGATCCCATCAACCAGATGGTTGGCATTGAAACCACCCCTGAACAGCGCGAGGCCCTGCGAGAACGCCTTGGTTTGAACGATCCGATCATCGTGCAGTTCGCGCGCTTCATCATGGGCGCGCTTCAGTTTGACTTCGGCAACTCTTACCAGTTCAAACAACCAGTTGCCGAGCTTATTGGCAAACGCTTGCCAGCAACGCTGGAACTCTCCTTTGTGTCCGCCCTTTTCGCTCTGTTTGTTGGTGTTCCCATGGGCGTTTACACAGGATTGAACCGTCACTCCGCCATATCCAAGCTATTTTTGTCCGTCTCACTGATCGGAGTATCCCTGCCAACCTTCTTCATCGGCATACTCTTGATCTTTGTTTTCTCGGTCCATCTGCAATGGCTTCCCAGTTTTGGCCGCGGAGACGTGGTGGCTTTGGGAGGTTGGTGGACGACCGGGTTCCTGACAGTGAGCGGCCTGAAGGCACTCATTCTACCCGCGATTACGCTCGGCTTGTTTCAAATGACATTGATCATGCGCCTCATTCGCGCCGAAATGCTGGAGGTCATGCGCACGGACTACATCAAGTTTGCTCGCGCACGAGGCTTGCCCAGTCGCTCGATCAACTTCATTCATGCCCTGAAGAACACCATGGTACCGGTGATCACAATTACCGGCCTTCAACTGGGCTCCATCATTGCCTTCGCCATTATCACAGAGACGGTGTTTCAATGGCCTGGCATGGGGTTATTGTTCTTACAGGCTGTTCAGAATGTCGACATACCGATCATGGCCGCTTACCTCATGCTCACGGCCTTCATCTTCGTGACCATCAACCTCGCCGTCGACATACTCTATGTCGTGATCGATCCTCGCTTGCGTACTGAGCGTTCCGGACTGTAGAGCTGACCATGACTGATCAAACAACACGCCCTGAGGACGTCGCTGAAAAAGGCCGGATTGCGCGGATAATCGACAGCGACATCTTTCATAGTTTCATTCGCTCCAAGGTGACGGTGATCGCGGCTATAGTTACCGCGATCTTCATGATCTCAGCACTGTTGGCACCATGGATCGCACCGCATAATCCATTTGATCTGGCACAGATCAGCATTCTGGATGCTCGTGTACCGCCGATCGGCATGGACGCCTCAGATCCCAGTTTCCTGTTGGGCACCGACGACCAAGGCCGTGATATGCTTTCAGGCATTCTATACGGTATGCGCATTTCGTTGGCGGTGGGCTTCCTGTCCGTGGCCTTCGCTGCCGTTCTCGGCATATTTCTCGGACTGGTTTCCGGTTATGTGGGCGGACGGACGGATGCCATCATCATGCGCATTGCAGAGGTGCAACTGACCTTCCCCGCAATCCTCATCGCTCTGTTGATCGACGGGATCGCCAACGGCGTTTTTGGCAATCTGGACCGCGAACGCTGGGCCGTATGGATCCTGACATTCTCAATCGGCTTGTCGTTCTGGGTCCAGTACGCACGTACTGTGCGCGGGTCCACGATGGTTGAAAAGAACAAGGAATATGTGCAGGCGGCCCGTGTCATCGGCATCCCGTCCTTCATCATCATGTTCCGGCATGTCCTGCCAAATGTGATGGGCCCGGTACTTGTGATCGCGACCATCAATCTTGCGCTGGCCATTATTACTGAGGCAACCCTGTCGTTCCTCGGTGTCGGCGTGCCCGCAACACAGCCTTCGCTGGGCACCTTGATCCGCATCGGCAACGACTTTCTGTTTTCAGGTGAATGGTGGATTGCCATTTTTCCTGGCTTGGCGCTGGCCATGCTTGTGCTCGCAGTCAACCTCTTGGGTGACTGGATGCGCGACGCTCTGAACCCAAAACTGCGATAAGGAGGCCTTACGATGAGCATTCTCGAAATCCGCGGCCTCACCGTTGAATTTCCCGGTCGCAAAGACACCTTTGTCGCTGCCCGCGATATCAACCTCTCCATCGAACCCGGCAAGATCCTAGGTGTTGTTGGCGAGTCCGGCGCAGGCAAGTCGACTGTTGGCAACGCCGTGATTGGTCTTCTGGAGCATCCCGGTCGATTGGGTGCCGGGGAGATCTTTGTCCACGGCGAACGCATAGACAACCTTCCGGCCAAACGCATGCGCGAGTTGAGAGGCAAGCGCATTGGCATGATTTTTCAAGATCCCCTGACCAGCCTGGATCCTTTGCAAACCGTGGAGTTCCAACTGGTCGAAACCATGTTGGAACATCTTCCCATTTCCAAGGGGGAGGCCAAACAAAGAGCGATTGATCTGCTTGATCAGGTTGGCATTCCCAACCCGGCGGAACGGGTCAAACAATACCCACATCAGTTCTCCGGCGGCATGCGCCAGCGCGTGGTGATTGCACTTGCCCTATGCGCAGAACCAGAGGTGGTTATTGCAGACGAGCCCACCACAGCATTGGACGTGTCCATTCAGGCTCAAATTCTCAACCTCATGAAGAAGTTGTGTGCTGAAAAGAACGTGGCCATGCTGGTGATCACTCATGATATGGGCGTAATTGCAGAGATCACTGACCACGTGGCCGTCATGTATCGGGGCAATCTCGTGGAGTACGGCGAATCTCAACAAATTCTGGGATCTCCGCAACACGAGTATACCAAAAGCCTGATTGCCGCGGTCCCTCGCCCGGATGTGAGGGTGCATCGCTTCCCACAGGTCGATTACATCGAAGGCTCTGCCAAACCCTTCAAACAAATTGACATCGCGACACACTGGCTTGGCCAGTCGCGGGATTACACGCCGGTTGACGGCGCGCTGCTCTCCGTCGATCAGATCGACATGAAGTTCATGACACGGAACGCATGGCTTCCGAAAAACAGGCAGTTCTTTCAAGCGCTGAAGAAGGTCAGTTTTGATATCAAGCCCGGTGAAACCTTTGGGCTTGTCGGGGAATCTGGCTCTGGAAAATCCACGGTTGCCCGTGTCATTACCGGTCTTTATCACCCATCTGCTGGCACAGTGACCTTTGCCGGCCAGGAACTGACCAGCCTTCACGACAGGCGCCAGGTACTAGCCATGCGGCGTCAGATGCAGATGATTTTCCAGGATCCTTATTCATCGCTCAACGCACGAATGCGGGTCAAAGACATCGTGGCGGAGCCAATTAAATTTCACAAACTCGCCTCCACGAATAGCGAATGCTTCCGTATTGTGGACGATCTTCTGGATCATGTAGGTCTTGGATCAGCGGCTGGGAAAAAGTATCCGCATGAGTTTTCCGGAGGCCAAAGGCAACGCATCTCCATTGCACGGGCCTTGGCAACCCGCCCCCGCTTTCTGATCTGTGACGAGCCTACTTCAGCCTTGGACGTGTCCATTCAGGCACAAATCCTCAACCTTTTGAAAGATCTGCAGGATGAATTGGGCCTCACCATGCTGTTCATCTCACACGATCTCGCAGTTATCAGGCAAATGTGCAACCGCACGGGCGTCATGCGTTTCGGCGAACTTTTGGAAGTACAGGAAACCGAAGCATTGTTTGAAAGCCCGCAAGCTGACTACACCAAGGAACTCCTCGGCTTGATGCCAAGCATGGATATGCTGTCTCGCGATAATCTTGAGGAAGAAGTCGCCTAGCCATGCAAGGAGGGCGGGGGCTCCTGCCCTCCCGCTTCCAAGGTCTTTACAGCTTACGCGCCACGACAAGATGGCTTGGAAGACTTTTGGGGTAATCACCTGTTTCAAGCAGCTCGAAACCCGCGTGCCGTATCCGTTCTTCAAGCGCAGCTGTCCGCAGATAGGTCAATTGCGGTGCTTTGCCAATGGCCTGCATCAGGGGCACAAGGCACCTGATCCAGAGCTTGGAATCGCCCAAACAAGGCGTCTTGGAAATGAAAAGCCCATTCGGTTTCAAAAGTGAAGCAACATGGGTCAATGTTGCGTCTACGTCTGGCAGCAGATGCAACAAGTTGAAGGCCATCACGCAATCGAATTGCCCATCAGCACGTTTTCTATCCAAGGCTTCGGCTTGCACGAAATCAACATTGTCTATTTTTTGTTCCTGCTGCCGTTGCCGCGCAATGCTGATCATCTTGGCCGAGAAATCAGAGGCGGTGATGTGATGAGCAGCATCAGCCAAACGCAACGCCGTTGTGCCCGTACCGCAGCCCAATTCCAGTACCCAATGTTCTGGCCGCATGTAACTGCGTACACGATCCAGTGTTTGCGAATAGGCCTCCGGATCTCGAATTGGCAGCCGCGCATAACGCGGGGCCAACCCATCCCAAAATTCTGCGGCTGTCACTTGTTTCCCCTCCTGAAGGCATTGCAGTTCTGCATCACTATAGACCAGAGGACCGCAACGCCCCTTTCCGTTCTTGACCTTGAGCAACTAATAATACTAAGAGCGAAATCACTTCATTTCAGCATTTCATGATAGAACTTATGACCACGCACAAAGCCCCAGCATCAAATAGTGTCACCCTTGAAATCTCAGGTATGAACTGCGCTGGATGCGCCTCCAAGGTCGAGCGCGCCCTCAATCAGGCAGGCATCGTACAGCAGGCAACGGTGAACCTGGCATTGGAAACGGCAGAAATCCACACGCAAGAACAAACACCTGTTCAAGCTTTGATTGCCATCGTGGAAAAAGCCGGATTTGGGGCCAAACAACGCGAAGAAGACATTCGAAAAGCGCGTCTGGAGCGAGAGCGCGCCGAAGCTGAAGACCAACGCGTTGAGCGGCGCACACTGTATCTTCTCATAGTCTCCGCAGTTTTAAGCTTCCCGCTTGTCGCCCCAATGATTGGCATGATTGCTGGAAGAGACTGGCATTTACCGGGTCTGGTCCAGCTGTTGCTGGCAACGCCTGTTCAGGTCTTTGTGGGCGCTCGTTTTTACAAAGGTGCCTTTAATGCGCTGCGCCATGGCTCGGCCAACATGGATGTCTTGGTGGCACTTGGCACCTCCTCCGCCTTCGGCTACAGCCTCTACAAGGTGCTGCAACCCGGCGTTCTGAGTGGCAGCCATTTGTATTTCGAAGCATCCGCCGTCATTTTAACCCTGATTTTGTTCGGCAAGTATCTTGAGCATCGCGCTAAACGCTCGACCACCGCAGCGGTGCGTGCATTGGCTGCCATGCGCCCCGATATGGCTCATCGCGTGGATGGCGATACGGTGGTGGACGTTGACATCTCGGAGTTGCGACTGGGCGACACCATTCTTGTGAAGCCCGGAGAACGGATCGCGACAGATGGCGTGGTCACTGCGGGAGACAGTGCAGTTGACGAGTCCATGCTCACCGGAGAGAGTTTTCCCGTTTCAAAACACGAAGGCGAAACGGTAACGGGCGGCACCATTAACGGTTCAGGCGCGCTCTATATCAAAACAACTGCACTTGGTGAGGAAACCCGCCTTGCGCAGATCATTCGTCTGGTGGAGGGCGCACAGGCATCCAAAGCACCAGTGCAAAAGCTGGTCGACAAAGTGGCGTCAATCTTTGTGCCAACAATCGTTCTGATTGCGGCGGCCACATTTGCGGCTTGGATCTACCTGAATGGCGATATCAACGCAGCAGTTGGCGCGGCAGTAGCTGTCCTGGTAATTGCCTGTCCCTGTGCGTTGGGCTTGGCCACACCAACGGCACTGGTCGCTGGTACGGGGGCTGCAGCACGGGCTGGCATTTTGATCCGAGATATTGAAGCTTTGGAGCGCGCTTACAAGGTGGATACGGTGGTCCTCGACAAAACCGGCACGCTCACCATCGGTCGGCCAACCTTGGCGAACATTCAGGCCTTCGATCGCAACAACGAACGCTTGCTGTTCATCGCCGCCACTTTGCAACAACAAAGTGAACACCCGCTCGCGGGTGCTTTGCTGCGTGCGGCGGAAGAACAGAACATCCGTCTGGGCAAGGCCCAAGCAGTCAAAGCAGTTCCCGGTCAGGGTTTGACAGCCGAACTTGCCGGTCAGCAAATTGCCATTGGCAACAAGGCACTCATGGATCAGCTTGGCTTATCTAGCCTGATGGCTGAGGGTTTGATCAAGACCTATGAAAGTGCCGGCCAAACCGCCGTCAGCGTGGCCGTTGGAGGCAAGATTGTTGGTGTACTGGGTTTCGCAGACGCCCCGCGCGATACGGCAGCAGAAGCATTGGCCGAGTTAAAGCAACGCGGCATCAAGACTGTCATGCTTACCGGTGACGCAGAACTGGCTGCTCAGGCAGTGGCCAGTCAAATTGGGGTGGATGATGTTCGAGCCCGAGTACAGCCAGAGGGCAAAAACGCTGTCGTCGATCAATTGAAGGCGCAGGGGCACACCGTCGCCATGGTGGGAGATGGCATAAACGATGCGCCCGCACTCGCTGCAGCGGATCTTGGCATTGCAATGGGATCAGGTACCGACGTGGCCATGGAAGCCGCAGGCATCACATTGATGCGTTCTGACCCGACCATGATAGCTGACGCACTGGATGTGTCCAAGGCAACCCTTCGCAAGATCCGTCAAAACCTGTTCTGGGCGTTCATATACAACGTCATTGGCATTCCACTGGCAGCACTTGGCATGCTGTCCCCCATTATAGCGGGAGCGGCAATGGCCATGAGCTCCGTCTCTGTGGTCACAAATGCAGCTTTGCTGCGCGGCTGGAAGCCAACCAGAAAATAGCCGGAAAGGGGCCGTTGTGTGCGGTCCCGCTCCTTTCCGCGAGAAAGAAGAATTGACTTTTTGACGCGGAACTCCCATTTAGTGCGCCTGATATCACCCCATGAAGAGACAACACCGCCTGTGTGTGTGCAAGTGAATGCACTGTGCGCAAGTAGCTAGACTTGGTCAAAACTACACATAGAAACAGTTTTGTTCGGTGATATCATACCTGAATAGACAAATAGTCTTCGGTCACGCCTCATTGCGTGTCGCGGTGTAGAAGCATGACCGAAGGATCGCGCCAGGAGTAAAAGCCGTGCAGACCGGAGAACAGAAACGACGCTATCAGGATGTCGCTCAGGCGATCCGAGAGGATCTTGCGAAGGGTCGGTATGCTGTGGGTGATCGTCTGCAACCGGAGCGTCAGATTTCTGAAGAACTGGGCGTATCGCGCTCACTGGTGCGCGAAGCCATGATCATGCTTGAAATTGAAGGCTTGGTGGATGTCCGCAAGGGCTCCGGCACCTACGTGTTGCGGTTGCCAACTGACGCCCCGGCAGATACAGCCTCAGCAGCTGACATCGGCCCCTTCGAGTTACTGCAGGCCCGCCAGTTGATTGAAAGCAATATTGCTGCATTTGCCGCCACGCGCGTGACCAAAAACGACATCATGAAGATGCGACGGGCTCTGGATCAGGAACGTCAAGAGTTGGCTGAAGGCGCCGGCGGCGAAGATGCGGATGAGCTGTTTCACATGCTGATTGCAGAGGCAACACAAAATACCGCGCTTCTGGAAATGATGCGGAACCTTTGGCAGCAGCGCAAGCGCTCGCGTATGTGGGCAACGCTGCATGATCGCATCTTTGATGACGGCTACCGCAAAGAGTGGCTGGAGGATCACAAGGCAATCCTGACCGCGCTGCAGATCAAAGATCCGCAGGAAGCGCGCAAAGCCATGTGGCAACATCTTGAAAACGTCCGTGCCCGGCTGTTGGCGCTCTCGGATGTGGATGATCCAAGCTTTGATGCGTACTTGTTTGATCAAAACCCACTGGCGCTGCAGCCCTGAACGACTCGCAGCCATGCCAAGCACGGAGCGCACGCCCCGACGCAGCGTGCGTGATCACGATTGAAACCAGATTATTCAAGAATAAAGTTGGCCCGCTTTCAGTAAGCCAGCTCAATAATTCCGACTGGATAGCGCCCAATAGGCAACAGCCTTACCCGGCCTAGATCGTTTGGGGCGCTACTGGATTGTTCGGCCGAAAGCATGAGCCGTGATAAATCCAACATACTTGCCCTGAGTAATGTACGTAGATTACGCTACAGCTAGGTCAGGCTTGTTTTGCCGTGCAAGTTTCACGAGGACTTTCGCTCGATAAAAAGCCTTTACACGAAATGCTTTCCTTGGAAGGCTACCACAACTCCGTGATCGTCAGGTGCAAGCAGAGGTAGTTCGATCCCGATGAATGAAGTAGAGCTCAAACTGGCTGTTGATCGCGATGCGCTACAGCAAGCCCTCGCCAGAACAGACTTCGCTGATTTCAGCCTGAAAGCAGAAAAGACCCGAAAACTTCAGTCAATCTACTTCGACACGCCAGACAAGCGCTTGCGCAACGCAGCGACAACCTTGCGCATTCGGGAAACGGGCTCAGGTCGCGTTCAGACGCTCAAGGTGGGCACCGGCGTAATCCGCGGTTTGTCGAGTACACGAGAGTTTGAATTACCGACCGAAGAGACCGAGCCCAACCTATCCCTGATTGACGATGCGGCAGTGCGAGACCGGGTCCAGTCTCTCCTGAACGGGGCCGCCATCGCACCACGGTTCGAAACACAAATCGACCGAGTAACGCGGGATTTTACACGAAACGAGAATACGGAAATCGAGGTCGCCTTTGATCATGGCAAGGCAATTGCACAAGGACACGAGCAAGATATTTGCGAAATCGAGTTGGAACTCAAGTCAGGCCCTGTTTCTCAGCTTTACGATTTGGCGGCGCACCTTCTGGGAGACATCCCCTTTGATTTCTCCAGCCAAAGCAAGGCGGAAATCGGCCATGGCCTTGCCGATCGCCTTTCTGGTGACAAAGCAGTCGACTTAACCGCTACGGCAGCCCCTGCCGGGAAAATAGAGCTGAAGACAAATCAAACGGCTGAAGACGCGCTGGTCTCGATCCTCTCATCATGCCTGACCCAAATTGCTGGGAACCGTGCTCGACTGATAAAACATGCCGACAACGAGCGCATCGAGTTCACGCACCAAATGCGCGTCGGCCTGCGCCGCTTGCGCAGTGCTTTGAAGGTTTATCAGCCACTGGTTGCCGGCAGTGCGCTTTTCGAAATGGGGCAAGAGGCCCAGCGTCTTGCGACCTATCTGGGCAATCTCCGTGATCTGGATGTGATGGCCTCCGAAATTATAGGACCGTTGCAAGAGCGCAGCCCGGACGGCATTGAATTTCAAGGGCTGATGATCGCGTTGGATAGCGCAAGGGATACGGTTCGACAAGACGTCATTGCCCAACTGGCAACGGCGCGGGCAAACAGTTTCATCCTTCAACTCGCCCGCTACATTCAAACCCGTGAGTGGCGTGAGGAGATAAGCCCAGAGGCTTGTGAGGCTCTGGACATGCCTGCGCTCGAGTTCGCGGACTATGCCCTGCGCAAGCGCTGGAAAGCCTGTGCCAAAAGAGCCAAGCACTTGGAAACGCTGACCATTGAAGAGCGCCATGAGCTGCGCAAGGCACTGAAAAAGCTGCGCTACGCCATTGAGTTCTTCAAAACCTTGTATGACAAGGAGCAAACGGGCATCTTCATAAAATCCCTCAAGAAATTGCAGGACGTGTTCGGATACCTCAACGATGTAGCAATGACGGACCGACTGGTCGCCATGGACCTACCAGCGGCACCAAGTGGGCAACAGCTGCTTCCGGCAATCGGGTTTGTCGCGGGATGGCACAAGGCACGCGCAGATATGGCTTGGTCTGAAGCGCAACATCGCTGGAAAAAGTTGAAACACACGCCGCGTGTCTGGCGTCATGACGACTGACTTCGGATATCCTAGACGGTAAGTTGTATGCGCTCGGAAGCCATGTAGCTTCGGCCAACCTGGATAGGCGTGCCATCCTCTAGTACATCAATGCTATAGGTCGCCACGATTGCCGATCCAGGGTCAATTTCCAGAATCGCCGCCAGCTCCTTTGAACACAGAACAGCTGTGATTCGCGTCTCACCACGACGATAGTTACCGTAGCCCATTTTCTGCATCACTTTGGTGATGGAACGGGTCTGCTCATAATCTTCCCGGAGCGTCGGAAAGCGCGCCTTTTCGAAGTACCCGGTACCAGAAATGAGAGGCACGTCATCGGCAAGACTGAGGGTCTGCATTTCAAAAACAGACGTGCCCTTGGCAACCTTCAGTTCCGCAGCCAACAGCTCATCGGCTTCGATTTCACGAATACCCAACAAACGGCCGGAAACCGTTTCGGCCTGACCGCTCAGATTTTCAGTGAAGCGCGTCCGCGGCCCAATTCTGTAAGCAATTGGATTCTTGGCAACAAACGTACCACGCCCCTGATCCGATCGCAAAAGCCCTTCATCGATCAAAACGGAAATCGCCCGACGAACAGTGTGGCGATTAACTGAAAACTTCTCTGCAAGTACCTGTTCGGTTGGTATACGCGCGCCTTCTCCAAGGCCCGCACGGGTCAATTCCACGCGCAGCGTTTCTGCAATCTGCTTCCAAACCGCAATACCTGCCCGCCGCTTCAGCGGACGGCTTTCTATTTCCAACTGATCCGTCATGGCCCTGTCATGGAACATCTGTAGGAGAGATGCGAGTAAAAAATTTGTCTATACAAATAGACATATTTTATCCTAGGAACAACGTCAAACTCACGAACCGCACAACGGTTTATCAGAGGCCTCGAAGAGGAATTCATATGTCGGCAGACACGCAAACCTCCCTTAGTCCGGAATTGGAAACGCGACGGGCCGCCATGGCCCTGCTTGCCAACGCTCCTGAGGAAACACTGAAGGCTGCATGGGATGCTCTGGACACACCCCCAGCTCATACCGTGATCCGGCAGCCGGAGACGGGATTGGTCATGGTTCGTGGCCGCGCAGGCGGCACTGGCGCCCCTTTCAACCTGTGCGAAGCGACCGTGACGCGCTGTGTAGTTGCGTTGGACACCGGAGAAACTGGCTTCGGTCAATCGCTTGGCAGAAGCAAGGCCAAAGCCCTCTATTCAGCCATTTTTGACGCTCTTCTTCAGACAAAAGACTGGAGCGAGTACGTCGAAACGCATGTGCTACAGCCACTAAATACGGCAACCCAAGCTGCCGAACACCAAACCCGCGAAGAAGTTGCCGCCACCAAGGTAGATTTCTTCACCATGGTTCGGGGAGATTGATCATGACGACAGCACCTCTTGGTTTGACCAAAGCCCCTGCACCCGGTCTTGCCAATCCGGTTCATGATGCTCAATGCATCTTCAAGGCCGCCATGAACGCCTTGGCCCGCCCAGGCACCTTGCAGACACTTCACGTCACAAACCTGACTGCCCCACACCCTCTGCCCAGAACCATGGCAGCTTTGGCCCTTGCTCTACTGGATTATGACACGCCGGTTTATCTGGACACACCGCTTGCCAAAAGTCGGGACGTGGTCGACTATTTGCGCTTTCACACTGGCGCCCCTGTCGTGGACATGCAGGCAGATGCCGCCTTTGCGCTGATCAGCACACCCGAAAAGATGCCGCCGCTCTCTGGCTTCAACGTCGGTACAGACGAGTATCCCGACCGTTCGACGACCCTGATCATGGCTGCTGAAACCCTCACCAACGAAGCCGGACCACTTCTGTCGGGACCGGGCATAAAGACCACAACGCAGCTCAATGCAGCGCCTTTGGCACCGGGGTTCTGGCATCAGATGAGCGCCAATCAGACTCTCTACCCGCTGGGCGTAGATGTCCTGTTTGCCAGCGTCGACCAGATTGCCGGCCTGCCGCGCAGTACCACCATTTCTCTAAAGGAAGCCTGATCCATGTATGTTGCCGTCAAGGGTGGCGAGAAGGCCATCCGTAACGCCCACAAGCTGATGGAACGCGACCGCCGTGGGGATCGCACCGTTCCCGAACTGGAGCTCAAACAGATAGCAGAGCAGCTCTATCTCTCTGTCTCGCGTGTCATGTCCGAAGGCTCTCTTTACGATCTGGAACTCGCAGCTCTGGCGATCAAGCAGGCACGCGGAGACTTGATCGAGGCGATCTTTCTGCTGCGCGCTTATCGCACCACCTTGCCAAGGTTTGGGTATTCGGAACCAATCGACACAGCAGCCATGCTTGTGCGTCGCCGTATTTCAGCCACTTACAAAGACTTGCCGGGCGGCCAGTTGCTGGGCCCAACGTATGACTACACCCACCGGCTTCTGGATTTCAAACTTGCCGCTGATGGAGAACTGCCCGAGCCGGAAAAAGGCGCCTATGATCCTGACGCGGACATCCCACGTGTGACCGACCTCCTGAATGCGGAAGGCATGATGGAACCAGATCCGGAAACACCTCAAGATGCGGAGATCGGCGATCTAACCCGGGAGCCGCTCGCTTTTCCGGCAGATCGAGACGTGCGCCTCCAGAATCTCGCCCGTGGGGATGAGGGGTTCTTGTTGGCTCTTGGCTATTCTACCCAGCGCGGGTTTGGTGGCTCCCATCCGTTTGCCGGAGAAATTCGTCATGGCGAAGTAGAGGTGGAGTTTTTCGTTGAAGAACTGGGATTTGCTGTACCGCTGGGCACCATGACAGTGACCGAGTGCCAGATGATCAACCAGTTCAAGGGAAGCACAGTAGCGCCGCCCCAATTCACACGCGGCTATGGCCTGGCACCGGGTCAGTCAGAACGCAAGGTCATGTCCATGGCGCTCGTGGATCGTGCTTTGCGCTGTCGGGAACTGGGGGAAGAAGCAACAGCTCCAGCGCAAGATGAAGAGTTCGTGCTCTCGCACTCCGACAATGTTCAGGCGACAGGCTTCGTCGAGCACCTCAAGTTGCCACACTATGTGGACTTCCAAGCCGAACTCGAACTGGTTCGTCGCATGAACAAAGACTGGCACAGCAAGGAAGCCAATACGGCTCAGGCTGAGGAGGCGGCTCAATGACCGGACAAGACACCGACATGTTCTCCGAACACTACAACTTCGCTTATCTGGATGAGCAAACAAAACGCATGATCCGGCGAGCCATTTTGAAGGCTATCGCCGTGCCGGGGTATCAGGTCCCGTTTGCCTCTCGAGAAATGCCCATGCCGTACGGCTGGGGTACGGGTGGTGTTCAGGTTACCGCAGCAGTCATCGGATCAGATGACGTGCTCAAGATGATCGACCAAGGCTCGGACGACACCACCAATGCAGTTGCATTGCGAGGCTTTTTCATCAAGACAACCGGCGTTAAGGCCACCACCAAAACCAGCCAAGCGACCATCATCCAGACCCGCCACCGCATTCCCGAAGAGCCGCTGACCGAGAACCAGACACTCGTCTATCAGGTCCCGATCCCGGAACCACTGCGCAAACTGGAGCCGCGTGAAACCGAAACACGCAAGATGCATGCGCTCGAAGAGTACGGTCTCATGCACGTGAAGCTTTATGAAGACATCGCCAAATACGGTGAGATCGCCACTACCTACGCCTATCCGGTATTGGTGAATGACAGATACGTCATGGATCCATCACCCATTCCCAAATTCGACAATCCTAAAATGCATGAGATGGCCGCCCTTCAGCTGTTTGGTGCCGGACGCGAGAAACGCATCTATGCAGTGCCACCTTACACCAAGGTGGAGAGCCTCGACTTTCAGGACTATCCCTTTGAAATACAGAGGTTCGAAGAGCCTTGCGCTCTGTGCGGTGCAGAGAACGTCTATCTCGATGAAGTCATCCTCGACGACAAAGGTGGGCGCATGTACGTGTGCTCCGACAGTGATTACTGCGAGGAACGGCGCGAACAGGGACACCTTGGCCACATGGCCGCAAACCCGATCGCCGAACCTGAAAACAGTGGGCCGCGGGCATGATCACAGGGCTCAGTCATATGACCTTCATCGTGTCGGATCTGGATCGAATGAGCGCGCTTCTCACCGATGGGCTGGGCGCCGCCGAGATCTACTCCAGCGGCAACAAAACCTTCTCCCACTCGCGCGAAAAGTTCTTTGACCTCGGTGGGCTCTGGATCGCAACGATGGAAGGTGAACCGCTGGAAAGAAGAACCTACAACCACATCGCTTTCAAGGTGGACGAAGACGCGATCGACGGCATCCGAGCAAAACTTGAAAAGCTTGATGTTGAAGTGCTGCCAGATCGTCCACGCATCGAAGGCGAAGGCCGCTCACTTTATTTCTACGACTTCGACAATCACCTTTTTGAGCTGCACACAGGCACGCTAGAACAAAGGCTTAACTCCTATGCAAACCAGTGAAATGACACCACACACTGCAGATGCAAGTGATGATCTGCCGCTTCTGCGTGTCTCGAACGCCACCAAATACTACGGCGACCGTATCGGCTGCAAGGACGTGAACTTCGAGCTGTATCCAGGTGAAGTTCTTGCCATTGTCGGCGAGAGCGGATCGGGGAAAACGACGCTTTTGAACTGTCTCTCCACCCGCCTCGCACCAACATCTGGAGTCATCGAATATCGCAATCGCGTAGGTGCCATGCGCAATCTCTATGAGATGAACGAGGCCGAACGCCGGATGTTGATGCGAACTGATTGGGGTTTTGTACACCAACACGCTTCGGATGGCCTCCGAATGTCGGTTTCTGCAGGTGCCAACGTTGGTGAGCGCTTGATGGCTATTGGAGCCCGGCATTATGGCGATATTCGCGCCACCGCCATAGATTGGCTGGACCGCGTGGAAATAGCTGAAGACCGCATTGACGACGACCCGCGCGCCTTTTCAGGCGGCATGCGCCAGCGCCTCCAGATTGCCCGCAATCTTGTCACGAACCCGCGCCTTGTCTTCATGGACGAGCCGACAGGTGGCTTGGATGTGTCCGTGCAGGCGCGATTGCTCGACCTCATCCGGGGGCTGGTTTCTGATCTGGGTCTTTCCGTGATCATTGTCACGCACGATCTCGCCGTTGCACGGCTCCTGTCTGACCGAACACTTGTCATGCGGCGAGGTCATGTCATTGAAACCGGCCTGACCGATCAGGTCCTTGACGACCCACAGGAAGCCTACACCCAGCTTCTTGTCTCTTCCATCTTGCAACCTTGAGGCCCGCCATGAAGACCAAGATTTGCCTCTCAAACGTCGGCAAGACCTTCCGCATGCACTTACGAGGAGGAATTGAACTGCCGGTAGTCGACAATGTTTCCTTTGCCGTCTCCGCCGGCGAATGCGTCATCCTCGGCGGACCATCCGGATCAGGCAAAAGTTCCGTCCTGAAGATGATCTACGGCAATTATCGGTGCCAAACCGGCCAGATCCTCATCACAGATGGCAGCGAAATCATCAATGTGGCCGACGCAGCGCCACGGCGCATCATCCGCCTTCGCGACAGCACGATCGGATATGTCAGCCAGTTTCTTCGCGCCATTCCGCGTGTACCGGCCCTGAAACTGGTTGCGGATCCGCTCATTGCTCAGGGCACTTCTGAGGAAGAAGCATTGGAACAAGCCCGCGAGTTGCTGACGCGTCTGAATGTGCCTGAGCGCCTGTGGCAGCTGCCACCAGCAACCTTCTCGGGCGGTGAGCAACAGCGCGTCAATATTGCACGTGGCTTTATCGCCCACTACCCAATCCTTCTTCTGGATGAACCGACCGCTTCATTGGATGCCAAAAACAGGCAGGTCGTGGTGGAACTGGTCGAGGAAAAGAAACGCAAGGGCGTGGCCATGCTGGGCATCCTCCATGACCACGAAGCGCGGGATCAAATAGCAGATCGCATCATCGATGTGACACAGTTCAAGGCAGCGGCATAACCATGACCACCCAGCCGAAAATCGCCGAAACGCGCATTGATCCTTCCGTTACACTTCGTGAAACGTCGGTGGGCAGGCGCTGCGAAATCTTGCAGCGCACGGCCCTCGAATACAGCGAGGTGGGAGATTACTCCTATATCGGGTCGGATTGTATGATCTCCGACACGACCATTGGAAAATTTACCGCCATCGCGGCCCATGTACGTCTCGGGCCACCAAACCACCCCATGCATCGGCCCTCTCAGCACCGTTTCACCTACACGCCTGAATACTATGAGGCCCATCAAGAACGCGACCACATGTTCTTTGAACAAAGACGCGCAGCCCGGGTTCACATTGGCAATGACGTATGGATCGGCCATGGTGTCACGGTTCTTGCCGGTGTCCAGATTGGGGACGGTGCCGTGCTCGCCGCCGGCGCCGTGGTCGCGCACAATGTGGCTCCCTACACTATCGTTGGCGGTGTTCCAGCGCGCCGGATCAAGGACCGCTTTCCACCTCATCAGGCAGAGCAACTCGCGGCCCTGAAATGGTGGGACCTGCCAGAAGATATCCTGTTCGATAAATTGGCTCTGTTCCAATCAGAGGATATCGAGCAATTTGTTGACCATTTCCGGCTGGTTGTAGACCGTCATCAGGCAGACACACCGACTGGATAAGGCGGAAGGCAAACAGGATACCCTCATGAGATACGCTCTTTATTACTGCCCGGACAAGATAGAACAGCTCACAGATTTGGGCAGCCAGTGGTTGGGCCGCGACGCATTTACCAATACGCCGGTTACGCAACCAGATGTGGACGGCATCAGCAAGTCGGAATTTTGGGAATATACCGAAACACCCCGCCGTTATGGCTTTCATGGCACCTTGAAACCACCGTTTCGCGCTGCCGATGGTGTCAGCATGGATCACGTGCATGAAGCCGTTCAGACCTTCGCTCGGCAAACAGCGCCGTTTGAACTGGACGGACTGAGCCCAAATCGGCTGGGTAAATTTCTTGCTCTGACACCGACCCAGCCGAGTACTGCTTTGGACGCGTTGGCACGGCGGACGATTACGGAACTGGACGGACTTCGGGCACCCTTGTCTGAAGCAGATATCGCTAGACGTCGAAAAGCGGACCTGACACCAGAACAAGATGCCTACATGCTCAAATGGGGTTATCCCTACGTGTTCGAGTTCTTCCGGTTTCATCTGACATTGTCCGGCAAACTGAGCGACAAGACGGCCCTTGCTGCCATGCAGCGCGCAGCGCTGACGCACTTCGCACCCGTGTTGGGTCAACCAGTACGCATTAATCAGATCGCCCTTTTTATTGAAGACGAGGACGGTGGCCCGTTCCGGGTCGCAGATACTTTCCGTTTTGAAGGAGCCTCCCAATGAGCGAAACGCTCACATCCCCCCAGATTGCCTCCAGTGATGAAGCTGAGTACAGCGCAAATGCACTAGCTTTCACAAATGCGCGCATCGTACTGCCAGACGAGGTGCTCTCTGGTTCGCTCAACACAAACGCCGGCAAGATCAACAACATCGATAGTGGCACAACAACCACCGCCCAACACGATTGTGAGGGCGACTTTCTCATTCCAGGTCTGGTCGAGCTTCACACTGACCATCTTGAGAACCACTACAAACCGCGCCCAGGCGTATTGTGGAATCCGATTTCCGCGGTACAGGCGCACGATGCTCAAATGGCGTGTTCAGGGATCACCACGGTTCTGGATGCGCTACGTGTCGGCATGGAAGACAGCGCCGATTTTACGGCAAAAGACATGCGAGATATGGCCGATGCCATTGAGACTGCGCAAGCCGAAGGTCGTCTGCGCTCCGATCATTTCTTGCATCTGCGCTGTGAGGTCTCGGCAGACAATTGTGTAGACGGCTTTGCTCTGTTTGAAGGCGATGATCGCGTTCGCCTAACGTCGCTGATGGACCACACCCCGGGCCAGCGCCAATTCACGTCCTTGGACTACTATATCCAGTACTACAAGGAATCGAAGGGGTACTCCGACGAACAATTGCGCGAGTACATTGCACGCATGACGGAACGCGGTGCACGCAACTCTGACAAGAACCGCCGCGAAATCGCCGAGCGGGCCACCACCCATGGCATCCAACTGGCGAGCCATGACGATGCCACGATCGCGCACGTGGATGAGGCCATCGAATTTGGCATCAAGGTTGCCGAGTTCCCAACAACACTGGAAGCCGCCAAAGCATCTACCGAGGCCGGGATGGCTGTATTGATGGGAGCACCCAACGTCGTGCGCGGCAAATCTCATTCTGGCAACATTTCTGCAAAGGAACTGGCGCAGGCGGGCTATCTCAATATTCTTTCCTCCGATTATGTCCCGGTTTCCCTGCTTCACGGTGCTTTTGTGCTTGCCAAGGACGTTGACGGCATCGATCTGCCCAAAGCGATCCGCACTATCACAAAGACCCCCGCCGAATCCGTCGGACTGACAGACCGTGGGGCCATTGAAACCGGACGCCGTGCCGACTTGGTGCAGGTTCGCATGGTCGGCGACATTCCTATTGTTCGTGCAGTTTGGAATGAGGGGCGACGCGTTGCCTGACCAATCACTGACCGCAACGCAAGCTCAAGTTGACGGCCGACTTGGCCACGGTGGACTGGTGATCGTTGTCGGTCCCAGTGGTGCCGGGAAGGACTCGTTGATTGAGGGCTACAAAGCAAAGGTTGCCGGACATAGTATGTTGATGTTCGTTCGGCGCCTGATCACGCGGCCCGCAGAAGCTGGCCACGAAGACCATGAGGCGATCAGCTACACGGAGCTGGAAAAGAAAATCGAGAACGGCGACGTAGCCCTGTCGTGGGGCGCCCACAACCTGCTTTATGCACTGCCCAAGTCGGTGGACAGCCACATAGGCTCTGGAGGCGTGGCCATTGCCAACGGATCGCGCCGTATCATTCCTCATGCACTGGCCAAGTACCAACACACGCTGGTAATTCACATAACAGCACCTGTCGAGGTCTTGGCGCATAGACTGGCCCAGCGCGGTCGGGAGACGGAAGAGGACATTGCCAGTCGACTACGACGGGCAGAAATGACCTTTGGCTCTGCTCCAAACGTAACGACAATTGAAAACGTGAGCTCGCTGGATGTTGGGGTCGCGCTTTTCGAACAGGCTATTGAAACGTTCATAAAGGGCTTGTCTCAAGATCGATAAGCCTCGGCACCCAGTAAAAGAGCATGAATGTTTTGTGTTAAGGCCTCTTGGAAATCTGAGCGCAGGCGGGCAAATTCCGCCTCGCTCTGAACCCGTTCCAAGACCGGTCCCGGATGCGTCATCGGCCACAAACCAGCCACAAGAGCATTGATAGCCATGACAATCCGCTCACAGCCCGGCAACTTGATCTCCGGTTGAGCACAATGCAGCACTGCGGTCGCACGATCCAACGCCTGCAAGAACATACGTTTGAGCTCACGAAGTTTCTCTGAGCCGATGTTGCGCTCCAGTGTTGGCGCAAGATCTGTCAACAACAAGCAAACCCTTGGCTTGGAGGCAAATCCGTCGGCCAGCAACTCTGCTGTCCGACGCGGGCTAATCGGTGCTTGAACCGTCTGTTCAAGGGCATCCAACATCAGTGCCAAGTCAGATAGCAGAACACGCAACAGAATTTCTTCCCGGCTTTCGAAGTACCGGTAGACATTTGACTTCACCACACCAGCGCGCGCGGCTATTCGGGTGAGCGTGACCTCTTCAACACCCTGCTGATCGAGAATGGTCGCGGCGGCCTTGAGTAAGTCATCCGCCCGCCGAGCTTTGGCTTGCGGGGAACGCGCACGTTTGAATGGCATTTCTGTCATCCCTTCCGAATAGAACCAACTCCCTCACCTGTCAATAAGAGAACGCTGGTCACCTATTGACATAACCGTATTTACCCCTAGTTTAGGTGACCGAAAGTCTCTTAATCAGGAGGACGGCTGCGCGATGAAGCTCACGGTAAACGGTACCGAGCACGAAGTGGATGCAGACCCGAACATGCCCCTGCTCTGGCTGCTCCGCGACCTGTTGAACATCAAGGGTCCGAAATTTGGCTGCGGTGTCGGGGCTTGCGGAGCTTGTACCGTATTGATTGACGGATACCCGGTGCGATCTTGTTCATACTTTGCGGGCGATGTGGATGCACCAATCACTACCATTGAGGGTCTGGCGGGAAAAGATGCCCTTCACCCTGTACAGGATGCTTGGATTCGCCATGGCGTTCCGCAATGTGGGTATTGCCAGGCGGGTCAAATACTGGCGGCTGTTGCGCTTTTGCAGGACACACCAAACCCCACTGATGATGATATTGATGCAGCCATGACCAACCTGTGTCGGTGTGGAACCTACCCAATGATCCGCGCAGCCATAAAGGATGTGGCGAACTCTGATGGAGGTGGTCTGTGAGCACACTCGGGAAAATCACTCGCCGCACCTTTTTGGGACTTGGTGCCGCGGCCGCTGGCGGTCTGGCAGTTGGCTACTACTTCTACCAGACGCCCCATGCCAATCCCCTTGAAGATAACGCCTCTGCGGGCGACGCGATCTTCAATCCTTATGTTTTTGTCAGCGCAGCTGGTGCTATCACAATCATTACACCGCGCGCGGAGATGGGTCAGGGGGTACAAACAACCCTTGCCGCCCTTGTCGCCGAAGAACTCGAGGTCACTTTGGACCAGATTGCTGTAGACCATGGCCCGGCTAGCTCCGCCTATTACAACGAAGCCGTTATGGTAGATGGAGGCCCGTTTGCCTCTTTCGATCAAAGCTTGTTGGCCAATACGGCACGCGAGACGATGGCTGTCGCTTCCAAGTTCATCGGCATTCAGGTCACCGGTGGCTCATCCGCCACGATTGACGCCTTCGACAAGATGCGTCGGGCTGGTGCCGCTGCACGAATGGTATTGATACAAGCAGCCGCTCAAACATGGAACATCCCTGCAGAAAACGTATCAGCACAACACGGTCACTTGATCAACAAGACTACCGGCGAAAGACTACCCTATGGAGACGTCGCCGAACTGGCAGCAAAGCTGCCCCCACCAGAAGACGTCATCCTGAAAAAGCCGGAGGATTGGAAACTACTCGGGAAGCCTCAAAAGCGCGTTGAGATCGTTGAGAAAGTGACGGGGGCACCCATTTTCGGCATCGATGTGGAACTGCCCGAAATGCGACATGCCACGGTTCGCATGTCACCCCACTTTGGTGTCGGCGCGCGAACGCACGACGCCACTGCAGCCTTGGAAGTTCCCGGCGTTGAAAAGGTGATACCGCTTCAAACCCAATACGGCAGCGGCTTTGCCGTGATAGCTACAAACACTTGGGCCGCGTTCCAAGGGGCGGAAGCATTGGATGTTGTATGGCAGGATGCCACCTACCCGACAAACAACGATGCGATGACACCACTTTTCGATCGCGCGCTTGAAGAGGATGCGAGTTTCACGCTGGGTAGCACCGGCGAGCCGGATGAAGTTTGGCGCAACACACCGCCAAATCGCCAGTTGGAGGTTACCTATGAGGTTCCCTATGTTGCGCACGCAACCATGGAACCAATGAACGCAACCGCGCAATGGCGCGAGAACGAGCTGCATATCTGGTCCCCCAATCAAGCGCCCACGATTATTCAGGGGGTATGCGCCGGGCACTTTGACATGAAGACCGACCAGATTAAAGTGCATACCACGTACATGGGGGGCGGGTTTGGTCGCCGCATGGAGGCTGACTTTTCTTTGTTTGCCGCCATCATTGGCCAACACACAAACGGCCGCCCAGTCAAGGTAACCTGGACTCGGGAAGAAGATACGCGGCACGACATGTATCGCCCCCGGGCGAAAGCGCGTTATCGCGGCACCCTGTCGGATGATGGCCACCTGACAGCGCTGGATGTTGCGGTGGCCGTTCCCCCGCTCATCAAGAATACACTTGCCAGAACCTTCCCCGGCCTGCCAGTTGCCGGACCCGACAAGTTGCTGCTCGAAGGGGCCTATGATCAACCCTTGACCGTTCCTGACAGGAGATACGCTGCTCATGTCGTTGACTTGCCAATTCCAATCGGGTTCTGGCGGTCGGTTGGCAACTCGTACAACGGGTTCTTCCATGAAAGCTTTCTTGACGAAGCCGCCCACAAAGCCGGCAAAGATCCCTTGCACTTCAGGCTCGACCTGATGAACGACAACGAACACGCGCCCGCAAAACGTGTTTTGCTCAAGGTCGCCGAGATGGCCGACTGGGGCGCGCCAATGCCAGAAGGGAAGGGAAAGGGCCTTGCTCATACCCTCTCATTCGGCACATGGGTGGCTCAGGTCGTGCAAGTGGACACGTCACAACAACAGGTGCGAATAGAAAAGGTATGGTGTGCCGCGGACCCGGGTCTTGTGTTAGACCCGGCAAACTTCAAGGCGCAACTCATCTCCGGCGCCATTTTCGGCTTGAGTCAGGCGCTGGGACAGGAAATCACCTTCACAGATGGTGCCGTGGACCAAGGCAATCTCTACGATTTCGACGCCATGCGAATGCACCAATCGCCCACATTTGAGGTGGCACTTCTGGAAACGTCTCCGCGTATGGGCGGCGCTGGTGAACCCGGCACACCACCAGCACCAGCTGCATTGGCAAACGCCATTTTCGCAGCAACCGGCAAACGCCTGCGCACCATGCCGTTAAGTAAACATATCGACTTCACCTGATGTGGTTACTGAGCAACCCATAAACTCACACGGAGTGCCCAATGCTTCGTCAGGTCGCCCGGAAGCCGGGTTCGCTAGTTGCCGGTCAAAAAGCCCGCTGGCAGCCCGAACCCTTCTTCAATGGTGCTGAGTGTGTCATCAACGTTTGCTTCACCAGAGGCAACGCCGTCCACATTGATCGTTTCTGGCGCCGAACCAGCAGGTCGCGGCCCACGAGATTGAGTGGAAGGCGCCACTGTTGCGGCGGTTTCCGTTGGAGCTGCAGGTGAAACAGATTGATCATCTGGCACAGAACCACCGGGTTTCTGCGGCGGAACTGCGGCCTCACCACGATGCCTGACCTGACCATCAATGGCGGCCGTTGTCGCTGATGCTTCGCCAGCTTCTTCAGAAACAGGTAATGGCACTTCCTCAGGAGCTGGGGTGCCCTCGCCAGCTTTCTTCTGCAAGGCCATGCGAGCCTGCAGTTTTGCGGCAACGGTATTCTTGAGGCTTTCATTTACGGGGTTCAAGGATGCGGTCGTATCCCCACCAGCGACTTCACTGGCAAAGCTTGGCCGGATCAACGTTCCCGCCACAGCGATTGGCTGTTCTGCATCAACCGGATCAACTTCAGAGAGCTCTCCGCCGTTTTCGACGCGGCTTGGTTTGAGGTGCCAATTGACACGCCCATCCGCCAAATTCACTTCACCACGGCCTTCAATAAGAGCCCTATCGCTCAGAAAGGTCAGGCCCTCAAACTGCGCGCGCCCTTCGCCAAACATGACATCAGCACCCCAGGTCTGGAATGCGGTTCGCGTTCCTTGCGTCAACGGCCATCCTGTTACCGGCGCTTCAGCAAGATCCGTAATCATCTGGTTGAGATTCAGATCATACAAAACCCCACTACCCAATTGAAAGCTGACGGCGCCATCCATGTTTCGCCACATCGTCCCGCGATCACGCCCTTCAGACGCGACCGTCATGACAGCATTTAACGACCCATCTACGCGCGGCAAATCTGAAACCGCTGTGAAGAAGGGCGCAGCACTCACATCGCTAAACGCCAAATCCATTGAAAATTGGGGGTCAACCGTCGCGCCGTTTAAAAGCACGTCACCAGAAACAGTACCACCGTATAGCGACAACGTTTCCAGCGCTACATTCAACCTGCCTCCCTCGGAGCGGGCGCGTAATCTGGCATTCTGCCCGCGTAGGTCACCCGCGCTTACACGCTCCGCCTCCAAAGCAATGTCAACGTCCAGGTTGCGCAGCACTGAGAAGTCGTAGTGGCGTTCTTCGGGCTTCAATATCACCGATTGACGACGTGTAAGGACGTGGTCGAGTTGTAACTCCGACAGCTCATAGTCCCCTTCCACTCTCAGCCGATCTGCCAAGACAAGGCGCCCCTGCCCTTTCACCCGGACGTCGTCAAGAAACACATCCAGGCTTTTAAATGCCAATTCGTCCGGCCTGCTCGCAAAGACACCAGCGACCCGAAGTCGGTCCCCCTGCAAATAATCGGGCACCTTTCGACCGTACCATCGAGCAAACTCAGTCAAATCACCGGTTTCAAATGAAAGCCGTCCTTCATTTTTGCGAATTTCCTGCAATGCGCCCGAAATCCCTGCAGTGAACCGATCAGAGGTAAAAGACAGCGCCGTAAAACCGCCAACAGCCACTTCCCCCTCAATGGCAATGGGCTCGCCACGCCAGCGCGCAGAACCTTCAATGGCCACAGGGGCTTGCAATCCAGCAAAGGTCACATCCAGATCAATGTCGTCCACTGCCTCTCGGGCTTCGTCATCACCAAACGGCGCGGGCACCACCAACTCTGCAATACGCCCGTTGCGCACCCATGCCGACCCTGTCAGCTCAAAGTGATCTTGCCATTCAGAAACATCATGTCCAACCGCATAGTAAGACAGGTTCAGGTTGGATACGCCGGAACCGGGTTTCTCAATGCCAGCCAAATGAACAATGGTTTCAAACGGCACTCCCTCTCCTTCCAGAGTGCCCTTCAATTCCAAGCCATCTTCCAGATAAGTAACCGCCGACGTACCGGTGACTTGCAATCCCTGAACATGGGCCTTCATGCCACGTGTTCGGATTCCATCGGATGAAAACTGCAGCTGTGTCTCGATCTCGTAGTCGTCCAACACCTGAGCAACGTTGAGTCCGAAGACCTGTGCCATTGTGGAAAGCGAGCTTCCCCTTGCAGACAGCCCCAGCGTTCCGATTGGGACATTTTTCCACGTCAGTTGGCCAGCAGCCTCCAGTTTGTCAGCCTGCCCGATCCCTAGGTGTGCATTGAACGCGGTAGCCTGCCCAGACACAAACCGAGGGATAGAACCAACCCGCGCGCTCAGCGAAAAGGAGTGTTCTTCGTGAAAGGCGCTTGCATCCAGATCCAGAGCCCCATCACCACCATCAAAATCAGCAGCGAGGCTAAGTTGGGATAACTCCAGCCGTCGTTCGGTTTGCAGGTTCCTGTAATCAACACGGCCGCCCTCAACAGCAACGGTTTCGACGCCCAACTTTTTCAACGCCGCATAAGCTTCGCCCAACAAGGTTGGCTCAGCTCCACCTGAAGCACTTTGAAACGGGGCAAGAGGACGCCAGCTTTTCTCGCCGCCGCGGGTGACTTCGAGAAACAGCTTTGTATCATTCAACGTAATGACGGTGACCTCTGGCTCGCCAGTAAGCAGGCTCATCCAGCTGACCTCAAGATCCGCACGCCCAACCTGCGCGAACTCTATTCCATCAGCGGCAGCGCCACCTGAAATGCCAACATTTTCAACCTGAATCACCGGCGCTGGAAAAACGCCTATCTTCGTGCGGCCGTCCAGCCTCATCTGCCAGCCGGTTGCCTGCGCTACCTGCTCGATTAAAACCGCTTTAACCGCGGCCTCTGGTACAAATTGGGGTGCAACAACAATTCCGCCCCCTAGAAGGACGGCACAAATGCCTAACACCGGAACGAGAGGTTTCATATGCAGCAAAAAACTCGTTTGTGACACTATTCCCGAAGCCATTCCTTTTACCGTGGATCGATGGCTTTTGCAGCCCCCAGTGGCCTGTAGAAAACGTCCAAAATAAGACTGAGGGAACCTACCTAGCCAGATCAACTTGGGATTTGCGGCAAGGCTATGTGGAGAGATTCCGCGCGAACAATGCCTAGCCCCAATCATTTCAACAATGCTGCCACTATTATCTGCAAATGTCGCAGGTATTGCACAGCCAACCAAATATTCGCGTTGGAAGCAGAATAGATTTGGCACATGTTTGTCACCACGTTAGGTTGGCGTCACGTATAAAAGATCACAGGCAATATACATGCTCGAATCTGTAAAAAAGTTCTTGAAGGAAATCGCGCTCGGCGAGCAGGAAAAACTACCCTATCAAGACGATGACTATCGTGTAGCGGCGGCTGCCTTGATGTTCCACATCATCGCCGTTGACGGGGATGTAGAACCTGAAGAGCTGGAAGCGCTGAACAAAACGCTGAAGAACGCCTACAATCTCTCTGACGAGGAAACCACCAATCTCGTTAAAATGGCCGAAGAACGGGATAATGAAGCTGTAGACCTTTACGGGTTCACCTACGTTCTCAAACGCCAACTGAGCGAAGAAGACCGGGAAAAAGTCATTGAGATGATGTGGGAAATGGTATTCGCGGACGGAAACGTACACGAATTTGAAGATAACACGATCTGGCGGGTGGCCGAACTCTTGGGTGTATCATCTCGTCAACGCATGCTGCTGAAAAAGCAAGTAGGAGAAAAATACAACCGTTAACCCTCCTGGAGGACGTTTATCAGCTCAATGTCAGATCAAAAAAAGCCGAAGATTCTTGTTATTCTACACCAAGAAAGATCCACACCGGGGCGCGTAGGTCAGGAACTGGTGCGCAGAGGATTCAACCTCGATATTCGAAAACCGCGATTCGGCGATACCTTGCCGTGCACGATGGATGACCATGCTGGTGCAGTGATATTTGGCGGCCCCATGAGTGCCAACGACACGGATGCCTTCATCAACAAGGAGATCGACTGGGTCGGAGTGCCGTTGAAAGAAGAAAAACCATTTCTGGGAATTTGTTTAGGCGCCCAGATGATGGCGCGGCACCTGGGTGCAACCGTCTCGGCCCACAAGGATGACTTGGTAGAAATTGGCTACTATCCAATTACGCCGACTAAACAAGGCAACGATCTGATGCAATGGCCTGAAAAGGTCTACCAATGGCATCGAGAAGGGTTTTCCTTGCCGCGTGGTGCAACGTTGCTGGCAAAGGGTAACACTTATGCCAATCAGGCCATCAAGGTGGGAGAAAACGCTTATGGCATTCAGTTTCACCCGGAACTCACTTATCACATGATGAATCGCTGGACGACCCTCGCCTCTGACCGCATGAGCCTGCCCGGCGCCCAAGGACGCAGGGACCATTTCCGAGGTCGTTTCATCTTCGATCCACCCGTTTTCCGGTGGCTTCAAAGTTTTCTCGATTTGTGGATTGGCACTGCTGAAAACCCTCGTACATCCGCTACCAGGGAACTGGCATGAAAAAGCCCGGCACAAGACCGGGCCAATTTCCATTGATTTAGGCAGGGCTCACTCGGCTGGCTGCATAGCACCAACAGGCGCAGAAGGCTGTCCAAGGATTGGCGTTCCAACCGGAAGAACGTCCCGACCGCATACATCCTTGTAAATGTAGTGAGCCATGACGTACCAAGCCGCGCAAGAGCAAACAATCAGCACGTATCCCGCAATGACGTTGAAAACCGCTGGACCGAAATGACCGATAACAAGAAACAGGAAGCCGAAGAACAAGGTTCCAAAAATGGTAGCTTCTGCCTTGTGAATGTGCAGCGCGCCATACAGCATGATGCCGGTGTAGATGGTGAAAGGAATGAGGAAGAAACCAACCTCGCTGTGCGAAGCTGAGTAGAAACCGAACTCATTGCTAATGAGAATGCCAGCAAACGCCAGCCAGAACGCGCCATATAGCGTGAAGGCACTGTAGGCGAAATTGTTGCCCGTGGACTTCGCCTGAAAGCCAGCCACCAACTGCGCAAGGCCACCCACAAATACGCCCAGCCAGAGCACCGGGCCCAGGCTTTCCAGTGCCCCGATATTGTGCATCTGCAGCACGAACGTCGTGATACCGAAACCGGCCAAACCCACGACCGCAGGATTTCCAGATTTAACAGAAGACATTTCTACTCCGGCAAAAGAACTAGTTTTGTTAGCAGCATGATAAGCTCACCATCGCTCTCTATTGACGATGAGGCATTTAATGCGCGGAAGTAGACGCAAGATCATCCAAACTCAACAGTAAATACACATAGATACAGGCACGTATTAATACTGCAGAAGCACTGGTATATCTTTTAGAGAGACAAAAAAGGCGGCGCTCGGCCAATTATCCCGAGCGCCGAATTGAGTTTTACTGCTCAGACTTGAATGTCACAAGCAGATCTTTTGCGTCAATTTGGTCGCCCGGTGCGACCATAACACTGTCTATAACGCCATCTCGGTCAGCATGAATCGCTGTTTCCATCTTCATTGCTTCGATGGTCAAGATCACATCACCTGACTTGATTTCCGCTTCAGACTTGACGCAAACGGTCGTCACCACGCCTGGCATCGGCGCACTGACATGATTTGGATTACCGGACTCGGCTTTGTGTCGAATGGCATTCCCTGCTGCGCCGTGGGCCCGGTCCATCAATCGAATGTTCCGCGGCTGACCATTCAACTCGTAGAACACACGCTTTTCACCCTGGTCATCGGTTTCACCCAAAGCAAGGCAGGTCACCACCATCACCTTACCGGGTTCCAGCTCAGCCATGATTTCCTCACCCGGTTGCAAACCATAGAAGTAGGTGTGGGTCGGCAGAACACTGGTCGGACCGAACTGGGTCTGAACACGGGCGAACTCGAGGAAGACCTTAGGATACATCAGGTAAGAACACAGCTCTTCATCACTGACCAGCTTGATGTCCTTGTTCAGTAGCCCCGCCAATTCAGACCGTTTTTCTTCCAGATCCACCTCTTCAATCAGAGAACCCGGACGGACCGTGATGGGCTTTTGGCCTTTGAGGACCTTTTTCTGCAAGGCTTCCGGCCAGCCGCCCGGACTCTGCCCCAGATCTCCCCGCATCATCTGCACAACCGATTCCGGGAAGGCAACTTCGACACGAGGATCAACAACCTCGTCAGGCGTAATGCCCTGACTGACCATCATCACGGCCATGTCGCCAACAACCTTGGAGCTCGGCGTGACCTTGACGATGTCCCCAAACATCATGTTCACATCGGCGTACGCCTTGGCAACTTCGTGCCAGCGGGTTTCCAATCCCAATGATCGGGCCTGTTCCTTGAGGTTGGTGAACTGGCCGCCAGGCATCTCGTGGAGGTATACTTCTGAGGCCCCAAACCGCAGGTCTGACTCAAAGGCACGATACTGGTAGCGCACAGCTTCCCAGTAGAACGCAATCTCGCGAATGACTTCGGTATTAAGTCCCGGATCTCGAGAGGACCCGCGAAGCGCTTCCACAACGGACCCCATGCATGGCTGTGAGGTCAGACCGGAAAGGCTGTCGACAGCCACATCCACTGCATCCACGCCCGATTCAACCGCAGCCAAAATGCTGGAAGCCGCAATACCGGAGGTATCGTGGGTGTGGAAATGAATTGGCAGGCCAACTTCTTCCTTCAGTGCTTTGATCAACACCTTGGCGGCCTGCGGTTTCAGCAAACCGGCCATATCCTTGATACCTAGAATATGGGCACCGGTTGCTTCCAGTTCCTTGGCAAGGTTCACGTAGTATTTGAGATCGTACTTGGGGCGAGCGCTGTTCAAAATGTCGCCGGTGTAGCACAGAGTTGCTTCACACAGCTTGCCACTTTCTTGCACCGCGTCCAACGATACCCGCATGTTCTCAACCCAGTTCAGGCAGTCGAACACACGGAACAGATCGACGCCGTTTTCAGCGGCTTTCTTCACAAAGAACTTCACGACGTTGTCGGGGTAGTTGGCATACCCAACACCGTTCGACCCACGCAGCAGCATTTGAAGAAGAATGTTGGGCGCTTTCTGACGCACCAAACGCAGCCGTTCCCACGGATCTTCGCTGAGGAAACGCATGGCCACATCAAACGTAGCTCCGCCCCAGCACTCCAGCGACAGTAGTTGTGGCAGGCCTTTGGCGTAAGCTTCGGTGATCCGTGCGATATCATAGGTCCGCATGCGGGTTGCCAACAGCGACTGGTGGGCGTCTCGCATGGTGGTGTCAGTGACCAGAACCTGTTCCTGATCCTTCATCCACTTGACAAAACCTTGAGGACCCAACCGGTCGAGCACCTGTTTACTCCCCTCCGGTGTTGGGTGATCAAAATACGGAACCACAATCTCCGGGGAATCGGCCGGTGGCTTTGGACGGTCGCGGACATCCGGATGGCCATTCACTGTAACGTCAGCAATATAATCCAGCAGCTTGGTTGCCCGATCCGACGTTCGGATGTTGTAGAAGAGCTCCGGTGTCTCGTCTATAAACCGTGTTGTATACTTGTTGGCTCTAAAATTCGGGTGACCAATAATGCGCTCAAGAAACAACAGGTTGGTCGCAACGCCACGAATGCGGAATTCACGCAGCGCCCGGTCCATGCGGCTGCAGACCTCATCAGCCGTCGGCGCCCATGCGGTCACCTTTTCCAGCAGCGGATCGTAGTAGCGAGTGATAACAGCCCCAGAATATGCAGTGCCACCATCCAGGCGAATGCCGAACCCGGTTGCACCGCGATACGCGCTGATGCGCCCATAATCCGGAATGAAGTTCTGTTCCGGGTCTTCCGTCGTGATACGGCACTGCAGCGCGTGACCATTCAATTCGATTCGAGGTTGCTCAGGAACACCAGTCACGGCTTCGTCGCCAATTCGCCCGCCATCTGCAATGGCGATCTGCGCCTTGACAATATCAATGCCGGTCACCTCTTCGGTGACGGTGTGCTCTACCTGAATGCGGGGGTTTACCTCGATAAAGTAAACCTCTTCAGTATCCGCATCCATCAAGAACTCGACCGTACCAGCGCCGTAGTACCCGACTTCCCGGCCGATTTTCAGACCGTAGTCGCACAGTTCTTTCCGCTTTTCCGCACTGAGATATGGCGCAGGCGCACGTTCAACGACTTTCTGATGTCGGCGCTGAATGGAACAATCGCGTTCGAACAAGTGAACCAGATTGCCATGTGTGTCGCCAAGGATCTGAACCTCAACGTGCCGTGCCCGCTCGACAAGTTTTTCCAGATAAACTTCATCCTTACCGAAAGCAGCCTTCGCCTCACGTTTGGCGGCCATCACTTCACGGAGCAAAGCAGCTTCATCGCGAATGACGCGCATGCCACGTCCACCTCCACCCCAGGAGGCTTTCAGCATGATGGGATAGCCAATCTCGTTGGCCAGACGCTTGACCTCTTCCATATCATCGGGAAGCGGGTCTGTTGCTGGCATCACAGGCACACCGGCCTGGATCGCCAGTTCACGGGCAGACACCTTGTTGCCGAGTGCGCGCATGGTCTTGGGCGAGGGCCCAATGAACTTTATACCATTTTGCGCGCAGGCCTCCGCGAACTCCGGGCTTTCCGACAGAAAGCCGTAGCCTGGGTGGATCGCATCCACCTTCTGTTCTTTCGCAACACGTAGCACTTCATCGATTGACAAGTAAGCCTCGATTGGCCCCAACCCTTTGCCAACCTGATAGGCCTCATCAGCCTTGAAGCGATGTAGCGCAAGTTTGTCTTGTTCGGCGAAGATTGCGACCGTCTGCAAACCTAACTCATTTGCAGCACGAAAAACGCGAATTGCGATCTCGGATCGGTTCGCGACCAGCAGACGTCGAATAGCCAAGTGCGCCCCCTCTTTTTGGTGGTTATCGCAACTTGTTTACATATATGACTGGTCAATGAAAAGATGTTTTTAGCACTCGCGCAGTGGCAACCCCGCCAGTGCGCGACAACTATTCAGCTTTATTTGAGATCAGAAAGTGCCACTAAGACAAATACCAATCTAAGATATATCACTTATCGGTTTTACAATGACAGTATTTGCACTTATTTCTGGAATACCACCCAGATACACGCGCCCCCATAAATGCGGGAGACCTCAAAGAGATCTCCCCGCCATTTCATTACCGAATTAGGCCAAGCCGGAAACCTTCGGCTACCGCGTGGGTACGATTGGCAGCGTGGAGTTTGCGCGCAGCAGACGCCAAATACCAATCCGCGGTATGTTGAGAAATATTCAAGATCTGGCTGATTTCCCAACTCGTCTTTCCAGCCGCCGACCACTTCAAGCATTCAAGCTCGCGAGGTGTGAGTCGATGACGCGGACGATTTGCAGTACTCCCAGTCAGCTCCCGCATCTTGTTGCTCGCGTAAATCCCCACCAAGTGCAGTACGCTGATTTCTCGTTCGGTTAGATGAACTTCCGGCCCTGCAAAAATCAACATGCCCTGATAGCTCTGCTGTCCATGGATGGGCACACATACACCATCAATTATCCCATGGTTGCGGGCATCTGCGAAAATCTGTTGCCCGATCGTTGAAAGAGACCGATCCCTCGCAATACTAGACCACAAGAAAGGCCTGGAAGCCGTGCGTGCTGTGGCCACAATGGGATCATGTTGAACATAGTCTCGATCCAAATACCGTTGCTGCCATTCCGGATTCCCCCCACTGAGCACAATCGATCCATCCAAGGACGCGCCCTGCTCTGGAATGGCCGCCAACATGAAACTGGTAAAGCCAAAAGTTTGACCCAGATCAGCGATGCGGCGGGCTACCCCATCGGCCGTTTCCTCGTTGTTGATGGAATCAACGAACTCAAGTGCAGCAGTTAATGGATTCATTTTATTCACCCCTAAAAAACGCTCTCCGATGCCCCCTTACCTTACGAAAGGGGAACTTCATTTAGAAGGTGTCTCAACAAACCATTTGCTATTCAGGGCTCCGCAAACGCGTATTCAGAAAAAGAACTATTCAATAATTCTTCCTGACTGTTCGGCATCACATCCCGCATATTGACAATGAGCGTTTTTGCAGGTCTCACGCTACGTCACATTAAAGATTCTTGATTTTCAGATAAGCAAAACCGCCGCATCAGTAAAACCCCCAAGTCACAGAGCAACTTAACGAATTATTAATAACCGAGATCAGAGCGCTTTCGTATCATAACAAAAGCGACATACATCCTTGCAAAAATCCTATCAGATGCGACGCACCCTCGATTCTACAAGCCCTCACCTCGGCAATAGATGTAAAAAACTAAACCATCTAACCCGGGGAAAACGTGGAAAACTAGAAAGAATAGAAAGCAGTCAAGAAACATAACAACTAATACACTGAAAAATAGTTAGCTAGATACTGCAATTTACTGCGACTCATGATCAACGAAAAACACAGGAACTCCTGTCGCCCTTCTATGGAATATTGGCTATTCAAAGAATGCACCTTCGCAATTTGCTACTGATTACTCGAAGAGGATGAAGCTTCAGTATTCGAAAGGCGGACTTTGATTTGTTTAAAGCCTTTCTGGCGCACAAGGAGAAACTTGGCCACATTTCTTAATAAATCCGGCGGAAAGGCTTTACAGCGGGCCGTCCCAGTCTGTATAGACCCCTCATATTTTAACGGCATCATGACGAGCTGAGACCAATGTCAGTTCGACCGCCATACAGGGACCCTTTGAGAAAACCAGAGACGGCTGCCAGTGTCACACTTTCACGACAAAACAGCGGGCTCATTTTAATTCCTCCAACACTCTGATGCCGTCATGCAGACAAACCCATTGCCTCGCACCCAGCGCTCTCGAACAGTTACAGCCATCCTTGGGCCAACCAACACCGGCAAGACACACCTTGCCATTGAGCGCATGTGTGCCCATTCATCCGGCCTGATAGGGCTGCCGCTGCGCCTGCTGGCGCGCGAGGTCTACGGTAAGATCGTGGAGCGAAAAGGGCCCGATCTGGTCGCACTGATCACCGGCGAAGAAAAGATCATTCCGAAAAATCCACGCTTCTGGGTTTCAACAGTCGAGGCCATGCCAAAAGACCTGACCGTCGACTTCGTCGCCATCGACGAAGTTCAGTTGGCCGGAGACCTTGAGCGTGGGCACGTCTTCACCGACCGCCTATTGAACTTGCGTGGTCGCTCAGAGACTCTTTTGTTGGGCGCTTCAACCATCCGCCCGCTTCTTGAGAAGCTCTTGCCGGGCCTGAACATCATCACGCGCCCGCGCATGTCCATCTTGACCTATGCCGGTTCCAAGAAGATTACGCGTCTTCCGCGCCGCTCTGCCATTGTGGCGTTTTCCTCTGATGAAGTTTACGCGATCGCCGAACTCGTACGCCGGCAACGGGGCGGGGCGGCAGTTGTATTAGGGTCTCTCTCACCGCGGACCCGCAATGCGCAGGTCGAGCTGTTTCAGAACGGCGACGTTGACTGGTTGATTGCAACAGATGCGATCGGCATGGGATTGAACCTGGATGTCGATCACATTGCCTTTGCCGGACACCGAAAGTTTGACGGCTATCAGTACCGTCAATTGACCCCTGCAGAAACAGGACAGATCGCCGGTCGCGCTGGCCGACATTTGAGAGATGGCACATTTGGCGTCACCGGGCGCGTGAATGCGTTTGAGGATGACTTGGTCCACGCGGTCGAATCTCATGAGTTCGACGCCTTGAAAGTGCTGCAATGGCGGAACCCAAAGCTGGATTTTTCCTCTTTATCCGCACTTTTGCG
This sequence comes from Pseudovibrio exalbescens DSM 16456, assembly GCF_000422785.1. Lineage (GTDB taxonomy): Bacteria > Pseudomonadota > Alphaproteobacteria > Rhizobiales > Stappiaceae > Pseudovibrio > Pseudovibrio exalbescens. The sequence goes on from NZ_AUGS01000008.1 coordinate 227,197, forward strand.
CTCATTAGACCAATCTCCCGCCGAAGAGGGCTTGACCAAAGCCCCTCCCGCGGAGGATATCGGAGTTCTTGAACTCTCCAGCCGTGATGACGAGATCCGCGCCATTGCGACCAAAAGAGATCGAGTAGAGTTACTTTGGGATGTGTGTCAGGTGCCGGACTATCGCAATATAGCTCCAGCCAACCATGCAGATCTCGTGGTGAACATCTACACCCATCTGGTGCATTCGGGCGCAATCCCGGACGACTGGTTCCAAAAGCAGGTAGATCTTGCAGACAGAACGGATGGGGACATAGACACACTGGCCAACCGAATTGCTCATATTCGGACCTGGACCTTTGTAGCGAACCGTGCCGATTGGTTGAAGGATCCTGCTCACTGGCAGGGCGTCACCCGCGGCATAGAGGATAGATTATCAGATGCCCTTCACGAACGGCTTACTCAGCGGTTTGTGGATCGGCGAACCAGCGTATTGATGCGACGTCTGAGAGAGAACACAATGCTCGAAGCGGAGATCACCGCAAGCGGTGACGTACTCGTCGAAGGTGAACACATTGGCCAACTTCAGGGGTTCCGGTTTGCGCCGGACGCTTCGGCTGAGGGACAGGAAGAAAAAGCGGTGCGCGCCGCTGCGCAAAAGGCTCTCGCCAGCGAGATCGAAAGCCGCGCCGAGCGCCTGTCCCGGTCTCCCAATGAGGACTTCATTCTTTCTTCAGATGGCATCATTCGCTGGCAGGGTGAAGCTGTTGCACGGCTGACCGCGAGTGACTACACACTGCGGCCGGGTTTGCTATTACTTGCAGATGAACAGTTGACTGGCGGCGCGCGAGACAAGGTGGACGAACGTGTTTCATTGTGGCTGAAAACCCATATTGAGACTCTGTTGCAACCGCTCTTCGATCTTGAAGCAGCCGAAGGCGCTGAAGGCATCGCCCGCGGCGTTGCGTTCCAGCTCTCGGAAAATCTGGGCATTGTCGAACGCCAGCAGATCTCCGAGGAAGTTCGCCAACTGGATCAGACGATGCGTGGCACCCTTCGCAAGCTGGGTGTTCGCTTTGGTGCCTACCACATCTTTGTTCCAGCCTTGCTGAAGCCGGCACCAAGCCAGCTTCTTGCCCAGTTGTGGGCGCTGAAGGAAGGCAAGGAAGACGCAAAAGGCCTGGAAGAGCTGCCGCAACTCTCTGCGTCTGGTCGCACCTCCGTGCCAGTAGACCCTGAGATCGAACAGGCGCTGTACAAGGTCGTTGGTTTCCGTGTCTGCGGCCCACGCGCTGTTCGTGTTGACATTCTGGAGCGTCTTGCTGACATCATTCGACCACTCGTCGCATGGAAACCGATGGAAGAAGGCGTAGAACCACCGGAAGGCGCCATAGAAAAGGGCGGCGGGTTTACGGTTACCGTGTCCATGACGTCCCTGCTTGGCTGCGCTGGCGAAGACTTCTCAAATATCCTGAAGTCTCTGGGCTACCGCCTTGAAACCAAGGAAGTCCAACGTCCTGTCGCCAAAAAGGCAGAAGACGAAACAACAGAAGAGCAGACTGAAACCTCGACAAGCGTAGAGGCGACCGAAACTCTAGCTGAAACAGCTGACGCTGGTGAAGCGGCTTCGGCCACCAGCGCTGATGACGCCTCCGAAAGCCCGGCAACAGAAGCACCTTCAGCAGAAGCACCTGTTGAAGCTGTGCCTACCCAGCAAACGGCGACTACGGACGCTCCTGAGGAGACAGAGACAGAACTGGAAACAGTAACCATCGAGATCTGGCGACCGGGCCGTGCGGACCGTCGTCGTCAGGGTGGCGACCGCAATCGGCAACGCCGCCACGGCGACAACCAGCAGCGTCATGCAGATGGCGAGCGCAAGGGTGGCCCGCGGAACAACAAGCGCAGTCACGCAAAAGGCGGCAAGGGACGCGATAAAGGCAGCAACCCTGCCGGTCGCGGCGGCAACGCAGGGCGCAATCAGCCACAACGCGATAAACCCATAGACCCCAACTCGCCATTTGCAGCGCTACTCTCTCTGAAAGAGAACCTTCAAAAAGGCGACGACAAGTAAGCATTGTGAAATGCAGCAGGCATCTCAACGCATCGATAAATGGCTGTGGTATGCCCGCGTTACCAAATCCCGGACATTGGCGCAAAAACTCGCCATGTCCGGGCACGTTCGCCTAAACAAGGAAAAGGTGACAACCGCCAAGCAGGGAATCAAACTTGGCGACGTACTCACTATTGCCCTGCCGCGCCGCTTGTTGGTTTACAAGGTTCTGGATTTAGGCGCCCGTCGCGGCCCGGCCAGCGAAGCACAACTGCTTTACGAAGACCTGTCCCCTCCCCCGCCACCCAAGGATGAAGGCAAGCCGGAGCAGCGCGATCGCGGTACCGGACGGCCGACAAAAAGAGACCGGCGTCAGCTCATTCGCTTGAAGCAGGACACGCCCGGAGATGGTTTCTAAATACATCCCTTAGTGCGCAAAACCTTTTCAGTGTTTAGCTGTGCGCGTTCGCCTCACATGCTTGCGGATTAACGGGAAAAGCGCTAGGCAAAGAACCAAGAAACGCCCATCCACCCCGTTTGGAAAGTCACAGGGAATGCGGCCGGTGGGTGACCTGCAACCTAAGAGGATTGCGATGACATACGTCGTCACTGACAACTGCATCAAATGTAAGTACACGGACTGTGTTGAAGTTTGCCCGGTGGATTGCTTTTACGAAGGCGAGAACATGCTCGTCATTCATCCGGATGAATGCATCGACTGTGGCGTGTGTGAACCCGAATGCCCTGCAGATGCGATCCGCCCAGACACTGAGCCAGGCCTTGAAAACTGGATCGAACTGAACGCGGAATACGCCGAAAAGTGGCCGAATATCACCGCGCGCAAGGATCCATTGCCGGAAGCACCTGAGTTCGACGGCGTAAAAGACAAGATGGAAAAGTATTTTTCGGAGAAACCGGGTGAAGGGGATTGATATCCCCTTTCTCCCCAGTTATTGATCTAGTCAGATTATTGAAAACCGTGTTAACGAGCGGAAATTCTAGCCTTTGCTGAACCAAAGGTTGGAAATCCGTGGATAATGTGCTATACATCAAGATCAGTCGCTTGGTGGCACGGTATTGCCTCCGTTATGGAGGTTTTTTTATGGGCACATTCTAGCCGGCAAAGAACCGGAAAACCTCCGTCCCGTTCCCGCCACCGACAGCTGACTGATCACAGTTGAGCGCAAATGCCTGTGTGCGCCTTACCGCGCACAACGGTGGGCTTTTCGCATTTTTGACACCAAAAAAGGCGTCGCCTCCCAGCGGCGCTTTTGTGCGCCGAAAGGCGCGCAATCTTCGCAGGAGAAAGACAGCGTATGGCCACACCCGCTAAGAAGACCGCTCAGCGTCATGGTTTCAAGACAGGTGAACACATCATCTATCCCTCCCACGGCGTTGGTCTGATCACTGCCATCGAAGAGCAGAACGTCGCAGGTTTCTCCCTTGAACTTCTGGTAATCGAATTTGATCAGGAGAAGATGACACTTCGCGTACCAGTTTCGAAAATCTCTTCAGTTGGTATGCGCAAGTTGTCTGATGCTGCGACAACGAAGAAAGCCTTTGAAACAATCAAGGGCAAGCCGCGGGTCAAGCGGACAATGTGGAGCCGCCGCGCTCAGGAATACGAAGCGAAGATCAACTCAGGCGATCTGCTTTCTATTTCTGAAGTGGTGCGCGATCTGTATCGAGCAGACACTCAGCCAGAACAGTCCTACTCCGAACGCCAGCTTTACGAAGCAGCGCTGGACCGGATGGCGCGTGAAATTGCAGCCGTGCAGAAACTGTCCGATTCCGAAGCTGTACGCCAGATCGAGCAGGAACTGGCAAAAGCGCCTAGCCGTGTAGCCAAGGCATCAACAGCTGATGACGCGGACGATCAGGAAGCAGCCGCATAAGGCAGCCCGCTTCCAGCCAACAAAGAACCCGGCCACGCGCCGGGTTTTTTGTGACCTGCGACACGCTGCCACACCCAATGCAAATACCAAACGCCCTGTGAACCGTCTCTCTCGCCCCGCCGTAAGCATTATTGCGAACACAAACTCCCAGAAGGGCGGAGGCACATATGGGCATGGTAGACTATCAAGGCTACTCCAACCAAATCTTGGAAGTCGCCCGAAGAGCACCTTACCTGACAAGAGAAGAAGAGCTCGACCTTGCGAAACGTTGGCGCGATAAACAAGATGCTCAGGCACTGGAGCGCTTGACCCTAGCTCATTTGCGCCTCGTCCTTTCTCAGGCGATGAAATTTCGCTCGTTCGGCCTTCCATTGGCTGATATGGCTCAAGAAGGTCAAATAGGACTTATGGAAGCGGCGGCAAGATTTGACCCCGACCGGGAAGTTCGGTTTTCGACCTATGCCAGTTGGTGGATCAAGGCCTCCATTCAAGACTACATATTGAGAAACTGGTCGATCGTTCGTGGCGGCACCTCCTCGGTGCAAAAGCGTCTTTTCTTCAGCGTTCGGCGCCTACACCTCGAGATTGCCCGGCAGCACCCGGACTTTTCTGATGTGGAAGTGAAATCCAAGATCGCCGAGAAACTGGGCGTTTCCGCAAAAGACGTGGAACGTATGTCCTCCCACTTGTCTGGACCTGACACCTCGCTGAACGCACCAATCAGCGAGGCAGATGATGGTGTTGCGGAGAAAATCGACCTGTTGATGGATACGGCACCTCAGCCAGATGACATAGCGTCCGAGCAGATCGACATGGATCGAAAGCGAAATTGGCTTGCAGATGCGATGAAAAGCCTGAACCAGCGCGAGTTGATGATCCTTAAAAAACGCAGGTTGGCAGACGAGACAATGACCCTCGAGGCCTTGGGGCAAGCTATGGGCATCTCGAAAGAACGTGTGCGGCAAATCGAAAGTGCGGCATTGAAGAAGTTGCGAGCGCACCTGGAGGAGCAAGAGCCGCGCCTGCTGCCCGCTCAGTAAGCCATCTCAGGCTGTATGCACCGATTAAAACCACAGTCACATTGGCTGTGGTTTTTAATCTGTGATCACCTTGACCAGATCACCATCTTTGAACCTGTGGTTTGCATCAACCTGGTTGAGAATGACAAATAACTGCAGTCGACGCGATGGCTCGATGCCACTCATACGCACCGCCAATTTACGGGCTGTATCACCAGTCTTGGCCTGCACAACCTTCACGCGCAAGGGCTGTAGACGCGCCTGCTCCGCCGGTGATAGCTGCCTGAAACTGTCAAGCGTCTGTTCGAAGGCCCTATTGAAGGATGCGTTGGGCGACCTGCTGGCAAAAATGAAACGATAGCCGGTCAAACCAATCCGCACGACCCCGATCCGGAACGACCATCCATCCGTCACCGCTGACCCGATAACCGCCGGAAGGCCATTGATCGTTGTGGGACGAACACTGTTGTCAATCAATCCGTTTACCCAGCCACTGCGCATGTATTCGTCAAGGCTGTTGAATTCGGTCAAGTCAGCGCCATCAAACCGCATGGCCGTGCCTTTTCCATCACTCGCCAGAACAGCCTCCGGGCTGTTTTCCAAGGCGAATTGCGAGGGTACGCTGAAGGAAATGCCAAGACCCTTATGAAGGAAGCTGCGGCCGCGTATGTACCCTTCCAGCGGATCATCTCCAAACAACATTCCGTCAATGTTGCTCAAGTAGTCGGCGCGATCACGCTTGCCAATACCGGGCGCACCAATCTGGCGCGCACTCTGGACGGCGCGTCGCACTCGCTCTGGAGTGTTGGGGTGTGAGGACAAAAAGTCCGGCGCGTTGCTTGTATCCCCGCCAAGGGTTTGAAACTTCGCAAAGCGATCCATCGTCTTCAGGAAGCGCGAGGCCGCGTAGGGGTCATATCCCGCGGCTGCCAGTGTCCGCACACCAATATCATCGGCCTCAAGTTCCTGTTCCTGAGAAAACCGAGCGAAAGACATCTGAGAAGAGCGCACGGCATTTTCCAGCTGGCTGCGATCCTCCACCACAGAACTCATGACGCGGTTGGCCAGTTCGGCAGCCTCGGCGCGACGTTGACGTTGGATCGCGTGATTTGCAGTCACATGCGCCATTTCGTGGGCCAGCACAGCGGCCAGCTCAGAGGTGTCATTTGCCAACGCCAAGAGGCCCCGAGTGACATAAAGGTATCCGCCGGGCAGGGCAAACGCGTTCACGGCAGGTGAGTTGAGAATGGTGATTCGGTACTGAGCACGCGGATCGTCCGAGGCCGCAACCAGCCCACCAACGACTTTTGCAATCGCCTTCTCAGCGCCTGCATCTTGATAAACACCGCCATAAGTCGCCACAACGCGTGGATGTTCACGCGCGCCGATATCAGCCGTCAGAGACGGACGCAACGTACCGGGTTTGGTTTCAGTGCCGGTTGATCCCACTAACTGACAGGACGCCACCGTTCCCGCCACTATGAGCGTCACTAACAACCGCATACCGCGTTTTACAGCGCTTAGGGGTGTCCCAAAAATCATTCCTGCTGGCCGCTCCAACTACTCAATTATTCGCAAGGCGTCAGGATGCCGTATTTCAATTTCCGGCCCACCACGCAATTGCACAACCCCGCGCACTTCAACTGTTTTTTCTGCAAGCCCTTCAGGTTCGAGCCCCTTGCTCCGAAAAGCATCCAGATTTTCTACCTCAATAATGCCAGTAAAATCGCGAGTCCAGCGCTCACCGAAATTCAAATAAAAAGTTGATCGTGTTTTTCCGACCGAAACAACCTTGCCCCTAACGATCTGGAAAGTACCGCGGGCCGTATAAAGCCGCGAATCTGTGGCAAGAAAAGGACCATCCTTGCTCCACCACCCACGTTTTGCTTGAGAAGCGCTCCATTCCGCCCGTTGATAAACTACGTCAACATCGTCGAGACACCGCAGCATCCCTCTGGGATTCCAATAGAACGCAACGCCTTGCTCCAATAGATACTTCGCTAGATCATCAGCCGGCCGTTTGCCTCTCAGAATGCGGACCGGCCATATACCCCAGCGATCCGGTTGCTCCGACAGAACTTGCAAACGCATCCCCGCCCCCCGGTTCAACCAAGCTTCGACCAATGGGCTCGCCAATGGCGGCATCGTGTGAATGCCAGCCAACTCATATCGGCTTTGCAGGCCAATGAAAGTCGCCGTAGACGCGTCCCAGATTAAAGAGGCGGCCTCGTTCTGCGGAAGTTCGCGACATAATTTGCGTGTTTCCTCGGCTGATAAGGCACCGCCCCAACACACCACCAAGAGAACCACCACCCAAAACCACCGTCGGCTCATGCCCCTCACCACACTCGTTTACGCCAACTAAACTTCAGGATGCATAGTCAAACAACCCACACTTTTCTCAGTAGGGCGAAAACTCACCTCTACAGGTACGATTTGGCCCGCTGAAGCCGTCCTGACAGGCATAAAGCCGCGGAAAGCTGCAGTTGCACCCTCGCCCAAAACGAAAAATCATGTTATGCGCACCCTACTCGCGTCTGGATTGACGTCCGTTATTGGCCCCGTAGCTCAGCTGGATAGAGCGGCCGCCTCCTAAGCGGCAGGTCACAGGTTCGAATCCTGTCGGGGTCACCATTCCCAACATTCATGTTATGCAATGCGCAGGACAGGCGATGGGCTCTCCAACAAAATAAGACGAAAGTCTACATCAAGTAGTTCTCAGTAATATACCTTCATATAACTCGACGTTATCTGTATAAATACCTCACTCTCTTTCTTGGATTTCGTTGACAGCGGATGAGGCAAGGCGCTTAGTAGCTTCCGGGAGAAAATATGGGAGCAGGTATGTCGCCTATTTTGGAGATAAACGACCTGAAAAACAGGGCACGCCGCCGCGTACCCAAGATGTTTTTTGATTATGCCGATTCCGGTTCGTGGACGGAAGGCACCTACAAAGCCAATGAAAATGACTTTTCGAAGATAAAGTTGCGCCAACGCATCGCAGTAGACATGACCAACCGGTCGCTGAAAAGCACCATGGTTGGGCAGGATGTAGCCATGCCCGTCGCGCTGGCCCCAACCGGCCTGACAGGCATGCAGCATGCAGATGGAGAAATTCTTGCTGCACAGGCTGCGGAAGAGTTTGGCGTTCCGTTTACCTTGTCCACCATGAGCATCTGTTCACTGGAGGCCGTGGCAGAAAAAACAAAAAAGCCCTTCTGGTTCCAACTCTACATGATGAAGGACAGAGACTTCATCGCCAACCTGATTGAGCGAGCCAAGGCTGTCGGGTGTTCTGCACTTGTGCTGACGCTGGACCTGCAGATACTCGGTCAGCGCCACAAGGATCTGCGCAACGGGCTATCCGCACCACCGAAGTTTACCCCGAAACATATCTACCAGATGGCAACACGCCCATTATGGTGTCTTGGCATGCTTCGAACCAAGAACCATAGCTTTGGCAATATCGTTGGTCATGCCAAGGGCGTGTCTGACCTGTCCTCGTTATCATCCTGGACAGCAGAACAGTTCGACCCCCAACTGAACTGGAATGATGTGGAATGGATCCGCAATTTGTGGGGAGGCCCCCTCATCCTCAAGGGCATTTTGGATATCGAAGATGCTCGCATGGCCGCTCGCACTGGCGCTGACGCCATCATTGTTTCCAATCACGGCGGCCGGCAATTGGATGGCGCTCCCTCCTCCATTGAGGTACTGCCTTCAATTGCAGATGCGGTAGGTGACCAGATTGAAATCCATATGGATGGGGGTATTCGCTCTGGTCAGGATGTATTGAAAGCCAAGTGTCTTGGCGCACAGGGCACATATATCGGCCGACCATTTCTTTATGGGCTAGGGGCTGACGGAAAGGCAGGCGTCACAAAAGCACTGGAGATCATCAGGCATGAACTCGACGTGACAATGGCGCTCTGCGGCAAACGGGACATCAACAGTCTTGACGCGAGTATCATTTACCCACCTCAAGGTTTGCAAAACCCCAAAGGATAGAGGTAAAACACCCAGCACCCATACCACAGGCAGCGTCCGTATGGCGACGCTGCCTTTCTTGTTTGAAGCTCCAATGAGCTGGAAGGCTTTCCGATGTCATACAAGCCCGGTTTCTTCAACGGTCCGGACGCGGTCGTGTCCGCCATCGATCTCAACAACTTGCTGCTCGACACGGACAGCTACAAGCACTCGCACTACCGCCAATACAAACCGGGCACCCAATTTGTTTCGTCCTATGTTGAAGCGCGGACAGCGAACGGGGCCATTGACTACACAGTGTTTTTTGGTCTTCAGATCGAACTGGCCAAGTTGCAAGGCGAAGTCGTTACAGAACAAGCCATAGCCGAAGCAACACCTTTCCTTCGCGCTCACGGGCTGGAACCGGCGGTCGATGCCTGGCGCCGCATTCAAACCCGTCACAATGGTCGTCTACCCGTACAGATCGATGCGCTACCGGAGGGGACCGTAACCGGTCTGCGCACAGCGCTCATGCGAATCACCAATACGGATCCCGAGTTTTATTGGCTTCCCACGTTTTTGGAAACACGCTTGCTTCGGTCAATTTGGTACCCAAGCACCGTTGCAACCAACTCTCTGTCAACCCTGCGTGAGATTGCCCGACGCATGCAAATCACGGACGGTAACGCGGACGGTGTGGAGCTGAAATTGCATGATTTTGGCGCACGAGGAACGACATCTTTCGAAGCCGCCGGTATCGGCGGATGTGCCCACTTGGTCGCGTCGCGCGGTACCGACACCATCAGTGGTTTGGTGTACGCGCGCAATTTTTATGGCGCTGACATGGCCGGCTATTCCATTCCGGCTTCAGAACACTCAACCATGACCAGTTGGGGGGGCGAGGCTGGCGAACTGGATGCCATGGCAAACATGTTGCAGCAGTTTCCTGATGGAGTTGTAGCCTGCGTCTCCGATAGCTACGACCTCTTCCGCGCCCTTGGTGACTACTGGGGAGACACACTCAAGGAACAGGTTCTGGCTCGTAAAAACGGCTTTCTTGTCGTACGTCCTGACAGCGGTAACCCTTGTGAAATACTCCCCAGCGCCATCGAGGCGCTTGGAGAAAAGTTTGGCTTTACCGAAACCTCAACAGGATATCGCCTGTTAAACGATAAAATACGTGTCATTCAGGGCGATGGGGTCACACCCCAATCCATAATTGACATCATGCAGGCACTGATGAACCACAAGCTGGCTATTGGAAACGTTGCCTTCGGCATGGGTGCAGGCCTATTGCAAAAACTAGACCGAGATACATTCGGCTTTGCCATGAAGGCCTCAGCGGTTTGCATCAACGATACATGGATGGATGTATTCAAGGCCCCCGCAACTTCCGTGGCAGGATTGAAAGCCTCTCGCCCCGGGCGTTTGGCGGTCGTGAAACCCGAACCCGGCATTTACGAAACCGTTCGGCTTGAAGACCTCGGATCTCGTCAAGATCAGTTGGAAACGGTTTTCAAGGATGGCACCGTGACGCGCATTCATCCATTTGAAGAAGTGCGGTCCCGGGCCAGCACCGAATACGATGACATGATGAATGCAAAGGCTCAGGGGCGCTGGTCTGGCACCCGCTGAGCCACACCATTTCTTTAGTCGGAGACTGTTGTGTTGACAGTCTCCCAGGCTTCAGTTGCCTCGGAACGGAAGATCGCGTCGATGATGCGCATATTCAAGATGGCATCTCCGGTCCCATAGGGAAGCTCTTCCTCACCACGCACGACACGGGAGAACAGCTCACCTTGAAGCTGATACTGGTCACAAGCGGGAATGGTCTCGATCTCCAAAGCACCGTCGCCCAACGTTTTTCCGTCATCCAATCGCAAAACCACTTCGCCGCCTTGAGGCGCGTTGTACGGGATAAGTAGTTCGAGACGCTTTTTTGTGCCCAAAAGGTTCAAGCGCTGATAGGGAACGGATTGCGTCGCGACGGAAAACTCCGCTCTCTTGCCATTTCCAAAATCCATAAGTGCGGTAGTCAGGCGGTCCGTGCCAAAATCTGGATGACGGTCCACGAGGCTGATAACCCGCTTCGGATCATTGTCGAAAAAGTAACGCGCCGCCACGATTGGGTAGCATCCAATATCCATCAGGGCACCGCCCCCAACCGACAGTTTGTTGCGGATGTTGTCAGGGTCAGGGTTGTTGTAGGTGAAAACAGATTGAACCAGTAGCAAGTCACCAAGTTCGCCCGCTTCGACAATTTCACGCGCTCTTTGCCATTGCGGGTGACACCGCACCATGAAAGCTTCCATGACGAACCGATCCTCAGGTACGTCCAAAAGCAACGCCGCTTCGTCCCCGTCAAGCGCAATCGGCTTTTCGCAAAGTACATGCTTGCCGGCTTCCGTCGCTTTGAGCGTGTACGGCACATGCATATGGTTAGGCAGTGGATTGTAAATCACTTCAATCTCGGGATCAGCCAGCAGCTCTTCATAGGAGCCATACGCCTTTGGGATTCCAAGGCGTTTAGCGGCAGATTCCGCGCCGGCAAGGTCTCGGGATGCAATCGCGGCCACTTCCATGCCTTGCGCCTTCATCAACGCCGGCACAACCTTTTCCATTCCGATCCGAGCCGTGGAAAGAATACCCCATTTGGTCTTTTTAGTGGTCATCTGAACCTCCCGCACGTCGATTTAGCTTGTTGTCTTTAAGATGTTTCGACTGTCTTGCACCGCATCAAAGCTGACAAGCTCGGAGATGGCACAAACGATATGGTAGAACGTACTCGCGGGAGCATTTTCTTCAATGAAGGTTCCATCCGGCTGCAGCTTGTCCCGCCATAAGCCGGGCGGGACGCCTTCAAAGAACTTCTTCAGCGCCACGAGCGAACGATTCAGCGACTTCACATAGCGCTGTCTTTCATCAGCCTCGCAGATTTCGAGCATTGCGATGGCCGCCTTGATCCATTCCGTCTGCCCCCACATTCGAGCCACAGGATCCGTTACGGCGAACGTATCATCGAGCGCCATAATGACCACATCGTGGTTGGGATCCAACCCGTGACCCTCGCCAATATCATACAAAGCGCGGGCAGCAGCCAGAGCCTGCTCATGTTGGCGCGGCGCCCCCCAGCGCACCAGCAGCCAAGCCCACTCGAATTGATGGCCAGGTTCCAGGCGGCGCCCCTTGTCTCCGGGCATGGGCTCCCATTGCAAGTCAAAAAACTCACGCACAGCCCCCGTTTCGGGGTCGATGAAATGCCTCAAGGCCAATCCCATGAGTTCCTCGGACAAATCACGCCAAGGCCCTTCGGGGTCAACGTGTTCCCAAGCCATTGTGGCTTCCAGCAAATGCATGTGCGGGTTGGAGGCCAGCGGCTCTGAAGGCGGATTGGTTTCATGAAACCCAGCCTCGGAATGGGCATAATGGGCGCGCATGTAGTCATGAATCTGACCGGCAATCTGACGTGCCTCAGCATAATGCACTTCGTCCGCTGCCGCGATGGACGCCAGCCCAAGCAGGGCAAAAGCCTGATTGTACAAATCAAAGGACGCATCCGTCAGCGCACCGGTATCATCCATCAACCCTGCAACATATCCCTCATCGGTTCGATAGGAATCCAACATGCTGTTGAGAGCATGCATGGCAGCAGACTCCCACGGCCCCTGCCACCCCAAACGTCCACCTTCGCAAAACGAATAGATCATCCGCGGATTCACGCGACCGCGGCGTGGTCCTTTCGCACCGCGCCCAGTCAGATCGATCGTCTCGTAGTAACCGCCAAGCACGTGGTCTGCACCTTCAGCCCACCACAGCGGGAGCGCCTTTTCGAAAAGCCATTGTTTTAACTCTAGAATATGCGCATGAGTATCCACTGTCAGGCCTCTTCGGATGCAGGTGTTATGGGCGTCCCAGTTCCTCCGGAACCACAGGGCGCAACTTGAAAAGCGGCCTGCATCCTAGCTACATGAATGATTTCTCACAATAAGTAGCTGAACCGAAATCGCTTTCCCCCTGCGACTTTTTATTGTCTTGGAAAGGGGGGAGCCGAAGTAATCCAGGGGGTTTCAAGTGGCGTATCAAAACATAATTACAAAAGCAGAAGAGGCTCCCATGGCTGGCACGCACGAGGAAATGCTCGACTCCATTCGCTGTGCTTCGGCCATCAGGCTGAGGACCTCGAAAGGTTACACCAATCTTGAGAAGGTTGTTACCTGCATCGCTTTGAACAGAGTGTTCTTGTTGCAGGAAAACCAAACGCGAGGTGATGGCTTCGGAGCCCTCCAGGAAAATCAGCTCGCCATTCTTTTTGTAGACCGAGACCCAGTGATCATATCCACCCGCCAACCGAAAGACTTTGACCGCTTGGCCCCCGTCCTTGCCTGCGCGTGCACCCCATCACCCACAATTGCAAAAGCGCCTCTGCAGGCAAACTGCGTGCTGGAAGTAACATTCAGCACATCACACTAAAAAACGCCCCGCTGATAAAGCGGGGCGTCCATTCGTCTCCCAGTTGGGAAAAATCAGGCAGAAACCATTTCGCCTTTGATTTCAGATGACAGTTGATCTGCAATCGGACCAACGATCACCTGGACAGAGCCAGCTGCAGGCTTCACCACTCCATGCGCACCGAGACGCTTGAGAGCAGCTTCATCTACCTTGGAGCCATCCACCACATTGAGGCGCAAGCGCGTTGCACATGCATCCACATTGGTCAGGTTCGCAGCCCCACCCAAAGCAACCAGATAGCTGGCTGCACGGCTTGCACTCGCAGCAGGACGCGGGGCAGTGCGCTTCAGCGCTTCCTTCACATCACCAGCGAGTTGATCTGCGATAGGACCAACAATCACCTGAACGGAGCCAGCGGCAGGCTTGACCACACCATGGGCGCCCAGACCTTTCAGTGCGGCTTCGTTGACGGCTGCGTTGTCAGCCACCGTGACCCGCAAACGGGTCGCACAGGCATCCACATCCAGAACGTTACCGACACCACCAAGAGCCTGAAGGTAGGAGCCAGCCTGATCATCACCAGCCGCGGCCATGGCGGTACCAGCGACTTCACCAGTCGTTTCAGCTGCTGCTTCGGCAGCAGTTTCGCGGCCCATGGTCTTCAGATCGAAGAACTTAATGGCAGCGACGAAGATGAAGTAGTAGATCGCAAAGAACGCAGCACCAACCGGGATCAACATCAGCGGATTGGTAGAGATACCGAAGTTGATCACGTAGTCGAACAGACCAGCAGAGAACCCGAAGCCGAGCTTCACGTTAAGCAGATCCATCACAACCAGAGACACGCCGGTCAGGATTGCATGGATCAGGTACAGAGCCGGAGCCAGGAACATGAAGGCAAATTCGATCGGCTCGGTGATACCGGTCAGGAAGGAGGTCAGCGCCATGGACGCCAATACACCACCCACTGCCGCACGGTTCTCAGGCTTGGCACACTGGTACATGGCCAGACATGCGGCTGGCAGACCAAACATCATGACCGGGAAGAAACCAGCCATGTAGGCACCTGCAGTCGGATCACCCGCGAAGAAGCGGTTCAGGTCACCAGTGACTACCTGTCCAGCCGAGTTGGTGAAATCGCCCATCAGGAACCAGATGATGTTGTTCAGGATGTGGTGCAAACCGGTCACGATCAACAGACGGTTCAGTGCGCCATAAAGGAACAACCCGATTTCACCCATGTGGGTGATGCCGTTTGTCAATCCGGTCAAAGCTGCATCAAATATGGCCCAACCATAGCCGAAGGCTGCAGCCACGACCAACGCCGCCAGACCGGTGACGATCGGAACAAACCGGCGCCCGCCGAAGAATGCCAGATAGTCCGGCAATTTGATGCTGTTGTACTTGTTGTACATCATCCCGGCGACGACACCCATGATGATGCCTATCGGAATAGCGATGCGGCCTTCCATTGTGCTGGCTGCATCAGGTTCGAGCCCGGCCAGATTTACCGCACCCTGCTGGGCAATGAGGAAACCGACGAGACCGGCCAGACCGGCTGCACCGTGATTCTCCTTTGCAAAGCCGACCGCAATACCAACGGCAAACAACATCCCCAGATTGGAGAAAATTGCACCGCCAGCTGCGGCGACAAATGGAATGTTCAACAAGTCTGGCTGACCGACACGCAGCAGGATTGCTGCCACAGGCAGCACCGCGATTGGCAGCATCAAGGAACGTCCCAAATGCTGGACGCCCGCAAATGCATTATTCGACATTAAAAAGTCCTCCCGCTCTCACTTTCAAAATAAGAGTTGAATTCTGGCTCCACACAACTTGCATGCGATCACGCTCCAGTTTCGCTAGCAAGACGGCGCACATCCTTGGATGTTTGAGCCGTTACAGCGGCCTGGGCCAAAGCCCGACAGTCCGCCAGGTTCAGGGTACGGATCAACGCCTTGACATCAGCGATCACCGCAGGCGTGGCCGACAACTCGGTCACTCCCAGTCCAATCAGGAACGGAACTGCAGCCACGTCTGAAGCTGCACCACCGCACACGGCGACAGTCCGTTCTTTTTCAGCGGCACCGGCAGCAACCTGCTCAATCAGGCGCAGCACACCGGGGTGCAGAGCATCAATGCTCGGCGCAAGAGCTGGATTGCCGCGGTCCATTGCCAGCCCGTATTGCGTCAAATCGTTTGTTCCTATTGAAAAGAAAGCAGCTTCTTCTGAAAGCTGACGTGCTGTCAGGGCCGCTGCCGGCACTTCAATCATGGCGCCGACCTCAATGGGCTCATCGCGCCCCAAGGCCTTGCTTTCTTCCTCGATCATCGCCTTCACGGCGCGCAGCTCGTCAATAGAGGTCACCATGGGCACCATCACCTTGGCCACCCCATAGGGTCGCACGCGCAGGATGGCGCGAAGCTGTGTCCGCAAAAGATCTGGTTGCTGCAGAGTTGCCCGAACGCCACGCACACCCAAAGCCGGATTTTCTTCTTCGGCGATTGGGAAATAGGTCAAAGGCTTGTCACCACCGGCATCCAGCGTCCGAATAATCACCGGGCGGCCCTGCAGCGCATCGGCAATCGCCTGATACTGCATGTACTGCTGATCCTCGGTCGGCGCACTTGAACGCCCCAGATACAGAAACTCGGTACGCAGAAGGCCACATCCTTCAGCCCCTTCAGACAATGCAAATGCGGCATCCTCCACCTTCCCCAAATTGGCAAAGACTTCGATACGCGCACCGTCTGCGGTGTAGCAAACTTCATGCGCCCGCTTCCGGTTCAACTCGCGTTGTGCCGCCCGCGCTGCAGCGGCATCACGTGTTTTTTGCTGTTCCGTTTCACTGGAGAAAACCCGAAGTGTACCTTTGGCCCCATCCAGAATGATCGGCGCGTTTTCCGGAACACGGGCAATATCTGGCCCGACCGCCACCAGGCACGGCACACCCAAGGATTCTGCAATAATCACAGCGTGCGAAGTCTTCCCACCGGCAGCCATGCAAATGCCCGCAAGCCGGCCAGGAGGAACGGCTGTCAACTCGGATGGCAACACTTCGTCAGCAATCAAAACGCCACCTTCAGGAAAGTCTGCAAGCATAGCGCGCGGATCATTCCCGGTCAGAAGCCCCAGAACCTGTTGCTCCAGATCCTTGAGATCGGCCGCCCGTTCTTTCATGCGTGCATCACTCAAGCGCTCAAGCACCCGAACCATGCGCCCGGCGACGAATGTCCAGGCCCACTCGGCGCTCTTGCCCTCTTTGATCAGCTCAAGGGCGCCAGGCACAAGATCAGGTTCCTGCAACAAAGCAGCATGCGCCTGAAAAATACTTGCGGAATGGCTTGCATCTGAAGAAGCCGCTTCAAGCCGTGTCTTCATGGCGTTAATCGCCTCTTGAAGCCGTGACGCCTCCGATGCAGCATCCGATGCTGTTTCAGGAAATTCCGTGCGCTGATGAAACAACCGAACCGCAGGCCCGACTGCGATGCCCGCGACAGCAGTAGTGCCAGCATCCAGCGTGACTTCTTTGTCAGACGCAAACATCTCAACCGACAAATCGACAATCTGTCCGCCTCGGGTTGAAGCTTCGGGTGCCCTGTCTGAAGGAGAAGCACTCAACGTACCTTGTTCCACCACGTCATCACCAAGCCCGGCAGCAATATCGTCCGTCAGCTTTTCAACCAAAGGCCCAGCTCCCGGCCCTTGGGCAGTAACGGTCAGAACATCACCGTGCTGGGTACCCAGGGCCATGAGAGAGACGACACTCTTGCCATTGGCGGTTTGGCCTCTGCATTCGATGGTGACCGC
The DNA here is from genome assembly GCF_000422785.1 of Pseudovibrio exalbescens DSM 16456. Taxonomy (GTDB): domain Bacteria; phylum Pseudomonadota; class Alphaproteobacteria; order Rhizobiales; family Stappiaceae; genus Pseudovibrio; species Pseudovibrio exalbescens. The sequence continues at coordinate 244,369 of NZ_AUGS01000008.1, forward strand.
ACCAAAAAACTCGCGGGCGGCGTTTGCCAGGGCGGCTGCGGGTCGTGCATGCAGACCGCTGGCAATCATCAACTTCACGTCTTTTGTGGCGATCTCATCGGACTCGATTGTCGTTTCCTCAGCCTGCGGGGCGTCGCCACCATCCACGGCCATCATGAAGTCGCCACTTTGAACTTCACAGTAAACTCGGCGTTCCAGAATGGGATGCGCTTCACCGTTGGCCACAACTATAATGACCTGCAGGCTGCGGGCTTTTTGCGCCACCATGTCCATATCAAAGGAAACAAGCTTGTCGCCAGCTCGGACGGTTTGCCCTTCCTCAACGTGGGGTACAAACCCCTCGCCGCCCATCTCGACAGTATCCACGCCAATATGAAGCAGAATTTCCGCACCGTTGGCGGCCCGTACTGTGCAAGCATGATGAGCCTTGTGAAGCGCAACCACGGTACCATCACAAGGTGCCCGTAGTTCTGCCTCGAACGGATCAACCACCATTCCGTCGCCAATGAGCCCCTCGGCAAAGGCCGGATCCGGCACCTCAGCAAGAGGGCTCGCCCACCCGGCAATCGGAGCCTGTAAACGCACAACGGTCATTATCGACTATCCCCTGAATTCAGTGACCGACGTAATACGCCCCCCGCAGCCTCCAGCCGCGCATCAATTTCATTGTCCGCAACCCCACTCAACCCGAGTACGGCCCGTTTAACGGTGCCATAACGGCCCAGCGCATCAGTTGCATCCGCATCAGATACCTGCGCGATTTGCGCGACCATGGCGGCACAGCGCTTGCGCAATTTCGCATTCTCCGGACGGACGTTGACCATGAGATTGTCATGAATGCCGCCGAGACGGGTCATGAGCGTTGTCGAGAAAAGATTGAACATTACTTTTTGTGAGGTTCCGGCTGCCAATCGGGTTGAGCCCGCCACCACTTCTGCCCCCGTCAGAGCAACAATCATGTGCTGCGCAGCTTCTTCCAATGGTGACCCGGTGTTATTGGCAAAACCAATTGTCAACGCCCCATTGGCGCCTGCAGCCCTCAATGCCTCAATGGTGAAGGCACTGCGTCCGCTTGCCGAAACCCCGACAATGACATCCTCGTCCCCAACGTCGAGATCCGCGACGCGATCAGCGCCAACAGTCCCTTCATCCTCTACCGAATCAGCCATTCCATTGGAGAGATCCAAGCCACTCGGCAAAATGACACGCACCCGGTCATCAGGCCAATCGAACGTGGATCCAAGCTCAAGAGCATCAAGAAGAGAGATGACGCCGGAGGACCCGGCTCCCACATAAATCAGGCGCCCTTCAGACCCACCCAGACGCGCAACAGCAGCATCAACGGCCGCCCCCATATCCCCCAAGGCCGGAAGACATGCAGCAACTGCGCGCATCTGGCCGTCCCATAGAGAGTTCAGGATTTCGGTCGTCTCCCAGGTATCCAATCCGCGATACCGTTCTGCCGCTTTTTCTGTGCCGTCCGACATGTGTCCTCCCAGCGCACGATCTCCAATTGGAGCTATATTGGACTGCTAAAAACCATACCGATGACGTAGACCGGACGCAACCTGTTTTTAATACCAATTTAATACCAGATCCACTCGGTGACATATCTGTCGATCATATAAATCGATCCAAGTCATTGTTTTCATTCGTTATATATCACTACAATTAGCACTAATGCTTATAATTTTAAAAACTATGGTTTGCTACCGAGAAATGAGTTCTTGCAAATTGGTACGGTATTGGTATGCTTAGCCCACTATCGATGCACTCGGAGTAAAACCATGTCGCTTAGAACTCCAGAGGCCGGGGGGATCGAGCCGATTGAGCTCTCGCAAGACCTGCCTTTGCCTTTGTACCTGCAATTGGCAAAGCATCTTCGCAATCAGATCACGAGCGGCAAACTGGCTGAATATGATGCCCTGCCCGGAGAACGCGAGTTAGCCGACCGTTTCGGTGTTTCCCGTGTTACCGTCCGCAAGGCCCTCTCGTCTCTGACCGCAGAGGGACTGTTGAACAAGCGTCAAGGATCCGGGTGGTTCATCAACAGCAGCACTCACGTGGAGCAACGCCTGTCAGCCCTGACCAGTTTCTCAGAGGATATGGCCTCTCGCGGCCTTCAATCGGGAACGGTTTGGCTTGACCGGTCCATCTCCAGAGCCACCCCGGAAGAAGCGTTGTTGCTCAACTTGCGCCCCGGAGACCAGGTTGCTCGACTTAATCGTCTTCGTCTGGCGGACAAGACCCCGCTAGCCATTGAATTGAGTGTAGTTCCCACAAAATACCTGCCGGATCCCTTTGGTTTTGAAGGGTCGCTGTATCAGCATCTACGCAATCTCGGGCATCCACCACACCGCGCCCTGCAACGGCTCAGCGCTGTGAGATTGATTCCCGATTTGGCCCGCCAACTGGAACTTCCGGAAGGCGCTCCAGCTCTTTACATCGAACGCCGCACCTTCCTGGAAGACGGCGCGCCGCTCGAATTCGTCGCCTCACACTACAGGGGCGATGCCTACGACTTCGTCGTTGAACTAAATCTGACCTAAACCCTCTCGGGAAAGGCAAGACTATGACTTTGACCCAAGCAGACCGGACCGCACTCGGCCGGGAGGCGTTGGAAACGCCTGATCGTGTGCGCGCGCAATTTGCAAAGAACGAAGGCGCGGTAAAAGATCTCGCGCAGCGCCTACGCAAATCCCCACCGCGTTTTGTTGTGACGTGTGCTCGGGGAAGCTCCGACCATGCATCCATGTATGGCAAGACACTCATCGAAAATTACGCCGGGCGGGCGGTTGCCTCAGTCGGTATGAGCATCGCCTCAGTCTATGGCCGATCACTGGACTTGAAGGACTCTCTCTTCATCGCCGTGTCTCAGTCCGGTCGCAGCCCAGATTTGTTGCGCCTAACGGAAATGGCCAAGGAACAGGGCGCACTTGTCGTCGGCTTCGTGAATGATGAAACCGCCCCACTTCTGGAACTGGCTGACGTGGCAATGCCACTTTGTGCAGGACCGGAAACGAGCGTCGCCGCTACGAAGTCCTACCTTCTCTCGTGCGCTGCCTTCTTGAAACTGGTGGCCGAATGGACTGAAGACACACACTTGTTGGGTGCCGTTGACCAGCTCCCCGGCGCATTCGATGCTGCCACACAACTGGATTGGGCTCCTGCGCTATTGAAACTGCAGCATGCCCGCAACATGTTCGTGCTCGGTCGCGGTCTCAGTTTTGGTGCTGCGCTGGAAGCTGCGCTCAAAATGAAAGAAACCTCCCGTATTCATGCGGAGGCATTCAGTGCTGCCGAAGTCATTCATGGGCCGCTTGGGCTGGCAGGCACAGGTTTGCCGGTGCTGGCCTTTGGTCAGGAAGATGAAGCAGCGGATACGATTCGCGCAACCATTGCCCGTATCACCGCCTTGGAAGGCGACGTTCTTTCCGCGATCGAAGCACCGGAAGCCGTCAAGCTTCCCACTGTTCCCGGAGTCAACCCGGTCATAGATCCGCTATGCCAACTCCTCAGCTTCTATGTAGCCGTTCAACACCTGGCGCTCACTCGGGGCATTGATCCCGACAATCCACCCAACCTGCGCAAAGTGACGGAGACACGCTGATGAAACGCTTTCTAACCGGTTGCCGGATTTTTACCGGCGAAGCACTTTTATCCGGCCACGGCGTGTTGGTGGCAAACGGCAGGGTTGAAGCGCTGCTTCCAGCAGACGCAAAACCCGAAGGTGCAGAAATCCTGCGCCTGTCACCGGATGCACTCCTGACACCCGGCTTCTTGGACCTGCAAGTCAACGGCGCAGGGGGCGTCCTGTTCAATGAAACGCCGACCGTGGCCGCCGCCCATCGCATTGCCGAAGCTGTCCGTCCCTTTGGCGTAACCGGCGTTTTGCCAACACTCATTACCGACAAAAAGGAAGCCTTGGACGCCGCTTGTGGTATTACCGCGGATGCAGCCAGTGTTACAGGTTCTGGCGTGCTTGGAATTCATGTAGAAGGACCGTTCATCAGCAAAGAGCGGAAGGGGGTTCATAATCCGGACTTCATTCGCGCACCTAGTGAAGAGGATCTGGAAACACTCAAGGCGCTTGCCAACAAACTTGCCCCTCACAACGCGCGTGTCCTGCTGACAGTCGCGCCAGAAAATGTGAGCGACGCATCACTGGCAGATCTGGCCAAGGCGGGCGTTGTACTTGCTGCCGGCCATACAGCCGCCACCTATGAACGCATCGAAGAAGCCACCCACATGGGGGTGACCGGCTTTACCCACCTGGGCAATGCCATGCCGCCAGTCCAGAACCGAGCGCCCGGCCCCGTCGCTGCCGCCCTCGCGGGCCGAGATACATGGTGCGGCCTGATCGCAGACGGGCACCATATCCACCCCGGTCTAATGAAGGTGATGCTTGCCGCCAAGCCGGCAGGAAAGATCTTCCTCGTGACCGATGCAATGCCCCCTGTAGGAACCGACGCGGAAACCTTCATTCTCTATGGTCAGACGATCTACCGCCGGGATGGCAAACTCACCACGGAAGACGGCACGTTGGCAGGTGCGGATATTGATATGGCCAGCGCCATACGCAATTGCGTCAAGCTGCTCGGCCAACCTTTGACAGAAGCACTACGCATGGCATCTCTCTATCCTGCGGCCTATCTGGGACTTGAGCGCACATACGGGCGCATCGCACCTGGCTTTGCAGCGGACTTCGCAGTGATCACTGAAGACGTAGAACCCTTGGAAACATGGGTGCAGGGTGCGGTCGTTTGGTCAAAAGACGGCTAGAGCCTACTACAAGGGCATGCGGCACCTTACCCCAGGACACGCCGCACACCATGCCCCGCGCTCTCCACGCCGGGCAACATATATAACCTCCCTAGCGATGCGAGTCGCACCTTATCGGCAGCCTTCACCTAGGCTGCCGTTTTTTTATCTACCGAATATAGTCGCGCAAATCTCAAAGCACGCTGACGCCTCGCCGATTATTGAATACGACGCTACTTCGCTACAAAAACAGATTGATAGGAAAACTGGTGCCGCTGATAGGACTCGAACCTACGACCCACGCATTACGAATGCGTTGCTCTACCAACTGAGCTACAGCGGCGCACGGCATCCGGACCAATGTCGACGGACGCGGCGAGTTCCAGCTTGATACCCAAGCGATCTCGAAGATGCAAGAGGGAAAAGCACCGATTTTTTGGGTCTCCACCAGCAATCAACATGCGGAAAACATCGGCGCTTTGTCCTGCCCATCTGCTCACGCCTCGTAGACGGCAGCCCCCTTCTTTTTGGGTGCTTCGTCATCTTCATCCCCATCCGGCCCGGGATCGTCTGGCAAATGGGATAGCGGAAACTCAACCAGTTTGCCGTCCTTCATCTTGGGGCCATCTGGCTTGCGTGCCTGATCTTCCTTTGGAGGTTGGTCTGTCTCAGGAATGACGACCAGATCCACCTCAGCCTCAGCGGCTTCAGCGGGACGCGGCGCGTCTGCCTTTGGGGCATCTTTGTCTTGTTCTGTTGTCTTTTCACCAGAGTGACTACCCGCTTCAGCCTCCGCATCTTTTGGGTGCTGGCGAACCTCGTCGGCAGACTCGTCCGAAGACGCTTTGTCCCCGCCCAAGTTTTCGGGATCGGCATGCGCAACCTCAGCTTCCGCCGTTGCGGGCGCAGCTGTGGCATTCGGGGCCGTTAACACCGGAGGCTCAAACAGCGCGTCATCCAAGGGCTCGAGCGTAATGGCCTCTTCTTCACTGGTTTCCGGCTGCTTCCATTCATAGGCGTCCAACCGTCCGGTCTTGGGCGAAACCGGCGCCCAATGAGCCGAAATCATGCCATCAGCCACCCACATCTTGTCCTGAGGTGCACGTACGGCACGGCTCATCCACTCGCGAACGCGACCCTGGTCGCCGTATTCCATCTCTTCCAGATCAGCCATCAACAGGAAAGCGCGCTGCGTCGGCTCGGAGCGCAGCACCTTCTTCAATTGCGCACGAGCTTCGTCAAATTCATGCGCATCCATGGCTGCAACGGCAACCGCCATCGCGCCCTCACCTGAATGCGCCCGCAAGGACGCCAGATGCTTGACGCGGTTGAGACGATCCAGAACGGAATCACCCGGACGGACATGGGCATAGGCATCTGCCAGATCCGGATGAGGAGCTTGCTTCCAGGTCGCTTCAATAATCTTGGAGGCCTTGCGAATATCGCCGCGCCGGGACGCCAAACGCGAGGCCACGAGAGCCGCAGGCACGAGATCGGTAGCCAAACCATGCGCCTCAACCGCAAGCGTGCGGGCTCGGTCCGGGTTTTCACTTTCCAGCTCCAGAGCGCGCGCCGTCAGCAAGACGGCCTTGTGCCTGCGATAGGTCTTCTTATCGATCAGTTTGCCAGAATAGTTCCGGTTCAGCGTGGCAATCGCGGCTTCCCAATCGCCAGAAACGGCCTGATAGCCGAGCACCGCCTTGCCAGCCCATTTGAGACCAGGCACCAGAGAGGACGCTTCCTCTGCAAAATGGCGAGCGGCAACAGGCTCTTGAGCCTGCTCTGCTTCAATGAACAAGCCATGCAGCCCTACAGCCTTCGCACGTGGATCTTCCAACATCGCTTCAAACCGCTTGCGGCTTTCAGCATGATCGCCAAACATCTGGGCCGCCTGTGCCAGCAACAGCTTCGCTGCAGGCTCATCACCTTTCAAAAGTTTGTCGGCCTGCAGGCCATGCTTGCGCGCGGTATACGCATCTCCAGCCCCAAGTGCCATAAGGCCCTGCGAGAGCGCATCAAATCCGCGATCCTTGCGTCGCCGCTGCATGAAACGACCGGTAATGGAGGGGAACTTCCAGATAAACCGAAATAATCCCCATACGACAACAGTAACCGCTAGCAAGGTGCCCAGTGCCACTAGCGTTGTGAGCAAGCTGGCCTGGATGCGATAGCCCTCCCAGTCCAGCGTCACAATGCCGGGCCGGTCAGCGATCCACGCACCGCCCAGCGCGAGCACGAAGACAACAGCGAAAAAGAACAGTACGCGGATCATGCCGTCAGATCCTTCCGGTTATTGCTGGCTTGCCGTAGCAAGCGATTTCAGAACTTCATCGGTTACCTGAGCCACCAGAGCATCAGCCTGCAACCGCGCACGAACCTGACCAACCCAGCCAGCGCCTGCCGCCTTCACCGGCTCCGGCAGTTGTTCGTATGCCTCGATTGCGCCTTTCAGGTCACCCTCAGCCACACGCGCCTCCATCTGGCCCAAACGGTCGCGTGGTGTTGTGCCTTCGTTGTCTCCAGGTGTTCGAATGGAAACCAGCGACTGCGCACTGGACATAAGGCGGTCAACAACGCCGTCACTCTGTTCGGTCACATCTGCGGCGCTCATGGCCCGTGCAGCGCCACCAAAGCGTGCCATCAATGCACTGCGTGTCGGAATGCCCGTAGAGGCATATTCCTTGAGCGGTCCCAATTGCGCCTTGTCACCAGTCATAACCGCTTCCACAGCGCTCAGCTCGGTTTGATAGGGCCGGCCACTGTCTACAGCCGCCTGCAACGACGCCACTGCGATGGCCCGTGCCGCCCTTTCCTGAGCACTGGCATCACCAACACGCTGCTCAAGCCGATCCAGCTGTGTCGTGACCGTGTCCGACAGGCTGTTCAGTTGCGAAACCAGGGCGTCCAGCTGCACCTTCGTCTCCGCCTGCGTTTGAACCTGCGCCTGCAAATTGGCCGCTGTTTGTGCAATGCGGGTTTCAAGCGAGCTCACGACAGCGCGTTGTTTCTCCAGATCACCGGGAAGCTCCGCAAGCTCACTTGCCTTTTGCTGAAGCTTGCTTGCTTCTTCCTGAAGGCTTGTCACTTGTTGCGTAACGGTATCCAGCGCCTCCTGAGAAGCCGCCTTTCCGGATTCGGAAAGGTCGTCGACCTGCGCCTTTAGGTTATCAAGGGCAGCCTTGAGACTGGAAACTGCAGCGCCGTCGCCGGCAGCGCCTTCATTCACATAACCGCGCAACTCATCCAATCCCTGCTTCAAGGATTGCATGCGGCTGTCATATGCCTCTCCCAAGGCCGCGCGCATCTGGTCGACGTTCGCCGCGGCCGTGTCTTCAAAAGAGGCTATCCGTTCTTTCAATTGATCAACAAGCGAGGTGTCCGGCGCCGTTTGTTCCAGGTCCGTCTGCAAGCTGGCAATGCGATCTTCAAGCTTTTGCATCCGTTCCTGGGAGGTCTCCACCAAGGACTGCAACGCATCCTGTTTTTTGATCTGATCAGGAGAAGCAACAGAAATCAGACCCATTTGGTGCAACCCGGCCCCGGCACCCACAACCAACAGACCACCAATCACACCAGCTGCGACAAGTGCACCGACGCCAGCACCGCTCTTGCGCGGAGGCTCTCCAGCATCGGAACCGGACTGCTTGCCATTGCCGTCACCTCCGCCGCTACCAGATCCGCCAGAAGGTGGGGTGGCGGAAGTCTTTTTGCCTGAGGCATCATCCTTGGAGGATTTATCCGTGGGGCTCGTCTCCTGCGTGGAGGCCTTCTTGTCATCACTCGCGTTGGAAGCGGCCGTCATTTTTGAAGGGGTGTCATTCGCCTTTGCGGCCGCGCCGGACTTGGGCACCGAACCCGCAGTGGCCTTGCCACCCTGTTGGGCATCATCAGATCCGGCCTTGGCCACAGTATCGTTCAAGGAGCCCTTACCAGCAGTTTTTTCAGGCTCCGCGCTCTTGGCTGCAGGCGCCTGTTTTTCCGTGCCCGCCGATGTCGCAGGCTTATCATCAGTCTTGGTTCCTGACGCGCCGGTCTCGTTGCCTTTCTCAGGCTTGGCTTCACTCCCCGCCGCCCTAGTCGGCTCGGAGTCCGGCTTGGCTGTCTGCTGCGTTTTTTCTTCAGCTTTGGCCTTGGCGTCTTCAGACGCCGCAGCTTTGGCAGCCTCCTCGGCTGCTTTCTTCTCTGCAGCCACTTTCACCTCTTTGGCTTCCAGATCAATGGTTACGCTCTTTCGCGCAGTACGGCCGGAAGGGCGCGTACCAGCAGATCGATTTGTGGAGCTGCCGGTCCCGGTATTCCCGGTCTTGGGTTTGTCAGCTGCCATCAAATATCCTCCATCCGTACACCACAGGGGTAAATTTCAATCTGGGTTGGCAAGCGATCTGCAACACATCTTCATAGGCCACATATTTCAGTGTAGCGCAATCAAGAGAATTGCGGTCTAGCTTGGCGCGTGTTTCCTTAAAATCAGATCAAACAACGCCGCCTCAGTGGGTTCGCGCGCGATTTCCACCTCTGCGAAGCCATCCAGCGCTGCGGCTATTTTCTCGGAAACACATAGAGCTTTCATAGAGTTAACCAGCACTTTGATTTTTTCAAGGCGCAAAAGCTCGGTAAACGTGTGGGCGGTCCGCTGGGAATAGAACAACACGGCATCGAATTCGCCGCCACGCAAACGCTGCGCGGTCTCCGCCGACAAGCGCTGACGCGCATTCATGGTATAAACCAAAGCGCCGCGACATTTTATCTCATAGTTTTCGAGGATTTTTGGTAGGTCACCACTCAAATCACGCCCATGGGGGTAAAAAAGAGTGCCCGAAACACCATGGCGTACGATCAACCGCTCAAGGTCGCCCAACGCTCCATCGGCGCTGTAAACCTCTGTAAAGCCGGCCTGCACCGCAGCTTCTGCGCTGCGATCACCCACCGCGAACACAGGCAGGTGCGTCAACTGGTCCACGACACCCAACGCCACCAGTGCATTGACAGCCCGCTCGCTGGTGAGCGCCATCGCTCCCAACCCCGCAAAATCCAGTTCCGCTGGCGCAGGTGTCACAACCTCGAAATCGAGCAGGGGCTCTATAAAGACCTCATGCCCAAAATCCCTCAGTTGCACCGCGGTCCGTTCGGCTTCTGGTTGGGGACGGGTCACGAGAATACGCATCAACTCTCCAAAAAGTTGGGCCCCGCTTTGGCATAGAGTTCCTTGCCAGCCGCTCGCCCAAGCGCCTCGGCCTCAGAAACGGAACCTTCGCGCTCAACACGATGCGTCTGGCTGCCATCGGGTTTGATCACTTCACCCACGAAGCGTATCCGGTCTGCCTCGATCACTGCAAGCCCACCGATCGGGGTGCGACAAGAACCGTCCATTTCAGCAAGGAATGCCCGTTCCACAGTGACCTGTATCTCGGTGGCCGGGTCATGAATCGGCGCTAGCAGCTGAGCCATCTGCGCATCATTCTCGCGCACCTCAATGCAAATCGCCCCTTGGCCAACCGCAGGCACGAACTGCTCCGTATTGCAGCGCGAGGTGATTACATGGGTCATGCCCAACCGCTCCAACCCTGCACACGCCAGGAACGTGGCGTCCACCACGCCTTCCTCCAGCTTGCGCAAGCGCGTCTGCAGGTTGCCACGATACATGACAACATCAATATCGGGACGCAGCCGCTTGACCTGCGCTTGTCGGCGCAATGACGAAGAGCCCACGACAGCGTTCTCAGGCAAGTCTTCCACTCGCGTTGCCTTGGGCGAAAGGAATGCATCGCGCACGTCTTCACGGGGCAAATAGGTTGTAAGGGCCAGCCCGGCGGGCAACACGGTCGGCATATCCTTTGTAGAATGCACCGCCATATCGATACTGCCATCCAGAAGAGCGTCCTCAATTTCCTTTGTGAACAACCCTTTCCCGCCAGCCTCGGACAACGGCCGATCCTGAATGCGGTCCCCAGATGTTTTTATGACAACGACTTCAAAGGCATCCTCGGGCAAATCATGAGCCGCCATCAGGCGATCTCGAGCTTCATGCGCTTGAGCCAGAGCCAGCGCACTGCCACGCGTGCCGATTTTGATGAGCTTTTTTTGCAAGGAATTCATTTCCAACGCTAGGACCTCGTGCTAAGGGAGCGAGTAAAGCGTTCGACCTATAAAATCAATCGGCCATTCGGGCATAAACTAAGAACAGGTCATAAGGAGTTACCGGGTGCTGACCGTTCTCGGCATAGAAACAAGTTGTGACGAAACCGCCGCAGCGGTGGTGCGGTTGGATGGAACAGGAGAGCACCGGATCCTCTCCAACACAATCTATTCCCAGATTCACGAGCACGAAACTTATGGCGGTGTCGTGCCGGAAATCGCAGCGCGCTCCCACATTCAGGTACTCGACAGCTTGACCCAACAGGCAATGACCGAAGCGGGAATTGACTGGCACGACCTGTCCGCAATAGCGGCGACAGCAGGCCCAGGATTGATCGGCGGCGTCATTGTTGGCTTGATGACGGCCAAATCCATTGCGATGGCAACAAACAAGCCCTTGTTGGCAATCAACCACCTTGAAGGTCATGCGCTGACAGCCCGCCTGACGGATGACGTTCCCTTTCCTTATCTACTGCTGTTGGTATCAGGCGGCCACACCCAGTTTCTGCTCGTCAAGGCCGTCGGAGACTATGAGCGGCTTGGCACCACCATCGACGATGCAATCGGTGAAGCGTTCGACAAGACGGCCAAACTGCTTGGCCTGCCCTACCCCGGCGGACCTGCAGTTGAGCGAGCGGCTCAGAAGGGAAATCCATCCCGCTTCAAGCTGCCTCGCCCCCTTCTCGACCGGCCTGGACTGGACATGTCATTTGCTGGCTTGAAGACAGCTGTGCGCACTGCTGCCCTGAAGGAAGAGCCTGTAGACGAAGACACGGTCAACGACCTGTGCGCGGCCTTTCAGGCCGCAGTCGCAGATGTAATAGGGCACCGTACAGAACGCGCCTTTGATGTTTTCCGCCAGCGGTACCCGCAGGTCCAACCCACCATGGTGATCGCGGGCGGCGTAGCCGCCAACAATGCCATTCGCCAGCGCCTGCAGGAAACCGCAGACCAAAGCGAAGCACGGCTCATCGCACCACCACACAAGTTGTGCACCGACAACGCAGCCATGATCGCATGGGCCGGTATCGAGCGCCTGCGCTTGAGCCGGGATGAAGACCCCACAGCCTTGTCGGGAAACGGCATAGACGACGATATGGACGAGTCCCCGCGTCCACGGTGGCCGCTGGACCAGCTATCGCAAAGCGTCTATGGGTCAGGCAAGAAGGGCGCGAAGGTCTGAGCGCCTGATCGTATTCAAAGGCTCATCTTGATGCATGTTTCCAGACGCGATTTACCCTTCAAGGCTTATATCTACGTGACCTGTGGCACTGACCTGCTTGTCATGCATGAACCGGAAGTTCCGGAAGACGAAGGCTGGCAGGTTCCCGGCGGTACTGTCGATCCGGGCGAAAGCTTCCTGTTGGCGGCACTGCGCGAGTTTGAAGAAGAAACCGGATTGTCCTTGTCTGCACCTCTCGCCTTTTTGGGTGAGGAAACCTATTTGAAAACCGAGATCCGCAATCCGGGTTGGCAGCACCGGGTGTTCTACCACGCTGAACTGAGGAAAAAACCAGCGACGCACTGGGACCATTTCGAGATGCACCCAAGCGACGGCGGGCCGCCCATTCGCCTGCGGTATGAATGGATCGACCTCACCCAACCCGCCGTTTTGGCTCCCGCCCTTTTTTATGCCGACTTTGATCGCCCGCTCACCAGCTTGCGCCAACGGCTGGGTTTGAAAGACTAGGCACCGTGACGCAACCCGTTTTGACCCGATATCACGTGCCCGCAAACGAAGCACCTGAAGGGCATCTTGTCTTCAAGGCCTATGTTTATCTCACCTGTGAGCGAGACCTGCTGGTCATGTATGAGCCGGAGATGCCCGAGGATTCACGGTGGTGGATACCGGGCGGCACGGTAGATCCCGGCGAAAGCTTTCTTCAAGGCGCCCTGAGGGAATTTGCAGAGGAAACCGGCTTGCAAACTCGCCCCGCTCTGGATTTGTTGTCAAGGGAAGCTTACCTGTGCACCGAGACACCCCGACCGACTTGGCAGATGCGCGCGTTGTTCCACGGCCGGATTAGCCGCAAGCCAGCGCTGAGCTGGGATCATTATGAACACCATTCCAGCCGAGGCGAAGGAAGCATTTTGATGCGGTACCAGTGGCTTGACCTGACCGAACCCGCTAACCTCCTGCCAGATCGCTTTCATCTGGATTTTCAGCGCCCGTTGCCCCTGCTGCGTCACCGCCTCGGGCTCACGGCCAAGGCACCATAAGACAAGAAAGGCTATGCTATGCCCACATCCTATCAGAATATCGCGGTTCTTGGCGGCGGTTCCTGGGGGACAGCGTTGGCGTTGGCCGCTTGTCGCGCCGGGCGTGAAGTAACCCAGTGGGCGCGGGATGAACAAACGGCAAAAGCCATCAATAATGACCATGCCAATCCACGCTACCTACCAGGCATAACGTGGAGCGAAAACATAACGGGTACGAGCGATCTGGCGCAGGCAGTCTCTCGGGCAGACGCCATTCTTTTGGTCACCCCTGCTCAGACGACGGCACAGATGATGGATGCCCTTCGCCCGCTGGTGAAAACAGGTACCCCTTTGGTGCTTTGCGCCAAGGGTATTGAAGCGAACACCGGGCGTCGCCTATCAGAGGTTGTGGATGAATTGCTGCCGCAAGCCACTGCCTGCGCTCTGTCAGGCCCGAGTTTCGCCGCGGATGTGGCCAAGGGGTTGCCCACTGCGGTTACCATCGCCTCTCGCAATGCACCTGTCGCCGATCAGTTGTCGAAGGCATTGGCCTCCGCCAGTTTTCGCCCCTACGCCACAGATGACCTGATTGGCGTGGAAGTCGGCGGTGCTTTGAAAAACGTCCTCGCCATCGCCTGCGGAGCCGCCGTGGGATATGGTCTGGGAGCCAGCGCCCAAGCTGCGTTGACAGCGCGAGGCTTCGCAGAACTCTCCCGTCTGGGCGCTGCCCTCGGCGCGCGCAAGGAAACGCTCACAGGCTTGTCTGGCCTTGGAGATCTGGTTCTGACCTGCTCCTCGGAGCAATCCCGAAACTTTGCGTTCGGTCTTGCATTGGGGCGTGGCCAGGCTCCCGACAGCTTGGTAGCCCCCGGACAAAAACTGGCAGAAGGTGCCCATTCCGCACGCATAGCCGTCGCTCTTGCAGACAAATACGGCGTCGATATGCCGATTGCTGCCGCTGTGGCCCAGGTTGTTGCGGGTGAGTTGAGCATTGAAAAGGCGCTTAGCGACCTAATGACGCGCCCCCTAAAGAGGGAGGCGCACTGAATCGCTGCCCCCTTTAAAGTTTACGTGTTGGATAGTAATGAGATACGCGTATTTTGCGATTCTGCATGAACTTCGGGAGGCGAACCCATGCTGTATGCAATCATCTGCACCGACAAGGCCCACGCAACCAACCTGCGTGAAGAAACCCGTTCGGCGCATCTGGAATTCATCAAGAACCTTGGCAAGCGTGTGAAAGCGGCAGGACCATTCCTCGCAGACGACATGACAACCTCGACCGGCACCATGCTCATTGTAGAGTGTGCCAACCGAGATGAAGCACTGGCAATTTCTCAAGAGGATCCCTATTCCTCCGCTGGCCTGTTCGAGTCCGTTGAAATTCGTCCGTGGAACTGGCTCATCAACAATCCGGAGACCTGATTTGAACTACTGGCTTTTCAAGTCCGAACCCAACAAGTGGTCCTGGGACCAACAGAAGGCTAAAGGGGAAGAAGGCGAAGAATGGGATGGCGTGCGTAACTATCAGGCACGCAATTTCATGCGCACCATGAAAGTGGGCGACCGCGGATTCTTCTACCATTCCAACATTGGCAAGGAAGTTGTTGGCATTGTGGAAGTGTGCGCTCCGGCCCACCCGGACAGCACCACGGATGATCCACGCTGGGAATGCGTGGATATCAAGGCTGTGTGCGATGTGCCCAAACCTGTCACCCTTGCGGACGTGAAAGCCGAAGAGCGGCTCTCCGACATGGCGCTGGTAACCTCCATGCGTCTCTCGGTACAGCCCGTCAAGCCGGAGGAATGGGATCTGGTCTGCCGTATGGGCGGCCTTGACCCTGAAAAGCTCTAGCCTCCCTAGACTGCCCCCGCTCCAGACATTCAGATCGAAGCGGGGGCATTTGGGCTTATATGGCCCCTGTTACTTTTCTTGAAAAACTTTTCTTTTCAATACCTTGGCCCCCACTGCGATGGTCTGGGACGAGACCCGATCACGCTGTTTTTGCCATTGAATCCCCCAGCCCCAATTGTGCTAGACTATTAGAAGCGCCAAGCGCGCTGACATACCCACTGATCTAACCGAGGAGGGTTGCAGGCATGACAGACCGCAGACTTATTTCGTCCGGATCTCCCTTCGAGAAGGCAGCAGGTTATTCGCGCGCAGTGATAGCCAATGGATACGTGCATGTGTCCGGCACAACAGGCTATGATTACGACAGCATGACCATGCCAGATGACGTAGCCGCACAAACAGCCAACGCCCTTGAAACCATCAAGGCCGCTCTTGCCGACGCGGGGTCGAGCCTGGAGGATGTTGTACGGGCCCGCTATTATGTCACGGACAGAGCCTATGTGGATGCAGTTTTCGCTGTGCTTGGCGAATATTTCGCCGACATTCGTCCCGCCGCAACCATGGTGATCTGCGACCTGATCAAGGAAGAAATGAAGGTTGAAATCGAAGTGACCGCCAAGCTTAAATAGCAGACCGATCTGCGCCAGTCCGAACAACCCGTGGATAAGCGCGGATTACCCGCGGTGTTTCCCTTATCTTGTTCGGACTGCCGCATGATAAAGCACGGCCAGTGCTGTCCAAACACGGGGAACAACGGACCACCATGAAAGATTTTCCAAAGGACTTGCTCGCGGGTTACGGCCGGTTCAGAGACAAAACCTATCCGGGACTGCGGGAGCAATACAATGCGCTGGCCATTTATGGCCAGGATCCCAAGGTCATGGTGATCTCGTGCTGCGACAGCCGGGTCTCGCCAGAGGGGATTTTCAACGCTGGGCCTGGCGAACTTTTTGTCGTGCGCAACGTTGCAAATCTCGTTCCCGGCTTTGAAGATGATCTGGGCACCCACGGCACCAGCGCAGCAATCGAATACGCCGTAACAGGGCTGGAAGTACAGCACATTGTTGTCCTCGGTCACTGCAAGTGCGGCGGTGTGCAGGCCTTTCGAGCGCGTGGGATCGCATCCGGCACGCCGGGCCAGTTTCTGGGACCATGGATCAAATTGTTGGAACCAGCCGCAATAGAATTGGCGTGTAATCCGGTTGAGCCCAACGAAGACCCTCAACTGGGCATGGAATATGCCGGCATTCGGCAGAGTCTCAAGAACCTGCGCACCTTTCCTTTCATTGAGAAACGTCTTGCTGACAAGCACCTTCAGCTTCATGGCGCATGGTTCGACATCGGCGCCGGCGAATTGCGTGTCATGGATAAGCAAACCTCCAAGTTCATTCCCGCTGTGGAGCTGCTACCGGGCCTCAGCGTCAGCTAGTCCCCTTCAGCTGTCCGTTTTTGCCGCAACTCTTGAACGATGGGCCAAACTGGCCTAGGTCGGGGGCGCAACACTCGCCTGTTTCCCTTTTGACTATCAACTGCGATGAGGCTCCCAAATGGCAAAAGCCATTCACATGATGATCCGCGTGCTGGAAGAAGCACGCTCAGTTGAGTTTTACTCAAAAGCCTTCGGACTCGAGATCGCCGAGCGGTTTGACTTCGACAGCTTCACCCTGGTTTACCTGCGCAATGACGAAGCAGATTTCGAAGTGGAACTGACCGTCAACAAGGATCGCACAGAAGGCTATGATCTGGGCAACGGCTATGGCCACCTGGCTTTTTGCGTTGATAAGCTTGATGAAGAACACGCCCGGTTCCAGAAAGAAGGGCTCGCTCCAGAAGACATCAAGGAGTTTTTCCGCGATGGCACTCTGATCGCCCGGTTCTTCTTCGTAACGGATCCGGACGGCTACCGCATTGAGATACTTGAGCGTCACGGCAGGTATCGTTGAGGACATCTATCGGGTCCGCGCCTTGCAAAAGGCGCGGAAATCCGGCCTTATCTCACCGTTCCGAATTCAAGCGTAAAAAGGGGGCGAGTGAGACCCATGGCAAGCAATAGGCTGCTTCTTCTTCCCGGTGACGGTATCGGTCCGGAAATCATGGAGGAAGTCAAGAAGGTCATTGGCTGGTTCAACGAGCGTACGGCTGACACTTTCGAATTTGATGAAGGTCTCGTCGGTGGCGCGGCCTATGATGCCCATGGTGCCTCCATCTCCGAAGAAGACATGGCCAAGGCCAAAGCCGCCGACGCCGTCATTTTTGGTGCCGTTGGCGGCCCGAAGTGGGACGATGTTCCCTATGACGTTCGCCCCGAAGCGGGCCTCTTGCGCCTGCGCAAGGACCTTGGCCTGTTTGCCAACCTGCGCCCCGCAATCTGCTACCCGGCACTGGCCGATGCCTCCTCCTTGAAAAAAGACGTCATCGAAGGCCTGGACATCCTGATCGTGCGCGAGCTGACAGGTGGTGTCTATTTCGGTGAGCCGAAGACCATCACCGACCTGGAGAACGGCCAACAGCGCGCAATCGATACACAGGTTTACGACACCTACGAAATCGAGCGCATTGCAGGCGTTGCGTTTGACCTTGCCCGCGCCCGCCGCAACAAGGTCACCTCCATGGAAAAGCGCAATGTGATGAAATCCGGCGTTTTGTGGAACCAGGTCGTCACCGCCACCCATGACAAGTCCTACAAGGACGTGGAACTGGAGCACATGCTGGCCGACGCAGGCGGCATGCAGCTGGTGCGTTGGCCAAAGCAGTTTGACGTCATCGTCTGTGACAACCTGTTCGGCGATATGCTGTCCGATGTTGCAGCCATGCTGACCGGGTCTTTGGGCATGCTGCCTTCCGCATCTCTTGGGGCCCCGGACGCTGCCACAGGCAAGCGCAAGGCACTTTATGAGCCCGTGCATGGCTCCGCGCCAGACATTGCGGGCACAGGCGCAGCAAACCCGATTGCCATGATCGCGTCCTTCGCCATGGCACTGCGCTATTCCTTCAACATGATCACCGAAGCGGACATGCTGGAAAAGGCGATCTCCAACGCCCTCGACAAGGGGCTGCGAACCAAGGACATCGCGCAAGGCGATCAGGCCACCATCTCCACCAAGGAAATGGGCAACGCCATCGTTGGCGAACTGGAGGCCCTGGCAACTAGCGCCTGAGGCTTCAGCCGAGATAGCAAGAACACAAATGAAGCCCGTTTCCACCCTGGAAGCGGGCTCTTTTTATTGTTTCCCGTAAATGCGAGCCTTATATCCGTCCGCATCCAGCTTTGAACACATCACGGAAAGCACTCATGCACCTGTCGCTTGCAACACCAGACCGCAATTCCGAAGTCACGGACTTGATGCGCCGCACCTTTACGGCCTCGGAAGGAGCCGAGGAAGGAAACCTGATCGGCGCCTTGGCCCGAGACCTGCTCACCACGACGCCATCGCAGGATTTGCGTGTGTTCATTGCGACAGCAGAAACTGATGTTATGGGTGCGATTATATGGACCCGATTACAATTCGAGACCAACACGCCACAAGCCTTTCTGCTTTCGCCAGTGGCGATCACGCCTGAGTGGCAAGGAAAGGGCGTTGGTCAGGCATTAATACGGTACGGTCTTACAGACCTCCAGAAACAGGGGGTGGAAATGGCAATCACCTATGGCGACCCAAGCTTCTACTCAAAAGTTGGCTTCCAACCGATCACCGAGTCCATGATAAAGCCTCCGCAGCCTCTGGCCCACCCTGAAGGATGGCTTGCGCAGTCCTTGACCAGCGCAACTCTTCAACCTGTCGAAGGCACTACACGGTGTGCCCCAGCCCTCAACCATCCTGACTATTGGTAGGCATCTCGGATTATAGTACGTGATATAACTTATATACCCTCTTGAATTTGCGCGAATTTATCTTTGGGTCGGTCGGATAACGCCATGGGCGTGGACGCAGCTTGTTACACGTTTTCCTCCCAATGCATAAACCTGCATCATCAAAACGACACATGCGCATACACTGGCCGACGACTGGAAAGATAAAACGTTTCACCAAAAGGCATCAATGCACTCATCCATTGATGCTGGCTAATCTACGACAAACCCCACATTTTCGCGGCTAAATGGCGCCTACCTGTGATTTTCTTGATCAAGACCGATGAAACGCTGCTCATCCTAGAATTGTCCACCGCTTTTCCCACAGCTTAGTAACCGTCTCGCTGGTCAGTTTCTGAGCCCAAGAAATTCTCATCAATCAAGGTTGTTTACGAATGCGGCACGCAATTGATGAGGTTTAAATGATATATTCCTCACCGCGCTTGCAATAGGAAAGGTCCATTTCGGTCCTTTCTGCTTGATGACCTTAACGTCAATTGACTGCGTCTTCTCAAACTGATCAAATTCTAACTTAACGTAATAGAATTTATCTTTGATATACTCTATGTAAAAACAAAGTATCAATAATTTATTCTCAGTTTTTCCGTTACTAATACAATTATTGATAATGTCACGATGGATCGAAAACACTAATGAAAATGTCATAATAGGTCATCTTTTGTATTTACAACTGCAGAAGGTGTTTAAACTATACAATCGCTATGATAAAAAATAGCTCATAAACACCAATCCTTATTCTGTAATTGTCTATGCAAGGCTTTTCATGGGTCGCTTACCTCCTCTAAACGCTTTGGTTGCATTTCGAGCAGTAATGGAAACGGGAAGTCTGGTTTCCGCTGCGCAGAAACTGTCGATTACGGCCAGTGCAGTCAGTCACCGACTTAAAGCACTGGAAGACCACTTGGGTCTCGAGTTGTTTGTTCGCCGCTCCCGAGCCGTATTCCCAACCGCAGCCGCCTATCGTTATTTCGCCGAGGTTTCCGAAGCTTTCGACCGGATCAGCGCTGCAACGCGCACCATCGAAAGCGTTGGTAACCGGGACTTGTTGTCCATTCAATCCACATCCGGCTTTGCCAGCCGCTGGTTGTTGAGCCGGCTGAAGGCATTCACCACCCAGACACCAGAGATCACGGTGACGGTCGCCAGCAGCGACGGAAACGGGGTCTCGGATGATGGCCAGTACGATGTGGAGTTTGTTCGGGGCATTGACGTGCCCACGGGCTATGAAGGGATATCCTTGGGCAAGGAGAAATACCGCCCTCTCATTGCGCCAGATCTTCTGGAAACCATCGGCTATCCCAAAAAGCCTGCGGAACTGATGAAGATGCCGATCATTGTCAGCCGCCGTTGTCCCATAAAGTGGCACAACTGGCTGGAAAGCGCCGGTGTTGAAGACCCGATCATCAACGAAACCATGGTGTTCGACAGTTCCGCACTGTGTCTTGATGCCGCCGCCAAGGGCCTTGGCATCACGCTGGAATCAAGCCTGCTTTCTGCGGAGGCGGAAGCCGCCGGCGACCTGGTTCCCCTGTTCCCTGAATACCAGAGTGTCTTGTCCAGTTACCGCCTCGTTTGGCGGGAAAAGCGCGGAAGTGAGCCCAAAATTCGCCGGTTTGTCAGCTGGCTGGAAGAACAATTCCGGTCTCGCGACGAGACCGCCGAAGGCGGAACACGCGCCAAGGAAAGCCCGCGTCAACGCGCACAAGCGGACGAAATGGCAGGCTGACACAGCATTGCCGGGACAGCAGGAGCGCGGGCGGCTGGCCCTCCGCGCTTTTTGTCTGTTCAAACTGCCGGAAATCGCATAAAAGCAGAGCCAGTTCGTGCCGCTGGCCGCCCCATTTCCCGTGGGTTGAAGGCCAGAGCGGCGATTGCGCCGAAAGGCGACCTCAAATTCCGGTCAGATAAAAATATGAGACGTTCCGAACTCCTGATGCCTGCGGGCAACCTGCAGAAGCTGAAAATTGCCGTGCTTTATGGAGCCGATGCGATTTACCTTGGCACGCCGGACATGTCGCTGCGCACCAAGGCCGAGTTCACATTGGAACAGGTGGTGGAAGGCATTGAATTTGCTCACAAGCATGGCAAACGCGTGTACCTGACGCTCAACTTGTTCTCCCACAACAAGGATATTCCAAAGCTTGACGAATACGCCGAGACAATTCGCGATATCAATCCTGACGGCTTGATCATCGCCGATCCAGGCGTGTTCCAGTACATGCGTCAAAAGCTGCCAAACGTTCCATTGCACATCTCCACTCAGGCAAATGTCTGTTCATGGCTATCGGTCAACTTCTGGAAAGAACAAGGCGCCGAACTGGTCGTTCTGGCCCGGGAAGTGTCTTTTCCCGAACTTGCCGAAATTCGCGAAAAGTGCCCGGATGTGCGCTTGGAGGCATTCGTGCATGGTGCCATGTGCATGACCTACTCCGGCCGCTGCCTGCTCTCCAATTTCATGGCAGAGCGCGGGGCCAACCAAGGCAACTGTGCCAATTCCTGTCGTTGGAACTACAAGGTGCGCATGCGCATGAAGGATGGCACCATCAACGAACTGGAACTGACAGAAAACAACATCGACATGTTCGAGTTCCTGCTCGAGGAAGGATGCCGTCCCGGCGAGTTGATGCCGATTTTGGAAGATGGCCGCGGCTCCTACATCCTGAACTCCAAGGATTTGTGCCTGATGCCGAAGCTTGATGACTATCTGCGCATCGGTGTCGATTCCCTGAAGGTGGAGGGGCGCAACAAGTCCATGTACTACGTGGCCGTGGTGGCACGCGCCTATCGGCAGGCCATTGACGACTACTATGCTGATCCGGAAAACTGGAACCCGCAAAAGTACATGGACGAAATGTACTCCGTTGCGAACCGGGGCTACACCACCGCCTTTCACGACGGCCGCCTGAACAATTACGCCCACAACTATGAAGACACGCACTCCATCGGCGAGTGGGAATTTGCGGGCCTGATTGAAGAAGTGACCGACGACGCGTTTTACATGAAGGTGAAGAACAAGATCACCGCAGGCGAGGTTCTGGAGTTCCTGCAGCCGCTTTCGGATCAAAGCGTGCTGCTGCGCATTTACGAGTTTGAAGACGCCAAGGACGGCAGCGTCACAAGCGAGGTGCACGCTGGTAAGCAACCCGTGGTACGCATCCCCTTCAGCCTGTTTGACAAAGAGGATGTTTCCACTTTCAAGGAACGTTTCCCGGTCAACACGATCATCCGCAAGGAAAAGCCACTGACGCCGGAACAGTGGAGCCGATTGAAACTGGATCGAACAGCAGAACGCATTGAAAGGCGCGGCGTGGCAACGCCGGCCCAACAGGACAAGTACGAAACCCTGCGCGACAAGTTGATCGACGCCATTGCCGACGGCAATCAGGACCGTACCCCGAAGTCACCGCGTCTTGGCATTGATGGATGCTGCGGACGCGGGTGCAACGGCTGCATGATTTTCTGGGAAGATCCCAAGTTCGAAAAGGCTCGTGAGTTGCTCAAGTCCAAGAAGCAAGGCGAGATGTTGGAAAGAAACGCACTCAAGCACGATATCGCTTAGATAAGTCTTGCGTTTTCAAGCGGGAGCAAGGGAATTCAGGAGGCGGAAGCGCAAGCTTCTGCCTTCTCTTTTTGCCAGCTCTTCACAATTCCATGAGAAAAAGACAGCACTCCGCGCTGCAATATCTCTTGTTCAAACACGCGAAATAGTTGCACATTGGACCCCTTCCAAACTAACAGAATGCTTTGAGGGGAGTTCCACACATGCCGATTGTCAACCGACTGGCCGAATTTCACGACGAAATCACCGCGTGGCGGCGCGACTTCCACGAAAATCCGGAGATCCTCTATGAGGTACATCGGACTTCAGCCCGCGTTGCCGAGTTACTGGAAGGCTTTGGCATCGACGAGGTTGCAACAGGCATAGGCCGTACTGGCGTTGTGGGTGTTATCAAGGGGCGCAACGGCGGTAGCGGCAAGACAATCGGCCTGCGTGCAGACATGGATGCGCTGCCTTTGACCGAGACTTCCGGCAAGCCTTGGGCTTCCAAACATCCTGGGAAAATGCATGCATGTGGCCACGATGGCCATACGGCGATGTTGCTTGGTACAGCCAAATATCTGGCAGAAACGCGCAATTTTGACGGAACAGTGGTGGTCATCTTCCAGCCCGCCGAGGAAGGTGGTGCTGGTGCCAAGGCCATGATTGACGATGGCCTGATGACCCGCTGGGGCATCGACGAAGTGTACGGCCTCCACAACATGCCGGGCTTGCCGGTTGGGGAGTTCGCCATCCGTCCAGGTCCATTGATGGCGGCAACGGATGAGTTCGAAATCACCATAACCGGTCAAGGCGGCCATGCAGCCCGCCCCTATGAAACGATCGACCCGATTGTCGCGGGAGCGCAGGTGGTCAACGCGCTGCAGTCCATCGTCAGCCGCAACGCAAACGCGCTGGATGCCGCCGTCATTTCGGTCACCGTCTTTGAGGCCGGCTCCGCTTTCAACATTGTTCCAGAGACCGCCAAACTCCGCGGTACCGTGCGCACGCTGAGCAATGAGGTGCGTGAAATGGTCGAAGAACGTATGAAAACCATGGTGGAAGGTATCTGTGCAGCGCATGGCGCAACAGCCACCCTCAACTACCACAAGGGCTATCCAGTCACCAGCAACCATGCAGACCAAACCGACTTTGCAGCCTCTGTCGCTCGTGAGGTGGCGGGCAGCGAAGCGAAGGTCAACAGCGACGTGACACCCACCATGGGAGGTGAAGACTTTTCCTTCATGCTGGAAGAACGCCCGGGCGCCTTCATTTTTGCCGGCAATGGCGATACCGCCAAGGTTCACAACCCGGCCTATGATTTCAACGATGACCTTATTCCCTATGGATGCTCCTACTTCATCCGCCTGGTTGAAAAGGCCCTGCCTGTTTCGGCGTAATCCATACAAACCATCTCGGCGCCTCACCCTTCATGAGGCGTCGGGGCCAGTTTCTCCAGCCTTTCAATTGGACATCCGATGATCAATAGAGCGGAAATTGCCAAAGCGTATCAACGCCTTAAACCATTCATCCGCCAAACGCCCACCATCGAAAGCGGCGCGGGGACCCTTGGCCTGCCCTATTCAATCAATCTAAAGCTGGAGCATTTGCAGCATTCTGGCTCGTTTAAGGCGCGCGGGGCTTTCAACTCACTCCTCCAGATGACAGTGCCCAAAGCGGGTGTGACGGCAGCCTCTGGTGGAAATCATGGCGCTGCAGTGGCTTGTGCAGCCAGCAAATTGGGCCATCAGGCCCGAATATTCGTGCCTGAGATCTCCAATCCGGCCAAGATTGAAAAGATCCGCCGATTTGGTGCTGATGTTCATGTGGAGGGCGCGGCGTATGCGGACGCTGCCCAGTTGTGTAGTCAGCACCAGAAAGAAACCGGCGCTATCGACATTCACGCTTATGATGCGCCCGACACAATCAACGGTCAGGGCACTGTGGCCTTGGAATGGGCGGGGCAGTGCCCGGATTTGGATACGGTATTGGTCGCAGTCGGCGGCGGTGGGCTTGTCGGGGGGATAAGCAGTTACTTCCAGAACGCTGTGAAGGTTGTGGCGGTGGAACCTGAAGGCTCCTGCTCGCTCAATGCTGCATTGAGCGCGGGCGAGCCGGTGGATGTGACGCTGAACAGCATCGCAGCCAACAGCCTTGGTGCGCGCCGGTGTGGCCTACACGGTTTCGACCTTGCCCAAAGCTTTGTAAATCAGAGCCTTCTGGTCTCAGACGACGCCATTTTGCACACTCAAGCACTGCTGTGGCGAGATATGCAGCTGGTAGTGGAACCCGGAGCAGCCACAGCACTGGCCGCCCTGATCAGCGGCGTTTACGAACCCAAGTCCGGCGAGCGCGTTGGTGTGCTGCTATGTGGCGGCAACGCAGATTTCAACCAATTGGAACAAGCACTTGGCACCTAAGGAAAGCCCGGCGCAGAGCCGGACTGTTCTCTTTAGGCCTGCGCTTCAGGGCTGACCGCGGAAAAGAACGCAGCCTCCAACTCGCACATACGCACAAAGCGCTCCCGAACCTCTCGCTGACGCCATTCCGGCAAGATCGCGCCCACACGGTCGACTTCGGCTCGTAGCCAATCCACAAAACGCAAGAACGCGGGATTGTCGTGTAGCTCAATCCACTCCGCAAGATAGAACCGTTCGGGGCGCGGCTTGCGCGCTTCGCGGGTACACCACTCACGATAAACCCACTCGGCACACAGCAAACAGGCCAGCCCGTCTTCATACTTGGCCTTGCCAGCTGCGGACAACAATGTGGCGGCTGTGGCGCGGGTAACCTCTCCTTGACCGGCCCCCTGATAGGTCTGCTCGTCAATACCCAGCGCCGCAAACGAGCGAATGAAATAGTCATTCTCGGAGGACGTGAGCTGGGCTAGAAAAGCGGCCAGAACACCTTTGGCTTCCATGGTCGGCGCCTTGGCTACAAGATACCCGAGTGAGGAAGCTAGATCCTTGATAAAGCTATAATCTTCAAGCAGATAGCGCGCATAGTCGGCATCGGAGATGGTGTCGTCACCAACGGCCTGCGTGAAAGGGTGGTTGATCGCGTTCAGCCAGCTTGCTCCGGCACTGAGCACCAGCCAATCGGAAAAGCTGGCGTTAGCGGACTGGGCCTGATAGTCGGCAAATGTTGTTTCTGAAAGCATGCCCTGGACTGTCTCCCGGTAGTTGCAGAAGCGATTGCAAAGGCGGAGCATGCCAGCTTAACTTGGCGCACAATAGATCGCGTAACAACTTAGAGCCTGTCCACACTGCGCTCACCGGCACATCCTCGCTTCTCCACCAAAGACACCCCTCCCACCATTGCGACCGCAACTCTGGAAGGGGCAGGAACCACTGCCTCCGCCATTTCTCAAACATCGTTATAAAAAAGAGTTTTAGGCATATAGAATTCAGTTATGTTGAAATCGCCTTTTCTATCTTTCTGACCCACACCCATTCAGAAAGGCCCACGCGCTTACTGGAATAGCGCGCAGATCATGGCCCAAAAGGGCTCAATGTTTACAATGGGATAGAGAAAAAAGGCGGCGGATGAAAAGAGGATAACCCGGAGCGTGAAAGCGGAACGCATACCCGCGCTCCCCGATTCATGAACATTTCTAAAAGGTAGAGCGGCGGAGCCGAAACCCCGCCGCCCTTTCTTGTTCCCCTCTTGGTATAACTCTGGCCGATTAGTTTTTTGGTTGAATCAGGCCGCGATTGACGAGCACTTCGGCAATCTGGATGGTGTTGAGTGCAGCACCCTTGCGCAAGTTGTCAGAAACGACCCACATGTTGAGGCCGTTCTCGACTGTCGCATCCTCGCGAATACGGGAGATGTACGTCGCATCTTCCCCTGCGGATTCGTAGGGCGTGACGTAGCCACCGTCTTCGCGCTTGTCCACAACCAGACACCCCGGTGCTTCGCGGAGAATGTTCTGGGCTTCTTCAGCACTCAACGGCTCTTCGAACTCCAAATTCACGCTTTCGGCGTGACCAACAAAGACAGGAACGCGAACAGCGGTACACGTTACCTTGATCGCCGGATCCAGCATCTTCTTGGTTTCGGCCAGCACCTTCCATTCTTCCTTGGTGTAGCCATCCTCCATGAACACGTCGATGTGTGGAATGACGTTGAAGGCGATGCGTTTGGTGAACTGTTGCGGCTCGATCGGATCGTTCACGAAAACAGCGCGGGTCTGGTTGAACAGTTCGTCCATGGCGTCCTTGCCGCCGCCGGAAACGGACTGATACGTGGAGACAACAACACGCTTGATCTTGGCGGCATCATGCAAAGGCTTCAGAGCAACGACGAGCTGAGCTGTCGAGCAGTTCGGGTTGGCAATGATGTTCTTCTTCTTGAACCCGACGATATCGTCTGCATTAACCTCCGGCACAATGAGAGGCACATCCGCATCGTAGCGCCACGCGCTGGAGTTATCGATAACCACACAACCCTTGGCGCCGATTTTAGGTGCCCATTCCTTGGAAATGGAACCTCCGGCCGACATGAGGCAGATGTCCACGTCAGAGAAATCAAAGTTCTCCATGGCCTGCACCTTCAGCGTCTTGTCACCGAAAGACACCTCACGGCCTTGGGAGCGACGGGACGCCAGTGGCACAACCGTCTCTGCCGGGAAGCCTCGTTCTGCGAGAATTTCGAGCATTTCGCGGCCCACATTGCCGGTGGCACCTGCGATTGCGACCTTGTAACCCATTGGTTCTTTTCCTCTTCGTCTCCCCCGTGGACACTCTGAGCGCCGTGCGCCCCGAGAGCCCTCTGGCGCCCTCCATCCCGGGGGAGAGCACGGGAATAGAGAGGCACCGTCAGACGGTGGTTGTGGTCGTCATTGTTGTTTTCAGTGTGGTTGTCATTCGGGCAGACATCATCGCGCCCGCCGCAGAAGCCGCGGTTGCTGGTGTGGTCGCGAATGTGATCTTCAGATCAGCCATGAATCCGGCAGTGCCCGTTCTTGGAATAGAAAACGCAAAGGTTCTGCCCTGTCTTTTTGTTGTTGTCAACCGGGCGCAGCCACGTAAAGCGCTGCAGCCCCTCATGTCATTTGCCATTTGAACCAACGCTTGGCGGCAAATGCTAGGATATCCCCGCGCCTTTGCACTCAGGAATGAAGCTCATCACGTCGATCCAGTGAAAGATTCTCAAGAAAACAACGCCGTTGGCGCTCTCGCAGCCATCGTTTGTCCTGCGTTCGTTTGAACGAAACTGTCATTTTGTGCGTTGCCCGGCGCGATGCAAACGCCCCTGACCAACCACACCAACAAAACAGTGGGGGACGGCCGTCATATCGGCGCAGGTGGCTTGCACTGCCAGAGCGGAGCGCGCAAGTTTGCTTGCAGATCAAACGGGCACTGACATGGATCCTCTGACTATCGCACTCGACCTTGCGGGCGAACTGGAACGCTCGGGCATCAGATCCGTTTTCGGCTACGGGTGGTGGGTTCTGCCCGCAACCAAGCTGGCCCATGCCCTTGGTGCCGCATTGCTGTTTGGCTGTCTGGTCCCCATGAACCTGCGCATGCTCGGCGTCTGGCGTTCTGCACCGCTTCATGATCTGGCGCGGGTGCTGGTGCGCTCCAGCCTTGTGGGCGGACTTGTGGCCATTGTTTCTGGTGTGCTGCT
Source organism: Pseudovibrio exalbescens DSM 16456 (assembly GCF_000422785.1). Taxonomy (GTDB): domain Bacteria; phylum Pseudomonadota; class Alphaproteobacteria; order Rhizobiales; family Stappiaceae; genus Pseudovibrio; species Pseudovibrio exalbescens. The sequence goes on from NZ_AUGS01000008.1 coordinate 272,362, forward strand.
GTTGTCTCTCAATGCGCGCGGCTACGTGCAAAACGAGATGATGTGGTGGAAGGCCGGTTTTTTTGTTGCGGCGCTGCTCAATGCACTGGCGCTGCGGTTCGTCCCTGCCTGGCGTTATCTGGCCCGTGTCGATTCCCGAGGAACAATCCGCCGTTTTCGCTGGGCCGGCTTGATCGGACTTGTCGCCTGGGGCGGCGTGATGGTGTGCGGCCAGCTTATCAACTTCTAGCCTGATTGCTGGATTCTCACCCTTAGAAGGCATCAAATTCGTCGCGATGCTTTGATTGTGTCTGACAAATGATGCAACCCTGGCGTCGCAACGGGAATTTTGCGTCAAAAAAGACACGTATTTTAATTTATTTCTACCATTAATTGTGATATCTGGCTGATAAAAAGACACAGGGTTGAAACAAATGAGCGAAGCACTCTTCACTGTGCTCGGTCTCGCCATCGGTGGCCTGTGCGGTCGCTTGATACCGAACTGGCGCGACAGATCGGCAGGGACACATGCCAGTCAAACTTCACAGCATCAGTTCGCCATTGTCCGCGAGGCGCAGTTGGCACCGCTGCCCATTCTCAGCACCGAGGACAGCAAGGCGTTAAAACTGCTGGAACACTTCATGAAGGGCGAAGGCTATGGCGATTGCCGTGTGCTCGCCCATGTGCCTTTGCGTGCTTTGATGGCCGCATCCAAACCGGGCAGCAGGCCCGCAGACCGCAGCCGCAGAGCTGAACGCTGGCTTGCCCAAACCTGCCTGGACTTTGTCGTGGTATCTGCGGACGGGTCCGCCCTTGTGGCCTGCGACGCGGCTGAGCCGGATGCGCCAGCCGACCCAAGCCAGGCAGCCAAAGCGCTTGCCTTTAAAAAGGCAGGCATTGGCTACGTGGAAATTTATCCCTGCGATCTGGTCAATCCGACCGGCCTGTTTGATCGACTGGAAAACGCTCTGCGCGGCGAAAGCGTCACCGAAGAGACAGCCGGCACCGCGCAACGCAACTCCAAACGAGGCACAGCGGCAAAGGTTAGCCCAGAAGGCAGCGGCGTCTAGTGCGCCCGCACATACACCGCTTCATTGGTGAAACTACCGGAATCCAGCACATGAACAGTTTGATAGACGGTGAGGCGATCTTCGGCGCTGTTCAACTCACGCCGCGCTGACATGATGGTCAACCCGCCCCGCTTGGCCTCGGATGTCAAAACACGGTCGCTTTCAAAAGTCAGCGCCAGGGTATCGGCAAACGGGTTCTCCGGCATCGGGCGATCTTCTCCATCCGCAATACCGGAAAAGTTGGCCTCGTAGGTTTCACCGTCAGCTTCAACGGTTTTCATGAAAAAACCAATCTCGCCTTCCTTTTCGGCGATGGTCAGGCTGCCGCCCAGTGGCACAGCTCCCTGCTCGTAGTTTGATTGATCGGGATCCAGAATCCATGTGCCCAGAAAAGGTTTGAGGCGATCGTCCATGAACGCGCGCTCCTGTGTTGAGTGGCCCTGTGGTTTTAAGTGGGCCTTATGCCGGAGGTGTCGCGGTGTTGCAAGCCACGCGCCGATCCCCAGTGGATCGGCAGTGGAGAGCGGCTCGTTTTTTGGCGAAGACGGCCCCTCACCCAAGGGCCGGTTCCAGTGCCACACTCTTGATCAAGACATAGACAGACTGACCCACATCCAGTTGAAGATCACGGGCGGCCAGTTGAGTAATACGCGCCCGGACCTGTTGCGCCCCGACTTGTACCAGCACCTCCACGTAGGGCCCGGCAGGCTGATGAAGCGCCGCGATTTTCCCGCTGAGTTGATTTCTTATGGAGAGCCCGCGCGGAGGCTCCAGAGCGATGATGACATCCTTGGCCTGAATGTGCAGCAAAACGGGACCGAGCGATCTTGGACGGGGCAAGGGCACAACCACCTGCTGGCCTTCAAATGCAATCCGACCGGTTGCGGTATCTTCGTCATGCGCGATCAAGCGCCCCTTTACTCGGGACCCTGCTTCCGGCCCCTCTGAAAAGCCGGGAACGTCCAGCCGGTTGAGCACCTCATCCAACGCGCCCGAGGTCACAACACGGCCATCTGTCATCACCACCATATCGGTCGCCAGTTGCTCGATTTCGCTCAAGGAATGAGAGACGTACAACATGGGAATACCGATTTCCGCCTTCAAAGCCACCAGATAAGGCAGAATTTCCGCCTTGCGGGCCGCGTCAAGAGACGCCAGCGGCTCATCCATGACCAACAGGCGCGGCCCGGCCAGCAAGGCGCGTCCAATGGCCACCCGCTGGCGCTCGCCCCCAGACAGAAACGCCGTGCGTCGCTGAAGCAACGCCCCAAGCCCCAGCAGATCAACAACGTCATCAAACGACAACGGGCTTGAGCGCCCACCCGCCCATTGGCCATAGCGCAAATTGGCCGTAACGCCGAGATGGGGAAACAAGCGCGGTTCCTGAAACACGACCCCAAGCCGGCGCTTGTGGGCGGGCACATTCAGACCGGCCCGCTGGTCATAAAGCAACGTGTCACCCACGCGGATCTGCCCCCGCTCCGGCGTATGCAGGCCGCAGATCATGCGGATAAGCGTTGTCTTGCCACAACCGGACGGCCCAAAAACCGCCGTGACATCACCCGCGCTTTCAAAAGCCACTGAACTTGCAAAGTTGCCTGCACGTCCCTGCACATCCACCGCGATCATGCACACCCCCTGACCCGCCGGGCGACCAAACGCGCCAACACTTCGGAACTGCCAAGGGCAACAACGGAAATACCAACGGAAATCAGTGCAAGCCGCAAAACCGCCGCCTCGCCATCCACTTTCTGCAACTCCGTATACAGTGCCAGCGACAAGGTGCGGGTCTCTCCGGGAATGTTGGAGACAAAGGTGATCGTGGCGCCAAACTCTCCCATGGCCTTGGCAAAGCCAAGAATGCCCCCTGCAAGAATGCCCGGTAGCGCCAAGGGCAGCGAAACAAGGAAAAAGGTTTTCAGCGGGGACGTGCCCAACGCCCGCGCCGCCTCCTCCAACAACGGATCAGCCGCATCAAACGCCAGCTTGATGGGCCTGACAACCAGCGGAAACGCCATGACACCCGCCGCCAGCGCCGCTCCGGTCCACTGGAAAGCAAAGGTCAATCCCATCCAGTCCGCTAGCCATTGTCCCATGGGCCCGCGCGCGCCAAACCCCAACAGCAGCAAATACCCGGTCACAACCGGAGGCAGGACCAAAGGCAAATGCGTAATCACGATGACCAGGGTTTTGCCCGGAAACGCCCAGCGCGACAAACAATAGGAAAGTGCAATCGCCAACGGCAAGATGGCCGCCACGGCCACGCCAGCAACCTGAAGAGACAGAACGACAGCACTCCACTCCGCCGGGCTGAGCTGCAGCATCACAGCCCCGAGACTTTGAAACCGTAACGCGCCAGAACCGCCTGACCCGTCGGCGTTTGCAAATAGGCATAGAAAGCCCGTGCGGTCTCATCGGCCTGCGGCGTCAACGCCATGGGGATTTCGATGGGTTTGTGCGCCGTGGCGGGAATGCGGGCCACCACCGCCACCCGCGGCTCGACCTGCGCATCAGTGGCATAAACCAGCCCGAGAGGCACCTCGCCCCGAGCAATGGACGCCAGCGCAACACGCACATGCTCCATGGGTGCCAGCCGGGCGGACACTTTGGACCACAACCCCAGTGTCTCCAACGCCTGCTTGCCATACCGGCCGGCAGGAATCGTCTCCGGTTCGGCAATGGCAAAACGCCCGGCGCCAAGCCGCGCCGCAATTGCCTCTGGCGTGAGCGCCAAGGGAGCCGCGTCTCCAGCCGGTGTCACCAGCACCAGTTCATTGGAAGCCAACAAGACCACCGTGCCCTCTTCAACGGCCGATTGCGTCACCAGATAGTCCATCCACGCGGCATCGGCCAGCGCAACCACACCCGCGGGCGCGCCCTGTGCCACCTGACGGGCGATGACAGCAGATCCGGCAAACGAGAAGGTGAGCGTTGAGCCGGTCTCCTTCTCAAACGCCTCGCCAGCACTTTGCAAAGCATCGGTCAGACTGGCTGCCCCCATTACAAAACCGGCATGCGCCGGACCAATCCAGCCCAAAACAGTGAGCATCACACTCAAGCCTACTGCGCGCAGCACATTCACCATCATACATCCTCAGAGCAAGCAAGTGACGGGCACGACACCCTGCCTCAGACTATGCCGCATTCATCCCCGTTTCCAATGGGCCAAAAGAAAAAGCCTGTGCAATGAGGTCACTGCACAGGCTCCATCGCAGGATCGGACAGCCGATCCCGATCTACATCATCGCTGATCAGGTCTGAGCTTCGGCAACCGCTTGTTCCAACTCATTCACCAAAGCTGGCTCCAGCCCAAGCCGCGCCGCAAGCATCTGTAAATAGGCCTGTTCGGCCGGGTGATCCGGCTCAATGGTCAAGCGCGACGCCGTATAAAGCTCCAGCGCCAGTTCCTGCGTGGTGGCTGCGGCAACCACCTTGTCGATATCCAGCGGTGTGCGAAGTTCATCCATGATGAAGGCCTTTTCCTCCACCCCGAGACCCAACTTGTCGATCTGCTCGAAAATGTGGGCCTGTTCCTGCGCATCAATATGGCCATCTGCCTTGGCCGCCTGGATCATGGCAATCAGCACATTCAGTGCCATCTGGCTTTCGCCGCCGGGTGCCGCCGCTGGTTCGAATGCCGTGCCTGAAGGATCCGGCAAAGCCACCTGCTCCGGCGCGGCTGCGCCGCCGCCCGCACCACCTGCCGTGGGCGCGGTACCTGAGCCCCCAGCCTGCGGGTTCTGCTGGTTTTGCTGCCAGTTACTGTAGGCCTTGTAGGCCAGACCACCAACAAGCGCGAGACCGCCATAGGTTACGGCCTTCTTGCCAAGCTTGCGGCCCTTTTTCGACCCCAGAAGCAGACCCGCCAGACCACCGGCCAGCGCTCCGCCAGCAAGCCCGCCCGCATTGTTTTGCAGGTAACCTTTTCCTTGCTGCAATGCATCCCCTGCGCGCTGGCTTGCGCCACCCTGCTGCGCGCCTGAGCCAAGGAACTGATCAACCAGCTGCTTTGGATCGAACATGTCTCTACCTGACCTTTCTCAAAACTCACTTTGGAAAGATTTGGGTACACATCATCACGGAAACAAGGTCTTGTTACACTTTGCGAAGAGGCAGCCGGTTTTCATCCTTGATGATTTCCATGGCAATGGATGATCGCACGTTCCGTACGGCCTCATGAGGCAGCAGATCGTTATTGATGAAGCGGCTCAGCTCTTTGAGGTCCGATACGCACACCTTGAGCAGGTAGTCCATGTCGCCGGTCATGGTATAGGCTTCCAGCACACACGCCAGCGTCCCCATCAACTCATGAAGCCGGGCGGAGTTCTCGCTGTTGTGGGTATCCAGTGTCACGCCAACAAAGGCGATGACGCCAAAGCCCAGCAGATCCGGCGCCAGATCCGCGCGATATCGCCGGATGACCCCCGCATTCTCCAGGCGCTGTCGCCGCCGCGACACCTGAGACGCCGACAAGTGGATCAACGTGCCCAGTTCCGCGTTGGTCCGCGAGGCGTCCTCCTGCAAATGCGCAAGCAATTTGAGATCAAAGGCGTCCACTTCAACACCAATCGTCATTTCCGCCTCCTTCACGCACAAACCGTGCATATACGCCCTGTTACATACGCAAAAACGCACAGACGTCGCAACAGATATTTCAGATACTGAGATCAACAAAGAGGAGGAGACACAATGGGACCCTTTCCGCATGACGCCCCCCCAGCGCAAATCACGCCGGACAACCCCGCAGGAACCGACGGCTTCGAGTTTGTAGAGTTCTCACATCCGGAGCCTGAAAAGCTCGACGTGCTGTTTCGCAAGATGGGCTACAGCGCTGTGGCCCGCCACAAGACCAAGAACGTGACCGTCTATCGGCAGGGCGACATCAACTACATTCTGAACGCCGAACCCAACAGCTTCGCCAGCCGGTTCGTGGAGGCTCACGGGCCCTGTGCGCCGTCCATGGCATGGCGTGTCGTGGACGCCCAGAAAGCCTTCCAGCACGCTGTTTCCAAGGGGGCCCAACCCTATGAGGGCACTGACAAAACGCTGGATGTGCCGGCAATCGTCGGCATTGGCGGGTCGCTGTTGTACTTCGTCGACAAGTACGGCGACAAGGGATCGGCTTATTCCGAGGAGTTCGATTGGGTTGACGAGGTTGATCCAAAGCCGACCGGCGTCGGCTTCTACTACCTCGACCACCTCACCCACAATGTGTATCGCGGCAACATGGACAAGTGGTGGGACTTTTACCGCGACCTGTTCAACTTCAAGCAGATCCACTTCTTTGACATCGACGGCCAGATCACCGGTCTGGTGAGCCGCGCGATCACCTCTCCTTGTGGCAAAATCCGCATCCCCTTGAACGAATCCAAGGATGATACCAGCCAGATCGAAGAGTACTTGAAGAAGTACAAGGGCGAGGGCATTCAACACATCGCGGTCGGTACCGATGAAATCTATGGCGCAACAGACCAGCTTGCCGAAAACGGCCTGCGCTTCATGCCCGGCCCGCCAGACACCTACTATGAGCGTAGCCACGAGCGCGTGAAGGGCCACGACGAACCCATCGAGCGCATGAAAACACACGGCATCCTGATTGATGGTGAAGGCGTGATCGACGGTGGCATGACCAAGATCTTGTTGCAGATCTTCTCCAAAACCGTGATCGGGCCAATCTTCTTCGAGTTCATCCAGCGCAAAGGCGACGAAGGCTTCGGCGAAGGCAACTTCCGAGCGCTGTTTGAAAGCATCGAGGAAGACCAGATCCGGCGCGGTGTCTTAAAAACCGACGCCGCAGAATAGCCCCACCCCAAGGTGTTCTCCAGCAATGCAGAAGGCCGGCGATCCATCCGCCGGCCTTTTCCTGTTTCTCGCCAGCCCGTTGGATCAGGCTGAATAGGCGGCGAACTCGGTGCGCAGATCGCTCAAAATGGCCTGTGCCCATTCATGAGCGCCCTCTTCGCAAATGCGTTCATACATTGCAAGCCACCGTTCGCGGCGCTCCTCCCACGGCATTGTCAGCGCTGTCTGCAAGGCGGCAGCCACTTCTTCGGCCGAGTGCGGGTTGACGATCAGAGCTTCCTTCATGCGCTCCGCCGCCCCTGCAAACCGAGAAAGAACCAATACGCCAGGATCTTCGGGGCGCTGTGCCGCCACATACTCCTTGGCAACCAGATTCATGCCATCACGCAAGGGCGTTACCAGTCCAACTTTGCTTTCCCGGTATACACCGGCCAGCGCCTTGCGGTTGAACGAGCGCGTCAGAAACCGGATCGGCGTCCAGTCCAGATCCGCAAAACGGCCATTGATATGCCCGGTTAGGTGTTCCAGTTCGTTGCGAATATCAACATAGCTGTCGACCTCGGAACGCGAGGGAGGAGCCACCTGCATCAGGCTGACCTGCCCACGGTTCTCCGGGTAATCCTCCAGCAAGCGTTCAAAGGCCTTGAAGCGCTCTGGTAGCCCCTTTGAATAATCAATGCGATCGACACCAATAATCTGCTGGCGGCCATCCAGAAGTTTCTCCACCCGCGCCATATGGCGGCGGGCATCAGCCGAATGTACGAACTGGGCAAAGCTCTCAGCGTCAATGCCAATGGGATAGGCCCGGGCAATCACCTCACGGCCAACGGCACTCACCCGGTCGTTGCCAAGATCTTCGCCCTGCAACTCTTCCACCACGAACCGGCGGAAATTGGCAGCATCCCGCTCGGTCTGAAAACCGATAAGGTCATAGGCCAGCATACGCCGCACCAACGATTCCGCATTTGGCAGCGCCGCCAGAATTTCGGGTGCCGGGAACGGGATATGCAAGAAGAAGGCAATCGGGTTCTCCACCTCCATGGCACGCAATTGCGCAGCCAGACCAAAGAAGTGGTAGTCATGCACCCAGATTGTGTCATCGGGCTGAATACTGGGATGAAGACGCGCCGCGAAACGTTCGTTCACTCGGCGGTATCCCTCTTCATAGCGCCGATCGAACTCCGCCAGGTCCAAACGATAGTGCAAGACGGGCCATAGAGTGCGGTTGGCGTAGCCAATGTAGAACTCGTCATAGTCCTGCTGAGTGATATCAATCTGCTGCATCACCACCTTGCGGTGCTTTTCTTCATGCAACAGGCCAAAGGTCCCCTCTTCGGAGACCTTGCCGGTCCAGCCGAACCAGATACCACCTGTTTGACGCAGTGTGTCCACGAGGGCCACAGCCAAGCCGCCTGCCTTGCCGCTGTCTTTCAAGGGACCAACACGGTTGGAAACGACAATCAGGCGACTCATGGGCGACCTCCAATAATTTTAGTTGTACCGAATACGCCCTAGGTTACCTTATCCCACGACGCTGACAACCGTACCGCACCATTAATGATGCCCACCATGGAGTACGTCTGCGGGAAATTGCCCCAAAGTTCGCCAGAATTCGGCGATGTATCCTCTGACAGCAAACCCACGTGGTTGCGACAGGACAACAGCTCCTCATAGATCTCACGAGCTTCCTCGACCCGACCAATCCGAGCCAGAGCATCAATGTACCAGAAGGTACAAATATTGAAGGCATTCTCCGGCTCTCCAAAATCATCGGCCTGATGATAGCGGAACAGATGATTGCCGCGGCGCAAGCTGGCACCGATCTTGTCAACGGTGGCAATAAACCGAGGATCGTTGGCAGGCAGGAAGCCGACTTCCGCCATCAACAGCAAGCTGGCATCCATGTCCTTGCCGCCAAAGCTTTCTGTAAACGCCCCGATATCCTCGTTCCAACCTTTCTCGCAGATGGCCGCGTGGATGATATCGGCCCGCTCCTGCCAATGGGCAGCCCGATCCTCAAGACCGAAGTTGTCCGCGATCTTGGCCAGCCGGTCACAGGCGGCCCAACACATGAGGGAGGACGACGTGTGAACCCTTGCGCGCGTGCGCAACTCCCAAATGCCCGCATCCGGCTCATTGTAGAGTTTGAAGGCCCTTTCACCGGCCTTTTCCAGCCGCTGAAAGTCATCCAGCCCCGGCTGACGCAGCAAGCGCCGGTCAAAGAACGCCTGAGACGCGCCCAGAACGATATTGCCATACACATCATGCTGGAAGTGTTCATAGGCCTGGTTGCCAACGCGTACCGGCTCGTTGCCACGATAGCCCGGCAAATCGACAATCTGCTCTTCAATTCTGGCCTCGAGCCCGATGCCGTAGAGCGGCTGGACATGACCACCATTGGCCATGCTGGTAATATTGTTGAGATAGCGCAGATAGTTCTCCATCGTCTCCATTTCAGAGAGGGAGTTCAACGCGCGCACCACAAAGAACGCATCGCGCAGCCAACAATAGCGGTAGTCCCAGTTGCGCACCGTGTTGTGGGCTTCCGGAATGGAAGTTGTAGCAGCGGCAATAATTGCGCCCGTTTCCTCGAAAGTACACATTTTCAAGGTGATGGCCGCCCGAATTACCGCTTCCTGATACTCTAGCGGCAAACCGAGACGCCGAGACCACACACGCCAGTAACGCTCGGTCTCCTCTTCGAAATCACGGCAGATCTTCTCCGGATTTTCAGTCAGGCTTTCATCCGGCCCGAAGTAGAAAGCGCGCGGTCCGTCGAGCAAAAACGCGGTTTCTTCGCGTACATAAGTCACGGACGCATTGGTCGTCAGCCGAAGCGCAATGCCATCGCCAACATAGCGGATGTGGTTGGAGCCAAATGTGATTTCCGGTGTGCGCTTGCCCCAGTCAAACCGAGGCCGCAAACGCACCCGGATTTTCGGGTGACCGCTGATGGGCTCGACCCGGCGTGCCAAGGCGTTGGGGCGGAACATCCGGCCCTTGCGGTTGAAGCGGGGAGCAAAGTCCGTAATCTCGATGGCATTGCCATCATCATCATAAAGACGCGTCTTCACAACGGCGGTGTTGTCAACGTACTGCTGCTCGGAACGCACCGCGCCCACCAGTTCGATGGAGAAGGCGCCATCGCCCTCTTCTCCGCGGGTCCCCAACAGAGAGTGGAACACCGGGTCCCCGTCGAACCGCGGCAAACAGCACCAGACAATGCGTCCCATGGTATCAATCAGACCCGCATAGGAACAATTGCCGATCATGGCCATGTTCAAGCTGGGTTCAGAAAGCGGAACGACAGGAAAGGAAGGAAGCTGCTTGTCGCTCATGAAGTAACCTCTTTAATCAGGGGGCGTCGTGTTGTGATCGAAGCCTCTGGTTTTCAAGTGATACGATGTCATTGGCCTGCGCCAGCCAGTCATGTACATCCTTGACCGTGGGCAGGCGGAAAAACGCAGCGCTGTCTTGTGCGCCAACCTTGATGCCGTAGCCCCCAAGGGCCTGAACGGCGGCAATGCCATCCTCATCGGTTACATCATCACCGATGAACACAGGCAGACGACCCTTGAAGGCCGGCATTTCCAGAAAACGGCGCACAGCCGTGCCCTTGTCCTCGGCCGTTGGCTTGGCCTCTACAACCATGTTTCCGAAAATGGCGTGCAGGCTGGGGAACCGGGCGGTCATTTCGACAACCCGCGCCCGAACCTCTTCTTCACGGTCCGGTGCGGCACGGTAATGCACGCACAGCGCGCTGCCCTTGTCCTCCAGATTGACGCCATCGGTCAAAATGCCGGAAAGCAGGATGTCTTGCCGCAGTTCGGCAACACCGGGCCATACCTTCGCTGCTTCCAACTCCCCACCAACGGTCAGCCGGCGTTGCAAGCCGTGCAAGCCCGCAGCGGGCAGCGTGAGCGGGTCCAAAAACCGATCTATGTCGCGCACGTCGCGCCCGGAGACCACCGCCAGCGCGCCATCCAGATGATCCTGGACCTCCTGCAGGGTGGGGATCAGCTGATCGGACACGGCAACCGCACCCGGCGTATGAGCCAGTTCGACGAGGGTTCCATCAAAGTCGAGGAACAGGGCCATTTCCTTGGCAAGATGAGGCGGTCTGGTCATGAGAACATACTATGCTTGTTACTGGTCACAATAAGACTGGCACAGCAGCACAGCTGCTGGCAAAGCGAAAAGGAAACACCAAGCGCCCTGTCAAGGTGGCAGGTAACGCGGCGCCTCCGCAAAACAAGAGAATCTCTTCTCCTTGACCTCCCGAGATGGCTTCAGGCGCTCCGGATGCCGCTCCCATCATGCAAGTGCGTGCCGGATCGCTGGAGTCGACCTCGAGAATGAAACGATCATTGATTGCTTGAAATGCCGAGACCGGGTTTTCAACCGTTTTATATCTGCATCCGGGGACAACCCGCAGATCAAGCCGCTTGAGTGATGTGATCAGCCCAATTTTTGCGCAACAACTGCCGTACTCAAGCCACCGGCTGCAGCAATGGCGGCCAGGCCTCGCGCTCCAACGGGTTCTCGAGCCAGTTCATGAAACAACCGCACCATCAGAATGGCGCCTGAGGCGCCAATGGGGTGACCACGGGCCAACGCCCCGCCGCCACGGTTGATGGCCCCCGGTGCAAAGTTGAAGGGGGCCAGACACGCCAGCGCTTGCACCGCATAAGCCTCCATCATCTCCACCACGGACAAACAGCCATAGTCCAGCGCGTGCCGCCTCTGCATGTCCTTGAGCGCGGCAACCGGCGCCAAGCCGGGCTGTGCCGGATCACTGCCTTGCTGAGAACAAGCCTGCACGCGCAGCCCATGCCCTTTTTCCGCTTCTACACGGCGAACAACCAACGCTGCAGCCGCGTCAGCTTCCACAGCAGTCGTGGCGCGGGTCACAACGCCATCACCATGACGTGCCAAGACCGGAGCCCGTTCGGCCACAGCCGGCGAAAGCTTCCGCATGAACCCATCCCGGCGGGGATCGTCTAGCGTGACGGCCACCAGCTCCGCCGCTTGGCGCCCGGCCTCATGAGCCGCCAACGCCTTGCGATGACTATCAACGGCCCAGTCATTTTGCTCTGCTGGCGTGATGCGGCAAAAATCCGCCAAAACGGCATTGGCCTGCGCTGGATCAGGATCGCGAGCGGGATCAGGACTGAAGGGGGGACGCTCATAAAACGCCAACTCCCCACCCTGATCCCGATGGGCCCTCAAGGGTCGCCGACTGAAGCTTTCCACGCCGCCGCACAGCACCACATCCGCCGCGCCGCTCTCTACCAGAGACACTGCCAGCATCACACTATCAAGGCCCGCACAACACTGGGTGTCGACAGTCATGGCCGCAACATGGTCGGGCAGACCCGCCGCAAGCGCGCATAACCGTGCCGGGTTGCCCCCACCATAAAGGCCATTGCCCAGAATAACCCGGTCCACGTCACAGGCCGCAACACCGGCATCCGCCAACGCAGCCTGCGCCACCGGTGCCCAAAGCTCCCAAACCTGCAATTTGGCATAGACGCCGCCACGCGGCTGAACCGAGCTGCGCCGGGCTGAAACCACGGCTGCGGTTGTCATGAAGGGACCTTTGCGCCGCGTACGATAAAAGCATCGACAGCCGCGTAGTCAATCTTGCCGCTTTCGGTCGTCGGCAATGGTCCTTCGTGCACGAGGATGGCACGGGGTGCCTTGACTGCGCCCAGTTCGTGCCGCGCCTGACGCAGGATGTGAGCGGTATCAATCTCAGGCATATCCGTATGCGGTTCGACGACAACCACCGGCACCTGTCCCCGGCGCACATCAGGCACCGCACCCACGGCACAAGCCTTGACCGCGGGCACCTTTTGAACAACCGCTTCAATTTCCTTCGGATACACGTTCACGCCCGAGGTGATGATCATGCGGTTCTCGCGACCAGTCAGAAAGAGATAGCCTTCTGTATCCAGATAACCGTGATCTCCGATAGAGATGAAGTCTCCCGCCCGTTTCAGACGCGAAGACCCTTCCCCGACATAGTCTTGAAACAACTGATCACTGGCCACCCACAACAATCCGGGGTGTCCTGCTGGCAATCGCTTTCCTGCTCCATCCCGCGCTTCAATGCGCACGCCTGTCACGGGCCGACCAACACTGTCTTGAGGGGCGGCTTCACCCGGTCGTTTGAGGCTGATGAGGCTGGTTTCCGATGCGCCGTAAAAAGAAAGGATATCCGCAGCCGGAAAAAGCGGCTGAACCGTTTCCGCCATCGCCGGCGTCCAAGCAGCCCCGCCCACCATGACCGTTCGTACAGAAGGGAAGGTCTGACCGCCTGCCAGCTTGGCCAGCGTCAGCAATTGGGTTGGCGTGGCATACCCGAACGTGGGCTTGTTGCGGCGCAGTGTTTCCAGGCACCGGCGCGGATGAAACGCCGACTGCGCATAGACACTCGCCCCGCGATGCAGAGCATGCACCGCCCCGAACAAATGCAAGGAGTGGGTCAGCGGGCCTGGTACAAAGATCCTGTCGTTGGCGCCAAAGCCGAGGATATCTTCAATCACCCTGAAACTGGCCAGCCACGATCCATGCGTGCGCAAAAAGCCCTTGGCCTTGCCAGTTGAGCCGGATGTGAAGCCGATATAAAAGCCGTCGTCCCGTGAGGGCCCGTCAATCGGCGCGGTTCGCGCCTCCGCAAGATTCAGACGCAGCGCAGCGCCTTGTGTCTCCAGCCTTTGGCGGATGAAATCATCATCCAGCACCAATGAGCAGGACGCCGCCCCGATCTGGGCCGTTTTCAAATCAACCGACACCTTCGGGTCCACCACAGCGGCCACCCGTCCTGCGGCGATAACACCGAAAAATCCGGCAAGCAAAGGCCCGGCACGGCGGCAATCCAGCGCAATGCGATCCCCCGGCTGGCTATGCTTTTGCACCTCGTGTTTCATCTGAGCCGCCCAAGCCGTGAAAGCCGCGAAGTCAAGGGCTGCCTCATCGCACTCAATAGCCAGCTTCTCCGGCGCAGCAATGGCCTGCGCCGGCAGATGCATGCCAATGAAGGTCATGAGCGGGAATGCAAGGCCGAGGGCAGGCCCCGCGCGACCGTTTGCGCAACCACGGCAGTGATGGCCACCTTGATCAAATCACCGGGCAGGTAGATCGCGCTGCCGATCAAGGCCTTGTCCAGCGGCACCCCGCCAATCAAGCTCAACCCCGGTACGCCAAACAGATAGACAACACCAATACCACCAATGGCAGCGGCAATAGCTGCGCTCACCATGACACTGCGGCTCTTCAATAGCTGCATGATGAAACCGGCTGCCACCGCGCCAAAGAACCACCCCACCAGGAACCCTGCGGACGCGCCGGCAAAAACGCCAAGGCCGCCCCGTCCCCCGGCCAGCAGCGGCAATCCCAGCGCTGTGAGAAACAGCAGCAGCAACACCGCCAGACCACCCCGAATTGGGCCCAGCATCACCCCTGCCAGCATAACGCCCAACGTCTGAGCCGTGATCGGCACGCCGCCGAGAAATGGTATGGCCACCTTCGGCAACAGTCCGAGGGCCGCAATCAGGGCTGCATAAAACGCGATTTGTACAAGTGCTTTGTCCTGAGCCATTCGTGCTCCCCTTTGGCATGCGCCCGTCCAGCGACGCATCGATTCATTGCTGACTTCAATAGCGCAGACCGCTGGTCAACGCGATACCCGATTGGAATAACCATCCGCCCCGCCACGCGCGCTCAACGCTTCGGCGACCTCGTCACTCAGTTTCAGTGCATGGATGACAAACGGCGCCAACAGGCGAATGCTGTTCTTGCGGCCCGTCCGGGCCCGATACGCTTCCTGCAGGTTGCTATAAACGGCCAGCAACATGGGTACGAACCGGATGACGAGCGCTACGGCCAGAGCCACCCGCCGAGAGGTCAACCCAACCACCGTCAGCGGCTTGAACAGCGGCTCCACCGCATCCATCAAGTCTTCCATGCGTGTGGTAATGCTCAGGAAATTGGCGAGCAACACCAGAGTGGTCAGACGCAACGCCAAAACCACCCCTTCCTGCAGGCTGGTAAAGAGCGCATGAAGCAAAAAGATGAACCCGACCATCCAAGCAAAATTGCCAATCACCTTCAGCGCCTGACGCCCTTTGGTGCCAAGCGACAGGTAAAAACCCACTGTCACAAACAGCCCGGCAGCCTGCTGCCACCATTGGTCTAACGGAAACAACAGGAACGTCACCAAACAAAGGGCAATCAATTTCACTCTGGCAGGCAGCGCATGGGCCCAGCTCGGTCCGGACACGTACAGCGAAACCATCCTACAACGCCTCCGCAAGCAGACTGCGGCGCTCTGCTTCTGCCAATTCCGCCTCCAAATAGGCGTCTATGACCTCGGCAGGAGGCCCCTTGGCTGTCAACCTGCCGTCCTCAAGCAAGACAACCTCGTCAAATGCGCGCAAGGCTCCCAGCTCGTGGCTTACAAAAATCACCTGCTGTGGCAAGCTCTCCAATTTTTTCAATAGGATATGCCGCGTCACGTGATCAAGGCTGGAAAACGGTTCATCGAGCAGAAGGACCTTCGGTTCCATGATCAGTATGGACAAAATGCAGATCAACTGCTTCTGGCCCTCCGATAACTGGTGAACCGGCTCTTCGGCAAATCGGCTACATCCGTGTTCAGCCAGGTAGGCACTGGCTTGCCGGCTCGCCGTTTTCTTGTCGCTACCCAACTGACGCAGCCCAAAGGCGACTTCTTCAAGGGCAGTTGGGAAAATCAACTGGTGATCCGGATTTTGAAAGACAAATCCAGCCACCCTGCTCAGGTTTTTTCGATCGTCCTCTCCGATGCCATGAACGCGAATGCGCCCGGAACTTACGGGAAGCAACCCGTTCAAAGCTCTGAGCAGAGAACTCTTTCCGGATCCGTTCCGGCCAATAATGCCGATGCGCTGTGCTTGAAGATCCGCGCTGATATCCTCAACCACCCTTTTGTCACCGCGATCGATGCAAACGCTGGACAACTGGATCCCACTACCGCTCACGGGCGCTTCCTGTTTTTGACGAACCAATCTGGCCTTTTGCGTAATCGTGGCCCCGGCGAAAGTCAAATCAACCGGAAACCTTACCCAAGACAAACACAGGCCAAACCTTCGGCAAGCCCCTTTGGACCCGGTCAAGACTTCCTAACTCCCATCAAAAGGGCCGAAGAATAAGGCGCATGGAAAAACCATCCGTCTGCGCACAGCACAACGAAGGGTCATCATGCACAGCGCCGGAGGGGTAGGCGTGTTATTGGCGTGTTTTAGATGGGTGTTTCAGACGCAAAAAGCCCCCGCGCGTTATGCGTCGGGGGCTTTTGGGATTGAGTTGTTCTGTTTGATGCTGGAGAGGTTTTTGTTTGTTGTTATCATGCCCGGCGGCGTCCTACTCTCCCGTGTCTTGAGACACAGTACCATTGGCGCTGGGGCGTTTCACTTCCGAGTTCGGGATGGGATCGGGTGGGGGCGCCCCGCTTTAGCCACCGGGCAGGATAACAACAATTTGAGAAGCTGGATTTTTAGTGATTATAGCTTAATGGGAGTGATCAAGATCGAACGAGCTATTAGTAAGGCTCAGCTTCGTGTGTTGCCACACTTCCACATGCCTCCTATCGACGTGGTGGTCTACCACGGCTCTTCAGGGAGAACTCGTTTTGAGGTAGGTTTCCCGCTTAGATGCCTTCAGCGGTTATCCTTTCCGT
>NZ_AUGS01000009.1 GCF_000422785.1 Pseudovibrio exalbescens DSM 16456
AAAATCTCAAATCAAACAAACACCCATAAAGAGCGCTTGCCGACGAGAAACACAAACTTAAAGATGCCAAAAGCATCCTAAAGGTGTAACTTTCAAGAAAAACGCCTGTCTGGCTAAGCTTTCGTCTTTATCGTCGTGCATTGCACAACACGCATCAAAACAAAAACCGCCGCCTGCGTTTCTCTTCCTTCTCAATATAAAATTGTCAATGAACCGAAGCAAAAAGCCTCTTTAGACAAGATCAAAGCAAATGCCTTGAAAACCCTTATCTTTTTGCCACCAACCAGAAGCGCTCAAGCACCCCGTCCCGGCGGCGTGGAGCGGGTTATAGGCGCCACAGCCGGAGGTGTCAACGAGGATGATATAAAAACTTCATAAAATTCACAGGGCCGCCATTTCAATTTGAACTTCTGCATTTTTCGCTTGACGTATTCGTCAGAGTCGCCGCCGTTTACAGCAGGTCTACACAGTAGTAATGGGGGCTTGGCTTTGGCCAAATTGCGGCCGTAATCTGAAGGCACAAGAGGATGGTAGCAATTGGGGCATGACGCTACTCGCTTTCTTTAAGAGGGCATGAACGATTTTGGCGATTAGGGTGGGAACAACAAATCAAGATGCATGCAGGACACACCACGTCCATACGTACCGCGCAGGTTGACCTGGGCACGGTCCCGGCGCTTGGCGTAGACACGACTGCACACACCGCAGACCCAGCCCACGCACTCAACGCTCGATGGCTTGTGGGCACGGTGCTGACGGGGATCACGTCCATCGTACTCATGGGCGGAGCTCTCATGGCGTCGCTTGATGGCCAATACAGCCTTTCTACCCCTTATCAAGCCGAGCAGAAGAGCGCCGGAAAGAAGATTGCTACGCACGGTAGCGGCAAAGGTGACCGCTTGACCCGTGAAGATGCGGGCTTTTCCAATCGGGTGGTGATACCCGTTAACGTGGTAAGGCGTGAAGACGGTCGTGACCATGTGCGGGCACAGCCCTACGCTCTGGTTTCCGCCAGCCTTATCGAACAGAAATCCTCCGATGATGCGCTCGACATCCCCCCATTTGATCCGATCGCCATGTACCAAGGAGAGGACATCGCGCCGATTCAAGTAACCAGCGATGCAATTTATGGCGCGGACGTAGAAGGGGAAGTAACGATTTCCCAACGCGACTTCCCAATGAGCGCCCTTGGGTTGTCCGCTGTTGACACCAAACCGGAAGAAGACGTTTTCGAGGAGGTTAAAAAGGCGGCCCTGTTCATGGTCGACAATCGCACCGATATCGCGGCGATTCCCAGTTACGCTCCTGAGCCGCAACGCTTTGCGCCCATCATGGAGATGGACCTCGACAACCTGAAAGTTCGGATTACGGAAGAAAATGTCTCCTTTCAGGCCATGTCGGTTTCACCGCAAGCAGCAACAACCGTTGAGGAAAAAATCCATCCGGTACGCAGCGAGGACAACTTGCTGGACTTGATTCTGGATTACGAAGGATCGCAGCTGGAAGCAAATCAGATCGTGACCCGTTTCAAGGAAGACATCGGTCTGGATGTGCTTGAGGCAGGGCAAATCGTGCGCTTTGCCCTCGATCCGGAACGCGCCGAACATGCCGAAGGACGGCTGTTGCGCGTCAGCATCTACGAAAACGAACAACACCTTGGAACAATCGCCCGCAACGACGAAGGGCAGTTCATCGCAGCCGCGGAACCATCCACTTCCCTGCGTGCCATGGCGTTCAATCAACTGGACACACCGCGCAGTACAGGCAACCCGACTGCGACCTACTACGACAGCATCTACCAAACCGCCCTGGAAAACGAGATCCCCAAGGCTTTGATCAACGAACTGCTTCGAATCTACTCCTTTGATGTCGACTATAATTCCACGGTCCGTCCCGGCGATGCCATCAGCGTCTTCTACGGCCTGACCGAAGGTGAAGAAGAGGCGGTCTCTGAAATTCTGTATACATCCCTGAAAGCGAATGGTCGGGTTCATCGGTTCTATCGATTCCGCAACCCAGAGGATGGCACGGTCGACTATTACGATGAAGACGGCCTGAGTGCTCAGCAGTTTCTCTTGCGCAAGCCAATTGCCGGGGGACGCTTCACATCGGGCTTTGGCATGCGCCGCCACCCGATCAACAAGACCCGCCGCATGCATACCGGGGTTGACTGGGCTGCGCCGAGAGGAACCGCTATTCTCGCCTCTGGCGATGGCACGATCATTCGAGCCGCCTGGACCGGGGGCTACGGACGCCACGTCCGGATCCAGCACGCCAACGGATATGTCAGCACCTACAGTCATATGAGCCGCTTTGGCGACGGGATTGAACAAGGCGGCAAAGTGCATCAAGGCCAGGTCATCGGATATGTTGGCTCGTCAGGGCTGTCTACCGGCAACCACCTGCACTACGAGGTGAAAGTTAACGACCGGTTCGTGAACCCGATGAAGATCAAACTGCCGAAGGGGCGGAACCTGGAAGGGGAAGTGCTGCAAGCCTTCAAGCGCGAACGGGACCGCATTGATGCGCTGCTGACTCAAGGTACTCCCAACCAGCAATTCGCAGCCATCAATAACTGACCGACGAAAATAGTACCAAAAAAGGGGCGGCCCTGGAGCCGCCCCTTTTCATGAGAACCAAGATCCCGAATTACTTGGCCACATCAAACAACATGCGGTCTGTTCCAGCAGAACAGGTAATCGATTGACCATCCTGTATCTTGCCAGCCAGTAGCATTTCCGCCAACGGATCCTGGACCTGCTTTTGAATGACGCGCTTTAAGGGCCGCGCCCCATACGCGGGGTCATAACCTTTGTCAGAAAGCCACTTCAGACCATCTTCATCCACCGTCAGCGTGATCTTGCGCTCATCCAACAAACGCTGCAGACGCCTTAGCTGGATTTCGACGATTTCGGCCATCTGGCTCCGCTTCAAGCGATGGAACAGGATGATTTCATCCAAACGATTCAGGAACTCCGGACGGAAGTGAGCCCGCACGGCCTCCATCACGGGTCCACGAACCGCCTCGGCATCTTCGCCCTCGCCCTGAGCCGCCAAGAATTCAGCGCCCATATTCGAGGTCATGATGATCAGCGTGTTTCGGAAATCCACTGTCCGACCCTGGCCATCTGTCAGACGCCCATCGTCGAGAACTTGAAGCAAGACGTTGAAGACATCTCCATGCGCCTTCTCTATTTCGTCGAACAGAACAACCTGATAGGGACGGCGGCGGACAGCCTCCGTCAACGCGCCCCCCTCTTCATAACCGACATAGCCGGGAGGAGCCCCAATGAGGCGGGCCACACTATGCTTTTCCATGAACTCGGACATGTCGATGCGAACCATGGCGGTTTCATCATCAAACAGGTAGGCGGCAAGGGCTTTGGTCAGCTCGGTTTTACCCACACCGGTCGGGCCGAGGAACATAAAGGATCCAATGGGCCGGTTCGGATCTTGCAAGCCGGCTCGCGCCCGCCGTACGGCAGTCGAGACAGCGTGAACAGCCTCTTGCTGGCCAACAACCCGCTTGGACAGTTCATCTTCCATACGAAGCAGCTTCTCGCGTTCCCCTTCCAGCATCTTGTCAACGGGAATGCCAGTCCACCGTGACACCACATGAGCTATGCTTTCGCTGTCAACTGTCTCCCGCAACATGGCGTCAGCATCCTGATCTTCTTCATCAGCAACAGACAGCTGTTTTTCCAGATCCGGAATCACGCCGTAAGCCAGCTCACCCGCACGCGCCAAGTCGCCACTGCGTTGTGCTTTTTCCAGTTCGATGCGGGCTTCGTCAAGCCGCTCCTTGACTTTTTGCTCACTGCTGAGCTTGTTCTTTTCCGCCTCCCATTTCTGGGTCATGGCCCGTGATTGCTCTTCCAGATCACTCAGCTCTTTTTCCAGCTTGGCCAAACGATCCTTTGTCGCGTTGTCCTCTTCCTTTTTCAGGGCTTCACGCTCGATCTTCATCTGGATGATGCGCCGGTCCAGTTCATCCAGTTCCTCGGGCTTGGAATCCACCTGCATGCGCAAACGACTGGCAGCCTCGTCGACCAGATCAATGGCCTTGTCCGGCAGGAACCGGTCAGTAATGTAGCGATTGGACAACGTGGCCGCCGAAACGATAGCACTATCCGCGATTTTCACGCCGTGGTGAAGCTCATACTTTTCCTTGATCCCACGCAGGATCGAAATGGTGTCCTCAACTGTCGGCTCGCTGACAAAAACTGGTTGGAACCGGCGCGCCAAGGCAGCGTCCTTTTCCACGTGCTTTCGGTACTCATCCAGTGTGGTGGCACCCACACAATGCAACTCCCCGCGCGCAAGCGCTGGCTTGAGCAGATTCGACGCATCCATAGCGCCATCCGACTTGCCTGCGCCAACAAGCGTGTGCATCTCGTCAATGAACAGAACAATGCCGCCATTGGAGGCCTGAACTTCCGACAGGACAGCCTTCAACCGCTCCTCGAACTCACCGCGATATTTCGCGCCGGCAATCAGCGCTCCCATATCCAAGGCAAGCAACCTCTTGTCGCGTAAGGACTCGGGCACATCGCCGTTCACGATACGCAGTGCCAAGCCTTCTGCAATGGCTGTTTTACCAACACCAGGCTCGCCAATAAGAACAGGGTTGTTCTTGGTACGACGGGACAACACCTGGATCGCACGGCGGATTTCGTCATCACGTCCGATTACAGGGTCCAGTTTGCCATCCTTGGCTTGCTGGGTGAGATCCTGCGCGTACTTTTTCAGCGCGTCATACTGGTTTTCCGCACCAGCCGAATCCGCCGTTCGTCCTTGACGCAGCTCATTAATTGCCTCGTTCAAACTGTTGGGCGTTACACCCCCATCCTGAAGGGCACGACCAGCGGCACTCTCCTTGTCCATCGCCAAGGCCAGCAGCATGCGCTCAACCGTAACAAACGAGTCGCCAGCTTTTTCGGCCACTTTTTGAGCCTGATCGAAGAAACGAGCAGTAGCCGGCGCCAGATACAATTGACCGTTGCCCCCACTAACCTTGGGCAGCGCTGCCAGATCGGCATCATTTTTCAACCGTACGTCGGCCACCCGACCGCCTGCACGCTCAATAAGCCCGGCGCACAGACCCTCCGAGTCATCCAGTAGGACTTTCAGAACGTGTTCAGGAGTAAATTGCTGATGCCCTTGCCCCAAGGCAAAGGTTTGAGCTGATTGAACAAAGCCGCGGGCTCTATCACTGTACTTTTCGAAATCCATAGAACTCTCCTGTGTCGCTGCACCACCCGAAGCATGGCCAGCACATGGAAATTCCGAACCTCGCTCATGAGCATCCGGAACGAAGCCTTCCGCTTCGCTCCATTGATATAATGTTGCAATTTGACAACAAAAGACCCCCAAGAACAAGTTCTTGGGGGCCATGATATCTACCTATGGATTACGAGACCTGACGTGATCGATGCAAAGCTTAGCTTTTTCAACCAACTCATGGCTTGTAAAGCACAAACCAAAACCTTGCTCTTCGCACGTCACCAGGGCTTCAGAGGGCAAACTTACCCTTCTGCGCCTTCTGTGGCCTCAGCTGCCGGAGCCGCGTCGGCGTCGGTAGCCTTGGTACGGCGGGCACGTGTTGTCCTCGGAGAACGGGGGACACGCGGGGTGCGCACGCGCGGCGTACGCTTGGCCTTGGGAGCAGCGTCCGCGTCAGTTGCTTCAGCAGATTGCTCTCCATCACCCGAACTCTCGGCGGGTGCCTCAGAATTATCGCTTTCCTCAGGGAGTGCCGCGACAGGCGCCGCACTGGTGCGACGAACACCGCGACCTCGTGTACCACGCGTCCGGCGCTTTGGCTTGTCATCCGCAGAAGCCCCGTCCTCATCAGTTCCCTGATCAGACGAAGACATTGCCGGCGTTTCGTCACCTTCCGGATTCACCTTCTTCTGGTCACCGACTGCCCCGCCATCATGGTCTTCAATGTAAGGCTGGGGCGTATCCAGACCAATTACCGGTTGACCTTGATCTTCGCTTGCATCGCTGGACTTTGCCTTGCTGGTGGCAGCGGCCTGATCATGACCATTGGCGGCCTGCGGCGCATTGTTCTCATCCTCGGAACGCGGCGAAGCATTGTTGTTGGACGCTTGCTGGTTCTGCTGTGGCTGAGCCGCCGCAACGATGCGCGAATAGTGTTCGGCATGCTGAAGGTAGTTTTCGGAGACGATACGGTCCCCCGAGGCCTGAGCATCGCGGGCAAGCTGCTGATACTTTTCAGCAATATGCATCGCGGTGCCCCGGATTTTGACGTCCGGTCCATTGGACTCGTAAGTGCGGGTCAGCGGATTGGGCGCCTTGCGGCCCCGGCCACGCATACGTTTGTTATTCTGATTTCCTGGTCTCATTATGCCGTTAACTTTCACGAACGGCGATCAGCAGAAGCTGATCTTCCATAGGGCAAGTGGCTTCCCTTGGAACGTCCATATGCCGTTTCAATAGATCTGTCGTGTTCGCAAATGCAGGCCACGCGTCTTGTTCAACGCATTGCGTCCTGTGATTTGTCAAATGTAAGTCTTGCGATAGGCCAACAATGTCATTGAAAGCGTTAAAAAACGCTCTCAGTCTTACGCAACGATACACGGGACTGCCGATTTGTTTGTAGCATACAAGTTATCGGCGTTATTATGTGGGCTTTTCTCAATTTTATGAGAGCCCGCCCCGATGCAGCTAATCGCTGGTAACATCAGCCGGCGAGAAGAACGTAGCTTGTTCTGCTTCGATTTCCAAGGCCTTTTTTCGGAATTCATCAACAACCAGCGGACTAATCTACATTCATGACAACCACACGGTCGTTTCCGGCCAAGTCCTGCCGCCCCCCAGCGAAAAAGAAGCCATTTTGCTCAATAAGTTGACGCAATGGGAACATCTGATCCCAACCGATCTCAAGAAACAACGACCCGCCGTATTTAAGCGCTTTGTCCGCCTCTCCAATCAACTCCCGGTATGCATCCAGCCCATCCGGACCGCCATCCAATGCCACAATTGGATCATGTTTGCGCACCTCCTCTGCCAGCGTGCCGACAACTGAGCCGCGAATATAAGGTGGATTACTCACGATAAAGTCGTAGCTGTGGGCCAGACAGGATAAATAGGATCCACGCACGAAAGCCATACGCTCCGCCACCCGGTGACGGATTGCGTTTTGCCGCGCCGTATGCAGTGCGTCCGAACTGATGTCCACAGCCACAGCAAATGCATTTGGAAGTTCAGTCAAAAGCGCAACCGCGATCGCTCCAGTTCCCGTACCAATGTCGGCGAATACCCAGTCGCGATGGTGGCTATTCGGCTGGCCATATTGTGAGAGCACAGCCTCCACAAGGACTTCCGTGTCCGGACGCGGCTCCAGCGTCCCCTCGCTGAGCTTGAAGGTCAGCCCCCAAAACTCTCGCTCGCCAAGAATACGTCCAACCGGCATGCCAGACAGACGCTTCGCCATGTAGTCCCGCGCCTTGCTGAGACACAGACCGGATGCAACCTCGCCATATCTGAAAGGCAGCTGCTTGGGATCAAGCCCCGCGGCCGCAGCCAGCAGATAGCGCGCATCCAGATCCGGCTCTGAAACGTTCGCGGCCCGGAACGCATCCCGCATCTCGAGGAAAGCTTGCTGAAACGTCTGGACAGCGCCTTCGGACATGGCGTCTTACAGCCCTTCTGCTGCCAAGAGGTTGGCTTGATGATCCATGATCAAGGCATCAATCACCTCGCCTGTGGCCTCGCCTGCCATCATCTGGTCCAGCTTGTAGAGCGTCAACCCGATCCGATGATCCGTGACGCGGCCCTGCGGAAAGTTATAGGTACGAATGCGTTCGGACCGATCACCAGAACCGACCTGCAATCGACGTGCTTCCGTGCGTTCGTTCGCCGCTCGTTCGCGCTCCACGTCATAAATCTTGGCGCGCAGCAATTTCATCGCGCGCTCCTTGTTCTTGTGCTGCGACCGCTCATCCTGTACGGCGACGACAATCCCGGTCGGTTCATGGGTAATACGCACGGCGGAATCCGTCGTATTAACATGCTGCCCACCGGCACCAGAAGCGCGGTAAGTATCGATGCGCAAGTCCGAAGGATTGATATGAATGTCTACATCCTCGGCCTGCGGCAGTACTGCGACAGTCGCAGCGGAGGTGTGGATACGGCCTCCGGATTCCGTTTCCGGAACGCGCTGCACACGATGAACACCAGACTCAAATTTCAGCTTGGCGAACACTTCCTGCCCGGTAACGGCAGCGGTAATTTCCTTGAAGCCCCCCATCTCGCCTTCACTGGCCGACAGAACTTCCACTTTCCAGCCCATCAGGTCCGCAAAGCGCTGATACATGCGGAACAGGTCGCCTGCAAACAGAGCCGCCTCATCACCACCGGTGCCAGCGCGTATTTCAAGGATGACGTCGTTGGAATCCGCTTCATCGCGCGGCAGCAAACCAACTCGAACCACCTGCGTCAGGTTCTCGACCTTTTCTGAAAGCTCCGCGCGTTCGGCTTCAGCCAGTTCACGCATCTCCGCATCGGTCTCCGGGTCTGACAACATCGCTTCCGCGTCGGCCAATTCCGATTCTGCTTCTCTCAATTCGCGAATGGACTTGATGATCGGCTCAAGCGCCGCATAGTCTCGCGACAGCTTGATATAAACACTGGCATCCGGGCCGGACGCCATTTCATGCTCGATTTGGTCAAAGCGCGACAGCAGTGTATCCAGTTTTTCTTGCGCTATCATTCGCGCGCTTCTCCTTGTTTTGTGCCAATAGGGAACGGGGCCGCAGGCATGACCACCACACGCCGCGCCCTGCATTTCCCAAAACGTTGCTATACAGGAATATCGTGCTCGGCGGCAAAGTCCGCGAGGTACTGACGCATGTTCTCAGGCGTATGCCCCGTCTCCAATTTCGGCAAAAACGCTTCTTTGAACTTGGTCAGATCCAGACTGCGCAGCATGGCCTTGACAGGCCCGATAGCTGACGGAGACATGGACAGGCTGCGATAGCCCAGCCCCAACAACGCCATCGCCGACAGCGGCTGACCGGCCAGCTCACCACACAATGTCACGGGCACATCCATACGATCGCCCACATCCACAATATGCTTCAATGCACGCAAGAAGCCGGGATGTAGTGTATCAAACCGGTCCGCCACCAAAGTATTGCCGCGGTCCACGGCGTTGAAGAACTGGAACAGATCGTTAGAACCGACGGAAACGAAGTCAACTTCCTGGTAAAGCTCCTCCAGCTGCCATAACAGCCCCGGCACTTCCACCATGACACCAAGTTTCAGTTCTTCCGGCGTTGGATGACCATGTTGCCGCAAGTGTTTGAGTTCACGCTCGACGTAATCCTTGGCCCTGCGGAATTCATCCACGTCCGCTATCATGGGGAACATGATCCGCATTGATCGATTGGCGCCTGCATGCAACAGCGCCCGGATCTGAGTGCGCAGCAGTCCGGGCCGATCGAGCCCGAAGCGGATTGCTCTCCACCCCATTGCGGGATTTTCTTCCTGAGCCAGCCGCATGTAGGGCAGCACTTTGTCACCACCGATGTCCAGAGAGCGGAAGGTAACCGGCTTGTCACCGGCTTCATCCAGCACTTTGGAATACAGCGTTTGCTGCTCCTTCATCCGAGGGAAGGAAGAGGCCACCATGAACTGCAGCTCAGTCCGGAACAATCCCACACCGGCCGCGCCCGCATCATTCATGCTGGGCAGGTCAACCAGCAGGCCCGCGTTGAGCTGCAATGTAACGTCCGTCCCGTCCAGCGTAACGGTTGGCTTGTCCCGCAGCCTCTTGTACTGCGCCTGACGCTTGGCCCGAAAACGAACCTTGTCGGCAAATGCCTGCTCAACATCCGGCGCGGGACGCAGGAAGACCTGCCCCACTTCGCCATCAACGATCACTGCATCGCGGGTTTCGGCAAGTGAAACGATGTCCTCCACTTGACCGATTGTGGGGATGCCAAGCGCCCGCGCCACAATGGTGACGTGACTGGTAGGGCCGCCTTCTTCCAGAATAAGGCCGCGAATGCGATCCCGATCATAGTCCAGAAGCTCGGCCGCCCCCATGTTGCGGGCAACAATGATGGCATCTTGAGGCAACTCTTCCTCGGACGCGCCATGCCCGCGGCCCATCAACTCGCGGATCAAACGCAGCGCCAGGTCATCCAGATCGTGCAGACGCTCTCGCAAATAAGGGTCAGTCTGACGCAACATCCGGGCGCGGGTGTCGCTCTGCACTTTCTCAACCGCTGCTTCGGCCGTCAGGCCATTGCGGATTGCTTCCTCGATCTTGCGCACCCAACCACGGTCGTAAGCAAACATGCGGTAGGCTTCGAGAACCTCCCGATGTTCTCCGTGCTGAGAGAAATCTCCGTTGGCAAGCATATGATCGAGCGACAAACGCAGCCGCTGAACCGCCCCGTCTAGGCGCTCCTTCTCAGCATCTGCGTCCTCGGCAATCAGGTTGGTGATGACCACACGCGGTTCGTGCAAAACCACATGGCCCAGCCCGACCCCATCCGACAGCGGCACCCCTTTCAGGTGCAGTGGCCGAACGAGATCGATGGTCGTTCCCTGCTGGGCAATGGCTTCCAACTCGCCGGCAGCCACCATCTCTGCAATAACCATTGCCGTGGTTTGCAGAGCCTCGACTTCATCTTCGAAGTAGGTGCGGTGGGCCATATTCTGCACCACCAACACGCCGAGCGTGCGACCGGCGCGCAGAATAGGCACGCCAAGGAAAGAGTTGTAGCTTTCTTCTCCGGTTTCCGGACGGTAGGCAAACGCTGGATGGGCTTGGGCGTTCGGCAAGTTCAATGGCCGGGCATCTGAAGCGATGAGCCCCACAAGCCCTTCGCCAACCCGCAGCGCTGTTTGGTGAACTGCGTCCTTGTTCAGCCCTTCTGTCGCATAAAGCTCCAGAATGCCATCGGCACGCAAAATGTAGACAGAACACACTTCGGCAACGACATTCGCTGCAATAAGCCGAACAATCTTGTCGAGACGTTCCTGCGCATTGATGGGTTCTGCCATCACCTCGCGAAGGCGACGCAAGAGAACGCGCGGTCCGGCCAAGCTGCTGCGCATACCCTGTCCTACCTATCCGTTGTCGTCCGAGCTGAGTTAAACCAGCGGCTGTCACAGTGTAATACAGCCACCGGCAAACTGTCGAATCACCTCAATTAACCGTCGAGACCATATAGCGAATGCAGAGTCCGCACCGCAAGTTCCGTATAGGCAGAATCAATCAGGACTGAAATCTTGATTTCCGATGTTGTGATGGCGCGAATGTTAATGCCCTTTTCGGCAAGGCCACGGAAACAATCCGCCGCTACACCTGCGTGAGAGCGCATTCCCATGCCAATCACCGACACCTTCACCACATCCGTTGTGCCCTCGAGTGTCTGATAACCGATCTCGCTGGCCTTGGATTCCAGAACCGCGCGGGCACG
Source organism: Pseudovibrio exalbescens DSM 16456 (assembly GCF_000422785.1). Taxonomy (GTDB): domain Bacteria; phylum Pseudomonadota; class Alphaproteobacteria; order Rhizobiales; family Stappiaceae; genus Pseudovibrio; species Pseudovibrio exalbescens. The sequence continues at coordinate 11,460 of NZ_AUGS01000009.1, forward strand.
GTCATAATCCGTCTGCGGTACGGTAAAGGTGATGTCGGTTGTCTTTCCGTCCGGCGAAATATTCTGAACAATCATGTCCACATTGATATTCGCCTCAGCCAGCGGCACGAAAACATTGCTGGCCACACCGGGCTTGTCAGCCACATTTCGGATGGAGATTTGCGCTTCGTCCTTCGAGAAGGCAATGCCGGTGACAACTTCCTGTTCCACTATCTCGTCCTCATCACAGATCAACGTGCCCTTCGGCAGGTCGCCGTTGCCGGCCTGCGGGGCTTCCGGATCATCAAAGCTGGAGCGAACAAACGTCCGCACGCCATGTACCATCGCCATTTCCACGGAGCGCACCTGCAACACCTTGGCACCCAGCGAGGCCATTTCAAGCATCTCTTCGAAGGAGACACGCTCGAGCCGCTGCGCCTTGGGCACAATACGTGGGTCCGTGGTGTAAACACCGTCAACGTCCGTGTAGATGTCACAGCGATCAGCATGAATTGCCGCCGCCAGCGCAACTGCACTGGTATCAGAGCCGCCGCGTCCTAACGTGGCAATACGGTTATCCGGTGCCAGTCCCTGGAATCCGGCGACCACCGCAACCTGCCCCCGCTCGAGGCGTTCAATCACGGTCTCGCCTTCGATTCGCTCAATCCGCGCAGCGCCATGCGCTTCGTTTGTATGGATTGGAATCTGCCATCCCTGCCAAGACCGAGCTTCAACGCCCATGTCCTGCAATACAATAGCCAGAAGCCCGGATGTGACCTGCTCACCGGATGCCACGACCGCATCATATTCACGCGCATCATGCAGCGCGGCGGCCTCTTTTGTGTACCCGACCAATGTATTTGTTACACCAGCCATGGCGGAGACCACCACAGCGACCTGATGACCGGCATCAACTTCACGTTTCACATGCCGCGCTACATTGCGGATGCGATCAAGGTCGGCAACAGACGTGCCGCCGAATTTCATAACCAAACGGGCCATCGCTTCCCATTTTCCTCCGAGGGCCTTGAAGCACAGTACAAACTGCCACAGTTGGCGCTCATGCATACAGTGCCCGCCCTTCCATCGCAACCAGTGGCTTGACAAAAAGGCTTCAGCGACCCACCAGTGAACTGAATAAGTTGGAGTTCTCACAGCATGACCGCCTCAAAACCCACCAACCCATCCGGAACTGTCGATCAGGCCGAAATCGACCACTTTTCATCGATCGCCGCCGAATGGTGGGACCCGACAGGCAAGTTCCGCCCACTGCACAAGTTCAATCCGGTGCGGATTGAATACATCAAGGAGTATGTGGCAGCCCATTACGGCCGCGACGAAAAGTCCCCGACCGCACTTGAAGGGCTGCGGTTTCTCGACATCGGCTGTGGCGGCGGACTGCTGAGCGAACCCATGGCCCGTATGGGTGCAGAGGTGGTTGGCGCAGATGCTTCTGAAAAGAACATCGCGGTGGCCAAGCTGCATGCCGAACAGTCTGGTCTGGACATCGATTACCGCGCTGAAACAGCAGAGGCACTGGAAGCTGCCGGAGAGCAATTCGACGTTGTTCTCAATATGGAAGTGGTGGAACACGTGGCAGACGTGCCGTTGTTCATGGAAACATGTACCCGGCTCGTCAAACCCGGTGGCCTCATGTTCGTTGCAACCATCAACAGAACATTGAAAGCCTATGCACTGGCGATTGTCGGCGCTGAATACGTGCTTCGCTGGCTGCCAAGAGGCACGCATTCCTACGAAAAACTTGTCACTCCGGACGAACTCGCCGCGCCCATTACCGCTGGCGGCATGCACATTTTCGAGCGCTCCGGGGTAAGTTACAACCCGCTGACGGACTCGTGGTACCGCACCCGCGATCTGGATGTGAACTACATGGTGATTGCAAGCAAACCCGAAACCTGAGGCCCAAGATGATTGATTTTGAACAGGAACGCATGAAGAAAGTCGTCACCGATGAACCTCTGGTATTCATTCCGGGTCTGGCGGCCACCAATGCGCTGTTCGCACCGCAAATTGTAGCCTTCATGGATCAACCGCTCATGATCGCCGACACATGTAACGCCGATACGATTACGGGCATGGCCGAACAACTGCTTGCGCAAGCGCCAGAGACGTTTGCTCTCGCCGGCCTGTCCATGGGCGGATATGTGGCCATGGAAGTGGCACGGCTTGCGCCAAAGCGCGTCACACGACTTGCCTTGATGAGCACCAACGCTCGCACGGACAGCCCGGAGCAAAGCGAGAACCGCTACAAGCAGATCCGCATCGCCCAAGACGGAGGCTACGATAAAATCGTGCCCGGCCTATATCCGAATTGGGTGCACCCGCACCGTTACGACGACAGTGAGCTGAAGCAAACCGTCATTGACATGGCACAGGAAGTCGGCGCCGAAGCGTTCATTCGGCAACAAACGGCAATGTTGACGCGCATTGACCAGCGGGAGAACCTCAAGGCCGTCAATTGCCCCGCGCTGGTTTTGATTGGCGATAGTGATCAGATCACCCCAATGGAGCGGGCAGAAGAAATGAACGCAGCCTTGCCAAACAGTGAGCTGGTCACCGTGCCCGAATGCGGCCATCTGGCCACACTGGAACAACCACGCGCCACTATTTCAGCCCTGCAAGCCTGGATGCTGCGTGGTTGATCCGCGTTTTGCGTGCCCTTTTTGAGTGTAGCCGCGCAAGCCCCTACTTTTGAATAGTGTGCAGTGCAACACTGCTGGGTTACCCTAGGGTCACCTGCCGATCGCAGCAGGTGCGCCCGACGGCGAGATTCCTTCGGGCGAATGGAGAGGTAAACCAGCCACGCAAGAACGCACACCAACCAAGCGGGGGGTTCAATGTTCAATTTCGACAACCAATTCAAAGATGCCATGGAAATGTGGAACAGCACACTGACTGGTGCTCCATGGCGCACCTGGGCCGAGGGATTGGAGAAGTCGACCGTCGGTCCACTTGAAACACTCATGCAGACGCAAAGCGCCATGATGAAGGCCTCCCAACAAATGGCCGACAAGGAAATGGACTTCATCCGTCATCGCATGGATGAACGTTTTGCCTACATGCGCAATCTCTGGAATTGTCCAAACGGGGCGGAAGTCGCTCACATCTGTACGGAGTTCTGGCAGAGCGCCTTTGAAGATTACCGTGACCACAACGCCGAACAGGTCCACATCCTGACCAAGACCATGAGCGAAAACACGGCACAAGCTTCAGACGCTTTGACGGACAGCCTGGCGGGCCTCAAGGCTGCAGAAGAAGCTCTCGCACCGCCCAAACCGTCCTCCACCGGCACAAAGAGCGGCACAACCCGCCGGGCCGCCAATAGCCGCAGCAAAACCCAGAGCACCGCGAAAGAGGCCTCGTCCAGCTCAAATTGACTGACACTGTCAGGGTTGTGAAACCATCACCGTGCCGAACAAGTATCGCACGGTGATGGTAGATCAGTTCCGGTCTTCCGGAAGGACTGGCAGAGGCAGCACATCAATGCCCTCTTCCAACAGCTCCCGCGCATCGTCGACCGACGCCTGGCCATAAATCCCGCGCTCTTCGGCCTCACCGTAGTGCATCTTGCGCGCTTCTTCTGCAAACCGGTCACCCACATTTTCTGCGTTCTCGGTAACCTGTTTACGGAAAGAGCGTATCGCATCCACCAACTCCCGCATTTTTTCCGAGTTGAGCGCCATGTTCGGCTGCGGGGCCGCCCCCGCCGTGGCGGGTACAGCCGCGGCTCCGGTCGCCGGACTGGCGGATGCAGACGCCTCTTGCGAAGGCACTGCAGTAGCTGTTTCTCGCGCGGCCTGTGCTTCAGCCTCCGCTTTGGAGCGGGTCCGCGAGGTTGAAACGTTGGGTGACATCAACCCCTTTGAGACCTTGGTGGACTCGCAAATCGGGCATGCCACCAGGCCACGTTGCACCTGTGCTTCAAAGTCTGCTGAGTTTCGGAACCACCCGTCAAAACGGTGCCCGCTATCACAAACCAAGGCGTAGTTGATCAAATTCCTTACTCCTGCGCCCTAGAGCGCAACCTCATCCACCGTGAACGTCCGTGCGTTGGCAATGGCAGGCACTCTTGCCCGGGCATCCTCGGCAAGTTTCAGCCGTATTTCGGCAACCAAAACTCCCGGCTCATCATGATCAAGCTCGGCAATCACGCGCCCCCAAGGGTCAACGATCATGCTGTGACCATAGGTTTCGCGCCCATCCTCATGGGTTCCGCCTTGAGCAGCCGATATCATGAACGCCCCATTTTCGATGGCGCGTGCACGTTGAAGAACATGCCAATGAGCACGGCCGGTTTGCCGCGTGAACGCTGCCGGGGCGGACAACACTTGTGCACCCCGTTTTGCTTGCTCTCTAAACAGGGCGGGCTGGCGCACATCATAGCAAATCGCCATGCCTACCTTGGTGAAAGGCAACTCCACAACCGGCGACACACTGCCTGGCTCGTAGGTCTCGGATTCTCGCCAACTTTCGCCACCAGGCAGATCCACATCGAACATGTGGATCTTGTCATAACGTGCGGCAAGACCACCATCAGGCGCAAGCAAAAACCCGCGATTAGCCAGTTTCCCGTCTTCACGCTTGATTGCAAGAGATCCCAAATGCAGCCAGATCTGAAGGTCGCGCGCCACATCGCTCATCCGTGCCAGAAACGGGTCTTGCGCTTCTAGGGATACAGCGGCCATCTGGGCCTCTCGGCCCCGCTCAAGCACATTGGTCATCTCCGGCGTTTGAACATAGAGCGCCCCGCTATGGGCCGCTTCGCGCACCAGCGCCTCACAAGCATCCAGATTGGCACGGACATCCCGTCCGGAGCGCATTTGTACACACGCAGCTTTGAACTCATGCATCAGCGGTTACCCCTTGAGCTAGCAGTTCAGATAATTAGACACCCGCAGCCAGAAGAGCGTCAAGCTGACCGCGTCGTTCCAGGCCATACAACTCGTCGCACCCGCCTACATGCTCAGACCCGACAAAGATCTGCGGGAAGGTGCGCGCACCGTTGGACTTGCGGATCATCTCGCTTTTGAAAGTAGGATCATCCGAACAATTATATTCGGTATATGCAACACCCTTTTCATCAAGAAGGCGCTTGGCGCGGGTGCAAAAGCCGCACATGTCACGGGTGTAAATCACGACATCTGTCATGGTGTTATCCTCTGGCGCCCACACATGGCGCCCGTTCGTAGGTGGGTCCTATCATTTGTCAGAGGGGTATATATGGCGTGTAGGGGCACAGGCGCAAGAGACGAGCCTTTTTGCAGCCCCGCGAAGGTGAAGCAAGGCTCACCGCCGCCCGGCCAATCAATCGCTCTCGTGAACAACCCGGGCAAATACGAGAACATCCACCTGCGCTGCGCCGGCACGCCTTAAAGCGCGCGTACACGCTTCAACCGTTGCACCGGTTGTCAGGACATCATCAACCAACACAACGTGCCGTCCCTGCACAGCAAAACGCCGTTCTTCCGCAACGACGAACGCACGGCGAACATTCTTGCGGCGCTCATCACGCTTCAATCCCACCTGCCCTGTTGTGCGGCGAACCCGTTGCAATGCCAGACAATCAACATCCAATCCCCGCGCCCGTCCAATCTCTTGAGCAAGCAACGCTGCTTGATTATAGGTTCGCTGCCATAATCGCATCCAATGCAAGGGCACAGGAACAAGCACCACACCATCCTGCAACAACTCCGCGCCACTCCGCCCCATCATGGGTGCAAGCACACGGGCAAGGGCTGGTCGATTGGCAAACTTGAACTGATGCACCACATCCCGCGCCGGTCCCGTGTAACTTGCAGCCGCTCGTGCCCGGTCGAACTCAGGCGGTTCGGCAATGGCCATGGGGCTCAACGCACCGGGTCCCAGATCATAAGTCAACGGTGTCCCGAGCCGCTCACACCACGGCGGCGACAAGAACTGGATTTTCCCCCAACACGCGGAACACAGCCCGGCGCTGTCCTGTACGCACACACCGCAACTGGGACAGGTCGGCGGAACCAGAAAGTCGACACCAGCACGGCTGTACCGCAGGAGACCATCCAAAAGCTTCTGCGGCCAATTGGCTAAAGAAAACCGTAGACCCTGCACGTAATCCCCCCTATCTATTGCCAGTGTCAGCGTACCATGGCATGTCAACGAGGGATGCCTCTGGATCGTCACCCTCAAGGAGCCGGGGATCAATGCCCGGTCGGACCGGGTACAAAGCTGCAGACCCATCAACCCAAACGCACCAAGGTGTAGGCATGAGCATGAACGCCCTCTTTGACCGCCCTCTCATCAAGCGCCGGAGAGCAGCGGCTGTCGAAGCGGCGATAATGGGGTCAGATTTTCTGCTAAAGGTCGCAGCACAAGATCTGGAAGACAGGTTGATGATGGTCACCCGTCAGTTCGAAAAGGCGGTAGATCTTGGCGGGCACGGGGGGCATATCGCGGAGGTCTTGCGCGCATCAGGCAAGGTCGGCAACGTCATACGTGCCGATCTGTTCGCGCCCGACCACAGCAACTCTCCCGGACCAGACTTGGTTGTTGATGACGCAGCGCTGCCCTTTGCCGATGAAAGTCTTGATCTGGTGGTGTCCACACTGAACCTCCAGCTGTTGGATGACCTGCCGGGGACATTGGTCCAGATCCGCCGGGCTTTGAGACCAGACGGCTTGTTTCTGGGTCTTTTGCTGGGAACAGATACCCTGCACGAACTCAGGGACAGTCTGATGAGGGCGGAAATGGAAATCTGCGGTGGCGTCTCTCCCCGGGTGATTCCGTTTGCAGATACCCGCGATCTGGGAGGGCTGTTACAACGCGCCGGCTTTGCATTGCCTGTGGCAGATCTCGACAAGATAACCGTCCGGTACGACACCCTGTTCGATCTGGCGAAAGACTTGCGGACCATGGGGGCAGCCAACCCACTTCTGGAACGGCAAAAGACTATGGCGCCGAAGGGGTTGTTCATGAGGGCGGCGGAATACTACGCACAAAACCATTCGGATCCGGACGGCCGCATTCGCGCCACCTTCACCTTTGCCTCATTGAGCGGCTGGGCGCCCCATGAAAGTCAACAGAAGCCATTGCGCCCTGGAAGTGCAAAAAAGAGCCTCGCTGAGGCTCTTGGTACGGACGAAAAGAAACTATGAGAAAAGGCTGTTAGTCTGCAGAGCGTTCAAGCGCCGTGCTTGTTTCGGTGAATACGCCATTCATGCTGTTGTTGATAGCCCCAAGGCTGCCAACGATCGCCAGCGCAATCAGGCCGGCGATCAGTGCATATTCAATGGCAACATTGCCCCGCTCATCCTTGTTCATATGAGCGATCGTAAACCCTGCTCGTGATACGTCGGAGCCCTGCCGCTTACACACCATATCCGCCTCGTCTTAAGGCAGGGCCGCTTGGGTCTAACCGGCAACCAGATCAATCAGGTGCGGTATCAAGGGCTCATCTGCCGGTGGCATTTTATAGTCTCTCAGGCGAACCGGACGGGCCCATGTCAGCGCCTGTCCCTCGGCGCCAACGGGCGTGCCATCCCATCGCCTGCAAACATAAAGTGGCATCAGCAGGTGAAAATCCTCGTAAGTGTGGCTCGCGAAAGTCAGCGGCGCGAGGCACTCTTTCTTAACCGTAATTCCCAGTTCTTCACGCAATTCGCGAATGAGCCCATCTTCCGGCGTTTCGCCAGCCTCCAGTTTTCCGCCGGGAAATTCCCAGAATCCCGCGAGCGCTTTGCCCTCTGGCCGCTGGGCAAGAAGAACTCGCCCATCAGCATCAAAAAGCGCACAGGCGGTGACCATTACGATTTTCATAAGAATTGTCCGTCCTGTTTTGATACAGCCCACTTACCAGCCAGAAACCATAGCCAAATAAGGTTTAGGTTTGGCGGAAAGCTATTGTTTGCAATAGTGATAACGATAGGCTTCGCGATACCCCAACGACTCATAAAGTCCGACAGCTGCCGTGTTCTGAACCATCACCTGCAACCAAGACCGATGGCACCCGCTGATCGCTCCGATCCGTTGAGCTTCAACCAGCAAAGCGCGTGCAAAGCCACGGCGGCGATGTTCAGGGTGGGTCGCGATGGCAAACAAGCCCATGCAGTCACGATCCAGCACAGCCAAAAGCACAGCACACGGGTCGCCCTCCGGGCCCAACACTGTCAGGCACAGTTTTTCCGAGGCAATGCGTGCCAACGTTTCCGACATGGATCGTATCGCCGGCTCGGTTACCTTGCTCGGGTCCGTGCCACCAACACTGATGTAATGGCTGGTCCACGCTTCCTGCGTGAAACGCTCGATGGAATGATCCGTCGGTAGCTCCGGATCGGCAGCGGCCCAAATGCCGCGCTCCATCACCAAGGTCGGATCGTACCGCTGCCAGCCTTCCTCATTCAGATAGTCATCCAATGCCTTGGGCATCAAAGGTGACCAACGCACCACAAATGGCACGCCCGCATCGGCCGCCAGACGCCGGGCCGAGACAAGGCGCTCTGGCACACGTTCATCATCGTCGCGGTCGAAGAAATTCAGGGAATTGACCCGGCGCGCCGGATTATGCGGCGCAAGCCGCATCATCCAGCGCCCGTCATAATTGGTCAGCAAGCTTGGATAGCAGTTCAAATTGGACTGTTCGAGGCGATACACCTGCGCCATGTCCAACTCCGAAAATCCCTTCAAGGGATCAACTTCTGTAGTCGCCATTGATCGCCACATATTCTTTCGTCAGATCGCAGGTCCAGACCTGGGCTGAGCCAATGCCCAACCCAAGATCAACCTTGATCAAGATGTCATCTTCTTTCATGACGGCTGACGCCGCCTCTTCGCTGTAATCTGGGTCGCGCTCGCCGTCCACGGCCACACGCACATCACCAAACCATATGGCCAACCGATCACGATCGGCAGGCTCACCTGCCTTGCCAACAGCCATCACCACGCGGCCCCAGTTTGCGTCTTCACCGGCCACAGCCGTTTTCACCAAAGGTGAGTTGGCAATCGCCAGAGCAATCGCCTTGGCAGACGCATCGCTCTCAGCCCCCACCACATTCACCTCAACAAACTTGGTCGCCCCTTCGCCATCGCGCACAATCTGATGAGCCAGCTCGCGCATCATATCCTGCAATGCGGCCTTGAAAGGGCCAAGACGGGGGTCTGCAGCATCGGTAATCCATTCACCGCCAGCTTGCCCGGTTGCCGCAAGCAATACCGTGTCCGATGTGGAGGTATCACTGTCAATCGTGATGGCATTGAATGTATCAGGAACGCCGGCGCTTAACAGGCTTTGCAGCACGGGCGCGGCAATAGGCGCATCCGTAAACAGGAAACCGAGCATGGTCGCCATGTCCGGAGCAATCATGCCGGCCCCTTTGGCGATACCATTCAAGGTAACGGTCTGCTGACCCAATTGGACAGTTCGCGTTAGATACTTGGGATAGGTATCGGTGGTCATGATTGCCTGCGCTGCATCGCGCCAACCCGCGGGTGCTGACTTTGAAACCAGTTCTTTCGCAACGGTTGAAAATTTTTCTGCCGGCAGCGGCTCGCCAATCACGCCGGTCGAAGCCAGAAAGATCTCATTCTCAGGACATTGAACGGCTTCAGAAACAATGCGCGCGGAAAGCGCCACCGCTTCCTTGCCTTTCTTGCCGGTAAAGGCATTTGCATTGCCTGAGTTGACAAGGATAGCCCGAGCGCGGCCACGAGTCAGATGCTGTTTACACCAATCCACCGGCGCAGAACTGCACTTTGATTTGGTAAATACGCCGGCAATCTGGCTGCCCTCGCTTAAAAGCGCCAGAACCACATCCGTTCGATCTTCATACTTGATTCCAGCAGAAGCCGTTGCCAAACGCACGCCAGCAACCTCTGGCATTTCCGGATAGGATTTCGGGGCAAGGGGGGAAAGGGTGTCGGACATAAAAAACGCTCCAGAAAGAAACCGGCGAAGAAAAAGCTCCGTTTGGAGGTAGCCAAACGGAGCTCTAAAGACAAGCTTAACATGGTGCCGGCACGCTTAAGAAACGCCCGACCATCTCATCATTCGGCTTTTTCACCGTCCTGCGCAGCTGCGTCATCGCCTTCGGCTTCTACCGGCTCGACAATGGCGACGTCGGCGCTTGCCCGCAGTTCTTCAAGTTTGGCGCGGAACTTTTCCAGAACCAGATTCTGGCGCAGCTGGTCGGCAACCTCTTCCAGTGCTGGAGCCGGACGCTCCCGTGCTTCCTCATTCAGGATGATGTGATACCCGAACTGGGTCTTGACTGGCTCCTTGGTGAAGGAACCCGGCTCAAGGGCAAAGGCTGCTTCTTCAAATTCCGGCACCATCTGTCCTTTGCCGAAAAAGCCAAGCTGTCCACCGTTCTTGCCGCTCGGCCCTGTGGATTTTTCCTTGGCCAACTCGGCAAAGTCAGCTCCGCCCTCCAGATCGGCAATGATCTGCTTGGCTTCGTCTTCCGTTTCGACAAGGATATGGCGGGCAGAGATTTCCTGTTCGCCCTTGAAGTCACCAAACTGCTCATCATAGGCAGCCTGAATGTCGTCTTCAGAAATCGTGTTTTGAATAAACTTCTGGAAATAGGCGTTGCGCAGCGCACGGGTGCGCTCGAATTCCATCAACCGCTTGAAATCAGGCTCGTCCTGCAGGCCCTGTTCCTTAGCCGCATTCGCCAAAAGATTCATTTCCACAAGCACATCAGTCAGCACACCGCGCCATTCGTTCGGTGGCACCTGCTGCAGCTGGTTCGCATAGTCCTGAGCCGCATAGGCCAGATCACCTTCCGTGATTTCCACCTGATCGACAGTAGCGACGACATCATCCACGTCCTGCGCGTAGACGCTGGCAGTGCCGAACCCGATTACAAGTGTAAAGGCCGCGACGGAGCACTTGAGTACTGTTGGAAACTTTCGAAGCATGATTACTCTTTCTTTAAGTTGCTTTCAGCCCCTGAACGGGAGCAACGAGGACAATGCGCAGAATTGCGACTGCAGATAACGTTGACAAGCATAAGGCCCCAACTTATCTCTCACTGCGCCCCTCTTATTTTCCGAAGGGCTTTCGAGATAGTGTGACCATTGCGCTGACTCGCTGTAGTCGCGGGTTGCATAGATCAGAATTTTGACGATTTCTAGGGCCCACCACATTCGTGGTTACCGGCGCCCGAAAAAGGAAGGACCGCCACATGGTGGGGCTCGGCGCACTCGCCCGAATGATTTTTGGATCAGAGAACGATCGCAAGGTTAAAGCACTTCGGCCAATGGTCGATGCGATCAACGCCCTTGAGCCTGAAATGCAGGCGCTCTCCGACGAGCAACTCAAGGCAAAAACAAACGAATTCCGTGAGCAACTGGCCAACGGCGCAAAACTGGATGACCTTCTGGTACCGGCGTTTGCGACAGTGCGCGAAGCCTCCCGGCGCGTGCTTGGCCTGCGCCATTATGATGTACAGCTGATTGGCGGCATTGTTTTGCATCGCGGCCAGATTACCGAAATGCGTACCGGTGAAGGTAAGACGCTGGTCGCAACCGCACCGGTTTACCTAAACGCGCTTGAAGGCAAGGGCGTGCACGTTGTGACCGTGAACGACTATCTGGCCTCTCGTGACGTGGACTGGATGGGGCAGGTCTATCGCTTTCTCGGCCTGACAACAGGCCTGATCGTCCATGGCATCAGCGACCAGGAGCGTGCAGCGGCTTATCAAGCCGATGTGACTTACGGCACGAACAACGAGTTCGGCTTCGACTATTTGCGCGACAACATGAAGTATGATCGCGAGTCGATGGTTCAACGAGGCCATAACTACGCAATCGTGGACGAGGTGGATTCCATTCTGGTGGATGAAGCCCGCACACCACTGATCATCTCCGGTCCGCTGGAAGACCGGACAGATTTCTACAACACGATCGATACCTTCATCCCGCACTTGACGGAGGAAGACTATGAGATCGATGAAAAGCAGCGCTCTGCGACCTTTACCGAAGAAGGCAACGAAAAGCTGGAAAAGCTTTTGTCTGAAGCAGGTCTGCTCAAGGGCACCTCGCTGTATGACGTGGAGAATGTTTCCGCTGTTCACCACCTGCAGCAAGGCCTGAAAGCTCACAAGCTGTTCCAGCGTGACAAGGACTATATTGTTCGCAACAACGAAGTCGTGATCATTGACGAGTTCACCGGACGCATGATGCCTGGTCGGCGTTTCTCTGAAGGCTTGCACCAGGCACTTGAGGCCAAGGAAAAAGTTGCAATCCAGCCTGAAAACCAGACATTGGCTTCCGTCACATTCCAGAACTACTTCCGTATGTACGACAAGCTGGCGGGCATGACCGGTACGGCCATGACCGAAGCAGAAGAGTTCATGGACATTTACAGCCTTGAAGTCATCGACATCCCCACCAACATGCCTGTTCAGCGCGTGGATGAAGACGACGAGGTGTACCGGACGGTAGAAGAGAAGTACAACGCGATCATTCATCTGATTGACGAATGCAAGCAGCGTGAACAGCCGGTTCTGGTCGGAACCACCTCCATCGAGAAGTCGGAAATCCTTGCTGAGCTGCTTCAAAAGAACGGCTACAAGCAGATTGATCTGGCTGATCCCAAGGCCTTCTCGCCGCTGTATCGCTCCAGCGAGGAAAACAAGAAGGCCAAGATCTTCGCCGTTCTCAATGCGCGCTATCACGAGCAGGAAGCGCAAATCATCGCGCAGGCTGGTGTACCCGGCGCGATTACCATCGCCACCAACATGGCCGGTCGCGGTACGGACATTCAGCTGGGTGGCAACGCCGACATGCGCATCGACGTCGAATTGGGCGACATGCCGGAAGGTCCGGACCGTGAGGCTCGCGAAGCCGAAATCAAGGCCGAGATCGAGGCCTTGAAAGAACGGGCGCTGGCGGCAGGTGGTCTGTTCGTTCTGGCCACCGAGCGCCATGAAAGCCGCCGTATCGACAACCAGCTACGCGGCCGTTCAGGGCGTCAGGGCGACCCGGGACGCTCCAAGTTCTTCCTGTCTCTTCAAGATGATCTGATGCGCATTTTCGGCTCGGATCGCATGGAGTCCATGCTCAAGAAGTTGGGTCTGCAGGAAGGCGAGGCCATCGTACATCCGTGGATCAACAAGGCTCTCGAGAAAGCGCAGCAGAAGGTTGAAGCGCGCAACTTCGACATTCGTAAGAATCTTCTGAAGTTCGACGATGTCATGAACGACCAGCGAAAAGTGGTCTTCGAACAGCGTCTTGAGATGATGGATGGCGATGTCATTCATGAAGCAGTCGAAGAAATGCGCGAAGAGGTCATTGAAGATCTGGTAGCAGCGCATATTCCGGAGCGCGCTTATCCTGAACAGTGGGATACGGACGGCCTTGAGGAAGAAGTTAAGACCAAGTTGGGTCTGGACTTGCCGATCAAGGATTGGGCTGCCGAGGAAGGCATCGCCGATGAAGAGGTTATCGCGCGCCTGAAGAAGGAAGCCTCTGAGATCATGGCGGCAAAGGTGGCCAACTACGGCGCCGACATCATGCGTCAGGTTGAAAAGGCCATCCTGCTTCAGACTCTCGACCGCTTGTGGCGTGAGCACCTGATGAACCTTGATCAGTTGCGGTCTGTCGTTGGCCTGCGTGGCTACGGTCAGCGCGACCCGCTGCAGGAATACAAGACCGAGGCGTTCACGCTGTTTGAAACCATGCTGACCAACTTGCGTCAGGAAACCACTTCGCAGTTGATGCGCGTGGAACTGGTTCAGCAGGAAGCGCCGCGCATGCCGACCAACGAAGATTTGCCGGAGATGCATGCCCATCACACCGATCCGTTGACCGGAGAGGATGAGATGAGCGCCGCAGATCAACAGATGCTCGCAGCCCGCGCAGCGCGTGCACCTGCTGACCGCGATCCGGCCAATCCGGAGACATGGGGCAAGGTGGGACGTAACGAGCCCTGCCCTTGTGGGTCAGGCAAGAAGTTCAAACATTGCCATGGAGCGCTGGTCTAAGCGTTTCTTCCGCTCAAAAAGCTTTGAAAAGCCGGTGTTCGCACCGGCTTTTTTCGTTGGATCACGAGATTGCCCATTTGCACACTAAAGTGTTTGCACAAGATGATTCCATCCAAGGAGTACACAATGCGGTCCCGTACAGGAGCAAGCGCTCTCGCTCTTTTGATCATGACGATAGCGGCCCCGGCTGGGGCTGCAGAACCCGGTTACTACAAGGCCACGGCGGATCTGGAGGTTTTTGCCCACCCCGGATCCCGTGAGATGCCGCGTATCATCGATAGCGGAGAAATTGTTGTTTCCGACGGCAAGACGCGCCTGTTTGGGGATCAGACGTGGCAGTCGGTCAGCATTGGCGAGACTTCGGGCTGGACACGTATCGACAATCTGGCCGAAGCGGAACCGAAATCACTCGATGGCTCATTGCTGCCAGTCGCTGGAAGCTGTGGCGGTTTCGAGCCCGGCTGGAATGTATCATGGGCCAATGGTGAAGCGCGCTTCACGACCATGAACGGACAGGATGCGGCTTTGCCAATTACCTCTGCCGGGTCCATCGAAGGATATCGGTATGGCGTACTTCAGGCGCAGGGCCCCGCGTCGCGAGCTACCCTGACGGTTGCCGAAGAAGCTTGCCCGTTCCTTCCGGTGGACAGTTTTGTTTGGGGTATTGCCCATCTGGTTTGGCATGAAGAGGGCCAACCGGACAAGGTCTATCTGGGGTGCTGTCGCCCCATTGCAGAAGGCTATCAATAACGCAAAAAGCCGGCTCGCAGCCGGCTTTTTTTGTTCATGTCGTCGCAGATGGAAAGTGGCTTTAAAGAACCACCACTTTCGCACCAACCCTCACGTTCTCGTAGAGGTGTTCCACGTCGGCGTTGAACATGCGAATACAGCCAGAGGAAACGGCCTTGCCGATGGTCCAATCCTCATTGGTGCCGTGAATGCGATAGATGGTGTTCCCAAGATAGAGCGCCCGCGCACCCAATGGGTTTTCAGGTCCGCCCGGCATATAGCTCGGCAGCTTGCGACCCTTCTTGGCTTCGCGGCGGATCATTTCCGGCGGTGGTGTCCAGCCCGGCCACTTGGCCTTGCGGGTTACACGCTCAGTGCCCGACCATTCAAAACCATCCCGGCCGACACCGATGCCGTAACGCATCGCCTTGCCATCCGCCAGAACGTGATAGAGATACCGTTCATCCGTATCGACGATGATCGTTCCCGGCTTTTCATCGGTGCGGTAAGAAACAACCTTGCGCTTGTACTTGCTGCGAGCAAGGCGTGAAGCTGTATGCACAGATGGGGTATAGCTCACCCATTCTCTCTTTTCGGCATTCCAGTACTGGGCTGCCTGAAGCGGCGCGCTCAGACCGAAAACAATGCCGACCCCGACAATTGCTTTTACGGCAGTTTTAACCAACGCATTAACGTAGGACTTCATCATGCTCCCCAAGGCGAAAAAAAATCGTCACGCGCCAGCCTGAGTGGCGCAGTTTCAACTTCAGGTAAGCACGGCACACATCAGCCCCGGCCGCCTTACGCTGAGAACGTTTTATGGATTACCGGAAACTAGTTTATAACTACTGTACAGCGCAATAAGAAACCCGTACTTTTCAGCAAAATAACGGGTGATAAAAACTTATTGTTTTCTTGAGATACCACGGTCACCCGGCACACAGCCTGCCCTATGGGTCAATCAACTCACATTCACTTTAACCTAGACGAATGCCGCCTGTTCAATCCAGAATCTATCTGTATCCTGCCTGCAGAACTATCTAGAAAAACTGGGAGAATGACTTGTCAGAGGCGAACGTGGATACTCAGGAATGTCTACCCCACATACAACAGGGCCCGGCGGGCCAACCCCCGATTATCCTGCTACATGGTTTTGGCAGCGACGCCACCACGTGGAATAACATTCAGCTCAATCTGGAACGTCAGCATCATTCACTGGCCTTTGACCTTCCCGGACATGGCAAGGCGCTTGATTGGCCCAGGATTGGTAATGCCGTCGTGGCTGCCAAAGCGGTCAATCAATCTCTGGATGCATTGGCCTTGGAGCGTTTTCACCTTGTGGGTCACTCGTTGGGCGGAGCAGTTGCCTCTCTCGTGGCCATGCGTGCGCCGGCCAAGGTAGCCAGTTTGACCTTGCTGTCACCGGGCGGCTTTGGTCCGGAGATCAATGCCCAGCTTTTGCGCCGATACGCAGCCGCCACGACCCCAGAAGAACAGGCGCCGCTATTGGAGCAGTTTTACGGTATCAACTACAAACTGCCCCGAAAGCTGGCCGAGTACATCGCCGAGCAACGATGTCGTCCCGGTGCGCAGGAAGCCTTGGCGACGATCAGTTCCGCATTTTTGGAAAACGACCAACAAGGCGTTCTGCCCCTGCCGAAATTGGCGGAGCTTCCCTGCCCCATATCTGTGGTCTGGGGTACACAGGATCGCGTTTTGCCGCCTAATCAGGTGGACAACGCCCCCGGAAGCATGGCCAAGCACATATTCGAAGGGGTCGGCCACATGCTTCACTTGGAAATCCCTCAGGATATCCTGCGCATCATTCGCGAGGCCGCGCGCTGACGCGCGGCTTTGCCTCTCCCTGCTCAGAACGTCAGGCCGGCGGCAGGAGGTCCTCGTTCCAGTCCTGGCCCATAACCCGGCGCGCCATCATGTGAGACCGCGGGTGGTTGATGCTGTCCACACAGACGAGCTTGCCGTCTTTGAGATATGCCACATAAAAGCTGCCCGACGCGGGCGAGCCAACTGTGATCGCCTCCTCATATCCGTGAGACAAACCAGCAATCTGGAGCTTTACATCGTACTGGTCCGACCAGAACCAGGGTAGCGGATCATAATCAGGCGTTTCATTCATCATGCTTGCCGCGACGGTCTTGGCCTGATCAATGGCGTTTTGAACGCTTTCCAAACGAATGGAACGACCATAGCGTTGAGAGAAAAACCGCACACAATCACCACAGGCCCACACATCCTCATCGCTTGTCTGGCCATGGCCATCCACGATAATGCCGTCATCCACTTCCAGCCCGGCTTCAGCAGCGAGCGTATCGTTGGGCACGGCGCCAACCGCTGCCAAAACAAAGTCGCACTCCAGCCGCGTGCCATCGGAGAGGAGAACCGCCTCAACCTTGTTCTCTCCTTCGATGCGTTCCACGCCAACACCGTAGTGGAATGACACCCCGCGTGTTTCGTGCAACTCATGAAAGAAGCCTGCCACATCCTCAGAAACCACCCTTTTCAGGAGCCGGTCCTGCAACTCCACAATCTTGACCTCAAGACCGAGATCACGGGCGACAGAGCCGACCTCAAGACCGATGTAGCCGCCGCCGATGATCACCGCGCGTTTGCCGGGCGCTAAAAACGGACGCAGCGCCTCAACGTCTGCAATGCCGCGCAGTGACATAACGCCCTCCAGTGAGGCTCCCTCAATTGGCAAGTCGCGGGCTTTTGTTCCGGTGGTCAGCACCAGCTTGTCATAGGCAACGCTGTTCCCGCTTTTCAACTGCACGGTCTTGGCAGCACGATCAATACGGACAACCGGATCACCGGAAACCAGTTCCACCTTGTTGATCTCGTAAAACTCCTTGGGTCGCAGATAGAGCGTTTCCTCACTCACCTCGCCTTTGAGAAACTTCTTGGAAAGCGGTGGGCGCTGATACGGCAGGTGCGGCTCATCGCCAATCAGAACCAGATCTCCCTCAAACCCCTTTTGTCGGAGCGATTGTACGACCTGGGACCCGGCCTGCCCCGCACCAACCACCACAATCTTTTCCGCCATACTCCACTCCTGCCTAATGCCAACCGTTGAACCGATGGGCGTATAACCTAGCGTGGTCATAAGGTGATTTGACAATCGTGGCAAACAAACGGCACTCCCTCTTTCGAAGGAGTGCCGCAGAGCAAACATCTGTTGATGGGTTCTTTAGGCGGCCCGAACCTTACTCAAGAATGCACTGACATCCTGCCGCAGCGTGTCCGCTTGGGCGGAAAGCAGATCGGCAAACTCGGAAACACTGCTGCCTGTGGCCCGTGCCGTATCTGAGGCCTGAGAGACCGTTTCCATGGCACGTGTGCCGTATTCCGAGCTTCGTGTTGCGCCTGCTACATTTTCGGAAATGGACTGAACGGCTGCATTTTGCTGTTCCACTGAGGCCGCCACGGCCGCCGACATCTCATTCATTTCCTTGATGATGTTTCCGACCTCCTGAATTGCCGTAACAGCATTCCCGGAGGCTGCCTGAATGGCCTGCACCTGTTCGGCGATTTCCTCGGTCGTTTGGCTGGTCTGGCTCGCCAGACTTTTTACCTCGGATGCCACAACAGCAAAGCCCTTGCCATGTTCCCCGGCCCGCGCCGCCTCAATTGTCGCATTAAGCGCCAGGAGATTGGTTTGGTTCGCAATATCGCGGATCAAGCCGACTGCCTCACCAATATGCTGAGCGGCATCACTCAAGGTTGTCATTGTTTGTTCTGTCGCGCGGGAGCCTTCCACGGCACGTGCGGCCACCTTGCTGGAGCCTTCCGCCTGCGAGGCGATCTCGTTGATCGACATGGCCAACTGCTCAGTCGCCGCCGATGCACTCGACACGTTCCGTGCAGCTTCTTCAACGGCCTGCCCCGCTGATCCGGCCTGCGCCATTACATTATCAGCTGCGCCCTCCACATCATGAGAGGCCTGCCCCAACCCCTCTGCCGCTGTGTTGAGTTGCGACAAGGACGCCTCCACCGTTTCTTCAAAGGCGGCGATATAGGCATCAATCTGCCTTGCACGCTCATCTCTGGCCGCTTGTTCCTGATACTGTGCGGCTTCCAGATCGCGCCGCTCAATCAAACTGTCGCGAAATACATGAAGTGTCTCCGCCATGGCGACCAACTCACGCCCCCCTTGATATCGAGGGATCTCCACATTTGTATCACCCTTGGATAGCAGGCTCATCACCCGGCGCAGCCCGTGCAGCGGGCGCATGATGCTGGAGGTCACGACCAATCCCGCCGCCACTGCGAGCACGGCGGTGAGGCCAATTGCGCTGATCACCAACTTCCATGCCATGTCAGTGGTTCGTGCCAGTTGTGTTTCAGCAATGACCGTACCGTCCTCCGCCGCTGTCTTGAGGGCATTCAGGCGAGGCGGCAACAGATCAAACAGGTTTGAAAGCAACTCTGAAGTACGGGCTCGCTCCACCACCAAAGCCGAAAATCTCTCGAACTGCGCGCGATGGGCATTCACACCATCCGATATGATTGCCGCCTTCGCCGGATCCAGTTCGACACGTGGCATCGTGCGGTCAAATCGGGAATAGCCAAGCTCGATGTCCCCCAGAAACGTGTCCATTTTCGTCAGCATGTACCCGCGCTCTGCGGCGATGATATCCAGTAAGGCTTTCTGTAACTTCAGCTCGAGCGGATCTCTGGTTCGAATGGTCTCCCGCTTCAACGTCCGCTCTGCTTCTGACAGGTTAGAGCTCATTGCACCGCGCAGGCCGCTATCTCCGTCGTAACCCAATTCTTGCTGGTGTGCATGCAAGGTACCAAATGCACCACCAATGCCATTGAGCGTATCCAGAGCATCATCAATCTCGGCCCTGTAAGCTGTGGCTATTTCCAGTTCGCGAACCCGCTGCAACCGCCCTTTGGCAATATCGAGCAAATCATTGAAGCGCCCTTCCTGAGCATTGCCGGGGTGAAGCTCATAGTCCTTGTGTGTCGCTTTCAACTCACCAGCCAGAATGGCCACATCTCGCACTTCTTCCGCCAACAGAGCATTCTGACGGGCCAACTCGAAGGCCTCACTGAGGCGGGTCTGCGACCAGACAAAAACCCCACCGATCACAGCGAAGCCAACGACCATGATGCCGCAGAGAGCAAGAATTCGGAACCGCAGGCTCAGGCGCGCCCCCAAACCCGGTCCTGCGGCCCGTCGCGCTCGCATCCTGCCGCGGCGCATGCCGAGTTTCCCGATGAACTTCATTGCAGCTTTCCCCTCAGACACTGGCATTTAAACTCAGTATTCATTTAGGGGTAATTACAGGGGAAAAGTGTTTACAGATTGCAAACGCAGGGAAAGACAAGCGTCATATTGAGATTGCCATGTATAAATACTCGAATATTCTACGTGATATCCGATTATCAAACATTCTTACAATGAGGTATATAATAAATAAAAATGCAACTCATGGTTACTTTTTGAAAATCAAACATCTTGGTCGGCTGGCGGCGATTATCAGGACTGCGCAGAGGGCGTGTCAGCCGCGCTTGTCTTATGCCAACCTCGTATCTTGCGTTGACGCAAAATGGCGGCGTTGAACTCACCGCCCAAGATGAAAATTGCGGCTGTCAGATACAAAAACACCAAGGCCGTCATGACACCGGCGAGACCGGCATATAGAGAAACATAATTTGCAAATCGAGCTAGATACGCTCCAAACGCAGCGCCAGACGTAATCCAGAGCAACAAGGTGATTACCACGCCGGGCAGCACATCACTGACCCCGCGTCGCCCGTTAGGCAGCACGATATGCGCCAGAAACAGGGCAAGCACCAGCAACACCGAAGTAACGCCATATCGGATAAGGTTGGCCTGATAGCCGAACTCCGCCAAAAATGGCAGATGCCGCGCCAGCACACTCCAAATCAGCGGCCCAAGCACAATAAGGCCGGTGAACACCAACAAAACGAACGATCCTAAAAGAACCGCCAGTATCGATTGCGCCCGGCAGTAGAACCAGTTGCGGGTTTCTTTTACACGGTAGGCCCGGTTCAACGCCGTGCGCAGCGCCTCAACACCGTTGGACGAAAACCAGATCGTCACGATGACACCAAAAGTAAGAAGATCCCCCCGCGGCTGTGTCAGTACGGCATGTATCTGTTGAACGACCGGCTGCGCCACCTCCGGTGGCCAGGTATCGAAAATCAGGTCAGAGGCTTGTTTTGCAACTTCGGTCAGCCCCATGAAACCAGCCAATGCAGTCACAAAAATCAGAAATGGAAACAAGGCCATCAGGCTGAACAGCGCAACGTGGCTAGCAACAGCGAAACCATCATCGTTTCCGAAATGCCCGATAGCATCCGCAAAGACCTGATACACCTTGCGCCAAAGCCCGGGCTCGTCTGCTCCTCCGCTCATCCTTACTCCCTGCTGCCGTTCATGATTCAATATGGAGTCCTGAGTTGTCGGCACAATGGCCAAATAGGCGCGATTGAAGCAACCCCGGCAATCTATCGCTGCACCAACGGGCGGGAAAAGCACCACTTTCGCCAACCTTGACGACCGTAAACCGGATTAACAATCCTTTAATAAATTCATTTGCGGGGCCCTTAATTATTATTTAAAATTTTAATCAAATTGTATTTTGAGGTTTGCATGAAGATCATCGCTCTCGGGCTTCTGGCGTGTTCAATTGGCTCCACAACACTCACTGCGGGCGAACTTCAGCCATTTCCCAAGCCCAAAAGCCACCTCAAGGAGCTTGCACCAGCCAAAACCGATGGCTTGAAGCCCGTGCCAGCCGCGAGTTCATTGAAAGAGCATGACGCCCCATGCTGTGACTTGAAGGAATGGCCACAGCTTAAAAACCGCCGCGGCCTCATACCATTCGAGGTCTAGCCAAACCGGTCTACGCTGCCAGCGGATACGCTTCCTCGACCACGTAGGGCCCACCGCCGATCATGGACTTGGAGGAAAACAGCACAAACCGATCCGCAAGAAAGGGCGGCGCCTTGAAGTCACCCCGCAGGCTGAGCCAGTTCGCAGCGTCCGTCGAAGACGTGCCGCGAAGCCGGGCCAACGTGACGTGCGGCTTGTACTTGCGCCGCTCCGCTGGCAATCCCAGTCGCTGCAAAATCCGCTCTTGCTCCGCCTGCATCTCATAAAGCTCCGGCGTTGGCTCCACCCGCGCCCAGATCGCATGAGGCTTGCCATTGCCGAATGATCCAAGCCCGGTCAAACGGATTTCAACCGGATCGCGGCGAACACGCGACAACTCTGAGGCCACCTCATAGGCCAACTGCTCATCGATATCACCGATATATCGCAAAGTGATGTGATAGTTTTCCGGATCAATCCAGCGGGCGCCGCGCAACCCACCTTGCAGCATGGTTAGCATGAGCCTTGTTTGAGACGGGATCTCAAGGCCGGTGAAAAGTCGGGGCATGGTCAGACCCTCCGCTAACGCCGATAATAAATTCTGCGCATGTAATCCCTGCTGTACAAGAGAAAAATCACAAGCCTGCGACTGATCTTGGGAACAACATTTAAATGGGCGTCTTAAGAGAACTACCCACAAAAAAGAACCGGATCTCAAACGAGACCCGGCGCCAATCTCACCTTTTGTCCAGGTTCACCGTGGCCCTTACGGGCACGGGTTGGTGTGCATTAGGTGAATTTCATTAATCCGTTTTTCCAGTTCCTCGGAGATTTCAAAGTCCGCCGACAGCATATCTGTTTTCAATTGCTCCATGGTGGTGGCACCAAGAATCACAGAGGTCACAAAGCTGCGGGTGTGCGCAAACGCCAATGCCATGACCGAAGGATCAACGCCAAACTCGTCAGCCAGAGCCAGATACGCTTCAATGGCCTTTTCCGCACCGGGCGTCTCATAGCGCGACAAGCGGTTGAAAAGCTGCTTGCGCGATCCCTTTGGCAAGGCACCATTTCGGTACTTGCCAGTCAAGTAGCCTTGCGCCAATGCAGAATAGGCCAGCAAGCCCACATCTTCACGTTGGGCAACCTCCGCAAGGTTGACCTCGAATTTGCGGCTCACCAAAGAATAGGCGTTCTGGATCGATTGCACGCGCGGCAGACCCCGCACTTCTGATTCATGCAGGAACTTCATGGTCCCCCACGCGCTCTCGTTGGATAGGCCGATATGACGAACCTTGCCCTCCTTCACGAAATCGCCGAGCACCTCGAGGATTTCGTGAATGGGCGTTTCATCTTCAGCCGGGGCCGGATCTCCCCAGATCGCCGGGTTCGAGCCGAACTGAGAGACAGGGCGTTCCGGCCAATGCAGCTGATAAAGATCAATGTAGTCGGTCTGTAACCGCCGCAGGCTGGCGTCAAGCGCTTCGCGCATCTGCGCTCGATTCAGCCGGCCGGGACTACCGTCCTTGCGGAACCAGGTCATATCAGAGCGACCGATGACCTTCGTCGCCAGAATGACACGATCCCGTGTACCGCGGGATTTGAACCAGGTGCCGATAATCTCTTCCGTTCGCCCTTGCGTTTCCGGCTTGGGCGGAATGGAATACAATTCGGCTGTGTCAAAGAAGTTGATCTGATGATCGAGCGCGTAGTCCATCTGAGCATGGCCTTCCGCCTCGGTATTCTGTTCGCCGAAGGTCATTGTGCCAAGACACAGGCTACTCACCATCAAGTCTGTACGGCCCAGTTTTCGAAAGTCCATCATTTCCCCTCACGCCCGGCGGAAACCGGGCATCATTTACGCGGTGGTCCGAGCCGCCGAACCCTTGTCCGGAGCGGCTCAATTAAAAACGCAAACCGCCAGCCCGTAAAAGCCAGCGGTGCGCAAGAAGGCAGGAGCACCAGTGCTGTCAGTCCGCAGTACTGCGCTCCGCCTTGATCTGATCTATGAGCTTTTCTACCTGCGGCAAGATATTCTCGACAATGACTCCCACCCCTTCACCTGTCGGATGCATGCCGTCGGCAAGGTTCAGCATGGGGTTGGCCGCCACACCCTCCAGAAAAAAGGGATAATACAACGCGTCATATTTTTCGGCCGTTTCTTCGAAAATCGGATCAAACGCGGCGGCATATTCTTCGCCAAGATTGCGGGGTGCCAACATGCCGGCGACCAGCACATTGATGCCGCGTTCCGTAAGGCGGCGCACCATTTCATCAATGTTCGCACGCGTAGTGGCCGGATCAAGGCCGCGCAAGGCATCATTGGCGCCCAGCTCCAAAATAACGCCGTCCACATCATCCCCGACCGACCAGTCGAGGCGCGACAGCCCGCCCGAGGTGGTGTCCCCAGACACCCCCGCATTGACAACCGTCACGTCATATCCCCGGTCCGTAAGCGCGGATTGCAGTTGAACCGGAAAGGCATCTTCAGGTGCCAAAAGATAACCGGCGGTCAAACTGTCACCAAAAGCGACGAGCTTTATGCCATCGTTGGCCTTGGCAGGCACTAAGGAAGCAACACATAAAGCCATAAACGCGACCAGTTGAAAAAAAGTACGGCGGGATCGCATGGAACAACCTTGAATACTGGACAGTATCTTGCACACCTCCCATATGTCGTAGTTGCGGAGTTCTACGCAAGACTTAATTCGCACT
The DNA here is from genome assembly GCF_000422785.1 of Pseudovibrio exalbescens DSM 16456. GTDB lineage: Bacteria > Pseudomonadota > Alphaproteobacteria > Rhizobiales > Stappiaceae > Pseudovibrio > Pseudovibrio exalbescens. The sequence goes on from NZ_AUGS01000009.1 coordinate 35,724, forward strand.
TTCACAGGTTCACTAAACCATTTGAGGCCCGAAAATGACAGATCAAAACGCCATTATACTCAAGGGAGTGCACCTTAGCCTTGGTCAGGGCGCAGGGCGGATTCACATTCTCAAGGGTATCGATCTGTCCATCAAACAAGGCCAGTCGGTAGGTCTGGTCGGGCCTTCAGGGTCAGGCAAATCCACCTTGCTGATGGTCATGGCCGGGCTTGAACGGGTCGATGAAGGGAGCGTGATCGCTTCCGGCCAAGACCTATCACAATTAAGTGAAGATGGTCTCGCCACTTTCCGCGGTCAGAATGTCGGCATCATTTTTCAATCCTTCCACCTCGTCCCCAACATGACAGCGCTCGAAAACGTGGCGGTGCCGCTGGAACTGGCAGGCGAGCGCGATGCCTTCGAGCGGGCGCGAGCCGAGTTGCAGGCGGTTGGTCTGGGCGATCGTGTGAACCATTATCCCACGCAGCTGTCCGGCGGCGAACAGCAACGCGTCGCGGTGGCCCGGGCGCTGGTTGCCAACCCGGCCATCCTGATCGCGGATGAGCCCACGGGCAATCTGGACGAAGCCACCGGCAAACAGATCGTGGATCTCATGTTCAGCGCCCAGCGCGACCGCGGCATGACGCTTGTGCTGGTCACCCATGACCCAACGCTGGCAGATTTGTGCGAACGCAAGGTCATGGTGCGGTCGGGCGAGATTGAAGAACACACCCCGCGCCTCCGGGAGGCCTCTGCATGAATGAGCAGCGACAAACGCCCGGACTCGGCCTGGCCGCCCGTTTTGCACTTCGTGAAATGCGGGGCGGTCTGAAGGGATTTTTTGTTTTCATTGCCTGCATAGCCTTGGGCGTCATGGCGATTTCCGGCGTGGCCTCGGTGTCCCGAGCGCTGACGGAGGGCATCGCCTCGGAGGGCCAGTCCATTCTGGGCGGTGACCTGGCCTTTTCGCTGATCCACCGTCAGGCCAGCGAGGACGAGCGCGCGTTTCTTGAAAGTCTGGGGGACGTTTCGACGGCCGCCACCTTGCGCGCCATGGCCCGCAAACCTGAAGCTGACAGCCAAACACTTATTGAACTCAAAGCCGTTGACGGGGCCTACCCGCTCTACGGCAGTGCAGTATTGCAAAGCGGCCAGCCCCTGCATGACGCGTTGGGCCTCAGCGCCACCAATGGCGCATGGGACGGCGTCGCCGATCTCGCCTTGCTGGCTCGTCTGGATCTTGATGTCGGTGACGAGATTTCCGTCGGGCGGATCAAGGTTCGCATCGCTGGCCTTCTGGAAAATGAGCCGGACCGCCTCGGCAGCGGCATGACCATTGGCCCGCGCCTCATGGTCACCCCGCAAGCGCTTGAAGCCGCCGGCCTCATCCAACCCGGCAGCCTGGTGACATGGCGGTACCGCATCAAGGCCTCGCAGTTGCAAACGGACGCTGCGCTTAACGCTACCATCGAGGAAGCCAAGGACACGTTCCCCAATGCCGGGTGGCGGATCCAATCCAGAGCCAATGCCTCTCCAAATCTCCAGCGCAACATTGAGCGCTTCGCCCAGTTCCTCACACTGGTGGGTCTCACCGCGCTTGTGGTGGGCGGCGTCGGTGTGGCCAACGCAGTCCGCAGCTTCCTTGACACCAAGCGCGAAGTCATAGCCAGCTTCAAGTGTCTGGGAGCCTCGGGGGGCTTTGTATTCCGGGTTTATCTGATGCAGATCATGACGCTCGCCGCCATTGGCATCGCCATTGGCTTGGCACTGGGCGCCGTTGTCCCGCTGATTGCCCTCACCCTGTTGGAACCCTTGTTGCCCATCGGCGCCAGTGTTGGGATCTATCCTGCCGAATTGATGCTGGGCGCCGTGTACGGCAGCCTGACCGCTCTTGCGTTCGCGATCTGGCCCTTGGGCCGCGCCCACGACGTAGCACCAACGGTGCTGTTTCGCGACAGCGTCAGCGCCCGCAATCGATATCCGCGGAAACGCTACATCGTCGCAACGCTGACCACTCTTTTGGTTTTGTCAGCTCTTGCCCTTCTCCTCGCCTACGACAAACGGATCGCGGGCTTTTATCTGGTTGCCGCCATCGGTGCCTACCTCCTGCTTACTCTCGTTGCGCGCTTCATCATGTGGGCCGCACGCCGCATGCCTCATGTACGCTCAACGGAATGGCGCCTTGCCATTGGCAATCTCCACCGTCCTGGCGCGCTGACGCCCTCCGTGATCCTGTCGCTCGGTTTGGGCCTGACCCTGCTCGTCGCGCTGGCTCTCATTGATGGCAACTTACGCAACACCTTGACGCAAACTGCAGAAGAGCAGGCCCCGAGCTTCTTCTTCGTTGACATTCAAAACCATGAAAAAGATGGCTTTTTGAGTTTCGTGCAACAAAGCGCCCCAGATGGACGTCTGGAAACAGTGCCCATGTTGCGCGGCCGGATCACGGCGCTCAATGACATCCCGACCGATGAGCTACCACCGCCCCCTGATGATGGCTGGGTGCTGCGCGGCGATCGCGGCATTACCTATTCCAATACGATACCTGAAAACACCGAGGTCGTGGACGGAGACTGGTGGAGCTCGGATTATACCGGCACGCCTCTGGTCTCGTTCGCCGCAGAAATCGCACAAAATCTGGGCCTGTCTGTTGGCGATACCGTGACCGTCAACGTGCTGGGGCGGGAAATCACCGCAACCATTGCCAACTTGCGTACCGTTGACTGGGAATCCATGTCCATCAATTTCGTCATGGTGTTTTCAGCCAATACATTCGCTGGCGCGCCTCACACACACCTTGCCACCATCACGTGGGATGAAACCCCACCTGTGGAGAAGGAGCTTGACCTTCTCAAGCAAGTCACGACGCAATACCCAACGGTCACCTCTGTTCGAGTGAAAGACGCCATTGCACAGGTCAATGAACTTGTGGGGCAGTTGTCCTGGGCCGTTCGAGGGGCCTCCTCCATCACGCTGATTGCCAGCGTGTTGGTTCTTGGCGGCGCGCTTGCAGCCGGCCACCGAAACCGGATCTATGACGCCGTCATTTTGAAAACACTGGGCGCCACCCGGTTCCGTCTCATCTACGCCTATCTGGCTGAATATCTGTTGTTGGGGCTGGCCACTGCCCTGTTCTCGCTGCTCGCCGGCAGCCTTGCTGCCAGATTCGTTCTGGTTGATGTCATGGATGGCCAATTTACCATGCTGCCGGGCACTGCACTTGCTGCCGTTATCGGAGCCCTGTTCTTTACGATTGGCTTTGGACTGCTTGGAACATGGCGTGTTCTTGGAGAAAAACCGGCCCCAACTTTAAGAAATCTGTAAACCAACAGCTGGGCATGACTTGATATAGACTTCAGGACAGCCCGGCTACCACGAAAACTTGGCTGGTATTAACTTATATTTACGATTGATAAGCTTTTACCCCAGAACTTTTGGGAAACAGCGACCGTTCCGTCAAGCTGACAAAAAATTAAGGTCGATTTCTCTTGTTTTGCGTCCCGATTACGACCATATTTCAGTGTAGTTTGCACGGGTGAGGTCACCCGATTGTATTGAACCAAGAGAGAGGTTTTCGAAAAATGTCGACCTTCGACCGCAATAACACGCAGCGGTTTGGTATGGCCGGCGCTCGCGCCGATGCAGGTGTCTATGACGCTGGTTTGCGCGCCTACATGCTCCGCGTCTACAATTACATGGCCCTTGGCGTCGCAATCACAGGTCTGGTTGCGCTGGCAAGTTTCAATATGGCCGTTGATGGAGCGACCGGCCAGCTGACCGCATTTGGTGCAGCAATCTACACCACCCCACTTCGCTGGGTAGTCATGCTGGCGCCGCTCGGTCTCGTTTTCTTCCTGAGCGCCCGCATCCATAAAATGAGCGCAAGCGCGGCTCAAACCACCTTCTGGATTTACGCCGCATTGATGGGCTTGTCCCTGTCGTGGATCTTCATGGTCTACACAGGCAACTCCATTGCACGCGTCTTCTTCATCTCCGCAGCGTCCTTCGGCGCACTGAGCCTGTTCGGCTACACGACCAAGAAGGACCTGTCTGCATGGGGCTCCTTCCTGTTCATGGGCCTCATCGGCATCATCATTGCGTCGCTGGTGAACCTGTTCCTGGCATCTTCTGCCCTGCAGTTCGCCATCTCCGTGATCGGTGTTCTGGTTTTCGCAGGCCTTACCGCCTACGACACACAGCAGATCAAGGAAATGTATGCGGCGTCCGACAGTGCTGATTCCGCAGGCAAGAAGGCTGTAATGGGCGCTCTGCGTCTGTATCTGGACTTCATCAACCTGTTCATCATGTTGCTGTCCCTGTTTGGCAATCGCGAGTAACCGCGAACGGCCAAGCCGAGAAAAAGACCAAAGAGCTCGGAGCCCCCACTCCGGGCTCTTTTCATACCTGCTGCCCTTTATTGCTCGGACATCAAGACCTCATGTCACACCCATTTAAAGGCCCCCTGTTTCGCCCTTATGCGCGAACCGTCTACCGCTTCCGCGATTACCATGACCAAGCTCCGATGAAAGCCGTGGTCTTGTTCTGGAGCTGCCTTGCCGGAACCTTTATCCTGTTGTTCCTGTTGTCCGGCCTGCATCCGGCGTTTGCCTTCGGGCTCCTGCCCGTGGCGATATTGCAGCTTCCGTTTCTGTATACGCTGCGCAAACATGCAGATCCGCACGCCACATTGCTTTCGGGCAAGTCGCGTCCACTTGCCCCAAAACTTGCGGCGATGGTCAAGGCTGTGTTTCCAGATTTGTAGCTCAGCCGCTAATCGACGACACGCAGGTGGCGCTTCTTTTCCAACACACGCAATACTGTGCTCAGGTCATGACCGCGCCGCAAGATCACGCCTCCAGCCCCCACAACACTGTAGGCGCCCTGCTTGCGCGCAAGCTTCGGGTTTTTCTCAACTCGGTACAAAGGCATTTCGCTACTTCGTCGGAAAATGGAAAAAACCGCGCGCTCTGCCCCATGATCAATGGCATAGTCCCGCCATTCGCCGGCAGCTACCATACGGCCATAAAGCCGCAGGATCAGGTCAAGTTCGGTGCGATGGAAGGAAACGGGCAACTTCTGGGATTTTCGAGAGGGAGCGACGCTGGACAGCACGGTGGCTGGAGCATCGCTCGCGATCACGCTTTCATCACCATCACTCATAGTGCCTCCGCGGTGAGATCCGGATAGGACGGGCTATGACACCCTGGCTAAGTAATCAGAGTGCGATATTCATCCCGATCCCGCAAGCATAGACCCGCCATCACGCCCAAACTCCCGCCTTACGCTACGAAATTTTGTCAGAAAGTCTCCTCTGAAGTATCTCAGTTTTGACTTAATTGGGACATTGAGCAGCCATCTTGAAAATCGATAGTGACACTGTTGCCAATGAGAGTTCGGCCTCATCAGATACCCCTGACGATGCCCCCTCCCCCCCTCAAAGGATGGTGAGGTCGAACTTTCACCCCTCCTGCAAGACAACGGTCGTACGGGCCGCCTCCCTCAAAATCCAAGAGATCGACCGCCACGCCCCAACAATTTGGGCGCTTGCTGGCAATCCCAGATACCGGCCAGAAGCCGCGCAGTGTCCCGCGCCAACTCATAGGGGTTTTGCGTTGCCAACGCATCAATATAGCCGATGTGACAGGTTTGCCCCTCTCCCAGCTGCGTGACAACAAGCACCTCCCCTCGATAAATGCTGGTACGCTTCAGGCCCTCCTGAACCTGGGTGAACCATCGCAATATGGTGGCAACCGGCTGCCCATCTTCCAGCACCCATTCCACTCGCTCTCCGGGCTGGTTACGCGGCTCCAGAGTTTGAAAGGCAGCGGGCTCCTCATCGGCCGCTGCGCCGAAGCTCACATAAAACCGCTCCTGACCGCCAGACACCCAAACCTGTATGTCCTGATAGCCCTCGCACAGCCACTCGGCTGCGGATTCCCGGTCATAAATTTTCGCCAACTGACAGTCGCCAATCAGGTTCAAGCCGGTTTCAATCCGGTCCATTGGCTCTGCTTTGAGGGGAAGTGAAAAAAGAAGAAGCGCACAATACACGACTGGATCCCATAAAAATCGAGGCATTCGGTCTCCATTCATAAAAAATCCATGGTGATGGTGCAGGGAGCACCAAAGTATCGCGGATCATCCGAAAAATCAGGTTGCAACATCTCGTGACCCTTGCAATACAGGCACCAATTCAAAACGGAGTATACATAAATGCGTATTGAAAGCATTCCTGTTGGTAAAAACCCGCCGGAGGATGTGAACGTCATCATCGAGGTGCCGGTCGGCGGTGAGCCAATCAAGTATGAGATGGAAAAAGAGTCCGGCGCCATGTTCGTCGACCGTTTCCTCTACACGCCGATGCGCTACCCCGGAAACTACGGCTTTGTGCCTTCAACCCTGTGCGGCGACGGTGACCCGATTGATGTTGTGGTCGTCAACCAACGCCCGATCGTCCCTGGCGCTGTCATGAACTGCCGCCCGATCGGTGTGATGGTGATGGAAGACGAGTCCGGTCAGGACGAGAAGATCATCGCAGTGCCAAGCACCAAGCTGACCCGTCGCTATGAAAACGTGAAGTCCATCGAAGACCTTCCTGAAATCACAATCAAGCAGGTGGAGCACTTCTTCGAGCACTACAAGGATCTGGAGCCCAACAAATGGGTACGGATCGCAGGTATTCATGGTGCAGAAGTAGCCAAGCGCATGATTCAGGAGTCCATTGAGCGCTACAAGGCGGAAGGCGACAAGTAAGCCTCGCTCTGGTATACCCCATAATAAAGCCCGCCAGCTCAATTCAGCTGGCGGGCTTTTTTCATCACTTGCATCAAACAGCGTCGCGTTATGCGACGTCTCGACGCGGACGCAGCAGCACCCCGCACAGAGCCACGAATGTCATGCCGATGGAATAAAGCACATTCAGCCCGGCAAACGACAATCCCAAGATGCGGATCGCCGGCACGGAACAGCTCACAACGCGGGTTTCATTCAGCACATTGAGCATGGCGGATGCATCATTGATGGAAGATACCGGCCCGCCGCAGTCATTGGGACCAAGCCAGAACTCCCATTCGGCACCTGCCTGATAGATGCCGATCGCACCGCCATAAAGAAACAGCCCCGCCAGTCCGAGCAACAAAACAGATGTCACCCACGTATAGCGTTCGGTGAGCGCAAAACCCAGCGCCACCACGGCCACCGCCGTTCCGATGTAATACGGCACACGCTGCGCCAGACAAAGCTGACACGGCAGATAACCGGCCATCTGGAATCCCCACGCCATGGCAATCGCCACCACGCAGCCCAGCAAAACAAGGGCCGCAGCCACTTTCTTTGGCTGCATCAATGCATAGGAGAAGGAGCGGGTAACATATTCCATTTTCAGGACCTTAGATGAACTTGATCACGACAAAACCGCCCACGAGAAGCACCACAAACACAGTAAACACAAGCCCGAGCCGCTTTTCAATGAAGGTGCGAATAGGAGGCCCGAAGAAGTAGAGCAGGCCGGCAACCACGAAAAAGCGCAGTCCCCGCGAAACGATGCTGGCCACAATAAAGATTGGCAGGTTCAACGCAAAGGCGCCGCTGGCAATTGTGATCACTTTGTAGGGGAAGGGAGTGAGACCGGCGAAAAACACAAACCACCACCCCCAGGTTTCAAACAGATTCTGAAATTGCTGAAACTTGTCCAGATAGCCATAGAACGACAGAATCGGCTCAGCTACTTGCACATAGAGCACCGCGCCGATCATATAGCCCAGAATGCCGCCCAAAACGGATGTGATCGTGCAGATCAGCGCATACCACCAGGCTTTGGCCCGCTGGCTGATAACCATGGGAATGAGCAGAATGTCCGGCGGAATGGGAAAAACAGAGCTTTCAACAAATGACACCGTGCCCAGCGCGGCGGGTGCCCGCGGCCCGGAGGCCAGCGAAAGGGTCCAGTCATAGAGTCGACGTATCATGCTTTGGCTTTTGCCCCTGAAAGAAAAAACGCCCTGCCGTCGCCATGCGGTCGGCAAGATCCCCTACCACAAAACACCCTTTTACCGTCGAAATATGACAGATGCTCCCCAACAATGCATCTTTAGCTGTGATTTGGTGTAACCCCCCCGTTGACCTCGCAAATCTTATCGCTATAGTCCACCGAGCTTTCAGGAGCTAGCCCCTGTGGCGGAACTGGTAGACGCGACGGATTCAAAATCCGTTTCCTTCACCGGAGTGCCCGTTCGAGTCGGGCCAGGGGCACCACCACTTTCTCTTTCATGACAAATGAAGTGGCTGCAACCGGCACTCAGCCGAGGTCAGCAAGTGGATGATATTGTTCCACAATCTGCTTCAGCCTCTCATCAAGAACATGCGTGTAGATCTGGGTTGTGGAAATATCCGCATGACCCAACAGCTGTTGGACGACCCGCAAGTCGGCTCCGTTCTGAAGCAGGTGCGAAGCAAAGGCATGGCGCAGCACGTGAGGCGACACCTTGGCCGGATCCAGCTCGGCCCGCACCGCCAGCGCCTTGAGATCGCGCCCAAATCCCTGACGTGTCACATGCCCGCTTTCCCCATGGCTGGGAAACAACCATACACTGTCCGCATACCGACCCATGGCCGCACGTTGACGCACATATTCGCTCATGGCCGCTTGGGCCCGTCGGGACAACGGCACGGCCCGCTCCTTGTTGCCCTTGCCGCGGATGGTAATCAAACGGCTGTCCCGCAGTGCCGCATTGACCGGCAAGGACACCAGCTCAGACACACGCAGCCCTGTGGCATACAAAACCTCCAGCAGCGTATAGAGCCTTAAAGCCCGCAATTGTTTGGCATCGGTGTCGTGGGTCTTCTGCGCTTCGGATTCGGCCAAGCCGATGAGTCGGTCCACTTCCGCCTCGCTCAAAACATTGGGCAGGCTGTGCGCCTTTTTCGGCGTGGCAATGGTGCGTGTGGGGTCATCTTCACGCCAGCCCTCCGCATAGCAGAACCGATAGAACTGGCGTAACGCCGACAACCGGCGGGCTTGTGACGTCGCTGCAAAACCGCGATCCGTCAGTTCGATCAGGTAGCCACGCACATCATCTGTAGACGCTTCGATCAACGTCCGTTTCTGCCGCGCAAGATAGCTGTCATAGTCCTCAAGATCGGTTCGGTAGCTTTCCAGCGTGTTGAACGCACTGTCTCGCTCCACGGCGAGCATCTCGAAAAAGGCTTCCGCTTCGTGACTTGCCCGCATGGTGCTCACCAGTCCTTCTCGACGGAAACCGTGATTTCTCGCGGTGTCGGTTCCACGAAGGTGGACAGGGCATACATGGCAAGAACCACGGTGATGACACCAAGACCGATCAAGGAAAGCAACCGTGTTAATGTAGGCATGGCGACCCAGCGAACTCCCGTCTCATGGCAGCGGCACCAGCCCTGCTCCCGACAGTACTAGAGGAAATTGGAAAATAGACTGTTTACCGCCTCCACATCAAGCAGATCGCCGTTGCAAGATGTGCATCACGCCTTGACAGAACCCAGTGAGTTAAGGTCAAAGCAAATTGAGAAGACAAGTTGATGAGGGTGCAGCGTGACCGCCATTGAGAAGAAGGCGGCAGTCCGCAGAAAACGGGCTGCGAACATAACAAAGCGTCTCCATGGCAAATCCATTGTGCTGGTGGGCATCATGGGCTGCGGCAAGTCAACAGTGGGGCGTCGGCTGGCGCAGTATTTGTCCCTGCCCTTTATCGATGCCGACACAGAGATTGAACGGGCGGCAGATCGCAGCATCAGCGAAATCTTTGCTGAACATGGGGAAGCCTACTTTCGCGACGGGGAAAAGCGCGTGATCGCCCGCCTGTTGCAGGAAGGTCCGCAAGTGCTGGCCACGGGCGGCGGGGCATTCATAAACGACGACACACGGCACAACATCAAGACCAACGGCATTTCCGTGTGGATGCGCGCTGAACTGCCCATCATCATGGCCCGTGTGCGCAAACGGCCCACCCGGCCGCTGCTCAAGACACCAGATCCGGAAGCCACCATGAAGAAGCTCATGGCAGAGCGCGAACCGATTTACGCGCAGGCTGACATGACCATCTGGTCTCGTGATGTAAGCCATGAGGCCGTGATGGAAGAAATCCTCAAGGCGCTGGAAGCCAACCTGCCGCCTTTGCAAGAAGGCGCGGCGCCTGCGCCGGATACAACGGGACCGGAATCGTGACACAAGAAACTGCCATCAAAACCGTGACGGTGGATCTGGGAGATCGCACCTACCCGATCCTGATCCGCCGCAACCTGCTGGAAACCACAGGCGCGCTCATTGCAGCTCAGGTTCCCGGCAGCCGGGTGGTCATCATCACGGATGAGACCGTCGCCGACCTGCATCTGGGCACCCTGCAAACCAGTTTGCGCGCTGCCGCCATCGAATACGATACACTCACGGTTCCTGCGGGTGAAAAAACCAAGCGCTTCGAGATCTTCGAGAGACTGGTGGATGACATCCTCGCCCTGCGGCTGGAGCGCGGCGATGCCGTTCTCGCTCTCGGCGGCGGTGTTGTGGGTGATCTGTCCGGCTTCGTTTCCGGCGTTGTTAGAAGGGGCATGAAGTTCATCCAGGTCCCCACCACGTTGCTCTCGCAGGTCGACAGTTCCGTGGGGGGCAAGACCGGTATCAACTCCCGGCATGGCAAGAATCTCATCGGCGTCTTCCATCAGCCGTCACTGGTCGTGGCGGACACGGCTATTCTGGACACCTTGTCGGACCGCGAATTCCGCGCCGGTTACGCCGAAGTTGCCAAGTACGGCCTGATCAACGACGCGCCATTCTTCACCTGGCTTGAAGACAACCACAGCGCCATCTTTGCCGGAGGCGAGGAACGCGATGAGGCCGTGGCTCACTCATGCCGGGCCAAGGCCGCCGTGGTTGCGGCAGATGAGCGCGAGGCAGGCCAACGGGCGCTGCTCAATCTCGGCCATACCTTCGGCCACGCTCTGGAAGGGGCTGTGGCCTATGACAGCGCCCGGCTTGTTCATGGCGAAGGCGTGAGTATCGGCATGGTCATGGCCTTCGAATTTTCCGCTCGCTTGAATTTATGTGCGCCGGAAGATGCGGTGCGGGTCGAGAACCACTTGAAAACTGTGGGTTTGCCCACACGTATAAGCCAGATTCCCGGTCAACTTCCCCCGCTTGAAACCTTTATGGACCTGATCGCTCAGGACAAGAAGGTCAGCCGTGGTCAGTTGACCTTCATTCTGGCGCGCGGCATCGGGCAGTCTTTTCAGGAAAAGGCTGTCGATCCCGCCCCGCTTCGAGATTTTCTTGAGGAGCAACTAGCTCAATGACAGATCTTCCACTTTGGGCATCCGTCGGCTTCATTTTCCTGCTGTTGTTCATGTCCGCGTTCTTTTCAGGGTCCGAAACCGCCCTGACTGCCGCCTCCCGCGCCCGCATGCATCAGTTGGAGAAGTCAGGCAACAACAAGGCCGCCATTGTCTCCAAACTGATTGTGGCCCGTGAGCGCCTGATTGGTGCTTTGCTGCTGGGCAACAACCTCGTCAACATTTTTGCCTCAGCCTTGGCCACCTCGGTGCTGCTGAAGCTGTTCGGCGATGCAGGTGTGGCCTACGCCACCCTGATCATGACCTTGATGGTTCTGATCTTCGCCGAGGTCCTGCCAAAAACATGGGCCATCTCCGACCCGGACAAGTTCGCCACCGCCGTGGCACCTGTAATCCGCGTCATTGTGGCGATCTTCGGCCCGCTCGTGGCCATGATCGAGTTCATCGTACGCCACATTCTGCGCTTTCTCGGCGTTGGCGTGGACGATAACGCCTCCGTTCTGTCGGCCCATGACGAGCTGCGTGGCACGCTGGACCTGCAGCATCTGGAAGGCGGCATCGTGAAGGATGAGAAGGACCGCATCGGCGGTGTTCTGGATCTGGCCGATCTGGAAGTCTCTGATGTCATGGTCCACCGCACCAAGCTGTTCGCGCTGAACGTGGACATGCCGCCGGAAGAGTTGGTCAACGAGATCCTTGGCAGCACACACACCCGCATTCCCATGTGGCGTGATGAGCCCGACAATTTCGTTGGTCTGGTCCATGCCAAGGACGTTCTGCGGGCGTTGGCCACCGTCAAGGGCGAAACCAACCAGTTGGACATCTCCAAGGTCATCACGCCGCTTTGGTACGTCCCGGACACCACCAGCCTGCAAAGCCAGCTCAATGCCTTCCTCAAGCGCAAGAGCCACTTTGCCCTCGTCATTGACGAGTACGGTGAAGTCATGGGCCTTGTCACCCTTGAGGACATCCTTGAGGAAATCGTAGGCGAAATCGCCGACGAGCATGACATCGAACTGCCTGGCCTCAACCCGCAGGCCGATGGATCCGTCATTGTGGACGGCTCGGTGCCAATTCGCGACTTGAACCGCGCAACTGATTGGGAACTGCCAGATGAAGAGGCAACAACAATTGCCGGCCTTGTCATCCACGAGGCGAAGATGATTCCGGAAGAACGCCAGGTGTTCACGTTCCACGGTTTCCGCTTCACCGTGCTTCAACGCGAAAAGAACCGCATCACCCGCTTGCGCATGTTGCCGGTCACCAAGCCCAAGGCCCGAGGGTCCGCGTCAAAGACTTGAGCCAGGGCTCCGCTCCGACTCCCGCGCAACACTCATTCCGCGCGGGCGTCGATCGCCAGAGCGTGAACCCGCTGCTCCAGTTCCTCGGACAACGCCTTGTTGATCATCCGGTGAACAGCCACCCGGTTCTGGTTCTGGAAGGCTGTGGAAACTATCCTGATCCGGAAATGGGTCTCGCCCCCTTCGCGCCAGCCGCTATGGCCCGCATGCAGATGCGATTCATCAATCACTTCGAGCAGCTTAGGCGAAAACTCGGCCGTTAGCTTGCTTGCTATCGTGTCTTTCATGCTCATATACCCTGTATTCCCTGAGATGAATGAGGGGTCAAGGCCTTGCGTTGCGGCGGGCGTTGCTTCTATCTAGTTCGGTTCTGTTTGGTCAGGACCTGAGGAACTCAACGCAATTTCGAATGACAGACAATGAAGCTGAATTCATCCCTTTTCGACAGCATTCGCGTAAAGCCGGATAAAGAGCGCCAGCAAGAGACGCGCCATCCGCAATGCGAATGGGAGGGCTGCACCAAAGCGGGCACCCATCGCGCTCCCAAGGGCCGCGATCGGGAGGGAGAGTATTTCCATTTTTGCGTCGATCACGTGCGAGCCTACAACAAGAGTTACAACTACTTCTCCGGTATGGACGAAGACACTGTACGCACCTATCACCGCGATTCCGTGACCGGACACCGCCCCACGTGGAAGATGGGCGTCAACTCGGCAGCAGGCGCGGCCGCCCGCGACGGCAGCCGCACACGGGTTGACGACGACACCTATCAGGACCCACATGAGGTGTTCCGGGGCGCAGGAACAGGGCGCCGACGCCGGGCGCAGCCCGAGCGCAAGGTTCTCGCACTTGAGAAAAGATCATTTGAAGCTTTGAACTTGCGCACAAGTGCCCGTGGTCAGGAGATCAAATCGCGCTATAAAGAACTGGTGAAAATACACCATCCGGATGCCAACGGTGGAGACCGGTCCTCAGAAGATCGATTGCGAGAAATTATTCAGGCCTACAATACCTTGAAAAAGGCCGGACTGTGTTAAGCACGCGCTGTGCGCACCAAGACCTAGGAATTTCCACCCGGCCGCCTGCAGGCGCCGGGCTTTGGAGGACAGATGACAGATTCAACTTACGCACCCGAAACACTTCCCGACACTGAAGTATCTGTTCGCGAAGTCTTCGGGATCGATTCCGACCTGACTGTACCTGCTTTCTCCCAGCCGGATGAGCACGTACCGGAACTGGACAAGGACTACCTTTTCGACGAAACCACGACGCTGGCCATTCTGGCAGGCTTTGCCCGCAACCGCCGCGTCATGGTTACCGGCTACCACGGCACGGGTAAGTCCACCCACATTGAGCAGGTGGCCGCGCGCCTGAACTGGCCAACCGTACGCGTCAACCTCGACAGCCACGTCAGCCGTATCGACCTTGTTGGCAAGGACGCCATCGTGATCAAGGACGGCAAGACGGTCACGGAGTTCAAGGACGGCATTTTGCCGTGGGCTCTGCAAAACAACGTGGCTCTTGTGTTTGACGAATACGACGCAGGTCGGCCGGATGTGATGTTCGTGATCCAGCGTGTGCTGGAAGTCTCCGGCCGTTTGACCCTGCTGGACCAGAACCGGGTCATCCGCCCACACCCTGCGTTCCGCCTGTTCGCGACGGCCAACACCGTTGGTCTTGGCGACACCTCCGGGCTGTATCACGGCACGCAGCAGATCAACCAGGGCCAGATGGACCGTTGGTCCATTGTCACCACGCTGAACTACCTGCCTCACGACAATGAGGTGGAGATCGTGCTTTCCAAGTCTCCGCATTATGCCAACACCCAGCAGGGGCGCGACATCGTCAACAAGATGGTGCGTGTGGCAGATCTGACCCGCAACGCGTTCATAAATGGCGACATTTCCACCGTCATGAGCCCGCGTACCGTGATCACCTGGTCGGAAAACACGGAGATTTTCGGCGATATCGGCTTTGCTTTCCGCGTCACGTTCCTGAACAAGTGCGACGACATGGAACAAGCGTTGGTGGCTGAGTTCTATCAGCGTTGCTTTGGGGAAGAGCTCTCGGAATCTGCCGCCAACGTTGCGCTGAGTTGAGGCGCTCATGGCAGGTCGCAGCAACAGCAACCCCGGCAGGCAGAACAAACCCGCCACGTTGCCGCTGAAGCAGGCCATCGGCTCGGCTGTCAAAGCTCTTTCCGCCGACAGCGAGCTTGAGGTCGCCTTCAGCAATGACCCGGCGGGTATGGCGGGCAACAAGATCCGGCTACAGGAATTGCCGCGCAATTTTACCATGCGCGACATTCACATCACCCGTGGCCAGGGGGACTCCATGGCGTTGCGGCGTGCGTGCCACAACGCAGCCACCCATGCCCGTTTCAGCCCCAAAGGCGAGAACGCCCGTGCCATCTATGACGCGGTCGAGCAAACACGCTGCGAGTCTCTCGGGTCGCAGCGCATGGTCGGCATTGGCGACAACATCGATGCCATGCTCGAAGAGCGGTACCGCCGCAAGGACCTGGCACAGGTCTCCAGCCGTGATGAAGCACCGTTGGAAGACGCCGTCGCCTTGATGGTGCGAGAGCGTTTGACCGGTCGCAAACCGCCCAAGAGCGCCGAAAAGCTCGTTGAGCTATGGCGTCCGTGGGTGGAGGACAAGGCTGGGCCTGATCTGGACAATCTGGCCACTACCGTCGAGGACCAAGGCAAGTTCTCCCTGCAGATCCGGGACCTGCTGTCCCATCTCGATATGGCCGATGAAATCGGCGAGGATCCTCAGGAAGACCCTGAGGAACAAGAGGGTAGTACCGAGGAGCCGGACAATCGCAACGACACCAGCGGCGATGCCGAGCAGGATCAAGGCGAGCAGGAAGCTCCCGCTCAGGACGAGCAGCTTTCTGGTGAGGAACAGCAGGCCGGCGAGACCGAGGGTGATGAAAGCTCCATGGAGCAGATGAGCGACGAGGACATGGCGGCCGACAGCGAAGAGCCCGGCACGCAGGACCGTCAGGATCTGCCCTTCAGCAATCAGCCTCCCAAAGAAGAGTATGCCGTCTTTACGCGGGCGTTTGATGAAACCGTGACGGCCGAGGACCTGTGTGATCAGGAAGAGCTCGATCGCTTGCGCGGATTTCTCGACAAGCAGCTCTCTACCCTGTCAGGGGCCGTCTCACGGTTGGCCAACCGGTTGCAACGCAAGCTGATGGCCCAACAAAACCGCTCCTGGGACTTTGATCTGGAGGAAGGCATCATCGACAGCGCCCGGCTCCACCGGGTGGTGATTGATCCGCTGCAACCACTGGCGTTCAAGTGGGAACAGGACACAGAGTTCCGCGATACCGTTGTCACGTTGCTGCTGGACAACTCTGGCTCCATGCGCGGTCGGCCCATCACGGTTGCCGCAACCTGTGCCGACATTTTGGCCCGCACCCTTGAGCGCTGCGGGGTGAAGGTCGAGATTCTCGGCTTCACCACCAAGGCTTGGAAAGGCGGCAAATCGCGCGAATCCTGGCTGGAAGCCGGCAAGCCTGCCAATCCGGGACGCCTGAACGATCTGCGGCATATCATTTACAAATCCGCAGACGCACCATGGCGCCGATCCAAGCGCAACCTTGGCCTTATGATGCGCGAAGGGCTCCTGAAGGAAAACATTGACGGTGAAGCGCTGGACTGGGCTCACAAGCGTCTGCTGGCGCGCCCCGAACAACGCCGCATCCTGATGATGATTTCCGACGGCGCACCGGTGGACGATTGCACGTTGTCGGTCAACCCGGGCAATTACCTTGAAAAACATCTGCGGCGTCAGATCGAGGAAATTGAAACCCGCTCACCGGTGGAGCTGATTGCCATCGGCATCGGCCACGACGTCACCCGCTATTACAGCCGTGCCGTTACCATTGTGGATGCAGAAGAGTTGGCGGGGGCCATGACCGACCAGTTGGCTGATCTTTTCGATGAGACCCCGGCTGCCGAACGCCCGCGGCGGGGGCGTAAATTCGGATGACACTTTCCCGGCGATCATTCCTCGGCGGAATGGGAGCCGGGATTGCCACGTCCGTCCTGCCCGGTTTTGCAGCGGCTCCTGCAAACGCAGCCACAGATTTCCGATCTTTCACCATAAACAGCAAACCGCTCACGCATTTCAATCTGGCGGATGCTTCCCAAGACCAGTTCGGGCCCTTCCGTTTTCTGGGCGGGTTGCAACTTTGGGCGCGCCAACGGCAGTTTGGTGGCATTTCCGGTGGTGTTGTCTCACAGGATGGCACGCATTTCACAACCGTCACCGATGGCGGCTACTGGATACGCTTCAATCTGCGTCAGAATCGTCTGGGGCGCCCACTCAGTGTCAGCGATGGGGTCATCGCCCCAATGCTCGACGAACGAGGCGCGCCGCTCCCAGGAAGCGCAAAATCGGATGTGGAGGCCCTCACGCTGGACCGATCAACCAGCCCGCCACGGCTGATAGCCAGCTACGAAGGCCGTGGCGGACTGTTCGCTTACCCAGCGAAGGAACGGGACCTGCCGCCACAGGCAACGAAACTGCAGGTGCCGGAGGCCGTGCACAAGCTTGGTGGTAACAAGGGACTGGAAGCACTTGCCGCAGGTCTGCCGGACACACCGCATGCCGGAAAGCTGATCGCTATAGCCGAACGCGGACGCAGCCTGACCGACCACAGAACAGGCTTCATTTTGGGTGCCGGGACACCCGCCTCGTTTTCTGTGCTGCGCGATGGCAATTTCGATGTCACGGATGCAGCGTTTCTTCCCTCAGGCGATCTGTTGATTCTGGAACGACTGTTCAACCTGCGTGAAGGGTTGCAAATGCGCCTGCGCCTCGTGCCGGCCAACGAGTTGCAGGCCGGTGCAAAGATCAAGGGCAGAATGCTTTACACCGCAGATTTCAGCCACCAGATCGACAATATGGAAGTGGCCGCCGTACACGCGCGCCAAGATAACACCGTGATCCTCACCCTGATGTCGGATGACAACCGCAGCCTGCTTCAACGCACCTTGCTGCTGCGCTTCGAAGTGACCCTGTAAACCAAGCCAATCACCACCTTGCGCACACAAAAAAGGCCCCGCCGAGAGCGGAGCCTTTTTTAAATCTGTCACTTGCCAGTCAGCCGGCATTTACCCTTGAGCCGTGGAATTCGGAGAAGGGCTCAGCCACATCAACAGCAACCGGTAAGGAACCAACATGCCCATGGCCACCAGCACCTTCACGGAGAAGTCGCCCAGCGCCCAGGAAACCCAGCGCGGCACCTCAAGGGCAAACACACCGAGCAACGGCGCAGCGCCTACCGCGAAATCATCGTGATATCCGAGGAAGGCAAAGTTGGCCGCAAAGGCAATGCTGAAAAACAGGATCGTGTCCAACACGGTCCCAACCGTGGAAGACACAGCAGGCGCCTTCCACCATGCGCCGCCCCGCAGCCGGTCAAATACGGCCACATCCAGCAACTGGCCGAACAGGAACGCGGTTCCCGACGCCAGCGCAATACGCGGCGTGGCCAGCACGATGGACAGCGCAACAGCAACGGCAAAACCGGCATAAACCACCCGACGCGCGGCCTGCGGGCCGAACCGGCGGTTGATGAGGTCCGTCACCAGGAAAGCGACCGGATAGGTGAACGCGCCCCACGTGAGCAAATCAGCGAGATTGACACCTGCCAGCATCCCGTGAACGGGAAACTGCACCAGAACATTGGACGCGACCACAACCATGGTCATCGCCATAATTCCAAGGGCCACAGGCCGAGCGGTATTTGTCTTCGCTGCTGTCATCGGGCGCATCACACGCAAATTACGCAGCAGCTGCTTCAGCAGACTGACGACGCTTGATTTCGGTGCGCAGCAGGCGTGCCTTCGGGGACAGCTCAGCTTCAACAGCCTTAAGCAGGAATGCATCCAGACCACCGCGGTGCTCAACGGTACGCAGAGCATGGGCGGAGATGCGCAGCTTGTAGGTTTCGCCAAGTGTTTCGCTCATCAAAGAAACGTTGCACAGGTTTGGCAGAAAACGACGACGGTTCTTGTTGTTTGCGTGGCTGACGTTGTTGCCAGTCATCACGTCTTTGCCGGTCAGTTCGCAGCGGCGTGCCATGAGGGTCACCCTTTTTAATTAGCGCGCCCGCCATTTTCAGGGGGCGATTGTGTTAAACCGGGGAGGTCGCGGACTTGACTGAGTCCAGCGGTGCCACATCCGGCGCTGTAATGAAAAGTCGGCTTGCTATAAAGAGTACAGCCGATTTCGTCAAGGCTTTGCACGAGTCCGCGCGCGATTTCAAGCACCCGGAAAGATTTCTCGCCTTCTTAACCTCGGCGTTACCTTGTACAGGTAGCTTCGTCAAGAATTCTCTGGGACACTCTCCCCGTCCCGGAAAAGGTCGGACGCCCACATAAAAACAACGGGGCCATGGAGGTATCGCATCGTGTTCCTTAAAAAGTATTGGGCGCAATCCCCTGTGCGTCAGGTTCTTGCGTGTGTTTTCGGTGTACTTCTTTTTACAACACTATCCACAACATCCCACGCCAAGACGGAACAGGTCGGCGGTATCTATGACATTTCCATAGCCGGTTTCACGGTGGGTCGAGGCACCCTGTCGCTTGTTTTGCAAGGCAGCGCCTACTCCGCCAAGGTCGGCATGGAACCTGCGGGCATCGGCACCTTGTTCTCCACAGGCAAGGGCGGCGCGGAAGCAACCGGCTGGTTGCGCGGCTCACGGGTTCTGCCCTCGCGCTACACCATGGCGTCCACTGCGGCAAACCGAGATTTCTTCGTAAACCTGCGCCAAGGCTCCGGGCACATTCGCAAGGCGGAAGTCATTCCCCAGTTCAAGCCCTCCAAGACCCGTATCAAGATGACCAACCGGCACAAGCGCAACGCCGTGGATCCCCTCAGTGCCGCCGTTATTCCCGTAAACAGCCGCAGCAAGGTACTGGATAAATCCGTCTGCGATCGCAAGCTGCCCATTTATGATGGCTGGACCCGGTTCGATGTGGAGTTGGAATACAAGACCACAAAAACGGTCAGTGGCCGCGGCTATGAGGGCGCCGTGGTAGTGTGCAAGGTGAAATGGACCCCTGTCGCCGGTCACCGCCCAGAACGCAAGAATGTGAAGATGCTGGCTGCTGCTCGAGACATGGAAGCCTGGTTCGCGCCTGTAGGCTCTTCCTCCCGCGTCCTGATCCCCTACCGTATCAGCATTCCCACCTCCACCGGCCAGTTGCTCATTCAGGCCGAGCGCCTGGATATGGTGTCGTCACTCAACACGGCGTCAAAGACCAACAACTAGCAAAATTGGCGGCAGGCTATTGCGCATTGCAGGGCCTGCACCCAGTTTTATTCCAGTACATCTTGACAGAAGCCCCCTTGATCGCCAGTGTCGCGCCAAAAATTCATGCGCGGTTCCTTGCCTGACAAGGCAGGTTGAACCTGCTTATTGCTACGAGTGAATGACCATATGCGCAGTTATCTAGAATTTGAAAAGTCCGTTGCCGACCTTGAAGGCAAGGTTCAGGAACTCAAGGTCCTGGCCGAAGGTGGCGAAGCGGTTGACGTTGATGACGAGATCGCCCGTCTTCAGGAAAAAGCAGATGCAGCGCTCCGCGACATCTATTCAAAGCTGACACCGTGGCAAAAGACACTGATCGCGCGTCATCCGGATCGCCCTCACGCTGCCGACTATATCAGCGGCTTGATTACGGACTTCACGGCCCTGGCGGGCGACCGCAAGTTTGCCGAGGACAGCGCCATCATCGCGGGCTTCGGCCGGTTTCACGGGCAATCCGTTGCGGTGCTGGGACAGGAAAAGGGCCACGATACGGAAAGCCGCCTGAAGCGGAACTTCGGCATGGCGCGGCCGGAAGGCTATCGCAAGGCCGTTCGCATCATGGAACTGGCGGATCGTTTTGGCATCCCGGTTATTTCCTTTGTTGATACGGCAGGAGCCTATCCCGGCATCGGCGCAGAAGAGCGCGGCCAGGCGGAAGCCATCGCCCGCTCGACAGACACGTGCCTTGGCCTGACGGTTCCCAGCATCTCGGTTGTTATTGGCGAGGGTGGCTCTGGCGGCGCAATTGCCATCGCGACAGCGAGCCACGTCGCCATGCTCGAACATTCCATTTACAGCGTGATCTCCCCGGAAGCGGGCGCATCCATCTTGTGGCGCGATAGCGCCCGGGCGCAGGATGCTGCCACCAACATGAAGATTACTGCGCAGGACCTGATGAACCTGAAAGTGATCGATGAGATCATCGACGAACCCATCGGCGGGGCGCACCGGGCCAAGGAAAGTGTTATTCATAACACGGGCAAGACCATTGAGAACGCGCTCAACACGCTTGGGCAAAAGGACGGCGCGACCCTGCGCACGGAACGCCGCGAAAAGTTCCTGCGCATTGGTCGGAATCTGAGCTGAGGTGGCCCATAGCCATAACTATTTGAAAAGGCGCCGGTTTCCGGTGCCTTTTTTGTTTGAAGCCTTTTCCCTCCCAAAATACAGTGAGATTTTACCCTCAGAATACTCACAGGGACTGCCAGTTCTCTCGACGGGTAACCACCTATCAACTATACCTGTCCTAAGATTTTCTGCGCAGGCAGTGGTCGGGCCACTGCGTCACACACCGCGGAAAACGCAAAAGGGGCGCGCTGCATGACACGGGTTTTCGGTCACCGGTGGGGCACATCGGGGTGGAGCACATCTTGCAAATCAGGCATCTTGAGCAAGTTGGCCATGGTGGCCCTTGTTGGTGTGCTTGCAGGTTGTCAGGCCGGCGAATTTGCCGACCCCAAGCACATGCGTCCAGTCAGCGCCTCGCTGCAGCGAGAAATAAAGGCGCAGGACATGGAAAAGACCTCGCCCATTTTTGTCCGCATCTTCAAGGAAGAATCCGAACTGGAAATCTGGAAGCAAAAGCGCTCTGGCAAGTATGCGCTTCTGGAAACCTTTGATATTTGCAAATGGTCCGGGGAGCTTGGCCCCAAGTTCAAGGAAGGGGACCGTCAGGCCCCTGAAGGGTTCTACACTGTAACACCCGGCCTCATGAACCCGAACTCCAGTTATTATCTCTCCTTCAACCTGGGCTATCCCAACGCTTTTGACCGCGCCCATGATCGTACCGGCTCTCATCTCATGGTTCATGGGGCCTGTTCCTCTGCGGGATGCTATGCCATGACAGACGAGCAAATGGCGGACATCTACGCGTTGGCGCGGGACAGCTTCAAGGGCGGTCAGCGCGATTTCCAGGTACAGGCGTTTCCATTTCGCATGACACCGGAGAACATGGCGCGTCACCGCGACAACAAGCACTTCGAATTCTGGCAGATGCTGAAGAAGGGCTACGACCACTTTGAGGTGGCACAGGTTCCACCAAAGATTGACGTGTGCGACGGGCAATATGTGTTCAATGCCCAGCCCACAGAACCAGGTGCCCGTTTCGCTCCGCGCGCGACTTGCCCCCAATATGAGCTGCCGCCGGGGATCGCCATGGCGTTCAATCGCAAGCAGCAAAGCGACGCCGAGGCAATGGCCAAGATCATTTTGGCTGAAGAACAGCGTGAGCGCCGTAACGCAGCCATCGCAGCGTTCTTTGGATCGGATGAAGACAACAGCACAAACGGAACCGCACCCGCTGCAACGGCAACCAGAACAGCGACCGCGCGCCAAACGACAACCGCACCAACGGGTGAACGTCAGAACGCGCCGACACCCACCGCGGTTGCATCTGCTCCGGCAGAAAGCGCCGGACAAGTGGAACCTTTGGCGCTCAATGCCCAACCGAATACAGGCGGCACCGAGAATGAGGATGAAGACTCCCGCGCTTTCGGTTTCTTCAAGCGCATCTTCCCCTTCGGCTCAGAGGACGCGCCAAGACAGGCAAACGTGGCTCAGATCGGCACCCCTGCCCCCGATGCGCCGCGCCCGATTGCCAAGCCATGACACAACGCCATGAACAGCCGGGCTGATCCAGCCCGGCGCGCAACCCGTTCAAACACGGGTACCAAAACTCAAAATTGTCACCGCACCATTTCTAGGTAGAGTGCTGCTGAGTAAGCGGCCACTGGCGATGGGGGGATGGTTTGAGCACACATTACAAAAAGGCGCTCGACAGTCTGGACAAGTGCCAGACAAGCCTGTTCAAAGCCAAGTACTTTGAAGACATCCGGACAAACCTCACGCACTTCAAGAAGCGCTATGACACCAACGCCGGCGAGTTGATGAGGCTGCGTGAAGCCGTGCCACACTTTCTCTCTCTGCCGAACTTGACGGAACACAGGATTTGCGAGTGCCTTGAGAACGATACCATGGAGGTTGGGTCCTACCCCCAACGCAGCCACCTGTTCTCAACTCTCATGCTGGTTCGCTGCACCCACTGCGGATGTGCATACGTGCCCAGAACCACCTTCAATCTGGATGACTATTACAAGGCCCAGTATGCCCATGACGTGCAGCAATTCCGCACCTCCGGGAAGGCCTTCTTCTCACCAGACAACGACTTTCTTTCCAGCAAGACCTATGCGCGAATGCAAGACCGCGCGCGCTTGATCTTGTCGCTGGCTGGCGACAGCCCGGAAAGGTCCATTCTCGATTTCGGCTGCGGCGTCGGCATCTTGCTCAACGAGTCCGTCTCTCACTCAAAACATGCCGTTGAGAGCGATGCCTATTCAATCAAGATTCTTAAAAACGAACTCGGCGTCAATGTCACGACCCTTGACCAACCAGAGTTGCAGGTTGATGCGATTTGCGCCAGTCACGTTCTTGAGCATCTGGCCGCTGAAACCTTGAGGGAAACGCTCGCGGCATTCCACCGGGTGCTCACTGCTGAAGGAAAACTGGTTGTCTTCGTGCCCGACGGCGCCAACCACATCAACCGGCTGAAAGCAGGTAGCCGGGATGGAATATTATTTGAGCCACATACCCTCCATTTTTCGCTGAAAAGCCTGCTGGATATCATGGCACAGACCAAGTTCCGCGTAACCCACGTGTCCACGCCGGACAGCGTACTCTCGAACCCTCACCTCTATCCGGAGGAGCTGCTGGCGCAATACACGCGCATTCCAACCAACGATCTGGCAATTGTCGCGGAACGCATCAACTAGGCCCAGATGGTCATGCGCAAACCGCGCCCGTCGCGCCGGAAGTCGTGCGGGAACGGCTCAGCTTCGCCGTGGTAGAGCCTTTCAGCGATGATCGCATTCACACAGGCATCAAGCACATCATCTCGGCCAGTGCCCTTTGGAGGCGCTTGATCCAAAAAACTGCGCGGGAATCCGAACCGTTCAAGCAAGTCACGTCGCATATCAAGGCCTGCGCCATAGGGTTTTCCCTTCACCTTTTTCGGCAGCGGAATGGGAGTTTTTCCATTCAGTCGCCAGAACGCCATCTCCGGATGCACTTCGAAGATAGTCTCTTCCAGGTCAGGGTGCATAACTTCATCCAGCTCACGGATTTTTGGAAACAGATTGAAGGCTTGTTTGGAGACCTTTCGGGGAGGAGAGGACGTTGCCAGCGCAGCTTCGCAGGCGGCACCATATTCCTCACAGTACACAGCTGCCCGAGATGGAATTGAGAACACGGTGGACTGGCGCATACCCAAGTGGGGGCGCACGGCTTGCTCGGCTCCACGACCGCCTGTCCCTATCAGATCCGGCAGGCCGATGGGCATGTCCACCGCTATTTTGGTCGGCGCTGGATCCAAACGCAGAATATCCGCAAATCTTTCAAAAACGCGCAAATCGAACGCAGGTGTGCCCGTCACCTGTCGCAGCACAACCAACCACCCGCTGCGGCACCCATCAACGCCAGCAACGACCACCGGTTTTGTGTCAAGCACGCGCAGGCGCCTCCATGATGCGGCGGGCATTGATCAAGGCCATTGGTTGCAAAAGCACCGCCTGGTTTTGGGGGATAAGAAGTTCATCTCCCTGCATTTTCACCGAGCGCGCCACCAGTTCAAACACCGAAGCGGTTGCCTTTTTCACAGCAGAGACCGGATCCATCCCCTCCAGCAGGCGGGCATAAAACAATGCAGCCAAAACCCCGCCGGCCCCTTCTGGGGCGTTGGCAACTTGGGCGTGCTCCACAATGGTCGCCTGCCCCGGTTCAACAAGAATGTTCGCGGTGCAATTGCGCCTCAGCGCCGGAGCCGACGTTATTACCGTCAGGGCGCTGCCCAAACAACGCGCCGCGGCGACGGCATCCTGCTCCATGTCGGTCGAGAAACCGCTGAGCTGAGCTAACTCAGCGCTGTTCAGGAACATGCAGTCTGCAAGGGGGACAAGTGTTTGTGTCAGCATTTCAAAAAAAGCCAGATCAGAGCTCTGCCGCCCAACACGAGCCCCTGAGGCGCACACGAACTTGGCCTCTGTCCGCTTTTCTTTCACCGCACGCACCAACCGAGCCACCTCAGCCCCCTGCGCCGCATTGGCAAGTTGAGCGGACAAGACCCCACGCACCTCGCTCAGCCATGGAGCTGCTATCAAACTGTCAATAAGCGCCTTAAAATCAGCATATTGCACGGCGACTTCTGGGCAGGAACCAAATGCCTCACTCCAAGGAACCAGTGCAGTAGGCACATGCCATACCTGAAAGCCCAATCGCTGCAGCACAAAAGCGGCTGTCCCGGCACCGCCACAGCGCACGCTTTGCGCACCAATCAGCAAAACAACCCCCGAGGCGGTGTCCGCACTCGGGGGTGGCGTAGCTGGCTTGTTCTTCACAAAACGTTCAAGCGACATCAGAGGATAACTCGTCATCAGAGGCGGAGGCTTCACCGGTGCCGAACCGCTTTTCAATGTAGTCAAGGACCATATCCTTGAACTCATTTGCGATATTCGGCCCGCGCAACGTCACAGCCTTTTTGCCATCAATAAACACGGGCGCAGCAGGTTCTTCCCCTGTGCCCGGCAGTGAAATGCCAATATCAGCGTGCTTGGATTCGCCCGGTCCATTCACGATGCAACCCATCACGGCCACATTCAGGCCTTCCACACCGGGGTATTTTTCCCGCCAAATCGGCATGTTGTCCCGGATATGCCCCTGAATGTCCTGCGCCAGTTCCTGAAACACGGTTGACGTTGTCCGCCCACATCCAGGACAGGCGGCCACCACCGGCACGAAACTCCGGAAGCCCATGACCTGAAGAAGCTCCTGAGAAACCTGAACTTCGCGGCTCCGGTCTCCGCCGGGCTCCGGTGTCAGCGATACACGTACCGTGTCACCAATCCCCTGTTGCAACAAAACGCCCATGGACGCCGCAGAGGCCACAATCCCCTTCGTCCCCATCCCGGCTTCCGTCAGGCCCAGATGCAGAGCGTAATCGCAGCGCTGCGCCAAATCGGTGTAAACAGCGATCAGATCCTGAACTTGGGATACCTTGGCCGACAGGATGATCTTGTCCCGCCCCAATCCCAGCTCTTCAGCCCGCTGCGCTGACAGCAAGCCGGATTGGCAGATCGCTTCGCGCATCACCTGTTCGGCCGTCAGCGGCGAGCCATTTTCCTGGTTCTCATCCATCAGATGGGTGAGCAACTCCTGATCCAGCGAGCCCCAATTGACGCCGATACGAACCGGCTTGTCATACTCCAGCGCCATCTCGATGATCTGGGAAAACTGCTTGTCCCGCTTGGCCTTGAAGCCAACATTGCCCGGATTGATCCGGTACTTGTCCAACGCCTCAGCGCAGCCGGGGTGGTCCGTCAACAACTTGTGACCGTTGTAGTGAAAGTCACCAATCAGCGGCACATTGATGCCGATGCGCTCGAGGCGTTCCTTGATGCGCGGCACGGCAGCGGCGGCTTCATCACGGTCCACAGTAATGCGCACGAGTTCCGATCCGGCGCGGGCAAGGGCAGCAACCTGCGCCACCGTTGAATCTGCGTCCGCCGTATCCGTATTGGTCATGGATTGGACAACGATTGGCGCGTCCCCCCCAACCGTTACGCCGCCGACGTTGACCCCGACGGATTTGCGTCTTGGAAATGGTTTGGAAAAGTAATCCCCGGCAGACTTGGTCATGTTCGGTCCATTGGCAGTGCAATTTGTTAACACAGGGAGTGCCGTATCAGCACGGACCTGTCAATAGATCCGGCGGATCTCTCCCTGAGAGCTACTCGGGATACTACTTAATACCTTTTGCGCTTCAACCAATCCCTCACACCCAAATATCGCTTGAAAACGGAGGCGACCGTCCGATAAAGCCACTGAGGCTCGCGTGCGCGAAGAGCCACAACCTTCCGTCGTCGCAGGATCTCACGATATCGGTGTTTGTTGTCCAACACCGTGCGAGCGCGATCTACCCACGCAGCCAGCTCCGCCTCTATAGCCATCTGAACGTCCGGTCGGGTGTTGCCGCTCAAGCCAGACAGACCGGTTAAACGCCCCTTGGAAAAGCCGTTATCCCCATGAACGCGATAGTAGCCCAAGGGCTGCTGTATCCAGAGCGTGCCCCCCAACATGTGCGCTGCCTGAACCAGAAAGGCATCAGCGCAGATGGGTATGCTTTCAGGATGATCCGGTACACACGCCTCTACCGCCGCCCGCCTGAACACCATGCCAGATGTTGCAGACCATATCCAACCGGGTTCCACATCAACAATCAACTGCCCGTCCAAATCGAACGGGTAGTCGAAGCGTTCCAACAAACTCCCGCGATTGAAAAGAACAGCAACGTCCAGAGTGCGTGCGGCAATCCGGCGAACATTACGGGCGGACCGAAACGCGCCCTGAACCTGTTTGTTCCCATCGGTTATGAACATGTTGGAAGACGTAACTGCAACCGGCTGCACGATGTTCAGATGCATCGCCACATGGCACAAAAGATAATCTTCCCGCCAGAAATCATCAGCATCCATGAAGGCGACAAAGTCACCGTCATCAGTTTGCGCCAGACCGTGCAACATGGCCGCCATCTGTCCGCTGTTTTCTGATGTTTGTGTGAAACTGAAGCGCTCATCATCCAGAGCTTCGAGCAATTGGACGATGGTCTCTGCCGATCCATCGGCAGAATTGTCATCAACCACGACACATTTGAAATACGGATAGCTCTGATTTTTGATTGAGTGAAGCGCGTCTGCGATGAAATCGCTCTGGCGATAATTTCCCAGCACCACAAGCACGGTTGGCAGTACCGGCTGCGCGAAGTCCGAATCCATGTCAAGTTTCCGATTGTTGCTTTAGCCTTGCGTAGCTAATGCCATTTCGGCGCGCAAACGTCCATCAAAGTACTGGACAGTTTTCGCGAGGCCTTGTTGCAGGGACACCTCGGGCTGCCACCCCAAAAGGGCACGTGCGCGGGAAATATCCGGTCGCCGACGTTGTGGATCGTCTTGCGGTAACGGCTCATGCAGCAAACGCCCCCGCGATGGCACAAGCTCGAGAACAAGCTCCGCCAACTCCAACATCGTGAATTCCGCAGGATTTCCAAGATTTACGGGCCCGTTCGGCGCGTCTGCAACCTGCATCAACGCACGCAGGCCAGCAATCATGTCATCGACGAAGCAAAAGGAACGCGTCTGCAAGCCGTTGCCGTAAACGGTCAAATCCTGTCCACGCAACGCCTGCACGATGAAATTTGACACAACCCGACCATCATTGGGATCCATGTGAGGGCCATATGTATTGAAAATGCGCGCAATACGCACATCGACGCCGAACTGCCGCGCATACTCCACACACAATGCTTCGGCAACCCGCTTTCCCTCATCATAGCAAGCTCTTATGCCGACCGGGTTGACATAACCCCAATAACTCTCGGGCTGCGGATGCACCTGCGGATCTCCATAGACTTCCGAGGTGGATGCCTGCACGTAGCGTGCGTTTTCACGAACAGCCAGGTCCAGCAAATGCCTGGTGCCGTTAAAGCATGTATTCAACGTGAAAATGGGATCACGCTGATAATGGGGCGGCGAAGCAGGGCACGCGAGATTATAAACCTCATCCACCTCTCCAAGATCCAACGCAACCACACTTTCTGTAATGTCGTGGCTGCGCAAGGTGAAAGCCGGGTGTTGCATCAACTCCTGCAGATTGCCGGGCGCACAACTGTAATAGTTCTCCAGCACCGTCACACGGTACCCATCCTGAAGGAGGCGTCGCGTGAGATTGGTGCCAATGAAGCCGCCGCCACCAGCAATCACAACATGCCGCGGCGTGGGTGCAGCACGCCAAACGGGCTTCAGACGATCTTCTTTTTCCATAGAGCCCCGGTTCAGGATGATTCGATTAAATTGCGTCTTAACAGATAATCATACCCATAATCGACTGTTTATTGGCCTCATCAAATATTGCCCCCGACGTTATGTGCATTGCAGCACCCGCCTTGATCCTTACAAATTGTATACGTGTAAATGCTTGCATGATCGCACGCACACGTATGGGAGGGTAACAACGTGACGTTAGCTGGAAAAACCGCGGTAATTACAGGATCGACATCCGGTATCGGACTGGCCTATGCGAAAGCACTGGCCGCAGAAGGTGCCAACATTGTCATCAATGGCTTTGGTGCCGCCGACGCAATCGAGGCTGAACGCGCTGGAATCGAAAGCACGTATGATGTGAAATGCATCTATCATGGTGCCGACATGACCAAGCCGGCGGAGATTGCTGACATGATTGGCACTGCCGTCACCAGTTTCGGGTCAGTGGATGTGCTCATCAACAATGCAGGCATTCAACACGTGGAGGCCATTGAAAACTTCCCGATTGAAAAATGGGATGCCATCATCGCAATCAATCTGTCCTCGGCATTTCACAGCATCCGCGCGGCCCTGCCCCACATGAAAAGAACCGGATGGGGACGCATCATCAATACCGCGTCCGCCCATGCATTGGTCGCCTCCCCGTTCAAGGTCGCCTATGTCGCCGCAAAGCATGGAATTGCCGGTTTGACAAAAACCGTTGCACTGGAAACGGCGGAAGACAAGATCACCGTCAATGCCATTTGCCCCGGATATGTCTGGACACCCCTGGTGGAAAAGCAGATCCCGGACACCATGCAAGCCCGCAACATGACCGAGGAACAGGTCAAGAAGGACGTGCTACTGGCAGCCCAGCCTACCAAGGAGTTTGTCACGGTCGATCAGGTCGCCGCAATCGCCGTCTTCCTGTGCTCTGATGCCGCCGCATCCATCACCGGATCGCTATTGCCCGTTGATGGTGGCTGGACTGCACAGTAATCCCCCCACCAACGGGAAAAGGAGCCAATCCCATGGCCAGCCGGAAGCGGAAACAGATCAGTCTGGCATTACAGGGAGGCGGTGCCCACGGAGCCTTCACCTGGGGTGTTCTGGATTGGCTTCTTGAAAACGAGGATCTTGAGATCGAAGCCATCTCTGGCACCAGCGCTGGCGCAATCAATGCCGTAGCGCTGGCAGATGGTCTAACAAAGGCTGGCGAAGAAGGCGGACGTCATGCCTTGCGCCAGTTCTGGCAGTCGGTCAGCGAAGCGGGCCAATACAGCCCGTTCCAGCGCAGTCCAATTGATGTTTTCTTTGGCAACTGGAGTCTGGACAACTCGCCTAATTATCTGGCTTGGGACCTCGTCTCCCGTGTTGCGTCTCCCTATCAACTCAACCCCTTGAACTATAACCCCCTCAAGGAGCTTCTGGACAAGCAGATCGACTTCGAGCGCGTGCGCAACTGCGATCAACTGAAGGTCTTCGTTGCCGCCACAAACGTGAAGACGGGGAAGATCAAGGTTTTTTCCGACGGAGAACTGACAGCTGACGCCGTTCTGGCCTCTACCTGTCTGCCCAACGTCTATCAGGCCGTTGAAATCGACGGAGAGTACTATTGGGACGGCGGCTTCATGGGCAACCCTCCTCTGTTTCCTCTATTCGATGTCCGGCCGGTCACAGATGTCCTTCTGATTCAGGTCAACCCCGTTGTGCGCGAAGAGATTCCAAAAACCGCTCAGGAAATCGCGGAGCGCATGAATGAAATAACATTCAACTCTACGCTGCTGCGCGAACTGCGCGCCATCGAGTTTGTGTCCCGGTTGCTGGAACAGGGAAAGCTTGATTCGAATCACTACACCCGTGTGCTCATGCATCGCATCGAAGCAACCCAGGATCTGGTCCCATTCGGATCGTCTTCCAAGCTCAATCCACAGTGGGAATTTGTGGAGTTGCTGTTTGAAATAGGCCGAGAGGCGGCCGAAAAATGGTGCGAAAGCAACTACGCTCATCTGGGAGAACGCAGCACCTTGGACCTGAAGAAGGAATTTTCTTAAGGGTTGCTTAACCCCCTTTTGCAAGGTGCAAGGCAGCATTTCTTAACACCCGCCTAACTCACGGCGGATCTTGTGGTCACGCCGATTGCCGGGGCTATATGTGCTCCTCACAGATTTCCAGTACCAAACCTTCGTTCCAACTCAGGAAAATGAAAACCTCTACGCAGTACCGTATCTCCTCGCTTCACCGTTGTCGGGCTACCTGATGGCACCGTTTGGGGAAACTTTGCCAATCCCCAAATGATGCGCTTTGCCAACCATTTGGAAACACTTTTTGAGTATCAAGGTGATGCTGATCTTAGGTATTGCGTAATCAGCACTTAGGTGGAAGTCACAAGCACTCGCGACCCAGTTTGTGACTTCCACCTGAAGCCCTCCTGTTTGAAAACTTCCTCCCCATTCCAGATGTTGGCCCGAGTAATCGATTGCTGCAATAAACAGCGTTGTCCAGAGCCCTACCGGTCACCCTTTCAATTGCCATGCAAGGGGTCAGACATGTACTCTAAAAGCTCATTGGGGTGCGCCCCACAGCGATAAAGGCGATGCCATGAAATCTGTTGCCTGTGCCACCTTGTTCTTCTTGTGCGAGCCATCCGCAGCCACGCTTGTGGAAACGCAGATTGAGGCCGTGGACCGGCTGCTTGAAACCGGGAAATGCATCGAATGCCAACTCAAACTGGCAGACCTGCGGGGGCTGAATCTCGAGAATGCAGATTTTCAGAGAGCCGTGCTTCGCGACGCTGATATGAAGAATGTGATTTTGCCAAGCGCAAATTTTGCCGCTGCGGATCTTCGCCGAACCGAGCTGGAGCGCACGGCAATGACCAGTGCGGTATTTCGCGACGCACAGATGCGTGGTGTAGACATGGAAAAATCGCTCCTGACAAATGGCGATTTCACCAATGCGGACATGCGGGACGCCGATCTCAATTCCACTACAGCGGACGGCTCCACATTCCGAAATGCAGATCTGCGTGAGGCCATGTTCATAAGAGCATCGCTGCGCGATACCATCTTCGTTGATGTCATGGCTCGTAAGGTCAAGTTCCAACGCGCGGACATTACAGGGGCGAATTTTACCGGTGCACGTCTAACGAATTCCGACATGGATCGCGTTCAAGCCACTGGAGCAAACTTCGCCAACGCAGAAATGCAAAATGTCAGCTTCGCGAGTGCCAACCTCACCCACGTGAACTTTTCCGGGGCAGATTTGAGCGGAGCCTTTTTCCGGCGCAGCCGTCTGGTAGGCGCAAACTTCACCAATGCGCGCGGCTTGGACAATGCAACATTTCTCGGCGCATGCGGTGATCACACCACGATCATTCCGGAAGGATTTGACATCAAGCCCTGCTCAGACCTGAACGAGGCAAAGCAGGGCTCACACCAGTGAATTGGATGCAGCAGCGACGAAATCAGTCGAACAGATTGAAATCGTAGCGATAGGTGGCCCCAATCGCAACAGTGAACTGATCGTCATCAAGGCTGATGGGGCTATCCGCCGCGTCACCAATCAGGCGATCCCAGCCACCCTGCAGATGCAAGGACACGTCATCGGTCGCAGCAAAGCTTGCGCGAGCAATGGCCCCCACGCTTTTGAAGCCACCATCTGCGCTGTAAGCACCCACAGCCGACCCGGCAGGAGATCCGAAATAGGTTTCCATGTAATCGGAGTCGGCAAAATCCACACGCGGTCCGATGGCTATTTTCAGACGATCCAGCGGCTGAAACAGAACATCAATACCCGCGCGCCCGACAATGCCGGTGTGGCCGTTAAAGCCATGGCGCACTTCCGCGAATGCTCGGAACCAGTCATATTGATAGCCACCGCCCAGACCAACTTCCCCCGCCCACTCGACTTTTTGGGTGCCCGCCAGCTTTGGATCATCGGTAGGCTTGCGCTCACCAACATAGCTGAAAGAAGGGTAGAAAAAGATGCCCTGACTCTCTCCGTCTTTCACCTGTCCAAAGCCAGGCAGATAGAAACGACTGAACGCAATCAACGGCAATGGATAGACAATATAGTCATCAGATCCATCGTATTTCGGTGTCACAACACCGGCCAAGCCCACGTCAACGACGAATTGCTTGCGCGCTTCAGTTGGTGTCAGATCACCGACCAGAATGTCATCTGCGGCAAAACCGGGCGCAATACCTCCAACAAGCAGAGCGGAGCATACTGCGGCCTTGGCAAAAAGCTTCATTTCCTATCCCACCTAGAAAAATCGTTTGGTCCAATGTATCCGAAAAACACCATGCTGATTTGTAAAAAGTATAATGCACGCGCAATTGTTGCGAAATTGCACAAATTTCGTGGATTAACCCACAATTACTCCGGCTAACAAGTGGCATTGAAGGTCATCATGCAGCATATCGGCGCCAGATACACAACGGCGGGCTTTGAAGAAGCCCTGCCTAGCTGGCTCTGATTCTCCAGAGGGTCGAGAAATCAGGTTGGTCAAGTCATTCACCAAAGTCCACACATGCACGTAGAATATCTATAGCATTCCTTTAGGTGAGCGCTTATTTAAACAGAACCGCAGAAGGGGCGCAGATCCCTCTGTACATCACTCAAGCAAGACATCGAGCGCAGCATGTTTTTGAGCATATTTGAAATCTTCAAGGTTGGCGTCGGCCCTTCCTCCTCTCACACCATGGGCCCCATGTCTGCCGCCGCCCGTTTTCTGGAGGCGCTGCGCGATGGCTCGCGCAAATGGCCCGGCGCTGGCGCACCAGCACGAGTGCGCTGTACGTTGCATGGGTCCTTGGCATGGACAGGCAAAGGCCACGCCACAGACCGCGCCGTGGTACTGGGCTTGGGCGGCTGCACACCTGATACGCTCGACCCGGCCGAAACCGATCGTATTGAAAACAAGATCAGTGAAACCCGGCAGATCACACCCGTTGGCCTCCCGGCTCTGGCGTTCGATCCGGCACAAGACATTGTATTCGATTTCGACACCAATTTGCCCGGTCATGCCAATGGCATGGCACTGGAAGCATATGATGCCAACGGCACCCTGCATTTTCGCGAAGTCTATTATTCGATCGGCGGCGGTTTTGTTCTGACCGAAGAAGAACTGGAAGCCATGAAAAGCGGCAAGGCGCCGCTGGCGCCGGGTAACGACAACAAGCCCGAACCGCCCTATCCGTTTGGCTCTGCCCAAGAAATGCTGAAGATGGGTCGGGACTCCGGCAAGACAATTGCCGAAATGAAACTGGCCAACGAACTGACCTGCAAGCCGGCAGAAGAGATCGAAAAGCAAATCTGGCGTATTTGGTCGGTAATGAATGCCTGCATTGAACGCGGCCTGGACACCACCGGCATACTTCCAGGTGGGTTGAAGGTGAAGCGACGCGCAGCAGCCATTTACACAAAGCTGCAGGAAGAGCGCGGCCTGAACACAAGCATGCCCCACGTGGCCAATGACTGGCTCTCCGTTTACGCCATGGCGGTAAATGAGGAAAACGCTGCGGGTGGCCAAGTGGTAACGGCACCTACGAACGGCGCAGCGGGAGTGATTCCGGCAACCATCAAGTATTACCGAGACCACTGCCCCGGCAGCACGGACGATGGCATACGCACATTCTTGCTCACAGCGGCAGCGGTTGGTGGCTTGATCAAGCACAACGCCTCAATCTCTGGCGCAGAAGTCGGGTGTCAGGGCGAAGTGGGCTCCGCAGCTGCCATGGCCGCTGCGGGTTTGTGCGCTGCTTTGGGCGGCACCAATGAGCAAATAGAAAACGCTGCCGAGATTGCGCTTGAGCACCACCTTGGCATGACATGCGACCCCGCCAAGGGATTGGTGCAGGTTCCTTGCATTGAGCGCAACGGGTTGGGCGCGATCAAGGCAGTTTCCGCAGCCTCTTTGGCCCTTCATGGCGACGGTTCTCACTTCATGCCGCTCGACAACTGTATTGAAGCCATGCGCCAAACGGGCGAAGAAATGAATGACAAATACAAGGAAACCAGTTTGGGCGGTCTGGCGGTAAACCTGCCAGAGTGCTGATACCGTGTGCGGGGGCTTTACAGCTTGCGGCCCTTCATCATTTCCCGCTTGTTGCCAAAGCCCTTGCAACGCTCCACTTCAAATCCGGCCGCCTGCAGGTTTCGACGTACCCAACCTGCGGCGGTATAGGTGGCAAACGTTCCACTGGGGACCGTATGGTCATGCACGGCCTGCATAAGGGGCTGCCCCCACAGCTCCGGGTTCTTTGCGGGATTGAAGCCATCCAGATACCAGGCCTGAGCCGGGGTTGGCAGACTGGAAACAAGCGCTGCGGCGTCACCAACCCCTAGATACAAGGTGGCGTCCGGCACGTCTCGCCGTTGCCATCCAGCTTGAAATTCTCCCTGAACAGAAAGCTCATCAAGAAGGGCGGTCAGATCCGGCCATGGTGACAATGTGCGCGCCATCGCATCCCAGGTCATGGGATATCGCTCGAAAGACTGAAAGATCAGATGAGGACGCGAAGTCCGCTCTATCAAGCGTACTTGTCTGAGTGTTTCAAAGAAGTTCAGGCCACTGCCAAACCCCAGCTCAGCCACGACAACATCCTGCGCCCCGCGCCACCGCGCTGGCAGATCGTTTCCCTTAATAAATACATAGTCCGTTTCCTCGCGCCCCCCGGCCTTGGAAAAGTAGGTATCATCAAACTGCGGGGAGTACGGCACATGGGCGTCCCGCCATTCCAATTGGGCTTTATCTGTCATATGAACGGCCAGATCTTACTGTGTAACTGAAATCCTTGTTAAAGCGGGGCAGATTGAAATGAAAGCCTTTGATATCGCAATTGTCGGCGCTGGCATTTTCGGACTATCGGTAGCCAAAGCCGCCCATGATCGGGGCATGCGGGTGGCCTTGATCGAAAAAGACACGGTTGCCAACGGTGCCAGCAAAGGCCTGCTCGGCGCACTGATGCCGCACATCCCGAGCCAATGGAACGACAAGAAACAATTTCAGTTTGATGCGCTGCGCACGCTGTCCGAGGAAATTGCTGCGCTTGAAGAGGCCACTGGCGTGTCAACGGGCTATCGACGGGTGGGGCGGCTGATGCCGCTTTACACCCAAGACAAGCTCGATCATGCACTGCACCGCCAAGATGAGAGCCAGACCCGCTGGCGCACAGCCGAAACAGGCTTCAGCTTCAATGTCGTTAAAGAAACACCTTTCAAGGACTGGCCGGCAGCAA
Organism: Pseudovibrio exalbescens DSM 16456; assembly: GCF_000422785.1. Taxonomy (GTDB): domain Bacteria; phylum Pseudomonadota; class Alphaproteobacteria; order Rhizobiales; family Stappiaceae; genus Pseudovibrio; species Pseudovibrio exalbescens. The sequence goes on from NZ_AUGS01000009.1 coordinate 71,743, forward strand.
ACACGGCTCCGTTGGGATACATCTGGGACACCCTCGCCGCTCGCGCGAATCCTCGCCTGGTATCAGCTGCGCTCAAGGCCTATCTGGAACCTCGGATCACCCTACTTGAGCACACCAAGTTCGACCGCTTTGATGAAGACGCCGGACTCGTCCATCTGGGTGACGGTTCAACGCTGATGGCCGAAAATCTCGTTTTGTCGGCTGGCTACGAGGGCTTCGATCTCATAAAGGACCTCACCAACCAATCCATCGGCAGCGGGGTGAAGGGGCAATCGCTTGCCCTGAAGCTGGAGCTCCCGGTCGAGCTACCTGTCATCTATGATGAGGGCATATATGTCATTGCCCACGAAAACGGGACAGTAGCCGTAGGATCAACCTCTGAGCGTGACTGGTCACACAAGGAAACAGAGGAACCCACCCTTCAAGCCATGCTGGACAAGGCGATTCAGTTTTGCCCGGTACTGGAAGGGGCGCCCATCATCGACCGCTGGGCCGGCATTCGCCCCAAATGCCGAAAGCGCGACCCCCTTGTGGGTCTGATTCCCGGTCATAAGCGTCTTTGGGTGGCAACCGGGGGCTTCAAGATCTCCTATGGAATCGCACACCGCATTGCACAAGCGCTGATGAACCAAATCGACGCTACGTCAGGTACGCAAATCCACCTGCCCGAGACCTTCACCTGTGCATATCATTTCGCTTGAGCTATGCACTAATGTTCATGGCAGCCATGCGATAAATTAGATGCACGGCTAAGTATCGCAGAATTCCGCCATTTTCGGCATATTTTGCGCTGCGATATACCACATCACGCCTCTAGAAATCGTAGGGAGTTTGGACTATGTACAGATCAGTCGCCAAGCACACACAAGCACAAAGGAGATCAAGAAATGAAAACTACTCGTTGGCTTCAGATCGTTGTTCCAGCAATCGCAGCGATTGCTCTCCCCCTTCTGGCAAGCAATGCCGACATCAACGGCACCAAGGAAGTAGCGCAGCAGGAAAAATCCATTCATTGGTTTGATAGTCTTCGCGCTGACGCTTGGGAAGCTGCCCCAAAGGCAATGGATGTACAGCAGGCAACTGCCAAGAAGGAAAAAGAAACTGCAAAGTGGTATGACTCTCTGCGTTCCGACGCTTGGGAAGCTGCACCACATCACGCAAAAATCCAGACTGCTGACAACTATGCAAATGAAGCAACTGTAAACTGGTATGATGCACTGCGCGCCGAAGCATGGCAGATCGTGCAGAACAGCCCAGAAAAGAACAGCTAATTCAGTTCCAGCTGCTCATTGAGGCAGTTTTGCAATCGACCAGACAGATTTTCATTTGCACACAAAAACCAATGACGCCCCAGAATCGCAGAAGCCTCCCAAGCCTGCACGTCATTGGAAATCAAGAAAGACAGACTGCACTGGCCCCATATGTGACAGTCTCTTGCCAAAGCATTGGGCGCGCTCCGCGCCGTCGGAGCGCCCCCAGCTGGCAATAAAGCCCTTTCAAGCGGCTAAAAACACTCGTTTTTTCAACCCAATTTAAAACCAAAAGCATTAGCGTCACTCTTGCGGGTGCGTGCAATCGCAGCTACATCATGGCTACGAGCCGTTATCAAGGCTGAGAGTGGGCGATGGCGGCAATCACTCAACACCTGCCCGGATTATTTGGAGAAGTGGCAATCCATGCTAGCTATTCTTGATGTCGTGATGCTCGTTCTGAACCTGTACACATGGGTTATCATTGCGAGCGCTATTTTCTCTTGGCTGTATGCCTTCAACATCGTGAACCCGAGCAATCAGTTCGTTTCCATGATTGGCCAGGCGCTGTACAGCTTAACGGAGCCGGCTTTACGCCCGATCCGCCGCATCATGCCGAACATGGGCGGACTGGACCTGTCTCCTGTTGTCCTGCTGATCGGTATTTTCTTCATTCAAAACGTGATTGCCCGCTACGTTTACCCAAACGTATTCTAGGATGTCACAATCCAATGGCGTTCCCTGGTCTCGGTGCCAAGGCGGACTGGTTCTCCAGGTCCGCCTGACGCCTAAATCCTTCAAGGATGCTCTTGAAGGCCTTACTCGGCAGGCAGACGGTAAATGCTATCTCGCGGCGCGCGTACGCGCAGTTCCGGAGAAAGGCGCAGCCAACAAGGCGCTCACCAAATTGACCGCCAAGACGCTGGGGCTGCCAAAGTCCGCAATCTCGCTCGAATCAGGCAGCACATCACGCATCAAAACGCTTCGTCTGGAAGGCAATCCCGACGAGATCGAAGCAGCATTGCGGGAACTCTTGAAAAACTGAGGCTTACTCGGCCTCGTCCAACGGACGGGCTTCTTCCGCCAGCATTACCGGAATGCCATCTCGGATCGGATAGGCCAGCTTGGCAGCACGGGAAATCAGCTCCTGCCGTTCAGCATCATACTCCAGCGTGGTCTTAGAAACGGGACACACCAGCAGTTCCAGCAGCCGACGATCAATCTTGTGACTAGATGTATTTGACATGTTTTATCCGGTATAACGCCGCCTATTGGATCGATGGCCCTGCGCCCGGGTTGTCCCGTGCCATTTCCATCTCGGCCAAAGCAATGAGGGTATCGGCACGAACCTTAAGTGATTCGGCCTCTAAAAGGGCTTGTTTTTCCTTGGGTCCGTAGGGGCTCATCATGGAAAGAGCATTGATCAATACTTCAGTGGAAGCTGTATTGACGCTTTCCCAATCCGCTTCCATTTCGTTGGCTTCCAGATACGATTGCAGAGCGCTCAAAACACCATCGCGGTCCACCTCTTCCTCGCCAACCCCGGGGGTCAGATCTTCAACGTAACGGCTGATGTCAATCGCTCCCCGCCGAAACGGCGCGCGATCCTCAACCTCGCCAATCAGATCAAACCGACTGATTCCGGAAAGGGTGACAAGGTAGCGACCATCTCCGCTTTCTTGAAAAGAGGTGATGCGTCCCAAACATCCAACAGACTGAAGCGGCGGCCGCGCGCCAGGCACCTCTTCCTCACCTTCCTTCAAATCTGGCTGTATCATCCCGATCACCCGGTCTGTGCGCATGGCGGCATCCACCATGGCAATATACCTCGGCTCGAAGATATTCAGCGGAATGTGGGACCGCGGCAGCAGCAATGCACCCTCAAGAGGGAAAAGGGGTACTACCTTCGGTACGTCCTCGATTGTCTGGTAGGTTGCATTGCCAACTGTCATCACATCACTTTCCATAGGCTATCTGAACTAGACCATGTACGATCAGGAGAACAGAATAGATGACAATTTCCTGCGGCCATAAGTTGAAGCCGGATCCTTGAAGCCCCAGGCTTCAAAGAACTGCAGCAACTGCTGGCGGGCGCCATCTTCATTCCACTCGCGGTCGCGTTTCATGATCTCTATGAGCTGATCAACCGCTTCTTCCTTCTCGCCCCGGGCATTCAATCCCAGTGCATAATCGAACCGCGCCTGATGATCATCAGCGTTGCCTTCAATCCGGGCACGCAATTCCGACAGGTCATCGACTTGATCTGCCTGCTCAGCCAGTTCAATGGCCTTTGCAGCAGCCAGATACTCTTGATCCTGACGTTTGTCTTCAGGTGTCATCTCGAGCGTTTGCTTGGCCCGATCCACTTCCTCTGCCGCCACAAAGCATTGCGCCAGACCGGAAATGGCTTTCACATTGTCTGCTTCCATGGACAAAACACCGGCATAAGCTTGCGCTGCCTGCGTGATATCGCCTGACGCACGGGCGGCATCGGCTTGTTCCAGCATGACATCTACATCGCTCGGGCCAATCTTGACGCCAAGTTTCTCAATGAAAGCCTTGATCTGGCTTTCCGGCTGAGCGCCCATAAAGCCATCGACAGGCTGTCCCTGTTTGAAGGCCACCACAGCCGGAATGGACTGAACGCCCATCTGACCGGCAATTTCCGGGTAGTCTTCAATGTTCATCTTCACGAGCTTTACAGCCCCGCCCGCTTCTCGAACGACGGATTCAAGAACAGGCGTCAACTGTTTGCAAGGGCCACACCACGGTGCCCAGAAATCCACGATGACAGGCGTTTGCATGGACGCTTCCATGACGTCCTGCATGAAAGTCTGCGTCGTTGTATCCTTGATCAGGTCATCGCCCTGTGCAGACGCAGCCTGACCCTGCCCGGTTTGGTAGCCTCCACCATAACCGCCGCCCATTGTGCCGCCGAGGCTGCCACCTACTGAAAAGCCGGATCCACTCATATGCCCTGATCCCTTAATTCTGCGCCGCCTCAACAGCGGCAAAAACCATAGTCAATTACGCCTAACATGGCGTCTTGGGGCTGGAAATACAATTCCCCTCCCACGTTTCTGTTAATGCGCTTCCTGCGCTTGCGCCGAAACACTCAGAACCTGTGGCTCATGCCCACATGCGCGGACGAACTTGAGCAGATCCCCAGAAGAAATCGCCGTGGTCGCCGTGTTCTGCAGCGGGTGATAATTCAACAGGTCATGTTCCATCATGGCCGCATCCAGAACTACCGTGACACGGCGCGCTGCACGATCGTTTATCAGCGAAAACGGGGTAACCGACCCCGGCTCGACCCCCAGCACCTCCATTAGCAGATCGGGTTTGCCGAATGAAACCCGCCCTGAGGCACCAATCAACGGCCCTGTGGCCTTGAGGTCGATCTTGGCGTCATTGAGAGCCACGATCAAAAACAAGTTCCCCTTCTTGTCCTTGAGAAACAGGTTCTTGGTATGACCACCTGGCAGATTGTCGATAATCTCATGGGACTCGGCAACGGTGAATACCGCTGGATGTTCAACCGTGGAGGTTTCGATCCCCAGTTCATCCAAGAAATGCATCAACTCCTCACGACTGGCAGCCATTGAGTTCTCCCCAACCTGAAAAATAGAGTGAAATTCACCGCTTGCGGCTTGTACCGTCCGCAATCGTCCAAAACAAGGAATTTCCTTATAAAACAGCAGGTTTGACAAACCAACCATCGCTCATGCCGGCAAATGAAATCCACAGAACACACAAAAGTTGGGCCAGGAACCGAAATTCCTTATTGCATTCATCGGAAGCTTTTGCCATATAACGCCCACCTCACCGACGGGGCCCACACGAGGGACCTGTTCGAAACGGATGCGGGCGTAGCTCAGGGGTAGAGCGCAACCTTGCCAAGGTTGATGTCGTGAGTTCGAATCTCATCGCCCGCTCCAATTTCTCATCACCCGTGAGAAATCCGGTTCCACCCATACCGGTTTGGTGAGTGAAAATGGATATGCGGGCGTAGCTCAGGGGTAGAGCGCAACCTTGCCAAGGTTGATGTCGTGAGTTCGAATCTCATCGCCCGCTCCATTTCATTCTTCGATCCCCTCTCCTGAAAATCCAATTTTTCATCACGCCATCTTTCGACTGCGCCTGTAATACGTGTTGTCGAGGAAGGGAACTTTAATGGACACACTCCACGTTGTGTCGGGATGCTCTGGCGGCGGCAAATCCACACTTCTTTCAACGCTTCAGAAGCAAGGATTTCCCGTTTTCAAAGAAGCAGGCCGGGAAATCGTAGCATCCGAACAGGCCCACGGCGGCTCCGCACTTCCCTGGATTGACCTGGCAGCGTTTGCGGAGCGTGCCATCGCACAATGCCTTGAGGACTTCCGGTGCGCCGCGCAACTGACTGGACCGGTGTTTTTCGACCGCTCATTGATTGATGCGGTCACCGCTTATGAACACGCAACGGGATCAAAACAATATCGTGCCTTGCTGCAAGAGCACCGATACGCACGGACCGTGTTTTTCGCCCCGCCATGGCAAGCGATTTACCGCACTGACGCCGAACGCCAACATGGCTTCGCAGAAGCATGCGCTGAAGTCAGACGCCTGGAGCATACCTATTCACAGGCAGGCTACAGCTTGCTGCGCCTGCATGAATGCCCGGTCACCGAGCGCGCGTATTTCATACTTAACCACATCTAGGAGCGCGCACTACTCACCACTTCCGAATGGTCGCCCGTTCCGATCCCTTCCACTGACAACCAGGGCGGAAAGGGTGTGTTGCTTGCTGATATCAACGGCAGAAACCGGGATTGGAACCAACTTGAGCGAGCATAAAGCGGAATAAGGGTCCGGCGCACGAACCGCGCCCAGAAGCGCTCGGACGCCATGAGACGGGTCGATGGATCCACGGTTTCAATAACCTGCAAGGCGACGGGCCGCCTGTCTTCCGTGTATTCATCGGTCCGACCGGTACTGATTTGCCAAGCCAGCCACGCCGCATCCTCAATACCCATGTTCATGCCCCGCCCGCCAAACGGCGAATGTATGTGTGCTGCATCGCCAACCAGAAACACACTGCCGCTTTGATAGGTATCAACCAGACGATGGGAGATCTTGAAGGTGCTTTGCCAATGCACGTGCTCGACGTGAAGCGGCGACGGCACATGCTCCAGGATATCCGGATGGTCTGAAATCAACCGGACCCGCGATCCTCCGAGGGGAAACAAGGCGAACAACACGGGCGCTTCATCAAACACGCTGATGCTGTCCAGCGGCAATTCAGTGCTAATATCCACATCCGCCAGCCCCCACTCATGCTCATAGGCCGAGCCTTTGAAGGACTGCCCAATCATGTGACGCGTGGGTGAATGGGCGCCATCAGCCCCAATCACAACGTCGGGAGAGACATGTTGCTCTTCACCGGTTGGCAGCCCCAGAACCACCTGAGACCTACCGCCAATTTGGTGCAAGGATTTAAGAGTTACACCGCGGTCCACCCGGCCACCATAGCCTTGCAGGGTTTCCTCCAACACGGCCTCAGTTTCTGATTGTGAGAGAAGCAGCATGAAATCATAGGGTTGAGGCAACTGGCCGATATCTATTCGAACCAACTCACCCTCGGGCCCATAAAGTCTGGCCAGCCGTATCTTCTGCCCCTTTTCCATCAAGATATCCCGGGCTCCACTTGGAGCCAGAATCTTCAAGGTCCGCGGATTGATCACCAACGCACGAGAATAAGGGCTGGGCTCAGGTAGTTGATCGATGATCCGCGGCCGGTATCCGCGCCGATAAAGCTCAATGGCGGCGGTCAATCCGGAAGGGCCAGCGCCCACGATCAAGATGTCTTTTGGCATCAATTCAACCTTTTCATGGCCGACGTCCTTTAAAGACTATTCGACGAGCCGTGAAAGTTTGGTATGCACTTTGAAACCGAGTCTCCATGAAATCAACTGGTTAAAAAATCAGTGAGGCATTTGGGAGCGCGCTTTCCTGTCGAAGGTTCCATGCGAGCCTGCGCAACTTGAAGGCGGATTGTGGACCTCGAAAGACAAGAAGAGAGACAATGACAACTTCGCAGAAATGTCCCTGCCATTCAGGTGAATCCTATGCTCAATGCTGCCAGCCTGTCATAGAGGGCACCAAGGCACCGGAGCAGGCCGTGGAACTGATGCGCGCCCGGTATACGGCCTACACACAAAAAAATGTGGACTTTATTCGCGACACCCTGTGGCCGCCGCTGCAAAAGACACTCAATGAGCTCGAAGTTCGCGACTGGGCCAACGAAACCCACTGGCTGACGCTGGACGTTATGGACAAGCGTAATGGTGGCGAAAATGACAACGAAGGTCTCGTGTTGTTCAAGGCCAAGTTTCTTGCGCGCGGCCAGATGTTTGAACACAAGGAGCTCAGCCTGTTCAGGAAGCGCAAGGGACAGTGGTACTATGTAGAGCCACTTCCGCTGCCGAACGGCGTTTGAGCCTAATGGAAGTTGCGCCCCTTGGGCAGAACCCGACCCACCTGACGGGACAACGCCTCGTAGTCCTGCGCAACTTCCGGCACCTCCTGGATCAATTGGGCCAGTCCGCGCTTTGGCTTGATCTTGGGAGCCAGTTCGGGAACCGGGCGCTTGACCTCATCAGCTCGCGCCAATGCTGAATCATCAAGCCCTTCCTCAGAGAGCTGCGCCATCAGGTGACTCACGTCCTCAAGCTGTTCAGCAACAACGTGAATAACGCCCTCCGCATTCTGCAGATGACCGGAGACCTTAACAAACCGTGCTCCCAACACGATGGGACGATACTTTTCAAAACACTTTGGCCAGATAATTACATTGGCGACCGCACTTTCATCTTCAAGCGTCATGAAAATCACCCCCTTGGCAGAGCCGGGACGCTGGCGGATCAGCACCAGCCCCGCAACGGACACGCGGGTCCCTGTGCGCAGCTCCGACAACGAGGCGGCGCGCAGCACCCGCATCCGGTTCAAGGTCGGACGCACAAACGAAACAGGGTGGGCCTTCAAGGACAGGGACAGGCTCTGATAATCCAGCACCACATGCTCCCCCAGCCGCATCGGGGGCAAGTCCACATCCGGCTCAGGCCGCAAGTTGTCCAGATCTGCCCGGTCAAACAACGGCAGCCTCTCTGCTGCATCGCCTGCCTCCAGTCCTTGTGCGGCCCAAAGGGCTGTACGCCGATCCAGCCCCAGCGAACGGAAAGCATCCGCCTCAGCCAAGCGAGTAATCACCGCCCGTGGCAGCCCTGTTCGCAACCACAAGTCACGCACGGAATCATATCCTTTGCCGCGCCGGGACACCAACAGCGCCACATCCTCCTGACGAACGCCTTTAATGCTGCGAAACCCAAGGCGAACCGCATGATCACTGCACACAGTCTGTGCCATCTCCTTGTGACGTGGATGTAGTTTCCAACATGCAAGCACCCCCGGCTCCAGACTTGCGTCCCAGTCCGACAGGTTCACATCCACCTCACGCACATCAACCCCATGCTCACGCGCGTCACGGACCAACTGGGCTGGCGCATAAAACCCCATGGGTTGGGAATTGAGCATGGCCGCGCAGAATACATCCGGATAACGCGCCTTGAGCCAAGCCGATGCATAGACCAACAACGCAAAGCTGGCTGCGTGACTTTCCGGAAAGCCATATTCACCAAACCCCTCAATTTGCTTGAAACAGCGCTCGGCAAATTCACGTTCATATCCGCGCGCCACCATGCCTTCGACCATTTTGCGCTGAAACGTGCCAATGGTGCCAACGCGCCTGAAAGTCGCCATCGCCCGTCGCAACCGATCCGCTTCGGCAGGTTCGAACCCGGCCGCAACAATGGCAATCTTCATGGCCTGCTCCTGAAACAGGGGCACACCCAGGGTCTTGCCCAGCACTTGGCGCAGCTCCTCCTTGGGGTAGTGCACAGGCTCAAGCTTTTGGCGGCGCCGTAAATACGGGTGCACCATGTCCCCCTGAATGGGCCCGGGCCGGACAATGGCCACCTCAATGACCAGATCATAAAAATTCTGCGGACGCATGCGGGGCAACATGCTCATCTGAGCGCGGCTTTCGATTTGAAACACTCCCACCGTATCAGCCCGCGAAATCATGTCGTAAACCGGCTTTTCTTCTGACGGTATGCTGGCAATCGTCAATGACTCCCCATAGGTTTCTTGCAGCAGATACAGGGCCCGTCGAATTACAGAGAGCATACCCAGCGCCAGGACATCGATTTTCAAAATGCCCAGCGCGTCGAGATCATCCTTGTCCCATTCAATCACACTTCGGCCCTCCATGGCCGCGTTTTGAATGGGCACCACCTCGTCCAGCCGATTGCGGGTAATCACAAATCCCCCAACATGCTGGGAGAGGTGACGCGGAAAGCCAATCAAATCATGGGCAAGCCGGATAACCTGTGCCATCCGCGCCTGTTCTGGGTCCAGCCCTGCCTCTCGTATTTGCTCCGGCGTACCACCTCGATCCGAACGCCCCCAAATGGTGCCGGCCAAGGCATTTATGGCATCCTCTGAAAACCCGAAGACTTTCGCCACCTCGCGCAAAGCAGAGCGCGAGCGATAACAAATCACAGTGGCGGCCAACCCCGCACGCTCACGCCCATATTTCTCATAGATATACTGAATGACTTCTTCGCGCCGCTCATGCTCGAAGTCGACATCAATATCCGGCGGCTCCTTGCGCTCTGGAGAAATGAAACGCTCAAACAACAAATCAGCCCGCTCCGGATCCACCTCCGTAATGCCAAGGCAAAAGCACAGAACGGAATTAGCTGCAGAACCACGTCCCTGACACAAGATTCCACGTGAGCGGGCAAAACGCACAATGTCGTAAACCGTCAAGAAGTACGGCGCATAATCCAGCTGAGCGACAACCGCCAGCTCCTTCTGCACCGCCTCTTGCACCTTGCACGGCGCGCCAGCCGGATAGCGTCGCTGAACTCCTTCCGCCACAAGGCGCTCCAGCTCTTGTTGTGGGGTCAAGCCTGGCAGTGTGGCTTCCTCGGGATAGGTATAGGCCAGCTCATCCAGTGAAAAGGTGATTTCCTCTGCCACGCGCGATGTTTCGGAGACAGCCTCGGGACAATCTTGAAAAAGGTCCTGCATTTGTTCATGTGTCTTCAAATAGCGCTCCGCATTGGCTTGCAGATGTCGCCCCGCCCCCTCCAGCGTTTCGTGCAATCGAATGCAGGTCACAACATCCTGAAGAGGCCGGCGCTCCGGCATGTGGTAGAGCACATCATTGGTCGCAAGCAGCGGCACCTGACAGCGGAGAGCCAGCTCCTGCAACCGCCCAATCCAGCGTCGATCACTTCCGTTATACAAAAACCGCACAGCCAATCGCACGCTGGTCCCAAAACGATCACGCAAGCGCGCCAGCAACTGACACAACGCACGTTCATCTGCCTGCTGCGGCAATTGCATCGGCACAGGCGCCATCACCATGCCCTCGCCCCATGCCAGCAAATCTTCAAGCCGCAGGTGACACTCGCCTTTCGGCGCCCGACGGTTTCCAATGGTCAAAAGGCGGCACAACCGTTGATACGCTGCCAAATCTTTCGGCCAAACCAGAATATCCGGCGTTTGATCCAGAAATACGAGACGGCACCCCACAAGAGCGCGCACCCCCGCCTCCCGAGCCGCGACATGAACCCGCACCACACCGGCCAGTGAGTTGCGATCTGTTACCCCCAGTGCGCAGTATCCCAACTCGCCAGCAGTAAAAGCCAGCTCTTCCGGGTGAGACGCCCCATGAAGGAATGAGAAATTGGTGGCACAGCCCAGTTCGACAAAAGAAGCGCGCTTCAACAAGTCGGTCATGGTCGCAACTCCTGACACCTAACTGAAAAAGCCCTGCAGGAACCAACGCGGCACAGGGGTTTCCCGCTCGAACAAACCTTCCCTGAAAAGCCAGAAACGCCGGCCATGCGTATCTTCAACACGAAAATAGTCTCGAGTAGGTGCCGTGCCTTCCCACCACGGCGGCGCTATGCGTTCCGGCCCTTCAGACCGGGCCACTTCGTAAAGCGCCCTGCGCCAGCGAAACCGCAGCGGAGGCCCTTCAGGCACCATGGCAATGGCCTCCACCAACTCAGCCTGAGGAAGCAACCGCAACGGACGCTCCGGTGCAGACGTATCCCAAAGCAGGGTTTCATCCGGCCAGAACACAGCCTCTTCTCGAACTGTGGCTGCAGGCACCAACGCGGCACGCTGCTCCGGCACGTGGCTATCCTGTGGCAAAAACCGGGAGACACGCGCCAATCCCAACCGGGCGCCCAGCCGGTCAACCAACAGCGTCAAATCCGCATCATCAGAAGTGCTGCCACTGAGATCCAATTGCCCCGCCGTGCAGGACTGCGCTTCCAACACCCCCAGACGGATCAGATCAAAACCAAATCCCACATCCAGATCGTCCCCAGCGGCCTTCAGCTTTTCCTTGAACAACCGCAGCATGAAATCTGGTTCACGCACCGGGCCGCTGGTGCCTACGATCAGACGGCTGACCACACCATCCACGCGAAACAGGACCACCTCAAAGGCACGCCCGCCCTCTCCCCGGTCTTCAAGTTGCTTTTTCAAATGCACGCCCAAACCCAGAATAACGGCTTCCACATCCTCAAGCCGAGAGACAGGTTCGAAAAAACGTCGCTCCGCCACCAATGCAGGCGTATGGAGCCTTGGTGAGATGGGTTCGCCCTCCATGCCCAGTGCCTGGTCCAGACGACGCACAAGCTGCGGTCCAAACCGGCTGGCCAAAGGAGCGCGCGGCCGATCCAGAATGTCGCCCACGCATTTCAGCCCTACTTTCGTAAGCCCCGCCACGACACGGCTTTCCAGTCTCAGCAAGGACAAGGGCAGCTCTGCCAGCATTTCGCGCTGTTGCCCCGGAGCGATCACCCCTTGGCAAGACCGCGCACCTGCCCATGCAGCACCCACCGTATCGGCGACACAAGCTCGAACCGTAAACCCTTGAGACGTGAGGCGGCTGACACAATCCTCCAGCAAGGCCTGCTCGCCTTCAAACAAGTGCGAACATCCTGTAATGTCCAATAGAAGGCCATCCTCGCCGCTCAGCGCGACCAACGGCGTATACCGGTCACACCAGTCAGCAAGGGCTGCCAAAAGCGAAGCATTTGCTGCCGGCACATCTTCTTGCGTGCGCAGCGCTGGCACCCGGGCACAGGCATCACTCAACCCATCACCACAAGAAACTCCTGCACGCCGCGCAACACCATTGACACATACAAGTTCCAGACGATTGCCAAGCTTTGCATAAACCGCCAATGGCTCAACGGACCCGCCGGAAAGCCACGACCTGCCCCGTTCCTGACGGCACAGGCGATCGGTGGCCAGCTCTGGAAACCAGAGGCAGAGAATCCGTTGCGGTGCCCGCAGAGGCATTTTCAATGTCGAGGCGGGGGATTTCATCAAATTGCCGGGTTGCATGGTTCCACTCCAAATCGCAAGAACTAGGCCGCCCTTCCCGGTTCTTTTCTAGCGTCACACGCCAACGAGGTGCCCCCATCAATGCACGGTGCGGCACATATGCGCCGGTCCTGTCCCGTGTTGCTGTTGGCGTTGGGCCGGACCCAACACACCAGCGTGTCATGGCTGCTGAAACCGTTGCATCTGCACCATGACGCATGAAAAACAACGGCACACCTGAGCGCTCGGTGCGCAACACCAGTCGACGGGTTGAGGTCAAATCGAGTTCCTTGAAATCTCCCAGCATTTCGCCCACCACGACGCTCAAGGACTGGCATTGACTGCCCTCTTCCAAAACCCACAACATATCTTCCACCCGGCGCGGGGTGACCATGATCAAACGAGCCGGATCCAGCCCGAACTGCAAAAATCCTTGTGCACACAGCATGCCGGCCTCGCGCTGCACCGCCTCGTCCAGCACCCATAAAACCTGACCGGCACGCCGGTTGGCGCACAAAGTGGCAAGCGCAGCAACGAAACCGGTCAATGCTCCACTCAAACGCACTTGAGGCGCAATGAATTCATGCATTGTGCCGAGTTTGAAGCCTGGCTGGGCCGACGCGCCATCCAAAGCCTCAACACCCAAGCAAAACCGTGGGGACACTGCCGAGCGCAGGCAAGGTGCACCTGCCTCATCCTTGCTGGAACGATCATGGGACGCTGTCAGGTTCTGATCAGAAGGGAGAGCTGGCTCCTGCAATTTCGAGGCGGCGGAGGCAGGAGCCAGACTCAACTGCGCTTCTGGAGGGAGGCGACCTTCCAGAACCGCAAGGCGGCGACGTAAAGCGTCAATTTCTTCCTTTCGGGAGTTCATGCACCCTCGTCGTGTTCTCATTTTGTTCTTATAATGTTCTCACATTGATTCCGCGAGAGAGCGCGAGAGTCAAGCACTCATTTACCCCAGGATTTTAAGTATCAAAATATGAGGTCATTCTGGATTGCGGCTGATCACCCAGTCGACTTGGCTTTTACAAACAGTCTAGGTGGCTCAATCATTAAAAAATTAATCTTTGCGTATAAGTATATATAACCCATTAGAATTGCAGGAGCCCAATTTTGCGAATCCTGTTCGCTCCCATTGCCGAAAAGGTGTTGCCTTCCAGCCTGAAAGCCACGCTGATGCCGCTTGTCGCACGCCTGGACAGCGCCTTGTGGGAGGAAGGGGATCAGGCCGCAGCAAACCGCGGTGCGCTGATCGTGTTCTTCAGCCGGGTGGTCAGTGCCGCTTTGGCCTATGCCCTTCAAGTATTCCTGGCACGGATTCTGGGATCGACGGAATACGGCATATTCGTCACGGTCTGGACGATTCTGATCATCTTCAGCTTGTTTTCCTGCTCCGGCTTTTCCAACTCCATTCTGCGTTTTGTACCGGAATTCAACGCACAAAAGGATTTCGCTCGCTTAAACGGCTTCATATTTACCGCTCAGCGTGTTGGCGTCTTCGGATCCACCGCCATTGCCCTTGCCGGAGCACTGGCTACCTGGGTGCTCTCAGACACCATCGAAAGCCACTTCGTTCTGCCGCTGTTCCTGGTAGCGGTTTGCCTGCCCTTGATGGTCTATACCAACATTCTGGAAAGCGTGGCTCGCGCTTATGATTGGCAATTGCTGGCCATGATGCCCGCGTTCTTGTGGCGTCCAACGCTGATCATCATCGTCATGTTAGGCGCGTGGCTTGCTGGCTTTCCCCCAACAGCTGCCACGGCCTGCATCAGCGCAATCATCGCCATCTGGGCGGTCGCGGTACTGCAAACGCTCATGATGCGGCCCCGCCTTCGGGCCGTGGTGCCGTCAGTTCCCAAAATCATTGACTTCAAGTTCTGGCTGATCGTTTCCACACCGATGATGCTGGTGGATGGCTTTTTCCAGCTCACCATGAGCGCAGACGTCTTGATGGTGGGGTATTGGATGTCACCGGATCAAACCGGGATCTACTTCGCCGCCTCGCGCACTCTTGCTCTGCTGCATTTTGTATTCTACGCCGTGCGCTCGGTCAGCGCTGCAAGACTGTCGCGTCTGTACCACAGCGGCGACCAGAACGGCCTGCATGCCTACAGCCGCACAGCGGCTCAGATGACGTTCTACCCTACGGTGCTGCTCGCCGTGCTTCTGATCCCGACCGCGCCCCTGCTGCTCCGCCTGTTCGGATCGGACTTCATGGAGGCTCTGCCGGCGCTGTACATCCTGATCTTCGGTGTGCTGGCCCGCGCGGCCATTGGCCCGGCTGACGCGCTTTTGATCATGTCCGGCAACCAGACAACATGCGCCTGGGTTTACGCCTCCGTATTCGCCGCCAACGTGGCGTTTAACGCCGTTCTGATTCCGGCATTGGGTTTGGTCGGCGCCGCATTGTCCACCACCCTTTCCACCTTTATCGAGGCCGCCTTGATATATGCCGTCACGCGGAAGCGCGTCGGTGTTCGCGCCTTCTTCCTTGCAGCCCCAACGGCTACGGCAGGCTCATCATGAAGCAGAACACCCCAGTCGTTGTCGCCCATAGCGCTGAAACATGGGATCAGATCGAACCGGCCTGGGCACAGCTCGCCGCAACAGCTTTGGACCCCAATCCATTCTTCACGCCCACATTCTTGCGCGCCTATCAAACCCACTTGGCACGGGGCAGAATCCAGTTGTTGGCCGTGGCTCATCCAGCCGAACAACGCCTCGTCGCAGCCCTTCCCCTACATCTGACACGATCTACCGGTCTGTGGCACACCGCAAGTACAGTCGTGGGGGACTATGGGACGCTGGGCACTTTGCTCTGCTCCCCGGAGGCAACCTGCGAAGAAATCGCCGCGCTCATAAAAGCAGCTGTTCAACGCTCTCCAGGACGCACACTCGCACTCCCCTATCATGCCGTGCAAGGTGCCACGTTTGAGCGCCTGCAACATGCGTTGGAGGCCAGCTCGCTTCAGTGGCACATCGCCGATCAATCAGACCGCGCCTATCAGGCAGGTGGCCCAGATGCGGAAGCAACGCTCTCGCAAGCACTTAACTCAAAATCGGGGAAGAGAGTCCAACGCTACGGCCGTCAGCTCGCGCGCAAGGGTGAATTGACACAGGTGTCATTCACAACACCGGAAGACATCAATAAAGCCCTAGCGGACTTCATTGCCCTGGAAGCCGCGGGCTGGAAAGGCCGCCAAGGCACAGCGCTTGCAAATCAAACCAGCGCACAAAACTTCACACAGCAGATGTTTCGAGACTTTGCGAACACCGGTAACGCCAGAATTGACGCTTTGTGCCTGGATGGGGCGCCCATTGCCATAAAGCTCTGGCTGCGCCAGGGAAACCGCTTCTTCGGATGGAAAACCACATTTGACGAGACCCACGCCAAGGTGTCTCCCGGACCGCAATTGCTGTTTTACAGTAGCCACGTCAATCTGGACACCGAAGGGTTTGAAGGCGCAGATTCTCTCACCACACCGGATAATCGGATGGCCAATACCGTTTGGCATTCTCGCTTCGCATATGGAACGATCATGATCGGCTCAGGGTCTCGCTTCGCGGTCAGCACGACCTTGATCAAGGCGAAGACGCAGGCGCAGGCATACGCCAAGACAAAACTGAAGGCATTGCTCGGCCGTCGATAAAAGATCACGCAAGCGCGCCACCAAACATACCCCCAGAAACACCAAAGGGGGCTCGAAATCTCGAACCCCCTTCAGCTTTTGCTATATCTCAGTCTTACTGCTCGAGGGCAGCTTCAACCCGGGCAGCCACTTCTTCGGGAACCCAAGTGGTCCAAAGATCACGGTTGGTGCGCAAGAACTCCAGTGCCGCGTCGTCGGTTGAACCGCCGGTATCCTGCATGTAGGCCAGCGCCTTGGAGACAATCGCGTTTGTGGTTTCGTACTTGGTCAGGAACTCAACCAGTTGAGGCGCTTGTTCCGCAAACTCGCTGTTGGCGTAAACATGAACTCGGGACAACGGATAAGCGACCGCTTTCTCAACCTGTGTCGGATCCGTTTCCTCGGACAATGCATCCCAGATTTCGCGATCAAAGGCCGGCTCTTCAAGAATGACCAGATCATCCATCACCTTACCAAGAACCCAAGTCGGACCCCAGTAATAGAACACGATCGGCTTTTCACGCTTCACATTGGATTCGATCGCGGCGGAAAGAGCCGCACCTGTACCCGGACGGAAGTTCACAAAGTCTTCCGTCAAACCGTAGGCATGCAGCTTCTTGGTGTTGATCTCTTCACAGCCCCACCCTGCGATACAATTGTAAAAGCGCCCTTTGGATGGATCTTCCGGATCCTGAAAGACCTCCTTGTACTTGGGCAGATCAAACACAGTCTTCAAACCCTTGGCCGGGGCGTCTTCGCCCTCCACCAGATACTTGGGCACAAACCACGCCTGAAGGGCATCCGGGAAGTTGATACCAAGATCAACAAAGTCACCAGCAGCCTGCCCCTTTGCGAGGGCCTCGGTCACATTGTCCGGCCAGATTTCCATGGTCACGTCCACGTCGCCGCGAGCCATGCCATTCAATAGCGGAATGGTGGAACCAGGAATCTGATCAGTTTCACATCCATAGCCATTCTTCATGATGAAGCTGGCCACGGATGTGTGAAATGCATTGGAATCCCAATCGAGACCAGCAAACACGACGGGCCGGTCAATTTCACACTGGGCTTCTGCAGCAGCGCTAGAACCAACAGCAAGTGGCAGCGCAACAGCTGCAGCGGCAAATGCAAGAGTTGTTTTAAACAAAAGAACGTCTCCGGTTACGAGGTTACAGTCGCTCGCTGCTTCCTCGACAGAAGAAACAGGGCAAACTCGTCTATTTCGGGCCGGGACCCGAGATTTTTAATAATGATGAGAAGCTTTCCCAAAGCCAACTCACCGAATAGGCGAGCACGATAATAGTCTCAAAAAAATTCATGTCAACGATTTCAACCATGAACTTTAAAAATAACTCATAACAAACATCATTTCCAAATAATAATTCATTACCTTTCGAAAAATATACTTCAACATAACCAAGATAAACTTATAAAAATCATCATATAAAATAAACAGCGCTTCTCGCGGTGGCGAGGCAAAATATTTCGGCCACCCCAGAGAAGTCATGACATGATGTGCAGATTTCACAAAAAACAGAAAGCGTGTCGGGAAATGCGCCTAAACCCATAGAAAATTTATACAAATCACGACGCATTGAAATGCTTTGCGTTCGGATCTTCCGAACTGAAGCAGAAGATCGTTTTACTTGAAAACACCCCTATGAATTCAGAGCACGGTCGCTGGTCGCAACATGAAAACGATTCATAGCCGCAGATTCTCTTTCAAATCCGGACGCAATATAGAGCCGGATCGCCGTGCTATTCCGCTCCAACAAGGCTCCAGAATACCTTGTATTTGGTTTGAGGTGCATACGCGGTAGCGATCCCGATCCGAGTGATCTTCGGATCCAGCATCACGGCGCGATGACGCGGGGAGTCCCGCCAGCCCGAAAAGGCTTCGGCCCAACGCCGATAGCCTGCGCTGGTATTTTCAACCGCGTAGATATTCAGCTCCCCCACGGCCTCGAGACGCTCGGCCAAATCGCCGCCTTCCCGACCCGATAGATTAGAGCCACCTGTGGTGGCAAGGCTTTGAGCCTTGATGGCGGCGGCGCGTCCCAAAGAGGAAGCAACAACCACAGGACCCAACCCCTGTTGAGCCCGATAACTGGAGATCATCGCAGCCACAACTTGCTGATCGATCTGCGCATCCGGTCTTTCCAGACTTTGATAATAGGAAGGCGTATCTGGCCCGCCCACACAACCAACCAGCCCAACCGTACTGATAGCCATCAAAATACCGGCCCAAACCGACTTTAAGACTGTGAACACCATTGTCGCCCCTTTTACCTTTGCAAGGCCTGATTGCCGTCCTGACGCAGCGACGCACTGATACACGACCCAACAAAAAAGGCCAGCACTTAATGTGCCGGCCTTGTTTCATGGCAACCTGAGCGTCGTTCAGGAAGCGTGCTTGACGGAAGTCTTATCGCTCTTTTGCGCGTCTTCCGCTGGATCCTGATCCTTGATGGCACCATCGTCAGAAGCCGCAGCATCAGGCGTCTTATCGCCTTCCGCTTCCTCGCCCTCGTCCGGCGGTGTCAAGATGCTACCCACCTCATCGGTGTTGAGAACACCCTTGAAGTGTCCCTCTTCATCCACCACCGCAACTGGATAGTCGCTTTCCAATGTTGCCGGCAACGCTGCTTCAATGGTGCTCTCCAGATCCACCTTCGAGCTGTCATCAGCAAATTCATAAAGCGACGGATTCTTGCCAGGTTTGTTGATCTCTTCCTCAAGGGCTTCTTGCGTAACCACGCCGCGGAACTCCTTGTTCTCGACAACGTAGCCGTACTCTTCACCCTTGCGGCGCATCTCGGCCAGTGCCCGCTCCATGTTATCGTGAGTGATCCGCCACTCCGGTGGCTGCATCACGGTATCCACGGTCAGAACACGAGCCCGGTTCACATCGCGAACGAATGCGCGCACGTAATCATCAGCCGGCTGCAACAGAATTTCAGGCGGCGTACCAACCTGCGACAGTTCACCGTCCTTCAGGATTGCAATCTTGTCACCAATGCGCAGTGCTTCATCGAGATCGTGGGTAATGAAAACGATGGTTTTGTGCAGCTTTTCCTGTAGTTCAACCAACTGATCCTGCATCTGCGAGCGGATCAACGGGTCAAGCGCAGAAAAGGCCTCATCCATCAGCAGGACATCAGCATCCGTGGCCAACGCGCGCGCCAAGCCGACACGCTGCTGCATGCCGCCAGACAACTGGCTTGGGAACTGGTTTTCGAACCCGCCCAGACCAACAGCTTCAATCCACTCGCGCGCCTTGTCCTCACGGCCCTGCTTTTTGACGCCCTGAACTTCCAGTCCATAGGCCACATTCTGCACAACCGTCCGGTGCGGCAGCAAACCGAAACGCTGGAAAACCATGCTCATCTTGTGCCGACGGAAGTCTTCCAACTCCTTGCGGTTCAGCGACATCACATCCACGCCATCCACAATGATCTGGCCAGCAGTTGGCTCAATCAAGCGGTTGAAGTGGCGGATCATGGTGGACTTACCCGAGCCGGACAGCCCCATGATAACAAAGATCTCGCCCTCACCAATTGTCAGCGACACATTGTTGAGGCCCAGTGTATGGCCGGTTTCGGCAAGAAGCTCTTCCTTGCTCATTCCAGCCTCGACCTTCGGCAGCACCTCTTTGTCACGCGGTCCGAAGATCTTCGTGATATTCTTGACTTCGATTTTTGACATGGCGTGCTCGTTATCCATTCACTTTTCTGTGGGCCTGCATACGATGACCCGCTGATTGGGTGATGCGATCGAAAAGGATCGCGAGGATGACGATAGCCATACCGCCAATAAGGCCCTGACCGGAGTCGTTTCGCTGCAATCCGAGCAGTACCGTTTCACCAACACCACGGGCACCAATCATGGAGGCGATCACCACCATCGCCAGC
Organism: Pseudovibrio exalbescens DSM 16456; assembly: GCF_000422785.1. GTDB lineage: Bacteria > Pseudomonadota > Alphaproteobacteria > Rhizobiales > Stappiaceae > Pseudovibrio > Pseudovibrio exalbescens. The sequence continues at coordinate 91,984 of NZ_AUGS01000009.1, forward strand.
GCCATCATCATGGTCTGGTTCACACCCTGCATGATGGAAGGAAGAGCGAGCGGGATTTGAACGCCCCTCAATACCTGCCAACGGGTCGCACCAAACGCACGGCTTGCTTCAACCACTTCCGTATCCACCATCCGGATACCCAAGTCTGTGAGGCGGATCAGGGGAGGCGCAGAGTAGATGACCGTAGCCAGAATGGCGGGCACCTTACCCAAGCCGAACAGCATGGCAGCCGGGATAAGGTAAACGAAGCTGGGGATCGTCTGCATCAGATCGAGGATCGGGTTCAGACCAGCGCGGAACCGCTCGGAACGCGACGCCAAAACACCAAGTGGAATACCAATGATCACGGAAAGGACGACCGAGACCAACATGATGGCAATGGTTTGCATGGCCTGTTCCCACAAACCAAGTGCGCCAACAACCCACATGGCAATAACCATACCAATGGTCAGGCCAATACGTCGGCTGGCTGCAAATGTGAGAAGCCCAATGCACAACAAGACAACCACCGGGTTCGCGGAGCGCAGTACCTGCTCAAGCTGAACCAGGAAAAACAGAATGAAGTTGGAGAAGGCTTCAAAGCCGTCTCCATAATTGATGACCAGGTAGTCTACGAAGTTATTGGTCGCAACACGAATAGGTCTTCCGATATCTGGAAATAGGACGAAGTCCATATGTTCCTCTCATAGTTATTGATAGAAGAGCACAGGTGTACCCGTGCTCCGCGCTCTCGAGGCCGTTTGGAATCTACTGCTCAAGAACAGCATCAACGCGTACGGCAATGTCTTCAGGTACCCATGAAGACCACAGATCCCTGTTCCGCTTGAGAAACGCCACAGCCGCCTCGTCGGTCGTGCCACCGGTTTCCTGCATATAGGCCAGTGCATCAGACACGATTGCGCTGGAAGTTTCATAAGCGGTCAAAAACTCAACAAGCTGCGGGGCAGCCTGAAAGAATTCGGTATTCACAAAAACATGAGCCGGGTTGAGCGGATAAGCCGTTGCGGCCGTCACGTGCTCAGGATCACTTTCTTCTGTCATCGTTGCCCACACCGCCTCATCAAAGGCGGGCTCTTCAAGCTCGACAACATCCTCTGCAATCTTACCCATCACCCAAGTCGGCCCCCAATAGAAGAACAGGATGGGCCGCTTCCGTTTGATTTTTGCTTCAATGGCGGCAGCAAGTGCTGCGCCGGTCCCGGGCCGAAAGTTCACGTAGTCTTCAGTCAGCCCATAAGCATTGAGTTTTTTGGTGTTGTAAACCTCACAGGCCCAACCTGCAATACAATTATAAAATCTACCCTTCCCGGGTTCTTCTGGATCCTGAAATACTTCCTTGTATTTCGGCAGGTCATAAACTGATTTCAGTCCCTTGGCTGGTGCATCTTCGCCCTCCACCAAATACTTGGGAACATACCATGCCTGCTTGGCATCCGGATAATTGACTCCCAAATCGATGAAGTCGCCGCGCTCCAGACCGCGAGTGAGAGCCTCCGAAACATTCTTGGGCCAGATCTCCATGGTCACATCCACATCGCCGCGTGCCATGCCATTTACCAAAGGAATGCTTGACCCGGGAATGATATCCGTTTTGCAGCCATATCCGTGCTCAATGATGAACTGGGCAACCGAATTGTGGAACGCATTGGAATCCCAGTCCAATCCTGCAAAGACCACAGGGCGCTCAATCTCACACACCGGCGCCTGTGCTGCGGCCGCGCTCAGGTTGAAGGGAACAGCGAACGCACATGCAACAGCAACCGCAAAAAACTTCGACACGTTGATCAACTCCAGTCGGAGGAACGTCTGGTTCGGCGTCCTCAAAATCACAAGATGGCGCTCGAAAATCCTATTTTGGAGCGCACTTCTCAACGTCCCTTGCCGTCCAAAGGCTGCACAATAAGCAAACCACATTGAACAAAAGAGACGTGATGCGCTCGTTCTAGCACATCACGTCATCGGTTTTATGAGAGCCGTCTCATGGAGAATACGTAGAGACGGCGGCAGCGCAACTATTGTGCGTCAAGAGCACTCTGTACCCGTTGCGCCACATCCTCTGGGACCCAGCCGGTCCAGCGCTCGGTGTTGTTGCGCAGAAAATCTTGAGCAGCGTCCTCGGACGTTCCCCCGGTGTCCTGCATGTAGGCCAAAGCCTCAGACACAAGATCGCTATTGGTCTCGTAAGCGGTCAGAAACTCAACCAATGTCGGCGCCTGCTCCGCAAAATCCGTATTCACGAAGACATGGGCTGCTGATTTTGGATAAGCGGTTGCCTCCGTCACTTTCGCTGGATCCGCCTCATCAGTCACCGCCTGCCAGACATCTTCATCAAACGCCGGCTCCTCGAGGGCCACCACCTGATCGGAAACCTTCCCCATCACCCAGGTAGGACCCCAGTAATAAAACAGGATCGGTTTCTCGCGCTTGATGTTGGACTCAATAGCCGCTGCAAGCGCCGCCCCAGTGCCAGCGCGGAAATTGACGAAGTCTTCCGTCAAGCCATAAGCATTGAGTTTTTTGGTGTTGAAGACCTCACAGACCCAGCCAGCAATACAATTGTAGAACCGGCCTTTGCTCGGCTCTTCCGGGTCCTGGAAAACCTCCTTGTACTTGGGTAGGTCGTAAACACTTGTCAGCCCCTTGGCAGGCGCGTTCTCTCCTTCCACCAAGTACCGAGGCACGTACCAAGCTTGCGTGGCATCTGGAAAATTAACACCCAAATCGATAAAGGCGTTGGCCTCAAAGCCCTTTTTCAAAGCATCCGACACATTGGTCGGCCAGATCTCCATATGCACGTCCACATCTCCACGGGCCATGCCGTTGATCAGGGGGATGTTTGAGCCCGGAATGATATCAGTTTGGCAGCCATAGCCGTGCTCAAGAATAAAGCTGGCAACCGAGTTGTGAAAGGCGCTGGAATCCCAGTCCAACCCGGCAAAAATAACCGGGCGATCAATCTCGCACACAGCCTCGTTCGCAGCAGCGGACGAGATGCCAAGCGGCAACGCAAGCGCCAAAGCGGCAGTTACAGCACTAAAATTTTTCAAGGGGGTTCTCCGATACACGGGACGATGTTCACTCCGGCGCCACAAGTTTTCGCCGGTATTGCTCCTTCATCTGAGCGTGTGCCCACGATCTAAACGTCACGAAATGAGACCAAGTCAGGTCTTGTTCAATTACGACGCTCATTTAGGATAGGTTATTGAGAACAAGTGTCAAGATATAGCACAATAACATACTCAACAAACATCACCAGTAGCAGTATTAAAACAATAAATACACATCAATTAATAATTATTATTTACATCAGATATGTAACCTTGTCAAAAATAAGTATCAACTCGTAACCACAAGTCATTCACCAATGACGTCTTGTTGGTTGCAAGCATTTACTCACAGGTGTGCTCAACAATCGATGCATGCAGTCAAACGGCTCGCTCTGAGAAGATATAAGCACCTGAAAATAATGATCTTTCTCAGAAATTTTCGGTGAAGCGAGGTTTCTGCCCACTCAGTGAGACAGATGGAACCTACGTCAACTGGAAGCCTTGATGAGGTAACGGCCCCAGCCAAAGGTCAGTCGGGACGCTTCGCCGCATCTCCAGCCTCCAAAACATCATCAAATGTCCGAAGTCCCGGTCGCGGCGCGCTTACAAGTACGGCCATGTTGCCGGGAGCGTGTTGGTTCTTCCACATTTTGGTGTGCGCTTTGGGTATGTCATCCCAACCGAACACCTCACTCATGCAGGGATCAATTCGCCGGTCGATCACGAATTGATTTGCCTCACTGGCTTGCTTCAAGTGAGCGAAATGCGAGCCTTGAATACGCTTCTGGCGCATCCATGCATACCGGGCATCAAACGAAAAGTTGAAACCGGTGGTACCAGCACAAAACACCACCATGCCGCCTCGTTTGGCAACGAGGCACGAAACCGGAAACGTCATTTCACCAGGATGCTCGAACACAAGGTCCACATCATTGCCCCGGCCCGTAATGCGCCAGATGGCCTTGCCGAACCGTCGCGCCTCGCTCTTCCAGTTATCATAATCATCCGAATGAACAGACGGCAGACGCCCCCAGCAATCAAAATCCTTCCGATTGATTGCAGCGCGCGCTCCGAGCGAGAGCACATACTCCCGCTTTTCTTCATCGGAAATGATCCCAATGGCATTGGCGCCGGCTGCTGCGGCCAATTGCACGCCGAACACGCCCAACCCCCCGGAGGCTCCCCATACGAGTATGTTCTGACCAGGCTTCAGAATATGCGGCGGATGTCCGAACAACATGCGATAAGCCGTGGCCAGGGTAAGCGTGTAACAGGCGGACTCCTCCCAAGTCAGATGTTTGGGGCGCGCCATCAATTGCTGCGCCTGAACCCGCGTGAACTGTGCAAACGATCCATCCGGCGTCTCGTAGCCCCAGATACGCTGACTGGCAGAGAACATGGGATCCCCGCCGTTGCAATCCTCATCGTCACCATCATCCTGATTGCAATGGATGACCACCTCATCGCCGACTTTCCAGCGCTTTACCTTGGACCCGACCGCCCATACAATCCCGGCGGCATCTGATCCTGCGACATGGTAGGCATGCCCATGCGTGTCCAAGGGAGACACGGGTTCGCCCAATGAAGCCCAGATACCGTTGTAGTTCACGCCGGCAGCCATAACGAGTACCAGCACCTCGTGACTGTCCACCTCCCACGTGGGCACGACTTCCTTGACCATCGCATCTTCCGGAGCTCCATGACGGTCCTGCCGGATGGCCCAGGCATACATCTTTTTCGGCACATGACCGAGTGGAGGGATCTCTCCGATTTCGTAGAGATCTTTTACAGGTCTGTCACTGCCATTGACCGCTTCGGCATCCGGGATCAGCGCCGCACTCATAGTCCCTCCTTACCTGATCGTGCCACCATGCTCCGGCTCGGGCGCAACCAGCTTCAACACACCTTCAGCCTACGACAGTAGTGTTGCGTTGCAATACGACAATATTGGGTAAGCCGATCGCAGAATATGCAGCGTGTGCGGAGGGAAAGCCAATGCGACGATAGCCCAACAAGACACGAGCGGGCCCGATTTGATGCAGCGCACACTGCGTTTGTGGTGAGCCGTACGCCTAGCGCTACCAATGCCGATAGTACCGACGGTAAGGCCTGTAGTGGTACCTTGGCCGATAAGGTCTGTAATAGACCGGCGGACCGAACTCGAACCGAAGCGTGTAGTTGGGCGGCGCTGGAACCGGCGCAATGTAGCGCGGCGGCAGGGCGCCCTGCCTTAAGTACTTGCCGTATATCCAACCCCGGACGCCCCTGAAGGAGGCATCACACCACCGACTACGCAAGCACCGATGAACAACAGTAACCCCGGCGCGGGGCACTTGAAGCAACACCGGGTACTGAGTTCCGGGCCCGGTGCGCATGTTCACTCGGGTGGTCGCGTACGCAGTGGAAGAGGCATAGGCGTAGGTTTGGCCGAAAAACAGAAGGCCAAGCATCAAGCCGAAAAGGGTCAGTCCTGCCGCTTTCATTGGTCGGCTCCCATGTTCTGCCCGAACTGATGACCTGCCCCAAGAAGTTGCTATTTGTTGCTATTTAATGTTGCCTGCTCCTGTTCGATCGGCGTTCGGCGCCGTTGGGTCTGACTTGTTACCATACGGAATGACTGGTGCCTTGAACTCATCTGATGTCGGCTTGCCTGTCACTTCCGGGCGAGCGCGTGGAATACGAGTCTCGTCGGGATACGCCCCAATGGGCCGCTCTGGCTTGGGCCGCATACCTTCCGGATAACTGCCCAGAACGGGACCTCCTGTACCGATCGCGTCGCTGCCATAAGATGGCGAAAAGCCACCGCCTGCCGGGCCGGATGGGGTTCTCGGGCTTTGCGCAGCAGCGGCCGACACGCCAAATGCCACAACAAGTGCTGCGACTGCCGATAGTGCTGGGACGGTGATTTTTCCCATGGTCCCCTCCGCGGGCTCTTTTCGTTTTGTCAAAGTGTATCGGAGCACTGGTTTTTCCGCTAGTAGAGCGTAGACACTTTCGGCAAACAGCCCTAACACCCAAAAACACCAAGCCCACGCGGCATTCAGGCGTTCGGCACGTCTGACCATCAACAAATAGTGACTGCACCAATGAAGAACAGACTGAAGATTGTAACCTGGAACATCAATTCGGTACGCCTACGTCTGCCAATCGTCGAAAAGATGTTGCTGGACCACGCCCCTGACGTACTGTGTCTGCAGGAAACAAAATGCCCGGATGGCAGCTTCCCAACGGCAGCGCTCCAACGCCTGGGCTATGATCACATCGAGTTTCACGGTCAAAAGGGCTATCACGGCGTCGCCTTCATTTCCCGTGTACCCCTGATGAACGTGGAGCGACGCGAGTTCTGTGGCATGGGCGACACCCGGCACATTGCAGCAGATATCGCTTTCAACTCCGGACACTTCCGTCTGCATAATTTTTATGTCCCAGCAGGCGGGGACGTACCGGATCCGGAAATCAACGAAAAATTCGCCCACAAACTCCAGTTTCTGGATGAAATGGAAGATTGGTTCGGCTCTTTCACCGATGAATCGATTGTGGTGGGTGACTTGAACATCGCACCTTATGAAACTGATGTCTGGTCGCACAAACAGCTCATGCGCGTTGTCTCGCACACCCCCTTGGAATGCGAGCGCCTGGAAGCCGTGCGCACTGCCGGCGGATACGTTGACACCATGCGCAAGCACATACCCATGGATCAAAAGGTGTATACTTGGTGGAGCTACCGCGCCAAAGACTGGTCCAAGGCGGACAAGGGACGACGTCTTGACCACGTCTGGATGACCCCGGAAACAGCGGCATATACTGAAAGTGTCTCCGTATTGCGCGAAGCGCGCGGTTGGGAGAAGCCGTCAGACCACGCCCCCGTCATTGCAGTACTGGAAGCGTGACTGAAAACCAAGCACCAGCCGGCGCCTGGGAGCGAACGCCTTGAGGCGCCGACACGCTTGTATTTCGCAGGCCGGAACGGTAAAGCAACGCCAAACCAACATCAAAAGACTGACAACATGCGCGGCTACTTTGCAGTAGGCTCGGAAGGCCTCTCAAAAACAATGAATCTTGGTACCTTGATGCGAACTGCACATGCCTTCGGTGCCAGCTACTTTTTCTCTGTAGATGCCGATCCACGGCTTGGTAAGGCCCTGAAGGCCGACACCTCAAAAAGCCCCGATCACTTGCCTTATTTTGCGTGGTCTTCGCCAGAAGAGATGGCTTTCCCGAGGGGATGCAAGCTGGTTGGTGTCGAGTTGACCGACGATGCCATTGATCTACCCAGCTTCGGTCATCCGCTGCAAGCGGCATACATTCTGGGTCCCGAACGCGGCTCACTGTCGCCAGAGATGCAGGCCCGCTGCGACTACATGATCAAGATCCCAACCCAGTTCTGCGTCAATATCGGCATTGCCGCCGGCATCGTGTTGTATGATCGCTACCGGGTTCATGGCAAATATGCAGAGCGCTCGCTCACGGCAGGAGCACCGAAAGATCCTATGCTGGAGCATGTGCACGGAGCGCCGATTTTCCGATCCGACCGACGCATTCCCGGTACGCAAACACCGTAAAACCTCCTGATTCGCCGAACGTCCAGCCTCTTTGTCCACGTAGCCCACGCGTGTTCACAGGATGTTTCGACTGTACCGACAATCAATTGAAGCGGCTCCAGCGCGGACCGCCTCCAGGCGTCATGCAAGTCTTGATTGCAGGTGGCAACCGCCCGGCGTGCCGCGCACGGAGCCCGTTGTCGCACACAGCCGGCAAACTGATGACACCATGCGGCACCGAACGATCAAAGCGCAAGAAGCCCTGCCTTGATGAACCTGACAGACAAGCAGCCACGCTAATCTTGGTCTCCAAAATCCGAGGTATTTCACTGGCACAACCCGCCGAAGACCAAAGGTTGGCACCGCGACGCGACACAATGGCTGCGGACTATTGCAACCTTGTCACACTGTCGCCAAGTTTATGCGGCCAGCGTACACTCAGTAATCACAGAGTTTTAGGTTTCCACTTCGGGCTTAGGGTCTTCAACTCTTTAGTAACCATCTTTAAGGTAACCTTAAAACTAAGTTTATGATGTGTTTCATGCGCGCACCTCACTTGGGCGGCGCAAACGAAGCGGTTTGGAGAAGATGCAAGCACGTATCCTGATCACTGCCATTATGGCTCTAGGTATCTCTGGCGCAGCAGCCTATGCGCAATCTCCAACTCTGCTGAAGCAGAACAGAGATTGGGGTGCCTACTCCTTCACCGGTCAGAACGGCAAAATCTGTTATGCGCTGTCGAAGCCACAACAGTTGCTGCCTACCGACCGCAATCACGGTGACGTATTTTTCTTTGTCTCAACACGTCCCAACGAACAGGTTCGGGACGAACCGAGCGTGATTGTAGGCTACAATTTCAAGGATGGCTCAACAGTCACCGCTGATGTTGATGGCAACAAGTTCACCATGTTCACCAAAGGTGACGGGGCTTGGGTTCAAAACGCGGCCGAAGAACAACGGCTGGTTGCCGCCATGAAGGCGGGGCGTCAGATGACGATCTCAGGCGTATCCGCCCGAGGTACTCAGACCACCTACAAGTTCTCTCTGAGTGGCATCACCGCGTCCATTCGTGACGCAAGCGGTGCCTGCCAGTAGGACTAAACCTGACAAAGGGGCTGACGCACCCAACGCAGCGTCAGTCCTTGAGCCATTGAGCGCCCCATACTGAAGCGGCGCAAGACGAGCTCGATGAGAAAATGCTTCCAACCTGAGCAAATTCAGGTATAACTGCGCGTGACTGGCGGTGGCATGATGGCTGCCGCCTTATTATATTGCGGAAGCAGCAGCATGCGCCACGCTCATGACAGCAGGCTGCAAGACTGCAAACACCAATCACATAAGCTGACGAGTATCCCCATGGCGATTTCGCTGGACATCGCGCACAAGAAAAGCGACCCCGTAGTCAAGATTGCCGCGGTTGACGACGACGCCGTGGCAAAATCCGAAGACAAACCGTCTCTGATCGGCCTTAACCGAGAAGATCTGGGCAAAGCACTGGAAGCGGTTGGCGTTCCTCCCAAACAGATCCGCATGCGCACCAATCAGTTGTGGCACTGGCTTTATGTGCGCGGCATTTCTGATTTCGACAAGATGACCAACGTGTCCAAGGAACTGCGCAATCGGCTGAACTTTGCCTATACCATTGCGCGCCCGGAAATCGTCAGTGAACAAGTATCGGTAGACGGCACCCGCAAATGGTTGTTCCGGTTCCCCTCTCGAGGCGCCGGAAAGCCTGTCGAGGTTGAAACCGTCTACATTCCCGAGGAAGATCGCGGTACGCTCTGCATCTCGTCTCAGGTGGGTTGCACGCTCACTTGCACCTTCTGTCATACAGGCACGCAAAAGCTGGTGCGCAACCTGACGGCCGAGGAAATCCTGTCACAGTTGCTGTTGGCGAAAGATCGTCTGGATGATTTTCCCGATGCGGATGCACCGGAAGGCGGGCTGGAGAATGCCAGCAATCGTCGCCGGATCACGAACATCGTCATGATGGGCATGGGCGAACCGCTTTACAATTTCGAGCATGTTAAAAAGGCGCTACTGATCGCCTCCGATGGTGATGGGCTGTCGCTTTCCAAGCGCCGGATCACGCTGTCCACCTCAGGTGTGGTTCCCATGATCGAGCGTACCGGCGATGAGATTGGCTGCATGCTCGCCATCTCGCTGCACGCTGTTCACGATGAGCTGCGTGACGAAATCGTTCCAATCAACCGCAAGTACAAACTCGACCAGCTGCTGGATGCCTGCCGGAATTATCCTGGGCTGTCCAATGCCAAGCGCATCACCTTCGAATACGTCATGTTGAAGGGCGTAAACGACAGTCTGGATGACGCCAAGAAGCTGGTGAAGCTCCTTCAGGGCATTCCTGCCAAGATCAACCTTCTGCCCTTCAATCCGTGGCCGGGGTCGCCCTATGAATGCTCGGATTGGGAGCAGATCGAATCATTTGCAGATGTTGTCAACCGCGCGGGCTATGCTTCACCAATCCGCACCCCACGTGGGCGAGACATCTTCGCGGCCTGTGGGCAGTTGAAATCCGCTTCTGAACGTCTGCGCAAGACAGAACGCGAAGCTCTGGAAAAAGCACAGGCTGCAGGCGAAGCTTAGATCCATGCACAGGCCCCGGCCCGAAATCAGTTAGACCGGGGTACGCGCTCGAATTTCCGGAATATCTCCTCGCACTCTGACCTAAAGGCATCGGGACACAGGATGGTCGACGGCGGTAAACTGTTCTTTCAATTGGTCCGCATCCTCTGCGGCTTCATTGCTGCCGTGATCGCGGCGGGCCTGTTTTTCTCCTGGGGGTACTTCCGCGCCAGCGGTCCCGACACCGATCCCGCGACCTTCATTGCCATGATGGGGTCCACCATCGTCTCCGCCAGCGTGATTGGTTCCCTTGCGCTCATCCCGGCTATCTTTGCCGCAGGTTTTGCGGAAACCATGAAATGGCGCGGTGTTGTTTACCATGTTGGCGCGGCCGGTCTGATAGCCCTCGCCATCTGGTCTATCGGTGATCAGATACCTTCAACCGGCGAGGCTCCGGCTCTGCGCCCCGGTTCGTCAGTTGTCACATCGGCCGGCTTTCTCGCAGGCTTTGCCTACTGGCTGATTGCCGGCCGGACCTCAGGCTGTTGGTGGATCGAGAAACGGCGGGATGATACAAACCGCTCTTAAGCCAGTCGCGACTTCTTCATATACTCTTGAAAAGGTTGACCAAAAATGGGCTCAACCACCCGAAGGATCAACTGCCGACCCGTCTTGGTAACGCGAGCATCGAAAGCGGGATTGGCAAGAATAAACGCCATCAGATCCCCACAGCGCCACCATGGTTGGTGGGCAAAGCAATGCCAAAAATGCGTGGTTAAATCCCGATAGTCATGAATGGGACGCAGATCAGGCGCGGAGCCTGGAAACTCACTGTTGTAGGCGTTGATCAGCGCGTCCAAAGGCGTTCCCACCAAAACAGCGTCACTGTCATCGCCCGCAGTATCATCCATCCGCATCATCACCAGAAACTCATCCTCCAGCAAATCAAAAAGGGCCAATAGATCGGCCCGCGGAACATCGCGGCTTTTTTGTTCTTCACTCAGGTGATCAGAAAACATGAGGCTCCTTCAGCCAAGGCAAGTGATTGGAAATTCCTAACCCATAGTACAAGCCTGCAAAACGCAAGAGGCTGCCACTGTTCCTGACAGCCTCTTTCACAATTGAGTTCCCTCAGGCCTCCCTAAGCAAACGCAAGGCGTTCGCCACGACGATAAGAGTCGCCCCCACGTCCCCTAGGATGGCGGCCCACAGACTGGACAGTCCCAAAGCCGTAAGCACAACCAACGTACCCTTTACAGCAAAGGCAAACGCTATGTTCTGGCGTATGATGCCCAAGGTTCGGCGGGAATGACGAATGAGCCAGGGGAGCCGCGACAAATCATCTTCCATCAACGCTATATCGGCGGTTTCAATTGCAGCATCAGAGCCGATTGCTCCCATGGCCACGCCAAAATTGGCCCGCGCCATGGCCGGTGCATCGTTGACACCATCTCCAATCATCGCCACCACCTTGTGTGAGGTGGCCAGTTCTTCAACGGCATCCACTTTGTCCGCAGGCAACAGTTCCGCCCGCACCTCATCAATGCCGACCGCGTCGGCCACCTTATTCGCTGTGGCGCGGTTGTCGCCGGTCAACATCACAAGCTTTTCGACACCCGCCGCGTGCAGCTCCTTGACCAATGCGGCCGCCGTCGGCCGGATCTGATCGGACAGCGCAATGACACCGCATACGTGGTGATCGGTTCCCACAAGAACAACTGTCTTGCCATCAGCCTCAAACCGGCTGGCAAGCTCATTCGCTTGGCCAATGTCGAACTTCTTTTCCTTGAGAAAACGGCGCGACCCAAGCCAATAGCTTTTTCCGAACCGTTCGCCAGAAAGCCCACGACCCGGCAACAGTTCCACATTGTCCGCTGCGGTGTAGGACACCCCATCAGACGCCGCAGTGTCCGCAATCGCCTGCGCCAACGGGTGAGAACTGCGCGCCTCAAGTGACGCCGCCCGTTGAACCAGTTCTTCCGCGCTATGCCCGTTTAACGGTACGATATCCGTGACGGTTGGGCGCCCTTCCGTGATCGTACCTGTCTTGTCGAACGCAAGTGCCTTCAGCTGGGCAGGCAGTTCCAGATAAACGCCCCCCTTTATGAGAACCCCGTTTCGAGCTGCGGACGTGAGTCCGGCCACAATCGATACCGGTGTGGATATGACCAGGGCACATGGACAGGCAATTACCAGCAGAACAAGAGCACGATAAAACCACTCAGCCCATGAAGCCCCAACAATGATTGGAGGCACAACCGCCATCAAAACCGCGAGGATCATAACAGCGGGAGTATAAATCCTCGCAAACTTCTCAACCCACTGTTCAGCCGCTGCACGCCGTCCCTGGGCTTCGCTGACCATTCGAATGATGCGGGCCAACATGGTGTCATCGGCTGCCTTGGTTGCACGGACTTCAAAGGTACCCTCGCCGTTGATGGTGCCTGCATAGACTTCTGCACCAGCCTCCTTCATGACCGGAACGCTTTCACCCGTAATCGGCGCCTGATCCACACTCCCGACCCCGGTCAAAACAACGCCATCAAGGGGAATGCGGTCGCCCCCGCGGACAACAAAAACCGCACCGGGGGCGACTTCAGAGGCCGATACATCTTGCTCGCGCCCATCTTCATGTTTCAAACGAACACTGTCTGGAGCGATATCCATGAGGGCAGCGACGGCTTTGCGCGCCCGCCCCACGCTCCAGCTTTCCAGATAAAGCGACAACGAAAACAAGAAGGCAACGGTCGCGCCCTCGAACCACTCGCCGATACCAATTGCCCCTGCAACGGCAACCATCATCAACAAGTTCATGTCGGGCCGAAGTGTGCGTAGCGCATACCACGCCTTGGGTGCGACCAGTCGTGCGCCGGCGAAAATCGCCGCAAGATAGACAACTTCAACACCCAATGAAGGAGTGCCTGCAAGCGCTTCCAACACCTCAGGCTGCGCAGAAGAAGCGAAGTACTGGACCGCCTGCACTATCAACGCAATGGCCCAAAGGATGCCAGAGGCAAGCGTAAATCGACCAAGCCGCAGGTGCTGGCGCTCTTTGGCGGCATCAGCTTCGCTGTCCACATAGGGAGCTGCCTTCATGCCCGTGCCGTTTACCGCCTCAATGATGGCTTCATCGCTCACGGACCCGGCGGCCGGTGACACAATCATCTTCGTGTTGAGCACGTCAAAGCTCAAATTATCGGCGGAGCCAACCACCGGACCAACAACGCGGCGCAAAACCCCGATCTCTTCTGCACAACACAGGCCTTCAACGCGAAACGCGCGAGCCCCCTCCCAGTTCTTGACATCCGGCAGCGCCTGCTCGCTTCCACAACACCCGCAGGCACTGTGGGCAGTGTTCGCATCCTGCCCATGGTCGTGGTCATGATCATGCCCGCTGCCACAGCAGGGTGACACCTTCTTCTGATGTTCCTCTGAACTGCAACCACATTCACCAGTTTTATGGGATTGGTCAGGCTCCTGACGACGCACGTCCTCATGTCCGCAACAGGATGCCGAATCATGTTTTTCGGTCATCTCATTCTCCATGCAAATCATCGTTGCATAGAGTCATAGGACCTACAGCGACTGTAGCTTCAACCCCCTACTTGCGAAAAATTCGCAAATAGGTAGTAGCGCGCAACGTCCACACGGGAGGATCAAAGTTTGGAAATGCCGCCCTTGTCCGGGCAGTTTTCCAGCGCCGACAGCACCGTGACGCCACCGTCAATTACCGCGGTTGGCCAAATCTCCGCCAAGGGTACCAGTACGAAAGCCCGCTCTGCCATGCGCGGATGAGGAATACTCAATCCATCATCCTCTACACGCGCCTGTCCGTAAAGCAGCACATCAATGTCGATGGTGCGCGGGCCCCAGCGTTCATGTCGCACACGGCCAAGTTCCAGCTCGATATCAAGGCAAGCCTGCAATAGCCGTTTGGGTGCCAGATGGGTTTTGATGGTCAAGCAGCAATTGCGATAGTCATCCTGTGGTACCGGCCCCCATGGCGGCGTACGATAATCCGAGGACCTTTCAATCACTTCAATGCCATCATGTGCCGCCAATGCTGCAATGGCGGCATCAATGTGCGCTTTGGTATCGCCCATATTGGACCCGAGGCCCAGCGCGGCCAGAACAAGATCACTCTGCATGCAGGCTGCCCAATTTCTTCATTGCCTGAAAAATGCGGGAGGCATCAGCATGTGCCTTCACATCGTGCGCTCGAACGATCTGCGCGCCGCCTTGCATTGCCAATACGTGCACCGCGAGCGACCCGAACAGCCGGTCCTGCGTATCCACATCCAGCACATGCCCCACCATGCGCTTGCGCGACGCTCCAGCCAGAATTGGCAGTTCCCATTTCTTGAGCTGCTGGAGGTTGGAAAGGATTTGATAGTTCTGCTCCAGAGTCTTTCCAAAGCCGAACCCAGGATCCAGTATCAGATGCTGACGAGGCACACCGGCCTTTTCCGCCAAGGCCAAAGAACGCTCGAAGAACCGATCCATATCCGCAAGAATATCCAGGGACGGATCCACTGTTTCGCGGTTGTGCATCATTATAACCGGGACATTAGCCTCGGCCACCGCACCTGCCATGTCCGGATCTCGCTGCAATCCCCAAACATCATTGATGATGTGAGCGCCAGCCTTGACGGCTTCACGCGCCACGGATGCCTTGTAGGTATCAATGGAGATAAAAACATCCAGCGGGGCCAATTTGCGCAGTACGGGTAGTACGCGAGATAACTCGTCCTCAGCAGCTACGGGTTCCGCGCCAGGTCGTGTGCTCTCACCCCCTACATCCAGGATGTCCGCCCCTTGCGCGATCATGTCTTTTGCATGCGCCAAGGCCATGTCCGGCGCATCATACCGGCCACCATCGGAAAAACTGTCGGGCGTCACATTCAGGATGCCCATCACAAGAGGGCGATGCGACGCCTCAAGTAATGAAGATGAGAACGAAACTGGCAAAAAATCCCCCGTGGTCCTAGCAAACAGCAACGTTGACCTCGGGACATGCGCTTTTTTGCGTCGGAAATCAACCCAAAGCAGGGTATGTGCCCGTCTTCGGCACAATAGTCCCCGCTTGTCTTGCGGTCTCAGGGCACATCCAGAACCGGGGTGTCCTTGGGCAAAAGAACCTTTCCGCTCCAGTATATCAAGGCCGTCAAAACGGTCATGCCGGTGATAATCATCGTAACAGCCGTTTGCGCATCGTCAAACACAACCGCCGCCATGGCACTGCCCACAAGGCCAACGCCAATCTGCACGAATCCCATCATGGCTGAGGCCGCGCCCGCGATTTTGGGAAACGGGTGCAAACCGCGCACGGTCATGGAGGGCAACATCAAAGCTGTGCCAAACGCAAACCCGCCGACGGGCACCATGACACTCAAATAGGACGGCGCCACGTAGAGATAACCTGCAAACAACGCCAGACCGCTCATCAGATTGAGCAGAGACCCAAAGCCTGCGATCTTGTCGGACGGAAAGCGCTTCAGTAACAAGCGCGTTGCCAACCCGCCAAGAAAAAAGCATCCGGTTTGCATCAACATGCCGATGCCAAACTGGAGCGGACGCAGCCCCACTTGATCAATCAGCACGAAAGGCAAGATGGTGGCAAGTGTGTAAAATCCGCCAATCGTCAAACCGAGTATTAGTGCCGGAACAAGAAACAAGGGTTGACCCAGCAAGAAGCGATAGGATCGCGCCAATCGTCGGGGATTGATTAGCGCGCTATCCCGATGACGATTGGTTTCCGGTACAAGCAAGACAATCGCCGTCAATACAATGGCCCCATAGGCCACCATGAAACCAAAGATCGACGCCCATCCGGCCAACTCCAGCGCAATACTGCCAATGACCGGGGCAAAGGCCGGTCCGGCTGCCAGCATCATCCCGATCAGGTTCATGATGCCAGCCCCCTTGTCGCCGGTATATTGGTCGCGGATGATTGCACGAGAAATCGCTATGCCGCAGGAAGCACCAATCCCTTGCACGAGACGTCCAACAAGCAAGAACTCGATGGTCGTCGCCGAGAAGGCCATGAAGCTACCAACAAGATAGCCCGCCAGAAACCAGAGCACCACAGGCCGCCGTCCGTAGGCATCAGACAGCGGACCGCACACCAACTGCGCAAAAGTAAAACCGATGAAATAGAACGTCATCGTCAACTTGACGGTAGACATATCGGTGGCGAATACGGTCACCAACGTGGGCATTGCCGGCGTATAAAGCGCTAGCGAGATCGGCCCCAACGCAACCAGCAGAGCGCCGATGGCCGACGCTCGGCGTTCAGTCATCAACGCGGTCTGCATAGGGCTTCACGTCCTCGGGCATTTTGGCAAGTTCGGCGTTCAACCGGTCGCGCATGGCGCTCAGCTTGTCTTGAAGTGCCTCCAACTCGTCGAGAGAAAAATCCGCGCCCGCCGTGTCGCGAACCCGAACGCCGATCTCCTTGAGGCGTTCAATGAGATCGTATCCCGTTTCGGTAATCCGAGTCATCTTGCTGCGGCGGTCCACCGTGTGGCGCACCCGCTCCACAAGGCCTGCACGCTCCAGTGCATCGAGATGGCCAACCATTGTCATGGGCTCCACGCCCATGCCTTCTGCAAGCTGGTTCTGGCGCAATCCGGGATAGTGGTAAATGTAAGCCAGAACTCGGGCCATGCCGAGTGTCACATTCAATCCCGCGTCCTGCAGTTGTTTTTCAAAAACACGCCGATGGGCGCGCGCAAAATCCTGAACAACAAATCCAAAAGCTTCGCGTGTAGTGGTGTCCGTCATTCTGTACCTGTGCCACGAAAGATAAGTAACGCTTACAATCTAGGGCACCGGACAGATTGTCAATCAACCCAGCTACAACTTGATGAGCAGTTTCCTTAAACCCTGCGGAACCGGGAGATTTCTTGGGAGGGTGAATGTCCAAAAAGCCGTTTGAACTCGCGACTGAACTGTGACGCGCTGGCGTAACCCACTCGGTAGGCGGCCTGACTTGCGCTCAATCCTTCACTCAGCATCAACGCACGTGCCTTCTGCAAACGAATGGACTTGATGTACTGTAGCGGCGACTTGGAGGTTATGGCCTTGAAGCCCACGTGGAAAGACGAAGTGCTCATGCATGCAAGCCGTGCCATCTCCTCCACGGTGAGATTGCTGTTGGCATACTCTGTTTTCAAAAGGCGCAAAACCCGGTTGATACCCTGCTGTTTTTCATTGGCCTGAAACAGGCGTTTCAGTTTTGCGCCCTGCTGGGACAGCGCCAGATGATAAAGCACCTCGCGATAATAGGAGGGGGCCAAAAATCTGGCATCGCGTTCCGTGCGCAGGCATTGCATGAGGCGACCCACACTATGGCGCATGGGCTCATCCATATCGTAGGACCGCCCGAGCGCCGCACCATCGGGTGCAAGCGGCAGTTCCTGAGACATTTCCAGAAGCAGTTCGGAGGCAACTCGAGCATCTATGCGGATCATGGCCATGATTGCCGGCTCAGCCTGACTTGCCTGACCAACACGACACTCAATGGTGTCAGACGCACTCAACAGACAACAGGAGAGCGCCGGATATCGATGGATGACGGGACCCATATGTCCCTCGAAACCATCACTCAAAAACACCACCAGGTGCGGTTCCTGCTCTGATAAACTGAAATCTCTCCGACCGGAGTGGCGGAACAAGCGAATCTGAGGAAGGCGCGTACGGTTCTCACCCTCAAGCGGCAGCAATGCCGCAAGCCACTCCGCTGTCCACTCTTGCGAGGAAACCGTCATCATCTCGTCCCACACCAACCCGGTTGCGCTCGTGAAACGCCGCCCAAACCAACCTACTAGCAAAATTTAAGTGGCGGAAATACGAAGGATTGCAATGCGATAAACTACGCAGTCTAATATTCGGGTCACCGGAGGCTTGCGTTGCAAACAACGATCCAAACACCTGCAGCAACCGTAAACCATTCAACTGGTGGCATTGGGGAGGACAGGGTGGATTGGCCAGACAGCGACCAAATGAAAGAAGCCCTTGAGGAGTTGGAGACCAGCTTTCGAGAGCGTGGCTACGCATTTCATCTCCATTGCGATAATCCCGGTCGGATCTGGCGGAACCTTTACGCAGAGGCGGAAGAGGTATTTGTTGCGTTGACCCCGGGGCTAACTCTGGCTATTAATGGCGCGCTCAAGCAAGCACGGCCTCTTGAAGAGGTTTTTCTTGAGCCCGGACACCGGTTCGACATTGTCGGGAACTCTGCTCATGCATGCCGGTGGGTCTATGGCTACGAAATAGCCGGGACCAAATCATCTACACGCGTCTTAAGAAGCAACGGGTTGTTGATGGAAGAGGATTGGCTCTTCGCTCAAACTACTTGAGTGTCCGGGGTTTAAAATTCTGGCAAGGTGACCACAATCGCACTGCCCCAACCAAAGACGGGTACGAAGTGCAGCTTAGGCTGTTTAATTTGTCACAAAAATAGGATAGAAGGACCCGTCTTTCAAAAGAGTTATCGCAGGAAGCAACATGCGGCGTGACCCCACGCGCGCCCTGACACCCTTCTTGTGGCCGTATGGAGCCCTCATGAAACTTCGCAATATTGCGATTATTGCCCACGTCGACCATGGCAAAACTACACTAATTGACGTTCTGCTGAAGCAATCCGGCGTCTTCCGCGAAAACCAGCGCACCGAAGAACGCATGATGGATTCCAACGATATCGAACGTGAGCGCGGCATTACCATCCTCGCGAAAAACACGTCGCTCGTCTGGAACGATACGCGCATCAATATCGTCGACACCCCGGGCCACGCAGACTTTGGTGGCGAGGTGGAGCGCATTCTTCACATGGTCGATGGCGTTGTTCTGCTGGTGGATGCCGCAGAAGGCCCGATGCCGCAAACAAAGTTTGTTCTTGGCAAAGCGCTGAAGCTGGGCTTGAAGCCGATCGTCGCCATCAACAAGATCGACAAGCCCGAACAGCGCGCAGAAGAAGTGCTGGATGAAGTCTTCGACCTGTTCGCCTCTCTTGATGCCAACGACGAACAGCTCGACTTCCCGGTGGTTTATGGTTCTGCCAAGCAGGAATGGATGGCACTGGAGCCGGACGGACCACAGGACAGCATGGCTCCTTTGTTCGACATGATCCTTGAAAAGGTTCCTGAGCCGCAAGCCGAAGAAGGACCATTCCGCCTTCTGGCAACAACCATCGAGTCCGATCCGTTTCTCGGTCGCATTCTGACAGGTCGCGTTGTGTCCGGCACGGTCAAGCCAAACATGAATGTCAAGGCACTCGGCCGCGATGGCAACCTGATCGAAAGCGGACGCATTTCAAAAGTTCTGGCCTTCCGTGGTCTGGAGCGGCAGCCGATTGAACAGGGCGAAGCAGGCGATATTGTTTCCATCTCCGGACTGACCAAGGCGACTGTCGCCGACACCATCATGGACCCGTCCGTGGCCGAACCCATTCAGGCTCAGCCGATCGACCCACCAACCCTGTCCATGACATTCCGTGTCAATGATGGCCCTCTGGCGGGTACCGAAGGCTCCAAAGTTCAGTCCCGCGTTATTCGTGAGCGTCTGATGAAGGAGCAGGAAGGCAATGTGGCCCTTCAGGTGGAAGAAACGGACGATGCGGACGCGTTCATCGTCTCTGGCCGCGGCGAACTCCTGCTGGCCATCCTGATCGAAAACATGCGCCGCGAAGGCTTTGAGCTGTGTGTCGGTCGTCCACGGGTTGTCTATCAACAGGACGATGCCGGCAATCGGCTTGAACCCATTGAAGAAGTCACCATTGACGTGGACGAAGAATACTCCGGCGTCGTTGTCCAAAAGCTCACAGAGCGCAAGGCTGAGCTCATGGAGATGCGTCCATCTGGCGGTGGACGGAGCCGATTGGTATTCCATGCACCGACCCGTGGCCTGATTGGTTACCAGTCGGAACTCATGTCTGACACGCGCGGCTCGGCTATCTTCAACCGCGTCTATTTCGCCTATGAACCGTTCAAGGGACCGATTCAAGGCCGCCATACAGGCGTTCTTCTGTCCAATGGCGACGGCGAAGCTGTAGCTTACGCTCTGTACAATCTGGAAGACCGTGGTCCGATGATGATCGAACCGGGCACCAAGGTGTATCAGGGCATGATCGTTGGCGAACACACGCGCGGTAACGACCTTGAGGTCAACGTGTTGAAGGGCAAGCAGCTCACAAACGTACGTGCTTCCGGCAAGGACGATGCAGTCAAGCTGACAACGCCGATGAAACTCAGCCTTGAAGCAGCTCTCTCCTACATTGCCGAGGATGAGCTGGTGGAAGTCACGCCGGAGTCCATCCGTCTGCGCAAGGCGTTGCTGTGCCCGCACGAGCGCAAGCGCGCCGAACGGGCCGCGAACAAAGGCGCAGCTTGAGCTTAACGGCTATCTGCAAGACGATTTTGGGGAAGGCTTTCGAGCCTTCCCTTTTTTGTGGTCCCATCACCATTCATTGATCCGCGTAGTCTGAAGCAGGAGCCTTGTGCCCAGACGTCGCTGCCCGATCTGTGTCCGCACCGCTGCGAGCTTTCTCAGCCTGTCGGCGGCGCCAGTTTCTCTTGGCTTGGGCAGTTGTCATACGCGACCCGTCCGGAGACCAGCCCGGTGGCCCGAAGGTGTAGCCCACCAATTCTCTCAGGCTCCGTACCGATCGCAGATCTCGTAAAATCGCCAGCCATTCATGAAAAGCGACATAGAAAATGTTGGTGGTGCCCAGATCACGGCCAATTCCATAACGTGGAGGCTCCTCGCGCACTTCTTCCGTGAAGGTGCCGAACATTCGGTCCCAAATGATCAGTGTGCCACCATAGTTGGAATCAAGATACCTCGGGTTGGTGGCGTGATGAACGCGGTGATGACTTGGCGTATTCAGGACGTATTCCAAAGGGCCGATACGGTCAATCAGTTCCGTATGAATCCAGAACTGGTAAACCAGATTGAGCGAGGCTGCGAAGTACACCATCTCCGGCGGGAACCCGATGAACGCCACAGGCATGCCAAACAGAAAGGTCAAGGCAATCGTCCCGGTCCAGGTCTGGCGCAAGGCCGTCGACAAGTTGTAATGCTGTGATGAATGATGATTGACGTGACTGGCCCAGAACCAGCGATACTCATGCCCCAAACGATGTTCCCAGTAATAGGCAAAATCATAGAGCAAATAGCACAGGGCAACGCTCCACCACGTCACAGGCAGATCCTCGATCAGACGATACCCATACGCCCAGGTCAGTGCCGCATAGGATACTGCTGCCCCGACAATCACTTTGACGACAAGGCTTCCAATGCCCATGGACAAGCTGATGACAGTGTCCTTGAGTTCATAGCCGCGCCACCTCCCGCGTAGCGCAAGCACGCCTTCAACAATCATCAGTATGATGAACGCTGGCACCGAATAGGCAATTGGATCAATAAAGCCCATCGCGTTTGTCCCCTCCCCCTACCGCAGCCTGGCCGAGACGGCTGCGAGGCCCGTACCGCCCCCCAGCAGCACGCATTGACCTGAGAGCAACAATAGTAGCCACGCGGCGTAAGTAAAGACCCTTATTTCACTTCGAGAAAACGGTTTTGAGCAGCCGGGGGCGCATCAAGGCACATCAACATTCTCGATGCCCGCAACAAGGCTTGTGTTTGCATGCAAGGTGTTACCATCCATGCCGATTGCCATGGCAAGGGTAATGTTGGTGCGAACCTGAGGATCCTCGGAAAGCCCAAGTACGGCATTTTTGGCTTGTGCCCAACTCGGTGCACCATTCAAGACCAATTGCCCATCTGCCGCCACTGCATATTCCGCTGCCGCAGCTTGAGGATTGTTGTAGTCGCCGGGATTATCGTTGGCATTCAAGGCGTTCTTTATGGCCTGAATTGCGTTTTCTGTTGAATTTCCAGGATTCTGGCCAGTAAAGAAACGAATGTTTCCTTTGTTCGCCTGCGCCAGATAGTTATCCCAAAACCCGGCTAGGCGCTCCTCGCACACACCCGCATCTACCGGATTTCCGTTGTACCCGTCATTCAGGTTGGCTGACAGGACATGCGCCATTGCAACCTGTTGCCCGGCGTCCGTATCGATCAGGACCCAAACCACGGTACAAGAAGCCTGCCCGCCTGTCAGAAACTGGACACTATTGAAGTCGATTTCATTGATAATTCCATAGGAATTTGCCGGAACGACACAGTAAGGCATGGAGATCGGTCCTCTCGCTTGATTGGTTTCCTTTCAAGACTGACGAGCCATCCCCACCTCCGTGAACCGGTCAGCGCCCGCATGGTAAACAAACCCGCAGCATCAATCTCAATACACGTTTATGCACGTTGTTGCATGTTTTTACAAAATCGTGTATAAACAAGCATAAACCAACGTAGTGATGCCAATGTCTGAAATTAAAGTCGATCACGAAGATCTTTCCGCCCTACCGGAACAGCGCCGGCAGAAAATCCTGCTGACGTTGCAAATGGAAGGTCAGGTACTCGCTGCCGATCTTAGCCAGCGTTTTAATGTTTCGGAGGACACGGTCCGCCGCGACTTGCGGGAACTGGCGCGCGCAGGCATGGTCAAGCGCGTTTATGGCGGGGCGGTGCCTTTGGCGCTGGATACAGGCAAACCATATGTCCAGCGCGCCAATAGTCAGGAGCACATCAAACAGGAACTGGCACAGGCCGCCCTGGCATTGATCCGGCCCCGGCAAATTCTGTTTCTTGATGCCAGCACCACGAATCGACAAATCGCACGCGCACTGCCAAACGATGTTCCCCTGACGGTCGTGACCAACTGCCCGCCCATCGCTGTAGACCTGAGCGATCATCCATTAGTCACGATCATCATGCCCGGAGGCAAGCTGAACAAGGCCATGCAGGCCCTCACAGGTCCAGAGTGCGTCGAAAAACTGTCTCAGGTGAATGCAGATCTTTGCTTTTTGGGTGTGTGTGCCATTCATCCGCATTACGGCATTTGCTCGGAAAATGATGAAGA
This sequence comes from Pseudovibrio exalbescens DSM 16456, assembly GCF_000422785.1. Lineage (GTDB taxonomy): Bacteria > Pseudomonadota > Alphaproteobacteria > Rhizobiales > Stappiaceae > Pseudovibrio > Pseudovibrio exalbescens. Next base: position 115,137 of record NZ_AUGS01000009.1, read on the forward strand.
GGTATTCGTCAAACGCGCCATGCTGGAACACGCTGCGGAAGTCGCGATCATTGCTACTGAAGACAAGGTTGGCGCCGTCGAAGGTTTCAAGATTGCCCCGATCGACAAGATCACCCACATGATCACGCCCGACACGGTGCCGAAAGACCTCCTGACCCCTTATGTCGAAAAGGCAATTCGGGTCATTCCGGTTGGAGAAACCAGCGCAAAGACCATGCGGAGGACCTCATGAGAGATCCCTTGGGGCACCGTTCAGAAAACATCGTTTGGGCAAGCTCCAGCACCCGTGTCCACACCGACCGCCAGAGCCACAACCAAACCCGATTTCACACTCGAAGCTTCCCAGAGAAAGAGTAGATCATCCCCGGCTACCCTACCGCTGCTTCAAGTGGCGGACCTCTTCGAGTTTGTGAAAGGCGCCCAGACTTCCCGGTCTGGGCGCATCTGTTTTAGGCATTTGCGAGCTATTCGCCCGGCTCGCCTCGATCATTCTGACGACCGAAGTTCGGCGCCGCAGATTCCTGACCGGCTTCAATAAGCTGCCGACGAATGACACGGGTGCGAGTGAACAGGTCAAACAATCTATCCCCATCCCCCCAACGGATCGCCCGCTGCAGCGCTGAAAGATCCTCGGAGAACCTGGCAAGCATTTCCAGAATCGCTTCCTTGTTGGTCAGACACACGTCCCGCCACATGGTTGGATCCGATGCCGCCAGACGAGTAAAGTCGCGAAACCCAGAGGCCGAGTACTTGATGACCTCCGACTTGGTCACCGTCTCCAGATCATCGGCTGTTCCCACAATGTTGTAGGCGATGATATGCGGCAAATGCGAGACCACAGCCAGTACCAGATCATGATGCTCCGCATCCATGATCTCGACGCTGGATCCGCAGGCCTCCCAAAATGCGGTCAGTTTGGCAAGCGCCTTTTCGTCGGTCCCCAGTTCCGGCGTCAACACGCACCAACGGTTTTCAAAGAGCGATGCAAAACCGGCATCAGGGCCGGAGTACTCCGTACCGGCGATCGGGTGACCCGCGATGAAATGCACATTGTCGGGAATGTACGGCTTCATGGCCTTGATAACGGCTCCTTTGACAGAACCCGCATCCGTGACAATCGCCCCGGGTGCAAGGCCCGGTGCGATTTGTTCAGCCACAGCTTCACATGCCCCAACCGGAACACACACGATCACGAGGTCTGCACCCTCCACGGCCTCCCGCGCGTCGCGATAATATCGGTCACCAAGGCCCAGTTCCTCGGCACGGTCGAGCGTTGCCTGAGAGCGAGTGGAGATGACGATTTCTTCCGCGATGGTCTCGCGGCGCATGACGCGGGCAAGGGAGGAGCCGATCAGACCGATGCCAATCAGCGCCACCCGTCGAAAGGAGGGTTCAGACATTTATGCTTTCTATCAGTTGGTTTTAAGAAATTCCGTCAGAAGTGCCACAACCTGACGATTTGCTTCTTCAGATCCGATGGACATGCGAAGCGCGTTGTCAAAGCCGTAAGCCGAGACCTGACGCAGGATACATCCACGTTCCAGCAGATAGCGGTCGGCATCCGCAGCACGTTTCCCCGTTTCCTGCGGAAAGTGAATGAGAATGAAGTTGCAAACGCTGGGCGTAACCTCAAGGCCGATCTTGGTTAGCTCATCGCTGACCCAAGGCAGCCATGTGGAGTTGTGCTCGATCGCGGAGCGAACAAACGCCTGATCGCGAACCCCTGCAGCACCGGCCGCAATAGCCGCACTGTTCATGTTGAAGGGGCCGCGAATCCGGTTCAACGCATCTATGATATGCTCAGATGCATACCCCCACCCGATGCGCAGCGCAGCTAGCCCGTAAATCTTGGAGAACGTCCGGGTCATGATGACATTCTCGGCCGTTGAAACCAGCTCCAAACCCGCCTCGTAGTCGTTGCGCTGGACATATTCAGCATATGCTGCGTCCAGAACCAGCAAAGTGGTTTTGGGCAGGCCAGCGTGAAGACGGCGCACCTCATCAAACGGCAAGTAGGTGCCGGTCGGATTATTCGGGTTTGCCAAAAAGACCATTTTTGTCTTGTCGGTTACACGCGCCAGAATGGCATCCACATCCGCCGTATTGTTGGTTTCTGGGGCCACGACAGGCGTCGCTCCGGCCGCAAGAATGGCGATCTTGTAAACAAGGAAACCGTGCTGCGAATAAATCGCCTCATCGCCATCTCCAAGGTAGGCATAGGCGGCCAGGCTCAGGATTTCGTCAGATCCGCAGCCACAAATCAGCCGGTCCGGATTAAGGCCATGAACCTCGGCGATCGCCTGCCGCAATTCCATAGCCCCCCCATCCGGGTACAGCTCCAGCTTGTCCAGCGAACGATAGGCCTCAAGCGCGGCGGGGCTTGCGCCCAACGGGGTTTCGTTGGAGGACAGCTTATGCAGCTTTCCATGACCCAGCGCCTTCGACTTACCAGGCACATACGGCGCAATTTCCATAACACCGGGGCGGGGAACAGGGCGTAGAACCGGCTGATCCATAAGACTTAGTCCTCTTCACTCACCCGAACAGACTGACCATCAGCCTCCGGGTCTGCATCAAATTCACCATGAATGTCGATTGGTGCTGCATAACCACCAACCAGCCGAAGCGTATCCGGCACGGCACCGGAGGCCACGAACGCCTCCTGCAGCTCACCTGAGCTTAAATCACCAGATACGGCAAGCAATGCATCAACGCCATCGTAAGTGCGATAAAAACTCAACACTTCAATACCCTGGCTCATCAATGAAGGCGGCGGTGTGCCGGTCCAGCGGGCGTCGAACACCTTAACATCACTTACAAATTCTGCATCATATCCGCCCGCAATCACCAACGCGGGCAAATCTGCCGCCCGTTCCTCCAGAACAAGGAACGGCAAACGAGCGACAATCAAAGGTCCACTGCTGCCATCCTCGCGCAGGCCCAGCCCGCGCCACCATGGCTGCTCCGCGCGTTCCTCAAGGCCGACAATACCCAGATCACCCGCATTGTCATGAACGGCCGATAGCACCGCAGATGGGTCAATCGCCTCTTTCAACGGCACATCAAAGCCAAAATAGAACCGGACGCTTTCCATCAAAGCGGCCGCCGGGCTTGTGTTGTCCATGTGCAGGGTGTAGCCGCCCAGCGCCGCTGCCGACCCGGCAATGATTTCTCGCCACAGGTGTTCAATGGTCAACAACGATAACTTGCCAGAGTGGGCTTCAACTCGCGCCCGCAGCACCTCTGCTTCTCGGGCCGGATGATGGAGTGGTTTACCCTGCACCGCCACACCCTCAAGGATATGCAGCTTTTCCACCAAAGCCGCGCGTTCGAGAAGAAGGTCATGCAGTTGCGTATCAACGGCATCGATGCGCACGCGCACATCTTCAAGTCCTTCGATTTCACGTTTCGGATCGCTTGGAAAAGACATTGAGTTCCATTCAGCTAGTGCCAGCTTTGTGCATAGGCATCAAAAAGGGTTCGCGCTTCATGTTAAAAGAAAACGTTGACAGCTCGAGCTTCGGCCCATAGCAAACTTTTAAAAATCTTGTCAAAGCAAAGATGATCAAAGACCTCATCTGTTTTCCGCAACGGAGCTGATATGACCGACACTGCAGGCGCAGCGCCTCATACATCCGGGGCCACAACCGGCCTTGGCGATGCCGACACCCAGACCCATCAGGACGAAATCAACAATCCGTCCAGCAAGGTCATGCGGTTCGGTATGGATGCGCCACTGCAACTGGATGAAGGCACAGAATTGGCTCCATGGCAAATCGCCTATGAAACCTACGGCGAGTTGAACGCTGACAAGTCCAATGCCATTTTGGTCTGCCATGCGCTCACCGGTGATCAGTATGTCGCCTCTCCAAATCCGATCACTGGCAAACCCGGCTGGTGGAACCTCATGGTCGGCCCCGGGAAGCCCGTTGATACGGACCGCTTTTTCGTCATCTGCGCCAATGTTCTGGGCGGTTGTTTGGGCACAACAGGTCCAGCCAGCACGAATCCGGAAACCGGCAAACCGTATGGGCTGAACATGCCGATTGTGACCATTGGCGATATGGTCCGCTCGCAATTGCGCCTCGTGGAAGCTCTCGGCATAGAAACCCTGTTTGCTGTCGTCGGCGGCTCCATGGGCGGCATGCAGGTGTTGCAATGGGCTGCGGCCTATCCTGACAAGGTGTTCGCCGCCGTGCCCATAGCCACTGCCGCACGCCATTCCTCGCAGAACATCGCATTTCACGAGGTGGGCCGTCAGGCCGTCATGGCCGATCCCAATTGGCACAATGGCGACTATGCCAGCTACAAGCAGCGCCCCACCAAGGGACTGGCCGTTGCCCGCATGGCCGCGCACATCACCTACATGTCGGATTCATCCCTGCATACCAAGTTCGGGCGCAACCTTCAGGATCGATCCAAGGTCACATTCGGATTCGATGCCGACTTCCAGATCGAAAGTTACTTGCGCCACCAGGGCATGACCTTTGTCGATCGGTTCGATGCCAACACCTATTTGTATGTCACCCGTGCCATGGATTACTTCGATCTTGCTGCACAACATGGCGGCAAACTGGCTCATGCCTTCCTGCACACGAAAACCCGATTCTGTGTGGTTTCCTTCACATCCGACTGGCTGTTCCCGACGTCGGAAAGCAAGGCGATCGTCAAGGCGCTTAATGCTGCGGCTGCAAACGTTTCCTTCGTGGAAATTGACAGTGATCGTGGCCACGATGCCTTTTTGCTGGATGAGCCGGAAATGTTCGAGACGATTACGGGCTTCCTGAACAGCGCAGCCTGGGCCCGCGGTCTGACCTGAGCCCGTCAGGTCCACCACCTGCTGCCCCGTTTCGCTTGAAAGGCCTATGAGATGAACAAACACATGAAACAGGACATTCGCGGCGACCACCGCCTGATTTGCGATTTCATTACACCAGGATCACGGGTCCTCGACATCGGCTGCGAGGATGGCACGCTGCTCAACCACCTCATGGGCACCTTGAACGTGGATGGCCGCGGTATTGAACTGTCACAAGCGGGCGTCAACACTTGTGTGGCCCGCGGTCTGTCTGTCGTACAAGGTGACGCCGATCTTGATCTGAGCGCCTACCCGGATGGTGCATTCGACTACGCAATCCTCAGCCAAACGCTGCAGGCGACGAAGGACCCCAAGCACGTTCTGGAAGAGCTGCTGCGAATTGGCAAAAAGGCTGTGGTATCGTTTCCGAACTTCGGGCATTGGCGCAACCGCCTGCAGCTGCTTACCAAAGGCCGCATGCCCGTCACGGACTATCTGCCTTACACGTGGTATGACACGCCGAACATTCACTTCTGCACCATTCGGGACTTCATGGAACTGGCCAAGGAAGTAGACGCGAAAGTCCTCAAGGCAGAAGCCATGAATGCCAGAGGAAAACCCATCACCATCAATGCGCCCTGGTGGGTATGGAATCTGATTGGCGATCAGGCCGTGTTTTTGCTGGAGCGCAACTGAAGTCGCGCTGCCAGCACGACCCGATCAAGAAGATGAGGGATGCGGGCTGCCGTAGATCACGGGTTCACGGCATCCGTCCATGGCTTGCACGCCAGCAGTCTTGCCCTCTGGCAAAAAAACCGGGCGCAGCACGCGAGCAGCCCGATTGCTGCGGTTGGTCAGCCCGCGATAGACTTTCTTCTCCGCTTCCACCACCAGAAGCCCGGCAAAGGCTGGCCACAGCACCTGCCCCACCCGCTCAAAGGAGCGCGCCGACTTCATGATCATGCGCGAGCGTGTTGGCGGAACGTAAAGCGCTTCTTCTTGTGAAACAACGGAGAGCATGTGACTGGTCAGGAAGCTTTCAAGTTGCGGCCGTGAGTACGGCCGTCCGTACCCGAACGGTGAAACTTCAGAGCGACACCATGCCCCGCGTCGATTGGGCACCACCACCAACAGCCGACCGCCGGGTGCCAGCACACGATACGCTTCACCCATCAACCCATCCGGGTCGTGGGCCATGTCCAATGCATGCACCAACATGATCCGATCGATGCTTGAATCCGGCAGAGGCAGGCAATCGTTCTCGGTGAGAAAAGCCGCGTTGGGCCGTTCCGCCTCCCGTGGCCACTTCATGACCCCTTGCGCCGCTGGCATCGCTGCGAAGATACGGTCGGTTTCCCGCAAATACGGTCTTAAAAACGGTGTTGCATATCCCATGCCCAGCAGGCTCTTGCCACGCATGTCCGGCCAGACTTCCCGCACACGCGCGCCGACGAGAACCCGCAGTGTCCGGCCCAGCGGCAAGTCGTAGAACGCGCGAAGATGTCGAACATCAAGATACATGCAGTCGTCCGTGAGTAGTGCAACACCCCTTTTATGGGGTCAGCTCCCAATTTGCGCAATGGGGCATCCTGTTAATGCCCCCAGCCCACATGCATTGGCGCAAACGGTTGAATTTACCCCACCAACCACCCATGATCGCGCCAGTACCAAAGACTCGCAACCGGGAGCGTCCGCAATGACCCAGACCCAATACCGACAGTTTGCCTGCCTTTCCGATAATTTTGGCGTGATCGTGCATGATCCGGATAGCGGCACCACAGTGGCCATCGACGTGCCAGAAGCAGCCCCATATCTGGCCGTCCTGAATGCCGAAGGCTGGACCTTGAGCGACATTCTCATCACGCACCACCATTGGGACCACGTTGGTGGCTTGGCTGAACTGCAGAAGAAAACCGGTGCCCGCGTCGTTGGTCCGGAACGCACACGGCAAAAACTGAGCGAGATCGAACTGGGAGTTGAAGACGGCGACCACATCTTTTGCGGCCCCATGAAGGTCAAGGCGCTGGCCACCCCCGGTCACACGCTTGATCATGTTACCTGGTGGTTTGAAGACGCGGGCATTGCCCACACAGGAGACACGCTGTTTGCGCTTGGATGCGGGCGCGTTTTCGAAGGAGATCCAGAAATGATGTGGGCCTCACTGACCCACATCATGGACACGCTTCCCGATGATACCGTGATCTTCTGTGGTCACGAATACACGCAGGCAAACGCGCGTTTTGCGTTGACCATTGATCCGGACAATGCCGATCTGCAAGCCCGCGCTCGCAAGATAGACGAACTGCGCGCCAACGGCACGGCCACACTGCCCACAACAATGGGCCTCGAACGCGCGACAAATCCGTTCTTGCGCGCGGATGATCCAACCATTCAAAAACGACTGGGCCTCGAAGGAGCTGCGCTCGCCGATGTCTTTGCCGAGATCCGCAAGCGCAAGGACAACGCCTGATGAACGCGCTGACCGCAGACACAATCATCACGCAGCTCAACATGCAGCCCCATCCCGAGGGCGGCTACTATGTTGAAACCTTTCGCGATGGGGGAGATCCCGAACCGCGCGGAGCCTGCACGGCTATCTACTACCTGCTCAAGGCAGGCGAAGTCTCGCATTGGCACACCGTGGACGCCTGCGAGATCTGGCACTACTACGCAGGCGACCCATTGGCACTGTCTCTCAGCGATGGCACTTCACCCGCAACAACGGTGACCCTCGGCGCCGATTTGCTGGCTGGACAGCGTCCGCAAGCCGTGGTGCCCAAAGGAGTTTGGCAATCAGCGCGTGCCCTGGGCAAGTGGACCCTAGTTGGCTGCACCGTTGCGCCTGGATTCCAGTTCGAAGGGTTTCAACTCGCCCCACCAGAGTGAACGCCTGGTCCGTCAAACTGAATCACGATTTCCCCCGGCCGACGCGTCGGGGGTATCAATCCACCAGAAAACCGTCGCTTGAAGAAAAGGCAAAACACCAAACGCCACCAACCATTTAGGGGAAACGACAGCTTTTATTCATGTTTTTTCGACTGGAGAGCCCGAAGTGATATGTCTTGAGCGCATAACTTCAGGATACTGAGGCCGTTATCGCCACGGCAAAGACCTCATTCTCAACAATTCAAAAACCTAAACTTTTCATACCATTAGTTTTTCACGGTTTTCTGCTCGCTCTTGCCCCGCACCCTCCGGCAACATGCTAGGCTGGCGCATTCACTGGCAAGGAGCGCCCAAGCGGCCCTGCGCGGCTTAGTGCCCCTCTTGCTTTACTGAGATGCCACGGTATTGTGCGCCGCGTTAGGTGTGGCATTCCGTGCACACTCAAGAATTTGAAACTGGAATCAATCATGGCCCAAGGCGACATCAAAAAGGTTGTGCTTGCCTATTCTGGCGGGCTCGACACCTCGATTATTCTCAAGTGGCTGCAGACAGAACTCGGCTGCGAGGTTGTTACGTTCACGGCTGACCTCGGTCAGGGCGAAGAACTGGGACCTGCCCGACGAAAAGCAGAAATGCTTGGGGTAAAAGAGATCTACGTTGATGATCTGCGCGAAGAATTCATCCGTGATTTCGTATTCCCGATGTTCCGCGCCAACGCGATCTATGAGGGCGAATACCTTCTTGGCACCTCGATCGCACGCCCGCTGATTTCCAAGCGCCTGATCGAGATCGCAGAAGAAACCGGCGCGGACGCCGTTGCTCATGGCGCAACAGGCAAGGGCAACGATCAGGTTCGGTTCGAGCTGGGCTGCTACGCCTTGAACCCGGACATCAAGGTTATTGCACCATGGCGCGACTGGCAGTTGAAGTCCCGGACGGAACTGCTCGAGTTTGCGCAAATGCACCAGATCCCGGTTCCCAAGGACAAGCGCGGCGAAGCGCCGTTCTCGGTGGACGCCAACATGTTGCACTCCTCTTCCGAGGGCAAGGTTCTGGAAGACCCTGCGGAAGAAGCACCGCAATACGTTTACCAGCGCACCGTTGATCCAATGGAAGCCCCGGACGAAGCCACCACACTGGAAATTGGCTTTGAGAAGGGCGACCCGGTCTCCTTGAACGGTGTTGCCATGTCCCCTGCTACCTTGTTCGCCAAGCTGAACGATTACGGGCGCGACAATGGCATCGGACGTCTCGATATGGTGGAGAACCGGTTTGTGGGCATGAAGTCCCGCGGCGTTTATGAAACACCGGGTGGCACCATCCTCTTGAAAGCGCACCGGGCCATGGAGTCCATCACGCTGGACCGTGACGCGGCCCACCTCAAGGATGAGTTGATGCCGCGCTATGCCAAGATCATCTACAACGGTTTCTGGTTCTCGCCAGAACGCGAGATGCTGCAGGCTGCCATTGACAAGAGCCAGGAGCATGTATGCGGCACGGTCAAGCTGAAGCTCTACAAGGGCAACGTGATGATTGTTGGCCGTGCGTCTCCAGCCTCGCTCTATTCCGAAGAGCTGGTAACCTTTGAAGACGACAACGGCGCTTATGACCAGAAAGATGCGGCGGGCTTCATTCGCCTGAATGCCCTGCGCCTGCGGACACTGGCAAAGCGCAAGCAGCTGTTGAACAAGTAAGACGAAGGGGCCTACCCTTTGATGGAACAAACACCCCGCCTTCTCACAGGGAAGGCGGGTTTATTTTTGCCCAAGCCTTGCCTTGCCGCCCCAACCCTTGCAAACAAAACGCATTCAATATGACGGGCCGGCGCGAGGACACCATGGACAGCATCTGGACACAGCGGAAAAGCGGAAAGATCGATTCACGTCTTAACGACGCGCGCGATCCGTTTGACAAGGACTATGCGCGCATCGTTCATTCCGCTTCGTTCCGCCGCTTGCAAGGCAAGACCCAGATCCTCAATCTGGGAGATAGCGATTTCTACCGCACGCGCCTGACCCATTCGCTTGAAGTGGAGCAAATCGCCAGCGGGCTGGTCAAACAGCTTCGAATGAAGCTGGCACGGGAAGACCATCCCATCCAAGACTGGCTACCCCCCGACAATCTGGTGCGCACGCTTGGTCTCGCCCACGATCTCGGGCATCCGCCGTTTGGCCACGGCGGCGAAGTCGCCCTCAACTATTGCATGCGAGACAACGGGGGCTTCGAGGGCAACGGACAAACCCTGCGGATCTTGTCGAGGCTGGAAGCCTATTCCTCTAACAACGGTACGGATCTGACACGCCGCACCCTGCTTGGCCTGTTGAAGTACCCGGTCTCGTTTTCCGCGGCCAGCAGCAAACAGCTCCGCCCTGCGCTTCATTCGCATACCACCGCCGTGTCCTTGATTGACACGAAGGCCTCGAAACCGCCCAAGGCCTATATGGACACGGAGCATGATATTGTCGAATGGCTGATCGAGCCATTTTCAGCTTCTGACCGTGCCGCATTTACCGCCGTCACATCGAAACCAGGCAAGCATGGCAAGGCCAAACACAAGACCTTCGATTGCTCCATCATGGATATTGCCGACGACATCGCCTACGGCGTGCATGATCTGGAAGATGCCATCGCACTGGGCCTGATTACCGAGAAGCAATTCAGGGCAGGTATCTCGGAAACGGTGTGTGCGTCGTTTCTCGACGAGCAGGCCGAACGGCATTCCGAGAAGATCGGCAATGACGCTTATGAAGACATGGTCAACTGCCTGTTCGGGTCAAAGCGGAAGATGTACATCTCCATGTTGGTATCCCACTTTATTACCAATATCGAGGTGGTCTCCCATGAGGATCTGCATCACCCCCTCCTCAAATACCGTTTGAGGATCAAGGAGCCACAGGCGCACTTTCTGGAGGCCCTGAAGCAGTTTGTTGCTCAGAAGGTAATCCTTTCGCCGCAAGTGCAGCATCTGGAGTTCAAGGGCCAGAAGATGGTGATCTCCGTATTCGAGGTCTTTGCCTCGAACCCGGAGACCTTTCTGCCTGAGGATGCACGGATCAGATGGCTGGAAAGCGACAAGGATAGCCGGGTAATCTGCGACTATATAGCTGGAATGACAGATAGCTTCCTGCTCAAGACCTATGACCGCCTCTTCAGTCCACGCATGGGTTCGGTGTTCGACCGCCTGTAACAGTGCGTCACAGATGCTGCAGCTCCATGGACACAGGAAACGTACGCCCATGGGCCGAAGCGGCAAACCAATGCGGGACGATCACAAATCAAGCACGAGATGCGGTTCGCCATCGCTCGTTTTGCTCCACGTCTCGCCTTGGGTGGAAACTGTTGCGTTTACCCTTTGACGAAACGACGAGAAGCTGTCGAAGGTTACAACGTCCACCGCCTCATCAAAGTGCAGTGTCACACGGTAAGCTTCGCCTTCAGCCATTTGCTGAACGGCCAGAACCGTCCCCTTGAAGGGTTGCTTGAGATAGCGCCCTGAAACGCGGTCTCCTACAGAAAGGCAGAGTTTCGGCCGATTGGACAACCGTGCGACCGCAACATTCCAGTTTCGGTAACCCAACTCACGGGCGACGCACTCAAGTGCGTGGCCATAAGAGACGAACTCCCCTTGTCGAGCCAAGTCCTGGCGCAACTCGCGCGCCCGTGCTTTTGCCGTTTGCAGCGTGGGGGAAGACAGAGATGCAGGCATGAAAGAATCCTCTCATCACATTCAGCATAACTCTGCGGGTGCTCACGTTACCGCAGACCACTGAACAGCAAGGATCTGCTTCAAATGCCAAAACGACAGAGAGTTTCACCTCAGCCCTGAGGGCTTGTGAGCGGCAGGCCTCTCAACCTTGTTTTGTTGATAGGCAGCACGACCGCCGCTGTCAACTGGCCATTTGTCAGCCTCAGCGCGGTGAAAAGGGCAGGTCACTGCCCTTTTTATTCGCGTAAAGGAAAGAAAGTCGGCTCAAACCTGTGCCAGCGCTTGCGTCACATCAGCCAACAGATCATCCGTATCTTCCAGCCCTACGGAAAAGCGAAGCGTCTTGTCCGTAATGCCCAGTTCCAGACGCGCGCTTTCATCAAGACTCTGGTGCGTTGTCGTTGCCGGGTGCGTGATCAAGCTCTTTGCATCACCAAGATTGTTGGAGAGCTGAACAATGTTGAGGGCGTTAGAGAATTTGAACGCAGCTTCCTTGCCGCCAGCCAGATCAAACGCAATCATTGTGGAGCCGCCACGCATCTGGCGGCGTGCAATTTCAGCCTGCGGGTGATCCTCACGGCCAGGGTAAATCAACCGGGAAACCGCAGCGTGATCTGCCAGCAAGTCGGCAATCTTGCTAGCCGTATGCGTTTGGCGCTCCACCCGCAGCGGTAGCGTTTCCAGGCCTTTCAGCAGTACCCATGCGTTGAACGGACTCATTGCCGGACCGGTATGTTTGTACGGATCATGGAATTCTTCGGTAATCCACTTCTCATCGGAAAGAACGATCCCGCCCAAACATCGCCCCTGCCCGTCAATGTGCTTGGTGGCTGAGTAAACAACAACATCGGCGCCAAGCTCCAGCGGCGATTGCCAGATCGCAGTCGCAAACACATTGTCCACGATCAGCCGTGCGCCGGCCTCGTGAAGAAGATCAGCAACGGCGCGCACATCAATCACTTCCAGAGTTGGATTTGTGGGGCTTTCCATGAAAGCCGCTTTTGTGTTGGGCCGAAGTGCCGCCTTCCATTGCGCCAGATCGGTCCCGTCGATCAACGTCGATTCGACACCGAAACGAGGAAGCAGTTTTTCGACGATATACCGGCAAGAGCCAAACAAGGCCTTGGGCGCAATCACATGATCGCCCGCGCGCACGCACGCCATCAGCGCCGAATGCACAGCGGCCATTCCTGAGGACGTTGCCCGCGCTGCTTCCGTGCCTTCAATCTCACACATGCGTTTTTCAAACATCGCCACGGTCGGATTGGCGTAGCGCGAGTAGATGTATCCGGGGTCCTCCCCGATAAAGCGCGCTTCCGCTGCTTCAGCGCTGTCGTATACGAAACCCTGCGTCAAATACATGGCCTCGGACGTTTCACCAAAGCTGGAGCGCGTCGTGCCGCCGTGAACGAGTTTTGTGGCGGGCTTCCAATTCTGTTTGTTGTCTGTGCTCATGTCGCGTCCTTGCCATTCAAGTTGTTTCAGGTCCTGCACCCAGCCCCAAAACAAAAAACCCCGGCCGATTGAGCCAGGGTCTTACGACAAGAACCCGGCCCTTTAGCAACTTCTTTAACGTGGCAGCAAGCCGGCCGGCCCAAATCACCACAAACTGGAGCTTTTGCTTAGTCCAATCCAAGCGAGCCGTCAAACAATTTGTCATCTCCGCTGAAAACCGAGAGTTACTTCTTGGCCTGTGGGATAATCTCCTATAATCACGAGGCAATCACGCTAAGACCGCTTGTCCGGCGCCAGCCTCAGACAATCAAGCGCCAGACACAAAAACGGGGGCCTTCTGGCATGGGTGGAATTCTGCCTGCAAAAACAATTGCAAACATGTTCGAGTCCGGTGCCATAACGGCAACGCGCACGCCGGATGAGGATCAAATTCAACCTGCAAGCCTGGATCTGCGTCTGGGCGCAACGGCATGGCGTGTTCGGGCCAGTTTCCTTCCCGGCCCAGGCACCCATGTGGAAGACCGGCTGGAAAAACTCATCCTGCATGAAATAGATCTCAGCAAAGGGGCCGTGCTCGAAACCGGCTGCGTCTACATCGTCAAACTTCAAGAGGGACTGGATCTGCCCCCGGAGTTGTCAGCGACCACAAACCCCAAAAGCTCCACCGGCAGAATTGACGTTTTCACCCGCGTGATCGCCGATGAGGGGCGAGCCTTTGACAGCATTACCGCTGGCTACAAAGGCCCGCTTTACGCGGAAATCTCTCCTCGAACCTTTCCCGTTCTGGTGCGTGAAGGCTCGCGCCTCTCCCAGATCCGGTTCCGTGAAGGTGATGCGCGTATCTCTGATACGGACCTGATGGAGATCCACCGCGACCAGACGCTGGTCTCCGGCGGGGATGAGGTCATCGGCGGCGGTGTGCAGCTGTCCATCGACTTGCAAGGTGGGGGGAGCGGCAGTCTGATAGGCTACAGAGCCAAGCGCCACACCGGAGTCATTGACGTTGACAAGAAGGACGCGCAAGACCCGCTGGACTTTTGGGAACCAATTTACAACCGAGGCGACGCCTCTTTGATCCTGGATCCCAATGAGTTCTATATCCTTGTGTCGCAAGAGGCAGTCCACGTACCCCCCCTTTACGCGGCAGAAATGGTCCCGTTTGATCCCCTCGTGGGTGAGTTTCGCGTGCATTATGCAGGTTTCTTCGATCCCGGTTTCGGCCACGCCACCGTTGGAGGCAGCGGGTCGCGTGCCGTTCTGGAGGTCCGCTCGCACGAGGTCCCCTTCCTTGTGGAACACGGACAAACCGTAGGCCGACTTGTATATGAAACCATGCAGGAACAACCCGACACCCTCTATGGTGACGGCATTGGCTCCAACTATCAGGGACAGGCACTGAAGCTTTCCAAGCACTTCAAAGCCGTGTCCTTCACATAAAATCAAAACAGCACATGGCCTTTTATACGATCACACAGGAGTTTCGGGCGGACACGGAAGAGAAGAAATCTCGGTTTCTGGCGTTCCTCGTACCCTATGATCAATTTGATGCTCGCCTTGCCGCCTTGCGGGAGCAACACCGCAAGGCCAACCACCATGTCACGGCCTTTCGGCGCATGCTGGATGAAGGGCGCGTGGATGAGGGTGCCAAGGATGATGGCGAACCGGCAGGCACCTCTGGCATGCCGATGCTCAAAGCCATGATCGGAGCCAATCTCATCAACTGCGGCGTCATTGTCGTGCGCTATTTTGGTGGCATCAAGCTGGGCACAGGCGGGTTGGCCCGCGCCTATGCCGGCGCCGCCAACGCCGTGATTTCCTGTGCCGATTTGGAACAGTGGCATCCCATGAAAACCAAAGTGATTTCAGTAGGCTTCGCTCAAAGCGCTGAAATCGAACGTCGCATCTCCGACCTCAACCTAACGGTATTGGACCGTACCTTCACCGAAGATGGAGCCGTATTGACGGTAGAAGGGCCGGAAGAGACAATCGACGCCTTGTAGCGGAAAGGCAAGGGCGGTATTTGCAGCGCTGCCCAAAACGCCATCAAAGCTCCCTCCCCCGAAAAACCATCCCCCTGCCCTTGGAGTTTGCATGAGGCAACGCCTCTGCAATCATTAAGAAACTCTTAAGGCTGGCATGGGCCTTGCGGTGCTTTCGGCAAAGCACTGTTAACTGACCCATTTCGGGACAGTGTGCCGGGGAGGATGTATGCGAGTAACCCGACCAACTGCCAGCACCGAATATCAGCCAGATCGCGCCGCCGTGCGCCGCGGCGCCACACGACGTCCGCTCAATGCCAAGCGCCAAAGTCAAGTGCCGCCTCGCTATGCCCGCAGCAAACGGGAACTCGTACCATTGGACACAGCACCAACGGAACGGACTTTCCCGGAAGAAGAAACGCTCGGGCGCATCGTCTCCTATCGCAGCAACGCGCCATTCATCGCCCACCTGATTGCAGTGCGCGACAAGGACCCACAAACACGGGAAAAACGGCGGGCGGACCCGGAAACCACCGCGACCACGTATAAGGCAACGTTCAAATCAACCCGCCGTTTCGGCTGTGGGCGCATCCTCACCCATATGGCCTGAGGACGCGCCATTCTGCGCCCTTAGTAACCAAGGGCGCAGCCATCCTTGCGGGGATCCGACCCGCCAATCAACCCGCCTGTTTGGCGATCAAACTGAATTGCCTGTGCCCCGCCTATAGGCTCGGCCGCGCGCTGCACCTCATGCCCCCTTGCCACCAGCCCTTGAACCGTTTTCTCCGGAACGTGAGTCTCCGCCCGCAACGCCAGTGTCTTTTCGTCCATGAACAGTCTCGGACAATCAATGGCGGCCTGAACGTCCATCTGGAAGTCGCAGATATTTGAGATTACGTGGGCATGACCACAGGGTTGATATCCGCCTCCCATCACCCCAAAAGACAGATACGGTTGCCCATCCTTCAGAGCCATCGCCGGAATGATCGTGTGCATGGGACGCTTGCCCCCAGCCAGTTCATTCACATGCCCTTCTTCAAGAGTAAAACAGGCGCCCCGGTTTTGAAACAGAACGCCAGTTTCCGGGTCTGTGATGCCGGACCCGAACCCATGATAAATTGAATTGATGAGGGACACCGCCATGCCTTCCTCATCCACAACCGTAAGATATACCGTGTCTGATTTCGGGGAGAGCATCTGCTCGCTTTGTCGCGGCAACGCCCGGTTAGGGTCGATCATCGCAGCCAACCGGTCAATGTAGTCCTCATGTAAAAATTCTTGCGGTGAAATCTGCATGTGTTCAGGATCTGCCAGAAACCGATCACGGCCTGAATAGGCAAGTTTGGCGGCCTCCATTTCCAGATGAAATCGTTCCGCGCTCAATGGATCCAACGCCTTTAAATCAAAGCGTTTCAAGATCTCCAGCATGACCAGTGCAATAATGCCCTGCCCGTTCGGCGGCAATTCCGCCACCTCTATACCACCATACTGGCAGGTGACGGGCGTGACCCGCAGCGGAGCCATGGCGGCAAAATCGTCCAGCGTCAGCGCACTGCCCTTGGCAGAAAGGGTCGCGACCATATCCTGAGCAATCGGGCCATGATAGAAAGCTGCAGCCCCTTGCGCAGCCACGGCTTTCAAGGTCTGTGCCAAAGCAGGTAGCCGCATTACATCCCCCGGACCGGGGGCCTTGCCATCTTTCAGGTAGAACCGAGCGGACCCTTCGTCTCGCTCCAGAAACGCCACCTTGTCCCGCCAGTCAAAGGCCGTTCGCGGCGACACCGCAAATCCGCGGTCCGCATAGTCAATCGCACGCGCCAAGACACGGTCGAAGCCGAAATGTCCATGCTCGCCGAGCAGCGCTTCCCAACCGCGCAATGCGCCGGGCACAGTCACAGCATGAACGCTGTCGGTGGCAATGCTGGACAGCCCTTGTGCTCGCAGCTTGGCTGCAGAAGCGCCCGCCGCGGCTCGCCCTGACGCGTTCAGGCCTGAAAGAGTGCCATCAGGTTTGGCTACAATGGCAAAGCAGTCGCCGCCGATCCCCGTCATGTGCGGCTCAACCACGCTGAGCACCGCAACCGCAGCCACCGCAGCATCGGCCGCGGTCCCTCCATCACGCAACAGCTCAAGTGCCGCCTGCGTCGCCAAAGGATGCGAGGTCGCCGCCATGGCGCGAGGCGCATAAACCGCCGATCGTCCCGGCGCTTGAAAGTCTCTGAACACGCTTGTCCCCCTGCTGCCAATCAGAGCAGCTGTTGTTTTTCTGCGCCCAGACTACTCATAACTACTTATTGGTGTTAAGCAGGGGGATACAAGACAATAGTTTAAGAGGAAACCCCATGAGCAATCTCGGTCTGGCCCAAGCTCGCACCATCATAACCAAGGCTATGGAAAAGGGGCGCAACAGCGCATTCAAGCCGCTTACGGTTGCGGTTCTGGACGACGGCGGTCACCTGATCGCTCTGGAACGGGAAGATGGCGCATCCTTCATGCGCCCGCAAATCGCCATGGGCAAGGCCTATGGCGCCGTTGCCTTGGGTGTTGGCTCCCGCTGGCTGAACGAAAACGCCCAAAGCCGGCCACACTTCGTTCAAGCCCTGAACGGCCTTTCGGATGGCAACATTGTCCCCGTTCCAGGTGGCGTACTGATCCGCAACCCGGAAGACGGCACGGTCATGGGTGCCGTTGGCATCACGGGTGACACCTCGGAAAACGACGAACTCTGTGCTGTTGCTGGGATTGAAGCGGCCGGCCTTTCAGCGGACGTGGGCTAAGCCGTGACGCCTGCCACGTTTTCGCTTCGACGCACGCCAGCCGCGGACCTGTCAGCCGGACGCCGTGTCGGGGCCGCTGCCGTTTAGAGGGACGACAGCGTGCCATGCACACGTATTGACGACGGGAGCTACTTTTTCGTTTCCGCCAGCGCAGCAATTTGCTTTTGCATATCGGCCAACTGCTGCTTCAGGTCATCCATATCCTTGTTGGCATGATCTGAAGCCGGCTCCCGCGTTGCTGTCCCGCTCTCCGGTTTGTGCGCGTGCGGGCCGGCAAACGGATTCCCGCTTGGATCAAACGGCGAGAACATGCGCATGGCACGTTCAAACATTTCCATGTTGCGCTTGGTCTGTTCCTCAATGGCCTCCAACGCTGATGAGCCGAATGCCTGCGTCATGTGCTGGCGCAGCTTGTCCTGTTCCTGTGTCAAAGACGACATGCTGTACTCCAGGTAACTGGGTACAAGCGTTTGCATGCTGTCACCGTAAAAGCGGATGAGCTGACGCAAGAACGCGATCGGTAGCAAGTTTTGCCCCTTGCTCTCTTGCTCGAAAATGATCTGGGTCAGCACCGACCGGGTAATATCATCCCCCGTCTTGGCATCATAAACCACGAAGTCCTCTTCGTCCTTCACCATCACGGCAAGGTCTTCAAGTGTCACGTATGTACTGGTGCCCGTGTTGTAGAGACGCCGATTGGCGTATTTCTTGATGATGGTCGGCTCGTCTGTTTTGGCCATCTGTAATACCGCGCTCCGGAGCTGGCGAGACCACCAGCTATTTTTCTTTTAAATGCCTGATGAAATGGCAAGTGTTCCCTCAAAACAATAGAGTACGTCAACTACCCCTGCGAGCGCTACCGTTTTCCGTGGTGCACTATAGTCGAAAGGAAATTGACGGATTTGCGCTGGAAAAACACGGATTACTCTAGGTATCATCCTTAGGTGTTTCTCATTAGCCGCACCTTCAACCTGTCATGTAATGAGCGTGCGCGCTGCTCTTTTCACCTTTTGAAGTATGGGTATTGTCATGAGCAATCCAAATGATGTGGTCATCGTGAGCGCGACCCGCTCGCCGGTCGGTTCTTTTGGTGGTTCTTTCGCCACCGTGCCAGCGCACGATCTGGGGACAGCCGTCATCCAGTCGGCTCTGAAGCGTGCTGGTGTCACACCGGATGAGGTCAACGAGGTCATTTTCGGGCAGGTCCTGACCGCAGGACAGGGCCAGAACCCGGCCCGGCAGGCTGCGATCAACGCCGGTCTTCCGGAAAGCTCCACC
Source organism: Pseudovibrio exalbescens DSM 16456 (assembly GCF_000422785.1). Classification (GTDB taxonomy): domain Bacteria; phylum Pseudomonadota; class Alphaproteobacteria; order Rhizobiales; family Stappiaceae; genus Pseudovibrio; species Pseudovibrio exalbescens. The sequence continues at coordinate 134,016 of NZ_AUGS01000009.1, forward strand.
GCACTGGTGGTCAACCAAGTGTGCGGATCCGGTTTGCGCACGGTCGCCATGGGCATGCAACAAATCCAGTCCGGCGATGCGGATATCATTGTTGCGGGCGGTCAGGAAAACATGACCCTTGCCCCCCACTGCCAACACCTGCGCGCCGGCGTGAAGATGGGCGACTACAAGATGATCGACACCATGATCAAGGACGGTCTGTGGGATGCATTCCACGGTTACCACATGGGCCAGACTGCCGAAAACGTTGCCGAGAAATTCCAGATCACCCGCGAGCAACAGGACGAGTTCGCGGTAAAATCCCAGAACAAGGCCGAAGCAGCGCAAAAAGCGGGCAAGTTCAAGGAAGAAATCACACCCATCACCGTGAAGGAACGCAAGAGCGAGCGTATCGTGGAAGACGATGAGTACATCCGCCACGGAGCCACACTGGAAGGCATGCAGAAGCTGCGTCCGGCGTTTGCAAAAGACGGCACTGTTACGGCGGCCAACGCGTCAGGCCTGAACGATGGTGCCGCTGCACTGGTGCTCATGACAGCAGAAGCTGCAGAAAAGCGGGGCATCAAACCACTGGCCCGCATCGCATCATGGGCCACCGCGGGTGTCGACCCGGCCGTTATGGGCACCGGCCCAATCCCGGCCTCCAAGAAGGCCTTGGAAAAGGCCGGCTGGACCGTTGAGGATCTGGATCTGGTGGAAGCCAACGAAGCGTTCGCCGCGCAGGCCTGCTCCGTCAACATCGGGCTCGACCTTGACCCTGAGAAAGTCAATGTAAATGGCGGAGCCATTGCAATAGGCCATCCCATCGGCGCGTCAGGTGCAAGAATTCTTGTAACTCTTTTGCACGAAATGAAAAGATCTGAAGCCAGCAAAGGACTTGCAACACTTTGCATCGGCGGAGGAATGGGTGTTGCTATGTGCGTTGAACGCATTTGATAATCGATAAAGCCATACCAATAACTAATGGCGGAACAGCATAGGTTCCGCCATTATGCGTTTGTACTCTACGGTACTTTAAAAATTTCAATGAACGTTTGGGGATGCGTTGATGGGACAAGTTGCAATTGTAACTGGCGGCACACGTGGAATTGGCTCGGCGATCTCGAAAGGCCTGAAAGAAGCTGGCTACACAGTAGCGGCTACCTATGCTGGTAATGTGGAAAAGGCGGAGGCGTTCAGCGCTGAAACCGGGATCAACGTGTTCAAGTGGGACGTATCTGACCCTGAAGCCTGTGAAAAGGGCGTACAGCAGGTCAGCGAGGAATTGGGCGACATCGAAGTTCTCGTCAACAATGCAGGGATCACCCGCGACGGCTGGTTCCACAAGATGACCTATGATGATTGGTCAGCTGTTTTGCGCACCAATCTGGATTCCATGTTCACCATGACCAAACCTGTCATCGAGAGCATGCGCGCCCGCAGTTCCGGTCGCATCATCAATATTTCGTCCATCAACGGTCAGAAAGGCCAGATGGGCCAAACCAACTATTCAGCCGCCAAGGCAGGCGTCATCGGCTTTACAAAAGCTCTGGCTCAGGAAACCGCGCGCAAGGGCGTTACCGTCAATTGCATCTGCCCGGGCTATATCGATACTGATATGGTTGCTGCAGTTCCTGAAAAAGTCCTGGAAGGCATCATCGGCCAAATCCCCGTAGGGCGCCTTGGCAAGGCAGAGGAGATCGCCGGGCTGGTTCGGTATCTAACATCGCCGGAAGCTGCCTTCATGACCGGTGCCGTCCTGACCATCAATGGCGCCCAGTACATTGCAAACGGCTAAGCGGATCGCATCCGAAGAGAATACAAGGGCCGCTTGATATCAGGCGGCCTTTTTTGGTGCCTTTGGTCGAAGCCCAAAAAGAAAAGGCCGCTTCCTTTCGGAAACGGCCAATCTTTACCTTATCGCGGTTCGCGCTTCAGTCTTAGACGTCGTCCTTAGGCTGAAGTACCTGACGACCCCGATACATGCCGGTTTTCAGGTCGACATGGTGCGGACGACGCAGTTCGCCCGAATCCTTGTCTTCCACGTATGTCGGCTGGTTCAGGGCGTCCGCAGAACGGCGAAAGCCGCGCTTCATGCGCGAAACTTTTCTCTTAGGAACTGCCATCGTAGCTCTCTCTTTCGTCAACAGTCACGCGCCGGGGCGCGTAGCCTCAACGTGCGAAACACAAAAGTGTCAGAATGGCGGGCGTTATACAGGCAATTTCACCGGAACGCCAGTGCCTGCGCGAAATAAATTTCACATCACTGACGCTCGGCGGACGTGCATGCGATGACGTCCCCGGCCACTTTCATTCGCTGCTGATTTATACTGGCAAGGCGCTGATGTCCAGCCCCCGGACGCGCCGGATTACGTAAAATCGGATTCGGCAGTGCTGTAGCCAGCAATGCAGCCTCGCGCCGGGTCAAATCCTTGGCTGATTTCCCGAAATACGCCTGTGCAGCAGCTTCGGCACCAAAAATGCCATCTCCCCATTCCACAATGTTCAAATAGATTTCCAGAAGCCGGCGCTTTGTCAGCATGGCATCAAGCATGATTGCCAGCGGGGTTTCCATGGCCTTGCGCAGATAATTGCGCCCATTCCAGAGAAACAGATTCTTTGCCGTCTGCATGGGGATGGTGCTGGCCCCACGGGCCCGCTCCCCTTCCAGAAGCGATTCGACCTGCTTGTGCATGGCCTGCCAATCCACGCCGCCATGCTCGCAGTAGAGACTGTCCTCGGACACCACAACAGCGCGCTGCAAGTGTTCCGAGATAGCCTCAAGTGGCACATAGGTGCGGGCCACCGGTTGCAATGTCACGTAGCGGCTCACCATCAAGGTGGAAATCGGCGGAACCACCGAATAAAGGACAGTCAATACAACCGGTGCTAAAAGAACAAAGGCTAGACCCCACAGCACAAATCGCCGTATGCGCCCACCTTTGCGCCGTTTCCGCCGTGCAGAACGAGTTAGTGTCACGCCTCCTCCTGACCTTGTCGCGCGCCATTGTTGGCCAGGAAAGCGGCCAAAGCCTCTCCCAACACCCGAGCATTCGTGTCAAAAGCCGATTTTTTACGCCAAATCAGTCCAATATCCCGGTAAGCGGTTGGGCTGTCCAAGTGCAATAACTCAAGGCTGGTACCTGCCGTGACACCGGCCTTGGCAGCCAGCGCCGGAACCAGGGTCAGCCCCAATCCGTTATCCACCATCTGAATCAAAGTTGTCATGGATGTGGCCTGAAAATCCTCACCCCCAAGGCTCAAGCGCCCACCGGTAGCCGACAAGGCATGATCGCGCAGGCAATGGCCGTCTTCCAGCAGGAGAAGCGTCTCATCCTGCATCTGATCGAGCGGAATTTTCGGCAGCTGTGCCAAATCATGGTTTCTTGGAACGGCCAGCAACAGCTCATCCTTTCCAACGACAATCTTTTCAAAGCCCTCTGTATTATAAGGAAGGGCAATTAACGCTGCATCTACACGCCCCTCCTTGAGACCTGCAACCAGATTGCGCGTCAAATCCTCTCGCAAAAACAGTTTCAGACGCGGATACTGGGCACGCAGGCTCGGCAAGAAACGGGGCAGAAGATAGGGCGCAACCGAGGGAATCACCCCTAGACGAAACCGCCCATTGAGCGGCTGATCATCCGTTTGAGTGCCATTTACAAGATCTTCCGCATCCCGCAACAACTCGCAGGCCCGCTCAAGAACAGTCTCACCCGCCTCTGTCAGCACCAGCGTCCGACCGGATCGGTCCACCAACTCGCATCCCAGAATATCTTCGAGCTGGCGAATCGACGCGGAGAGCGTGGACTGGGTGATGTGACAGGCCTGTGCCGCTTTGGAAAAGGACAGATTATCGGCCAGTGCCTTGAAGTATTGGAGTTGTCTGAGTGTGGGTAACATCGTGCGTCAGCTTGTCACATAATTTCAGGTCTTGTTCAGAACGATTCTAAAAATGGCAGGTTTCTGCGATTTATATCCATTCTGACATGAACTATCGAATAAATCGATAGCAATGTTCGTTATTATCGTTTTGACCGAACAGGCAGGGTGGCGCATAAAAACGGTGTTTGCAGCGCGGTGCAGCGCAGCAAGAAAGATTTTCCAATGGTCACAACCGAACGGTGACCCATTCCAGTTTAGGAGACTACCATGCTCGGTATTGGCGATAAGCTTCCAGAATTTTCTGTAACCGGTGTTAAGCCAGGCTTCAACAAGCACGAAGAAAACGGTGAGTCCGCCTTCGAACCGATCACGGACAAGAGCTTTGAAGGCAAGTGGAAGGTCATCTTCTTCTACCCAAAGGACTTCACCTTTGTTTGCCCAACCGAAATCGCCGAGTTTGCCCGTCTGGCCGGTGAGTTCGAAGACCGCGACGCTGTCGTGATGGGTGGTTCCACCGACAACGAATTCGTCAAGCTTGCATGGCGCCGCGATCATCCGGATCTGGACAAGCTGCCGATCTGGTCGTTTGCCGACACCAACGGTTCGCTGGTTGACGGTCTGGGCGTTCGCGCACCAGAAGGCGTTGCTTACCGCTACACCTTCGTTGTCGACAACGAGAACACCATCCAGCACGTTTACGCAACCAACCTGAACGTTGGCCGTAACCCGAAGGACACCCTGCGCGTTCTCGACGCTCTTCAGACCGACGAGCTGTGCCCGTGTAACCGCGAAGTTGGCGGCGACACACTGGCTGCCTAAGGCAATAAGCCACTGAAAATTGGAGGGTCGCCCATGGCGGCCTTCCCGGCCCCGCCCCGTTTGCGGCGTTTCAAACATTGCAGAGTATTTCCCATGTCCATTGATAGCCTCAAATCCGCCCTCGGTGATTTCGCGAAGGATATCCGCCTAAACCTGGGCAGCATGGCCTCGGACGAGAGCCTGACTGCACAGCAGAAGTATGGCCTTATGGTTGCTTGCGGCATTGCTTCGCGCAACAAGACCGTGAAAGACGCCATGATTGCTGAAGCGACACCGCACCTGTCTGCGGAGGCGCTGACGGCCGCAAAGGCTGCTGCCAGCATCATGGGCATGAACAACATCTACTACCGTTTCGTGCACCTGTCGTCCAACGAGCAGTACGGCACCATGCCGGCCAAGCTCCGCATGAACGTCATTGGCAAGCCCGGCGTGGACAAGGCCGACTTCGAACTGTGGTCGCTGGCTGTTTCCGCCATCAACGGCTGTGGCATGTGCATCGACAGTCACGAAGCGATCCTGCGCAAGGAAGGCATGACAGCAGAGATGATCCAGACCGCCGTGCGGTTTGCCGCCATCATCCAGTCCGCCGCCATTGCCTTGGAAGCATCCGAATAACAGCGCCTCCCAAGCGTTGATGCCCGCACGGACCCGAAGAGGCACCCCACCTCTTCGGGTTTATGGTTTATGGTCGTCAGGCGGATTGAGACCGATTGCTGTCACTCTCGATTGCCTGCATCTGGCGCTCGTTATCCGTAATGAAGTCGCGAATGATGGGAACAGCATCGCGCTCACGCGAGACCAGAAGCTGCACCACCATGGTGCTGCCTTCCCGAAACCCGACTTCACATGCCCCCAGATACAGTTGCCACATGCGGCAGAAGCGCTCGTCATACAGCGCCTTGGCCTTGTCCCAGTTGGCTTCGAACCGACGACGCCAATCCCGCAAGGTGTAGTAGTAGTGCAAGCGCAGGATTTCCGCGTCGCACACCCAAAGGTCCTGTTTCTCGGTGGCCGCAAACACCTCCGACAATGCCGGCACATAGCCTCCGGGGAATATGTACTTCAGCAGGAACGGCCCGGTCGTGCCTGGTGGCGTGTAGCGGCCGATGGAATGAATCACGGCGTAGCCCGTTGGGGTCAGACACTCCTTGACCTTGGCAAAGTAGGCCTCGAAGTTCCCGATCCCCACATGCTCCATCATGCCAACGGAAATTATGCGGTCAAACTGGCCGTGAAACTCGTTGTAGTCCTTGCATATGAACTCCACGCTGTTTTGAAGGCCCAGCGCCGCCACCCTTTGTTCGGCAATCTTGATCTGCTCCGGCGACACATTCAGCACCTTCACCTTGGCTCCGGCTTGCGCAATGCGGATCGCCAATGATCCCCAGCCGCCGCCAATTTCCAGCACCTCCATGCCCGGTTTCAGGTCCAGCTTGGCGATCAGGTGATCCAGTTTTGCCGCCTGCGCCTGTTCCAGCGTATCTTCAGGCGAGCGATAGTACGCGCAGGAATAATTCAGCCCGTCATCGAGAAACAGACGGTACAGATCTGTGTTCAGATCATAGTGATGACGCACCTGAGCCTTGTTGCGATGCAGGTTGAGGCGCTGTTTCTTGCGCGTGTGTCCTTCCTTGAAAGACCACAGCATCTTCTGCAGCGGCGTGGCATTCAACGGCCCGCGGTTGACCGTGAACACGCTGACCAGATCGTTGACGTGCGTTCCTTCTTCCAGGGTCAAGCGCCCATCCATATAGGCTTCGGCGCCTTTCAGCTCCGGATCCCACATGAGTTTCATCGGCAGCCATCTGTCATGGAACCGGATCACGGCTTCGGGCCCTGGCGCACGACCACCCAATTCATACCGTGTATTCTGTGCATCAATGATGGTGAGACGGCCCTTCTCGAGAAAGGGCTCAAGCATTCTGGCTAGAGCGCGCATGACTTCCTTCCCAAGTATTCCACATCCAAGAGTATTGTAATGGCCAAATTTCGCAACTCCCGTAAGAAGCAGCCGCCTAATTTTAAGGGGCGACACGACGTCTCGTGCCTTGACCGCGATCAGTTTTCAGGTCACAGCAAGGCATGCCATCGGCCAAGAGCAAGGAATGGGGGAATTTTAAGTGAGTGACACGGCACGCAGTCTCATCGCCCAAACAGTTGAGCGCGTTGAGGGCACACTTCAGGAGGTGTTGAGCCCAACATCGCAAGCTGGAGAAGGGCCCCGCCCGGCGCGCCTCGTGGAAGCCATGCGATATGCCGCGCTGGCGGGCGGAAAACGCCTGCGCCCTGCACTGATGATTGAAAGCGCCCGTCTCCTGGGTCGCACGGACGATGGAGTTCTCGTTGCTGCTGCAGCGCTTGAATGCATCCATTGTTATTCACTGGTCCACGACGACCTGCCCGCGATGGATGACGACGAACTGCGCCGCGGTCGCCCGACGACTCACATCGCCTTTGATGAGGCCACTGCCATTCTGGCGGGAGACAGCCTGCTTACGCTGGCATTTGACTTGATTGCCCGGCCCGAAGTCTCTGACAGCACGCAGGTCCGCCTTACCTTGTCGCAGGAGCTGGCACGGGCAGCCGGCGTGGGCGGCATGGCCGGCGGTCAGATGATGGATCTGGAATCCGAACATCGCGCAAGAACGGAAGATGAAATCCGCCTGCTGCAATCCTTGAAGACGGGCGCGCTCATTCGCTATGCCTGCCGCTCCGGTGCGATCCTTGCGCAGGCTTCCCCCCAAACCGTTGAAACGCTGACGCGCTTTGGCGAAATCATTGGCTACGCCTTCCAGCTGGCCGATGACCTGCTTGATGCCTGCGGTGATGCCGAAGTGGTTGGCAAGGCCACGGGCAAGGACGCAGACAAGGGCAAGGCCACCCTGCTTGGCCTCATGGGCGAAGACAAGGCTCGCAAAATCCTTGCAGGTCTTATTGAGGAAGCCCTGTCACTGCTGGCGCCCTTTGAAGACAAGGCCGATAATTTGACGGCTCTGGCCAAGTTCGTGGCAGCTCGCTCCAACTAGTCACACGGGTCAGCCACGTAACCCAGCACGTCCATGAGAAACGTACGCGCCAGTTCAATGCCGCGTACGCTGATGCCATGCCCCAAATCCGGGATCGCCTGTGCCACCACCGGCACCTCGGCATTTTCCAGTGCCGACTGGGCCACCGACAGGTTCCAGAACGGCACCACATCATCTTCCGTTCCATGAACCAGCAGGACCGGCGGTTTGTGACCGTTCGGATCCAGTGGACACGGTGAGGCCAACGCACCGGAATACGCCATAACCCCGGCCCATTTCCGCTCACCGCAAAGCCCCACATGCAGCGCCATCATGGCGCCCTGTGAAAACCCGAAGAGAGCCACCTGCGACGACACAACGCCTGCATGGTTGATCTCCGCGGTCAGGGCCTGCTCCAGAAACGGCGCCGCGGTCTCGACCCCCAACCGATATTCCTTTGGATTGCGCTCGCTGAGCGGGAACCACTGCCGCCCGGCAGCCCAGACATCACAAACCTGCGGCGCTTCAATACCCACAAATGCGGTGTCCGGCAGGGTAAGCTTCAAATCATCCGCCAGCCCCATCAGGTCAGAGGCATCCGCACCATAGCCATGTAGCAGCACCACAAGACTACGCGCCTGCCCGGACTGCGCCGGTTGTCGGATCGCCTCGTGACCCATCGCACCTACTCCCGTCTCACACCGGCAGGGTTTCACGGCCTTCCCTGCGCGCTTTATAATAGGACCACCATAACCGCGCGGCCGTTCCCCGGTGCGGCGCCCACTGCGCCGCGATATCATCCAGTTCCCGCCCCTTGGGCCTGACACTTAGCGCAAACCCATCAGCGACGGCGTTCTGCAGCGCCACATCTCCCGACGGAAATACATCCGGATGGCCCGCACAGAATAGCAGGAAGATGTCGGCACTCCACCGTCCAATTCCCTTGATCTGGCAAAGACGCTCATGGGCTTCGAGCGCCGGCCGGGCCGCCAATGCGTCGAGTTCCAGCCCGCCCTCCATATGACGCGCGATCTCACGCAGCGTGTTCACCTTGGCGCGAGAAAGGCCCACACCGCGCAACTCCTCATCGCTCTTGCTCAACAGCACTTCAGGTGTGAAGGGATCAACAAGCGCTTCCAGACGCTTTGTAATGGCCGCTCCTGCACTCACTGAGATAAGCTGGGCCACGACGATATCGCTCAGCCCACGCAAATCCGCCGCGCGGCGCCGCAACGGCACCGCGCCTGCAACCGCCAGCACGGGTTCCAACCGTGGATCCAGCGCCAACAGACCTTCCAGCTCTCGTTGAATATCCGCTTCCGTTTCAATAGGTCTCACAACGCCCCCTTGCAGGCTCTTGGCAGTTCACTACACTCGCCAGCCAAAACTGCACAATCACGATACGAGATTATACGCCGGATGAGCGCGCCCGTCTTTCGTTTTGCCCCTTCGCCCAATGGCCACCTTCATCTGGGGCATGCCTATTCTGCTTTGTTGAACGCCCAAATGGCCCACGAGTGCGGCGGTCGCTTCCTCGTTCGCATTGAAGACATAGACACAGTCCGCTGTACGGACCAACTCTGCCACGACGCCTTGAATGATCTGGAATGGCTTGGTCTGCAGTGGGAACAGCCTGTACGCCGCCAATCCGAACACTTTGAGTACTACAAGAAACAGTTGGAGAAGCTGAAAGAACTTGGCGTTCTGTATCGCGCCTTTATGACGCGATCCCAAATCCGCAAGGCCATTGAAGCTGCAGAGTCCGTGCAAGGCACCCAATGGCCGCGCGACCCGGACGGCGCGCCCCTTTATCCCGGCGGGCCGCAGGAAACCGCAGCACCCGATACCCCGCATGCCTGGCGGCTTGACATGACCAAAGCACTCGCCTTGATCAATACACCGATGATTTGGCAGGAAGCCGGAAACGGGCCTGCCGGAGAAACCGCCGAGGTTGCTGTTGATGGAACAAGTTGGGGTGATGTGATCCTGGCCCGCAAAGACACGCCTACAAGCTATCACCTGTCCGTCGTCGTTGATGATGCCTTGCAAGGCATTACCCATGTGGTGCGTGGGCAGGATCTGTTTTACGCCACCAGCGTACACCGCATATTGCAACATTTGTTGAGCCTCACCCCACCTTGTTATCATCACCATGGACTGGTGCTGAATGACGAGGGTAAGAAACTGTCCAAGTCGGCGCGGGATACGTCACTACGCGACTTGCGGGCGGACGGCATGAGCGCTCGCGAAGTCCGCCGCCGGTTAGGCTTTTCCTGAGCGCTCAGTAACCCATCCACTGCAGGAAAGCGAGCCAACCGCTCACAGTGAAGATGGCTGAAAACGTGGTGATGGTGATGGCATTTGAGGACATGGCATGCCCGGTCCCGAACTGCACCGCCAGCAAATAGGCGTTGATGCCCGTGGGACACGCTGCTGCAATCGTGGCAACGGCAACCCAAAGCGGCGGCAGCGACACCAACTGTGTGGTGAACAAAAACACAAGCAGCGGCAACAAGATAATCTTCAGGACACTCAGCACGCCCGCAATTTTCAGCGTCCCGCGAATGCCATAATCCACAAGCCCCATTCCAACCGCAAACAAGGCGGCTGGCGTTGCTGCATTTGCCAAAGAAGCCAACACCGTGTTCACGACACCCGGCAGGGGCAGACCCGATAGATTGACAGCTATCCCGGCGAGGATGCCGATAATGATGGGATTGGTCAGCAAGCTGCGGGCAACGGACACCAGCACTTCCCTTATGGGCCGCGCTTCTTCATAGCCATCAATAACCACCGCCCGTGACATCAATGTCACCGACAATATGGTAACAAACGGCAAGTGCAGCGCGATCAGCAGGGATAATGGCACCAGTCCTTGTGTGCCGAAGATTGAGGTAATCAAGGGTATGCCAATAAGGCCGGTATTACCGAAGCCGGAGGTGAGCCCGGCGACTACGGCAGCACGTGCCTCGCGTTTGAAGGCCCAGCGCACCAGAATGGCAGCAGTCATGTAGACGGCAAACAGCGCAGAATAGTAGGCCGCCCACAACGGCCAAGGTGACACATCCCCCAGATCCGCGGCACTCAACGTGCGGAAAATCAGTGTCGGAACCAGAATGGTGATGCAAAACGAGCCGAGCGCAGGGCCAACCCCGTCTTTCAACAGCTTGAAAGAGGCGCACGCATAACCGAGGCCAATGATAATGAAGATCGGCAGCACAAGCTGCATCGTCTGCTGTAGCATACGGGTCTCGCGAACTGAGGTGACGGCGCAGAAGCGACCTGAAATTCCGTCATGGCCGAGGGCAAAATCGCTCATTCGTGCAGCCCTCGACTTAGCCCAGCTGCCCTGTGAAGCGCAAGGCCTTGCCTACGCCCTAACTCCTGTCAGGAAAACGCAAGAGGGCGCTCACCCCACACGCATGAACGCCGCATCCAGCGCTTCATCGAGCCGGTCATTCCCCCAGAAAAGCTCACCATGCTCGGTCACAAAGCTGGGAGCGCCGAAAATACCAAGGCGCTCCGCTTCCGCCACTTCGGCCCTTAACCCGATCTTGACCTCGGCACTTTCGATGTCGTGCATGATGTCCTTTGCTGGCGCACCCAACTCAAGCAGCAGCGCTGCCAACAATTCAGGATTGGATATGTCCTCGCCAAGTGCAAATTGCATGTGATAAACAGCGCGGGTAAATGCCCCTATCCACGTTTCGCGTCGACCATGATAGGCAATTCGTGCGGCAGGCAGGCTGTTTTGAGGAAACGGAATCGGTCGCACAAAAGGCAAACCAAGGCTCACGCATTGGCGCTCCATGTCGCGCCACATATAGGCGCCCTTGGCGCGATTCAGATTGAACGGCGAGGTGTCCCACCCTTGTTTTTTAAAGATTGGCCCCAGAAGAAAAGGATGCCATTCAATGCGAATGCCTCGATCAGCCGCAAGCGTTTCAATACGCATGGCACTGAGGTAACTGTATGTCGAGGCAAAGTCATACCAGAAGGACAGTTTCGGCATCCGCGCAACTCCGGGTCGGTCGTCATTAAAGTTTTATCAATACTTCATTTATCGATTGTATAGTATTGCTACGGTTATCGTGTTTCAGGTATACAGTTCATCGTATTCAGCGCTCGCTATGGGGGCAATAGAGTGAAGCGTACATTTATAGACATCACAGGGCTCCTTTTTAAAAGCCCGGTGTGTTTATCCCTAGTATATATTATAGGGATATCTGCATTCTTCCTCATCTACCCCACAGTAGATATTTGGGCCAGCCATCAATTCTACAATGAAAGTGGTGTCTTTCCAGCGACACAGAGCGTGTTTTGGAATGAAATACGTTATCTGAACAAGTACATCATCGCATGGATTGCCATCCTTTCCGTAGCGGTTTTGTTGCTCAAGCTGCTGCTGCCCCGCCTCAAGGCCATTGTCGATCTCAGAGCGCCGATTTTTCTGCTCTCAACCCTGATCATCGGGCCGGGCATCGTCGTCAACATGATCTTGAAGGACAACATCGGGCGTCCCCGACCGCGCAACATTGAAGAGTTTGGCGGCTCGTTTCCTTTTATCGGTGTTTGGGAAACCTCGCCCCATTGCGGCGCAAATTGCTCTTTCGTCTCTGGCGAAGCCTCGGTGGCCCTCTGGATCACAGCGCTTGCATTCTTGCTGCCCAAGGCGTGGCGGCTGCCCGTTGCCGGTCTCACCCTCACGGCCGGTCTCGTGTTCTCCATCAACCGTGTGGCGTTTGGCGGCCACTTCCTGTCGGACACGTTGCTGAGCTGGGGAATCACGTTCCTGGTGATCTGGCTGATGTATAGCCTGTTATACCGTCATACCCCCCGGTGGGCGCAGCCGGACGTGCTGGACAATGCGTTTACTTCTGCCGGCCTCTGGCTGCAGCAGCGGGTATGGGACGTGAGCACACTCGGCACCCGCCAACTGCGTTCATTCTCACAAAAGTTTCGATAGCGTCGGGCGTTCAGCGTTTGCGCTTGCTTTCAAGCTCATCCAGCAGGTCCTTGGTGCCTTTGAACACCATATCAAAAACCCGTTGGAAACCGTCATTTTCACCAAAATAGGGATCCGGCACGTCCTGACCGCTGTGCTCGAAAAGCATTCGAACGGTCGCGACACTGCCGGCTGGCGCCAAACGCTTCAAGCGGGCCACGTTGCTGTGATCCATGCCGACAAGATAGTCGAACTCGCTGAAATGAACATCTTCCACCTGTTGTGCCCGCTGCTGGGTAATGTCGACACCATTGACCGCCGCAACAGCGATGCTGCGCGGATCCGGCGGATTGCCAACATGCCACGCACCGGTGCCTGCGGAGTCCGCATCGTAGGCATCAAGCAAATTCGCGGTTTGAAGATGATGAAGGAAAAGGCCTTCTGCCAGCGGCGAGCGGCATATATTGCCAAGGCAAACGAAAAGAACACGGGTCTTGTCGGGCATGGATGGGTCTCGCAGGTCTCGTCATTATGCTGGGGCCGACCATAACCGGGATTGCCACGGCTGCAAAACCCATGAGTGCCCCATCCAGGCCATTTACGTGATGGTGATTATGCCACCGCCATGCTCAACCCGAGTGTCACCACAACAAGGCTGATGGCGGGCAGAAGCGAAAACGCAATCCACGTGTTGGACATTATGGGGTTTCCTTTATTCTTATCATTGCTTTCAATATACGCGCTTTCTAGGTCACAACCGCACAGCGCGGTAATATATCGAACACAAGGCTGTGAGGAAAAATCCATGTCTGACATACTTAGCCGCGACGAGATCGACGACGCGCTCGGCAAACTGGAAGGCTGGCACCACTTCCCTGATGAACCGAGCATAAAAAAGTCATTTGAATTCAAAAGCTTCGTCAGAGCTTTCGGTTTCATGTCACAGGTCGCGCTGCTTGCCGAAAAGCAAAATCACCATCCGGATTGGTCAAACAGCTACAACAAGCTGCAGATTTCGCTGAGCAGCCATGACGTGAATGCAATCACCACGCGTGATATCCGGCTGGCAACATCCATTGAAAAGCTGCCACGCTGAGCCGGCTTACGTGCCGCGAACGATCCGGAACACGAGACAGTCGGCGTCGCTCACCGTTTCCAGAAGCCGGTGCCCATCCTGATTGCACATGTGAGGGATGTCGATCTGCGACATGGGATCAGTCGCCCACACCTCCAGGTGCTCACCCGGTGCCATTCTGCCCAGCGCACGCCGGGTTTTCATCACCGGCAGCGGGCAGTTCAGCCCCTTCAGGTCCAGCTGTTTAAATTCCATCCCGGCAACCCCAAGTAACGCCCATCGACAATTCAAGATACGCTCTTACCATCGTTTCGCAGCGACGCAACAGCGTATCCATGCCATGATCCGTCGCATTCACTGACGAACAGGGGACCAAAACACAATGGCCGAACTGCACAAAGCACTTGAACTGCTGGATTTCTGGTGGAAGGCCGGACGCAAGAACTGGTTTGGAGGCGGCCCCAATTTTGACGAAGCCATCCGCGAGCGCTTCGTTTCGGACGTAGAGGCCGCCGGACGCGGGGACTATGATCCCTGGCAAGCGACACCGCACGGCTCCCTGGCCTTGCTGCTGCTGCTCGACCAGTTCCCACGAAACCTATTTCGCGGCTCTGCCGACAGCTATAAATTCGACACCAAAGCCCTGGACGTTGCACGGAGCGCATATGAGGCCCGCCAGTTCCTTGCCTATGGTCCAGAACACCGCCTGTTTTTCTTTCTGCCCTTTGAGCATTCGGAAAACATGGAGGACCAAACACTGGCTGTCGATGCGTTTCGACGCTGGGGCGATCAGGACGGCTATCACTGGGCCCTGGTTCATATGGACGTGATCCGCCGATTTGGCCGCTTCCCGCACCGCAATGCCGTGCTCGGCCGGGCCACGACACCAGAGGAACAACGCTTCCTTGATGAAGGCGGCTTCAGCGCCTGATCCCATATTTGCATACTTTTTAGGCAGGCCTGTTTTTTGTGCCTGCCTATTTTTTTATCAAGCCTTTTACCCGCCCAAACCACGGCCACTGGCTGCACCCAAAGGCCCAGTCTTCTCCCCTAATACACTGTTTTTAATTGTTTTTTAGGTGTTCTTTCGGCGCGAAAAACCGCAGAAATCCGCCAGAAAATCCAGTTGGCACACTCCTTGTATGTAGTAGACCGAACGCAACCTTGCTGCTCCTGAACTGAGCGCTGTCAGTTCCGGAGCATCAGGGAAGCGGGGAACAGCAGGGAACACTTTCCCGATTGGTCAACAGCAGAGCGGGAGCTGCATATGAAGATAGTCATGGCGATCATAAAGCCGTTCAAGCTTGACGAGGTGCGCGATGCCCTCACAAGCGTCGGAATTCAAGGCCTCACCGTCACCGAAGTCAAAGGCTACGGCCGGCAGAAGGGCCACACGGAAATCTATCGCGGCACGGAATACGCCGTGAGCTTCCTTCCAAAACTCAAGATCGAAGTCGCCGTAGATGCGGACATGGCCGACAAGGCGGTCGAGGTGATCTCCAACGCCGCCAAGACCGGTCAAATCGGCGACGGCAAGATCTTTGTTTACAGCATTGATCAGGTCGTTCGCATCCGTACCGGCGAAGCCGACGCTGACGCCATCTAATCAAAAATCGAGGGGAACTTAAGAAAATGAAACGTCTTTCACAGCTTTCCGGCCTCTGCGTAGCGGCGATCGCGCTGACCGCCGCTCCGGCTCTGGCTAAGGAAACCCCGCCGGTCTCGCCCGAGACCCAGTACATCTTCAACACCCTGCTGTTTCTCATTGGCGGCTTTCTGGTCATGTGGATGGCAGCGGGCTTTGCCATGCTCGAAGCCGGTCTTGTTCGTTCCAAGAACGTGTCCATGCAGTGCCTGAAAAACATCTCCCTGTATTCCATTGCAGGCCTGATGTTCTGGGTCACCGGCTACAACCTCATGTACAACGGCGTTGATGGTGGCTTTATCGGCTCTTTCGGTCCGTACTCCTTTGATCCGGTCGGCGGCGACGCCCTCGACACCGGCTACTCCACCGCCTCGGACTGGTTCTTCCAAATGGTGTTTGTGGCAACCGCTGCGTCGATCGTGTCCGGCACGCTTGCCGAGCGCATCAAGCTGTGGCCGTTCCTTGCCTTCGTTGTCGTGCTGACCGGCTTCATCTACCCAATCGCCGGCTCCTGGCAGTGGGGTGGCGGCTGGTTGTCTGAAGCTGGCTTCTCCGATTTTGCCGGCTCCACCCTCGTTCACTCCGTCGGCGGCTGGGCTGCGCTGGCCGGCGCGCTGATCCTCGGTGTCCGTAAAGGCAAATATGGTGCAGACGGTCAGGTGCATGTCATGCCCGGTTCTTCCATGCCGCTGGCAACGCTCGGCACCTTCATTTTGTGGCTTGGCTGGTTCGGCTTCAACGGCGCTTCCCAGCTTGCGATGGGTACCATCGGCGATGTCACCGACATCTCGCGCATCTTTGCCAACACCAACATGGCCGCAGCAGGTGGTGTCATCGTCGCCGTCATCCTGACGCAGATCCTCTACAAGAAGGTCGACGTCACCATGGCCCTGAACGGCGCGCTGGCCGGCCTCGTGTCCATCACCGCTGAACCGCTGGCCCCCACTGTGCTCCAGTCCATCATCATTGGTGGTATCGGCGGCGCACTGGTTGTCTTCACCGTTCCGATGCTGGACAAGCTGAAGATCGACGACGTGGTTGGCGCTATTCCGGTTCACCTGATCGCGGGCATCTGGGGCACCCTCATCGTGCCGCTGTCCAATGATGCCGCGTCCTACGGCACACAGGCGCTTGGTGTTGTTGCCTACGGTGCGTTCACCCTCGTTGCCTCCGGCATCGTCTGGTTTGCACTCAAGGCAACCGTTGGCATCCGTGTCGGCGAAGAAGAAGAAGCAATGGGACTGGACAAGGTCGAAATTGGCGTCGAAGCCTATCCGGAATTCGGCCAAGGCTCACAGCGTCTCTGAGCACCCATTAATACTCCAAAACAATCACCTTCCTGAAAAACGCAAAACCCCGGTGGCCTCCACCGGGGTTTTCTTGTTTCAAACTCTTTTGAGAGGCATCGGCAAACCGGCCGGGATCACAACACCACAATGCCCGAGTGCTTGGCATGGTTTTCCGGTTCCACGTGAATCGTCACCCTCGCGCCCGGCAACTTCTGGCCAATGCCTTCCTCGATCCTGTCACAAATTTCGTGGGCATCGCGCACGCTCATGTCCGCGGGCACAACCAGATGGAAGTCCACGAAAGTCACATGACCGGAATGGCGCGTGCGCAGATCATGGGCTTCAATTGCCCCATCCCCGTGCTGGGAAATCAAGGCCCGCAGCAGTTCCTGTTCTTCCTCCGGCGCAGCTTCATCCATCAACCCCCCAATGGACTCGCGCACCAGATGCCAACCCGACCACAAAATGTTGATGGCAACGACGATGGCCAGCAGTGGATCAAGGATCATCCAGCCGGTCACATAGGCGGCGCCCACACCCACGATCACCCCAACAGAGGTGTAAACATCGGTCATCAAGTGCTTGCCGTCCGCCACCAAGGCCGGCGAACGATGCTTGCGTCCCACCCGCATCAAGGCCACGGCCCATACGCAATTGACGATGGACGCGGCCCCGTTCAGCACAACCCCCAAGAGAGTGAACTCAATTTCCGGCCCTTCAATCAGGCTGAAATAGGCTTGGCGCAAAATGGTAACGGCCGCCAGGACAATCAGCACCCCTTCCAACACGGCGGCGAAATACTCCACCTTGGTATGGCCGTAGGGATGATTGTGATCTGCCGGTTTGCGGGCCAGATGCAGCGCACCAGCCGCCGCCATGGCCGAGGCAACGTTGATGATGGATTCCAGCGCATCGGAATAAAAGGCGATCGAGCCTGTATAGAGGTACGCGGCATACTTGGTTGCCAACACGATCAAGCCGACAACAATGCTGCCAAGCGCAAACCGCATACTTTCAGTCATGATTTCCGATCCGTCTGAACACCGATCAACCGCCGCCACCCTGGGCAGTTTCGAGCATGCCTAGCAGGTTTGGCAGGTATATCAAGGTACCGAGGTCGAAACCGGTAACAAAGCGTTCGTTTTTCGGATCAGATCAAAGGCCGAGCAAGCTGCACGTTGCGGCACCAAGCAGCGCCGCAGGTTTGCCGTCATTCATCGTCTGCACCAGCACAACCAGCCGCTCGACATCAGGCCCCTCCACATCGGACAATGGCAATTTGTAGCTCTGGCTGCCCCCATCCCACACGCCAATCGGCATGATGTCGCGTACGATATTGCGAAAGTCGCGTGTTGTACCGGCGTTTTCACCGCGTTTGATGGCTACCTGCGCCTGCTCGCTGACTTGAAGCACATACACGCTCGCCATGTCGTTGCCACGAGTGCCATCACCAGCGACATGCACTTTCAGCATGCCGTTCTCTACGGTTGTTTCTACATCCAACGGAAAACGGTTGGCCGCTTCCAGTTCGGCTTCAACCGCTGTTCGGTCGCTGCCCACAAGCCCACTTGTGCCGTTGACGATCATTTGCGGCGTATAAACGCTGCGCTCGCCGTGGCTTTCCGCATAAAGACGCTGACGTTTGCTGTTGGTTGGCGAGGCAAACGTGTCTTCCCAGCCAAGGTAGTCCCAATAGTCCACGTGAAACGCCAGCGCCAGAATGCCGGGGCGGTCCGCCAACTCCGACAACAGCGCATCTGCGGGCGGACAAGACGAGCACCCCTGACTGGTGAACAGTTCCACCACCGCTGTAATGGGCGCCTCTTGCGCCCGCACCGGGCCAGATATGGCCCACGATGCAATCACAAGGCTTGCAACCAGCCACCGTCGTGTCGAAGTCAGGATCATCTTCAAGTTTCAGTCCGCATCTTTTGGTAATGCAGAGCAACCTAGCCCTATCCCAGTTAAACTGACAGTCACATAACAGTGAGAAACTGGCTCGTCTCCCTTCACGGGATCACCGAGGAGTGGTGAGGATTTTTTCCAGTTCGGGCAAAAACACATTCTGATAGCTGTCAGCGCTCAACGGCCCCACGAATTTATAGCGGATTTGTCCCTTGGCATCGACGATGAAGGTCTCAGGTACACCATAGACGCCCCACTCGATTCCAATACGTCCGCTATCTACCCCAACCCGGTCATAAGGATTGCCAAGATCCTCCAGAAACCGCAGGGCTTTCGGGTCGCTGTCCTTGTAATTCAAGCCGGCGATCTGAAACCGATCATCCTTGGAAAGCTCCATGAGGAACGGGTGTTCTGCACGACAGGGTGCGCACCACGAAGCGAACACGTTCACCACGGAGACCTGACCTTTGAGATCCTCGGTCTTGAAACCCGGCACTGGCTCACCTTCTCGGGTCAGACCGCTTACCGGCGGCAGGTCGAATTGCGGTGCCGGTTTGTTGATCAGTGCTGACGGCAGCTTCTGCGGATCGTTGCCGGATACCAACTGATAGAAGAACAACAGCGCCAACGCGCCAAAAACGATTACGGGCAGCAGCACAAACGGGGAGAGACGCCGCCCCTGCGGTTTTTCCGTCTGCGAGTTATCGCTCACAAGCCTAATCCTTTTTCTGCGATCGGCGGCGCAGGCCCAGAGCTTCCAGCTCTTTCAGGTCCCGCTCCTGCTTTTTCTGATCGAGGCGAATGGCCAGAACCATGACGCCAATAATCACCGCCGTCATGACATAGGCGGCAATGACGTACTCTGAATGGCGCCCGAGGTCTGTCAACAAGCTTTCCATGGCAGGTCCTTCAAGCCTTGTTGGTTTCGGCAAGGCTGGCGCGAGCGCTAGGTGCGGCGGCAGCCCGCATACGCATGGCACGTACGCGGCGACGATAGATTTCATTGCGCATGGACATCAGATGCATCACCACGAAGAAAAAGGTGAAGGCCAAGGCCATGACCAGCAACGGCACGAGCAAAGCCGGGTGGATGGTCGGACCATCCATCCGAAACACGCTGGCAGGCTGATGGAGCGTGTTCCACAAATCCACGGAGAACTTGATGATGGGCAAGTTCAAGGCCCCCACCAGCGTCAGGATCGCAATGGGCCGGGCGGCCTTGTTGGGGTCATCCAGCGTTTTCCAAAGCGCGATGATACCCAGATACATGATGAACAGCACCAGAAACGAGGTCAGCCGTGCATCCCAGACCCACCATGTTCCCCACATTGGCTGTCCCCAGACAGCACCGGTGAACAGGGCAAGAAAGGTAAAGCAGGCACCAAGCGGCGCGGCCGCCTTTGCCGATACGTCCGCAAGCGGATGACGCCAGACCAACGAACCGATGGAGGCAATGGCCATCAAGCCATAACAGAACATGCCCAGCCAAGCCGCCGGCACATGAACGAACATGATGCGTACAGTAATTCCCTGCTGGTAGTCCTGCGGCGCTGTGAATGCCAGATACAGCCCTGCGGCAAACAGCAAGAGCGTAATCGCCACAAGCCACGGCAAGACCCGCGTCACAAGGCGGAGGAAAAAACTCGGATTGGCCAGATCATAAAAATTCATGGAGTTCTTCTAAACTGAGATGCTGCTCTCTTCAATCATATAGATAATCGGTCTCCCACACCAAGATAAGCCGGTGCGAAATCGTCGCAGGAAAGTGGCACAACCTCCTTCCCAGTTCATCAATCACTCGCATACCGTAAAGCAGCGGCGGCCGATACAGGGCCAACCACACCCGCAAACAATGTAACCGCGCCCAGGTAAAGCAGCGGCGTTGTAAAGGATGCCGTGGCCGACAAGACCGCGGTGGCCGAACTCACCCCAAAGATGAGCACCGGAATGGATAGCGGCACCACCAAAATTGCCAGAAGCACGCCGCCGCGGCGCAAGGATACGGTCACCCCTGCCCCCACGGCGCCAATGAGTGTGAGAGCTGGGGTCCCGATGACAAGGGTCAGGGTGACAGCCCCGATGGCAATGGGTTCCAGGTTCAAGAACAGCGCGAACAACGGGGTTGCAAGCACCAGCGGCAATCCGGTTGCCGCCCAGTGCGCGGCGCATTTCACCAAGACAACCAGTTCCATCGGCCGTCCCGCCAGAAGGTAAAGATCCAGCGTGCCATCATCCCTGTCCGCTTGAAACAACCGGTCCAGCCCCAGCAAGGTGGAGAGCAAGGCCCCGATCCAAAGCACGGCAGAGCCAATGCGCGCCAACAGTTTCAAATCAGGCCCAACGCCAAAGGGAAACACGGTCACCACGGCGAGGAAGAACAAAACGCCAATCAGGGCGCCGCCGCCCACGCGCACGGCCAGCTTGAAATCGCGCAGAAAAAGGGCGGTTATCCAGTGCATCAGATCCAGCCCTCCTCATCATCAAGAAACGCGGCATCGCCCTGCCCGTCGGTTGCAGACAGCGGCGCTGCGGGCTGCATATGCAACTCTCTTACCCGTTTGAGATGAAGGGCTAGATGGGTTGCCGCAATCACCAGCCCGCCCGCGTCCAGATGCGCTTCGATAAGATCATGCAGGGTTTGTTCGGCCACCTTGTCCAGCGCGGAACTGGGTTCGTCCAGCAGCCAGATGGGCCGCCACACCACCAGCAGACGCGCCAGAGCCAGGCGGCGCTTCTGCCCTGCGGACAAAAAGGCCGCTGGAAGGCTCTCGGTATGGGCAATGCCCAGTGTTTCCAGCGCTGCACGCGGATCCATTCCCTGCCCGCCCGGCATCAGTTCGCAAAACTGCTGCCAGAACGCCAGATTGTCGTAGGTGGACAAGGCCAGCTTCAATCCGTCCAGATGGCCAAAATAATGCGCATGTTCGGCAACCTTGCGATCTGGCAGGCCACCGGATAACCGAATAGCGCCGCTTCTCTTGGGCACCAATCCCGCCAGTACCCGAAGCAGGGTGGACTTGCCCACGCCGTTGGGTCCCTTGACCAACAAGGCTTCCCCGCTGGACAGATCAAACGACAGGCCGTTGAACACCTCACGACCACCACGCTCGCAGCTCAGCGCCTCGCAGCTCAGTGTCAGATCCTGCAGGCCGGGGGAAATCATCGAGGTTGCTGCCACAGTGTTTGTCCTGCCGGGCGCCCGATGGCCCGTATGTAAAGAAAAGGTCCGTTCGTCCGATACCACTGCTTTGGCCCCTGTTTCCAGAGCCGAATGGGGAAAACCACCACTTCAACACGGCAATAACGACGAATTGCTAACCCGCACGCCACAACACAGCATTTCGCGCAACCAAACTCACGTTTTCCACCCCGCTGCAAGCCGCGGGCAGCAGGCCCATCAAACGGGTCTGGACATATTGTATACACATGTATATAACGCACTCAAAACGTGACCCGCTGTTTTTATTGGCAATTTGGCTAAGGGTATGCAGATGGAGCCGAAAATCATCAGGTGACCCTGCGTCGCGCATCTGGCAACACCTGCGAAAAAACGCTATAGGGACAACAACTGACTCACGCACACTGTCTTGCGGCTCACACCACGCGGGCGCACGGCATGCTCAATAAAGAGCTCGTAAAAAACGGGCACGCACAACACTCCGATTTTCGGGGTGATCCAGAGATACCCGCTCTGCAGTCGGCCGCGCCCATGGGACCGGCTGTGAAACCATAAGGAGATCGCTCGTCATGACGACATCACTGGACAGCTTTGGCGCCAAGAAGACCCTCAAGGTCGGCGACAAGAGCTACACATACTTCTCCATTCCCGATGCCGAAAAAAATGGCCTTGAAGGTGTCTCCAAGCTGCCTTTCTCTTTGAAGGTGGTTCTGGAAAACCTGCTGCGCTTTGAAGATGGCCGCACGGTAACCAAGGAAGACATTCAGGCCGTTGCCCAATGGCTTGTGAACCGCAAGTCTTCCCACGAGATCTCCTATCGCCCGGCCCGCGTGCTGATGCAGGACTTCACCGGCGTTCCGGCCGTTGTGGACCTTGCGGCCATGCGCGATGCGGCAGTCAAGCTGGGCGGCGACCCGAAGAAGGTCAACCCGCTGGTCCCGGTGGATCTGGTCATCGACCACTCCGTCATGGTGGACTATTTCGGCACCGCCTCGTCGTTCGCGCTGAACGTGGAGAAGGAATACGAGCGTAACAAGGAGCGTTACGAGTTCCTGCGCTGGGGCCAGTCCGCGTTTGACAATTTCCGCGCTGTTCCTCCGGGAACCGGCATCTGTCACCAGGTCAACCTTGAGTATCTGGCCAAAACGGTCTGGACCAAGGAAGAGAACGGCGAAACGGTTGCCTATCCGGACACGCTGGTCGGCACCGACTCCCACACCACCATGGTCAACGGTCTGGCCGTTCTGGGCTGGGGCGTGGGCGGCATCGAGGCCGAAGCGGCCATGCTTGGCCAGCCGATCTCCATGCTGATTCCCGAGGTGGTCGGCTTCAAGCTCACCGGCGAGTTGAACGACGGCATCACCGCCACCGACCTTGTGCTGACCGTTGTTGAAATGCTGCGCAAGAAGGGCGTGGTTGGCAAGTTCGTGGAATTCTACGGTCCCGGCCTCGACAACCTGTCGCTGGAAGACGCCGCCACCATTGCCAACATGGCCCCGGAATACGGCGCAACCTGCGGCTTCTTCCCGGTTGACAACGATACCTTGAAGTATCTGGAATCCACCGGCCGCGAGAAGGACCGCATCGCTCTGGTGGAAGCCTACGCCAAGGCGCAAGGCATGTTCCGCGATTCAAGCGCGCCGGAACCGGTCTTCACCGACACGCTGGAACTGGACATCTCCACTGTTGTGCCTTCCATCGCCGGCCCGAAGCGTCCTCAGGACCGCATTTCGCTGGCCGACGCGGCACCCGGCTTTGCCAAGACCATGGCCGAGGAGTTCAACAAGGCGGGCGAAGAGTCCAAGCGCGTTGCCGTGGAAGGCCGCGACCACGATCTTGGCAACGGCGATGTTGTTATTGCCGCCATCACCTCGTGCACCAACACCTCCAACCCGTCGGTGCTTATCGGCGCGGGTCTGGTGGCGCGCAAGGCACGGGAAAAGGGTCTCACCGTCAAGCCATGGGTCAAGACCTCGCTGGCACCGGGCTCTCAGGTGGTTACCGACTATCTTGAAAAGGCCGGCGTACAGACCGACCTGGACGAACTGGGTTTCAACCTCACCGGTTATGGCTGCACCACCTGTATTGGTAACTCCGGCCCACTGCCCGATGAAATCTCCAAGGCCATCAACGACAACGACCTTGTGGCCTGTTCCGTCCTGTCCGGTAACCGCAACTTCGAAGGCCGCGTGAACCCTGATGTCCGGGCCAACTACCTGGCTTCGCCGCCACTGGTTGTGGCCTACGCCATTGCCGGTTCTCTGAACATCGACATCACGCGCGATGCTCTGGGCACGGACCAGGACGGCAACCCGGTGTACCTGAAGGATATCTGGCCATCCACGCAGGAAATCGCGGACCTCATCCGTACCTCCATCAACGAGGAAATGTTTGAACAGCGCTACGGCGACGTGTTCAAGGGCGATGAACACTGGCAGGCGATCAAGGTTGAAGGCGGCATGACCTACGGCTGGCCCGCAGGCTCCACCTATGTTCAAAACCCGCCTTACTTCGAAGACATGACCATGGAGCCCAAGCCGCTCGAAGACATCGAGAACGCGGCTGTCATGGGTCTGTTCCTCGACTCCATCACCACCGACCACATCTCTCCGGCCGGTGCCATCAAGGCCAACAGCCCGGCAGGTACCTATCTGGCAGAGCATCAGGTCGCGGTGAAGGACTTCAACTCCTTCGGCTCCCGCCGTGGTAACCACGAAGTCATGATGCGCGGCACCTTCGCCAACATCCGCATCAAGAACCAGATGGTGCCGGGCGTTGAAGGCGGCGTCACCATGAAGGACGGTGAACAGAAGTGGATCTACGACGCTTGCATGGAATACAAGGACGCCGGCACTCCGCTGGTCGTGTTTGCTGGCAAGGAATATGGCACCGGCTCCTCCCGTGACTGGGCGGCAAAGGGCACCAAGCTGCTTGGCGTGCAGGCCGTGATTGCTGAATCCTTCGAGCGTATCCACCGCTCCAACCTGGTTGGCATGGGCGTCCTGCCATTCACCTTCAAGGAAGGCGAAAGCTGGCAGTCCCACGGCATCACCGGTACGGAACGCGTCACCATCAAGGGTGTGGCCGACCTGAAGCCGCGCCAGATGGTGGACATGGAAGTGGTATACGAGTCCGGCGAGAAAAAGATCATCCAGGTCCTCAGCCGCATCGATACGGAAGACGAACTGGAGTACATCAAGGCCGGCGGCATCCTGCACTACGTGCTCCGCAACCTCGTTTCCAGCTAACGCTTTTTAGACAGTCTTCGGATCAAGAACGGGCCCTTTTGGGCCCGTTTTTTGTTGGCACCTCATCCCTCAAGGCCAACCAACCCGCTCATGTTATCTCGGATGCCAGCACATCCCTACAGGCGTCATCCCGCGCTTGACGCGGGATCCAGAGCGGCATGGAGAAACCTTTGCCACTCGCCTGAGCCCACAAGTGCGCGGCACCGTCGGCTGGATCCCGGCTCGGGGGCCGGGATGACCACTGTGCGGGGTGGAGGAGACGACGGGTCTCATTGATGCCCTACCTTGCGCCACCCCTCAAACGTCATCCCGCACTTGATGCGGGATCCAGAGCGACATGGAAAAACCTTCGCCACTCGCCTGAGCCCACAAGTGCGCGGCACCGTCCGCTGGATCCCGGCTCGGAGGCCGGGATGACGCTGGAAGGTAATGGAGAGGCCCTGAGGTCTCATGAACGTTGCTCAGTGAGGTGTTGGAAGAAGGGTAGCCTTGGCAACTCCTAGTAAATGAAGGCGCCTCACCTCACCGCTGGCGTCATCCCGCACTTGATGCGGGATCCAGAGCGACATGGAAAAACCTTCGCCACTCGCCTGAGCCCACAAGTGCGCGGCACCGTCCGCTGGATCCCGGCTCGGAGGCCGGGATGACGCTGGAAGGTAATGGAGAGGCCCTGAGGTCTCATGAACGTTGCTCAGTGAGGTGTTGGAAGAAGGGTAGCCTTGGCAACTCCTAGTAAATGAAAGTGCCTCACCTCCCAGCTGGCGTCATCCCGCACTTGATGCGGGATCCAGAGCCAAGCAAGCACACCTAGCCATTCCCTTTATGCCAACTCTTGGTACAAATCTCGCCAAGCCGGATTAAACCCCTCAATCAGCTCCACCTTCCATCCCCGCTTCCAACGCTTCAGCTTTTTCTCACGAGCAATTGCATCCCCAATCCGCTCGTATTCCTCATAGTAGACCAGTTGCGACACGCCATAGCGCGCCGTAAAGGACATCGCCACTTTCTCTCGGTGCTCGTAAAGTCGCCGGGCCAAATCGTTGGTCACACCCGTATACAGCGTCCCGTTCCGTCTACTTGCTGTCATGTACACATAATACGCCATGCCTTAGCCTGCGACCTGCATCGCAGAGCCACAACAACACGAAATTGCCAGTGTAAAATCAGTAGCGGCTTCCGCTGGATCCCGGCGCGGAGGCCGGGATGACGCTGGAAGGTAATGGAGAGGCCCTGAAGTTTCTTGAACGTTGCGCAGTGAGGTGATGCAAGACCAGCAGTCCTGCCATTGTGCAACAAGCACCCTCTGCATCATCGCCAAAACGCCCGTGAGACCCAACACCCGCGCCTAATATCAGCAACGCCTTTGAATCCCAACACGCTCACCTCCCCCTCGGACGTCATCCCGCGCTTGACGCGGGATCCAGAGCGACATGGAAAAACCTTTGCTTCATGCCTGACCACCCGAGCATGTCGCAATCGCCGGCTGGATCCCGGCTCGGGGGCCGGGATGACGACCGTGTGGGGTAGAGGCGACGGCGGGTCTCATTGGCTCACAGCCTTGCTCTTTATTAAAGCCGTCATCCCGCGCTTGATGCGGGATCCAGAGCGACATGGAGAAACCTTTGCTTCATGCCCGAGCGTCCGAACGCGACGCACAACCCGCTGGATCCCGGCGCGGGGGCCGGGATGACCACTGAGGCAAGCGGGACGGCTCTCAAACCCCTTTGGGGGTCAGGCTCCGAAACCCGCCATGGCTTGTTCTTCTGACATTACCACGTTTTCAAAAGGTGTAGGCGCTCGCCATCATCGCGCACCAGCTTGTACCCGCCCCGTTCCAGAAAAACACGCGCCGGGTGGGTGCTTACCGGTGCAAAGCAGCAGCGGTTGAACCCGGCTCGGGTAACCTGCTCCTCCGCTAGCTCGAGCAACCGGGCGGCCAGCCCGTAGCGGCGGAAGTCCTGCAACACATAAAGGGTTAAAAGCGTAGGCTCGTCCCGCACCAGCCCCCAGTTGCAATAGCCCACCACCTGCTCGCCCAGTTCCACCACATGGGTTTGCGGCAGGTGGTCGGTCAAGCGGCGCAGATTGGCAGCCTCCGCCTTCTTCCAATGCTCATAATGCTGCGGCTCCAGCTCTGCCATATAGCGCTCTTCAAGGGCAAGCAGAACAGGCAAATCCGCTTCGGTGGCCTTGCGATCTATGGGAACGGACATGGACATGGTCTCCCTGATGAATGCCGCGGTGATGCTGCCTTTTCAGGATAAACCAAATGCCGCGCGTGCCCAACTCGACCAAAGGCCCACAACCACAAGGTGTCCTCGCCTTGTGCGCTTTGCAGCGTCTGGCAGCACTTGCCGGAAAAAACTTGTCCCCGTTGAGCCGCGCGCGTCTAGGGTGAATGGGTTCCCGCGAAACCGGGCCTGCCGGCGGACCGCCCGCCGCAGAGTCGTGGGACGGACGGGGCCAATGGGCAGGGTAACGCATTGCCCAGACGGTCCGGCGCAGGAAAAGCCGAACGCGGCCGCATGGTTCGGTGGGGCAGAGCTGGCTTGGGGGGCGTCCAGCGGTGGCAGGCAACTGCCTTTCGCGTCTACCCGCAGCCGGAATCATTTCTGCGCACAAAGTGTCCGGGCAAGGCGAGTAGCCGATGCCGAAGAAACATTTAACCAAACAGCGCAGGCACCGCCTGCCCGCCTTGCCACACCCGCCCTGCGGCGGGAGTTCCTGCCACCCACTGCGGGCCACACCACGCCCGGCGGTGCTGTTGGCGCGTGTCTGCTCCGCGGCTGACGGCACACGACACTAGAGCAAGTTCTCACACTGTGAGACGCCGCACGAATGAATTTCAGGAAAAAAGAAGAGATGGTGCCCGGAGGCGGATTCGAACCACCGACACGCGGATTTTCAATCCGCTGCTCTACCAACTGAGCTATCCGGGCGCGCTGCCGACAAACGAAATGCTGTCACAGCGAAGTGACGGTCTTATAGGGAGGATCTGGCGCCTTGTCCAGAAGCAGCGGGGAATTTTTCGCAGTGGCGGCCAGTTTTCCCGCACAAGTTTTAGGGCAGGCCGGCACGCGTCGTTCAGCCCCCCAATCCGTCAGGTTGCATCCCCTTCCGCGAAGGCGCATGCTGGCCCGGTCGGCATGTTGGCGCATCTTCTGCGCCGCCCCACCGGAGATTGCGGATGTATTTGACCCTATCCATCCTGTTTGCTCTTGTGTTCCTCTACAGCATTCTGGCGGGCGGGCTGGAACGCAGTTCTTTCAGCGGCGCCCTGTTGTTCACCACGGCAGGCCTGGCACTGGGACCGATTGGCCTTGATGCGTTGGAGCTGAATATTCAGACAGAAGGGTTGAAGCTGTTAGCCGAGCTCACTCTGGCACTGGTGCTGTTCACCGATGCGGCAAATACCAACCTGACCGTATTGCGCCGGCACATTGGCTTGCCGCTACGCCTGTTGTTGATCGGCCTGCCCCTCACAATTTTCCTCGGCATTGGCGCTGGCCTGCTTGTGTTTCCCGGTGTCTCCGCCGTGGAGATCGCCCTTCTTGCCGCCTTGCTGGCCCCAACGGATGCCGCCCTTGGCAAGGCGGTCGTTACCTCGCCCCGCGTACCGCCCATGCTACGCGGCAGTCTCAACGTGGAAAGCGGCCTGAACGACGGTATTTGCGTGCCCGTGGTGCTCAGCCTGCTGATCATCGCCACCGAGCCCGAAACCGCCCAGAGCTTTCGCCAATTGGCGATCCCCTTGATTATTGAGGAGTTGGGTAAAGGCGCTGTCATTGGCGTTGTTCTCGCCTGGGGTGGCCATCATATGATTGAATTTGCGAACAAACGGGGCTGGATACGCGAGACCTGGCGGCAAATCACGATCATCGGCCTGGCGTTGTTGTGTTTTACCGCAGCGCAGGCATTTGGAGGGTCCGGCTTTATTGCCGCCTTTGTCGGCGGCCTTGTCTATGGCATTTACCGCAGGCCTTACAAGCACGAGTTTCTCGCCGCAGCCGAAGGCACGGGCGACGCCTTCGCCCTTGTCACCTGGGTCATCTTCGGAGCCGGGGTTATGGGGCCGGCGCTGTTTCTCATGACGCCGGAAATCGTTCTTTACGCCTTGCTCAGCCTCACGGTGGTGCGCCTCCTGCCGGTGTACCTGGCGCTGCTTGGCACAGACCTGCGTCCCGTGGAGCGCTTGTTTGTGGGCTGGTTTGGGCCGCGGGGGCTTGCCAGCGTCGTCTTTGCCATCATTGTGCTTGATGAAGCGCCAGACAATGTGGGCATTCTCACCGCAACGGCCGTAACCACCATATCTCTCAGCGTAGTGTTCCACGGTCTTACGGCGAAGTCCTTCACCCGCATTTTCAAAAAGAACCTGCCAAAACAGACAGAAACTTAATCCCGTTCTCGACGAACCGCTTAAGATGAGAAAGACAAGAAACCCGACCATCGCTGCCGGCTGGTGATCATGTGCAAAACGGGCGCTCGTAATTTGGTAAGGGGCCGGCGCTTGCGGGAGTTCATACCCCCGAGGGTGTTTTTGGTGTTTTGACGGCGCCGGATGAGTAGGCGTGTTTTAGATGGGTGTTTCAGACGCAAAAAGCCCCCGCGCGTTATGCGTCGGGGGCTTTTGGGATTGAGTTGTTCTGTTTGATGCTGGAGAGGTTTTTGTTTGTTGTTATCATGCCCGGCGGCGTCCTACTCTCCCGTGTCTTGAGACACAGTACCATTGGCGCTGGGGCGTTTCACTTCCGAGTTCGGGATGGGATCGGGTGGGGGCGCCCCGCTTTAGCCACCGGGCAGGATAACAACAATTTGAGAAGCTGGATTTTTAGTGATTATAGCTTAATGGGAGTGATCAAGATCGAACGAGCTATTAGTAAGGCTCAGCTTCGTGTGTTGCCACACTTCCACATGCCTCCTATCGACGTGGTGGTCTACCACGGCTCTTCAGGGAGAACTCGTTTTGAGGTAGGTTTCCCGCTTAGATGCCTTCAGCGGTTATCCTTTCCGT